>NZ_JAJUWT010000022.1 GCF_021390395.1 Saccharothrix sp. S26
TGCGAAAGCCCCGCGGCCGGAGCTCGCGGGGCTTTCGCACGTCGACTCAACTGCCGTCGACCGGCGGCCGGGGGTGGGGGAGCGGAGGGTCTGACCAGCTCCGCCGCCGCTCCCGGGCCGCCTCGGTGCTCATCGCAACGGGTCTCCCGGACGGCCCGCGTCCGGCAGGTCGTGACGCGTCTCGCCGGCCTGCGGCGGACGGCTCACGTCACCGCGCCACGCGCCGGTCTCCAGGCCGCGCCCCTCGATGAACTCCTTGAACCGCTCCAGGTCACCGGACACCCGGTGGTCGACCAGACCGATCGCCGCGCCGGCCTTCTCGGTCAGCGTCTGCGGGTCGTACTCCATCTGCACGTGGACCCGCGTGCGGCGCTCGTCGAGCCGGTGGAAGGTCACCACACCACCCTGCGGCGGGCCGTCGACGGTGTGCCACGCCACCCGCTCGTCGGGGTGCTGCTCGGTGATCTCCGCGTCGAACTCCCGCGTCACCCCACCGATCTTGGTGACCCAGTGGGTCCTGGTGGGAGTGACCTGGGTGATGCGCTCGACGCCCTCCATGAACTGCGGGAACGACTCGAACTGCGTCCACTGGTTGTACGCGGTCGTGACCGGGACCTCGACGTCCACGGACTTCTCGATCGTCGTCACAGCTAACAACCTCTCCTCGGGAATCGAGTTCGACACTTGAGTACCCCCCAACACGGGTTCCACACACATGTCAACCCATCGGCTGGTAACCGGGAGTAGCGCTTCTCCGGGAAGTGTTTGCTTCGCTTCTCACCGGCTAACTCTCCTCTGTGGACCAGTACCCCGACGCGGTTCTCTTCGACCGCGACGGCACGCTCATCACCGACGTGCCCTACAACGGCGACCCCGACCGGGTGCGCCCGATGCCCGGTGCGCGTGACGTCCTGCGCCTGCTGCGCGCCCACGGTGTGCGCACGGGCGTGGTCACCAACCAGTCCGGCATCGGTCGTGGTCTGCTCACCCGCGCCCAAGTGGACGCGGTGAACGCGAGGGTGGAGGCGCTGCTCGGCCGGTTCGGCACCTGGCAAGTGTGCCCGCACCACCCCGACGACGGCTGCGCGTGCCGCAAACCCGCGCCCACCATGATCCTCGACGCCTGCGAGGCCCTCGGCGCGCGCCCCGAGCGCACTTACTTCATCGGCGACATCGAGGCGGACGTCAAAGCTGCCCTCGCCGCCGGCGTCACGCCGATCCTCGTGCCCACCCCGGTCACCCTGCCCGACGAGGTCGACCGCGCGCCGCACACCGCGCCCGACCTCCGGTCCGCGTTGGCGATGGTCCTATGAGGACGATCGTGGCCAGGCTCGACAACGACGGCGACGTGCTGCTCGCCGGCCCGGCCGTGCGCGCCGCCGCGCACGCGGGCGAAGTCGTGCTGCTGTGCGGGCATTCCGGCGCGCAGGCGGCGGAGCTGCTGCCCGGCGTGCAGCGGGTCGTGCGCTGGGACTGCCCGTGGATCACCAACCCCGCGCCCGAGGTCCGCAACCCCGACATCGAGGGGATGGTGGCCCTGCTCAAGGGGATCCGCGCGGACGTGGCCCTGGTCCTGACCTCCTTCCACCAGAGCCCGCTGCCGCTGGCGCTGCTGCTGAAGCTGGCCGGCGTGCCGAAGGTCGTGGCCCGCTCCACCGACTACCCCGGCTCGCTGCTCGACGTCCGGCTGCGCGACGACCCGGACATCCCGGAGGCCGAGCGCGCGCTCCAGGTCGCACGGGCCGCCGGTTTCGAGCTCCCGCCCGGCGACGACGGCCGGCTGGCGATCGTCGCGCCGCCGGAGCCGGGCGAGATCGGGCCGTACGTCGTCGTGCACCCGGGCGCGTCCGTGCCCGCCCGCGCCTGGTCGCCGGACCGGTGCGCGCAAGCCGTCACGGCGCTCGCCCAAGCCGGGCACCGCGTGCTGGTCACCGGCGGCCCGAACGAGACCGCGCTGACCAAGCACGTGGCCGGCGCGCACGGCGTGGACCTCGGCGGCCGCACGACGTTCGCCGAGCTGGCCGGGTTGCTGGCCCGCGCGGACGCCGTCGTGGTCGGCAACACCGGCCCGGCGCACCTCGCCGCCGCCGTGGGCACGCCCGTCGTGTCCTTGTTCTCCCCCGTCGTGCCCGCCAGTCGGTGGGCGCCGCACGGGCCGCACGTGTTGCTGGGCGACCAGGACGCGCCGTGCCGCGACTCGCGCGCACGCGAGTGTCCGGTGCCCGGCCACCCGTGCCTCGACCGGGTGACGGCCGACCGGGTCGTCGCCGCCGTAGCCGACCTCGTGGGGGTGCGGACGTGAAGATCCTGCTGTGGCACGTGCACGGCTCGTGGACGAACGCGTTCGTCCGGGGCGGTCACGACTACCTGGTCCCCGGCCCGCCCAAGGGCATCGGCCTGGCCGGGCGCGACTGGCCGGCCGCCCGCGAGGTGGACGTGTCCGAGGTGCCCGATCTCGGGGCGGACATCGCGGTGCTGCAACGGCCGGAGGAAGTCGGCCTGGTGCCGACCGGGATCCCGGTCGTGTACCTGGAGCACAACACCCCCAAGTACCCGAACCAGACCCACCCGCTCAAGGACTGGCCGGGCACGATCGTCCACGTCACCCACTTCAACGACCTCATGTGGGACTGCGGCACCGCGCGGACCGTCGTCATCGAACACGGGGTGGTCGACCCCGGGCCTCAGTACACCGGTGAGCTGCCCCGTGCGGCCGTGGTGGTCAACGAGCCGGTGCGGCGCGGCCGCGTCGTCGGCACGGACCTGCTGCCCCGGTTCGCCGAGGCCGCGCCGCTGGACGTCTACGGCATGAAGACCGAGAAGCTGGGGGAGATGGGGCGCGGTGACCACGACCTGGTCTCGCTGCACCGCGAGCTGGCCCGGCGACGCCTGTACCTGCACCCGGTGCGGTGGACGTCGCTGGGGCTGTCGCTGATCGAGGCGATGCACCTGGGGATGCCCGTGGTCGCGTTGGCGTGCACCGAGGTCGTGCGCGCGGTGCCGCCGGAGGCGGGTGTGGTGTCCACCGACGTGGACGAGCTGGTGCGGGCGGTGGCCGAGCTGGTCGCCGACCCCGCGCTGGCCAGGCAGAAGGGGAAGCAGGCCAGGGAGTTCGCCCTGGCCCGGTACGGACTCGACGCCTTCCTGCGGAGTTGGGACCGGTTGCTGACAGGAGTGAGCGGATGAGGATCGCGATGGTGTCCGAGCACGCCAGCCCGTTGGCCGCCCTGGGCGGTGTCGACGCGGGCGGCCAGAACGTGCACGTCGCCGCGCTGTCGGCGGCGCTCTCGGCACGCGGGCACGACGTGGTGGTCTACACCCGCGGCGACGACCCGGACCTGCCCGAGCGGGTGCGCACCGAGCAGGGCTACGACGTGGTGCACGTGCCGGCCGGACCGGCGTGCGCGGTGCCCAAGGACGAGCTGCTGCCGCACATGGGCGAGTTCGCCCGGTTCCTGGAGCAGCAGTGGGACCAGGAGCGCCCGGACGTGGTGCACGCGCACTTCTGGATGTCCGGGCTGGCCTCGGTGCTCGCCGCGCGCAAGGTCGGCGTGCCCGTGGTGCAGACGTTCCACGCCCTGGGCACGGTCAAGCGCCGCCACCAGGGCGCGGAGGACACCAGCCCGGCCGAGCGGATCGGCATCGAGCGGATGATCGGGCGTGAGGCCGACCGGATCGCGGCGACGTGTGACGACGAGGTGGCCGAGCTGATGCGCATGGGCGTGCAGCGGTTGCGGATCTCCGTCGTGCCGTGCGGGGTGGACCCGGCCCGCTTCCGGCCCGAGGGCCCCGTGGACCGCCGCCGCTACCGGCACCGGATCGTCTCCGTCGGCAGGCTGGTGCCGCGCAAGGGTTTCCAGGACCTGATCACCGTGCTGCGGTCTTTGCCGGACACCGAGCTGGTCATCGCGGGCGGCCCGGTGGACGTCGAGTCCGACCCGGAGGCGCGGCGGCTGGCGGCGCACGCCGAACGCCTCGGCGTGCGGCCCCGGCTGTGCCTGGCGGGGCAGGTGTCGCGGGACGCGATGCCCGCGCTGCTGCGCTCGGCCGACGTGGTGGCGTGCGTGCCGTGGTACGAGCCGTTCGGCATCGTGCCGCTGGAGGCCATGGCGTGCGGCGTGCCGGTGGTGGCCAGCGCGGTCGGCGGCCTGACCGACACGGTGGTGGACGGCGTCACGGGCGTGCTCGTGCCGCCGCGCGACCCGGCGGCGCTGTGCCGGGCGCTGCACTCGCTGCTGTCCGACGAGGCCCGCCGCGAGGCGTGCGGCCTCGCGGGCCTGGACCGGGTCGGCGTGCGCTACACGTGGGACCGGATCGCCGAGGACACCGAACGCGTATACGAGCGGGTCACGGCGGGTCGGGCCGTGGCCGTGGGAGGAACCCGATGACAGTCGAGGCGCACTTGAACGGACTGGCCCAGTCGTTGGCCGGGCTGCGAGCCCAGGCGCCGCGCCTGACCCGCTGGGGCGGTGTGCTGGCCCGCAGGCTGGCCGACGGCGGCCGGCTGCTGGCGGCGGGCAACGGCGGGTCGGCCGCCGAGGCGCAGCACCTGACCGCCGAGCTCGTCGGCCGGTTCCGCGACGACCGGCGGCCGTTCTCGGCGATCGCGCTGTGCGCGGAGTCCTCCAGCGTCACCGCGATCGGCAACGACTACGGCTACGACCAGGTGTTCGCCCGGCAGGTCACCGCGCACGCCCGGCCGCAGGACGTGGTCGTGCTGCTGTCGACCAGCGGGCGCAGCCAGAACCTGCTGGAGGCGGCGAAGGCGGCCCGGGAGGCGGGCGCGCACGTGTGGGCGATGACGGGCCCGGCCCCGAACCCGCTGGCCGAGGCGGTGGACGAGGTGCTGGCGCTGCCCGGCGAGCCCGCGAACGTGCAGGAAGCCCAGCTGGTGGCCGTGCACGCCCTGTGCGCGGCGTTCGAGGCGGCTCTGCCGACGTCGGAACGGAGGGTCTCGTGAAGCTGGGCTGTGCTGGGTCGCCGCTGCTCCGCGGACGGCCGGCGAGGACGCCTGGACCGACGCGACCTCGCGGCGAGGGTGGCGGAGAAGGAGGGTTGTCGTGAAGCTGGTCGTCGTCGGCGACTCGTTGCTGGACATCGACGTGCTGGGCACCGCGGAACGCCTGTGCCCGGACGCGCCCGCGCCCGTCCTGGACGTGCGGGAGGAACGCGCCCGACCCGGTGGCGCGGGACTGGCCGCGGCCCTGGCCGCCGCCGACGGCGTCGACGTCACGCTGGTCAGCGCCGTGGCGGACGACGAGGACGGCCACCGGCTGCGCGAGGAGCTGGCCCGCGTGCCGAGCGTGCTCGGGCCGTCACCCGCGCCCACCCCGGTCAAGACCCGGCTGCGCTGCGGCGACCAGTCGATCGCCCGGCTCGACCGCGGCGGCGGGTCCGGCGTGCCGCAGGCCACCGACGCCATGCTCGACGCGGTGCTGGAGGCCGACTGCGTGCTGGTCTCCGACTACGGGCGCGGCCTGCTGCGCGACGAACGGCTGCGCGGCGTGCTCGCCCGCCGTCCCGTCGTCTGGGACCCGCACCCGCGCGGACCGGACCCGGTGCCCGGTGCGCGGCTCGTCACGCCGAACGCGGCCGAGGCCAAGGCGTTCAGCGGTCACGCCGACCCGATGGACGCCCTCGAAGCGCTGCGCGCGAAGTGGCGGGCACGGGCCGTCGTGGTGACCCTCGGGGCCGACGGCGCCCTGCTGCACGGTGGCGGCACGCCGGTCGCCGTGCCCGCGCCCCGCGTGCCGGTGGTCGACCCGTGCGGCGCGGGTGACCGGTTCGCGGTGACGGTCGCCGCCCGGCTCATGGGCGGTGCGGCGATGGACGACGCGATCGCCGACGGCGTCACGTCGGCCGCCGACTTCCTGAGTCACGGCGGCGCGTCCGGGTTCCGACCGGTCGACCGATTGTCCACAGTGGACGCGGTGCGGGCGCGCGGCGGCACGGTCGTCGCCACCGGCGGCTGCTTCGACCTGCTGCACGCGGGCCACGTCCGCACGCTGCGCGCCGCCCGGTCGCTCGGTGACTGCCTGGTGGTGTGCCTGAACTCCGACGAGTCCGTGCGCCGGCTCAAGGGCCCGGACCGGCCCGTCACCAAGGAGCAGGACCGGGTCGAGGTGCTGCGCGCGCTGGGCTGCGTGGACGACGTGATCGTGTTCGAGGACGACACCCCGGAACGCGTGCTGGCCGCACTGCGCCCGGACGTGTGGGTCAAGGGTGGCGACTACACCGTGGAGTCGCTGCCGGAAGCGGACTTGGTCCGGGGGTGGGGTGGGCGCACCGTCGTCGTGCCCTACCACCGCGGCCGTTCGACCACCGAGATGCTGTCGAGGAGGGGCTGATGCTCGGCCAGGTGTTGGTGACCGGAGGCGCGTCCGGCTTGGGCGCGGCGGTGGTGCACGCGGTGCACGAGTTGGGCGGGCAGCCGCTGGTGCTGGACAAGGCCGCGCCGTCGTCGTCGGAGGTGGCCGACTTCGAGTCGGTCGACCTGTCCGACACCAGGGCGGCGGAACGCGCGGTCAAGGCGATCGCCGAGCGCAACGGCGGCCTGCGGGCCGTCGTCACGGCGGCGGGCACCGACGCGTGCGGTCGGCTGGACGAGGTGTCCGGCGCGGACTGGGACCGGGTGGTGATGGTGAACCTGCTCGGCACCGCCGCGGTGGTGCGGGCGGCGCTGCCCATGCTGGACGGCGGCCGGGTGGTGACGATCGCGTCCACGCTGGGCATCAAGGCCGTCAGCGACGCCACCGCGTACTGCGCCTCGAAGTTCGGCGTGGTCGGCTTCACCCGGGCGCTGGCGGCGGAGACCGCGGGCCGGGTCGGCGTGACGCTGGTGATCCCCGGCGGCATGCGCACGCACTTCTTCGACGACCGCGCCGAGCAGTACCGGCCGCCGGACGACAGCAAGCTGAACCCGCCGGAGCGGGTCGCCGACGCGATCGTGTTCGCGTTGCGCCAGCCCGAGGGGTGCGAGGTGCGCGAGCTCGTCGTCGCCCACGCAGAGGAGGGGTCGTGGCCGTAGCCTCCCGGCTGGACACCGGGAGGGCCTTCGCCAAGGTGCTGCTGCCGACGCTGGCCAAGGGCGTGATCCTGCGCCGGCCGTCGGCGACGGCGCTGGCGGCGAAGGCACGGGCGGACGCGGCGGCGGTGGCGACGATGAAGCGGTTGCGGGAGCGGTACGGCCCGCAACCGCTGCGCCTGCGCGTGACCGGGCGCAGCGTCGCGCTGCTGCTCGACCCGCTGGACGTGGCGCGGCTGCTGGCCGAGTCACCGTCGCCGTTCGCCCTGGCCACCGTCGAGAAGAGGGCGGCGCTCAAGCACTTCCAGCCGCACGGCGTGCTGATCTCGACGGGGCGGGAGCGGGCGCGGCGGCGCGCGGTGAACGAGGACGTGCTGCGACCGGACAAGATCGACGTCCGGGCGATCGTGGCCGACGAGGCCGACCTGCTGCTGCGGCACGCCCGCGGCACCGGTCGGCTGACCTGGGACTCGTTCGCCCAGGCGTGGTGGCGGGCCGCGCGGCGGATCGTGCTCGGGTCGTTCGCGCGGGAGGACGTCGAGCTGACCGACATGCTCCAGACCCTGCGCGCGAACGCCAACTGGGCCTACCTGCACCCGCGCCGGGAGGCGTTGCGCCGGCGGTTCGAGGACCGCTTGTGCGGGCACCTGGAGCGCGGCGAGCCGGGCAGCCTGGCGAGCCTCGGGCCGGCCGACGAGCTGGTCGAACAGGCGCCCCACTGGCTGTTCGCGTTCGACGCGGCGGGCATCGCGACCATGCGCGCGCTGGCGATCGGCGGCGAGGGCGAGGCCGGGATCTGGGAGTCGGTGCGGTTGTGGCCGACGACGCCGGTGATCCTGCGCGAGAGCACCGAGCCGACCCGCTGGCACGGCACGTGGCTGCCCGCCCGCACCACGTTCATCGTGTTCGTGCCGTACTTCCACCGCGACCCGGACCGGCTGTCCCGCGCCGACTCCTACGCGCCGGAGAACTGGCCCGCGCCCGCCGACCCGGGTCTGGTGCCGTTCAGCGGCGGTCCGGGCATCTGCCCCGGTCGCGACCTCGTGCTGGTGGCCGGCGGCGCGATGCTGGACGCGTTGCGCCCGCACCTGGACGTGCCGACGCTGCACCCGCCGCTGCCCGCCACGCTGAACCACTTCGGGCTGTCGTTCGTCACCCGCAGTGATGATTGAAACACCACGCGGTTGGGTATGTGGTGGCGGTGAGTCAGGCTGAGGAGTCACACCAACGGCGGTTGGCCCGCAACCTCAACGAGTTGTTGCAGGAACTGCGAGTGGCCCAGGCGGGCGTGCAGATCCTGTTCGGCTTCCTGCTGTCCATAGCCTTCACCGACCGCTACGCCTCGGCCGACGGCTACATCCGCGTGACCCACCTGATCACGGTCCTGTTCGCCGCGGGCGCGGTGGCGCTGCTGACCGCGCCCGCGGCCTGGCACCGGCTGCTGTTCCGCCGCGGCAGGCGCGAGGACGTGATCGAGGTGGCGAACCGCTTCGCGATCGCCGGCCTGGCGTGCCTGGCGGTGGCGATGACCGGCACGATCCTGCTGCTCGGCGAGGTCGTCGCGGGCGGCTGGGTGGCCGTCGTGCTGGGCGTGTTCGCCGCCGTGGTGTTCGGCACGCTGTGGTTCGCCTGGCCGTGGCGCGAGCGCGTGCGCGACACCATCTCCGAGGGCGAGGACGACGAGGACCGCCTCGAGTGAGCGGGGATTCCGCGGTGATCGCCACTTCGTGAAGGTGCCGGGAAAGCCCCTCCTGCCACTTTCAACTTATAGCGCACCCCGGGTCTTGCGGCAAGCCCCCGGCCGTGCCGCAGAATTCTCCGGCAATGCCCGAGACCTGCGGAAACCGGAGCGCGTGAGCCACCCGTCGACTTGACACGCGGTGGAGAATGAAAAATCGGCGTGCACTCCGAAAGCACAGGAGTACCCGCCGAATCTAAATCGAGCTTAGCTGTTGTGAGGGGCACGTGTCAACTCAGGGGTATGAAGAGGAATTGCGTTCCGAGCGCGCCTACGTGGCCGATCTCCACCGGCGGCTCGACGTCGAGCGGGCGCGGGTGAAGGCGCGGTACGAGGCGGCGCTGCGGGGGACCGGCGGCACCGCGCTGGAGCGCGACGACGAGGTGCGCGCGCTGGCCAAGGACGCCAAGCGGCTGGCCGTGGCCGACAACGGGCTGTGCTTCGGCCGGCTGGACTCCGTCACCGGCGAGCGCTCCTACATCGGCCGGATCGGCCTGTTCGACGAGGAGCGCGACTACGAGCCGGTGCTGCTCGACTGGCGGGCACCCGCCTCCCGCCCGTTCTACGTCGCCACCGGGGCCAACCCGGAGAACATGCGCCGCCGTCGCCAGTTCCACACCCGCGGGCGGCAGGTGGTCGAGTTCACCGACGAGGTGCTCGGCCGCCCCGACGGCGCGCAACGCGGTGACGCGGCGCTGCTCGCGGCGGTCAACGCGCCGCGCGGTGAGGGCATGCGCGACATCGTGGCCACGATCCAGGCCGAGCAGGACGAGATCATCCGGCTCGACCACCCCGGCGTGCTGGTGATCGAGGGCGGTCCGGGCACCGGCAAGACCGTCGTCGCCCTGCACCGCGTCGCGTACCTGCTCTACACGCAGCGCGAGCGGATGGAGCGCCACGGCGTGCTCGTGGTCGGGCCCAACCCGGCGTTCCTGAACCACATCGGCCGCGTGCTGCCGTCGCTGGGCGAGTCCGACGTGGTGTTCACCACCCCCGGCGGCTTCGTGCCCGGTCTGCGGGTCACCGCCGAGGACGCGCCGGAGGTCGCGCGGCTCAAGGGCTCGCTGAAGATCCTCGACGTGCTCAAGGCGGCGGTGGCGGACCGGCAGCGGCTGCCGGAGGAGCCGCTGACCGTCGAGCTGGGCGGCGTGCGGGGGCGGATCGACGCCGAGACCGCGCAGTGGGCGCGAGAAGAGGCGCGTGCCGGCGGCCTGCCGCACAACGAGGCCCGCGCGGTGTTCGCCGAGATCGTCACCTACGTGCTCACCGAACGGGCGATCCCCCGGATCGGCAAGGACTGGCTGAGCCGGTCGGACCGCGAGTCGTGGGAACGGCTGCGCGCCGACCTGGTCAAGGAGCTCGCGCAGGACGAGGCGTTCACCGCCGCCCTGGACGAGCTGTGGCCGGTCCTGACGCCCCGACAGCTGCTGTCCTCGCTGTACACCTCGCCGGAACGGCTGCGCGCGGCCGGGGCCGACCAGGCGTTGTGGCGCGCCGACGGCGAGGCGTGGACGGTGTCGGACATGCCCTTGCTGGACGAGCTGGTCGACCTGCTGGGCCGGGACAAGGCCGACGACCGGGCCGCCGAGCGCGCGCGCAAGGCGGAGACCGAGTTCGCCGCCGGCGTGCTGGACAGCCTCGTCAGCCGCCAGGACTCGATGGACGACGAGGACCACCTGTTCGCCACGGACCTGCTCTACGCCGAGGACCTGGCGGACCGCGTGATGGAGCGCGACACCCGGGAGCTGGTGGAGCGCGCCTCGGCGGACCGGGACTGGACCTACCGGCACGTCGTGGTGGACGAGGCGCAGGAGCTGTCCGAGATGGACTGGCGGGTGCTGATGCGCCGCTGCCCGGGCCGTTCCTTCACCGTGGTCGGCGACCTCGCTCAACGCCGGTCGCCGGCCGGTGCGACGTCGTGGGACTCGGTGCTGGAGCCGTACGTGCCGGGCCGCTGGGTCTACCGGTCGTTGACGGTGAACTACCGCACCCCGGCCGAGATCATGGCGGTCGCCGCCGCGGTGCTGGCCGAGTTCGCGCCCGACGTCGCGCCGCCGGAGTCGGTGCGGGCGTGCGGCGTGCGGCCGTGGTCGAGGCAGGTGACGGAGGACGAGCTGCCCGCCGCGGTGGAGGAGTTCGTGCGGGCAGAAGCGGGCCGTGAGGGCACCAGCGTGGTGATCGGGCCGCCCGACGTGCCGGGCGCGGTGGCCGCGTCGGAGACCAAGGGGCTGGAGTTCGACGCCGTCCTGGTCGTGGAACCCGAGCGGATCATCGCCGACGGCCCGCGCGGGGCGGCCGAGCTGTACGTGGCGCTGACCCGGGCCACGCAACGCCTCGGCGTCCTGCACCGCGGTCCGCTGCCGGCGGCGTTGAGCGGGCTGGTCGAGCTGGGCACCCTCGCCGGCAGGGCTTAGCGGATCGCGGCCGGCCCCGGCGTTCGGGGCCGGCCGCGAAACGCCGGTTGGCGCGTTGTCGGCCGGGTCGTGTGGCGACACCCGGCTGCGGGTGCCGGGTGGCCGGACCGGTCGGTCGGGCGAGTGGCGTCGCCCCGGGCCGGCCGCGGACAGTGGTCGGCGGACTCGGCGGTCGGAACGCGTCACCCCGCGTCACCCGCGGACCTCGCGCCGGTCGCGGATGGCGGTCAGCCCGACTCGTCGGTCGAGTCGTGCGGCGCGCCCACCGGTTTCGACTGCGACGAGCCGCGCTGGCGCAGGTACACGCTGAACACCACCATCGAGCCGATGGCGAGGAACTCGGACTGCCAGTTCTGCAACGACCGGTTCCAGAAGTCCGCCGACAGCACGTAGTCCCACCAGGACACCGGGTCCTGGAACGAGTTGAGCTGGTCGTTGTTGTGCTGGCTGCGTCCGGCGATCGACTGGGTCAGCCACGAGCCGAGGAACAGCCCGAGCATGACCAGGCCGAGCGAGTTCGAGTACAGCTTCGTGCGCCAACCGCCCGCCTTCGCCCACGGCGGCGACTGCTCCTTCAGGTGCGCGCCGAGCAGTTGGTCCCGATCGGACTCGGCGCCCAGCCGCTCGGCGGTCTTCGACTCGGTCGACCCCTTCTGCATCAACCACACCGTGGCGAAGATGAACAGGAAGAACTGCAGGTACTCCGACTGCCAGTTCTCGGCCACGTCCACCGCGAACTCCGACGACGTCACGTACTGCCAGAAGCCGATCGGGTCGCCGCCGTCGGCGAGCAGGCGGTTGTTCAGGTCGGCGTTGCCCGAGAACGCCTGGCCGACCAACGACGCCAGGAACAGCAGGCCGAACGCCAACCCCAACCCGTTGTCGCGCAGGAACCTCTTCACAGGCCCACCAACCCGATGACGCTGAAGCACACCATCAGCGCGAGCACGCCGATCAGGTAGACGTAGAACATCCCGCGTTGCGTCACGGCCCACCCACCTCGCACTTGTACGGCCGCTCGCCCTGCGGTCGGCAGCCCGCGCCGGACACCCGCCAGCCCGAGGTCACGTCGCGCAGGAACAGCACGTCGTCCGACGTGCGGACCTGCGCCGCGTCACCCCACGCCTCGACCGACCGCACCGCGCCGCCGGGCACGTCCAGCGACGAGCACTCCACGTCCTCGCGGGCCTTCTCGGTCAGCAGGTCGCACGCCCGGTCCGAGTCGCCCGCGGCCACCGCCGAGGTGAACTCCTCCGCCGTCCGCCGGACCAGGTCGTCCGAGCTCGTGCCACACCCGCCCAGCACCAACACCGCCGGCAACGCCACGGCGGCACACCACCGAAAGCGGATCATTGCCGGACGATAGCCCCTCACGGGCGCAGCAGCACCTTGACCGCGCTGTCCTGCTTGCGCTGGAAGATGTCGTAGGCGTGCGGGGCCTGGTCGAGCGGCAGGTGGTGGGTGGCGAAGGAGTCCACGCCGAGCGGGTCGTCGTCGGTCAGCAGCGGCAGGATCTCCGGCACCCAGCGCCACACGTTGGCCTGGCCCATGCGCAACTGCACCTGCTTGTCGAACAGGGTCAGCATGGGCATCGGGTCCGCCATCCCGCCGTACACACCGGAGATGGAGATGGTGCCGCCGCGCCGCACGATCTCGATCGCCAGCCGCAGCGCGTGCAACCGGTCGACGCCCGCGGTCCGCATGAACGGGGCCGCGATCGCGTCCGGGAGCAGGCCGACGGCCTGGTGGGCGAGCTTCGCGACCGGCGCGCCGTGCGCCTCCATGCCCACGGCGTCGATCACGGCCTCCGGGCCGCGCCCGCCGGTGAGCTCGCGGATGTGGTCCACCAGGTGGCCGTCGCGCACGTTCAGCACGGTGACGCCGTGGCCGCGGGCCCGGGCCATGCGCTCGGGCACGAGGTCGACGCCGATGACGGTCTCCACGCCGCGGTGCTGCGCGATGCGGGTCGCCATGTCGCCGATCGGGCCGAGGCCGAGCACGACCAGGCTGTCGCGCGTGCCCGCGTACTCCACCGCCTGCCACGCCGTGGGCAGCACGTCGGACAGGTACACGAACCGGTCGTCCGCCGGGCCCTCCGGCACCTTGATCGGCAGCGTGTTGCCGAACGGCACCCGCAGGTACTCGGCCTGCGCGCCGGGCACCTGCCCGTACAGCTTGGTGTAGCCGAACAGCGCCGCGCCCGAGCCCTGCTCGCGGACCTGGGTCGTCTCGCACTGGGACTGCAGGCCCCGTTCGCACATGAAGCACGTGCCGCAGGAGATGTTGAACGGCACCACGACCCGGTCGCCCGGCTTGACCTCGGTGACCTCCGCGCCGACCTCCTCGACCACGCCCATCGGCTCGTGCCCGAGGATGTCGCCCTCGTCGATGAACGGACCCATCACCTCGTACAGGTGCAGGTCGGAGCCGCACAGGCCGGTGGACGTGATGCGGACGATGATGTCGGTCGGCTCCTTGAGGGTCGGGTCGGGCACGGTGTCCACGCGCACGTCCCGCTTGCCGTGCCAGGTGACGGCCTTCATGACGCTCCTCCCAGCTTGCCGGGTCGACTGCCCGGAGCGTTCCCGGCACGGCGTGTGGCAAACCCGGGCCGGGGTACCCGCACGCCATGAGCGCACCACTGCCCCAGGACCGGGTCGGCGCGCCGATGCGCGCGGTCGTCACCGGGGCCGACTCCGGCATCGGCAAGGCCGTCGCGGTCGCCCTCGCGGGCGGCGGCGTGGACGTCGGCATCACGTTCCACACGGACGCCGACGGCGCCGAGGCGACCGCCCGGGAGGTCCGCGAGCACGGCGTCCGGGCGGCCGTGCGGCAACTGGACCTGACCGACCTGCCGACCGCGGCGTCCGTGGTGGACGAGCTGGCGGCCGAGCTGGGCGGGATCGACGTGCTGGTGAACTGCGCGGGCACGGGGACCGCGCAGAAGGCCATGGACATGGACTTCGACACGTGGCGCAGCGTGCTGTCGGTGGACCTCGACGGCGCGTTCCTGTGCGCGCAGCGGGCGGCGAAGCACATGATCGAGGCGGGCCGGGGCGGTCGGATCATCAACATCACCTCGGTCCACGAGCACCAGCCGCGGGTGGGTGCCGCGCCGTACTGCGCGGCGAAGGCCGGGTTGGGCGCGTTGACCAAGGTGCTGGCGCTGGAGCTGGCCGAGCACGCGATCACGGTGAACTCGGTCGCGCCGGGGGAGATCTCGACGCCGATGACGGGCCAGGAGGACGTGGACCCGCGGACCGTGGCGCGGCCCGGTGTGCCCTTGGGACGTCCGGGGCACGCGGGCGAGGTGGCCTCGGTGGTGGCGTTCCTGGCGACGCCGGCGGCCGGTTACGTGACCGGCGCGTCGTTCGTGGTGGACGGCGGCATGACCTTGATGGGCCCTCAGGCGAGCCAGCTCCTGACCGATCGGTCCTGGCTGCGGACGTGACCGCCGGCTGACGGGACAACGGCCCGGGCGTCACGCGGTCCTTCCGCTCGTGACGCCCGGACCGTCCACAAAGGTGCTACGACCGGGCCTTCGCGGTCTTGCGGTTGTTCGCCTTGCCGATCGCGTCCACCAACTGCTGCTTGGTCATGGTCGACCGGCCGGGCACGTCCAGCCTCTTGGCCAGGTCGTAGAGGTGCTGCTTGCTGGCGTTGGCGTCCACACCGCCGGCCGTGCGGCCCTGCTTCGGCGTGCTGCGCGCCGCCTGCGCGTCGGACGGGCCCTTCTCCTTCTTCGGCTCCCAGTGGTCGCCCACCTTCTCGAACGAGTGCTTCAACGCGGCGAACGCGGTCCGGTGCGAGCGCTGGCCCTCGCCGTAGGTCTGCACGGCCGAGTCGTGCGCCTTGATCCACGTCCGCTGCGCCTTCTTCGACGAGCGCGCGATCGTGCTCGGCAACTCCTCACGTCCGGGCATGGCTCTCCCTCCTCGGGGCTTCGCCTCGGGTTTCACCTCGGCCACCGGGGTACCCGGAGCCCATGACGGACATGCGTGTCGATGCACTCGACGTCCACAGCCCGGTCGACGGTCAGCTGATCGGCTGGCTGCCCATCGCCACGGACGAGGACGTGGCCGGCTCGGTGCTCACCGCGCGTGAGGCGCAACCCGGCTGGGCGGCGACACCGGCCGCCGAACGGGGAGCCGCGCTCAAGGCCGCGGCCCAGGCGATCCGGGACCACGCGGACGACCTGGCGAACGTCCTGCACTCCGAGACCGGCCGCCCATTCGCGTCCGCGCGGGACGGTGTGCTGGCCGGGGTGTCCACGTTGGAGCAGTACGCGGAGCTGGGCCCGGTCCACCGCGGCCGGTCGTTGCGCGGCTCGCACGACGCCGCCGACTTCATGGTCCCCGAACCGCGCGGCGTGGTCGTCGCGCTCACCCCGTGGAACGACCCGGTCGCCGTCTCCTGCGGCCTGCTCGGCGCGGCCCTGGTCACCGGCAACACCGTCGTGCACAAGCCGAGCGAGCGGTGCCCGCACACGGGCGTGCTGCTGGCCCAGCTCATGGTCGACCACTTCCCGCCGGGCGTCCTGCAAAGCCTCACCGGCGACGCCTCGGTGGGCGCCGCG
The DNA here is from genome assembly GCF_021390395.1 of Saccharothrix sp. S26. Lineage (GTDB taxonomy): Bacteria > Actinomycetota > Actinomycetes > Mycobacteriales > Pseudonocardiaceae > Actinosynnema. Next base: position 15,753 of record NZ_JAJUWT010000022.1, read on the forward strand.
CTGGCCGCGTCACCGCACGTGGACGTCGTCGCGCACGTCGGCGGCACGGCCACCGGCCGCTCGATCGCCGCCGCCTGCGCGCGGACCGGTGCGAAGGCGCTGCTGGAGAACGGCGGCAACGACCCGCTGCTGGTCGACGCCGACGTGGACCCGGTCTGGGCGGCCGAGCAGGCGGCGGTCGGGGCGTTCACCAACGCGGGCCAGTTGTGCACGTCCGTCGAGCGGATCTTCGTGCACGAGGCCGTGGCCGAGGAGTTCCTGGCCGCGCTGTGCGAGCAGGCCCGTCGGTGGAACGCCGACCCGCAGCCCCTGGTGGACCTGCGGATGCGCGAGCACGTGCACGCGCACGTCGCCGAAGCGGTGGCGGACGGCGCCCGGCTCCTGGTCGGCGGCGAGATCGGGGACCGCGAGGGCGCGTACTACCCGGCCACCGTGCTCGACCACTGCACGCCGGACATGCGCGTGATGCGGGAGGAGACGTTCGGGCCGGTCGCGCCCGTGCGCGTGGTGCCGACGTTCGAGCTGGGCCTGGCGGAGGCGTGCGTGGACGAGCACGGCCTGGCCGCGACCGTGCTGACCGGGTCGATGGCGCACGCGCAGCAGGCGTGGCGGGCGCTGCCCGTGGGCACGGTGAAGGTCAACGCGGTGTTCGGCGGCGCGCCCGGCGGTGCGGCCCAGCCGCGCCGGATGTCGGGCACCGGGTTCGGCTACGGCCCCGAGCTGCTCGACGAGATGACGACGGTGAAGGTCGTGCACCTCGGCCAGGCTCAGATCCAGCCCTCGTCCCAGGCCAGCCGGGCGGCCTCGTAGCGGGTGGTCACGCCGAGCTTCGTCATGGCCGACGACAGGTAGTTGCGCACCGTGCCCGCGGCCAGGTGCGCCTCGCCCGCGATCGTCGCCACCGTGCCGCCCCGCAACGCGTGCCGCAGCACGTCCAGCTCCCGTGCCGTCAACGGGCACGCGCCCTCGGTCAACGCGGCGGCGGCGATCTCGGAGTCCACGTACCGCCGCCCGGCGTGCACGTCCCGCAGGATCGAGGCGAGCTGGGCGGCCGGCGTGGTCTTGGGCACGAACCCGCGCACGCCCGCGCTCAACGCCCGCCGCAGCACACCGGGCCGCGCGTGCCGCGTCACGATCACCACCGCCACGCCGTCCAGCCCGCGCACCGCCTCGGCCGCGAGCACGCCGTCGCGCCGGGGCATCTCCAGGTCGAACACGGCGATGTCGGGCCGGTGCGCCCGGACGGCCGCGACCGCCGCGTCACCGTCGCTGGCCTGGGCGACCACCTCGATGTCGTCCTCCAGCTCCAGCAACGCGGCCAACGCGCCCCGGATCAGATCCTCGTCGTCGGCCAGCACCACGCGGATCACCGGCCCACCCCGGCCTTCCCTACCAGCTCGAACCCCTCCGGTGGTGTCGGACCGGCCTCGACCCGCCCGCCCACGGTGGCGAACCGCTCGCGCAACCCGGCCAGCCCCGCGCCCGACTCGCCCTCGAACCCGGCCGGCACGCCGTCGTTGCGCAGCCGCACGCGCACCTGGCCGTCGACCACGTCGATCAGCACGTCGCAGCGCCGCGCCCGGCTGTGCCGCAGCACGTTCGTCGTGCCCTCCCGAACCAGCGCCCCGAACAGCGGCTGCAACGGCGGCGGCACGCCCGCCGCGTCGCCGGAGACGGTGGTCTCGATGCCCGCCGCCCGCAGCACGCCCACGGCGTTGGTGATCTCCGTGCCCAGGCTCGCCCGCCGGTAGCCCTGCACCACCTCGCGAGTCTCCTTCAACGCCGTGCGCGCCAGCTCCGCCACCTCGCCCGCGTGCCGCCTCGCCAGCTCGTCGTCCCGGCCGATCAGCCGCTGCGCCAGCTCGCCCTTCAGCGCGATCGCCTGGAGGTGGTGGCCCTGGATGTCGTGCAGGTCCGCGGCGAACCGCAGCCGCTCCTCGGCCACGGCCAGCGCCTCGGCGGTCCTGCGGGCCTCGTCCTGCCGCACCGCCATGTCCCAGATCCACAGCTGGGCCAGGTCGGCGAACACCAGCACGAAGATCATCAGCGCGGACATGATCATCGCCAGTCGGGCGTCCTCGCCGCCGGTCAGCCCGCCCACCGCGACCGTGAGCACCGCCATGACGGTCACCACCGGCCACCGGCTGCGCCGCGGCAGGATCGCGCCGACGTGCGCGATCACCAGGGCCGGCAGCATGGCCCAGGCGGGCAGGAACCCGCCCGTGCCGGTCGTCGCCGCCCACGCCGCCAGCGCCACCGCGAACGTGGCCGCGTGCTCCCACGGGGAGCCGTCACCCCGGCCCAACCCGACCATGGCCTGCCGCATGTACCGGACGTGCTGGACGGTCACGACGGCCACGGCCGCCGCCAGCAGCACCGACCTCGGCACGCCGCGGCCGTTGGCGAACAGGTCGACCACCGTGCCGAGGCAGACGACCACGCCGCCGGCCACCACGGTCCACCACGTGTAGTGGCGGAGCCTGTTCAGGGGAGTCACGCGGTCGAATCTACGAGTCCGGTCGCACGGTTGTCTGCTGACATCTGTCACAAGGACCGGTGCGCGCCGGCACTGGGGGACGCGTCCGTCGGGGACCAGCATGGCGGCCATGGGAGAAACGGTGATCGACGTGGCGGACCTCAGGTGCCGCTACGGTGACTTCGAAGCCGTGCGCGGGGTGGACTTCGAGGTCCGGAGAGGGGAGCTGTTCGCGCTCCTGGGCACCAACGGCGCGGGCAAGACCACGACCATGGAGACGCTGGAGGGGCTGCGCGCCCCGTTCGGCGGCACCGTGCGGGTGCTGGGCCTGGACCCGTTCCGCGACCGGGCGGCGTTGCGCCCGCGCACCGGGATCATGCTCCAGGACAGCGGGTTCCCGGCGGACCTGACCGCGCGCGAGCTGGCGGCGTTGTGGGGTGTCACGAGCGGTCGGCGCGCGACCGAGGACGTGCTGGAACGGCTGGACCTGGGGCACCGGCGCGACGTGCGGGTCAAGCAGCTGTCCGGGGGCGAACGGCGGCGGCTGGACCTCGCGCTGGCCGTGCTCGGCCGGCCGGAGCTGCTGTTCCTGGACGAGCCGACGACCGGGCTGGACCCCGAGTCGCGGCAGCGCACGTGGGACGTGGTGCGCGGGCTGCTGGCGGAGGGCACGACCGTCGTGCTGACCACGCACTACCTGGAGGAGGCCGAGTCGCTGGCGCACCGGCTGGCGATCCTGCACGAAGGGCTGGTCGCGGTGTCCGGCGCGTTGGCGGACGTGCTCGCCGCCCAGCCCGCCCGCATCGAGTTCGACCTGCCCGAACCGCTCGACGTGGGCGCGTTGCCCATGTTGTCCGGTGACGTGGTGCACCGGCCGAGCGGCCGGGTCGAGGTGCGCACCGCCGCGTTGCAGGACGACCTGGGGGTGCTGCTGGCGTGGGCGGGGCGGGAGGGCCTGCGGTTGGGCCGGATCCGCGCGCACCACGCGTCGCTGGAGGACGTGTTCCACAACGCCCGCACGGGCCGTGAGGTGGTGGCGGCATGATCGTCGCACTGGGCTTGGCCGAGCTGAAGCTCCTGCTGCGCAACCGCACCGCCGCCGCGCTGGCCGTGCTCATGCCGATGGCCGCCGGCCTGTACTTCGCGCTGGCCATGGACGGCGAGCAGACCGGCTGGACCATGGTGGTGACCCTGCAACTGCTGTTCTCGTTCGGGTTCACCGTGTACGTGACGGTGACGACCGCGTTGACCGCCCGCCGGCAGGACCTCTACCTGAAGCGGCTGCGGACGGGCGCGGCGTCCGACGTCGTGGTGCTGACCGGCGTGCTGCTGCCGGTGGTGCTGCTCGGGCTCGCGCAGGCGCTCGTGCTGACGGGCATCAGCGTGGTGGCGGGCGCGCCGATGCCGGCGCGGCCGGAGCTCGTGGTCGCCGCGCTGGTCGGCGGCCTGGCGCTGAGCTGCGCGGCGGGCGTGTTCACCAGCGGCGTCACCGGCACCGCCGAACTCGCCCAGATCACCACCGCGCCGTTCTTCTTCGCGCTGGTCGCCGGCGGCCTGGTCGGGTCGAGCGGCGCGGTGGACCTGCCGGTGTTCCTCGTGCCCGGCACCGGCCTGGGCACGCTGGTCGCCGCCGCGTGGGGCGGCCCGACCGACCAGGTCGGCCCGGCCGCCCTGTCCTTGGCGCTGTGGGCGATCGCCGCCACCGCCCTGGCCACCCGGTTCTTCCGCTGAGACCCGCGCGGCTGAGCCGCGGTCAGCCGGTGGGGGAGAAGTCCGCGCTCCGGACGTACTCCATCGCCTCGGCGAACGCGGGGTCGGCCACCCGGGCGGTCAACTCGTCCGGGGTCGGCTCCGCGACGCGCTGGTGCACCCACCACAGGTTGCCGAACGGGTCGCGCACGCGGCTGACCCGGTCGCCCCAGAACAGCTCGGTCGGCTCGGTCACGACGACCGAACCGCGCGCCACGGCCCGGCGCAGCACCTCGGCGTCGTCGGCGACGTAGAGCCGCAGGAACGCGGGCGTGGCCGGCCAACCCGGCCGGTCGAACATCATCACCACCGAGTCGCCGACGCGGACCTCGGCGTGGCCGATCAGCCCGTCGGCCTCGACGCGGCCCAGCTCGACGCCGTCGAGGACGTCGACGACGAAGTCGATCAGCTCGGCGGTGCGGCCGGCGGTGATGATCCACGGTGTGACGGTGTGGTAGCCGTCGGGCACGACGTTCACGGGTTCGTCTCCTCGTCCGGTGGGGGCGGTCGCGTCCGCCACCGACGACGGTAGAGACGATGTAGGTCAGGTCCGGTCCTACTCAGGCGGCGGGATCTCCAGCCCGGGCCGCCCGCCGACCACCGGCGGGCCGCGTCCTCAGGGCCGGCGCCGACAGACACCGGTCCTTCTCGGCGGCCACGTCCGGGCCCAGGTCCTGCCAGTAGCCGAGCGTGCGCGACCTCCGCACGGTGCTCGGCGGGGTCGTGCGCGTACCCGCCGACCAGCTCGCGGACCCGGTCGACGGTCTCGGCGACGTGCCGCTCGGGCACCCGCACCGACACCTGCCACAGCCCGTGGCCCCGGCCCGCCGGCAGCGGCCACGGCGAGCAGCTCCACCCGCGACCGGTGGGGCCCGCCGACCACCCGTGCCGTGATCGTCAGCGCCGCGAAGTCGGGTGGTCGCGCCGGGGCGCACCAACGTGCTGGACCGCTTGGCCCCCGCCCCGGGCGACACCCCTTGCCCGCCGAGCGGTCGCGGACCTCGTGCGCCGGGTGTTCGGGCTGCCGGACGGGCGCGTGAAGGGCAGCGGCTGACGAGCAGTCGCCTGGGTCGGGGCGGGTGGCCGCGCGGTCACCTCGCGGCGGTCGGGCGGCCCAGGGACACCAGGTGGAAGCCTGCCTCCGTCACCTTCTCCACCGGCAGCAGGTTGCGCGTGTCCACGATGACCGGGCGGGTCATCGTGGCGGCCAGGTGAGGCCAGTCCAGCTCGGCGAACTCCGGCCACTCGGTCAGCACCACCAGGCCGTCCGCGCTGTCCGCCACCGCCTCGGCCGACTCGCGCACCCGCACCGGGCCGCAGTCCGCCGAGACGCACGGGTCGTAGCCGGTCAGCCGCGCGCCCTCCTCCGCCAGCAGCGAGGCCACCGCCAGCGCGGGCGAGTCGCGCAGGTCGTCGGTGCCCGCCTTGAACGTCAGCCCGAGCAGCCCGAGCCGCACCCCGTCCAACCGGCCGCCCACCGCGTCACGCACCAGCCCGACCACGCGGCGCGCCTGGTGGCCGTTCGTGCCGATCGTCGCGCGCAGCAACGGGAAGTCGACGCGCGCGTCCTCCGCCGTGGACAGCAACGCCCTGGTGTCCTTGGGGAAGCAGGAGCCGCCCCAACCGGGCCCCGGCTCCAGGAACGCCGCCCCGATGCGGTCGTCCAGCCGCATCCCCTCGGTGACGTCGCCGATGTCCGCGCCGACCCGCTCGCACAGCTCGGCCAGGCTGTTGACGTACGACAGCTTCATCGCCAGGAAGCAGTTGCTGGCGTACTTCACCAGCTCCGCGCTCGCACTGCCGGTGACCAGCGCCGGTGCGCCCGTGCCCGCGTACAGCGCGACCACCCGGCGGGCCGCCTCCTCGGCCTCCGCGCCGACCACGACCCGTTGCGGCCGCAGGAAGTCGTCGACCGCGTGCCCCTCGCGCAGGAACTCCGGGTTGGACACCACCTGCACGTCCGACCGGCCCACCAGCTGCGCGACCAGCTCGGCCGTGCCGGCGGGCACCGTCGACTTGATCACCAGCACGCAGCCGGGCCGCACCGCGTCCCGCGCCTCCAGCAACACCGCGTGCACCGCGGACAGGTCGGCCGCCCCGTCCTCGCCGGTCGGCGTCGGCACGCACAGGAACACGAAGTCCACATCGGACAGCGCCTCCGCGTTGCCCAGCACGAACCGCAACCGCCGGTCCCGCAAGCCCTCCGCGACCAGCTCGGCCAGTCCCGGCTCGTGCGCGCCGATCTCGGCCCGGCTCAAGGCCGACACCTTCCCCTCGTCCACGTCCGCGCACACCACGGTGTGCCCGAGCCGCGCGAAGCAGGCCGCGGTGGTCAACCCGACATAGCCCGCGCCGATGACGCCGATCCTGGCCACGGTCCACCTCCCAGTAGCGATCGCGCGGCGTCCAGCACCTCGTCTGCGGTGATCCCGAGCAGCCCCGGGTCGGGTCGGTCGGCGAACGTGTCGCCGGTCGTCCCGCGCCAGAGCACCCGGTGCGGCCCGGACCTCGGTCCCCACTCGGCGGGGGACACGGGCCCGAACAACACCACGGACGGCGTGCGGTAGGCGGTGGCGACGTGCGCCACGCCGGTGTCGCCGCAGATGACGAGTCGTGCGCCGGCCACGAGGTCCAGCAGCCCGGCCAGGTCGCCCGTGCGGGTGCGCCCCTGCGCCACCTCGCGCACCAAGGGCTCCTCGGCGGGGCTGCCGGTCACCACCACGTCCGGTCCCAGCGCCCGCGCCACCGCCGCGAACCGGTCCGCCGGCCAGCGACGCGCGCCGTGGCTGGCACCGGGGTGCACCACGATCTCGCCGTTGCGCGGCACCGGGGGCAGGTGCAGGTCGTCCGGGTCGCACGCGATGCCGAACTGCGCCAGCAGCCGGCACCACCGCAGCACCTCGTGCTGGTGCGCGGGCCACGGCACGTGCACGCCGTGCGTGATCAGCCGGGCGGGGTGCGTGGCGCGCAGCAGCTCGGTGCTCTGCGGCCCGCACCCGTGCAGGTTGACCGCGAGGTCCGGGGAGTCGAAGTCGATCGGCACGAGCCCCTCGGTGGGCAGCAGCCGGTCGACGGCGTCGATCCGGGCCACCGCGTCGGCCAGCCACGCGGGCGCGGCCAGGGTGATCTCGGCGTCCGGGTGCGCGCGGCGCAACCCGCGCAGCGCGGGCACGGCCGTCAGCAGGTCGCCGAGGCCGAGCGCGCGCAACACCAGGATCCTCACGACCGCACCACCCCCGACCCGCCGCGGGACCGGCCCGCCGAAGACCCGTCGCCGCGGGTGCGCAGCCGGTCCAGCGCGTCCGCCACCGACCCGACCCGGCGGCGCGGCCGTCCCGGCTCCGTCACGTCCGAGCGGCGCGGCCGTCCCGCCGTCGTCGCATCCGGACGACGCCCTGCCACCGGCACGGCCCGGTGGCGGATCTCGCCGCGCAACCGGTGCGCGCACGCGGCGGGCGGGATGGCGACGCTCGTCACCACCATCTTCAGCACCTCGTCGCGGGTGCGCGGCCCGGGCGCGATGCGCTGCGCGGCGAACCAGCCGGTCAACCCGGCCCACGCGCCACCGAACGCCAAGGCGGCCTTCCGCCACCCGAGAAGTCCGCAAAGGGCCGCGACCGCCCCCGACGCCGTGGTGGCCGCGTGCCACGGCAACCGCCCGGGTACGCCACCGAGCCGCTCACGCCACTGCGGACCCAACAGCCGACGCACCAACGCGTCGTCGGCGTTGCCGCGCTGCTGCTTCAGGCTGGCGAAGAACCCAGCCTCGCGCACCGGGTGCGTGGTCACGCGGTCGCCGTTGACGATCCGGTACCCGTGCGCCTGCACCCGCAACGCCAGCTCGGCGTCCTCCCGGTACGCGCGGGGGAAGCGCTCGTCGAACCCGCCCGCGTGCACCAGCGCCGCCCGCCGGTAGGCCATGTCCGCGGTGATCCACCGCGCGTCCGCCAGCCCCGCCGTGCCGCGCTCCCAGTCGGTCGGCCTGCGGTCGGGCGGCAGCGGCACGACGATCCGCGCCTGCGACGCGCCCACGTCCAGCCCCAGCTTCGCCAGGTCCGCCGTCAACCGCTGCTTCCAGTCGTGCGGCGGCACCACGTCGTCGTCCAGGAACGCGACCCACTCGCAGCACGCGGCACGCCACCCGGCGTTGCGCGCGGCGGCCGGTCCGCGCCCACCGGTGCGCAGCACGCGCGCCGAGTGCGTCGCCGGCAGCGGTCCGGGCTCGGGCCGGTCGTCCACCACGATGATCTCGCGCGGCGGCGGCCCCACGCCGTGCTCCAACGCCTCCAGCACGACCCGCAGGCTGTCCCGGCCGACGGTGGGGACCACCACCGCGTAGTCGACGCTCATCGCCGACGCACCACGAACCGGCCGATGGCCAGCAGGTCCACCGGGGCCGAGCCGAAGCACTCCAACGCGTCACGCGGGTCGTCCACCATCGGCCGCCCGGCCGTGTTCAGGCTCGTGTTCACCACCACGGGCACGCCGGTGCGCCGGTCGAACTCGCGGATCACCCGCGCCATCAACGGCTCGGTCTCCGGGTCCACGGTCTGCACCCGCGCCGTGCCGTCCACGTGCACGACCGCCGGGATCCGGTCACGCCACTCGGGCCGCACGTCGTGCACGAAGAGCATGTAGGGGCTGGGCAGCGGCCCCCGTTCGAAGAGCTCGGCCGCGCGGTCGGCCAGCACCATCGGCGCGATCGGCCGGAACTGCTCGCGCCCCTTCACGTTGTTGAGCCGTTCCAGGTTCTCCGCCCTGCCCGGGTGCGCAAGCAGCGACCGGCGGCCCAACGCCCGCGGCCCGTACTCGCTGCGACCCTGGAACCAGGCGACCACCTGGTCTTCGGCCAACGCCTCGGCCACCGCGACGGCCACGTCGTCCGGCTCCTCATAGCTGATCTTGGCGGTGCGCAGGCAGTCCTCGATCTGGGCGTCGGTCCACGACCGGCCCAGGTCCGCGCCCGGCATCGCGGCGGCGGGCTCACCGGCGTCGGCCACCACCTGCAACGCCGCGCCGAGCGCCGTGCCCGCGTCACCGGCCGCCGGCTGCACCCACACCTCGTCGAACGGCCCCTCGGCGAAGATCCGCGTGTTCGCCACGCAGTTGAGCGCCACGCCGCCCGCCATGGCCAGCCGCTTCTGCCCGGTCCGCTCGTGCAGCCACCGGACCAGGTCCAGCAGCACCTCCTCGACCCGCACCTGCACGCTGGCCGCCAGCTCGGCGTGCTCGCGCGTCATCTCGTCGTCCGGGCCGCGGCGCTTGGCCAGCGTGGCCCAGTCCAGCGGCATCACCGCGAACCCGCCGTCCTCGGTCGCGTAGACGTGCTCGCGCAGCAGGTCCAGGTGCTTGGGCTCGGCGTAGGAGGCCAGCGCCATCACCTTGTACTCGTCGCTGGAGCGCAGGAAGCCCAGGTGCTCGGTCAGGTCCTCGTACAGCAGGCCCAACGAGTGCGGAAGGTGCTGCGCGGCCAGCGTCTCCAGCCGGTGGCCGCGGTAGCTGCCCGCCAGGTGCGAGCGGCACTCGCCGCGACCGTCGTTGACCAGCACGGCGCAGTCGCCGTCGAACGGCGCGGCCAGGGCGGTGGACGCGGCGTGCGCCAGGTGGTGCGGCACGAACCGCACGATCGCCGGGTCCAACCCAGGCAGCGCGGTGGCCAGGAAGTACGGCGCGCGGCGCGCGTACTCGGTGCGCAGGTCCTCCCACGGCACCTCGTTCGGCTCGACCAGGTCCGGGTCGTAGGAGTACGCGACCGCGTCGAGGTCGGCCGGCGTGAGGCCCGCGTGCTCCAGGCACCAGCGGGCGGCCTGTTCGGGCTGCTCCCACGCGGAGAACGGCACCGGCCGCTTGCCGTGCTTGCGCCGGGAGAAGCGTTCCTCCTCCGCGGCGGCCACCACCTCGCCGTCCACCACGAGGGCGGCGGCGGGGTCGTGGAAGACCGCGTTGATACCGAGCACGCGCACGGCTTTCCCCTTTCGCTCCAACTCCTGTGTGGACCGTCGCAGGCCGACTTCGGTCGACTACCCGACGAGTTCCCGGTCAAACGACCGCCGCAGCCCTTCGTCCAACCCGATCTCCGGCTGCCAGCCCAGCACCCGGCGGGCCAGCGAGATGTCCGGGCGCCGGCGACGCGGGTCGTCGGTCATCGCCTCGACGTGCTCGATCGCGGACGTGCTGCCGGTCAGCTCCACGACCTTGCGGGCGACCTCCAGCACGGTGACCTCCTCGGGGTTGCCGAGGTTGACCGGGCCCGGGTGGTCGCTCTCCGCCATCGACAGCAGGCCGCGCACCAGGTCGTCCACGTGGCACAGCGACCGCGTCTGCCTGCCGTCGCCGTGCACGGTCAGCGGCTCGCCCGCGCGGGCCTGCCGCACGAACGTCGGGATCATCCGGCCGTCGTCGGGCCGCATCCGGGCGCCGTAGGTGTTGAAGATGCGCACGATGCCGGTGTCCACGCCGTACTCGCCGCGGAACGCGCAGGTCATCGCCTCGCCGAAGCGCTTGGCCTCGTCGTAGACGCTGCGCGGGCCGATCGGGTTGACGTTGCCCCAGTACGTCTCGCGCTGCGGGTGCTCCAGCGGGTCGCCGTACACCTCGCTGGTGGAGGCGATCACGATCCGCGCGTCCTTGCGCCGCGCCAGCTCCAACGCGTGCAGCGTGCCGAAACCGCCCGTCTTGAGCGTGTCGACGGGCATGCGCAGGTAGTCCACCGGCGAGGCCGGGCAGGCCAGGTGCATCACCAGGTCCACGTCGCCGAGCAGGTCCAGCGGCTTGGTCACGTCCTCGACCACCAGGCCCAGCCGCGGGTCGTCCGGCAGGTTGGCCGGCGACCCGGTGCGGAAGTCGTCCACGCACACGACCCGAGCGCCGCGCTTGAGCAGCGCTTCGCACACGTGCGAGCCGAGGAACCCGGCCCCTCCCGTCACCACCACCCGTTCGAATCCCATGACCAGGGCCTACCCGTGGAGCGCGGGAGTAACCACCACTGGCCGGGGTAGTACTCGCTGGTGTCCCAGACGACCGTGGTGATCGCGACCCGTGACCGCGCCGACGACCTCGCGCGCACGCTGGGCCGTCTCCAGCGGCTCGACGTGCCGGTGATCGTGGTCGACAACGGCTCGTCCGACGACACGGTGGCGCGGGTGCGGCGCGAGTTCGACCAGGTCGAGGTGCTGGCCCTGGGGCGCAACGAGGGCGCGTTGGCCCGCAACCACGGCGTGCGGCACGCGAGCACCCCGTACGTCGCGTTCAGCGACGACGACTCCTGGTGGGCGCCCGGCGCGTTGCCGTGCGCGGAGGAGCTGTTCGCCCGCCACCCCCGGTTGGGGCTGGTCGCGGCTCGCACGATCGTGGAACCCGACGGCCGGCTGGACCCGGTGTGCGTCGAGATGGCGCACTCGGCGCTGGGACGTGACGACGACCTGCCCGGACCGTCCGTGCTGGGTTTCGTGTGCTGCGGCGCGATCGTGCGGCGGTCGGCGTTCCTGCGGGTCGGCGGGTTCCACCCGGTGCTGTTCTGGCCCGGCGAGGAGCGGTTGTTCTCCTGGGACCTGGCCGCGGCCGGCTGGGCGTGCTGCTACGTGGACGACGTGGTGGCGCACCACCAGCCGTCGCCGTCCCGGCCGCCGTCGGCGTGGCGGCGGCGCGTGGAGCTGCGCAACGACCTGCTCACCACCTGGCTGCGCCGTCCGCCCGCGGTGGTGCTCGGCGAGACGTTCGCGCTGGCCAGGCGGGCCGCGGGGGACCGGGACGCGGGCGCGGCGCTGGCCGCGGCGCTGCGCCGGCTGCCCGGCGTCCTGCGCCACCGCCGCCGGTTGCCCGCCGAGGTGGAACGACGGGTGGCGCTCGTCTGCTGACGCGGCCGTTCACCCGATCGGCGCGTCCCGCTCCACGACGACGTCCCCGGCGTGGTCCACCCGGTACCCGACCCCGCGCACGGTGGTGATGATCGACGCGGCTTCGCCCAGCTTGTGCCGGATGCGCCGCACGTGCACGTCCACCGTGCGGGTGTCGACCGTGCTCGTGGTGCCCCACACGCTGGCCATCAGGGCGGTCCGCCGGTGCACCCGGTGGGGGTTGGCGCACAGGTGGTGCAGCAGGTCGAACTCCAGCCTGGTCAGCCCCACCGGCACGCCCCGGTGCAGCACGCGGCGCGAGTCGACCAGGATCCGCAGCGTCGGCTCGACCCGCGCGGACGGCAGGTCGACCACCACGTCCGCGTCCGGCAGGTCCAGCGCCGAGCGCAGCGCCTCGGCCAGCCGCCCCGCCGCGGCCACCACCCGCGTGTCGGTGGCGCTCACGCGGATGACGACCGTCACCTCGACGTCCGTCGGGTCGACTCCCGTCACCTCGGGCAATGCCGTCACGGTGTGATCGGACCAGTGCGGCGTGACGCGCGTCAACGCGTTCCAGCACGTGGGAACCGTTGACAGCGGGCATCATGAGGTCATGAGGACCATCACCCTGAACAACGGCGTCACCATGCCGCAGCTCGGTTTCGGTGTCTTCCAGGTGTCCACTGAGGACACCTACGACGCGGTGACCGAGGCGTTGCGGGTCGGTTACCGCAGCATCGACACGGCCGCCGCCTACCGCAACGAGGAGCCGGTCGGCCGCGCCGTGGCCGACTCGCCCGTGCCGCGCGACGAGATCTTCGTGACCACCAAGCTGTGGAACTCCGACCAGGGCTACGACGAGGCGCTGCGCGCGTTCGACGCGAGCGCCGAGCGGCTCGGCCTCGACCGGGTCGACCTGTACCTGGTGCACTGGCCGGCGCCCAAGCAGGACCGGTACGTCGACAGTTGGCGCGCGTTGGGCAAGCTGCACGCCGACGGCCGGGTCCGGGCGATCGGCGTGTCCAACTTCCAGCCCGCGCACCTGGAGCGGATCGTGGACGCCACCGGCGCGGTGCCCGCGGTGAACCAGGTCGAGCTGCACCCGTGGTTGCAGCAGGCCGAGCTGCGCGCCTTCCACGCCCGGCACGGCATCGTGACCGAGGCGTGGAGCCCGCTGGCGCAGGGCGCGCTGCTGGCCGACCCGGTGATCACCTCCATCGCCGCCAAGCACGGCCGCACGCCCGCGCAGGTCGTGCTGCGCTGGCACGTGCAGCTGGACAACGTGGTCATCCCCAAGTCGGTGACGCCCAGCCGGATCGCGGAGAACTCCGCCCTGTTCGACTTCGAGCTCGACGACGAGGACATGACCGCCATCAAGGGCCTGGACCGGGGTGAGCGCACCGGTCCCGACCCCGACACGTTCGGCTGAGGTGGGCCGAAGATCGGACCATCGAACGGCTTGACGGCCGTTACACGCTCACCGGGCCGCCGGAGCGCCAGTAGACGCCGGCGTCCCGGCTGAGCAGCCCTTCGTCCACGAGGTACCGGCGCACGGTCACGTGGTCGACCTCACCGCCCTCGCACCACCGCTTCAGCACCTCCACCACGTCGCGCTCGGGGTACCGTCTACCCGGCTCGAACGCGGTGCTCACCTGTTCGAGCACCGCCCGCCTGCGCCCGCGCTGCGCGGGGAGCTTCACCAGCCGCCCATCCCGCACGAACGGGTCCTCCTGGACCCGGTTCGCCTGGTCGACCCGGGTGGCCTCCTTGAACAGCTCCTCGCGCAGTCGCAAGCCCGAGCCGTCGGTGACGACGAGCCCCGCCGACCGCAGTCGGCGCAACGAGTTCTCGACCCGCCGAGCGTCCAACCCGGTCGCCTCGGCGACGTCCGCGGTCGTGCGGGCGCCGAGCACCAGCGCGGCCGCCACGCGCAACCTTTCGGGCTCGGCCAGCAGTCCGATCAGTGAATCAGGGGTCACGCTTCGAGCTAACCGAACCCGGCGGTCTGGTGCACGCCCATTTCGGGCGGACCTTAATAGCCGTGCGCACTGATCACCTCTTCCCCCTGGCGTCGGTGGAGCCGGTTTTCGGCATGCCGATCGAGAACGCCCGCAAGTTCCAGCAGGTGGCCGCCGAGCAGGACCTCGTCATCGACGTGCGGGCGACGAACCCGCACGCGGTGGCGTGGCTGCGCGAGGGTGCGCTGCCCAAACCGGAGGCGGTGAAGGCCAAGACCATCGACGACCTGGACGTCCGGCTCGGCGCGGCCCGCCGCCACCGCGGCCTGGTCGGCTACTTCCGGCCCGAGTTACCGCGCGTCGACCTGCACGACCGGCTGCTGCGCCGCTACGACCAGCGGCGCGTCGAGTTCGAGGCGTTGAGCGACAAGATGGCCCAGTTCGAGCGGCGGGGCGAGTACGTCGTGCGCGACGGCGTGGTGCACGGTTTCGACCGGCGGGGCGGGCTGCGGCCGCTGACCGGCGACCACGACGTGTTCGACATCCACGCCTCCGGCGGCGCGGAGCTGAGCCGCCGGCGCTACGACCGGGCGGTGGCGACCATGATGTCGATGGACATGGGCGTCACCCACGGCGCCCACATGTACTGGCGGCCCACCACCAAGTCCGACCTCGCGATGTTCGAGTCGATCGCCCTCAGCGGCGACCCCAAGCTGCGCTTCCACCCGGACGGCACCGTGACCGCGGGCGCCTACCGCGGCTTGAACGCGGGCACCAGGGCGATCACCACGCCCGCCAGGGCGGCCCGCCCGTACGACAGGGTCTCCCACGTGGGCAGGCCCAGGACTCCGGTCTCCTCGGCGTCGGTGATGAACAGTTGACCGTAGAGCAGCAGCAGGAGGACGCCGTAACACCGCGCGTGCCGGTGCCGCCAGGCCAGCAGCACGCCGGCCAGGCCCGTGCACACGTACAAGGTGTGGACGGCGCCCTCACCCATGGGCAGGAACGGGATGGACGCGAGGACGATCTGGAGCATCCCGACCACCAGTGCGAGCGCTTGTGCCCGGCTGAAGGATCGGGGCTGCTCCTCGGTCCCCGGCCGGGTCTTCTTCCCGGTACGCCGTTCGGTCACGGCTGCCTCGTTCCGCATGACAGCGGGTTACCCGCGCCCGTTCGGCTCATCCTGGCCCCCCGACGGCTTACCCCTATGGGTCATATCGCCCAACACCGTCCGGCATTACGGCTAATCGAGGGGTCACGGGCAGCTCAGCGGCCTGCGCCGCGATCAGCGCAGCAGCGGTTCGATCTCTGCCTTTGCCTCGGCAATCGCCTGATCGGGGCGGCGCTCGCCGCTCAGCACGCGCGTGGCCATCGTGGCCAGCGCGCGGGAGATCCCCGCGTACTCCGCGCCGTAGGCGGTGGGGGCGCGCGCCGACCGCAGCTGCGCGGTGAAGCCGGGCAGGTTCGGGTCCCACTGCCAGGCCAGGGCGTCCACGGTGTCGGCGCGGTTGGGCAGCGCGGACAGGCCGCCGCCGAACTCGGTGGCGTTGTCGGGCTGCTCGGCGAGCCAGGTCAGCACGTCCCAGGCCCGGTCGACCCGGCCGTTGCGCCCCACCACGGCCGTCTCGCCGCCGAGCAGGCCCGCGGCTCCCGCCGCGCCGTCGGGCAGCGGGGCGGCCGCCCAGTCCAGCCCGGCGGTGTTGAGCGCGGGGATCGAGGCCGGTCCGGTGATCGCCATCGCGCAGCGGCCCTCGGCGAAGCGCTGCCGCACGTCGTCGTCGGTCCAGCCCAGCGCCTCGGCGGGCGTGCTGCGGTCGGTGTTCACCAGGTCGTCGAGGAAGGTGAGGGCGTCGAGGGAGGGCTGACCGCCGAGGTCGGCCACGTCGCCGCCCGCCTGCCACAGCAGCGGCAGGAACGCGGTGGTCAGGTCGTCGCCCTTCGCGCCGAAGCACAGCCCGGAGCGGTCGGCCGAAGTCAGGGCCTTAGCCGCGGCACGCAGCCCGTCCCAGGTCGTCGGCGGTTCGGTGAGGCCGGCCGCGGCGAAGTGGTCGCGGTGGTAGACCAGCGCGGTGGTGGTGCTGCGCAGCGGCACGCCGTGGACGCGCCCGTCCCGGGTGACGCTCTCGCGCACCGGCGGGAGGAACCGGTCGGCCGGGGCCCACTGCTCGAAGCGGTCGGTGAGGTCTGCCAGGGCGCCGCTCGCGGCCAGCCGGGGCAGGTCGGCGGTGCCGACGGCGGCGATGTCGGGGAACACGCCGGACGCGGTCGCCTCGGCGAGCTTGGCCTCGAACTCGGCCCGGGGCAGCGAGGTGCGCTCGATCCGCACGTCGGGGTGCTCCTGGCGGTACCGGGTGAGGAGGCTGTCCACGGCCTGGTCGGCCATGGGGGAGTGGTTCAGGTAGTCCCACCAGGTCAGTGTCACCTGATCGGGAGACTCGATCTGCTCTGCGTTGCACGCGCCGGCGGCGAACAGGGCCACTGCACAGAGCAGCGCTCGTCCACGCATTCCGCTCCACCCTTCGGGGTAGGCGACCTTTACGGCATGTGCTCGTCCTACTCCGCTGCGTGAGGCGGTGTCAAGATCTCCGGTGGTTCAGACCTCTGGTCGGGTGTGGTCCGGCGGCCGGGGCGGTGACTGCGCCGCGGGAGGCGACGCGTGCTCACCCGGTTCGTCCGGCGGGGCCGGCCGGGCGGGGTCGGGCAGGAAGTCCGCGAGGTAGGTCGCCGCCAACTCGTCGTAGATCGGTGTTGAGCTCACGTCCCGGCATCCTGTCCGGCCGCGGGCAGCGGCGCTGCCCCTCTCACTCCTGTGGGTTACCTCTCGCACGGGAAGCGCCGATCCAGCGCCCGTACGATTGCGGAAAACCGTCGGCGCTGGTCACGGCGTCGGCCGGGTGCGGTCCGACACCCGCCGCGCGGTCGTGCCGACCGGGGGATGACCGGGATCACGCGGCCGCCATCGGGATCGGTGATTGAAGCCCGGTAACAGGGGTACTCCTCGCTGCGATGAGGGCTTAGGCGGCCACCGCCCCCCCAACTGGCCGCCTGCCAAGTCCCGGCCGGACTCCCCTCCCCCCAAGAGTCCGGCCGGGCACCTCGTCCGGCGATCTCGGTGCCACACCGGGGTTTCGCCGTTCCGGGGTACCCGGAACGGCTGTGAACGATCAGCGGACCGGCGGCACCCGGCGCGCGGGCGCCCGGTTCACCGGCTGGCTCAGCTCGGGCGGCACGGGCGCGTCTGGTGTGGACATCGTGACCGGCCAGCCCGGTTCCACCACGATCGGCTCGCCGTGGTGGCTGGTGCGCAGCGCCTCGCCCGCCACGATCCGGTAGGTGACCGAGCCCTCGTCCACCTCCACCGCGAGGCGGGTGCCGCGGAACGACAGGCGGAACGCCATCCCGGTCAGGCCCGGCGGCAGGCGCGGCGCGAACGACAGCTCGCCGCCGTGGTCGCGCATCCCGCCGAACCCGGCCACCAACCCGATCCACGCGCCCGCCAGCGACGCCATGTGCAGTCCGTTGTGGACGTTGCGGTGCAGGTCGTGCAGGTCGGTGAACGCCGCCTCGGCCAGGTAGTCGTAAGCCAGCCGCAGCGCGCCCACCTCGGCGGCCAGCACCGCCTGCGTGCCGGCCGACAGCGACGAGTCGCGCACCGTCCGCCGCTCGTAGTAGGCGAAGTTGCGGGCCTTCTGCTCCGCGGTGAAAGCGTCGCCGCGCACGTGCATGGCCAGCACCAGGTCGGCCTGCTTGACCACCTGTTTGCGGTACAGGTCGAAGTACGGCCGGTTGAGCAGCAACGGGTACTCGTCGGGGTCGGTGCCCTCGAAGTCCCACTCGGCGTGCGAGGTGAACCCCTCGTTCTGCTGGTGCACGCCGAGCAGCTCGTCGAACGGGACGAGCATCCCGTCGGCGGCCTTGCGCCAGTCCTGGACCTCCTCGGCGGTCACCTCCAACCGCTCGGCCACGTCGGGGTGCCGGTCGCACGCGTCCGCCGCGCCGCGCAGGTTCTCCTGCGCGATGAGGTTGGTGTAGACGTTGTTGTCCACCACGGCCGAGTACTCGTCCGGCCCGGTCACGCCGTCGATGCGGAAACCGCCGTGCTGGTCGTGGTGCCCCAGCGAGGTCCACAGCCGCGCGGTCTCGACCAGGATCTCCGCGCCGCACTCGCGTTCGAACGACCGGTCGCCGGTCGCGTTCACGTACTGCGCCACGGCGTGCGCGACGTCGCCGTTGACGTGGAACGCGGCCGTGCTGGCGGGCCAGTACGCCGAGCACTCCGCGCCGCTGATCGACCGCCACGGGAAAGCCGCGCCGCGCTGGCCCAGCACCTCGGCCCGCTCCCGCGCCTTGGGCAGCGTCGAGTGCCGCCACCGCAACGCGTCCCGCGCCGCCTCGGGCACGGTGTAGGCCAGCACCGGCAGCACGAACATCTCGGTGTCCCAGAACGCGTGCCCGTCGTAACCCGGACCGGTCAGCCCCTTGCCGGGGATCGCGCGCGTCTCACCGCGCACCGCCGCCTGCATGATGTGGAACAACGCGAACCGCAGCGCCTGCTGGAGCTCGTCGTCGCCGTGCAGCTCGATGTCCGCGGCCTCCCAGAAGTCGTCCAGGAACCGCCGCTGCTCGGCCAGCAGGCCGTCCCAGCCGGTCTGCCGCGCGCCCGCCAGCGCCGCCTCGACCTGCGCCCGCAGCGCGGGCACGGACCGCTGCGCCGACCAGCCGTAGCCCAGGTACTTCACCAGCCGCAGCTTGCCGCCCGCGGGCACGTCCACGGCGGCGGTGAAGCGGGCCAGGTCGCCCTCGGCGCGGATCTCGGTGCGCACGCCGTCCTGGACCTCCAGCTCGTGGTCCATCGCGGCGGCCATCCGCAGCCCCGAGTTGCGCGCGTGGTGGGCCAGCACCGCCCGGTAGTCCTCGGCGTGCGCGAAGTCCGACACCAGCGGCTCGTTGAGCGCCGCCGCCACCCGCGGGTCGTCGCCCTCGTTCTCCACCGGCTCGTTGGCCAGCAGGTCGGACTGCACGACGAGCTGCACGTCCTCGCTCGGCTCGACCTCGTAGAGGATCGCCGCGACCGCGCGCTGCGTCAGCGACACCAGCCGCTCGGTGCGCACGGTCACCCGGCGGCCGGTCGGCGACTCCCACTCCGTGCAGCGGCGCAGCGTGCCGGTGCGGAAGTCCAGCTCGCGCTGGTGCACGTGGGCCCGGCCGTAGCGCATGTCCAGCGGCTCGTCCTCCACCAGCAGGCGGATCACCTTGCCGTCGGTGACGTTGACGACCGTCTGCCCGGCCTCGGGGTAGCCGTAGCCGGACTCGCCGTAGGGCAGCGCGTGCTCCTCGTAGAAGCCGTTGAGGTAGGTGCCGGGCAGACCGCGCGGCTCGCCCTCGTCCAGCGTGCCGCGCATCCCGATGTGCCCGTTGGACAGCGCGAACACCGACTCCGTCCGGCGCAGCTGGTCGACCGCGAGACCGTCCCACCGCACCATCCAGGGGTGGACCTCCCAACCGCTCACAGCAGCTCCGCCAGGTCCTCGACCACGACGTCCGCGCCGTGCGCCAGCAACGCCTCCCGCTGCCCGGTCCGGTCCACGCCCACCACGTGCCCGAACCCGCCCGCGCGCCCGGCCCGCACGCCCGCCAGCGCGTCCTCGAACACCGCCGCGTGCTCCGGGTTCACGCCCAGCAGCCGCGCGCCCGCCAGGAACGAGTCCGGCGCGGGCTTGCCCTTCAGCCCGTCGCGGCTGATGACCACGCCGTCCACCAGCGCCTGCACGAACGGGCTCAGGCCCGCCGCGTCGAGCACCTTGCGCGCGTTGGCCGACGAGGTGACCACGCCGATGCCCAACCCCTCCTCCTCGACCGCCTTCAGGTACGGGACCGTGCCCGCGTAGGGCGTCACGCCTTCGTGTCGGATGATGGCCTCCAACAGGTCGTTCTTGCGGTTGCCCACGCCGTGCACGGTGTCGGCGTCGGGCGGGTCGTCGGGCTGCCCCTCGGGCAACGTGATGCCGCGCGAGGCGAGGAACTCGCGCACGCCGTCGTAGCGGGGGCGGCCGTCGACGTACTTCAGGTAATCCGATTCGGCGAACGGCGGCTCGCCGCGCGGGCGCAGGAAGTCGTCGAACGTGCGCCGCCACGCGCGGCGGTGCAGCACGGCGGTGCTGGTCAGCACGCCGTCGAGGTCGAAGAGACAGGCGGTGATCGCGTCAGGCAGTCCCAGGGCCATGGTCGTTGTCTACCCCTTCCCGGTGGTGGGTACCCGCTGGCGTAACGCACGTCGGCGGAGGGATCGGTCATGGGCAAGCCGCGGGTGCTGGTCGTGGGAACGGGCTTCGCGGGCTACCACTGCCTGCGCACGCTGGAACGCGTGCTGCCCCCGGACGCCGCCGAGCTGGTGGCGGTGAACCCCACCGACTACATGCTCTACGTCCCGCTGCTGCCGGAGGTCGCGGGCGGGTCGCTCGACCCGCGCCGGGTGGCCGTGCCGCTGCGGCCCAAGCTGCCGCGCACCCGCCTGGTGCAGGCGCACGCCACCGGGCTCGACCTGGCCGCCCGCACGTGCACCGTGGTGGACGTGGAGGGGCGGGAGCAGGTCCTGGAGTGGGACCGGCTGGTGCTGACGGCGGGCTCGGTGACCCGGCTGCTGTCCATCCCGGGCGTGGCCGAGCACGCGTTCGGGTTCAAGTCGGTCGCCGAAGCGGTGTTCCTGCGCGACCACGTGCTGCGGCAGGTCGAGCTGGCTGAGCAGGCGACGGACCCGGCCGAACGGGCGGCGCGAGCGACGTTCGTCGTGGTCGGCGCGGGGTACACGGGCACGGAACTGGTGGCGCAGGGGCAGCAGCTGACCCGGTCGGCGTTGCGCGGGCGCACCGGGTTGTCCGAGTCGGAGATCAAGTGGGTGCTGGTGGACATGGCGCCGCGCGTGCTGCCGGGTCTGGACGAGCGGCTGTCCGGGCCGGCGGCGAAGGTGCTGCGGGCGCGGGGAGTGGACGTGCGGCTGGAGACCAGCGTCAAGGAGGTCACCGAGCACTGCGCGAGGCTGACCGACGGCAGCGAGATCCCCACCCGCACGCTGGTGTGGTGCGTGGGAGTGCAGCCCGACCCGCTGGTCGAGGCGGTCGCGCTCACCACCGCCAAGGGCCGCGTGGTCGTCGACCCGACCTTGGCCGTGCCGACGCACCCGCACGTGTTCGCGGCCGGTGACGTGGCCGCCGTGCCGGACGTGTTCAACGACGGCAAACCCACGCCGATGACCGCGCAGCACGCCCAGCGCCAGGGCAAGCTCGCCGGTCGCAACGTCGCCGCCTCCCTCGGGCACGGCGACGTGAGCACCTACCGGCACCGCGACCTCGGGTTCGTGGTCGACCTGGCCGGCTCGCAGGCGGTGGCCAACCCGCTGCACGTGCCGCTGACCGGGCTGCCCGCCAAGGCCGTGGCGCGCGGCTACCACCTGCTCGCGATGCCGGGCAACCGGCTGCGGGTCGCCGTGGACTGGCTCACCGACCTGCTCGCGCGCCGCCAGGTCGTGCAGTTCGGGCTGGTGCCCGAGGCGGGCGTGCGGCTGGGTGACGTGGAGAAGGCCGCCGCCCGCCACGGGTGAGCCTCAGGCGGGCTTGAGCGGGTCGTGGCCGATGGACATGAGCCGGTGCCGCCAGTGCGCCTCGCCCGCCGTGGGCTCCAGGTCGTCACGCCGCTGCTCGCGCACCCGCTCCACGACCTTGCGCATCACCCGCACGTCCTCGGTGGTCAGGTCCGTGCGCCGCTTGCGCAGCACCCGCAGCACCTCCTGGCCGGTGGGCGTGCCCGCCTGGTCGGGCACGGTCTCGCTGTCCTCGTCCGCCGAGCGGGTGCGCAGCCAGTCCTCCAGTTCGTGCGAGGTCATGTTCACCACGCGGTGGAACTCGTCCCACAAGGTGTCGGTCATGGGGGAGAGGTTGCCCCCCGCGCCGGCGCGTGAAACCGGACGTCTTTGCCGAACCCGAACATCCGCCGCACGCGCTCCACACCCTGTCCGGTGATCGTGGTGGTCATGAACCCATGGATCCGCCTCGCGGTCGTCACGACCGCCGCGTTCGGTCTCACGTCCACCGGCGTCGCGGTCGCGCAGGACTACGCGCCCATCACGATCAGCCCCGAACAGGTGAAGAAGCTGTGCGAGCAGCGCGTGCCGAAGGTCGAGGAGCGCATCACCCGGCTCACCACCCGCATCAACGGCCCGGCCGACGTGCCCGGTTCGACGGCCTGGCTGCGCGAGCAGGCGCGGCAGGCGCGTGAGGCGGGGGACACCGCCCGGGCCGAGCGGCTGGAGCGGCGGCTGGAGCGGCGTGACGCGCAGGTGGCCCGGCTGGGTGACGCGCAGCGTCGCGTGGACCGGTTCCAGGAGTCGCACTGCGGGGTGAGGTGAGGGGCGTGATCACGGCGGTCGTGCTGCTGTTCGCGGTGGTCGGGTGCCGTGCCGACGACGCCGTGCCCGCGGACCCCGGCTTCGACGGGATCGAGTCGACGCTGGACGGCGTCGAAGCCGAGGTGGACGAGCCGTAGCGCGTCAGTCGACGTCCGGCGTGTACTGGCCCTTGGCCATCGCGACCGCCGCGGCCAGCTCGTCCGCCGTGGCGGTGCCCGACGCGACCACCGCCGCCGCCCACGCGTCGATCGACCCGGCGTTGAACCGCTGGGTCTCCGGCGCGTTGGCGGCGGCGACGGGGTCGAAGTCGTCGCCCACCTCGCCCGCGACGTACAGGGCCAGGCCGAGCAGCGCGCCGTCCCACCCGGGGCCGACGTACAGCGCGCCCGCGCCGCTGCCCGCCATCGCCTTGGGCACGATGTGCTCCAGTTCGACGGTGGTCCGCTCGTCGTCGTCCTCGGTGAGGCGCAGCTCCACGACGCTGGTCGGTGCTCCCCAGGTCACCCTCAGCAGCTTCGATGGCGCACAGGTGAGGATTTCGCCGCTCGCGTTGCCCTCCACCTGGAAGCCGCCGCCCTCGCGCAGGTCGCCGCTGACCGGCAGGAACCAGCGCTTGAGCCGGTCCGGGTCGGTCACCGCGTCCCACACGTCCGCCGCCGTCGCGGCGTAGGTGCGGCGCAGCAGCACGCCGATGGTCTCGTCCGAGCCCGCGTTCACCTCGCGGTGGATGGCCTTGAGCTGGTCGGCGATGTCGATCACTGTTCTTCCTCCTTGAGTCGCCTCTCGCGCTTGCCGCGCGCGAGTTCGGTCGCGAGCGCGTCGAGGTGCCCGCTCCAGAACCGGCGGAACCGGTCGAGCCACTCGTCCACCTCGCGCAGTCCGCGGTCGTCCACCGCGTAGAGGCGTCGGGTGCCCTCCGCGCGGACGCGGGCGAAGCCGTTCTCGCGCAGCACCCGCAGGTGCTGGGAGACGGCCGGCTGCGAGATGCCGAACTCCCGGCGGACCACCTCCGTGACCGCGCCGGAGGTCTGCTCGCCGTCGGAGAGCAGCTCCAAGATGCGGCGACGGACCGGGTCGCCGAGTACGTCGAACGCGTGCACGACCAGCATCTTTCAGTCTGGGCTTATATAAGTCAAATCTAAGGCTCAGGAATTGTCGGTGGTCGGTGGCACTATCTCGAACGGATGTTCGGTACGCGTTCGAAGGGAGCCATGCGATGCGTGTTCGACTCGATCCCCGTCAGTGGCCCGGCCGTGTCATCCCCGAGACCGACGCCGAGATCGACACGGCGGTCGAGGCGCTCTGCCTGCGAGCCACCTGGCCCGACGCCCACCGCGCCGCCGTGCGCCGGGTCGTCGAGCCGTGGTTCGGCGAGGGGTGGAGCGTCGATGCCCTGCTCGCGGCGGTCGACCGCAGGCCGGACGGCACCAGGCAGGGCAGCCCGCGCAACCGCGACCAGGTGGCGCACGACTTCCTCCGTGCGCGGCTGAGGTCGTGGTGGCAGGGGGGCGCGCGGCGTGCGCGCCCCCCGGTGGCGGGCATGACGCTGGGCGCCTGGTGGCGGATCAACCGGCGCAACGCCCGCCTGACCGAGCCACGGCCCCGGCGGCCGTTGAGCGCGGCGGGCAGCTTGGCGCGCGAGCAGTCGCGGGAGCGGGTGCGGGCGCGGGTGAAGGACCCGGTGGAGCGGTCGCGCGAGTTGGCGCGGCGGCGGCAGGAGGTGCTGGACAGCCTGCTGGTGCCGGGGCAGCGGGTGCCGACGTTCGACGACGCCCGCAAACTGCTCGCCGACGTGCGACTGCCCGCGCACCCGGTGTGCAGTCGGTGCGGGTGCAGGCAGGGGGTGCTGCCGAACGCCGCTTGACACGTCCTTAGTCTGTGGTTCCCGACACGGTGAATTCGGCCGACGGGTCGTGTGCTTTCGGGTCGAGCTGGTGGCATCGACGTCCTGACTCGCGGGTGACCCCACGCCCGCGATGCCCCGACCGGCCACCCGAGCCGCGCGCGACCGGTCGTGACGCGTCCGGTCGACGTCCCTGTTCCGCAAGACTGTGGCCGTAGGAGTTGGCAGTGTCCTGGTTGTTCACCATCGTCCTGTGCGTGGCGGCGTTCGTGGCGGGCGCGGCAGTCGTCTGGCTGCGCCTGAACCCCACCATCCGCGACCTGCGCACCCGCCTCGACCAGCCAACCCCCACCTCCACCACCCCGACCACCGCAGCGAAGCCGGAAGCCGCGTCGGAACCCGAACCTGCCCGCACCCCGGTCGCCGCCACCACCCCGACCACCACCGCCACCGCCGCGATCCCTGCCCCGACGACCGCGCGGGAGCCGGAAGCCACGCCTGAGCCCGAGGTTGTCCGCGCCCCGGTGGCCGCCGAGATCCCCGCCGCCGCCACGACCACCGCTGCCGCCGCGACCCCTGCCCCGACAACCGCGCCTGAGTCGGAAGCCGCGTCGGAGCCCGAGCCTGCCCGCGCCCCGGTCGCCGCCAAGACCCCCGCCACTGCCGACTCCGCCACCAGCACCCCGGCCGCCTCCGCCACCGCCGCGATCCCCGCCCCGGCCGCCGCGCCTGAGTCGGAAGTCGCGCCTGAGCCGGAGGTTGTCCGCGACCCGGTGGCCGCCGAGACCCCTGCCGCCTCTGCCACCGCGACCGCCACCCCGGCCGCCGCGCCGAAGTCGGAAGTCGCGCCGGAGCCGGAGGTTGTCCGCGACCCGGTCGCCGCCGAGATCCCCGCTGCCGCCACGACCACCGCTGCCGCCGCGATCCCTGCCCTGACAACCGCGCCGGAGCCGGAGGTCGCGCCGGAGCCGGAGCCTGTCCGCGACCCGGTGGCCGCCGAGACCCCCGCCCCTGGCGCGATCCCTGCCCCGGCCGCCGCGCCCGAGCCCGAGTCCATCCGCGAACCGGTCGACACCAAGGCCCCTGAAGCGGTTGAGGTGCCGGAGGTCGTTGCGCGGCCGGAGGCCACTCAGGAGCCTGGGATCGTCGCGGCGCCGGAGGTCGCGTCGGAGCCGGAGGCGGTCGTGGAGCCGAAGGTTGTCCAGGTGCCGGAGGTCGTCGTCCAGGAGCCCGAAGCCGCCGAGGCGCTGCCCGTCAAGGCGAACTCCAAGTCGATGATCTTCCACACCCCCGACTCGCCGTACTACAAGCGCATGAAGGGCGATGTCACGTTCCGCTCGGTCGCCGAGGCCGAGCGCGCCGGCTACACGCAGTGGACCCCGAAGCCCAAGGCGGCCTCCTCCGCCCGCTGAGGTAGGCCGTCCGGACTACCCGTTCCTCCCGATCAGGCGAATAGGGTTACACCGCGCGGGTATTCACCGGTCGGGGTGACCTGATGCCAACGCGAGACCGCGGGCCGGGTGCCGGCGAGGTGCCCGGGCTCGCGCTGCACCGCACCGACATCGGCGGTGCGGCCGTGGTGCGTCCGACCGGCCGGCTCGACCTGACCACCTACCGCGAGCTGCGTGACGGCCTGCTCAAGTGCGCGGTGGACGAGCCGACGGCGGTCGTCGTGCGGTTGGGTGACGGGTTCGAGTGCGCCACGCCCGCGTTCCTGGCGGTCTTCGCCACGGTGCGGCTGCGCGTAGCGGAGTGGCCGGGCGTGCCGGTGATGCTGGTCGGCGAGTCGCCCTCGCACCGCCGGGCGCTGGCGGCCAACGGCATGCGCGCCGTACCTCGGTTCACCTCGCTGGCCGCCGCCCTGGCCGCGGTCGGACGCCCGCCCGACCGCACGTGCGACGAAACGGTGCTGCCGGACTCGCCGGCCAGCGGCCTGCTGGCCAGGCGGTTCGTCCGCGAGGCGTGCACCCGCCTGCGCGTCACGCACTTCGTCCACGACGCGGTCACCGTGGCCACCGAACTGGTCGAGAACGCCGTCCGGCACGGCCGCTCCACGCCGGTGCTGCGCCTGGAGCTGCGCGACGGCCGACTGACCGTCACAGTGCGCGACGACAACCCGGACCCGCCCCGCGAGCCGAAGCCCGAGCCGCGTCACCCGCGCGGCTGGGGCCTCACGCTCGTGTCGGCGCTGAGCCGCACGTGGGGCTGCTACCCGTGGCCGCGGGGCGGCAAGGTCGTCTGGGCGGTCCTGGGCGACTGACCGCGCTCAGCTGGCCTCGCCGACCGCTGACACGATCGTGAAGTGGCCGGTCAGGTCGGTCAGCGCCAACGGCTGGAGCACCACCCTCGTGGTCGCCACCAACCGCAGCGCCGCACCCTGCTCCTCGCACCGCGACCGCAGCGCGATCAGCAGGTTGATGCCGGTCGACCCGAGGAACGTCACGCCGGACAGGTCGAGCACCAGGGCGCGGCTGACGCCGCCGAGCCTGCGGCGGACGAACTCCTCCACCGCGGGCACCGTCGCCATGTCCAGCTCGCCGGCCACGGCGACGACCACCACGCCCACGGACGCCTCACGGGCCGTGAGCGTGACGGCGTCGGCGAAATCGTCCATGTCCACCCCTGGGTGCGGTCGGCAGGTGCGGCTGCCTGCTCGACCGCACCCAGCCTAGGCCCAAGGTGGTTGTGAGCGCCCGTCAGGACGCGTGCAGCTCCTTCTCGAGCTGCGCCTTGCTCATCCCGGACGCGCCCGACACGCCGGCGTTGCGCGCCTGCGCCAGCAGCTCCTCGCGGGTCGCCTCACCCGGCCGGTCGCCCAGGTGCTTCGCCCGGCTCTCCGCGAACGCGCGCCCCAGCTCCTCGCGCCGCTGGTCGTCGAGCCGCTCGCGCATGCCGGGCAGCACCGACGACTCCTCTTCCTCGACGTGGTGGGTCACGGACTCGACCAGCTCGCGCAGCACGCCGTCGAACGCGGGCGACGTCGGGTCGGTCGCGGCCAGCTTGGCCAGCAGCTGCTCGGCCTCGGCGTGCTCCTCCTGGCTGTGCTCGACCTCCTCGGTCTCGCCCGCCTCGTCCTTGGCGACCGGGTAGACCTCGGCCTCCTCCGCGCGGCTGTGCGCGGTGAGCACGGAGACCAGCACGGGCACCAGCAGCGGGCGCTTCTCCGGGTGGTCCTTCAGCTCGGCGAACAGCCGCTCCACCTCGCGGTGGTCCTGCATGATCAGATCGACAACGTCGGGCATTGCTCCTCCGTCACTCGTGGTGGCGCAGGAGTAGTACCCGGGATTCAGCCGATCACGCGTCGGATGACGTTCACCGGTCCGATGGACTCGATGTCCTGGACCTTGACCGGCACGCCCTCGGTGGAGGCGTGCACGGCCCGCAGGCCGTCGATCGCCATCGCCACGTGCGTCTGACCCGAGTAGTAGATGATCAGGTCGCCGGCCCGGACCTCGTCGCGCGACACCGACCGGCCGATGGTGGCCTGGCCGTAGGTGGTGCGGGGGATCGCGATGCCCGCCGTCCGGTACGCCGCCTGCATGAGGCTGGAGCAGTCCCAGGTGTTCGGGCCGTTCGAGCCGTACACGTAGTCCTTGCCGCGCTGGGCCAGCGCGAACGCCAGCGCCTCGCCCGCCTTGCCCGCCGGCACGGGGATCGCGCTCATGTCGCCCTTGTTGTTCAGCGCCGCGCGCTGCGCGGGGCTCAACGAGCGGTAGGCGTCCCGGGCCTGGGCGATCTGGCCGTCCAACGCGGCCTTGCGCTGGTCGATGTCCGCGATGGCCTTGTTCGCGGCGCCGGCCGCCTCGCCCGCCCGGTGGGCGGCGTCGTTGGCCAGGTCCACGGCGTCGGAGAGCCCCTGCAACGCCTCCGCGTTGTCACCGGCCAGCACGCCGAGGGCGGACATGCGGTTGAGGAAGTCCTGCTGCGAGTCGCTGACCAGCAACGCGGACAACTGGCTGAACCGCGCGCCCTCGAACGAGGCTTCGGTGAGCAGGTCGACCTGGCCGCGCAGCGCTTCCTGGGCCTGCTGGGCCGCGGTGAGGTCGCGGTTGGCCTGGTCGAGCGCGCCCTGGGCGCCGGCCAGCGCCTCCTGCGCCCGCAGGTGCTCCTCGTTGAGCGCCTCGGCCTCGTGGGAGAGATCGGTGTACCTCTTCAACGCCTCGGCGGCGTCGGGTGCCTCGGGCTGGGCGACGGCCAGGTGCAGGGGCATCGCGCCGCCGAGCAGCGCGGCGACAGCGGTGGCCGTCAGGGCGGCGCGGACGGTGCGCTGAGCGGATTTCGACGCCACGGTTCGCGCGATCCTCCTTGAGCCGGGTGGGGGCCCGAACGGGTCACCCCCGCTCAGGTCTCGGACAGGTTACGGAACCCGTCCACGCCCGTCCATGAGGGGTCCGCTTCCGTGACCTGCCGACTCAGGCGACGGCGGCGGAGTGGGTGAACTCGCCGGCGCGCACGCCGCGCATGAACATCTCCCACTCGCCCCGCGTGTAGCGCAACGCGGTGCCGTCGTGGCGGGAGCGCAGGATCGTGCCGCCGCTCGGCGCGGGCAGGACGGCCAGCGCGCCGTCGACGTCGACCGCCCCCGCCAGCAACTGGCGCAGGAAGTCGTCCCACCGCGCGGCGTCGAGCGTGATCACGGGACCGTCGCCGCGGTCCTTGGTGTCCCGCACCCGGACCGCGTCGCCGTCGAACCGGACTTCGACGCAGTCACCCGATGCCGTGCTGAAGCTGCTCTTGAACCAGCCGCGCGTCAGTGCCGAGGAGGTGAAAGACATCAGTGCTGCTCCATCTCGTGGTAGACCGCATCGATGAACTCGCGCGAGTCGCGGTCGTCGAGCGCTCGGTCGAACGTCTCCGCGAAGCTCGCCGTCGATTCGAGTATTACTTGGCGTTTGTCGATGATGACACCGCTGATCGCTGTCTCCTGGTACATCAAGTCGCCGAGCCTGTTGGAGCGAAAGGAAAGGATCTTCAACGCCGCGCCGAGCAACGGGTGCGCCCCGGCCGTGAAAGGGATGACCCGGATGCGGACGTGATCGCCCTTGCGGTCCAGGACTTCCAGCAGGTGGGCGAGTTGCCGCCGCATCGCGTCGAGTTCGCCGACCCGTTGGCGCAACGCGGCTTCGCCGAGCACGACGTCGAGCCGCAACGGGTGATCGCCGTCGAGCCGCAGTTGGCGCGCCAGCCGGGTTTCCAGCCTCGGCCCGACGTCGACCGGCCGGATGTAGGGCGTGCCGGCCTGCATCACCGCCCGCGCGTAGTCGGCGGTCTGCAACAGCCCCGGGATGATGTCCGGCGCGTACTCGTAGACCTTCTCCGCGCCCGCCTCCAGCCCCAGCAACCGCAGGAACTCGTCGGAGTACAGGCGCGCGTAGTCGTACCACCACTCGCGCCGCTCGGTCCGCGCCCGCATCGATTCCAGGTCGGCGCGTTCGTCGTCCGGCAGCTCGTAGGCGTCGGCCAGGTCGTCGAGCTTCGCCGCGGTGAGGCGGCGCTTGCCGGACTCGATCGCGGAGAGGTTCGTGCCGCCGATGCCCGTCGCCTTGCCGACCGCCGCGGCCGTGAACCCGAGCCGTTCCCGGTGCTCCCGCAGCCGCAGCCCGAGCTCCCACGCCTGCACCGTGCTGGAGGTCGGGGCGTCGTCGCCCATGTCCTTGGTCCCGTCGTTCTGTGGTCACGACGACACAGAGCGTAGCGATGGTCCACTCGTTCGATGAATCGACATCCCGATAAGTATCACGATAGCTTCGCGGGGGACAGCGTTCCCGTCGAAGGTGATCACTTGATGGAACTCAAGCCCGCGTTGCGCAGCCGCCTGCTCGGCCTGGAACTGCGCCGGGTCCGCGAGGCCAACGGCCTGACCGTGGCCGAACTCGCCTCCCGAACGCGGCAGTCGCCGCAGCGGATCCGGGAGCTGGAGAACGGCGTCGCGGAGTCGCGGACGCCCGACCCGACCATGTGGTGCGCGTGGGGCACGGAGGCGACCAGCGTGATCAACGTGCTGTGCCGCGCCGCGGAGCGGATCGACGTGCTCGCGCCGCTGGGGCTCAACCCGGTCTTCGAACAGCTCGACCCCGACCGCTGCACCGTCTACGTGCTGGAGGGCACCGCGATCGACCGCACCGACGTCACGGTGCGGGTGATCCCGCGCGGCGCCGGGTACTGCCCCGGCGTCGAGCACCCGTTGACCCGGTTCACGCTCGCGGACGGCCCGGCCGTCGTCTTCTACGCCTACCTGCACCGCGCGATGTTCACCGAGGAGGCCCGGCACCTGCGGTCGGCGTACGAGCTGTTCGAGTGCCTAGCCGAGCTGACGCGCGGCTAGCTCGAGCCCGGTGAGGTCCGTGCGCCCGCCGGGGTGGCGGACCGCGCGACCCGCGGCGGCCGTGGCCAGCCTGCCCGCGTCGTCCGGGGCGTCACCCCGCGTCAGGGCCACGGTCAACGCGGCCACGAACGCGTCACCGCCGCCGGTCGTGTCCACGACGTCCTCGTCGGTCAACCCGATCACCGCCGAACCGCCGTCCCACGTCAGCACGTTCGCCTCGCCCGGCACCTCCAGCGCCACCACCGACGGGCCGCGCGCCAGCAGCTCGCGCCCCGCCCGCACGGCCGCGTCCGCCCCGGTGATCGACCGCCCGGTCAACGCCTCCGCCTCGCGGTGGTCGGCGCGGACCACGTCGGCGGCGGCCAGGAGCTCGGCCTCGCGCCCGGCCGGCGCGCCGTCCAGCACGACCAGCCCGCTCGCCGCGCGCACCGCCGCCAGCGCCGCGTCGGCCGGTTGCTGCAACTGCACGACCACGGCGTCCGCGCCGGTCAGCGTCGACGCCGCGGCCCGCACGTCGTCGACCGTCACCAGGGTCGCCTCGGGGACGTCCTCCAGGTACCGGTACGCGCCGTCGCACACGACGTCCACGATCAGGGCCGTCCGGGTGCCCCGCCGGCACACCACGGCGGCCGTCGCTACGCCGTCCGCGTCGAGCCGCTCGACCAGCGAGCGGCCCTCCCGGTCGTCCCCGACGACGCCCACCAGCGCGGCCGTTGCGCCGAGCTGCCTGGTGCCCCGGGCGATGTTCGCGCCCTTCCCGCCGAGCATTTCGCGACGTTCCAGGACCTCCGCGCCGGCACCCGATCCGGGCACTTCGGGCACCACCAAGACCAGGTCACGGGCTATCTGACCGACCACCGCGATCCGCATGCCAAGGCGGTACCCGACGGCAACCAGTTGAAACGAGTCGTTGACGTGGCGTCACCAGTAATGCGATCGTGATTCTGGGAGCGCTCCCAGCCTCGTGGTTCACAGATCACCGTCGATCTGAAGGAGAAGGTCCTTGCGACTCAAGCGCTTTGGGGCGTTGGCCGTGGCCGCGCTCGGTATCGTCGGTGTGACCAGCGTCTTCGTCCAGAGCGGCGTGGCGTTGGCGCACGGGTCGATGACCTACCCCGCCAGCCGCACCTACGCCTGCTACGAAGACGGCAGGGCGGGCAGCGGCGGCGGTGACCTGAACCCGACGAACCCGGCGTGCGTCGCCGCGGTCCAGATCGGTGGCAAGCAACCCCTGTGGGACTGGTACGGCAACCTGATCAGCCTGGCGGGCGGCCGGCACCGCGAGATCATCGCGGACGGCGACCTGTGCGGGCCGACCACCAAGTACGACGCCTACAACCTGCCCCGCGCCGACTGGCCGACGACCACGTTGCAGGCGGGCGCGCGGATCAACTTCAAGTACAACGCGTGGGCGCCGCACCCCGGCACCTGGGACCAGTACGTCACCAAGGACGGCTTCGACGTCACGCAGCCGCTGAAGTGGTCCGACCTGGAGCCGGTGCCGTTCGACAGCATCACCAACCCGGTGGCCGTCGGCGGCGAGTACTCGTGGAACGGCACCCTGCCGAACAAGAGCGGCCGCCACATCATCTACTCGATCTGGCAGCGCAACGACAGCCCCGAGGCGTTCTACAGCTGCTCGGACGTGATCTTCACCGGCGGCAACAGCGGCGGTGACACCCAGGCGCCCACGGCCCCGGGCACGCCCACCGCGACCGCCACGGCCGACGCGGTGTCCCTGAGCTGGTCCGCGGCCACGGACAACTCCGGCGTCAGCGGCTACACCGTGTACCGGGAGGCCGGCGCCACCGACGTGGCGGTCGCGACGACGTCGACCACCTCGGCCACCGTCACCGGCCTGGCCGCCGACACCGCGTACCAGTTCTACGTGGTCGCGCGGGACGCGGCGGGCAACACCTCGCCGCCCTCGGCCGTGGTGTCGGTGCGGACCGCCACCGGCGGCGGCACGACGCCGGGCGCGTGCTCGGTGACCTACAGCGTGCCCAGCTCGTGGTCGGGCGGCTTCACCGCGAACGTGACGGTGAAGAACACGGGCACCAGCGCGGTCAACGCGTGGCAGCTCGTCTGGGACGTCCCCGCCGGTCAGGGGATCAGCCAGGCGTGGTCGGCCGAGGTCGCCGTCTCGGCGGGCAAGGCCACCGCGAAGGGCGCGAGCTGGAACCAGAACATCCAGCCGGGCCAGTCGGCGACCTTCGGGTTCAACGGGACGTCGCAGGGGACGCCCGTGAAGCCGACGTCGTTCGCCCTCAACGGCGCTTCCTGCGCCGCGGCCTGATGTTGGGTCGATGCGCGGCCGTGGTCGCGCTCCTGGTGGGGTCGGTCGCCTGCTCCTCGGCGGCGACCGACCCCGCCGGCCTCGTCGGCGCCAACGGCCTGGGCGCCAACGCCCTCGGCCCACCGCTGGCCACCCCGGCGGAGGTCGGCGAGTGGGTCCGGGAGAAGACGGGGCAGTGCGACGAGGTCGTGCCGCGGACGATGGAGGAGTTCACCGACTTCGTCGGCCCGCTGCGGGCGAAGCTCTACGCGCCGCACGTGGCGGAGTGGGCGACGTGCGCGGCGGGGCCGTACGAGCGGCTCGGGCTAGTGGTGTTCCGGCGCGAGCAACTGAAGGACTTCCAGCAGGCGTGGCAGGCCGCGATGGCGAGCGGCGAGGTGTCCGACAACCCGGACTTCGGGTTCGGCAACGGCTTCGCGCTCAGCGGCACGCTCGGCCTGGAAGTGCTGGGACTGCACGAACTGCGTTGCACACCGGTGGAGCCCGGTGAGGAGGTGGGGCACACCCAGCCCGCGGAGGCGGAGGGGTGCACCTACGTCCAGAAACCGGGCCACCACCACTAGAGGCGGCTCGTCAGCGTGGCGCGGCGGTGCTCTGACGCACCACCAGCGTGGTGGCAAGCTCGATTCGGCGGTGTTCGGGCTCTTCACCACGTGCCAACGTGATGGCGAGACGGGTGCCCGCCGCGGCCATGTCCTGCAGCGGCTGCCGGACCGTGGTCAGCGGCGGGCCCACCCATTGCGCGACCGGGAGGTCGTCGAAGCCGATGACGCTGAGGTCTTCGGGGATGCGCAGGCCGGCCGCCCGTGCCGCCTCGTAGACGCCGAGGGCCTGCAGGTCCGACCCGGCGAAGACGGCCGTGGGCGGGTCGGGCAGGTCCAGCAGCGGCGCGAACTGGGCGCGCCCGGACTCCACGTGGAAGTCGCCGTAGCGGACCAGTGCGGGGTCGTAGGCCAGGCCCGCGGTCTCCAGCGCGGCGCGGTAGCCGTCCACGCGGGCGCGGCTGCACAGCACCCGTTCCGGGCCGCCGATCATGGCGATGCGGCGGTGGCCCAGCTCGATGAGGTGGCGGGTGGCGGTCAGGCCGCCGTTCCAGTTGGTGGCTCCTATGGAGGGCGTCTCCAGCTGGGGTTCGCCGATGGGGTCGACCACGACGACCGGGATGTCCCGCGCGCGCAGCTTCGCCAGTTGCGAGGACGTGAGGTCGGAGAAGACCGAGATCACGGCCAGGGGCTTGCGGGCGATGACGCCCTCCAGCCAGCCGTGACCGGGCGTGAGCCTGCCCTGGGACTCCGACAGCACGAGCGCGAGGCCCTGCTCGGCGGCGACCTGCTCCGCACCGCGGATGATCTCCAGCGCCCAGGCGCTTTCCAACTCGTGGAACATCAGTTCCACCAGGTTGGACCGTCGCGACCGCTCGTCCGCCCGTCGCTGGTAGCCGTGCCTTCGGATGATCGCCTCGACCCGTTCCCGGGTGTGCGGAGCGACGTCCGCGCGACCGTTCATCACTTTCGAAACAGTCGGAACCGAGACCCCGGCCTCTGCCGCGATGGCGGCAATGGTGATCTTGCCCGAGGCTGTGCCATCCGAGGGTGACGGGTCGGCTTTGGTCGGCATGGGGGCAGTCTACGGCAGCCCCGCCCAGTTCCGGCCGCTGGACGCGGGAGAGCGGCGGTGGGTTGTTCGTCACGCGGTGTGCGCGTTACCGGGTCGAAACATTCGCTACGTGGATCGAAACTGTCGAATGTCCGGTTGCTCCCACTGCCCGCACTGACGAGGTTACCCAACCCCAGACGACCCTAACCACCAAATGAGACTGTCCCGAGCGTTGAACTCACCGGTCCTGAACGTAGGACACGCGCGTTCCGAGCGTAGGACTCACGCGCGAGTCCTACGTTCGGAACGCGCGTGTCGAGCGCTCGGGACCGGTGAGTTCGACGGTGGGGGAGGCTCGGGCCCGCTGGGAGAGGTGTGGCGGGCCCGAGCCCGGTCGGGTCAGCCCCGGCGGCGCGTGCCGCCGAGCGAGAGGTCGTCGCGCAACGCCCGGTAGGCGGGCTTGGCGGCGAAGTTCTCGTCGAGGATGTTGGCCGCACCTTCACCCTCGAACACCCCGGGCACCCAGGAGTACTTGTCCGTGTACCCCCAGACCGTGAACGACAGGCACCGCGGCGTGAGCAGGCATGCCTTGAGCATGGTGCTGTAGACGTTCGCCTGGGCCTGGAGCTTCACCGAGTCGGACGGCATCACCATCCGCACGTCGGCCTCGGTCACCGCGGTGCGCAACCCCAGGGCGTCGAACCGCCCCAGGTTCTCCCGCATCGTCTGCGGCGCGTAGCCCGCCGTGTGGTGGGCCTGCACGCCGACGCCGTGGATCGGCACACCCTGTCGCTTCAAATCCCGCACGAGGGCGTACACGCCGTCGCTCTTGGCGTTGACGTCCTCGATGTTGTAGTCGTTGTAGAACAGCAGCGCGCCGCGGTCGGCCTCGTGCGCCCACCGGAACGCGTCCGCGACGTACCCCGGCCCCAGCGCCCGCAGCCAGACGGTGTCACGCAGCGTCCCGTCCTCGTTGAACGCCTCGTTCACCACGTCCCACTGCCAGATCTTGCCCTTGAAGTGCCGCACGGTGGTCTGGATGTGCGCCTTCAGCACCGAGCGCAGCTCGGTGGCGGGCAGGCTCGACAGCCACGCCGGGTTCTGGTTGTGCCAGACCAGCACGTGCCCGCGCACGCTCTGCCGGTTGGCCCGCGCGAACGCCACCAGCTCGTCCGCCGGGCCCCACTGGTACCCACCGCGGGTGGGCTCCAGGGCCTCCCACTTCATCACGTTCTCGGCCGTGACGCTGTCGAACTCCGACGCGATCCGCTCGCGGTACACCTGGTCGTTCGCCAGCGCCGCCATGTCGACGGCGGTGCCGATGCCCAGGTCGTGCCGTGCCGCGAGCTGCCGGAGCGTCGGCTCCGGCGCCGCTGCCGCCGCGGGTGCGACGGCAGCGGCCAACGACCCCACGACCGCCAGAACGAGCGCGACTGTGCGCATGGACGTCCCTTCCGAGCCAACGAGCCGAAGAGAACCGGACCTACTTGCCGAAACCGGCCGTGAGGCCGCTGAGCAGGAACCGCCGCCCGATCAGGTACACCACGAAGATCGGCAGCACGGACAGCGTCACGGCCGCGAGCAGCGCCGGCACGTTCGTGCCGAACTGCCCCTGGAAGTCCCACAGCCCGAGGGTGAGCACCCGCGACGATTCCGACTGGGTGAGCACCAACGGGAAGAGGAACCCGTTCCACGCGTTGAGCGCCGTGTAGACCACGACCGTCATGATCGCCGGCCGCGCCAGCGGCAGGACCAGCGACACGAGCACCCGCATCGGGCCGGCGCCGTCGATCGCCTGCGCCTCGTACAGCTCGCGCGGCACGTCACGCAGGCTGTTGACCAGCACGAGCATCGCCACCGGCAGCGCGAACGCCGCTGTCGGCAGGATGATCGCGGTCAACGTGTCGTACAGCTGCATCCGGGTGATCATCAGGTACACCGGGATGATCGTGGCCTGCGCGGGGATCGCCAGCCCCATCAGGAGCAGGGTGAACCCGCGCTGCACGAACTGGCTGGTGTTGCGCACCACCGCGTACGCGGCGGGCACGGTCACCAGCACCACGATCGCCACCGTCGCCACGGTCACGATCACGTTGTTCAGCAGGTACTGGCCGAAACCGCCGGTCAGCACGGTGACGTAGTTGTCCAGGGACAACGCGTCCGGCATCTCCCACACGCTCTTGCCGAGGTACTCGGCACGCGTGCGCAGCGACACCGTGACCAGGTAGAGCAGTGGTCCGACGACGATCGCCAGCCACACCAGGGCGAAGATCCCGGCGGGCCAGTTGGGACGAGACTTCACGACCCCTCCTGCTGGCTGCTCATCTGGCGGAACCCGCTCCAGCGCATCACCGCGAGCGACAACGCGGTGCCGAGCACGACCAGCACGACCGCGATCGCGCTCGCGTAGCCCATCTCGAACCCGCTGAAGCCGGTGATGTACATGTGCAGCGGCAGGATGCGGGTCGCGGTGCCCGGTCCGCCGTTGGTCAGGATGAGCACGGTGTCGAAGGTGGTCAGCGAGCCGACCAGCATCAGCACCGACGACGTGACGATCGTGTACCGCAGCTGCGGCAGCGTGATGTGCCGGAACTTGCTCACCCGCGAGGCGCCGTCGATGGTCGCCGCCTCGTACAGGGACGGCGGTACCGCCCGTGCCGCGCCTTGGTAGAGCAAGGTGTGGAACGGGATGAACTGCCACGAGATCACGAGCACCACCGTGTAGAGCGCGATGTCGGGGTCGCCCAGGAACAGCGGTCCGCCGACGAACGCGCCGAAGTTCGGCTCGAGCAGCGCCTGCCACAACAACGCGATGGCGGCCGTGGACAGCAGCAGCGGCAGGAAGAAGATCGAGCTGAGCACCGCCCGGGACCGCTGCTTGCCGGCCGCCCAGACCCCGATCAGCAACGCGATCGGGGTCTGGACGAGCCACGACACGACCATCAGCACCAGGGTCCGCCACACCGAGGCACGCGCCTCGGCGTCGTCGAGCAGCCGGGACCAGTTCTCGCCGCCGTTGAGCGTCGGTGTGCCCAGCCCGTCCCAAGCGGTGAAGCTCAGGTAGATCACGAGCAGCATGGGCAACGCGGCGAACAGGGCGAAGAACGCGAACGCCGGCACGGCATACCAGGCCGAAGGCCGCTGGGACGACATCAGCGCGCGGCCACCGCGTCGACGAACTGCTGCGGCGAGACCTTGCCCAGGAAGAACTCCTGGAGCTGCGTGAGCATGGAGGTCGCCTTGTCGGCGGGCAGGTCCTGGTCCCAGGACAGCTGGAAGTTCTTCGACTCCAGCA
This sequence comes from Saccharothrix sp. S26, assembly GCF_021390395.1. Classification (GTDB taxonomy): domain Bacteria; phylum Actinomycetota; class Actinomycetes; order Mycobacteriales; family Pseudonocardiaceae; genus Actinosynnema. The sequence continues at coordinate 53,527 of NZ_JAJUWT010000022.1, forward strand.
CCAGCTCGTAGATGAAGGACGCGTACTCCGGGTTCGGCGACTTCTTGAGCTTCTCCTCGGCGCCCACCACCGGCGGGACGTCACCGGCCTCGATCAGCGCCTCGACGTAGGAGTCCTTGTGCAGCTCGGTGGTGACGAACTTCTTCGCCGCGTCCAGGCTCTTCGAGTCCTGGGTGGCCGAGTAGAAGTTGCTCACGTTGCCGACGAGGTTGCCCGCGTCGCCCTTGCCGCCGGGGATCGACGGGAACGCCACCCAGCCCAGGTCGCCGTTCTTCACGAAGTCCGGGCTCTGGTCGAGCTGGTTGGTGTACTCCCACGAGCCCATGAGGTGCATCGCGGCCTTGCCCTGCGCCAGGATGGTCGACGCGCCACCGGCGTCGTAGCCGACGGAGGCGAAGTTGCTGCCGAACGCGCCCCGGTCGATGAGGTCCTTGAGCTTGGTCATGGACTCGACCACGGCCGGGTCCTTCCAGCCCTCGGGGCCCTTGTCGCGGATGTTCTTGAACACCTCCGGGCCGGCGACGCGGTCGAGCACGTACTCGGCCCACATCAGCTCGGTCCACGCCTGCGTGCCGGCCAGGGCGATCGGGGTGATGCCCTTGGCCTTGAAGGTGTCCACCAGCGTGAGCAGCTCGTCCCACGTGGTCGGAGGCTGGGCGCCCGCCTCGGTGAAGACCTTCTTGTTGAAGAACAGCAGCACGGGCTGCATGCCGCGCATCGGCACGCCGTAGTACTTGTCGCCGAGCTTCGCGCCGTTCAGCACGCTGGGGATGAACGCGTCCTTGGCGGCCTTGTTCTCCTCCAGCACGGAGGTCAGGTCGGCCACCTTGCCGGCGTCGACGTACTCCTTGAGGTTGCCGCCGCCCCAGTTGAAGAACAGGTCGGGGGCCTGGGGGGAGCCGATGGCGACCCGGAGCCGCTGCTTGTACGGGTCGTTGCCGAACGTCTCCAGCGAGGCGTTGCCACCGCCGGCCTTGAACGAGTCGATCGACTTGTTCTCGATCTTGTTGAGGACCGGGTCCTCGAGCGCCCAGATCTTCAGCGCGCCCGCGTTGCTCTCGCCCGGACCGGACGTGCCACACGCGGACACCATTGCTGTCACGGCGACTAGCCCCATCGCGATGAGGGGACGCACCCATGAACGGCGGGACATGCGACCGCCACCCTTCTGCCACGCTGCGGATTTGTTCGTGGCATCGAAATATTTCGAAACATCCACGACTTGCGCAGACCTTAGGCGGGTGTCCAATCGGTGTCAAGCGTCACCATTCGGCGTGTCTCGGTGATGTTTCTGCACGTCAGGAGGTCACTCTTGTGTTTCGATCGAGTTTCGATACTATCGGCGCATGCGTCGAGCCACGTTGGCCACGATTGCCGCAGCAGCGGGGGTGTCTCTCCCGACGGTGTCCAAAGTCCTCAACGGGAAGGACGACGTCGGCGCGGAGACCAGGGCTCGTGTGCGGCAGTTGCTCGCCGAGTACGACTACGTGCCGGTGGGGTCCCGCAGGGCCTCCGGCCACCTGCTGGTGGACCTCGTGTTCACCGCCCTGGACAGCCCCTGGGCGGTGGAGATCATCCGTGGCGTCGTCGACACCGGACTGCACGTCGTGGTGTCGTCCACGGACAAGCCCCGTCAACACACGTCGTGGGCGGCGTCGCTGGTCGAGGCCAGGCGCGCGGGCGCGCTCCTGGTCACCTCCCAGCTGACCGCCGCCGACCGGCGGGTGCTGGCCAACTCCCGCATCCCGGTCGTGGTCATCGACCCGGTGGACCTGCCGCAGCCGAACGTGCCCAGCGTCGGCGCGACCAACTGGGCCGGCGGCCTGGCCGCCACCGAACACCTCCTGCGCCTCGGCCACCGCCGGGTCGGCGTCATCGGCGGACCGGCCGGGATGCTGTGCAGCCGCGCGCGGGTCGACGGCTACCGCGCCGCGCTGGACCGCGCGGGCATCGCGTTCAACCCCGAACTGGTCAAGCACGGCGACTTCAAGCACGAGGGCGGGTTCCGCCGCGCGGCCGAGCTGCTGGCGCTGCCGGACCGGCCGACGGCGATCTTCGCCGGCAACGACGAGCAGGCATTAGGCGTGATCGAGGCGGCCCGCGTCGTGGGCCTGTCCGTGCCGCAGGACCTGAGCGTGGTCGGGTTCGACGACCTGCCGGTCGCGGTGTGGTCCTCGCCCGCCCTCACCACCGTGCGCCAGCCACTGACCGAGATGGGCCGCCACGCGGGCCGCATGCTCGCCGACCTGATCGCGGGTCGCCCCGTGGAGACCGAACGGGTGGAACTGGCCACCGAACTCGTCGTCCGATCGTCAACGAAGGAGCCGCCGTGCTGAACCCCTGGGCCGATCCCGGAAAGCCGACCGGTGAGCGGGTCGCCGCCTTGCTGGCCGAGCTGACCCTGGAGGAGAAGCTGGCCCAGCTGGTGGGCGTGTGGGTCGGTATCTCCGAGGGTGAGGAGGTCGCGCCCGCGCAGCACGAGTTCGCCGAGCCCCTGCCGCCGTGGGACGAGCTGACCAAGCCCGGCCTCGGCCAGCTGACCCGGGTGTTCGGCACGGGACCGGTCGACCCGCTGGTCGGCGCGAAGGTGCTGGCCGAGACGCAGCGCAAGCTGGTCGCCAACACCCGGTTCGGCATCCCGGCCATGGCGCACGAGGAGTGCCTGTCCGGCTTCACCGCCTGGCAGGCCACCGTCTTCCCGACCCCGCTCGCGTGGGGCGCCTCGTTCGACCCGGAGACGGTCGAGCGGATGGCACGCGAGGTGGGTCTGGCGATGCGCGACGTCGGCGTCCACCAGGGATTGGCGCCGGTGCTCGACGTGTCGCGCGACCCGCGGTGGGGACGCACCGAGGAGACCATCGGCGAGGATCCGTACCTCGTCGGTCTCCTCGGTGCCGCCTACACCAAGGGCCTGGAGTCCAGCGGGATCGTGGCCACCCTCAAGCACTTCGCGGGCTACTCGGCCTCGCGCGGCGGGCGCAACCACGCGCCCGTGCACATGGGGCCGCGCGAGTTCGCCGACGTGGTGCTGCCGCCGTTCGAGATGGCGTTGCGCCTGGGTGGCGCGCGGTCGGTGATGAACTCCTACGCCGAGGTCGACGGCGTGCCGCCGGCCTCCGACCCGGCCCTGCTGACCGACCTGCTGCGCGAGCAGTGGGGCTTCACCGGCGTGGTGGTCGCGGACTACTTCGCGGTGTCGTTCCTGGAGACCGCGCACGGCGTCGCCGGCTCGCCGGGTGAGGCCGCCGCGCTGGCGCTGGCCGCCGGCATCGACGTCGAGCTGCCCAGCGTGCGCTGCTACGGCGAGCCGCTGGCCGAGCTGGTGCGCTCCGGCGAGGTCGACGAGGCGCTGGTGGACCGCGCGGTGACCCGCGTGCTGACCCAGAAGTGCGAGCTGGGCCTGCTGGACGAGGGCTGGCAGCCGGAGTCGCCCGCGGTGCTGCGCGGCGAGCCGGTCGACCTCGACCCGCCCGCGCTGCGCGACCTGGCCCGCACGATGGCCGAGCGCTCCGTGGTGCTGCTGGACAACGCCGCCGACGTGCTGCCGCTGCGCGACGCGGGCAAGCTCGCCGTCGTCGGCCCGTGCGCGGACGACCTGCTGGCGCTGATGGGCTGCTACGCGTTCCCGAACCACGTGGGCGTGCAGCACCCCGAAGTGGCGCTCGGCGTCGAGATGGACACGATGCTCGAAGCGGTGCGCAAGGAGTTCCCGGCCGCCGCGGTCACCACCGCCAAGGGCTGCGAGGTCGACGGCGACGACCGGTCGGGCATCGAGGACGCCGTGGCGGTCGCGCGTGAGGCCGACGTGGTCCTGGCCGTGCTGGGCGACCGGGCCGGGCTGTTCGGCCGCGGCACCTCCGGCGAGGGCTGCGACGCCGAGGACCTGACCCTGCCCGGCGTGCAGGGCGAGCTGCTGGAGCGGCTGCTGGCGCTGGGGGTTCCCGTGGTGCTGGTCCTGCTCACCGGACGGCCGTACGCGCTCGGGAAGTACCTGGAGCCCGCCACTGGAGTGAACTCGCGGCCCGCCGCGGTCGTCCAGGCGTTCTTCCCGGGCGAAGAGGGCGCGGGCGCGGTGGCCGGCGTGCTCAGCGGGCGGGTCAACCCGTCCGGCAAGCTGCCCGTGCAGGTGCCGCGCGGCTCCGGCGGCCAGCCGACCACCTACCTGCACCCGCCGCTGGGCGGTCCGGGCGGGGTCAGCTCGGTCGACCCGTCGCCCGCCTACCCGTTCGGGCACGGCCTGTCGTACACGACGTTCGAGCTGTCCGACTTCGCCGCCGGCGCGCAGTTCCCGGCCGACGGCGAGATCGAGGTGTCGTGCCTGGTGCGCAACACCGGCGACCGGTCCGGCGCCGAGGTCGTGCAGCTCTACCTGCACGACCCGGTGGCCAGCGTGACCCGCCCGGTGCGCCAGCTCGTCGGCTTCGCCCGGGTCGAGCTGGAGGCGGGCGCGGCCACCGAGGTCACGTTCCGCCTGCACGCCGACCGCACCTCGTTCACCGGCCGCGACGGCAAGCGGATCGTCGAGACCGGCGACGTCGTGCTCCAGGTGGGCTGCTCGAGCCAGGACATCCGTTGGGAGCACTCGGTGCCGCTCACCGGCGAGCCGCGCGTGGTCGGCCACGACCGCGTGCTGGTGACCCCGGTGACCACCACCGCACGGTGACCCGCTGACCACTCCGTCACGATGAGGTGACCCATGAGGTTGGTGCCCTTGCTGGTGCCGCTGGCACTGCTCGTGCCGGCGGCGCCGGTGGCGGCGACGCCCGCCCCGCACGGCCCGTCCCGGGTCGAGGGGTACGTCGTCGACGACCCGGGACCGGGACGCTTCCCGTTGGCGTCGCGGGGCAAGGCCGCGTCCCTCGTGGTCAGCGATGCCGACCACCCCGGCGTGGTGCGCGTCGTCGGCGACCTGCGCGACGACGTCGAACGCGTCACGGGCGTGCGGCCGGAGATCACCTCCGAGCCGCGCGGCGACGTGGTCATCGTCGGCACGGTGGGCCGCAGCCCGCTGATCGACGGCCTGGTCGAGCGGGGCAGGCTCGACGTGTCGTCCATCGAGGGCAAGTGGGAGACCTCGCTCCAGCAGGTCGTGCACGACCCGATGCCGGGCGTGCGGCGCGCGTTCGTCATCGCGGGCAGCGACCAGCGCGGCACGATCTTCGGCGCGTACGACGTGTCCCGCGAGATCGGCGTGTCGCCCTGGTACTGGTGGGACGACGTCACCCCGGCCCGGCGCACCGAGCTGCACGTGCTGCCGGGCCGGCACGGCCAGGGCACGCCCAAGGTGAAGTACCGCGGGTTCTTCATCAACGACGAGAACCCGGCGCTGGGCACCTGGGCCCCGGCGCACTTCGGCGCGGGGCACGCCCCCGGCCACCCGGCGGGCTTCAACCACCACTTCTACGCCAAGGTCTTCGAGACCTTGTTGCGGCTCAAGGCCAACTACCTGTGGCCCGCGGTGTGGGGCCGGGCGTTCGCCGAGGACGACCCGCTCAACCACGCCACGGCCAAGGCGTACGGCGTCGTCATGGGCACCTCGCACGAAGCGCCGATGATGCGCGGCATCGAGGAGTGGAACCGGCACGCGAAAGCCGGCACGGGCGACCCGTACGGCGGCAACGGCGAGTGGAGCTTCCGGCGCAACCGCGACGCCATCGAGCGGTACTGGTCCGACGGCGTGCGGCGGATGAAGGACGAGGGCTTCGAGGGCGTGGTGACCCTCGGCATGCGCGGCAACGGCGACGTGAGCCTGCCCGACGGCGACGGCATCGAGCTGATGCGGGAGATACTCGCCGCCCAGCGCGAGATCCTGGCCCGGGAGGGCATGGCGGACGTGCCGCAGGTGCAGACCCTCTACAAGGAGGTCCAGCGCTACTGGGACAAAGGGCTGCGCCCACCGGACGACGTCACCGTCGTGTTCGCCGACGACAACTGGGGCAACATGCGCAAGCTGCCCGCCCCGGGGCTGGAGCCGCGCTCGGGCGGGTACGGCCTGTACTACCACTTCGACTACGTCGGCGGCGGGCGCAACTACAAGTGGGTCGACACCAACCTGCTGCCCAACGTGTGGGACCAGCTGCACCAGTCCTACGAGTACGGCGTCGACCGGCTGTGGGTCGTCAACGCGGGCGACATGAAGGGCAACGAGCTGCCGTTGCAGTTCTTCCTCGACTACGCCTGGGACCCGCAGCGCTGGCCGGTGGAGAAGCTGGGGCAGTGGGAGAGGCGTTACGCGGCGCAGAACTTCGGCGCGCGACCGGCCGCCGAGATCGCCTCGGTGCTGCGCGAGTACGGCAGGCTCCAGTCCGACCGCAAGCCGGAGCTGCTCAACCGCAAGGCCACCGGTGAGGGCAAGGCGATCGTCTACGACGACCAGGCGTCGCCGTTCAGCCTCACCGACTACCGCGAGATCGAGCGCGTCACGGAGCAGTGGCAGCGGCTGGCGGAGAGGTCCGAGCGCGTCCGCGCCACACTGCCGCCGTCGTCGCAGGACGCCTACCACCAGCTCGTGCACTACCAGGTGAAGGCGACGGCGAACCTGTACGCGTTGCGGCTGGCGGAGTTCACCAACCTGCTCTACGTGCGGCAGGGGCGTGCGTCGGCCAACGCGCTGGCCGACGTCACCGACGCGCGGTTCGCCGACGACCAGGCGATGTCGGACTACTACAACACCGTGCTGGCGGGCGGGAAGTGGCGCGGCTTCCAGACCCAGCCGAAGATCGGCTACGGCGACGTGGCGCGGTACGGGCCCAACGCGCCGTGGCAGCAGCCCGAGCGCGACAACCAGGCGTTGCCGGACGAGGTGTTCCCGGCCGTCAAGCGCATCGCGCTGCCGCAGGTGGCCGAGCTGGGCGTGGCCGTCGACGGCTCCGACCAGTGGTGGCCCGCCGCCGGGGGATCGCCGGTGCTGCCCGCGTTCAGCCCGCACCAGTCCCAGCCGGCGCAGTACGTCGACGTGTTCAACCGCGGCTCCATCCCGTTCGACTACTGGGCCACGTCGGGCGCGGCGTGGCTGGAGGTCGACCGGCCGCACGGCACCGTGCACGACCAGGTCCGGCTGACCGCGCACGTCGACTGGGCGCGTGCGCCCAGGGGCCGGACCACCGTGCCGATCACGATCACCGGCGCGGGCGTGCTGGTGACCGTGCAGGCCGTGGTGGAGAACGACCTGGTGGACCCGCGCGGTTTCGTGGAGGCCAACGGTTACGTCTCGATCGAGGCCGCCAACGCGACCCGGGTCGTGGACGGCGACGGCGTGCGGTGGCAGCGGGTGCCCGACCTCGGCCGCACCGGCGACGGCGTGGAGCCGTTCCCGGTCACCGCGCCGAGCCGTGAGCCGACCGGGCCGCGGCTGGAGTACGACCTGACCGTGCGGTCCACCGGGCCGGTGACCGTGTGGGCGTACCTGTCACCGCGCAACCCGGTGCTGTCCGGGCCGGGCCTGCGCTACGCCGTGTCGTTCGACGACCAGCCGCCGCAGGTCGTCGACATCACCGCGGCCACCGGCGCGAACGACACCACCATGAACCGCCAGTGGGAGCGCAACACCTCGGACAACGTCAACAAGACCGCCACCGGGCACCACCTCGACGCGGGCGTGCACACGCTCAAGTTCTGGATGGTCGACCCCACCGTGGTGGTCCAGAAGCTGGTCGTGGACACGGGAGGGCTCAGGCCGAGCTACCTGGGGCCTCCGGAGAGCCGCCGAGTCCACTGACCGGGCTGGGGCGTGAGGGGGACTATGGCGGTGGCCCCCCTCACGCCCCGCTTTCCCACCCGCCTCAGAGGTGGGCGCGCAGGTGGCGCAGCTTGCGCTCGTCGTGCACCCGAGGCGTGGTGTGGCCGCTGAACGGGAACACCGCCATCTCCTTCGGCGCGGTGATCTCGTTGTATGCCGCGTAGACCGTGGACGGCGGGCACACCTCGTCCATCAGACCCACGCTGAGCAACGAGGTCGCGGTGATCCGCTTGGCCAGCAACGCGCCGTCCACGTACCGCAGCGTGTCGAGCGCGGCCGGGATCAGGTCGACGTGCTGCGCCAGGAACTTCGCGATCTCCCCGTACGGCTCGGCGTCGGTGATGGTGACGGCGCGCTGGAAGTCGCACAGGAACGGCACGTCGGCGTGGCAGACCTTCACCGCCTCGCCGTTGAGCGCGGCGGCGGCCAGCGCCAGCCCGCCGCCCTGGCTGCCGCCGGACACCGCGAGCCGCGCCTCGTCCACCCCGTCCAGCGAGGCGGCCACCTCGACCGCGCGTGCCGCGTCCACCATGAGCCGCGTGACGTAGTAGGTCTCGGGGCTGGCGATGCCGCGCGTCATCACGCCGGGGTGCTCGGGGCCCGCGAACCCGGAGTCCGGCGTCGCGCCGAGCGTCCACCGCCCGCCTTGGCCGCGGGTGTCCATCACGAACACCGCGTAGCCCACCGACGGCAGCAACGCGTGCTCCGAGGGCAAGCCGCGCCCGCCGCCGTACCCGATGTAGCACACCACGGTCGGCAGGGCCTCGACACCGGAACCGGCCGGGCGGATGTACCAGCCGCGCACCCGGTCGCCGTTGTAGCCGGAGAACTCGACGTCCCAGACGGACAGCGGCCCGTAGGCGTCGGCCGCGTAGGGCGTGAGCACGGGCGGCAACGCGGCGGCCCGTGCCTCCTCCAGCCGGGTCTTCCACCACAGGTCGAGGTTGTCCGGCTCGGCGGTGTCGGTCCGGTACAGCGCCAACTCCCGCTCGGAGAGGTCGAACCAGGGCACGGCGGTCCCCTTTCCCGTTATCCGTTAAGCGCTTAATTACCCTACCGGGCCGGAGCGCCGGTGCGGCGGTCTAAACTCGATGATCACCGACCGAGGAGGCGCGGGTGGTAGGTAAGCGTCCGACCATCTCGGACATCGCCAAGGCCGCCGGCGTGTCCACCGGCGCGGTGTCGTACGCGCTCAACAACCGGCCGGGCGTCTCCGAGCCGACGCGTCGCCGGATCATGGACATCGCCGACCGCCTCGGGTGGGTGCCCAGCAGCGCGGCGCGGTCGTTGAGCGACGGCCGGGCGAACGCGATCGGGCTCGTGGTGGACCGGCCGGCCCGCGTGATCGGCGTCGAGCCGTACTTCATGCAGTTGATCTCCGGCATCCAGGGCGCGTTGGCGGGCGGGCCCACGTCGTTGCTGTTCCAGGTCACGGACAACTCGGCGGCCGAGCTGGCGGCGTACCGGCGGTGGTGGGGCGAGCGGCGGGTGGACGGCGTGCTGCTGGTCGACCTCGTGCAGAACGACCCGCGGGTGGAGCTGGTGCGGGAGCTGCGGCTGCCGGCGGTCGTGCTGGGTGAGCCGGTCGTGCCGGACCTGCCGTGCGTGTGGACCGACGACGAGCTGGCCGTGGCCGAGGTGCTGGAGTACCTGGTGGCGCTCGGGCACCGGCGGATCGTGCGGGTCGCCGGACCGACGAGGTTCGTGCACACCCAGAGCCGGTCCCGCGCGTTCACCGCCGCCGCGGCGCGGCTGGGCCTGCCCGACGCGCGGGTCGTGCACGCCGACTACTCCGACGAGGCCGCCGCCCGCGTGACGCGGAGGGTGCTGACCAGCGGCGTCGCGCCGACCGCCCTGGTGTTCGACAACGACGTCATGGCCGTCTCGGCCCTGGGCGTGGCGCACGAGCTGGGCCTGTCCGTGCCCGACCAGCTGTCGCTGGTCGCGTGGGACGACTCGGCCCTGTGCCGCCTGGTCCGCCCGGCCCTGTCCGCGGTCCGCCGCCCGATCGCCGAACGCGGCGCCGCCGCCGTCCGCCTGCTGCTGGACGTGATCAACGGCGGCCCACCCGACCAGGTCAAGACCTCGGACCCGGAACTGGTCCCCCGCTCCACCACCACCCACCCCCCAACCACCTAACCCCGCGAGAGTCCTACGTCCAGAACGCGTGAGTCCTACGTTCAGGACCCGCGAATTCAACACTCACGCCCCTGCCTTGACCGCCGGCGGCGGAGCTGGCCGTGCGCGAGCGTTGAATTCGGGGGTCGCGAACGTAGGACTCTCGCGGCGTGAACGTTGGACTCTCGGGGTTGGGTGGGGGAGACTGGCGCCAGTCGGCTGGGAGCGGTCCCAGGGGCGGTGGTCCGGTGTGCCGTGGCGGGGTGGCGCGTGGAGTTCGGCGGCAAGTCGGCCGTTGACACTTAAGCGGTTAATTGCTTTGGTGTTGGGGCCTGCCGCGGGCAGGTGCGCTGCCCTGCGCTCGCTACGTCAATGTCGACAACAACGCGAGGTACATCCATGCGCAAGCGATTCGCCTCGGTCGGCGCAGCCGTCGCCGCCTTGGTCCTGTCACTGCTGACGGTGGTGCCGGCGCACGCCGCGGCCGGGTTCACCGTCAGCAACGGGCGTCTGCTCGACGCCAACGGCAACGACTTCGTGATGCGTGGCGTGAACCACGCGCACACCTGGTACGCCGACCGCACCACCCAGGCGCTCAAGGACATCAAGGCCACCGGCGCCAACACGGTCCGCGTGGTGCTCAGCTCCGGTGACCGGTGGACCCTCAACACCGCCGCCGACGTCACCAACGTGATCGACCAGTGCAAGGCCAACAAGCTGATCTGCGTGTTGGAGGTGCACGACACCACCGGCTACCAGGAGCAGAGCGGCGCGATCAGCCTGGCCCGCGCGGTGGAGTACTGGAAGAGCGTCCAGAGCGCCCTGGCGGGCCAGGAGAAGTACGTCATCCTCAACATCGGCAACGAGCCGTGGGGCAACACCGGCTACACCGGCTGGACCCAGGCCACCAAGGACGCCATCACCTCGCTGCGCGCGGCCGGCTTCCAGCACACGATCATGGTGGACGCGCCGAACTGGGGCCAGGACTGGGCCTTCACCATGCGTGACAACGCCGCCTCGGTGTTCGCCGCCGACCCGCAGCGCAACACGGTGTTCTCCATCCACATGTACGGCGTGTTCGACACTGCCGCGGAGATCAACGACTACCTGAACCGGTTCGTCACGGCGAAGCTGCCGATCGTGGTCGGCGAGTTCGGCCACGACCACTCCGACGGCAACCCCGACGAGGACACGATCTTCGCCACCACGCAGTCGCTCAAGCTCGGCTACCTGGCGTGGTCGTGGTCGGGCAACGGTGGCGGTGTGGAGTACCTCGACATGGTCACCGGCTTCAACGCCGCCCAGCTCACGAGCTGGGGTCAGCGCGCGGTCAACGGCGCGAACGGCATCAAGGCGACCTCCCGCGAGGCCAGCGTGTACGGCGGCGGCCCGGTCGACCCGACCCCGCCGTCCGCGCCCGGCACCCCGACCGCGTCCGGTGTCACGTCCGGCAGCGTCACGCTGTCCTGGGCCGCGTCCACCGACAACGTGGGCGTGACCGGCTACGACGTGGTGCGGGTCAGCGGCACCACCGAGACCCCGGCGGCGAGCTCGGCCACGACGTCGGCGACCGTCACCGGCCTGTCGGCCAACACCGCCTACACCTTCGCGGTCTACGCGCGGGACGCGGCGGGCAACCGCTCGACCCGGTCGGGCACGGTCACCGCCACCACCCTGCCCGGTGGCGGCGGCGGTTCCTGCGCGGTCACCTACAAGGTCGCGGGCCAGTGGCAGGGCGGCTTCCAGGGCGACGTGAAGATCGCCAACACCGGCACCGCGCCGGTCAACGGCTGGACGCTGCGCTGGACCTGGGCCAACGGCCAGACGGTGAGCCAGTCCTGGGGTGCCACCACGACCCAGTCGGGTGCCGTGCTGAGCGCGACCAACGTGTCCTACACCGCGTCCATCCCGGTGAACGGCTCGGTCAGCTTCGGCTTCATCGGGTCGTGGAACGGCACGAACTCCGTGCCCACCGCGTTCACCCTCAACGGCGCCACCTGCACGACGGCCTAGGAGACCGCGATGACGAGGAAGACGGCGGTCACGGCGCTGTTGGGCGCGCTGGCCACGCTGGTCGGGCTCCTGGTGGCCGCGCCGGGTCAGGCGGTCGAGGCCGCCGCGCCGACGCGCATCATGGCCCTGGGCGACTCGATCACCGGGTCGCCGGGCTGCTGGCGGGCCCTGCTGGACCGCGACCTGCGCGCGGCCGGGCACACGAACATCGACTTCGTGGGCACCCGCGCCGGTGACGGCTGCGGTTTCGCCTACGACGGCGAGAACGAGGGCCACGGCGGCGCGCTGGTCACGGCGGTGGCCGACCAGAACCAGCTCGTCGGGTGGTTGAGCGCCACCAACCCGAACGTGGTGCTCATGCACTTCGGCACCAACGACGTGTGGAGCAACCGGTCGACGGCGACGATCCTGGCGGCTTACAGCAAGCTGGTCGACCAGATGCGCGCCAACAACGCGAGCATGAAGGTGCTCGTCGCCAAGATCATCCCGATGGCGGCGAGCGCGTGCGCGGAGTGCCCGCAGCGGGTGGTCGACCTGAACGCGGCGATCCCGGGCTGGGCGGCGGCCAAGTCGACCGCCCAGTCGCCCATCACCGTGGTCGACCAGTGGACCGGGTTCAACACCACCACCGACACCTACGACGGTGTGCACCCGAACGCGTCCGGCGATCGCAAGATCGCGGACCGGTGGATCCCGGCCGTGGTGTCCGCGCTCAACGGCACCACGCCCACCTCGACCACGACGTCCACCACGACCACCACGACCACTACTACTACGACGACGACCACCACCACGACCTCCGTTCCCAGTGGGTCGTGCGACGTCGAGATCAAGGTCGTCAACCAGTGGCAGGGCGGCTTCCAGGTCGACATCACGGTCCGCAACGGTGGCGGCACGGCGAGCCGCGGCTGGCGGGTCGGGTTCGCCTTCCGGGCGGGCATGGCGCTGGCCCAGGGCTGGAACGGTGTGTTCACCCAGAGCGGCACGTCGGTGACCGTGACGAACGCGTCCTGGAACGGCGCCCTGCCGCCGGCCGGGACGACCAAGGTCGGGTTCACCGGCACGGGTGACGCGACGGGCTGGACGCCCACGCCCATCTGCACGCTGTCCTGACCGGACCTCGCGGTCGTGCCCTGCGTCCCAGGGCACGACCGCGAGGCCGTCAGGCGTGACTCAGGTCACACAATATGACGTAGAGAACGCCGTGCCGGCCCCGTCCACAGGGTGCGAGCGCCAAGATGGGCGCACGAACATCTAGGAGTCCGACATGGCGAAGTTCCTGCTCCTCATGAACTACGGCCCGGCTGCCAACTGCGACGTCCCGATGGATCAATGGGCGCACGAAGACGTCGCCGCGCACATCCGGTTCCAGCAGGACCTGGGCAAGGAGCTGGCCGAGAACGGCGAGCTGGTCGACGCGCAGGGCCTGGCGAGCCCGGAGCTGGCCAAGACGGTGACGTACACCGGCTCCGGCGCGCCCGTCATCACCGACGGCCCGTTCCCCGAGTCCAAGGAGCTGCTGGCCGGCTACTGGATGGTCGACACCACGCTGGAGCGCGCGCTCGAGATCGCGGCGAAGGCGTCCGCCGCGCCCGGCCCGAACGGCGTGCCGATCGGCCAGCCGATCGAGGTGCGGGAGCTGATGTCCGCGCCCGCGTCGACCGACCTGTGAGCGCGACCGTCGAGGACCTGCTGCGGCAGTGCGCGCCGCAGGTCCTCGGCGTGGTCGCGCGCCGGTTCGGCGACTTTGCGCTCGCCGAGGACGCCGTGCAGGAGGCGTTGCTGGCCGCCGCGCGCCACTGGCCCGTGGACGGCTTGCCGGACAACCCGCGCGGCTGGCTGGTGCAGGCGGCCGTGCGCAGGATGACCGACCTGATCCGCAGCGAGGCCGCGCGCCGCCGCCGCGAGGACGAGGTGTTCCGCGAGCCGTCGCCGGGCGAGGCGGAGGACCGCGACGACACGCTGGTGGTGCTGTTCCTGTGCTGCCACCCGGAGCTGACGCCCGCGTCGGCGATCGCGCTGACGTTGCGCGCGGTGGGCGGCCTGACCACGGCGGAGATCGCGAACGCGTTCCTGGTGCCCGAGGCGACCATGGCGCAGCGGATCAGCCGGGCCAAGCAGAAGCTGCGCGGGGCGAGCTTCGCCGTGCCCCACCCGGACGAGTTCGCCGCCCGGCTGCGGAACGTGCTGCACGTGCTGTACCTGATCTTCAACGAGGGCTACACCAGCAGCGTCGGCGGCGCGTTGCACCGCACCGAGCTGTCCGGCGAGGCGATCCGCCTGACCAGGGCGGTGCACGCCCGGCTGCCGTCCGACCCGGAGGTGGCGGGCCTGCTGGCGCTGATGCTGCTCACGGACGCCCGCAGGCCCGCGCGCACCGCCCCGGACGGCGCGCTCGTCCCGTTGGCCGAGCAGGACCGGTCGCGGTGGGACAAGGCCCTCATCGCCGAGGGCGTACAGCTGATCATGGGGGCGCTGGAGCGCGGCGCGATCGGCGAGTACCAGTTGCAGGCGTCGATCGCGGCCGTCCACGACGACGCGGCGCGCGCCGAGGACACCGACTGGCCGCAGATCCTCAGCCTCTACGGGCTGCTGGAACGGATGACCGGCAACCCGGTCGTCTCGCTCAACCGGGCGATCGCGGTGGCCATGGTGCACGGCCCGGCGGAAGGGCTGTCGCTGATCGACACCCTGGACGAGCGCCTGCCCGGCCACTACCGCCTCGACGCCGTCCGCGGCCACCTGCACGAGATGGCGGGCGACGTGCCGCGGGCCGTGGCGCACTACCGCGCGGCCGCCGCGCGCACGACCAGCGTGCCCGAGCGGCGGTACCTGGTCGACCGGGCGGCCCGGCTCGACCCGCCGGTAGGCTCGACGGGGGGTGGTGCGTCGTGACCGAGCGCAAACCGGCCGGTGTCGGCTTCGAGACCTGGATCGAACGGCAGATCCGCGAGGCGCAGGACCGGGGCGACTTCGACGACCTGCCGGGTGCGGGCAAGCCGTTGAAGGGGCTGCACGAGCCGCACGACGAGCTGTGGTGGGTGAAGGAGAAGCTGCGCCGGGAAGAGGGCACCGCGCTCCCGCCGACGCTGCTGCTGCGCAAGGAGGCGGCCGACGCGCGCGAGGCCGCCGGGCGGGCGCGCACCGAGGCCGAGGTGAGGTCGATCCTGGCCGACGTCAACGCCAAGATCGAGGCGGCGATCCGCAAGCCGCTGTCCGGCCCGCCGCTGAACCTGATGCCGTTCGACGTCGAGCACGTCGTCGCCCGGTGGCGGGCCGACCACGCCGCCGACTGAGGTCCGGGCCGCCCGCCGGGTTCAGGTGAGGCCGGCCGCGTCGAGCAGCGCCGTCGCGGTGGCGACGCCCAGGCCGTCCAGCGGCTCGGCCCGCAGCACGGCCCGTGCGCCCGCGCCGTCGAACACCATGGTGAGCTGGGCGGCCAGCGTGTCGGGGTCCGCGACGCCCGCCGCCCGCGCCTCGGCGGCGAAGAAGTCGGTCAGGGCCTGCTTGTGGCGGCGGGCCACCGCGTTGGCCGGGTGGGTGGCGTCCTTGAGCTCGGTCGCCGTGGCGACCATGGGGCAGCCGCGGTAGGTCGGTTGGCGGGTCAGGTCGTCCTGCGCGCGGAACACGTGCAGGACCCGTTCGCGCGGCGTGCCGCCGTCCGGGGGGAGCAGCACGGCGTCGTGGCCCGGGGCCCGCCGGTCGAGGCTGGCCGCGATCAGCTCGTCCTTGCTCTCGAACAGCAGGTACATCGAGCGCTTGGAGACGCCGGCCGCCTTGCACAGCGCGTCGACGCCCACGCCGACGCCCTCCCGGTAGAACAGCTCGCCCGCCGCGTCCAGCAGGCGGTCCCTCGGCGTGGTCACCCGTGCAGGTTACCTCCGGGCTTGCGCCGAGGAAACCGATCGGTCTACGGTCGGTGAAAACCGATCGGTTTCCACTACGCGGAGGTTCGGCATGACGACGATCAACGGTGCGGTCGCACTGGTCACCGGAGGGAGCCGGGGCATCGGCAAGGCCCTGGTCGAGGCCCTGTACGCGCGGGGAGCGGCGAAGGTCTACGCGACCGCCCGCGACCCGCGCGCCGTGACGCACCCCGACGCCGTCCCGCTCGCGCTGGAGGTCACCGACCCCGCCTCGGTCGCCGCCGCCGCGGCCCGCGCCGACGACGTGACCATCGTGGTCAACAACGCGGGCGCGCTGGTGCGGGCGTCCTTCCTGGACTCGCCGGTGGAGGACGTGCGCCGCGAGTTCGAGACCAACTTCTACGGCCCGCTCCACGTGGCCCGCGCGTTCGTGCCGGTCATCGAGCGCAACGGCGGCGGCCACCTGCTCAACGTCGCCTCGGTCCTGTCCTGGGTGGCGCTCAGCGGCTCCTACAGCGCGTCGAAGGCCGCCCTGTGGTCGCAGACCAACTCCCTGCGACTGGACCTGCTCCCGCGCGGCATCCGGGTGACCGGGCTGCACGTCGGCTACGTCGACACCGACATGGCCGCCGACGTCACCGCGCCCAAGAGCGATCCCCGCCACGTCGCCGAGCTGGCGCTGGACGGCATCGAGTCCGACGCTTTCGAGGTGCTCGCCGACGACCTCACGCGGCACGTGAAAGCGGCGCTGGCGCAGGACGTCACGGCGCAGTACCCGGCTCTGGCCGGCGTGCCGCGGTAGCACGCCCACCACGGTGGAACAGTCCACTGTGGACCGGCCGGGCCGGGTCCGTTCCCGTTGCCGTGGAATGCCATCCCGATCCGCACGCCCCTGACGGCGGATCCCACCGGGGTCGCGCCGATGCCACGCTGGGTATCCCGCAGCCACATGCCTGTTGATCCCTCCACCGCTCTAGTGGAATTGCGAGGTGCGGCGATGGCAGAACCCCAGCACGTCCCGGCACGCATCGGCGTCGACGACGTGGAGCGCCTGGAAGCCGAGACCGAACGCCTGCGCGGGGTGGACTACCGCGAAGGCGGCGGCGCGTGCCGTGACGCGGTCGTCGCCTGCGCGGCGCGGCACACCGCGCTCCTGGACGCACAGGCCACGACCCCGGTGCGCAAACGGTTGCTCGTCGCCCTGGCCGACCTGCACAACCTGGCCGGGTGGACGTGCTTCGACACCGGACGGGAGGCGGCCGCGTCGTGGCACTGGGGCCGCGCGCTGGACCTGGCGTGCGCGGTCGGTCACCACGACCTGGAGGCCAACATCCACTACCGCGTCGGACGGATGCGGCTGCACGGCGGCGATCGGCGCGCGGCCTTGGAGGCGTTCGGGCTCGGCTTGGTCGCGGCGCGCCGGGCGGGTTCGCGGCGGGCCACCGCGATCCTGCACGCCAACCAGGCGTGGGCGTGCGCGGGGTTGGGCGACGGGCGCGAGTCGACCCGGCTGCTGAACCTGGCGCACGACGAGTTCGCCCGCGCGTGGGGCCCGGTCCCGGGGTGGGCGCGGTTCTTCGACGAGCCGGACCTGCGCGGGTTGACCGGCGTGGTGCTGACCGAGGTGGCGCGGACCGTCGACCCGACCCGCACGGCGAGCGCCATCGACTCGCTCAACGCGGCCGTGGCCGGGTACTCGCCGGGCATGACCCGCAGCCGGGCGTTCAGCCTCGTGGCGCTGGCCGCGAACCACCTGCTGGACGGTGACTTCGACCAGGCGGAGGAGGTGGGCGACCGGGCGTTGGCGGTGGCGGGCGCGGTGCGCTCGGCGCGCGTCGGCGACCGGCTCCGCTCGCTGGGCCGACTGGCCGACCGCTACCCCGACAACGCGCACGCGCGCACGCTGTCCGGCCGGATCGCCGCCTTCGCGCCGCCGGTCTGATCCCCGCCCGGTGCCGGCGAAGGCGTTGCTCGGCACCGGTTCCGCCCTCCACAGCGCCCCCGACCCGCCCTGGGTCCGGGGGCGCTGTCGCGTCCCGCGCCGCCCATCCGGGCTGGGCCGCGCGATCGAATTCGACTCGAATTCGATGATTCGTCGAACCAGGTGGTCGAACATCGATCGAACGAAGTTACGTCGTTGACGTGTGGCGGACACTTTCGCAATACTCTGTTCGCACTTCTGGAACGTGTTCACATTTATGAACAAATTCGCCGGGGAAGGCCCCTCGTCATGCGGATACTCAGTACTGCGCTCGTGCTCTCCTGCGCCCTCGGCGTGATCGCGGCGGCACCCGCGCACGCAAGCGATGACCTGGGGAGACAGGTTCTCCAACCCGGTGATGGCTGGGCTTCGAGCGGCAGCGGGACGACCGGTGGGTCGGCCGCGACCACCGAACACGTCGTGCGCACGGCGGCGGAGCTGCGGGCCGCCCTGGCGGCGCCCGCACCGCGCCTGATCAAGGTGCGGGGCGTGATCGACGTCAGGGCTGATTGCGCAACCTATGCCACGGACGGCTACACGCTCGCGGGCTATCTGGCCGCATACGACCCCGCCGTTTGGGGGCGTGACACCGAGCCGAGCGGGCCGCTGGAGGACGCCCGCGCGGCCTCCGCCCGCCGCCAGGCCGAAGCCATCGCGTTCAACGTCGGCTCCGACACCACGATCGTCGGCGACGGCCGGGGCGCGGGCATCACCGGCGGCAACGTCCGCATCCACGGCGCGAGCAACGTGATCATCCGCAACCTCACGTTCCGCGACACCCGCGACTGCTTCCCGCAGTGGGACCCGACCGACGGCGCCACCGGCAACTGGAACTCCGCCTACGACGCGGTGTCCCTCCAGCGCGCCACGAACGTGTGGGTCGACCACAACACGTTCACCGACCAGCCGTTCCCGGACAGCGCCGCGCCGAGCTACTTCGGCCGCCCCTTCCAGCAGCACGACGGCTCGCTCGACATGACCAGCGGCACCGACCTGGTCACCGCCTCGTACAACCTGTTCCAAGACCACGGCAAGACGATGCTCATCGGCTCGTCGAACACCTCGACCACCGACCCCGGCAAGCTGCGGGTCTCGGTGCACCACAACGTGTTCCGCAACGTCGAGGAGCGCCTGCCGCGCGTCCGGTTCGGCCAGGTGCACGTCTACAACAACCTCTACGAGCCCGGACCGACGTTCGTCTACGCCTGGGGCGTCGGCGTGCAGTCGAAGCTGTACGTGGAGAACAACTACGTCAAGCTCGGCAACGGCGGCGCGGTCGAGAACCTCATCTACAACTGGGGCGGCACGGCCATCACCGAGGTCGGCACGCTGGTCGACGGCAAGCCGGTGGACGCGCTCGACGCGTTCAACGCGGCCCACCCGACCGCGCAGCTCGCCGGCGATGCGGGCTGGACGCCCCAGTTCACCCGCGGCCTGGAGCCGACCACCCGGGTGAAGAACCTCAAGGCGGGCGCTCAGCAGCGCGAGCGCTACCACGTGGCCAAGGGCACGGACTTCGACACCGTGCAGGCGGCCATCGACGCCGCACCGCCCGGCACCACCATCACCATCGGCAAGGGCGTGTACCGCGAGGTGATCCGGGTGCCCGCGACCAAGCCCGACCTGACGCTCAAGGGCTCCACCGGCACCGCGCGCGACGTCGTCATCGACTACGACAACGCCAGCGGCACCAAGAAGCCCGACGGCACCACCTACGGCACCACCGGCTCGGCCACCGCGACGATCGAGGCCGACGGCTTCACCGCCCGCGACCTGACGTTCAGCAACTCGTTCGACCGGGCCGCGCACCCGGAGATCACCGCCACGCAGGCCGTCGCGGTGAAGGCCACCGGCGACCGGCAGTACTACGACCGCGTCCGCTTCCTCGGCCACCAGGACACGCTCTACGCCGACACGCGTGCGGTCGGCACGCGGGCCCGCCAGTACTACCGGGGCGGCGAGATCGTCGGCGACGTGGACTTCATCTTCGGCCGCGCGACCGCCGTGTTCGACCAGGTCACCATCCGCGCGCTCAACCGGGGCGGCGACCCCAGCGGCTACATCACGGCCGCCAGCACGCGCCGCGACAACCCCCACGGCTTCCTGATCATGAACTCCACCGTCGTCAGCGACGCACCTGCCGGCACCTACTACCTCGGCCGGCCGTGGCACCCGGGCGGCGACCCCGACGCCATCGCCTCGGTCGTCATCCGCGACACCAAGCTGCCCGCCGCGGTCAAGACCGCGCCGTGGACCGACATGTCCGGCTTCTCCTGGCGCGACGCCCGCTTCGCCGAGTTCCGCAACTCCGGCCCCGGCGCCACCGCGGGCCCGGACCGGCCGCAGCTCACCCAGGACCAGGCCGCCCAGCACACCCGCCGCGCGTACCTCGGCGACTGGAACCCCGCATGAGGACGCGCACGTGGGCGCCCTACGCCCTGATCGCACCGACGCTGGTGCTGATGGCCGTCTTCCTGGTCTACCCGATCGGGAGCGTCGTCTACTACAGCCTCCAGCGGTACAACGTCACCCAGCCGTGGAAGAACGGCTGGGCGGGGTTGGACAACTTCAAGCAGATGCTGTTCGACGACCCGCTGTTCTGGCAGAGCCTCGCGTTCAGCGCCAAGTGGGTGTTCATCGAGGTCGGCCTGCAACTGCTGCTCGGCCTGGTCCTCGCCCTGATCGTCAACGAGACGTTCATCGGCCGCGGCATGGCGCGAGCGCTGGTGTTCTCGCCGTGGGCGGTGTCCGGCGTGCTCACCACCGGCATCTGGATCCTGCTGCTCAACCCGTCCACCGGCATCTTCCAGCAGCTCTCCCAGTGGGGCATCGGCTCACCGGGCACCTCGGTGCTCGGCAACCCCGACACGGTGTTCGACGCCCTCGTCGTGACCGAGCTGTGGCGCGGCGTGCCGTTCTTCGCCATCCTCCTGCTCGCCGACCTCCAGAGCATCCCCAAGGACCTCTACGAGGCGGCGTCCGTGGACGGAGCGAGCCGGTGGCGGCGCTTCACCAGCGTCACCCTGCCCCACCTCAAGGACGCGATCATCCTGTCGACGTTGCTGCGCGCGGTGTGGGAGTTCAACAACGTCGACCTGATCTACACCCTGACCGGCGGCGGCCCCGCGAACCAGACGACGACCCTGCCGCTGTACGTCGCCAGGCAGGCCGTCGACTCGCACAACTTCGGGTACGGCTCGGCGCTCACCGTGGCCGGGTTCCTGATCCTGCTGTTCTTCTCGATCGCCTACCTGAGGCTGTCGAAGTTCGGGAGTCGAGCATGACCGAGACGTTGACCCGGCCCCCGGTGGACACCCCGCCGCCGCCCCGGCAGCCGACGAAGCGGCGCCGCCGCGCCGTGGCCGAGGAACCGGGCAAGCCGTGGATGATCCACATCCCGCTGGTGCTCTACTTGCTGTTCACGCTCATCCCGTTCTACTGGATGCTGGTGTTCGCGGTGCGGCCGAGCGGGTCGACGCAGCTCGTGCCGTGGCCCATCTCGTTCGAGCACTTCGACACGGTGTGGAACGACATCGGGTTCGGCGTCTTCTTCTACAACAGCGTGGTCATGGGCCTGGGTGTGCTCGTGTTCGTGACCATCCTGTCGGTGATGGGCGGGTACGCCCTGGCGCGGTTCAAGTTCCGCGGCCAGCGGGTGTTCCTGCTGGCGATGCTGTGCAGCCAGTTCATCCCCGGCGCGATGATGCTGATCCCGCTGTTCGTGATCTTCAAGGGCCTCGGGCTGCTCAACAGCCTCACCGGCCTGATCATCGCCGAGGTGGCGTTCCAGCTGCCGCTGTCGCTGATCCTGATGAGCGGGTTCATCCGCAACATCTCCGTGGAGCTCGAAGAAGCCGCCATGGTCGACGGGTGCTCGCGCTTGCGGGCGTTCTTCGCGGTCGTGCTGCCGCAGCTCAAGCCCGCGCTGGTGGCGGTCGGGTCGTTCGCGTTCATCGGCGCCTGGAACCAGTTCCTGTTCGCGCTGATGTTCGCCACGCGGCAGGACAAGTTCACGCTGCCGGTCGGCCTGAGCTACACGTTGGGTGAGTTCAACACCGACTTCGGAGCACTCGCCGCCGGCGGCGTGGTCGCGGCCGTGCCGGTGGTCCTGGTTTTCGCCGTCGTGCAGCGGTTCCTGGTGCAGGGGCTCAGCGCCGGGGCTGTCAAGGGATAGGGAGCATCATGAGAAAACTGCTGGTCGCCGTGGCCGCCGCCGCCCTGGCGCTGTCCGCCTGCTCGTCGGAGGGAGGCGGCGGGAGCGACGGGAACGTCACCATCACGTTCTGGGACAACAACGGCGGCCCCGCGCGTGAGCCGATCTACAAGGAGCTGATCTCGCGCTTCGAGGCGGCGAACCCGACCATCAAGGTCGAGTACGTCGGCATCCCGAGCGCGTCCGTGCAGCAGAAGTACGACACCGCGATCGCGGGCGGCGAGACCCCCGACGTCGGCGGCGTGACCACCTCCTACCTCGCGCACCTGGTCGGCCAGGAGGCGCTCGCGCCCCTCGACGACCGCATCAACAGCGGTCCGCTGAAGGACAAGCTCCTGCCCTCGCTGGTGGAGACCGTCCGCCAGACCGCGCCGGACGGCAAGCTCTACATCGTCCCGTCGTCGGCCAACATGGACATCATCTGGTACCGGACCGACTGGTTCAAGGATGCGGGCCTGGAGGTCCCGAAGACCTGGGACGAGTTCATCACCACGGCCACGAAGCTGACCGACACCGCCGCGAACAAGTACGGCTACACCATCCGCGGCGGCGCCGGCTCGGTGTTCCAGCTGATCACCGAGGCGTACGCGTACTCCGGCGTGGACAACTTCTTCAAGGACGGCAAGAGCACCCTCAACGACCCGGCCAACGCCGAGCTGGTCGACAAGGTGGCCGACCTCTACAAGAAGGCCACCCCCGAGGCCGACGTCAACAACAGCTTCACCCAGATGATCGCCCAGTTCACCGGCGGCTCGGTCGCGATGATGCACCACAACCTCGGCTCCTACAGCGACGTCACCAAGGCGCTGGGCGACAAGGTCGCCGCGATGCCGCTGCCCGTCGGCCCCAGCGGCAAGCGGACCGTCGTGCCCAACCCGACCGACGGCTTCGCGGTGTTCAAGAACAGCGAGCACCAGGACGCCGCCTGGAAGTTCGCCGAGTTCCTGACCTCCGCCGAGTCCAACAGCTACTGGAACGAGAAGGTCGGCCAGATCCCCGCCAACACCGACGTGCGCAGCGCGGCGTGGATCGACAAGGCCGCCCACGTCAAGATGGCGCTCGGCGTGCTGGAGGACCCGGCCACCGTGCTCGTGCCCGCGCCGGTCTACCTGCCGCAGTACTCGTCGATCACCAAGACCGACAGCGAGCCCCAGTACCAGAAGGTGCTCCTCGGCGAGCTGTCCGCCCAGCAGTTCCTGGACGACATGGCGACCAAGCTCACCGAGGCCCAGAAGGAATGGGAGGACCGCAAGTGATCGAGCGCGTCGAGGTGTCGGTGTTCACGACCACCGCGTGGACCGCGGTGGACCCGCACGGGCACCGGCACCCGAGCGCCGAGCACGAGGTCCGCGAGGCGCTGCTGGAGATCACCGACTCCGACGGCGTCGTCGGACGCGTCCAGGTGCACCCCGACCAGCTGCGCCCCGCCGTGCTCGACTCGATCGTGAAGCCCGTGCTGATCGGCGCGGACCCGTGGGACCGCGAAGGGCTGTGGCGCAAGATGGCCCGCAAGCAGCGCGGCTCCCACGGCCGCTTCACCGACCGCGCGCTGGGTTACGTCGACACGGCGTTGTGGGACCTGGTGGGCAAGAAGGTCGGGCAGCCGGTGTGGAAGCTGCTCGGGGGCGCGCGGGAACGCGTCCCCGCCTACGCCAGCACCATGTGCGGCGACGAGATCCCCGGCGGGCTGAGCACGCCCGGCGACTACGCGGCGTTCGCGAAGCAGCTGGTCGAGCGCGGTTACCGGGCGATCAAGCTGCACACGTGGATGCCGCCGGTGCCCGGCGCGCCCAGCGTGCGGGCCGACATCGCGGCGTGCGAGGCGGTGCGCGAGGCCGTCGGCCCCGACGTCGAGCTGATGCTCGACGCCAACCACTGGTACTCGCGCACCGAGGCGCTGGAGCTGGGCCGGGCGTTGGAGGCGCTGGACTTCTACTGGTTCGAAGAGCCGATGGAGGAGGCGTCGATCAGCTCCTACCGGTGGCTGGCCGAGCAGTTGTCCATCCCGGTGATCGGGCCGGAGGTGGCCTGGGGCAAGCACCTGACCCGCGCCGAGTGGATCACCTCCGGTGCGTGCGACATCCTGCGCGCGGGCCCCACCGACGTCGGCGGCATCTCGCCGACGGTCAAGGCCCTGCACCTGGCCGAGGCGTTCAACATGGACTGCGAGATCCACGGCGACGGCTCGGCGAGCCTCGCCGTGCTCGGCGGCACCGACAACGGCCGCTGGTACGAGCGCGGCCTGCTGCACCCGCTGCACGACTTCGACCGCGTGCCGCCGCACCGGCTCGCGATCGCCGACCCCCTCGACGCCGACGGTCACGTCACCCTGACCTCCTCTCCCGGCCTGGGTGACGAGTTCGACGTCGAGCACATCCGCCAGCACACCGTCGAGAGGTGGTGAGTCCGGTGTAGCCCTTCGGTCGCCGCCACGTGGAATACCTCGCCGCCGGTTCCCTTTTCATCCACAGTCGTATGGAGGAAACCGCATGTCCCGCAAGATCTCCCGCGCACTGCTCGCGGCCACGGCGTTGGCCGCGACCGCGGTCATGGCGCCCTCGGCGCACGCCGCGTCGTACAACCTCCAGGGTTGGGCCACGCAGTGCGGCGGCACGACGGGCGGTGGCAGCGCCACGCCGGTCACCGTCAGCACGACCTCGGCGTTCGTCTCCGCGGTCGGTTCGTCCAGCACGTCCGTGATCCGCGTGTCCGGCACCATCTCCCTGTCGAGCATGACGAAGGTGGCGTCGAACAAGACGATCATCGGCGTCGGCTCCGGCGCCACCATCACCGGGCACGGCCTGAACGTCTCGAACGCGTCGAACGTCATCATCCGGAACCTGAACTTCACCAACTGGGCGGACGACGCGATCAACGTCCAGTACTCCACCAGGGTCTGGATCGACCACAACAGCCTGCGCAACGGCTACGACGGCGCGATCGACATCAAGCGCGCGTCCGACTGCGTGACCGTGTCGTGGAACAAGATCAGCAGCCATGACAAGACCATGCTGCTCGGGCACAGCGACAGCAACGGCAGCGAGGACCGCGGCAAGCTGCGGGTGACCTACCACAACAACTGGTTCGACGGCACCAACCAGCGCCACCCGCGGGTCCGGTTCGGCAACCCCGTGCACGTCTTCAACAACTACTACGGCGGCGTGACGTCGTACGGTGTCGCTTCCACGCAGGAGGCGGGCGTGCTCGTGGAGGGCAACTACTTCGAGAACACCCGCGACCCGTTCCACCGCGGTGAGGGCGACTCCGACCCGGCCAACCTGGTGGCGCGCAACAACCACTTCGTCAACTCGGGTTCGGGCGACCAGGGCGGCAGCGTCAAGTCGATCCCGTACGGCTACACGCTCGACAGCGCGAGCAGCGTGAAGTCGATCGTGCAGAACGGCGCGGGCGTGGGCAAGGTCGGCTGACCTGACCTGACCTGACCTTCCTGCCCGACCGGCGGCCCCTGGCAACTCTCCCGGCCAGGGGCCGTCCCCATGCCCCCTCCAAGCCCGTTGATCACTCCAACGGGCGAATCATCCGTGAATGGAAACCCCGCCGGAAACTTCCGGCGCACCATTGACGTTGCCGGGAAAGAAGGAGGCGGCACCCCCGGGCGGCGTCACCCCCGACCCCGACCACCCACGACCACCCCACACCCCACCTCGCCCCAACCACCACCGCCCACCGATCCCGCACCGGGCACCCCGCACACGCAGGCCCCGCGCGGCCCAGCTCGCACGCCCGCCCGCCCGCACGCTGGCACCAGCCCGTACGCCCGCTGGCGCTGGCGCTGGCGCGCACGCTCGCTGGCATGCGCGTACCCGCTGGCACCCGCCCGCCCGCAGGCTGGCACCGGACCGCCCGCAGGCCGGGCACGCGTGCCCGCTGGCGCGCGCGTGCAGGCGCAGGCGCGTGCACGCAGCGCGGGCTCACCGGCGCACACCCCCTGCCCGCATCCTGCGCGCCGGACCTGCCCCCAGTGGCTCGCGGGCGTGGCCAGAACGTGCCTGCGGGTGCCTGCGCGCCTGCGCGTGCCTGGACGTGCGCCTGGACGTGTGCCTGGCCAGCGCGGATCAGCCCCACTTGCGCCCAGATTTCCGGACCGCGGACCACCCGAGGCGCTGCGCCGACCCGAACCGACCCGACGTGTCGCACCAGTCGCACGTGGCGTGGCGTGGCGAGGTGCGGCAGGCCGACGGGGCGCGGCTCCGATCGGGCACGAGCGTCCGGCCAGCCCTGGGCGGCCTGAGCGGACCTGCGAGGCCCGAACTGCCCTACCGCGAGCCCTTGCCGGCGGCGACGGGTACGTGACGGGGACGCGCGAGATGTGGAAGCGCCGCCTCGGGGGACGAGGCGGCGCTTCGCGTCAGCGGCGGGTTTTGGAATCGGCCAGAGGCTGGGTCAGGGGTTGATGGTGATGGTGAACGTCGAGGTTCGGTTGCGGATGTTTTCGTTGTTGTTGCTCAGTTTGAGGTTGTTGAAGGTCGCCGAGCCGACCGCGGGGCCCTGGCCCGCCTCCGGCAGCTCGTTGGCCCACACGCCGATCCCCGACTTGTGCTCGAACTGGTCGCCGCTCAGCCGTGCCCCGGAGATCGAGACGTTCGTCAGCACGGTGTCCTGGATCGGGTTCTCCGGTGTCGTCCCGTTGTACTTCGTCTGGAACATGATCCCGGCATACGTCGGGTCGATGATGTCCACGTCGTTCACCCGAATTCCGCGGAACGGTTTGGAGGCCGAGAACATCCAGATCCCCGGGAACGTCTGCCCGTTCCAGAAGTGGCCACCGGTGCGCACCAGGGTTATCCCGCTGAACGTCGTCGGCTCGGGGCCGAAGCCGTTCATCGGATAACCGAAGTCCAACGAGCTGATCGTCACACCGGAATAGGTCAACGTGTCCGCGATGTAGATGTTGCGGAACGTGTTGAGGAAACCCCCGTACACCGCCAGGCCCGCCGCGCGCCAGGTGGTGAGCGACGACAGGTTCTCGTACACGTTGTTCTTCTCGTCCGCGCCACCGGCGTCGATCGCGGAGAACAGCGCGAAGCTGTCGTCACCGGTCGACCGCGCCTCGATGTTGGCCACCCGGTTGTCCGTGCTGCCGTTGGTCATGTTGATGCCGTCGGCGAACATGTTCCGGATGCGTGAGTCCTTGATGGTCATGAAGTCGGTGTTCGCGCCCCAGTAGAGGCACACCATGTGCTCGGCCCAGATGTTGTCGATGGTGATGTTGGCGACGTTGGCGAAGTCGAACACCTTGCCGGGCCCGTCGATGCGGGACGTGTAGTTGCCGAAGAACGCGAACCCGCTGAACGTCGAACCGTTCACCGACTGCTCGGCCCGGAAACCGGCGTCGGTGTTCTCCTGCGTGGTCGGCACGACGAACTTCGTGAACCACGGCCCCGCGCCGATCACCCGCACCGGCTTGCCGTAGACCTGGAACTTCTGCGCCGTCGTGTAAGTGCCCGCCGGCAGGTAGACGCCGAGCAGGGTGCCGCTGGTGTCCATGCGGAACCGGTCGAGCGCGTTCTGCACGTCCTGGTGGCCGAACCCGGTCGGCGTGACGTACCGCGCCGGGTCGGGGTTGGCCTGCGCCACGGCGTGCTCGAAGTCGACGAAGTCGATGGCGTAGTTGGTGGTGTTGGCCGCGTCCTTCTGCAGCTTGATCTTCGTGCCGGGCGGGAACGTGCCGTTGAGCATCACGCTCGCCTCGTCGTAGATGTGCCGCGGCCCGCCCGCGCCGGGGGAGTTGCCCGGCGCGGCCTCGTTGCCGTAGAGCCAGATGTGCCGCGAGGTCAGGTCGAGAGCCTTGTGGAACGTCCCGTTGACGTACACGTTGAGCGTGGCGTTGATGCCGCCGCCGCCCGCGGAGTCCGGGATGGAGAAGCGGGTGACGAGGGTGTTGGTGGTGCTGTTGGTGGTGAACTCGACGGACGCGCCGGTGCTGTTCAGCGTCACCGCGCGCCGACCGGACGCCTCACCGGCCAGGTCGCCGATGGTGCGGTTCGGGCCGATCTTCTGCGCGCCGCCCGCGGTGACGGCGTCCTCCGCCTCGACGTGCTCCCACGGCACGTTCGCGCCGCGGCCCACGAACAGCGACTGGGTCGTGACGTTGTTCGCCCGGCGGGCCGCGATCTCGTTGGCGTCCACCGCGACGTCGGTCTTGAGCGTGTACTTGCCGTTCGCGGCGGCCCACGTGCCCAGGGTGATCGGCGAGGCCGACTGGCCGGGCTGGATCACGCCGGTGTGGCTGCCGGTGAACGTGCGCACGGTCGCGCCCGTGGTGGCGTTGACGAGGGTGAGCGTGACGCCGTGCGCGCCGGCGGCCGTGGCGATCGAGCCCTCGTTGCGCAGCACGACGGTGAAGGTGGTGTTCTGCCCGTTGGCCGGGTTGTTCGGCGACCAGCTCAGCGCGCCGACCAGGTCCGAGCTGGGCACGGGCGTGACGACGAGGGCGCCGGGGTGCAGGAGGGCGTTGTTGGCCTCGTTCTGCTCCACCACCTTCTTCGTCTCGTCGACCTTCGCGGTGTAGGCGTAGGAGCCGGAGCCGCGCGGGCCGATGTCCGCGGTGACGGTCGCCGACGCGCCGGCCGCCAGCGCGCCGACCTGGGCCGTGCCCACGGCGTCGTCACCGAGGAAGAACGTCACGTCGGTCGCCCCGGACGCGGCCGTGCCCGCGTTGCGGACGGTGGCCGACAGCGTGATCGGGCTGGTCTCCACCGGGCTGGTCGGGCTGAACGACGTGGCGGTCACGGTCAGGTCCGGGTTGGGCGCGGCCACGCCGAACACCTGGAACTCGGCGACCTGGCCGCCGGGTGCGCCGCTGTTGGCGGTGATGCTCAGCTGCACGTCCGCGACGCGGCCCGACAACGGGATGGTGACGGTGTTGCCGGTGGCCGGGTTGAACACGTAGTCGCGTGCCGCCACCAGGGACGTGAAGCCCGTGGCGCTCTGCTCGCGGCCCAGCACCTGGATGTTCTGCGTGCGGGTGGCCCACGCCGACGCCGGGTTGAGCTTGAGCACGACGGAGCTGAGGTCGGCGTTCGAGCCGAGCTGCGTGGTCAGCGTGTTCGGGTAGGCCGCGCCTTCCCAGTACGTCGTGACGTCGTCGTCGTTGGCGTTGGTGGCGACGAACGTGAACACGTGCGAGGAGGACGTGATCGGCCTGCCCTTGGCGAGGTTCGTGCCCGAGCCCGGCGAGCCGGGACGGGTGACGGAGGCGCTGGGCGGCGACTGGTTGCCGGCCGCGTCCCGGGCGATCACGTGGTAGGTGACCGCGACGCCGTCGGGCTGGGAGTCGGTGTAGGTCAGCACGGTGCCCGCGACGCTCGTGCGCAGCGCGCCGTTGGCGTAGACGTCATAGCCGGTGACACCGGTGTTGTCGGTGGAGGCCGACCAGGTCAGCCGGATCTGCCCGGACTGCGGTGAGGTGTAGGCCAGGTTCGTCGGCGCGGACGGCGGCACCGTGTCGCCGGTGGTGGGGCCGTGCACCTCGAACTCCGAGATCTGGCCGGCGGGCCAGGCGGTGTTGCCGGTGATCAGCAGCCGCACGTACCGCGTGGTCGCCGCGGTGAACTGGATCGTCACCGTGTTGTTCGCGGTGGGGGAGAAGGTGTGCTGCGCCGACGGGACGAGGTCGGCGAAGTTCTGGCCGTCGGTGCTGTGCTGCACGGCCAACGTCTGCGTGCGCGCGCCCCAGTTCGCGGTAGGCAGCTTGAGCACGACCCGGTCGACCTTGACCGCCGCGCCGAGGTCGGCCCGCAGCCACTGCGGGAACGCGTTGTTGGCGCTCTCCCAGTAGGTGGCCTGGTTGCCGTCACCCGCGTTGGCGGGCTGGTAGACGTCGTTGTGGCTGCTCGCGGTGTAGGTGGCGGCGAGCGCGGCGGTGACGTCGGCGGCCTGGCGCACGTCGATGTCGTTCACCCGTGCGCCGTCCACGCGCACGTAGCGCACCAGCGTGGGGTCGAAGTCGAACGTCTGGCGGTCGCCCTCGCGCGGCGCGGCGGGCACCAGGGTGGCGTACCCCTTGCCGTCGAGGCTGGTCTGGACGGCGAACGTGGTGTCGTCGTCCGGCAACGCCAGCCGGACCTGGTCGATGCGGGTGGGCTTGCCGAGGTCGAGCACCCCGGCGGTCGGCGCGGCCTGGGCGGCAGGGGGGCTCAGGGTGA
Source organism: Saccharothrix sp. S26 (assembly GCF_021390395.1). Classification (GTDB taxonomy): domain Bacteria; phylum Actinomycetota; class Actinomycetes; order Mycobacteriales; family Pseudonocardiaceae; genus Actinosynnema. Next base: position 83,624 of record NZ_JAJUWT010000022.1, read on the forward strand.
ACGCCGTGAGGGACAGTGCGAGCAGTGAGGCGGCAAGGCGCGAACGGGCGCGTGTCGTCGTTGACATCGTCGTGCAGGCCCTTCTCTTAGGGCAGTTCCGTGGTCTTGTCAGAAAGTTCCGCGTACTTGTCAATTTCTTGCGTAAGCGGTTCGCAGCGTTGCAGAGCCCTGTCGGGAAAGTCAACGGTCAGCCGTCCGACTGGGCCATCCGCACCAACCGGGCCGCTGCCCGGGTTCCAGGGTTCCGGGTCGGTGCGGAGATCTAGACTGGTGATCATCTGGAGGTGGCGGTGAGCGACCCGAAAGCGGCGTTCGCGCAGGCGTTGGCGCGGTTGCGGGCCCGGGCGGCCGACCTGTCCGACGAGGCGGTGGCCCGGCGCGCGAGCGCGGTCGTGCTGCCGTCGGGCCGGCGCGTGGCGGTGAACGCCCGGCGGCTGGGGGAGTGGGTCGGCGGGCAGTCCGTGCCCCGGGACTTCGACGGCGTGCTGGCCGTGGCGCTGGCGACCGGCGGCGTGCCGAAGCTGACCGAGCTGCGCGAGCTGTGGCGTGCCGCCCACCAGGACCGCCGGGCCACGCCGAAGTCCGGTCGCGTCGTCGTGGGACGTCCGCCGAGCGACGCGGCGGCGTTGCGCGACCGCGCCGAACTGGCCGAGGCGATCGACGCCGCGACGCGCGCGCCCGACGTGCGCCAGGTCGTGCTCAGCGGTCCCGGCGGCGTGGGCAAGTCGCAACTGGCCACCGCCGCCTTCCACCGCGCCCGCGCCGAGGTGCTGGTGTGGGTGGGTGCGCGCACCCGGCAGTCCGTGCTGACCGGCTACGCCCGCGCGTGGCGCGTGCTGGCCAAGACCGAGGGCTCCGACGACGAGACGCACGCCGACCTGTTCCTGGCGTGGCTGCGGTCGACCACCACCTCGTGGCTGGTCGTGCTGGACGACGTGGACGACCCGGCGGAGCTGGCCGGTCTGTGGCCCGCCGGTGACGCGGGCCGCAGCCTGGTCACCACCCAGCGCCGTGACGCCTCGCTGCTGCGGCCGGACGCGCGGCTGATCCCCGTCGGCATGTTCGACCCGGACGAGGCCACCGCCTACCTGTCCGCCCGCCTGGCCGTCGACCCCCGGCACGACCCGGCCCACCTGCCCGCCCTCGCCGACGCGCTCGGCCGCTTCCCGCTCGCCCTCTCGCAGGCCGCCGCGTTCCTCATCGACAGCGGCACCGACGTGCCCTCCTACCTGGACCTGCTGGCCGACCGCGGGCACCCCGTAGCCGACCTGTTCCCCCCGACCTCGCCCGCCGACGAGCACCACGACACCGTCGCCGGGACCGTGCGGCTGGCGGTGGAGCGGGCGGCGTCACTGGCCGCCAACGCCGTGGACGTGCTCGCGCTCGTCTCCGTCCTGGCCCCGGACGGCATCCCCGAATCCGTGCTGCTCGACGGCGGCCGCAACCTGACCGCGCTGCGCGCGTTGCACCGGCTGAACCTCGTCACCCACCACGGTGGCCGGGTCGAGGCCCACGCGCTGGTCCAACGCGCCGCCCGCGACCTCGTCGCGGACCCGGCACCGGTCGCCGTCACCGCCGCCGACGCGATCGAGCGCGAGTGGTCCACCGCCGACCCCGACACCGCCGCCGCGCTGTACCGCAACGCCGAGGTCCTGCGTTCCGTCGCGGGCGACCACCTGTGGCACGACGGCGTGCACCCCGTGCTGCGCAGGCTGGGCCAGCACCTGGCGGAAACCGGCCGCCCCGCCGCCGCCCGCGACGTGGCCACCGACCTGCTGGCCCACGCGACCGACCCCCGTGACGTGGTCGTGCTGCGCACCCAGGTCGCCAAGGCGATCGGCGACCTGGGCGACCCGGCCACCGCCCTGGCCCACTTCGGCGAGATCCGCGCCACCGCCGAACGAACCCTCGGCCCGACCGACCTCGACACCCTCTGGGCCCGCTTCCACCAAGCCACCTACCGCCTGGAAACGGGCCTGATCGAAACCGCCCTGGCCGAGCTGACGTCCCTGGTCGAGTCCTGCGACCTCCCCGCCGCCCACCCGCTCATGGTCGCGGCCCTCGACGACCGGGCCCTGTGCCTGGGCCTGTCCGGCGACCTCCCCGCCGCCCGCACCGCCGCCGCCGACCTCGTCGCCGTCCTGCGCGAGGAACTGGGCCCCCACCACAAGCACACGCTGCGCGCGTTGCTGGGCCTGGGCCGCTGGATCGGCGAAACGGGCGACGCCACCCTCGCCGTGGCGACCTACCAGGAAGCCGTCGACGGCCTGGAAGCCGTCGCCGGCCGCGCCCACCACGACACGTTCATCGCCCGCCACAACCTCGCCTACTGGCGTGCCGTCGCCGGCGACCTACCCCAAGCCCTGACCGAATTCCACACCGCCGCCACCGACGCCGAACGAGCCCTGGGCGAAACCCACCCGACCACCCTGACCTACCGCTCCAACCTGGCGTTCTGGCAGGGGATGGCCGGCGACCCGACCGCCGTCGACCAACTGACCACCCTGCGCGAAGCGGTGGAACGAACCTTCGGCCCCACCCACCCCCGTGCCCTGCGCATCCGCCAACAACGGTCCCAACTCCTCCACCTCACCGGCCACCACACCGACGCGATCGACGAACTGCGCACCGTCCTGGCCGAAATGTCCACCGTCCAAGGCGAGAACCACCCACGAACCAAGGAAGCCGCCAACCTCCTCTCCACCTGGCAAACGACCACCCCCACCACACCCCACCCACCCACACCTCACCCGGACCAACCCACAACGGACCCGGAACCAGCCGACCGAGGCCCGATTTGACATGGGTTCGGGTGCTTTAGGCTGGTCGAAGCCGGCAGGCCTGGCGGGACGCTTTTCCCCGCCGGGCCTGCCGGCTTTGGCCTGCCTGGAGTGCCCGTACGGGCCCCATGTCAAATCGGGCCGGACTCTTCCCCGGACTTACCCCCCCGGACCCGCACCCCACCGCACCTGAACGTTGAACTCGGGGGTCCTGAACGTAGGACTCTCGCGACCTGAACGTAGGACTCACGCGTTCTGAACGTAGGACTCACGCGTTCTGGACGTAGGACACGCGGGGGCGCAGGGGCGGCGGGGGCGACGCGGTCAGGTGCGGCGCACGATGATCCGCTGCAACGCGATGAACGCCAGCAGCAGCGCCCCGATCACGATCTTCGTCCACCACGACGACAACGTGCCCTCGAACGAGATCAGCGTCTGGATCGTGCCGAGCACCAGCACCCCGACCACCGACCCGATCACGAACCCGACCCCGCCCGACAGCAGGCTCCCGCCGACGACGACCGCCGCGATGGCGTCCAGCTCCATGCCCACCGCGTGCAGGCTGTACCCGGACAGCATGTACAGGCTGAACAGCAGCCCGCCCAACGCCGAGCAGAACCCGCTGATCACGTACACGCCGACCTTCACCCGCGTGGTCGCCAGGCCCATCAGCCGCGCCGACGACTCGCTGCCGCCCACCGCGTACACCGTGCGCCCGAACCGCGTCAGGTGCAGCACGTACACCGCCGCCAGCACCGTCACCAGCGCGATCACCACCCCGTAGGTGATGGTCACCCCGCCGGGCAGCTCGATCGACCCCGTGGCCAGCTCCCGGAACGCCGGGTCCTTGATCGACACCGACTCGACGCTGATCACGAAGCACAGCCCGCGGGCCAGGAACATGCCCGCCAGCGTCACGATGAACGGCTGCACGCCGAACCGGTGGATCACCCACCCCATCGCCAGGCCCAGCGCGGAACCGGTCGCGAGCACCGTCACGACCACCAGCCACGCGGGCCACCCGGCCTGCAACGCCGACGCCGCGATCATCGTCGACAACGCCACCACCGACCCGACCGACAGGTCGATGCCGCCGGTCAGGATCACGAACGTCATCCCGACCGCGAGCACGATGAGGAACGCGTTGTCGATGAACAGGTTCGCCATCACCTGCCCGGACGCGAACCCCTCGTACCGCACCGAGCCGACGCCGAACGTCGCCACGAACACCACGAACGTCGCGATCACCGGCAGGAACCGCTTGGGCACGTTCACCAGGCCGCCACGCGGCCGACCGGGCGCGGTGGCGGTGGCGGTCACCTCCGGCGTGATCACTGCTGTCTCCTTCACGCGGGCACCCCTTGCTTCCCACGAACCCGAACCCGAATCCCGACCGGCGCCTGCATCAGGCACACCGCGATCACCACGATCGCCTTGAACACCAGCGTGATCTCCGGCGCGATGCCGATCGTGTACACCGTGGTGGTCAACGTCTGGATGATCAACGCGCCGAGCAGCGTGCCGGTCAACGAGTACCGGCCGCCCGCCAGCGACGTGCCGCCGATCACGACGGCCAGGATCGCGTCCATCTCGATCCACAACCCGGCGTTGTTGGCGTCCGCCGCGCTCACGTTGGAGCTGATCATCAACCCGGCCACGGCCGCGCACAGCGCCGCGAACACGTACACCGTCCAGATGATCGTCCGCGCCCGCACGCCGGCCAGCCGCGACGCCGACGGGTTCACCCCGACCGACTCGATCAGCAGCCCCAGCGCGGTCCGCCGGGTCACCAGCGCGACCAGGCCCAGCACCGCGAGGCTGATCAGGATCGCGATCGGCAGCACCAGGAAGCCCGCGCCCACCTGCCGGTAGGAGTCGTCGTTCACGGTGATGATCTGGCCCTCGGTGATCAGCATCGCGATCCCGCGCCCGGCCGTCATCAGCACCAGCGTGGCGATGATCGGCTGGATGCCCAGCACCGACACCAGGAACCCGTTCCACAGCCCCAGCACCGCGCACAGCGCCAGTGCCAGGCCCATCGCGACCCACGCGTTGCCGCCGGACGCGATGTGCGTGCACGTCACCGCGCCCGCGATCGCGGCCACCGCGCCGACCGACAGGTCGATGCCGCGGGTCGCGATCACCAGCGTCATGCCCAACGCGATGAGCAGCGTCGGCGCGCCGTTGCGCAGGATGTCGATCAAGCTGCCGTACAGGTGGCCGTCCTGCAACCGCACCGAGAAGAACGACGGTGTCACCACCACGTTCAGCATGAGCAGCGCGACGAGCGCCACCACCGGCCAGAGCAGTCGGTTCTTCACGACGCCACCGCCTTCTCGACACCCTGGTCGACCCCGTGGTCGCCGCCGCCGGCGATGAGCGCCATGACGTCGTCCACGCCCACCTCGCCGTCCAACTCGGCCACCTTCTGCCGGTCGCGCATCACCACCACCCGGTCGGACACGCGCACCACCTCCTCCAGTTCGGCGGAGATGAACAGCACGGCCATGCCCTCCGCGGCCAGGTCGGCGACGACCTTCTGGATCTGCGCCTTCGCGCCGACGTCGATGCCGCGCGTCGGCTCGTCCAGGATCAACAGCTTGGGCTGGGTCACCAGCCACCGCGCCAGCAGCACCTTCTGCTGGTTGCCGCCCGACAGGTTGCCGACCGCCCGGTCCGGGTCGGCGGGCCGGATGTCGAGCAGCTCGATGTACTTGGCGACCAGCTCGTCGGCCAGCTTGCGCGGCACGGGCCGGGCCCAGCCGCGCGCGGCCTGCATCGCCAGGATCAGGTTGTCGCGCACGCTCAGGTCGGCCACGATGCCCTCGGCCTTGCGGTCCTCGGAGGAGAACGCGACACCGGCCTCGATCGCGGCCCGCGGCCCGGTCAGCCGCACCTGCTTGCCGTCGACCAGCAGCCGGCCGGAGTCGGCCTTGTCCGCGCCGAACAGCAGCCGCGCGACCTCCGTGCGGCCAGAGCCGAGCAGCCCGGCCAGGCCGACCACCTCGCCCTTGCGGATCTCCAGGTCGAACGGCGCGACCGAACCCTTGCGGCCCAGGCCCTCGGCCACCAGCAGCGGCTCGCCCGGCGTGCCCGACCGGCGTTCGATCTCCTCCAGCACGCCCATCTCGCGGCCGAGCATCGCCGACACCAGGTCGATCCGGCTCAACGCGGCGGTCATGTGCTCGCCGACCAGGCGGCCGTTGCGCAGCACCGTCATCCGGTCGGAGATCTCGTAGACCTGCTCCAGGAAGTGCGTCACGAACAGCACCGCGACGCCTTCGTCGCGCAGCACCCGGATGATCCGGAACAGCTCCGCGACCTCGTCGGCGTCCAGGCTCGACGTCGGCTCGTCCAGCACCAGCACCCGCGCGTCCACCGCCACGGCCCGCGCGATCGCGACGAGCTGCTGCACGGCGATCGGGTGGCTCTCCAGCACCGAACCCGGGTCGATGTGCAGGCCGATGCGCGCCAGCAGCTCGGCGGCACGCGCCCGCATCGCCTTGCCGTCGATGCGGCCGAGCTTGCGCGGTTCGCGCCCGAGCAGGATGTTCTCCGCCACGGTCAGGTTCCCGCACAGGTTGACCTCTTGGTACACCGTGCTGATCCCGGCGGCCTGCGCCTCCGCGGGTGCGCTGAACGACACCCGCTCGCCCGCGTAGCGGACCTCGCCCGCCGCGATCCGGTGCACCCCGGTCAACGCCTTGATGAGCGTGGACTTGCCCGCTCCGTTCTCACCCATCAACGCGTGGACCTCGCCGGGGAACAGCCGGAAATCCACCTCCTGCAGGGCTTTCACTCCGGGGAACTCCACCGAGATGCCCCGCATGTCGACGACCGGCTCGGTCACCGGACAACTCCCCTCACGCGACCCTCACGACCCTCACAACAAGACCCTCACAGGACAACGACGGGTGCGGCCCCCGCCACCACACCCGGAGGGTGGCGGGGGCCGCGGCTTGCGATCAGTACTTGCGGTTGGGCAGCTCGGTCTTGGCCTGCTCGGAGGTGAACGTGGTCTCCTCGGTCACCACGCGCGGCGGCACTTCCTCGCCCGCCACGACCTTCTTCGCCAGGTCCATCAGCTGGTCGCCCAGCAGCGGGTTGCACTCGACGATGAAGTTGATCTCACCGGCGGCCAGCGCGGTCATGCCGTCCTTCACCGCGTCCACGGTGATGATCTTGATGTCCTTGCCCGGCACCTTGCCCGCGGCCTTGATGGCCTCGATCGCGCCCAGGCCCATGTCGTCGTTGTGCGCGTAGACCACGTCGATCTGCGGCACCGACTTCAGGAACGCCTCCATGACCTGCTTGCCGCCCGACCGCGTGAAGTCACCGGTCTGCGTGGCCACGATCTTCAGGTCGGTGCCCTGGATGGCGTCCTCGAAGCCCTTCTTGCGGTCGATCGCCGGCGCGGCACCCGTCGTGCCCTGGAGCTCGACGACGTTCTTCGCGCCACCCGCGTTGGCCTTGAGCCACTCGCCGGCCTTCTTGCCCTCTTCCACGAAGTCCGAGCCGAGGAACGTCTTGTACAGCGACGTGTCGTCGGAGTCGACCGCGCGGTCGGTGAGGATCACCGGGATGTTGGCGCGCTTGGCCTCGAGCAGCACGGCGTCCCAACCGGTCTCCACCACCGGGCTGAAGGCGATGACGTCCACCTTCTGCTGGATGTAGGAGCGGATGGCCTTGATCTGGTTCTCCTGCTTCTGCTGCGCGTCGGAGAACTTCAGCTCGATGCCGGCCTTCTCGGCCGACTCCTGGATCGACTTGGTGTTGGCGGTGCGCCAGCCGCTCTCGGCACCCACCTGGGCGAAGCCCATCGTGATCTTGCCGTCGTCGTTGGCCTTGGGCGCACCCGACGACCCCGCGTCCCCGGATCCACCGGACCCGCACGCGGTCAACGCGGCCAACAGGACCGCGGCGGCGGCGGTCGTGATCTTCTTCAACACTGGTCTTCCTCCGTGTGAACCCGAGACACTGACGGGAACGGCGAACCGCGTGACGGTGGTCACCTGGGGCACAAGAGTGAACGCTCACAATCGGCTCGTCAACCCCTCGGAAACGTCAACTTTGCATCCTTGACACGTTTGTTAGGCCGGTCGTATGTTAGCGCTCACTTTTGTGATGCAGCCCACCCATACCTCCGGATGCCCCGTTCATCCGCGGCTTCGCGCCGCGCGCAAGACGAGAGCGACGCCCCATGGTCACCGTTCGTCATCGCCCACGCACCCTCGTCGCGACGCTCGTCGCGGCGGTGGCCGCGGCGGCCTTGAGCGCTCCGACGGCCTCCGCCGCCGACGGACTCGTGCTCCACTACCCCCTCACCGAAACCCAAGGCGCCGTCGCAACCGACACCTCAGGGGGAGGTCGCAACGGAACCGTTATCGGTGACGCCACCCCGGGCGGTGCTGAAGGGCTCCAGTTGGGCGGCGTGAACGGTCACGTGAAGCTGCCCGACAACGTCCTGCGCGGATTGACCGAAGTCAGCGTCTCGCTCCAAGTGCGCATCGCGCCGGACCAGGCCACGCCGTACTTCATCTACGGCCTCGGTAATTCCTCGGGCACCGCCGGTAACGGTTACCTGTTCACCACGGGCAACGCCTACCGCACGTCCATCGCCACCGGGAACTGGTCCACCGAGCAGACCGTCACCGCGGGCCGCAACCTCGCCCGGGGCGTCTGGAAGACGCTGACCTACACCCTCGGCGGCGGCACGGCCGTGCTGTACGAGGACGGCGTGGAGGTCGCCCGCAAGACCGGCGTCACGATCACCCCGGCCATGATCGGCGGCGGCACGACCACCGCCAACTACATCGGCCGCTCCGTCTACAGCGGCGACCGCTACCTCAAGGGCGCGGTCCGCGACTTCCGCCTCTACGACCGGGCGCTCACCGCGGCCGAGGCGCACGCCCTCGGCTTCGTCGCCGACGAGGAGAAGGGCAGGCGCGACCTGGCCGCGATCGACCTCGGCGACACCTCCGCCGTCACCGAGGACCTCACCCTGCCGACCACCGGCCCGTACGGCTCGACGATCACCTGGGCGTCCAGCGACCCGGCGGTCGTGTCCACCACCGGTGTCGTCACGCGGCCCGCGCCCGGCAGCGCGCCCGCGACCGTGACGCTCACCGCGACCGCGTTCGGCCAGGCCCGCGACTTCCAGGTCACCGTGCGGCCGCAGCTCACCGACGACGAGAAGGTCGCCGAGGCCGACGCGGCGCTGGTCGTGTGGGACGCCGACGACATCCGCGGCAACATCACCCTGCCCACCACGGGCCTGCACGGCACCACCATCACGTGGAAGAGCAACAAGCCGGGCGTCATCACGACCACCGGCGAGGTCACCCGGCCCGCGTTCGGCGACAAGCCGGTCAAGGTGCAGCTCACCGCCGAGATCCGCGCGGGCGAGGAGACCACCCGCAAGAAGTTCAAGGTCACCGTCACGCCGCGGCCCGAGCAGCAGGCCTACGAGGGCTACCTGTTCGGCTACTTCACCGGTGAGGGCTCGGCCACCGGCGAGCAGGTCTACTTCGCCGCCAGCCGCGGCAACGACGCGCTGAAGTGGGACGAGCTGAACAAGGGCAACCCCGTGCTGACGTCGTCGTTGGGCGACAAGGGCGTGCGCGACCCGTTCATCATCCGGTCCCCTGAGGGCGACAAGTTCTACCTCATCGCCACCGACCTGAAGATCCACGGCAACGGCAACTGGGACCTCGTGCAGCGCAAGGGCAGCCGCTACGTCGAGGTCTGGGAGTCCACCGACCTGGTGAACTGGGGTCAGCAGCGCCACGTCCTGGTGTCACCGGAGACCGCCGGCAACACGTGGGCGCCCGAGGCGTACTACGACGAGTCGATCGGCGCGTACGTGGTGTTCTGGGCCTCGAAGCTCTACGCCGAGGACGACCCCGACCACGCCGGCAACACCTACAACAAGATGCTGTACGCCACCACGCGCGACTTCCGCACGTTCAGCGAGCCGCGGGTGTGGGTCGACCCGGGTTACTCGGTCATCGACTCGACCGTGATCAAGCACGGCGACGAGTACTACCGGTTCACCAAGGACGAGCGGAACAACACGTCCAGCACGCCGTGCAGCAAGTTCATCCTGGCCGAGAAGTCCACGGAGCTGCGCGACACGTCGTACGACTTCGTCGCCGACTGCATCGGCAAGGGCTCGATCAACCAGGGCGAGGGGCCGACGGTGTTCAAGTCCAACACCGAGGACCGCTGGTACCTGTTCATCGACGAGTTCGGCGGCCGCGGCTACGTGCCGTTCGAGACGACCGACCTCGCCTCCGGCAAGTGGACCCTCGCCACCGGCTACGAGCTGCCCAGCCGACCCCGCCACGGCACCGTGCTGCCGGTGACGAAGGCCGAGCTGGACCGCGTCCGGGCCGCCTTCCCCTGAGCACGCGGGGGAGCGCGTCCCGCGTCGTGACGGCCGCCGAGGCCGCTGCGGGGGCCGTCACGACGCGGTGCCGCCGGCGACCGACACGTCCGAACGGGCGACGGTCGCCCGGCGCGGCGGCAGCGCCGCGCCCGGCGGGACACGACTTTTCGGCGGTGATGACGCGTCCCTGCGCTGGTGGGAGGGGTCTCTGGTGGACAATGGACCATGAGCACCTTCACGATGAACCAGGCGTGTTATCGCTAACATCGAGTTCGAAGGTGCAGCAGTGTCGACAGGGGAGATGGGGCGGTAGTGGAGCACAAGACCTCGCGCGATCCCGCGATGACGGACGTCGCCCGGCTCGCCGGGGTCTCGCACCAGACGGTGTCGCGGGTCCTCAACGGGCACCCGAACGTCCGGGAGCAGACCCGGCTGCGGGTGCGCGCGGCCATCGCCGAGCTGGGCTACCGGCCCAACAAGGCGGCCCGCGCGCTGGTCACCGGCCGATCGCAGCTGATCGGGGTGGTGGCGCAGAACTCGACGCTCTACGGCCCGGCGTCGTTGCTGGCCGCCTTCGAGGCGGCGGCGGCCGAGGCCGGGTTCGCGGTGAGCGTGGGCCGGGTGAACGTGCTGGACCGCAACTCGATCTCCGACGCCGTCGAGCGCCACCGCGACCAGCGGGTCGCCGGGATAGTGGTCATCGCGCCGACCGCGTCGGCCAACGACGCGGTCGGTGACGTGTCCGCGGGCATCCCGCTGGTGACGGTGGACGGCGACCCGGAGCGCTCGACCCCGCTGGTGACGGTCGACCAGGCGGCGGGCGCGTTCGCCGCGACCACCCACCTGCTGGAGGCGGGGCACCGGACCGTGTGGCACGTGTCCGGGCCGTCGGACTGGTTCGACAGCCTCGGCCGCATAAGGGGTTGGCGCTCGGCGCTGGAGACGGCGGGGCTGGAGGTGCCGCCGGTCGTGCCGGCGGACTGGAGCGCCGCCTCGGGCTACCGGGCGGGCCAGATGCTGGCCCGGATGCCGGAGGTCACCGCGATCTTCGCGGCGAACGACCACCTGGCGCTGGGCATCCTGCGCGCGATGAGCGAGCGCGGCCGCCGGGTGCCGCACGACGTGAGCATCGTGGGCTTCGACGACGTGCCGGAGGCGGCCTACTTCATCCCGCCGCTGACCACGATCCGGCCGGACTTCCACGCCGTGGCCAAGGAGACGCTGGAGCTGCTGCTGGCCCAGGTCGGCGACGGGGACGTGGGCGCGCCGCAACGCACGGTCGCCCCGGCCCTGGTGAAGCGGGACAGCGTCGCACCCCCCGCCCAGTGACGCGGTGGGCGGCACGACCTCGTGCCGCCCACACCGCGACCCCTCCGGGCCGCGCGACCCGGCACACCCTCCGACCGCCGGCCCCCGACCGAAGCACCCGAACCGGGCACCGGCACACCGGTCGCGGGCCCGTGCGGGCGACCCGTTACCGTCACGCCACCCGCCGGTGGCGGCGCGCCCGCGTCGTCCAGACCACCCGCGCAACAGTTTCGTCCGATCTCCGCGGATCCGCAGTGCCGCGCGGGGCCCGATCGCCCCTAGGCTGGGGTGGGTCACGACGAAGTCCCGCACCCCGCTGAACACCGCGTTTTGTGCACGCTCACTAACTCTTTAAGACCACGTTGCGGGCAGGTCTTGACGTCGTGAATGTTAGCGATAACACTCGTCACCATGGCGAGCGATCCATTGGTGGTGGGTGTCGACTTCGGCACGTTGTCCGGCCGCGCGGTGGTCGTGCGGGTGCGCGACGGCCTCGAACTCGGCACCGCGGTGCACGACTACCGGCACGGGGTGCTGGACCGGGCCCTGCCCGACGGGCGCCCGTTGCCCCCGGACTGGGCGTTGCAGGTGCCGCAGGACTACGTGGACGTGCTCAAGCACGCCGTGCCCGCGGCCATCGCCGACGCCGGGGTCGACCCGGCCGACGTGATCGGCATCGGCACCGACTTCACGGCGTGCACGATGGTCCCGGTGAAGGCCGACGGCACGCCGCTCAACGAGCTGCCCGAGTTCGCCGACAACCCGCACGCGTACGTGAAGCTGTGGAAGCACCACGCGGCCCAGCCGCAGGCCGACCGGATCAACCACCTGGCCGCGCAGCGCGGTGAGAGCTGGCTGCCCCGCTACGGCGGCCTGATCTCCTCGGAGTGGGAGTTCGCCAAGGGCCTGCAACTGCTGGAGGAGGCCCCCGAGGTCTACGCGGCGATGGACCACTGGGTCGAGGCCGCCGACTGGATCGTCTGGCAGCTGGCCGGCACCTACGTGCGCAACGCCTGCACCGCCGGCTACAAGGGCATCTACCAGGACGGCTACCCGTCCGAGGACTTCCTGTCCGCGCTCAACCCCGACTTCGGGACCTTCGTCTCGGCGAAGCTGGACCACCAGCTCGGCCAGCTCGGCGACCGGGCGGGCGGGCTCACCGAGCGGGCCGCCGAGTGGACCGGACTCAAGCCCGGCATCGCGGTCGCGGTCGGCAACGTCGACGCGCACGTCACCGCGCCCGCCGCCCGCGCCGTGGAGCCCGGCCAGATGGTCGCCATCATGGGCACGTCCACGTGCCACGTGATGAACGCCGACGTGCTGGCCGACGTGCCGGGCATGTGCGGCGTGGTGGACGGCGGCATCGTGCCGGGCCTGTGGGGCTACGAGTCCGGCCAGAGCGGCGTCGGCGACATCTTCGCGTGGTTCGTCGAGCACAACGTGCCGGCCGAGTACCACGAGCAGGCCAAGGCCCGCGGCATCTCGGTGCACGAGCTGCTCACGGAGCTGGCCTCGCAGCAGCGCATCGGCGAGCACGGCCTGATCGCGCTGGACTGGCACAGCGGCAACCGCTCCGTGCTGGTCGACCACGAGCTGTCGGGCGTCGTCGTCGGCCAGACGCTGGCCACCCGCGCCGAGGACACCTACCGGGCGCTGCTGGAGGCCACGGCCTACGGCACACGGGTGATCGTGGACTCCTACACCGACGCGGGCATCCCGGTGACCGAGCTGGTCATCGCGGGCGGCCTGCTGCGCAACCCGCTGCTGATGCAGATCTACGCCGACGTGACCAACCTGCCGCTGTCGGTGATCGGCTCGGAGCAGGGCCCGGCGCTCGGCTCGGCGATGCACGCCGCCGTGGCGGCCGGCGCCTACGACGACATCCACGCCGCCGCCAAGGCGATGGGCTCGGTCAAGCGGGGCGTGTACCTGCCGATCCCGGACAACGTCGAGGCCTACGAGCGGATGTTCGTGGAGTACCAGGAGCTGCACGACTACTTCGGCCGCGGCGTCAACGACGTCATGCACCGCTTGAAGGCGCGCCGTCGCGCCGCGAAGGGGGAGTGACCGGTGTCCGTCATCCAAGACCTCCGCCGCACGGTCGCCGACCTGCACCGCGAGCTGACCCGCTACGAGCTGGTGATCTGGACCGCGGGCAACGTCTCGGCCCGCGTGCCCGGCCAGGATCTGATGGTCATCAAGCCGTCCGGCGTGTCCTACGACGAGCTGACCCCGGACGCGATGGTCGTCACCGACCTGCACGGCAACCTGGTGGAGGGCGACTACTCGCCCTCCTCCGACACCGCCGCGCACGCCTACGTGTACCGGCACATGCCCGAGGTGAACGGGGTGGTGCACACGCACTCCCCGTACGCCACGGCGTGGGCGGCGCGCGGCGAGCCGATCCCGTGCGTGCTCACGATGATCGCCGACGAGTTCGGCGGTGACATCCCGGTGGGCCCGTTCGCGCTCATCGGCGACGACTCGATCGGCCAGGGCATCGTGGAGACGTTGCGCGAGAGCCGGTCGCCGGCCGTGCTGATGCGCAACCACGGCCCGTTCACGATCGGCAAGGACGCCCGGGCGGCGGTGAAGGCCGCGGTGATGCTGGAGGACGTGGCCCGCACCGTCCACTTCGCACACCAGCTCGGCACGCCCAAGCCGATCGAGCAGCACCACGTCGACAGCCTGTACGCCCGTTACCAGAACGTCTACGGGCAATGAGCCCACGAGGGGAGACCCGCATGTCGCCTGCTGGGAAGCCGCAGGTCTGGTTCCTGACCGGGAGCCAGCACCTCTACGGCCCGGAAACGCTCGAACAGGTCGCCCAGCAGTCGCAGCAGATCCAGCGGATGCTCACCGAGTCGGGCCGGATCGCCGCGGAGCTGGTGTGGCAGCCGGTGCTGACCGACACCGCCGCCATCCGCGACGTGATGCTCGCGGCCAACGCCGACCCGTCGTGCATCGGCGTGATCGCGTGGATGCACACGTTCTCACCCGCCAAGATGTGGATCACCGGGCTGGACGCGCTGCGCAAGCCGCTGCTGCACCTGCACACGCAGCTCAACGAGGCGCTGCCGTGGTCGACCATCGACATGGACTTCATGAACCTCAACCAGGCCGCCCACGGCGACCGCGAGTTCGGGTTCATCCAGACCAGGCTCGGCGTGCCGCGCAAGACCGTGGCCGGCCACGCGAGCGACCCGCTGCTGGCCGAGCGGATCGACGGCTGGGTGCGTGCCGCCACCGGCTACAGCCACCTCAACGGGTTGAAGCTCGCCCGGTTCGGCGACAACATGCGGGGCGTCGCGGTCACCGAGGGTGACAAGGTGGAGGCCGAGCTGCGCTTCGGCGTCTCGGTGAACACCTACGGCGTGAACGACCTGGTCGCGCTGGTGGACGCGGTCGAGGACGAGGAGATCGACGTCCTGGTCACCGAGTACGCCGACACCTACCGGCTCGCGGACGCGCTGCACAAGGGCGCGGAGCGGCACGAGTCGCTGCGGTACGCGGCGCGCATCGAGGCCGGCCTGCGCCGGTTCCTCACCGACGGCGGCTTCGGCGCGTTCACCACGAACTTCGAGGACCTCGGCGGGCTGCGGCAGCTGCCCGGCCTGGCCGTGCAGCGGCTGATGGCCGACGGCTACGGCTTCGGCGGCGAGGGCGACTGGAAGACCTCCGCCCTGCTGGCCGCGGTGAAGGCGATGGGCGCGGGCACGGGCCGCGGCACGTCGTTCATGGAGGACTACACCTACCACTTCGGGCCGGGCGAGCCGAAGATCCTGGGTGCGCACATGCTGGAGGTGTGCCCGACCATCGCGGCCGACCAGCCCTCGTGCGAGATCCACCCGCTGGGCATCGGCGGCCGGGAGGACCCGGTGCGGCTGGTGTTCGACGCGGCGGCGGGCCCCGCCGTGGTCGTCGGCCTGGCCGACCTGGGCGAGCGGTTCCGGCTGGTCGCCAACGAGGTCGAGGTCGTGCCGCCGGACGAGCCGCTGCCGAACCTGCCGGTCGCGCGCGCCGTGTGGAAGCCCGCGCCGTCGCTGTCGACGTCGGCCGAGTCGTGGCTGACCGCGGGAGGCCCGCACCACACCGTGATGACGCAAGCCGTGAGCTCGGATACGCTGCGCGACTTCGCGACCATGGTGAACACCGAACTGGTGGTCATCGACCAGGACACGACGACCGCGTCGTTCAGCGACCGCCTGCGCTGGAACCAGGCGTACTTCCGACTCGCACAGGGCCTGCGCTAGCCGCCGGACCTGGGCTTGGCACCACCATCTAGGGAGAGAAGAAACAATGAGGTTTCCGCGGATCGCCGCCATCACCGCGGCCGGCCTGATGCTCGCCGCCTGCGGGTCGGCGGAGAAGACCGTCGACCAGCAGACCGGCTCGACGGACGGCGCGCTCGTCGGCGTCACGATGCCGACCCGCTCGTCCGAGCGCTGGATCCACGACGGCGACAACATCAAGAAGGCGTTGGAGGAGAAGGGCTACAAGGTCGACCTCCAGTACGCCGAGAACGACATCCCGACGCAGGCCAACCAGATCGAGAACCAGATCACCAAGGGCGCGAAGCTGCTCATCGTGGCCTCGATCGACGGCACCGCGATCACGTCGCAGCTCCAGCAGGCGCAGGACGCCAACATCCCGGTCATCGCCTACGACCGGCTGCTGCGCAACACCGACAGCGTCGACTACTACGCCACGTTCGACAACTTCAAGGTCGGCGTGCAGCAGGCGACCTCGTTGCTGACCGGGCTGAACGTGCTCAAGGCCGACGGCACCCCCGGTGACGCCAAGGGCCCGTTGAACATCGAGCTGTTCGCCGGCTCCCCGGACGACAACAACGCCACGTTCTTCTTCAACGGCGCGATGTCGGTGCTCCAGCCGCACATCGACAAGGGCACGCTGGTGGTCAAGAGCGGCCAGACCGACTTCAAGACCGTCGCCATCCTGCGCTGGGACCCGGCCACGGCCCAGAAGCGCATGGAGGACCTGCTGACCTCCACCTACGGCTCCGACAAGGTGCACGGCGTGCTGTCGCCGTACGACGGCCTGTCCATCGGCATCCTGTCCGCGCTCAAGAGCAGCGGCTACGGCACGGGCGGCAACCCGTACCCGATCGTGACCGGTCAGGACGCCGAGGTCGCGTCGGTGAAGTCGATCATCGCGGGCGAGCAGTACTCGACCATCTACAAGGACACCCGCGAGCTCGCGGCGACCACCGTCAAGATGGCCGACTCGGTGCTCAAGGGCGACAAGCCCGAGGTCAACAACGAGAAGGACTACGACAACGGCAAGAAGGTCGTGCCGTCGTACCTGCTCGAATCGGTGATCGTGGACAAGGGCAACTACCAGAAGGTCCTCGTGGACAGCGGCTACTACACCGCGGATCAGCTGAAGTAGGTTTGCACACCATGTCCGACGAAATCCTGGTGATGCGCGGCATCACCAAGCGGTTCGCCGGGGTCACCGCGCTGCACGACGTCACGTTGTCCGTGCGGCGCGGTGAGATCCACGCGATCTGCGGTGAGAACGGCGCGGGCAAGTCCACGCTGATGAAGGTCCTCTCGGGCGTGCACCCCCACGGGTCCTACGAGGGCGACATCGTCTTCGAGGGCGAGCCCTGCGCGTTCGGCGGCGTCCGCGACAGCGAGCGGCGCGGCATCGTGATCATCCACCAGGAGCTGGCGCTGTGCGGCCAGCTGTCCATCGCGGAGAACCTGTTCCTCGGCAACGAGCGGGCCAAGCGCGGGTTCATCGACTGGAACCGCACCAACCACGCGGCGGGCGCCCTGCTCGCCCGCGTGGGCCTGCGGGAGAACCCGACCACGCCCGTGCACGACCTGGGCGTGGGCAAGCAGCAGCTGGTGGAGATCGCCAAGGCCCTGGCCAAGGACGTCAAGCTGCTGATCCTGGACGAGCCGACCGCGGCGTTGAACGACGACGACTCCGCGCACCTGCTCGACCTGCTCGACGGCCTGCGCGACGAGGGCATCACCTCGGTGATCATCTCGCACAAGCTCAACGAGGTGACGCGGATCTCCGACAGCATCACGATCCTGCGCGACGGTCGCACGATCGAGACGCTGCCCGCCAAGGACGTGACCGAGGACCGGATCATCTCCGGCATGGTCGGCCGCGACCTTGAGCACCGCTTCCCGCCGCGCACGCCCAAGATCGGCGACGAGGTGCTGCGGATCGAGGACTGGACCGTGCACAGCCCGTCGCAGCCCGACCGGGTCGTGGTCGACAACGCGAACCTCGTGCTGCGGCGCGGTGAGATCGTCGGCCTGGCGGGCCTCATGGGCGCGGGCCGCACCGAGCTCGCGATGAGCGTGTTCGGGCGGTCCTACGGCGTGGGCATCTCCGGCCGGGTGGTCAAGGACGGCCGCGAGATCGACACGCGCACCGTCCGCAAGGCCATCGAGCACGGGCTGGCCTACGTCAGCGAGGACCGCAAGCGCTACGGGCTGAACCTCATCCAGGACGTCAAGCTCAACGTGTCCGCGGCGGGCCTGGAGAAGCTGGCCACGCGCGGCTGGGTGAACGAGAACGAGGAGCACTCGGTCGCCGAGCGGTACCGGCGCTCGATGAACATCAAGACGCCCAGCGTCGCCACCCCGACGGCGTCGCTGTCGGGCGGCAACCAGCAGAAGGTCGTGCTGGCGAAGTGGATGTTCACCGACCCGGACGTGCTGATCCTCGACGAGCCGACCCGCGGCATCGACGTCGGCGCGAAGTACGAGATCTACTCGATCATCAACGACCTGGCCGACCAGGGCCGCGCGGTCTTGGTCATCTCCTCCGAGCTGCCGGAGCTGCTCGGCCTGTGCGACCGGGTCTACACCCTGTCCGAGGGCCGGATCACCGGTGAGCTGGACCGCGCGGAAGCCACCCAGGAACGCCTGATGCACCACATGACCCAGGGACAGACCTCATGACCACCAAGACCGCGGCCACGCCGGCGGCGCAACAGGCCGGGCCGCCGCAGCGCAGGTTCACGATCAACCTGCGCCAGTCCGGCATCTACATCGCCTTCGCGCTGATCGTGCTGCTGTTCACGGTGTTGACGGACGGTGCTCTGCTCACCCCGCAGAACATCTCCAACATCATCGTGCAGAACTCGTACGTGCTGATCCTGGCCATCGGCATGATCCTGGTGATCATCGGCGGGCACATCGACCTGTCCGTCGGGTCGGTGGTCGCGCTGACCGGCGCGATCTGCGCGGTGCTCACCGTGCAGATGGGGCTGCCGTGGCCGCTGGCGGTGCTGATCACGCTGCTCGCGGGCGCGGTGATCGGCGCGGCGCAGGGCTACTGGGTGGCCTTCTTCGGCATCCCGGCGTTCATCGTGACGCTGGCGGGCATGCTCGTGTTCCGCGCGCTCACCCTGACCGTACTGGGCAACCAGGGCATCGGCCCGTTCCCGGACCAGATCCGCACCCTGGCCAACGGGTTCACCGAGGGCTACCTGGGCAACGTCGGCCTCGGCCCGCTGGGCGGCGCGGACCTGCTCAGCCTGCTGGTCGGCGTCGCGGTGGTGGCCGGGTTCGCGTTCAACCAGTGGCGCAACCGCAAGGCGCGGCTGGCCTACGGGCAGGTCGTCGACCCGTTCCCGATCTTCGTGGCGAAGATCGCGCTGGCGGCGGCCGTGGTGCTGGCCGTGGTCGTGCAGTTGGCCCGGTTCCGCAACCTGCCGTGGGTGCTCGTGCTGCTCGCGGTGCTGGCGCTGGGCTACTCGGTGATGGCGAACAAGTCGGTGTTCGGCCGGCACATCTACGCCATCGGCGGCAACCTCCAGGCCGCGACGCTGTCCGGCGTGAAGGTCAAGCAGGTCACGTTCTGGGTGTTCGTGAACATGGGCCTGCTCTCGGCCCTGGCCGGCGTGATCTTCGCCGGTCGCCTCAACCAGGCCGGTCCGACCGCGGGCAACGCGTTCGAGCTGGACGCGATCGCGGCGGCGTTCATCGGCGGCGCGGCGGTCCAGGGCGGTGTGGGCCGGGTGGTCGGCGCGATCACCGGCGGCCTGATCATGGGTGTGATCAACAACGGCATGTCGTTGATCGGCGCGCCCAGCGAACGGGTCATGCTGGTCAAGGGCCTGGTCCTGCTGGCCGCGGTCGCCTACGACGTGTGGACCAAGCGCCGCGGCCGCGCGTGACCACTCTGTCGGTTGATTACAAAGTAGTGCTCTAGCGCGACAATTTCCGACATGACGTTCCGGGTCGTGTCGGTCCTGTCCGCCGTGCTCGCCCTCGGCTTCACCGCGGCCCCGCCCGCGGTGGCCGAGGGCGCACGCGTCGACTACCGCGAGTGGCGTTCCGCCCAGCTCGTCCAGGGCGAGCACGAGGGCACCGCGCCCGTGCCCGGCGGCCTCGCGATCCGCCGCCCGATCGGCGTCCTCGACCACGCCGGTCGCACCTACGACTACGCCCGGTGGACCTCGCCCCGCCGGGTCACCGGCTTCGCCGCCACCCAGGCCGTGGCCTCGTGGAACGCCGACACCCCGCCCGGCACCTGGCTCCAGGTCGACCTGCGCGGCGACGGCACCGGCTGGTACGTGATGGGCCGGTGGGCGTTCGGCGACCAGGACGTCCAGCGGACCACGGTCCCCGACCAGTCGGACGAGCACGGCTCGGTCGACGTGGACACCTTCCTGGCCGCCCGGCCGCTGCGCGCCTACCAACTGCGCGTCACCCTCTACCGGCTCACCGGCACCCGCACGTCACCGCTGCTGCGCATGGCCGGCGCGATGGCCTCCGCCATCCCGGACCGCTTCACCGTGCCGACGAGCGCGCCGGGCGTGGCCCGCGGCCTCGAACTGCCCGTGCCGCGCTACTCGCAGAACGTCCACGAGGGCCACTACCCCGAGTACGACGGCGGTGGCGAAGCGTGGTGCAGCCCCACGTCCACCGAGATGGTGGTCGAGTACCACGGCCGCGGCCCGACCGCCGACGACCTGTCCTGGGTGGACCCGGGCCACGTCGACCCGACCGTCGACCACGCCGCCCGCCACACCTACGACCACGCCTACCGCGGCGCGGGTAACTGGCCGTTCAACACCGCGTACGCGGCGGCCTTCGGGCTGCGCGCCCACGTCACCCGCCTGCGGTCGCTGTCCGAACTTGAGGGCTACATCGCCCGCGGCGTGCCCGTCATCACCTCCCAGTCGTTCCGCGAGGACGAGCTCGACGGCGCCGGCTACGGCACCGCGGGCCACATCATGGTCGTCATCGGCTTCACCGCGGACGGCGACGTGATCGCCAACGACCCGGCGTCCCCCTCGAACGACGCCGTGCGCCGCGTCTACGACCGCGCCCAGTTCGAGAACGTCTGGCTGCGCACCAAGCGCCACCGCGCCGACGGCTCGATCGCCTCGGGCTCGGGCGGCATCGCCTACATCATCAGCCGCTGAGTCTTGACGCCCCATCCGTTATCCGATTCACTACCCGTTATCCCTGGGAACGCTCCCAGGTCCACAGCACGGTGGCGGCCCGTCACGTCCCTCGGCGGGCCGCCGCTGCTCCAACCACCACCGAAACAGCACACAAGATCTCCGCCGCCACCAGGAAAGCGCTTACCAACCAGGAGATCACCACATGAAAGCACTCCTCGCCGTGTCAGCGTTGACAGCGGCGCTGCTCCAGGTCACCGCGCCGGAAGCCCAAGCCGCCTGCGGCGACGGCTCGTACCAGGCCGAGGTGACCGGCTCCGGCAGCAGCTTCACCGCCCGCAGGGGCGGCAGCACGGTCTACAGCGGCAGCAGCCTGCGCGCCGCCATGCAGGCGGCCAACGACAGCCTCACCGCCAACCGCACCTACAAGGAGCGGATCGTCGTCCGGGCATCCGGCTCCATCCCCGCGGGCGAGCGCTACTCGATGCGCAGCTACACCACCATCGACGTGTGCGGCACCATCAACGTCACCGGCACCGGCTCCGGCGACTACGCGCCGATCTACGCGCGCGGCGTGCGCGACATCGAGGTCCAGAACCTCACCCTCACCGGCACCCCGCTGTACGGCATCTTCATGCGCAACGTCACCAACGTGGTGATCGGCAACGTGAACATGCGCCTGTCCGGCGGCCTGGGCGTGCGCATCGACAACCGCGGCGACACCAGCCAGTGGACCCGCAACGTCCGCATCGACTACGCCTACGTGCAGGGCGCGAGCAGCCACGCCGTGGAGACCTACGGCGTCGACGGCCTGACCATCGGCACGGTCGTGGCCCGAAGCGTCGGCGAGTCCGGCCTGCTGCTCAACCAGACCATCAACGCCACCGTGGGCACCGTCGACGCGGAGAACGCGGGCACCGGCACGGGCTACGCCGCCTTCCGCACCGCCAACCGCAACGGCCGCATCGGCAGCAGCTACCCGACCAACATCCGCGTGGGCCAGGTCATCGCCCGCGGCGGCGGCCGCGGCATCTTCTGCGTCTCGGAGAGCGGCGGCCTGCAGATCGACCGCATCACCATCTCCAACACGGGCAACAACTCGATCCTGATCGAGAACTGCTACAACGTGAACATCGCGGCCCAGGGCGGCAGCGTCACCGGTGGCGGCGAGATCCGCCTGGCCGCCCGCTCGGAGTTCCCGATCACCCGTGACGTCACCATCCAGAACCTGACCGTCACCAACTCGGCCATCACCGAGAACCCCTGCGGCACCAACACCACCTTCCGCAACAACACCTTGGTCAACAGCCGCCAAACCATCTGCTGACCCGACGGACCCGGAACCTGACCTCCGAGGCCCGATTTGACATGGGTACGGGTGCTTTAGGCTGGTCGAAGCCGGCAGGCCTGGCGGGACGCTCTTCCCCGCCGGGCCTGCCGGCTTTGGCCTGCCTGGAGTGCCCGTACGGGCCCCATGTCAAATCGCGCCGGGCTTGCCCCGGACTCTCCCCGGACTTGTGCACCGCACTTGCGCACCGCACTTGCGCACCGCACTTGCACCCGGGCTTGCGCCCGGCCCAGACCACCTTCCTGTGAACAACCCCCCAGATATCGCCCCGAGACGCGAAAGAGTTGCGGTCCGATCACGCCCGCGTCCCACTCCTTGACACAACGCTGTGGCCCGCGACACAGTACCGCGCGTTTTGAACGGTCAAACGCCCGTCGAAGCGTCCTGGGGAAGGGGGAGCGGACCATGGCACGTCCCGGCTACCCGGCGACCACGTGCCACCCTGCCCTCACCCTCCTCCCCACCGCCTTCGCCACCCCGCCGGCTCCGGCCACCGCGCCGCCTCCACCCACCCCTTCGGCGACGCCAACCCTGCTGGACCCCGAAGTGACATCGAACGCGGTGATCGCGTGAAAGATCAACTTGCTGTAGGTGTGCACCGGGAAGTTCACCACCACTGCTTTCACCAGCGGGGACCGACAGCCGCGGCGGCCGGCCTCATCCGCTTGACAGGGCAAGACCAGAACGAAGGAGAGTCTCGGTAATGGGCGTTCGGACAACGGCGGCGCGGGCAACCGCGGCGCTGGGTGTGGCAGTCCTCCTCGCGTCGTGCGGCAGCGGAGGGGACCAAGGCGGCGAGCAGCCCGGCGGTGCGCTCGAAGGTCGGGGCGAGGTCACGTTCGCCACCGGCAAGGACACGTCCGGCAACATGCAGAAGCTCGTCGACGAGTGGAACGCCTCGCACGCCAACGAGCAGGTCCGGATCATCGAACTGCCCGAGTCCGCCGACGCCCAGCGCCAGCAGATGGTGCAGAACGCGCAGGTCAAGTCCGACGCGTACACGATCCTCAACCTCGATGTCGTCTGGACCGCGGAGTTCGCGGCCAACCGCTGGGTCGTCGAACTGCCCGCCTCCCAGTTCGACCTGGACAAGTTCCTCCAGCCGGCGGTCAAGACCGCGCAGTACCGCGACAAGCTCTACGCCGTGCCGGTCTACTCCGACGGCGGCCTGCTGTACTACCGCAAGGACCTGCTCGACGCGGCCGGCCTGAAGCCGCCGAAGACGTGGGCCGAGCTGACCACCGCCTGCCAGGCGGTCAAGGCCACCCAGCCGGCGATCGGCTGCTACGCCGGGCAGTTCGAGAAGTACGAGGGCCTGACGGTCAACTTCGACGAGGCCGTGCACTCCGCGGGCGGCGACGTGGTCGACTCCTCCGGCAAGCCGGTGGTCGACTCGCCCGAGGCGAAGGCCGGGCTGGACGCCCTGGTCACCGGCTTCCAGCAGGGCATCATCCCGCAGAAGGCCATCACCTACAAGGAAGAGGAGGGTCGCCGCGCGTTCCAGGCGGGCGAGCTGCTGTTCCACCGCCAGTGGCCCTACCAGTGGAACCTGGCCGGCAAGACGGACGGCTCCTCGCAGGTCGCGGGCAAGTTCGACGTCGCGCCCCTGCCCGGCCTGAACGGCCCCGGCAGCTCCACCCTCGGCGGGCACAACTTCGCCATCTCCGCGTTCGGCAAGAACAAGGCCACCGCGCTGGACTTCATCAAGTTCTTCACCAGCGAGTCCGCGCAGCGCTCCAACCTGCTGGCCACCTCGCAGGCGCCGACCCTGGCGAGCCTGTACGACGACGCCGAGCTGATCAAGCAGTTCCCGTACCTGCCCACGCTCAAGGAGTCCATCCTCTCCGCCAAGCCGCGCCCGCAGGCCGTCCGCTACGGCGACGTCACGCAGGCCATCCAGGAAGCCGCCTACGCCGCGTTGACCGGTGAGAAGCCCAGCGACGTGGCGCTCAAGGACCTCCAGTCGAAGTTGCAGGAGCTGCTGAAGTGACCACGGTCGCCCGCCGCGCCCGGGGTGCGACCTCGGGCGCGGGGCGACTCGCCGCGGCGCTGCTGTCACCGACGTTCATCGTGCTCGGCCTCGTGGTCGGGTACCCGCTGGTGGCGGCGCTGCGCGAGTCGGTGTTCCGGGAGGGCACCGACCTCGACGAGAGCGGTTTCGTCGTGGAGGGCTCGCGTTTCGTCGGCCTCGACAACTACACCGCGATCTTCGCCGGCGAGTCCGCCGCCCGGTTCTGGAACGCGTTCGGCAACACCACGCTGTTCACCGTCATCACGGTCGCGCTCGAAGTCGTGATCGGCGTCGCGATGGCGCTGGTGATGCACCACGCGATCCGTTGGCGCGGCGTCGTGCGCGCCGGCATCCTCGTGCCGTGGGCCGTGCCCACCGCCGTCTCCGCGTTGCTGTGGCGGTGGATCTTCCAGGCCGACGGCGTGGCGAACGCCGTCATCGGGCAGCAGGTCCTGTGGACGACCGAGGGCTGGCAGGCGAAGTTCGCCGTCATCCTCGCCGACGTGTGGAAGACCGCGCCGTTCGTCGGCCTGCTCGTGCTGGCCGGGTTGCAGATCATCCCGAACGACGTCTACGAAGCCGCGCGCGTCGACGGCGCGTCACCGTGGCGGCAGTTCTGGCGCATCACGCTCCCGCTCGTCAAACCCGCCTTGCTGGTGGCGGTGCTGTTCCGGGTGCTCGACGCGCTGCGCATGTTCGACCTGCCGTTCGTGCTCATCGGCAGCCGCAAGGAATCGGTGGAGACGCTGTCCATGGTGGCCTTCGACGAGGCGTCGAGCCTGAGGTTCGGACCGGCTGCCGCGTACGCGACGATCCTGTTCGTCTACGTGGCCGTCACCGCGCTGGTGTTCGTGCGGCTGCTGGGCGCGGACGTCATCGGCGCGGCTCGGGAAAGGGCGCGCAAATGACCGCCACCCGACCCAGGGCCACGCTGCCCCGGAAGGTGCTGACGTTCGCCGGGCTGGGCCTGATCCTGGTCTACTGCCTGGCCCCGTTCTACTGGATGGCGGTGTCGGCGTTCCGCCGCCCGTCCGACCAGTTCGAGCTGACCGCGCTGCCCTCGCCGTTCTCGCTGGACAACCTGACCGCGGTGTTCTCGCCCGGCGTCGGGTTCGGCCGGTCGCTGCTCAACAGCCTGGTCGTCGCGGGCACCACCACGGTGCTCACGCTGGTCATCGGCGTGTCGGCGGCGTACGCCCTGGCGCGGCTGCGCTTCCGGTTCAAGAACGCGGTCGCGGCGCTGATCATCGCCACCTCGATGTTCCCCGGCATCTCCCTGCTGGTGCCGCTGCTCGCGCTGTTCACCGACATCGGCTGGATCAACACCTACCAGTCGATGATCGTGCCGAGCCTGTCGTTCGCGCTGCCGCTGGCGGTGTGGAACCTGACCGCGTTCTTCCGGCAGATGCCGGAGGAACTGGAGCAGGCGGCGATGATCGACGGCTGCACGCGCGGCCAGGCGTTCCGCAAGGTGATCCTGCCGCTGGCCGCGCCGGGCATCTTCACCACCGCGATCATCACGTTCATCGCGGCCTGGAACGAGTTCATCATCGCCCTGTCGATGGTCAACGACAGCACGATGCAGACCGCCACCGTCGCGATCTCCCGGTTCACCGGGGCGTACGGTTTCGACCAGCCGTTCGGCACCCAGATGGCCGCCGGCGTGATCGTGACCGTCCCGCTGGTCGTAGTGGTGCTGCTGTTCCAACGCCGGATCATCGCGGGCTTGACCGCAGGAGGCGTCAAGTAGCCACCTCGCGGTGTCAACGGCCGGTCGCCACGTGTTGGGAGAGCCGTGGCGACCGGCCAATTCAACCCATGCTCACCTCGCCCAGGTCACGGCAGCCGCCACTGCTGGGCACCGGTCCCGTTGCAGTCGTGGATCTGCAACTGGACCCCGTTCACCGCGTTGCTGTTCGGCACGTCCAGGCACTTGCCGGACGGGGAGTTCACCAGCGTCGAACCCTTCGGCCACCACTGCTGCGCGCCCGTCCCGTTGCACGTCCACAGCTGCACCTTCGTCCCGTTGGCCCGGCCGCTGCCGCTGACGTCCAGGCACCGCCCCAACGCCCGCAGCGTGCCGTCCGGGGCGAGGGTCCACTGCTGGGCGGCCGAGCTGTTGCAGTCCCACAGGCGCACGGGAGCACCGTCGGTCAGGCCCGCGGGCTCGCCGTCCACGCACTTGCCGGCCAGGCCGATCACCGCGCCGGACCGCGCCGGGTTCGGTCCCACGTCGAACGACGGTGGCGCGTCCGCCGCGCCGCTGCCCCAGGTCGACGGCGTCGAGCCCAGGCCGAACTCCAGCGACCCGCCGCGCGCGACGAACGACGAGGGCAGCCAGGGCTTGCCCGACGCCACCCCGTCGACCCGCAACGACTGCACGTACTTCACGGTGTCCGACGCGTTCGGGGCGGTGATGGCGATCGCGACCCCGTTGCCCCGCGTGATCGTGACGCCCGGGAACTGAGGGCTGGCCAGCACCAGCTCGGCCCGCCCCGGCGCCTGCGGGTAGAGCCCCAAGGCCGCCCACACGGCCCACGACGACATCTCGCCCAGGTCGTCGTTGCCCACCAACCCCTCGGGCGTGGGCTGGAAGATCGTCGTCAATGCCCGCCGCACCACGTCCTGCGTCTTGTGCGGCGCACCCGCGTACGCGTAAGCCCAGGGCGTGTTGAGCGTCGGCTCGTTCCCCAGGTACGCGTACGGCTTCTTGGACCCGGCGTTCAGCTCGGTGAAGAAAGTGTCCAATCGGGACACGACGGCCGCGTTGCCGCCCATCGCGTCGAACAGGCCGCGGTGGTTGTACGGCACCATCCACGTGTACTGGGCCGCGTTGCCCTCGACGTACTCGTTCTCCTGCGTGGGGCTGAAACCCGGCCACGACAGGTCGGTGTTGCGCGGCTGCACGTACTTGCTGCCCGAGTTGAACAGGCTGCGCCAGTTCTGCGCCCGCCGCAGGAACCTCTCCGCCGCGGCCGTGTCGCCCACCCTCGCCGCGAACTGGGAGATGGCGAAGTCCGCGCTGGTGTACTCCAACGTGGTCGCGGCCGAGCCCCACACGTCACCCAGGCCCGTCGGCACGTACCCGTAGTCGTTGAACTGCAACCACCCCGGGCGCTGGCGGATGTCGTTCACCCCCGCGACCACGCGTCGCAACGCCTCCGCCGTGTCGAAGTCCGTGCCGCCGAACGCGTGCGCGGTGGACACGATGATCGGCAACGGGTCGCCGTTCATCACGCCGGTGCCACCGTTGGCGACCGTCCAGCGGTCGAAGTACCCGCCCTGCGCCGCCTGGTTCACCGCGGACCGCGCGATGTCGGACGCCTCCGCCGGGCCCAACAACGCGATCAGCGCGATCTGGGAGCGGTAGACGTCCCAGCCGGAGAAGTTCGCGTACTGGGTGCGCGTGGTCGTGTGGGTCTGCCGGTCGAAACCCGCGTACTGGCCGTTGACGTCGCTGAACACGTTGGGGTGCAGCAGCGAGTGGTACAGCGCGGTGTAGAGGGTGCGGAGCTGGGTGGACGTGCCGCCGGTGACGTCGACGCGGCCCAGCCAGGAGTTCCACGCCGCGCGTGCGGCCGCGCGGACCTCGTCGAACGGGCGCGTCCCGGTCTCGGCGGCGAGGTTGGCCTTGGCGTTGTCGACGCTGACGAACGAGATGCCGACCCGTGCGGTGACCGTGGTGGCGTTGAACGACACGAACGCCGACGCGGCGAACGGCCGCACGTCCTCGACGGCGGACGTCGTCGGCACGTGCTGCGTCCCGGCGGTCTTCGGCGCGGGCGGGGCCACGCCCCGGCTCGCGCCTTCCACCACCCGACCGCCCGGCGTGACGTGGCCGTCGGCGATCGTCGCGGCGGTGGCGAACGGCTGGTCGAACGTGACGTGGAAGTGCACCCGGTACCGGTTGCCCGTGCCGCAGAACCCGCCGCTGTCGGTGTAGCCGGACAGGCTGTCGGTGCCGACCGTGATCGAGCCGGACGCCGCGTTGAACGCGCGGGCCGCGTCCACGGTGAGCGACGCCCGCTGCCCGGCGGGGTAGGTGAAGCGCGCGACCCCGGAGCGCTGGTTGGCGGTCAGCTCGGTGCGGATGCCGTTGTCGAAGCGGACCGAGTAGTAGCCGGGGGACGCCTGCTCGTCGGCGTGGGAGAACGTCGAGTAGGCCGCGGGGGTAGTGCCGAGCGAGGGCATGAACGGCACGGTGCCGAAGTCGCTGCACCCCGGCCCCGACAGGTGCGTGAGGCTGAAGCCGCGGATGCGGTTGTCGTCGTAGTCGTAGCCGCCGTGCTGGTGCGTCACCGTGTCGGGGCTCCACTGGAGCATCCCGAACGGCGCGACCGCGCCGGGGAAGGTGTTGCCCGCGCCACCGCCGTGCCCGAAGTCCGGGCCGCCGGGTTTGGTGCCGACGAACGGGTTGACGTGCTGGGCGGGGTCGGTGATCGCGACCGGCTGGGCCGCGCCGACCCGGGTGGGGACGGCGAGCGCGACGAGGGTGAGGGCGGCGACGGCCGCGGAGCGGAGACGCATGCTGAACCTCCGGCAGGGGTAGGAGGTCTGACAACGTTGTCAACCGTCGATTCTCCCATCGCCCCAGTGCCTCAGGAACCCGCTACGCGGCCGAACACCACTGGTCCGCCGCTGTCCACCGGACAACCAGATCTAGCTAGCTCTATAACTTCAGTGTCGACCAAAAATCACCATCCCCGCTCGGACTGCTTGCCCGAGGGCAACAACAAACCCCGAGGCACCTCGACGCCGACCGGCCACAGCTCGACCGCCGACCCGGGGTCGATCCGGGAGAGGTCGACGACACCACCGCCGAACCGCGCACGGTCGAACGACACCGAGCCCCCGGCGAACCGGGCGCGGTCGAAGGAGACGCGTCCCGCCGGCGAAGGTGGCCTCGTCGAACGACAGCCGGCCGGTGATCGTGGCGTCGGCGAAGGTGACCCGGCCGGGGGCGGTGAAGGTCGCGCCGGAGAAGTCGCCGCCGTCGAACACCGCGCCGGTGAAGTCGAAGTCGTGGCCGCGCCAGGTGCGCGAGTCGCCGTCGACGAGGTGGAGGTTGTCCCTGATGAGTCGGATGACGGTGAGCCGGACGCGGCGCTCCTGACCGGGATCCCGCCGCGTGGCCTCGGCCGTGCCGTAGGGCTGGCGCAGGTAGGCGCAGAGCACGTCGATGCAGCCCTGGCGGGCTTCCGGCGCGTCGTTGGCCAGCGCCGCGAACGCGTAGATGCCCGCGATGCGCACCGAGGCGTCGTGGGCGCCCAGCAGTTCGGCCGCTTTGGCGTAGCGGTCGAGCAGCACCTTCGCGTCCTCGCGGTGCGAGTCGACCTCGTTGAGGCGTTGCCTGCGGTAGGCGACGGTCAACGCCACGACCGCGCCGACACCCCCGACCACGGTCAACACGACCTTCACCGCGTCGAGCCGCTCCTGGACGCCGTTCGGTCGTCCCAGCACGCCCCACAGGGCCATCCCCGCACCCGCCGCGACCGCTGCGGCCAACACCAGCAGCAGGGCCACGTGCACGAGCAGCGACATCGCCGACGTCCGCGGCCGGCGTGGCAGGGCCATCGTGCCCCCGCGACCTCCGCCTGCCGAAAGCGCCACCGCCACCAGCACGAAGACCCACGCCGACCAGTGCCAGCCCACCCACTGGCCACCCGCCACCACCGCCTGCGCCCACCACCGGGGTGCCAGGCTCACGACCGCGGCCACCAGGGCTGTCGCCGCCAGCGCTTGCCGCAGTCGCGGTCGCCGGCGGAAACCGAGGACGGCCCGGCTCACCTGGAGAGGTTGCTCGCTCATCACGCCATGGTGGCGCAACGGACCGCGCGCCAACCCTCGAATGGCGCCCGGGGTTGCGTTGCCGCGTGGTTCGCCGCCGGTCGGCTCGTCACCCGATCGGCGCGGGTGACGCGGCCTCGGGAACCAGGACCACGGGCGAGCCGGAGCCGTCCGCGGGGACCGCCCACACGTCGTTCACGCCGTCTTCCCGCTGGATGCCGTAGGCGATGGTGCGCGCGTCGACCCAGGTCGGCTGGTCGTCCACGCTGCGGGTCTCCGCGAGCGCGCGCACCTCCAGCGACTGGAGATCCAGTGTGGACAGTCGCCACCCTTGCCGGGGATCGCCGTTGACGGCGGCCTTGTACGCGATGCGCTTGCCGTCCGGCGACAGCGACGGGCATTCCACGTTGTCCGCGATCGACCGGAGCGTGCGGGCGGTGAAGTCGCCCTCCATCAGGTAGCGGTGGCCGCCGGTGGACATGGTCGCGTAGAAGCGGTTGTCGTCGGCGGCGAAGGTGACGCCCCAGAAGTTGCGGTCGGCGGCGGTGGCCGGCGCACCGTCCAGGGTGGACGTGAACTCCTCCAGCGAGGCGACCGCGGTGCCGGTGCGGGTGTCGAGGATCCCGGTGCTGGTGGAGAACCCGTTGGCGGCGTAGGAGTGGCCGTCCACGAACAGCGTCCACGCCACCATCCGCCCGCTGTCCGACACCCGGGTCCGGTTCGGGAACCCGGTCAACGGCATCGTCCGCACCTCCCGCAGCCCGGCGTCGAGCACCGCCAGCTCACCGGCCTTGAACGCGCCCACCGGCCGCAGGCACGACGTCGTGCCACCGGCGCTGTACACCCGGTCGCACCGCTGCTCGCCCACCTCGCGCGGCCCACCCGGGTCAGACCGCGACACGGTGGACACCCTGCCGTTGGTCAGCACCATCAACCGGGGACCGGTGACGGTGGTCGACGCGACCTCGTCCGGCTCCCCGGAGCGTGACAGCGCGGCGTACCCGACCGCGACCGCCGCCAACAGCACCGCGACCAGCACGGTGATCAGCAACCGGACCCGAGTGCTCATGAGCGACGTCCCACCAGCGCGAAGGTACCCACCAACGTGAGCGCGACGGCTGCGGCGGCCAACCGCGTCGCGGCCTCCGGCCCCCAGAACTGCCACGCCAGGCCGAACAACACCGACGACCCCAGGTAGGCCAACGCCTGCCCGCTCTGGATCAACGCGATGCCGGTCGTCCGCAACCCCTCGGGCAGCAGCGGCCCGGCCAACGCCATCAGCACCCCGTCCGTGGCCGCGTAGAACACGCCGTACAGCGCGACCACCACCACGACCAGCACCCACCCGTCCAACGGCCCGGACAGCAGCAGGTACACCGCGCCCAGCGCCACGTACCCGCCCGCCATCACCGGCAGCCGACCGACCCGGTCGGCCAGCGCGCCCAACGGCGCGGCCAGCAGCAGGTACACCAGGCTCGTGCCGACCGCGAGCAGCGGGAACCACCCGATCGACAGCCCTTCGCGCTTCTGCAGCAGCAGGTACACGAACCCGTCGCCGATGGTGGCCAACCCGAGCAACGACGCCGCCAACACGACCCGCCGCACGCCGCCGTCGCGCCACAGCCCGCCGACGGCCCGGACCCGCACGGGCCGCGACGGCACGGCCGACCGGTGGTCGCGCACGAACAGCACCAGGATCACCACGCCCAGCGCCGCGACGCAGAAGCTGGTCATGAACACCGCGTCGAACGAGTCGCCGGCCAACGCCAGCACGGCCAGTGCCACCAGCGGCCCGGCGAACGCGCCCATCCCGTCCATCGCCCGGTGCACGCCGAACGCCCGCCCCAGGTCGCCCGACGGCGTGGACAGGGTGATCAACGCGTCACGCGGGGCCGTGCGCAGGCCCTTGCCCGCCCGGTCCGCCGTGATCACCGCGCCGAGCGCGGCGGTGGCGCTGCCCGCGACCAGCAACCCGAGCTTGGCCAGGGCCGACAGGGCGTAGCCGAACCCGGCCACCGCCTTGCGCCGGTCGGTGCGGTCGGCGAGGAAGCCGCCGACGAGCCGGAGCAGCGTGGTGGCCCCGGTGTAGACGCCGTCGATCACGCCGTAGGCGGCGGGGCTGAGCTGGAGCCCGACGACCAGGTACAGCGGCAGGACGGCGGTGACCATCTCGGAGGAGATGTCGGTGACGAGGCTGACCGCGCCGAGCGCGAAGACGTTGGCGCTGACGCCCTTCCAGCCCGCGGTCTTGGGTCGGGTGATCGTGGACAGGTACACGGCGCACCTCCGGAGAACGGGGGTGCCGCGCCCGGCCGGGGGACGGCCGGGCGCGGCGGTCGGCGGGTCAGTGACAGGCGGTGGTGCCGCTGTCGGTGAACGTCTGGCCCGCGACGGGCACGAACCGCCAGTCGAAGCTCGTGCTGCGCAGGGTCAGCTTCAGCACGCCGTACGCGGTGCTGTTGCGGACCTCGCTGTTGGGTCGGATGGTGCCGAAGCCGTAGTGGCTCGCGCCGCCCATGCCGGCGACGAACGTGCGGATGCCGCGGGTGGTGTCGAGGCCGCCGCTGGGGTTCTGCGGCGCGAACCGCTCGTACTGGTGGTTGTGGCCGAACAGCACGAGGTCGGCGTTGTGGTCGTACAGCGCCTGGAACAGCGGGCGGGTGGCCGTGGAGGGTGCGTGGTTGGCGCCGGAGGTGAACAGCGGGTGGTGCCAGTACGCCGCGGTGCACGGCTTGGTGCTCGCCGCGAGGTCGGCGCGCAGCCACTGCTCCTGCGCGGAGCCGGCCGACATGCTGATGTTGGAGTTCAGCGACACGACGTGCCAGTTGCCGAGGTCGTAGGAGTAGTAGCCGCGGCCGGACGGGCCGGCTTGCGTGCCGAAGTAGTTGTAGTAGCCGGTCGCGCCGCTGGTGTTGTAGTCGTGGTTGCCGGGCGACGGGCGGGTGCGGGCCTTGTGCCTGCCCCAGGTGGGGTCGTAGTAGCTCGCGAACTCCGAGGCGGTGCCGCTGTCGTAGACGTTGTCGCCGGTGGTGAAGACCGTGC
This sequence comes from Saccharothrix sp. S26, assembly GCF_021390395.1. Lineage (GTDB taxonomy): Bacteria > Actinomycetota > Actinomycetes > Mycobacteriales > Pseudonocardiaceae > Actinosynnema. The sequence goes on from NZ_JAJUWT010000022.1 coordinate 116,687, forward strand.
CGGGGATGGTGTCGAGCAGCGCGGCGGTGGCGCTGTCGCCGGAGCCGGAGTCGGAGATGTCACCCGCGCCGACGAGGACCGGGTCACCGCCGGCCGGCGGGGTGGTCGTCGTGGTGGTGGTGCCGGTGGTGATCACGAGTTGTGGCGCGGTGGCGCCGGTTTCCCGCGAGTCGTAGTCGGCGCCGTCGGTGTTGGTGGAGGTGACGCCGAAGCTGAACGTGCCGTTGGCGCGCACGTGCGCGGTGACGTCGACCTCGTACCAGGCGTTGCGGGCGACGGAGCCGAGCGTGCCGAGGGTGGCGCCGTCGATGGCGGGCTGGTTGTTCCAGGTCACGCCGGTTTCCGACCAGGTGGTGTCGGTCATGGCGCGGAACGTGCCGCCGGAGGGGCTGGTGGCGCCGGAGACGTCGTCGGTGTGCACGCGCAGCTTGGCGCTGCCGATCGTGCCGGTGACGCCGGTGACGGTGAACTTGAGGAACAGCCGCTTGGCCGGCGAGCCGTCCACGCCGAGCCGGCCGGAGGTCCCGTAGTTCGTGCCGGGGACGGAGTTGTCGACGTGGGTGTCGGCGGAGGGGGTGAAGGTGGTGGTGGCGGCCTCGGCGGCCGGCAGGTGGCCGGAGGAGGCGATGGCGGTGAGGGTGGCGGCGGTGACGACGCCGATGGCGAGCAGCGCGAGGGGAGCTCTGCGTCCTGACATGCGGAACCCTTCGTTCTTCGAACGACGGCAGTGAGGGCTTCGCAGACAGTAGGGATCCGCGGACACTGCGTGGTGATGGTCGGGCGGCCGGCCGGTGAACGCCCGGCGAACCGCTCACACGTCCATCACCGATGCGTGCATCCGGCGGTGCGGTCGCGAGGAACCGTCGCGTGAGGGGGTCAGTGCAGCTCCGCGGCGGCCGCGCGGAACACCGCGTCGGCGACGCGCGCCAGCGGCGGTGAGTCGAGCTTCCACTGCTGCCAGTGCAGCAGCACGTCCACCGGCCGGTCGGGGGCGAGGTGCACGAGCCTGCGGTGGGCGGCGATCTGGTGCTCGGTGAGCAGCGCCCACCCGGCGCCCGCGACCACGGCGTCCTCGAACACGTGCCCGTCGGGCAGGTGGTGGCGGTGGGCGGAGGCGTTGCGGCCGGACAGCTCGCGGCAGAACCGGTCCTGCAAATCGTCCTTGTCGTCGAACACGATCACGGGCGCGTCGTGCAGCGGTCGGCCGTCGGCGAGCCACCGGCGGGTGAACCGGCGGGTGGCGACGGCGTGGTAGCGGATGCTCCCGAGTGGACGGACGACGCAGCCCTGCACCGGCCGGGGCGAGGAGGTGACCGCACCGACGACGAGTCCTTGGCGCAGCAGCTCGGCGGTGTGGTCCTGGTCGTCGCGCCGCACGGTGAGCACCAGGCCGTCGTCGCCGGCCAGTTCCTTGACCACGCGGCGGAACCAGGTGGCGAGCGAGTCGGCGTTGACCGCGACCGGGATCGGCGTCGGGTCCTCGACCAGGCCCAGGGCGTCGCGCGCGTCGCGGTCGAGCAACGCCTGCTGTCGGCCGTAGCGGGCGATCACCGCGCCGGACTCGGTGAGCCGTGCGGGTTTGGCGCGCACCAGCAGGACGCGGCCGGTGCGCTGTTCGAGCAGCTTGATCCGCTGGCTCACGGCGGAGGGCGTGACGTGCAGCGCTTTGGCGGCGGCGTCGAAGGTGCCCTCGTCCACGACGGCCAGCAACGTCCGCACGCACTCCGGATCCAGCATCACGAGCGCTGATGATACGTAAGAAAACGTAGCTGGCCTTATGTCGATGGCGTTCCTACCGTCGTGGTCGTGACCTACGCGCTGCTCGCCGGGCTCGGCACCGGACTGTCCCTCATCGTCGTGATCGGCGCACAGAACGCCTTGGTGTTGCGCCAGGGCGTGCTGCGGCAGCGGGTGCCCGCGATCGTGGCCATCTGCGCGGGCTCGGACGCCGTGCTGATCGCGCTCGGCGTGGGCGGTGTCGGCGCGGCGCTCACCGCGTGGCCCGCCGTGTTGACGGCGGTGCGGTGGATCGGCGCGGTGTTCCTGGTCGGCTACGGCGTGCTGGCGGCGCGGCGGGTGCTGCGGCCGTCGGCGTTGACCCCGGAGCGCACGGCGGGCGCGGCGTCCGCGGCGATCCTCACCTGCCTGGCGTTGACCTGGCTCAACCCGCACGTGTACCTGGACACCGTGCTGCTGCTGGGCACGGCGTCCACGGGGTTCGGCGGCGACCGGTGGTGGTTCGCGGTCGGGGCGATGACGGGCAGCGTGCTGTGGTTCAGCGCGCTCGGGTTCGGCGCGCGGTGGCTGTCGGGGACGTTCGCCAAGCCGGCGGCGTGGCGGGTGCTGGACGCTGCGGTCGCCGTGGTGGTCACGGCGACCGGCGTCTCCCTCGTGGTCTGACTCCCGCTAGGACAGGCGCGCCTTGGCCCGCGCGGTGATCGGCACGTGCTTGTAGCCGGACACGAAGTTGGAGATCAGCCGCTCCGGCTTGCCCGCCGGCGCGAAGTCCTCGAAGCGGGTCAGCAGCTCCTCGAACAGGATCTTCAACGTCACCCGCGCCACGCTGTGGCCGATGCAGTAGTGCGGGCCGATGCCGAACGCCAGGTGCTTGTTGGGCTTGCGGCGGAGGTCGAAGCTCTCCGAGTCGGCGAACTCCTCCTCGTCCCGGTTGGCCGACCCCAGCCACACCACGACCGCGTCGCCCGCCGCGATGGGCGTGTCCCGGATCACGACGTCCCGTGTGGCGTAGCGCAGCATGTGGTTCACCGGCGACGCCCACCGCAGCGCCTCCTCGACCGCGGTGGTGGTGACGGACATGTCGGCCGCCCAGTCGCGCAGCACGGCGGTGTCGGCGAACTCCGCCATCACGTAGTTCGGTGCGTGCGGTGTGGTCACGTTCGCACCCAACAGCAGGCTGTAGCAGTTGGACACGATCTCGGGCGGCGTCATGTGCCTGCCCTCGAACCGGGTGGAGATCAGCACGCTGAGCAGGTCGTCGCCGAGGTGGTCGCGCCGGTGGCGCACCAGGTCCTGGAAGTAGGCGAACAGCTCGTGGTGCGCCATCGACAGGGTGGCCGACTTGCTGCCCGCGTCCTGGTACTCCGGGTCGTCGGCGGCGATGCAGATGGTGGTGAGCCTGCTCAGCCACGCCCAGTCGGACTGCGGCAGGCCCATCATGGTGCCGGTCACCGACATCGGCATGGCGAACATCGCCTGCGCGAAGTCGAACGTGCCGCCGTCACCCAAAGGCAGCAACAGGTCGAGCACCAGGCCGCGGATCATGTCGCGCTGGCGGTCCACGGCGTTGACCGCCAACGCCTTCTTCAGCCTTTTCTGCATCACCGTGTGCCGGGGCGGGTCGGTGACCGCCAGCTGCTGCCCGCCGGCCGGGTCGTCCATGCCGAGCAGGCTGAGCATCGTGCCGCGTTCCGACGTGAACAGTGCGGTGTTCCGCAGCACGAAGTCGGTGTCGTCGAACTTGACCACGGACCAGAACCCGCGGTCGTCGTCGACCTGCAGCCAGCTCAGCCCGTCCAGCCCGCGCAGTCGCCGCCACTCGCCGCGGGCGTCGCCGTCGCTGTACAGGTGTGGGTCGACCAGGTCGGTCGAGCCCACGTGCACCGGGCATCCGGACATGGTGGTCATGGCCCGTTTTCCTTTCGTTCGAGCGTGCGCGTTCATTCCGCGCCGGTCTCGGTCCGCGGTGCGGGGAAATCCGGCCAGCACAAATCGCCGCCCCCGGCTGCGGGCGGTTTTGTCCGTTGTGGGCGATGTGCGCGTGCGGCTTCGAACGCGCAGGTCGGACCCTGTTCGTCGACTAACCGTGAACTGGGTCACGACAATGGTGGTTAATCCACCAATTTGTGCCCAATAGTCCCCAGACCCCAGGCGTCGACTGTATGCAGCCGACGGTGACCGAGTGAAGCACGTGGTCACGGGGGTGTCAACCCCGTCCGCAGGCGACCGGACCGGTAACTGTTAAACCCGAATGGGGGCAGGGGCACATACGTTCCGCAGTCACGTTTTGATCGTCTTCGAAAGGCGTGGTCCATGCGTGTTGTCGAAGTCCGTCCGGGTTACTTTTCGGGATCTCTTGACGCCTTGTGTCGAGCCGACCTACGTTGAGCCACGGCCGCCAGGAGAACTGCGGGGACTGGCTGGCAAGTCTGGGGACGTTGAGGGGTAATCGTGGGGCTTTCGCCCGATTCGGACATTTGTGCTGCGCTTTTTACCGCCGCGCCGCCTTTTCTGCCGGAAGGGGAGGACCTCGCGGTCGGGGGCGGGTCGGCGCATGGCTGAGCCGTCGTCCACCGCGACCACCTGGCACGAGGCGACGCCGACCCAGCAGGGCCTGTGGATCCTCGACCGGATCGAACGGCTGCGACCCACCTACCTGCTGCCGTCGGTGGTCGAGTTCACCGGCCCGGTCGACCACGCGCTGCTGGTGGCGTCGGTGCAGCGGGCCATCGCCCGGCACCCGGCGCTGCGCTCCCGCTTCCGCCTGGACGCACGCCTGCGCCGGGTCGAGTACCGCACCGACGCCGAGCCCGCCGAGGCCGGGTTCATCGACGCGGCCGCCGACGGCTGGACCGGCGAGGAGCTCGACGACCTGGTCGAGGTGCTCTGCTGCACGCCGTTCGACCTGGCCGAGGAGGCGCCCACGCGCGCCGAGGTCATCCGGGTCGACGACCGCACCACGCTGCTCGTGCTCAACGTGCACCACATCGTCTTCGACGGCTGGTCGCGCGGCCTGCTGATGGACGAGATCGCCGCGATCTACCGGGGCAAGCTGCGCGGCGAGGAGATCGAGCTGCCGCCCGCCCCGCACCCGGCGGACGTGCTGGACCCACCGGACCGGGAGGAACTCGCCGACCGCGTCGCCGAGGTGGTCGAACGGCTGCGCGGCGCGCCGATCGGCGTGGCCCTGCCCTACGACCGCGACCCGGCGTCGGAAGAGCTGTCGCTGCTGGGCGCCGACAGCGCCACGCACCTCGACGCCGACCTGACCAAGCAGCTCGTGGACGTCGCCACCACCGAGGGCGCGACGCTCTACATGACCGGTGTCGCACTGCTCGCCGCGACGCTGGCCCGGATGAGCGGGCAGCGCGACTTCCTGTTCGCCGTGGTGTGGCCGGGCCGCGACGACCCGGCGACCGCGGACGTGGTCGGCATGTTCATGACCACGCTGGTGGTGCGCATCGGCCTGGACGAGACCACCACGTGGCGGGAGCTGCTGCGCGACGCCCGCATCGCGGCGATGGAGACGTTCGTGGACGCGGACGTGCCGCTGGACGCGATCGCCGCCGCGCTCGACCCCAACCGCGACGTGAGCAGGCCGCCGCTGACCCCCGTGCTGGTGCAGCTCAACGCCGTGCCGGACGGGTTCGAGCTGGCCCCCGGCGTGCCGGGCCGCTACCGGCCGCTCAAGCCGCAGTACAGCAAGTACGACCTGGCCCTGTTCGTGCGCCTGGACCACAGCTCGGGCGCCGAGCGGCTGGAGCTGTCCCTGGACCGCCCGGCCGACCTGTTCGAGGGCACGACCCTCGTCGACCTGTTCGCAGGCCTGCGCCGCAGTGCCGCCGACCTGGCCCGATTCCCGGAGGAACCCGTGTTGGAACCCACGACCGCCGTTGACGGCATCGCCGACGACCCCGCCGCCCGCCTGGACGCCGTCCGCGCCCTGTGGCGCGAAGTGCTCGGCGTCGAGGAGGTCGCCGACGACGTCAGCTTCTTCGAGGCGGGCGGCGACTCGCTGCGCCTGGTGATCCTGGTCGAACGGCTCAACCAGGTGTCCGAGCACGCCCTGCGCACCGTGGACCTGTTCCGCGCGGGCACCGTCCGCGCCCAGGCCGAGCTGCTCGCCGGCCCCGCGAAGTCCACCGCCTCGGCGGCGGGCACCAGCCGGCAGCGCCTGCTCGACGCCGCCCGCGCCCGCCGCGGCGAGGCTCGGGCCTGACCACCACCACCCGGTAGTTCCGCTCTGCGTTGGAGGGGCAGGCAGGCGATGACGTTCACCCAGTACGCGACCGCTGTTCTCGGTCCGGAGGTCGACACCTCGGCGTTCACCACCCGCAGTTTCATCGGGCTCGGCGGCGACTCGTTACGCGCCATGCGCCTGGCCGCGCTGGTGCAGGAGCGGCTGGGCGTGCGGATCCCGGTGGCCGCGCTGCTCGGCGACGCGCCGCTGGCCGAGGTCCTCGCCGAGGCGGGCGTGGTCACCGCGCCCGCCGAGCCCGCCCCGACCGACGACGCCCCGGCGGAGTCGCTGTCCCACGCGCAGCGCGGCATGTGGCTCATCGAGCGGCTCACCGGCGGCTCGCCCTACAACCTGGTGTTCACCTGCTTCGTCGTGCCCGGCACCGAGGGCAGGCTGGACGGGCGGGTGTTCGAGCGGGCCGTCGCCGCGACCGTCGCCCGCCACCCCGGCCTGCGCACCGTCTACCGCGAGGTGGACGGTGACGTGGCCACCGAGGTGCTCGACCACCACACCGCCGAGATCACGGCGGTGGCGCACGAGGGCGACGGGTTCGAGGAGCACGTGCGGGCGCTGGCCGCCGAGCACGGCAGGCTGCCGTTCGACCTGGCCGCCGCCCCCGCGTTCCGGTTCCTGCGGGTCACGGGCACGCGGCAGGACGCCGTGGTGCTGATGGCGCACCACATGGTGCTCGACGGGTGGGCGGTCGGCCTGCTGCTCAAGGAGCTGTTCGCGCACTACGACGCGCTCGCGCTCGGGCAGGCCGCGCCGTTCACCGGGGTCGCGCCGTCGACCCGGGCGCTGCTGCGGCACCAAAAGCGGGCGCGCGCCGCCGGCGAGTGGGACCGCCAGGCCGAGTTCTGGATCAAGCACCTCGACGGCGTGCCGACCGTGCTGGAGCTGCCCGCGGACTGCCAACGGCCCGCGTTGCAGGACGCCGCCGGCGACCGCACGACCGTCGACTTCGGCCTGGACACCAGCGCCGCGGTGCTGCGGCGGGCCCGCGAGCTGGGCATCACGCCGTTCGCGTTCCTGCTGGGCGCGTACGGGCTGACGCTGAGCCGGTGGACCGGCACGCGCCGGCTGCTGGTCGGCGTGCCGCTGACCGGCCGCGGCAGCTCCGAGCTGGAGGAACTGATCGCCGTGGCGGGCAACCTCGTGCCGGTGCGCATCGACGTGGACGACGACGCGCCGGTCGCGGACTACCTGCGCGCGGTGCACCACTCGTTGGCGCAGAGCATCGACGCCGGCTCGCTGCCGTTCGAGGAGCTGGTGTCGCGCCTGGGCGTCGAGCGCAGCCTGGGCTGCCACCCGCTGGTGCAGGCCACGTTCGGCATGCACGACCAGTTGGTGCCGCAGCGGCTGGAGGCGGCCGGGCTGGAGATCCGGGTCGAGGAGGGGCACGGCGGCGGCTCGCAGTTCGACCTGTCGCTGCTGATCCGCCAGTCCGAACCCACGCTCGCCGGGCACCTGGAGTACGCGACCGCCGTGTGGGGCGTGGCCGAGGTCGAGGGTTTCGTGGCCGACTTCCAGGCCGCGGCGGCGGAGCTGGCCGCCGCCGGCGGCGCGCTGGAGGAGGTGCGGTGCGTCGCGCCGGAACGGCGTGCGTCGCTGGACCGGATCAACGAGACGCGCCGCGACTTCCCCGTGGCGTCGCTGGACGAGCTGTTCCGCGACATCGCGCGCAGCACGCCCGACGCGGTGGCGGTGCGCGAGGGCGACGTGGAGCTGACCTACCGGCAGTTGGCCGACGCGGCGGCGCACCAGGCCGGGCTGCTGCGCGAGGCCGGGGTGCGGCCCGGTGACCGGGTGCTCGTCGGCGTGGAGCGGTCGGTCGCCGAGGTGGTCGCGGTGCTGGGCGTGGTGTGGGCGGGCGCGGCCTACGTCGGCGTCGACCTGGGCCTGCCGGCCGCGCACACGGCGAAGATCGTGGCCAAGGCCGCGCCGACGGCGGCGTTGATCGCCCAGGGTGCGGCGGATCGGGTGCCCGGTGTGCCGGTGGTGTCCACTTGGGACGCCACGTGGACCGCCGACGGGACGCAAGCCCCGGACGGGCCGGACGTGGTGCCTGGCGGGAACGGGACGCGGGCGGCGGGCGGGTCGACCGCGGTGTCCGACCCGGCGCCGACGGGCGTCCTGTCCGTCGACCCGGACCGGTTGGCCTACGTGGCGTTCACGTCCGGCTCGACCGGGCAGCCCAAGGGCGTGGCCATCCCGCACCGCGCGGTCGTGCGGCTGGTGCACGAGGCCGACTTCGTCCGGCTCGGCGCGGGGGAGCGGGTGCTGCGGCTGTCGCCGCTGGCGTTCGACGCGTCCACGCTGGAGCTGTGGGGCGCGCTGCTCACCGGCGCGGCGCTGGAGGTGCACCCGGCCGGCCTGCCCACGCCCAGCGAGCTCGGCGACTTCCTGCTGGAGCGCGAGGTCACCGTGGCGTGGCTGACCGCGGGCCTGTTCCGGCTGGTCGAGGAGTTCGCGCCGGACTCGTTCGCGGGCTTGCGCCAACTGCTGTCCGGCGGCGACGTCGTGCCGCACGACCACGTCGCCCGCGTGCTGCGGCGGCACCCCGGCCTGGTCGTCACCAACGGCTACGGGCCCACCGAGAACACCACGTTCACCACCACGTACTCGGTCAGCGACCCCGAGGAGGTCGACGGCCCGCTGCCCATCGGCACCCCGCTGCCCGGCACCCGCGTCTACGTGCTGGACGAGCGCGGTCGGCGCGTGCCGCCCGGCGCGGTCGGCGAGCTGTACGCGGCGGGGGAGGGCCTGGCCGTCGGCTACCTCGACGACGAGGCGGAGACCGCGCGGGCGTTCGGGCACTTCTCGCCCGAGATCGGCGAACGGCTCTACCGCACCGGCGACGTGGTGCGCCTCGACACCCGCGGCCGGCTGCGGTTCCTGGGCCGCCGCGACGACCAGGTCAAGCTGCGCGGCTACCGGGTCGAGCTGTCCGCGATCAGCGACGCCCTGGTCACCCACCCGGACGTGCACGACGCCGTGGTCACCGTGACCGGCGACAACAGCGCCGACAAGCGCCTGGTCGCCGCCGTGGTCCTCAAGGAGGAGACGGGGACCGCCGAGCTGCGGGACTTCCTCTCCGAACGGCTCCCCGCCTACATGGTGCCGGTGCTGTGGGCCGTCGTGGACCGGATCCCGTTGACCGGCAACGGCAAGGTGGACCGCCGCGCGCTCGTCGCGCAGGCCGCGCCCGCCGGTCACCGCGCCCCGAAACCGGTCGTGGCCGACCGCGGCGCGGACGAGGGCCTCGTGCCGCTGTTCGTGGAGGCCATCGGCGGCCAGCCGACCACCGCGGTCGACGCCGACACCGACTTCTTCGTCGTGGGCGGCAACTCCATGGGCGCGGTGCGCCTGGTGAAGCTGGTCAAGGACCGGCTCGGCGTCACGCTGCGGCTGCGCGACTTCCTGCGCACCCCCACCCCGGCCGGCCTGCGGCAGCTCGTGGACCGGGCGGGCGCGAAATGACCCCCGTCGCCGTCATAGGGATGGCCGCCCGCCTGCCGGGCGCGGACGACGTCCGCGAGCTGTGGGCGTTGCTGCGCGGCGGCGTGGAGGGCATCTCCCGCTTCGACCCCGAGGACCTGATCCGGCGCGGCGCGGACCCCGACTACGTGCGGCGGCCGAACTTCGTGCCCGCCATGGGCACGATCCGCGAGCCGTACCACTTCGACTGGTCCTACTTCGGCTACAGCCGGGCCGAGGCGGCCAACATCGACCCGCAGCAACGGGTGTTCCTCCAGGCCGCCACCGCCGCCCTGGACGACGCGGCGATCGACCCGACGAGGTTCCCCGGCTGGATCGGCGTGTACGCGGGCGCGGACAAGGTCGCCGCCCGCGCCGACGACCAGCTCAGCGAGCTGGCCCAGTACATCGGCACGGAGAAGGACTTCCTGGCCACCCGGGTGGCGTACAAGCTCGGGCTGCGCGGCCCGGCGGTGAACGTGCAGTCGGCGTGCTCGACCTCGCTGGTCGCCGTGCACCTGGCCGCGGCCGCGCTGCGCGGCGGCGAGTGCGACGTGGCCCTGGCGGGCGGCGTCGCGGTCACCGGCAAGGGCGAGTGGGGCTACCTGTACGAGCCGGGCGGCATCCTGTCCCGCGACGGCCACTGCCGCCCGTTCGACGCCGACGCCGACGGCACCGTGCCCAGCGAGGGCGTCGGCGTGGTGGTGCTCAAGCGCCTCGACGACGCGCTGCGCGACGGCGACCGCGTCGACGCCGTGATCCTGGGTTCGGCGATCAACAACGACGGCGCGGAGAAGATGGGCTACACCGCGCCGTCCATCCCCGGCCAGAGCGACGTCATCCGCTACACCCAGAAGGTCGCCGACGTCGACCCGGCCGACCTGGACTACGTCGAGGCGCACGGCACCGCGACCAAGCTCGGCGACCCGGTCGAGGTGTCCGCGCTGACCGACGTGTTCCGCGACTCCACCGACGCCACCGGCTGGTGCCACCTGGGCGCGGTCAAGTCCAACCTCGGCCACACCGGTTCGGCGGCCGGCGTCGCGGGCCTGATCAAGACCGTGCTGATGCTCAAGCACGGCGAGCTCGTGCCCACGCTGCACTACGGCAGCCCCAACCCGCTGCTCGACCTCGACGCCACCCCGTTCCGGGTGGTCACGACCACGCAGCCGTGGCCCGACCGCGGCACCCGGCTCGCGTCGGTCAGCTCGTTCGGCGTGGGCGGCACCAACGCCCACGTGATCGTGCAGGGAGCACCGCTGCGCACCGCACCCGTCGCCCGTCGTGGCGCACGCGTGCTGGCGCTGTCCGCGGCGTCCACCGACGCCCTGGGACGCATGCGCGACAACCTCGCGCGAGCGCTGCGGTCCGAGCCGAAGCTCGACCTGCCCGAGGTGGCCCGGACGCTCGCCGACCGGCGAGCGCACGGGCACCGCCAAGCGTTCGTCGCGGGCGACCCGGCCGAGGCGGCGAGCCTGCTGGAGCAGGCCGGCGAGCCCGCCCCGCCCGGCCGGCTCGACAAGGTCGCGTTCCTGTTCCCCGGCCACGGCCCGCTCGGGCACGCCGCGGGGGAGGCCGCCCACCGCCTGCTGCCCGGCTTCCGCGGCGGCTTCGACGAGATCCGCGAATCCGTGCGCGACCGCCACGGCATCGACCTGACCCCGGTGGTCAGCCGCGAGGCCGCCACCGACGAGTGGTTCGCCGACATCGTCAACCACCAGCTCGGCCTGTTCGCGCTCGGCTACGCGCTGGGCCGCCAGCTCGCCGACTGGGGCGTGCGGCCGCACGCCATGTTCGGCAACAGCATCGGCGAGTACGCGCCCGCGACCCTGGCCGGCCTGTGGTCGCCGACCGACGCCGCCGAGCTGGTGTTCCAGCGCGCCAGTGCGATGGCCGCCACCGAACCCGGCCGGATGGCCGCGGTCAACGCCCCCGCCGACGAGGTGCGGCAGCGGCTGGGCGACGACAGCGGCGTCACCGTCGCCGTCATCGGGCCCGGCGGCGTGGTGATCTCCGGCCCCTCGGCCCGCGTGGACGCGGTCCTCGACGGCGACGCGCTGCGCGGCCTGGACGTGCGGCCGCTCAACATCAAGCAGGCCTCGCACTGCGCCGCGATGGAACCGGCCGCCGCCGTGCTGGCCGAGGCCGTCGCGGCGACCCCGAGCACCCGGCCGAGGCTGCGGTTCGTGTCCAACACCAGCGGCGACTGGGCCGACCCCGACGCCGTCACCGGGCCGGGGTACTGGGCCGAGCAGCTGCGCCGGCCCGTGCTGCTCGACGGCGGCCTGGCCACCGTGCTCGCGGCGGGCTGCGACACGTTCCTCGAGCTCGGCCCCGGCACCTCCATGGCCGGTGCGCTGCGCCGCCACCGCGACTGGGACACCGGCCACCTCACCGTGCCGCTGCTGGGCAGGCCCGAGGACGGCGAGCGCGGCCTGCTGCGGGCCTTGGCCGCGCTGTGGGAGCGCGGCGCGGACGTGGTGCTGGACGAGGTGCGCGACGACGTGTTCCCGGTCTCGCTGCCGACCTACTCGTTCACCCCGCACGACCCGCAGGTCGACGCACCGAAGCTCGAACCGGCTGCCCCCAAGGGGAAACCTGGGGCCACACCGACGCGCAAGCCCGCGGGGCAGCCGGTTCGGTCCACTGTGGAGCGCTTGTGGCGGGCCGCGCTCGGCGTGCCGTCGGTCGCGCCGGACGACGACTTCTTCGCCCTCGGCGGCGAGTCGCTGATGGCCGTCGACCTCATGGCGAAGATCCGCGAGGCGACCGGCCTGTCGGTCACCGTCACCGAGTTCACCCGCGACCCGACGTTCGGCGCGCTCGCCGCGTTGGCCGACCAGGCGGACGCGGCGGCCGTGGTGCACGTGGTGGACTCCGTCGTGTTGCGCGAGGGGACGGGCCGGCCGATCGTGCTGGTCGCCGACTCGGCGGGCAGCGTGCTGAGCTACCGGCAGCTCGCCGAGGAGCTGGGCGACCGGGCGGTGCTCGGCCTGGAGCCGCGGGAGGCGCTGCACACCCGCGTCGAGGACCAGGCCGCGCACCACGTGGACGCGTTGCGCCGGGTCCAGCCGCACGGCCCGTACACGCTGGGCGGCTGGTCGTTCGGTGCGGTGCTGGCGCACGAGATGGCACGGCAGCTCACCGCGCGCGGCGAGACCGTGGACGTGGTGTTCAGCCTGGACGCGTTCGTGCAGGGCCGGCCCGGCGTGCCGATCGGGCTCGACCCGGAGTTCCTCTACAGCCACGCGCACATCCAGGTCAGCGCCGCCCTGGGGCTGGGGTTGATCGGCGCGCAGGTGCGCCGCAACCCGGCGCTGCGCGCGTTGTTGCGCACCAAAGCCAAGGTGCTGGCCACGTACACGCCCCGGCCGGTCCCGGCCCGTGCCGTGGTGTTCCGGGTGGGCGCGGACCGGCGCGCCCGGCAGCGCCTCACCCGACGGCTGGCCCCGCTGTACGGCGGGGGCGTCGAGGTGCGCTCCGCCGGCGGCGACCACTGGTCGATGTTGGCCCGGCCCCACGTGGGCGAGCTCGCCGAAGGGCTGCTCGCCGCCTTGTCCGACGCCGAGAGGGTGCAGTGATGGCAGGAAAACCCGCAGTGACGACCACCGGGACCACGGCCCCGCCCGCGGGCGCGGCGGCGGGTGGTCCGACCGCGCCGGAAGGGCGGGCGGTGATCGCGGACGCGACGCCCGCCGAGCAGGCCGCGACGTCGGCACCCGCGGATCAGGCACCTTCGGGCCAGGCACCCTCAGGCCAGGCATCCGCGGGCCAGGCATCCGCGGGCCAGGATCCCTCGGACCCGGCATCGGTCGAGCAGACCGCGCCGGAGAAGCCGCTGTTCCGCAACCGCGACTTCCAGGCGCTGTGGATCAGCCAGTTCCTGGCCGCGGTCGCCAAGGAGTCCGCGGAGATCGCCTACCCGCTGCTCATCCTCGCCACCACCGGCTCGGCCACCTACGCGGGCGCGGTCGGGTCGGTCGCGCTGGTCGTGGCCGGCCTGATGTCGATCCCCGGCGGCTCGCTGACCGACCGGTTCGACCGGCGCAAGATCATGCTGCTCACCGACGGCATCCGGCTCGTGCTGCTGGCGCTGTTCAGCGTGCTGGTGTTCAGCGGCGTCACCAGCATGCCGCTCATCTTCGCCATCGTGATCATCTCGTCGGCGTGCCTGGGCGTGGCCAACCCGGCGGGCCTGGCCGCGATCAAGCAGCTCGTGCCGCCCTCGCAGCTCACCCAGGCCACCGCGCAGAACCAGATCCGGTTCTTCGGCGCGACGGTCGCCGGCCCGCCCATCGGTGGCGCGCTCTACGGCATCGCCCGCGCCCTGCCGTTCCTCGGCGCGGCGATCGCGTTCCTGGCCTCCGCGGTGATCCTGCTGTTCATCCGCAAGCCCATGCAGGCCCCGCCCGCGCCGTCCGGCGGCCAGAAGCGGGGCGCGTGGGAGGGCTTCAAGTTCATCGCCCGCCAGCCCATCATCCGCATCCTGATCCTCTGGGTGATGGTCTCGAACATGGCGTTCAACCACTCCGGCATGTTCCTCGCGCTCATCGCCACCGCGGAGAGCCGCGAGGCGTCGGAGGCGGTGATCGGCACGACGCTGGCCATCGCGGGCTTCGGCGGCCTGGCCGGCTCGCTGATCGCGCCGGTCGTGCTGCGGTTCGTCAAGCCGTCGCTGATCATGGCCTACGCGATCTGGGTCGGCCCGGTCGCCGCGGTGCTGCTCGCGATCGTGCCCGGCACGATGCCGCTGGGCATCATCGTGGCCTGCATCTTCCTGCGCGCCGGCGTGGTGAACGCGCTGTTCTTCGGCTACATCGCCGCGCTCGTGCCGGACGAGAAGCAGGGCCGCGTCATCGGCGCGATCATGTTCATCTCCATGATCGCCCAGCCCATCGGCATCTTCGCCATCGGCGCGATCTTCGACCTGGCCGGCGCCACGTCGGTGTTCATCACCATGGCCGTGGCGGGCGTGATCGCCGCCGTGCCGACGCTGTCCCAGCAGATCCGCAAGCTCCCCGCTCCCGAAGAGCTTTCCGCCTGAGTCTTTCGGAGGACAAGCACATGACGACCGAAGCCCACCCTGCGCGAGCTCAGCAGACGACGCCGGGGCACTGCCCCGCGCTGCCGCCGGAGTTCTTCACCCAGCCCGGCGCGAACCCCTACCCGGCGTTCGCCGAGCTGCGCCAGAAGTGCCCCGTGCGGCAGATCAACCACCCGCCGGGCGCGGAGGCGTACGTGGTCGCCGACTACGACACGGTGTCGAAGCTGTTCGGCGACCCGCGCATCTCCAAGAGCGTCAACAGCGGCCCGAAGTGGTTCCGCGACGTGCTCAACGAGTCCAGCCCGATCCTGATCAAGAACATGCTGACCGCCGACCCGCCGGAGCACACCCGGCTGCGCAAGCTGGTCAGCCGCGCGTTCGTGCCGCGCCGCATGGAGCTGCTGCGCCCGCGCATCCAGGAGATCACCGACGAGCTGATCGACGCGTTCCCCGAGACCGGCGAGGTCGACCTGTTCAACGACTTCGCGCTCGCCCTGCCGATGAAGGTGATCTGCGAGTTCCTGGGCGTGCCGGTGCAGGACCGGCCCGCGCTGCACGAGTGGGGCCTGATCCTCAGCGGCGCGCCCTACGCCGACGAGGAGTCCAACGCGCGGCTGAAGTGGGCCAGCGAGAAGACCGAGGCCTACCTGCTGGACCTGCTGGCGCAGCGCCGCGAGAACATCGGCGAGGACCTGGTGTCCAGCCTCATCCGCGCCACCGACGAGGACGTGTTCACCAACGACGAGCTGGTCTCCACGCTCATCCTGCTGATCATCGCGGGCCACAAGACCACCGCGAACCTCATCGGCAACGGCACCCAGGCCCTGTTGCGGCACCCCGACCAGTTCGAGCTGCTCAAAAACGACCCGGGCCTGGTCGACAACGCGATCGAGGAGTTCCTCCGCTACGAGGGCCCGGTCTACCGCGGCACGCTGCGCCTGGCCGCGCAGGACATGGAGATCAACGGCGTGCCGATCCCCAAGGAGAGCTTCGTCCACCTGCTGCTCAACTCGGCCAACCGCGACCCGGAGGTGTTCGAGGACCCCGACCGGCTCGACATCACCCGCCAGGGCATCCGGCACTTCGCGTTCGGCCACGGCGCGCACTTCTGCCCGGGCGCGCCGCTGTCCCGGGTGGAGGGGCAGGTCGCGTTCACCACCCTGCTGCGCCGCCTGCCCGGCCTCGCGCTCGCGGTGAAGCCGGACGAGCTGGAGTGGGTGTTCGACAACTCCGCCAGCCGCGGCCTGGCCAAGCTGCCCGTCACCTACGACCGCAGGCTGCCGCGGTGACCGCGCGGCTGGTGTGCCTGCCGTTCGGCGGCGCGGGCGCGTCGTTCTTCCGGCCGTGGTCGGCGATCGCCGGCGACCGGCTGGAGGTCGTGCCCGTGCAGCTGCCCGGCCGGGAGCGCCAGATCGACCTCGACCCCTACACCGACGTGCACGAGGCCGTGACCGGACTGCTGCCCGACCTGCTCGCGCAGCTCGACGGGTCGCGGGTGGTGCTGTTCGGGCACAGCCTGGGCGCGGTGCTGGCCCACGAGCTCGCGCACCGGCTGCTCGCCGCGCCGGGCGTGGAGCTGCTGCGGCTGGTCGTCAGCGGCTCGCCCGCGCCCGGCGTGCGGCGCGAGCTGACCGCCACCGGCCTGGCCGACGACGACGAGTTCCTGGCCAGGGTGAAGCAGATCGCGGGCTACGCGCACGAGGCGTTGGACGACCCGGAGATGCGGGAGCTGATCCTGCCGACCCTGCGCGCCGACGTGGAGATGCACGAGACCTACGTGCCGTCCACCGAGGAGCCGCTGGCCGTGCCCATCACCGCCGTGCGCGGCGTCGACGACGCGCTGGTGTCGGCCGACGAGGCGGCGGGCTGGGCCAAGGTCACCAGCCGCGACTTCGAGCTGGTCGAGGTGCCCGGCGGGCACATGTACCTGACCGACTCCGCGCCCGCGCTGCTCGACCTGATCCACTCGACCGTCCACTGAGGGGGAACACCGTGGCGCACGCGCCGGACTGGGGACTGGGGCGCGGCCGGGGCACGGGCACGCTCACCGTGCCGCTGCCCGCCGACACCGACGTGGCCGAGCCGGGCTGGCGGGCGGCGCTCGCCACCACCCTGCGCGCCTACGACGGCGAGCACGCCGCCGAGCCGACCACCGCGGTCGGTCTCGGCGACGGCTTCGCGCTGGCCATCACGGTCACCCGCGGCGAGCTGCGCGCCGCGTACGACCGGGAGCACTTCGCGCCGGAGATCGTCGAGCAGTTCACCCGGCACCTGGTGTCGGTGCACCGCCACGGCGTGCTGCTCGACGACGCCGAACGGGCCCGCATCGCCGCGCTGGGCCGTCCCGGTGTCGAGCTGGTCACCACGCCCACCACGATCCACGAGGCGTTCACCCGGGTGGCGGCCGAACGCCCGGACGCGATCGCGTTGTGCGACAACGAGGTCCGCCTCACCTACCGGGAGCTGGACGAGCGGGCCGACCGGGTCGCGGGCGGGCTGCGCGCGCGGGGCGTGCGCGGCGGCGACCACGTCGGCGTGTGCCTGGAGCGGTCGGCGGAGCTGGTCGTGGCGCTGCTCGGCGTGCTCAAGGCGGGCGCGGTGTACGTGCCGACCGACCCCGCGTACCCCGCCGAACGGCTCGCCTACACCGCGGCCGACGCGGCGCTGGGCGTGGTCGTGACCAGGCTGGCGGAGTTCCCACGAGGTGACGGCCTCACCGTCGTCACGCCCGACGACCTGGACGGCGAGCCGGCCGCGAGCGGCGCGACCCCGGACGACCCGGCCTACGTCATCTACACCTCCGGGTCCACGGGACGGCCCAAGGGCGTCGTCGTGCCGCACCGCAACGTGATCAGCCTGGTCGACGCGACCCGTGACGAGTACGGCCTCGGCCACGACGACGTGTGGACGTTGTTCCACTCCAGCGCGTTCGACTTTTCGGTGTGGGAGATCTGGGTCTGCCTGCTCACCGGCGGCCGGCTGGTCGTGGTGCCCTACTTCGTCTCCCGCGAGCCGGACCGGTTCCACGAGCTGCTGGCCGCCGAACGCGTCACCGTGCTCAGCCAGACGCCATCGGCGTTCGCGCAGCTGCTCGACGTGGACGCCCGCTCCGAAGCGGGGCTCGCGGTGCGGCTGGTGGTGTTCGGCGGTGAGCCGCTGGACGCCCGGATGCTGCTGCCGTGGTTCGACCGGCACCCCGGCAGCCGGCTGGTGAACATGTTCGGCATCACCGAGACCACCGTGCACGTCACGCACCAGACCGTGACCCGGGAGCTGGCCGAGGCGGCGACCCGGTCGGTCGGCCCGGCGCTGCCCGGCTGGCACCTCTACGTGCTGGACTCCACCGGTGAGCTGGTGCCCCCCGGGGTCGCCGGTGAGATCCACGTCGGCGGCGCGGGCGTCGCCTCGCACTACCTCAACCAGGACGAGCTGACCGCGCGCCGGTTCCTGCCCGACCCGTTCACCGGCGGCCGGATGTACCGCAGCGGCGACCTGGGCCGGCTGCGCCCGGACGGCGCGCTGGAGCACCTGGGCCGCATCGACAGCCAGGTCAAGATCCGCGGCTTCCGCATCGAGCTGGACGAGATCCGCAACGTGCTGCTGGAGGACCCGGACGTGCGGGCGGCGGCCGTCGTGGTGCGGCGGGAGAACCCCGACGACGCCGCGACCGCGCGCCTGGACGCCTACGTGGTGCTCACCGGCGGCGACCCGGCGGGCGTGCGCAAGCGGGCGGCCGGGATCCTGCCCGACTACATGGCGCCCGCCACCGTGACGGCGCTGGACGCGCTGCCGCTGACCACCAACGGCAAGCTCGACGCGGCCCGCCTGCCCGCGCCCGCGTTCGCCACCGGCGCGGACGACCCGCCCAGCGAGGGCTTGGCGGGCACCCTGCGGGAGGTGTGGCGCGAGGTGCTGGGCGTGCCCGTGGGCGTGGACGACGACTTCTTCGAGCTCGGCGGCAACTCCCTGGTGGCGGTGCGCATCGGCGCGGCGCTGCGGGCCCGCGGCCTGCCGTCGGTGCCGCTGCGCGAGCTCTACCGCAACCCGACCATCCGGGACCTGGTCGCGGTGCTCGGCGGCGAGACCCGCTGAGCCGACCCCACCACGTCGGCGCCGTCCTTCGCTACCGTCGGTCCCGCAGCACGACCACCCTGGGAGGAAACCCGCAATGGACTACCGCACCATCGGCCAGGACCCGAAGACGCGTCGGGAGGTGAGCGTGCTCGCCCTCGGCGCGATGCTGATGGGCACGGCCACCGACGAGGAGACGTCGTTCGCGATCCTCGACCGGTACGTCGAGGCGGGTGGCACGTTCATCGACACGTCGAACAACTACGCGTTCTGGTACAACGCCAGCCAGGGCGGGGAGAGCGAGGCCCTGCTCGGCCGGTGGCGGCGCAGCCGCGGTGTCGGTTCCGAGGTCGTGATCGCGACCAAGCTGGGCGGCCGGCCCAACGCGGCCGGGCTCGCGTTCGCCGACACGGCCAAGTCCGAGAACGTCGAAGGCCTGTCGGCCAAGGTGATCCGCGAGTCCGCCGAACGCAGCCGCGAGGCGTTGGGCGTGGACCGGCTCGACCTGCTCTACGCGCACGTGGAAGACCCGCTCGTGCCGTTGCAGGAGACCGTCGAGGGCTTCGCCGAGCTGGTGGCCGAGGGCACCGTGGGCCTGCTCGGCGTGAGCAACCACTGGTCGTGGCGCGTGGAGCGGGCCCGCGCCCTCGCCGCCGCCGCGGGCCTGCCGGGCTACGAGGTGCTCCAGTACCACCACAGCTACCTGCGCGCCCGCACCGACCGCCCGGGCAGGCGCTCGCCGGACGGCAACCAGGGCGTGGTGAGCGGCGACCTGCTGGCCTACCTGCGCGCCGAGCCGTCGCTGACCCTGGTCGCCTACTCGCCGCTGCTGTCCGGCGCCTACGTGCGCGACGACAAGCCGCTGGGCCCCGACCACGACCACGCGGGCACCGCGCCGCGCCTGGCCGCGTTGCGCGAGGTGGCCGCCGAGACCGGCGCCACGGTCAACCAGGTCGTGCTGTCCTGGCTGATCGGCGGCGAGATCCCGGTCATCCCGCTGGTGGGAGCCTCCTCGGTCGCCCAACTGGAGGAGAGCCTGGCCGCCGTCGACCTGCACCTGACCGCCGACCAACGAGCCCGCCTGGACGCCGCCCACTGACCGCCGACGAGCACGCGGGCACCCCATCGGGTGCCCGCGCGCTCCGCGTCCCCGTACCGCGGCCACGAGTGCGTACCCTTCCTCCGAGTCGGTGACCGAAGGAGCGGGTGCGGGGATGACGGCAGGACGACCGGTGCCCACGCGGGACGACGTGCTCGGCTACTTCGACACGCTGTCGAACTGGGGGCGCTGGGGCGACGACGACCAGCTCGGCACGCTCAACCACATCACCGACGACGTCCGACTGGCCGCGGCACGGGCCGTGCGCCACGGCCGCGGCGTGTCGTGCGCCTGGGAAGTCGCCGTGCCGCGGGATGTGGAGCGGTCCACGACCACCTGCCCGTGCGCCGCCGACATGCCGGGCGGCGAGAACGTGCCCGTGCCCGCCTTCCACGCCGACCGCCGCTGGGGCTTCTCGACCGAACGGCTCGGCCTGACCTTCCACGGCAACACCATCACCCACCTCGACTCGCCTTGCCACCTCTTCTGGGACGGCAAGATGTACAACGGGCGGCCGCACACGCTGGTCGACACCGAGACCGGATCGGCGTGGGCGGCCGTCACGGCGGCGGCGAACGGGATCGTCACGCGCGGCGTGCTGCTCGACGTCGCACGGGTCCGCGACGTGCCGTGGCTGGAACCGGGGGAGGGCGTGTTCCCGGAAGACCTCGAGGAGGCCGAGCGCCGCCAGGGCGTGCGGGTGCGGCCCGGCGACGCGGTGCTGCTGCGGACCGGCTACGGCCGGGCCCGGCACGAGGTCGGCGAGTCCGCCGGCTTCACGCAAGCCGGCTGGCACGCGTCCTGCCTGCCCTGGCTGCACGAACGGCAGGTCGCGCTGATCGGCGCGGACAGCCCTCAGGACGTGCAGCCGTCGGGGTACGACGACGTGCTGATGCCGGTCCACGCCGTGGGCCTCGTCGCGATGGGCCTGTGGCTGCTGGACAACTGCGACCTGGAGGCGTGCGCGGCGACGGCCACCGACCTCGACCAGTGGGACTTCCAGCTCGCCGTCGCCCCGGTCCGCTTCGCCGGCACCTCCGGCAGCCCGGTCAACCCGATCGCCACCTTCTGACCGAGCCGATCAGGACCGCCACCAGCCTACGAGCGACCGGCGAAGAACTCCCTGATGTCCCCGACCAGCAGGTCCGGCACCTCCATCGCCGCGAAATGCCCGCCCCGCGAGAACTCGCTCCAGTGCTCGACCGGGTACACCCGCTCGGCCACCTTCCGCACCGACAGCACGATGTCGTGCGCGAACACCGCCACGCCCAACGGCGCCGGGCACGCGTTCGTGACGATCCCCGTCTCCCGCGCCAACCGGGCCGACGACCCGGCCGTCCCGGTGAGCCAGTACAGCGTCACGTCGGCCAGCACCCGGTCCACGTCGATCCGCGACTCCGGATCCGTCCACTCGGTGAACTTCTCCGCGATCCACGCCAACAACCCGACCGGCGAATCGGTCAACGCGTACGACACCGTCTGCGGCCGCGTCGCGTGCAGCACCTGGTACCCGGGCCGGTTGCGCATCATCGCCCTGATCCGCTCCAACCGCCGCTCGTCCTCCTCGGACAACCCGTCCAACCCCTCCACCGGCGGCGTGGGCAGGTAGTTCACGTGCACCGCCACCACGTTCTCCGGCGCGACGACGGCCATCTCCTTGGCGATCCCGGACCCCCAGTCCCCACCCTGCGTCCCGTACCGCCGGTACCCCAACCGCTCCATCAGCTCGGCGAACGCCCTCGCCACCCGCCCGACGTCCCAACCCCGCGAGGTCGTCGGCCCGGACAACCCGAAACCGGGGATCGACGGGATCACCAGGTGGAAGTCCCGCGACAACGGCTCGATCACGTCCAGGAACTCCAGCACCGACCCCGGCCACCCGTGGACCAACACCAACGGCAACGCATCGTCCCGCGCCGACCGCACGTGCAGGAAGTGCACCCGCTGCCCATCGATCTCCGTCGTGAACTGCGGCCACCCGTTCAACTCCGCCTCGTGCCGCCTCCAGTCAAACCCCTCCCGCCACCGCTCGACCAACCGCCGAACCTCACCCAGCGGAAACCCGTAGTCGAACCCGGCATCGGGCAACTCCTCGGGCCACCGCGTCCGCGCCAACCGATCCGCCAGCTCATCCAGCTCCGCCTGCGGCACGTCCAGCACGAAGGGCTTGATCATCATCACTCACTCCATTGGTCTCACCAACGTTGGCAGGACCAACGATACCTCATAACCGTTGGTCAGACCAACGACCACCCTGGCGCACTGCGGTACCCCCGGCCCCCTGCCCGTCCACTGGCACGCCCTTCCCGCAAAACGAGGGCTTCGTGTCATCCCGCCGACCTGGCTCCGCCCTGCCGCACGTGTCAAGGGGAGCGCGGGTTCGGCTTTGCCCGCGGCCTTCACTGTGGGCCGCGCTCCCCTTGACGCGTGTGGTAGCCCGTAGGGAGGTCGGTGGGATGACACGAAACCCGGCCCCACAACACAACAGGGGCTTTCAGGCGTAGTTGGGGTCATCCTGCTGATCTGCCCGTCCGGCGAGGACTCTTTCATCTTTGCTTTTGAAGCTTTTCGTTTCTACCCCAAGCCGCTACTCACTCCCGGCTCGATTTGACATGGGGCCCTTACGGGCACTCCAGGCAGGCCAAAGCCGGCAGGCCCGGCGGGGAAAAGCGTCCCGCCAGGCCTGCCGGCTTCGACCAGCCTAAAGCACCCGAACCCATGTCAAATCGGGCCTCTGCGGTGGGGTTCCGGGTCCGATGTGGGGCTGTTGAGGCTGGTTTCGAGGTCCGTTGTGGTGATTGGGTTTTGTCACCAAGTGCTGTTGGACAGTCCGGTTCCGAGGTAGATCTGGTCGAATCCGTTGCCGTCGTTGTCGTCGGTGTAGACGACCGTGATCTGTCCCCAGGCGTCGACGCCGAGTGCCGGTTCGTCCTGCCTGCCCGTGGCGGTCGACACGGTGGCCTGTCGTGGCAGGCGGCCGGTGACCGAGCCGTCCGCGTTGAGGCCCTGCGTGACGACGTCCTGGGCGTCCACCGCCGACACCACGACGTTGATCTGGTCGTCGATGCCGATCTGCGGGTCCGCACCCGCGAGCACGGCATCCGCCGCGGTCCGTGCCGCACCGCCGGCGGTGAACGAGCGCACGCCCACCTGTGCCGTGCCGGTGTGGTCGGTTTCCCACGCGACCGCGTGGTCGCCGTTGAAGTTCGCTGCCACGACCGGCCGTCGTTGTTGGCCGTCGCCGGTGGCGTTGGCGACGCCCTGGGCGAGCTTCGCCCCGCCTGACGGGGTCAGGATCTTCCGGCCGATGTTGAAGTAGCCGTTGCCGTCGCCGTCCTCGTCCCACACCACGATCGCGTTGCCCGCCGCGCCCATGGCCACGTCCGGCCGTTGGTGGGTGCCGCCCGCGGTGTGGACCTGGGCCTCGTAGGTCTTCGCCGTCACGGACGCGTAGCCGGCGATGCGGACCGTGGGGTTGGTGGAGGTCTGCTTGTCCTCCCACACGACGGCGAAGCCGGTGCCGTCGGGGTCGGCGGCGACGGCGGGGTTGAGCTGTTGGCCGTCGGTGCCGGCGTTGGCCCGCGCCGAGCCGGTGACCGTGCCGCTGGTGTTCAGCTCCCGCACCTGGATGTTGTAGTAGCCGTTGCCGTCGCCGTCGTCGGCCCACACGACGACCGCCGAGCCGTTGTCGTGCACGGCGACGTCCGGCTGCACGTGCCGCCAGGTGCCGGTGCCGCCGGTGGACAGCTTCTTCTCGTAGCGGGACACGCCGTCCTTGAACAGCCGGACCCACACGTCGCTGTGCGCGGGGTCGTCGGGCGTGGTGTCGTCGCGGTCGTCTTCCCAGACCACGGCGGTCCAGCCGTTGCGGACCGCGGACACGGCGGCGTTGTCCTGGTCGCCGGTGGCGGTGCTGTTCGCGGTGGTCCACGTGGCCGCCGCCGAGGCCGTCGTGGCGGCACCCAGCAGCAGGGGCGCGGCGAGCACCGGCGCCGCGATCATCATCGTCAGCTTCTTCATGGCGCCTGCAATCCTGGGTTGCCTGCCTGGACGACGTAGCTCTGCAACGTGCGGACCGGGTAGTCCCGCGTGGTGACCCGGTCGACGAAGCGGAAGTCGACGTCCACCCGGGTCGGGGACGTGACGGTGCGGACGTAGCCGCGCAGGTTCTTGTAGAACTTCACGTGCGGGTTGAGGCTGGACAGGCCGGTGTCGGCGGCGCTGCCGTCACCGCCGGACGTGATCGACGTGGTCACCAGCTCGGTGCCGACGACCCGGTCCTGCGCGGCGTAGTCGTTCATCAGGTCGGCCGCCCACGACCGGTGCACGTCACCGGTCAGCACCACGGTGTTGCGCAGTCCCGCCGCGTCCCAGCCGCGCTGCAACCGGCCCCGGTTGGCGCTGTAGCCGTCCCACGAGTCCATCGACTTCGCGCCGTCGGCCGAGGCCAGCTTCTGCGCGAAGAACACCTGCTGCCCCAGGAAGTCCCAGGTGCCCAGCTTCTGCCGCATGCCGTCGAGCAACCACGCCTCCTGCGTGGCGCCGAGCAGGGTGCGGGCCGGGTCGTCGGCCTCCGGGCACACCTTCGTGCCGTCGCCGCACGCCTGGTCGTCGCGGTACTGGCGGGTGTCGAGCAGGTGGAACGTCGCCAGGCTGCCCCAACGCACCCGCCGGTACAGCTGCATGTTCTCCGCCACCGGCGCCTGCGCGGCGCGCAACGGCATGTGCTCGTAGTACGCCTTGTACGCCGCCGCGCGCCGCACCTTGAAGTCGCCGGCGGGGGAGGTGTTGGCGCGCACCAGGTTCGCGTAGTTGTTCTCGACCTCGTGGTCGTCCCACACGACCAGCCACGGCGCGGCGGCGTGCGCGGCCTGAAGGTCGACGTCCGTCTTGTACTGCGCGTGCCGCACCCGGTAGTCGGCCAGGTTCGCGATCTCCGCCGACGGCGCGAACTGGCGCACCTTGGTGGTGCTCGCCCCGCCCTCGTAGATGTAGTCGCCCAGGTGCAGGATGAGGTCCGGGTTCTCCTCGGCCATGCGCCGGTACGCGGTGAAGTAGCCCTCCTCGTAGTGCGAGCAGGAGGCGAACAGCATGGTCAGCGACGGGCTCGTGCCGACCGCCGGCGCGGTGACGCCGCGGCCGACGGGGGAGATGTGCCCGGCGGCGCGGAACCGGTAGAAGTACTCGCGGCCGGGCAGCAGGCCGGTCACCTCGACGTGCACGCTGTGCGCCCACGACTGCGTCGCGGTCGCCGTGCCGCTGCGCACGACCTGGGTGAACCGCTGGTCCGTCGCGACCTGCCAGTCCACCGCGACCGAGGTGCTGCCCATGCCGCCGAGGCCGTC
This sequence comes from Saccharothrix sp. S26, assembly GCF_021390395.1. Lineage (GTDB taxonomy): Bacteria > Actinomycetota > Actinomycetes > Mycobacteriales > Pseudonocardiaceae > Actinosynnema. The sequence goes on from NZ_JAJUWT010000022.1 coordinate 141,700, forward strand.
GGCGTTGAGCGGGCTGGGCGCGAGGCGGGTCCAGATGACGAAGCCGTCCGCGGCGGGTTCACCGGAGGCGACGCCCAACGTGAACGGGTAGGAGATGGCGTTCGCGGTGGTGGGGGCGAGGACCGTCACGCCGGCGCTCGCGATGCCGCCGGCGATGAGCGTTCGTCGGGTCAGTGGGGACATCGGCTCTCCTTCGGTGCAGGGCCGGGAAGAACGCGTTCCGGTACTGCGTACACGCCGAAGGTGATCAGTGGCCATCCCCGACGTGTACGCCGGGTGGAGCGGCCGAAGCCGCCTCGGGCGCGGCCGACCGGCCGCCCACCGGAGCGGGGGCACGACTGCGCAGGTGAATGGCTGTCCAACTAGCCGATGTATTGGTTACAGAAGAACCTGGCGAATGCCGACGACACCCGCCGATCGGGAAATTCCATCGCGCGAGGGCCGGTCAGGCCGCGGTGAGGGCGTCGCGCAACGCCTCGAACGCCGCGTACTCCTCCTTCTGGTCCACCGGCAACTGGTAGGCGACCGAGAGCAGCTTCGGCACCGACGGGATCACCGTGAACCGGAACGTGCGGCCGTCCGTCGTCCTGACCACGAACCGGCCCTGGAAGTCGCGCCGGCGCACGGCGGCGCGGTTGACGTCGGTGATCGGCACCGGCGCGCCGGCCCGGATCACGCCCCGCTCCTCGTCCACCGGAACCACCACGAGATCGGTCCCACCCGGCCGGAAGCCCACGACGAAGTCGGTGACGGTGGTGGTGCGCAGCACGATGAAGTTCTTCTGCCTGATCTCCGCCGCGTACACCTTCGTGTAGCTCGCGCCGTCCTCGACCACCGAGTCGAAGGCGGCGTGCAGGGCGGCCTTGAGCTCTTCCTTGCTGGGCATCGGGAAACCCCTCCCGGGCTCGAGGTGGCAGCGCACTGTACCGGTGCCCGCCGACACCGGTCAGCCGCGCGTGCTCTCCCGCACCACGAGCGAGAACGGCGTCCGCACGTGCTCCGGCGGCCGTCCCGGGTCGTCCACGCGCCGCCGCAGCAGGTCCACCGCGGCCCGCGCGATCGCCGCCTTGTCCGGCGCGACCGTGGTCAGCGACGGCAGGCTGTACCCGCCCTCCTCGGTGTTGTCGAACCCGACCACGGCCACGTCGTCCGGCACCCGCGCACCGCGTTCCGCCGCGGCCCGCACCGCGCCCACCGCCAGCAGGTCGTTGAAGCAGAACACCGCGTCCGGCGGCTCGACCGCGGCCAGCAGCCGCGACATCGCCTCCGCGCCGTCACGCCGGTGGTAGTTCACCGCGGTCGCGACCAGCTCCTCGCGCACCGGCAGCCCGGCTTCGGCGAGAGCCCTCCGGTAGCCCTCCAGGCGCTGCGCCGCCGTGCCCCGGTGGGGGTGCGCGCCGATCGCCGCGATCCTCGTGCGCCCCAGCCCGACCAGGTGCGCCACGGCCACCCGCGCCGCCTCCACGTTGTCGATGCCGACGTGGTCGATCGGCAGGTCCACCGAGTGCTCGCCCAGCATCACCACCGGGATGCCCGGCGCCAGCTCGCCGAAATCACCCGCCTGCAACGCCTCCGGGCTCACGATCGCACCGTCGATCATGTGCGGGCCGAGCGAGGCCAACGTGTCCCGCTCACCCTCGCGCGTGCCCAGGGTCTGCTCGATCAGCACGTTCCACTCGTGCTCCTGCGCCGCACCGAGCACCAGCCCGGCCAGCTCCGCGAAGTACGGCACGACCAGCTCCGGCAGCACCAGTGCCAGGAAGCCGGTCCGGCCGCGACGCAGGTTGCGCGCGCCGAGGTGGGGCCGGTAGCCGGTGGCGGTCAGCGCCTCCTCGACCCGGCGGCGGTTCTCCGGCTTCACGAACGCGTACCCGTTGACCACGTTCGACACCGTCTTCACCGACACGCCGGCCAGCGCGGCGACGTCCTTGAGCGTGGCCAAGCGGCGCCTCCGGTCGTCTCGATCGCTTTACAACGTTGTACCAACGATGTAAGAACAAGAGAAGTGACCCAGGTCACTGCTGCACGCACCGCGTCACGAGCACCCACGTCACCGCACCCTGCCGATCGTGGAGCCACCCATGCGCAAGCCGATGTCCGCCCTGACCGCACTGCTGGTCCTGGGCACCCTCGTCCTCGCCCTGCCCGGCACCGCCACCGCCGCCGTCTGGCAGCCCAAACCACCACCCCTCACCACCCCGTGGACCGCTCAGGTGTCGCCGACCAACGCGTTGCCCGAGTACCCGCGCCCCCAGCTGGTCCGCCCGGACTGGCTCAACCTCAACGGCGTGTGGGAGTTCACGGGCGCACCGAACCTGTCCTCGCCACCGTTCGGCCGCCCACTCGCCGAGGGCGTCCTGGTGCCCTACCCGATCGAGTCCGCGCTGTCGGGCATCAAGCGGCACGAGGACCACATGTTCTACCGCCGCACGTTCACCACGCCGGCCGGGTGGAACGGCCGCCGGGTGAAGCTGAACTTCGGCGCGGTCACCTGGGAGACCCGCGCCTGGGTCAACGGCGTCGCCGTCGGCACGCACACCGGCGGGTTCGACGCGTTCACGTTCGACATCACCGACGCCCTGCGCGCCGGCGACAACGAGGTCATCGTCGGCGTGCGGTCCACCGTGGACGGCAGCCTGCACCCGATCGGCAAACAACGCCGCACCCCCGGCGGCATCTTCTACACCGCCGCCTCCGGCATCTGGCAGACCGTGTGGCTCGAACCGGTCGCCCCCAACCACATCACGCGCCTGGACACCACGCCGGACGTGCCCGCCGGCGTCCTCGACCTGGTCGTCCAGGGCACCACGGGCCAACCCGTGCGCGCCGAGGTGCTCACCGGCGGCCGGGTCGTCGGCACGGCCACCGGCACCTCCGGCACCCACCTGCGCGTGCCGGTGCCCGACGCCCGGCTGTGGTCGCCCGACGACCCGTTCCTCTACGACCTGCGCGTCACCATGGGCAGCGACGTCGTCACCGGCTACTTCGGCATGAGGTCGCTGGGCAAGGCGATGGTCGGCGGCGTCATGCGACCGCTGCTCAACGGCAGGTTCGTCTTCCAACTGGGCACCCTCGACCAGGGCTACTGGCCCGACGGCGTCTACACCGCGCCCACCGACGCCGCCCTGCGGTTCGACCTGGAGCGGCAGAAGGCGCTGGGTTTCAACATGGTGCGCAAGCACATCAAGGTCGAGCCCGCCCGCTGGTACTACCACGCCGACCGGCTCGGCCTGATGGTGTGGCAGGACATGCCGTCGTTGGACGCCGTCGACGAGGTGCCCAGCGGCCGCGCCCACTTCGAGTCCGAACTGCGGCGCGTGATCGAGCAGCTCAAGGGCATCACGTCCATCGTGCAGTGGGTGCCGTTCAACGAGGGCTGGGGCGAGTACGACGCCGGCCGGATCGTCGACCTCGTCCGGTCGATCGACACCACCCGCCTGGTCAACCACAACTCGGGCGCCAACTGCTGCGTCTCCGACCCCGACCCGGGCAACGGCGACGTCATCGACGACCACGCCTACCAGATGTCCGCCGGCACCCGGCCACCCGACGCCAACCGCGTCGCCGTGCTCGGCGAGTTCGGCGGCCTCGGCCGGCGGGTCACCGGCCACGAGTACCAACCGGGCGCGGGGTTCGCGTACGGCGAGCTCTACCCGGACGAGGCGTCGTTGACCGGGCGGTACGTGGAGATCACCAAGGAGGTCGGCCGGTTCGTGCACGCGCGGGGCCTGTCGGCGTCCGTCTACACCGAACCGTACGACGTGGAGAACGAGATCAACGGCCTCTACACCTACGACCGCCAGGTGCTCAAGGTGTCCGAAGCCCGCGTCCGCGAGGTCAACCGGCGGGTGCTGGCGATCGCCGACGGCACCGAGGTCGGCCGCGGCGAGGCGATCTCGCTGCGCGTCACCACCCCCGGCTACACCGACCGGCACCTGCGGCACCGGGACGGGCCGGCCCGCACCGACGTGATCTCCGACGACCTGGGCCGGCTGGACGCCACCTTCTGGGCCAGGCCGGGGTTGGCCGACCCGGCGTGCCTGTCGTTCGAGTCGCGCAACTACCCCGGCCGGTTCCTGCGGCACTCCGCGTTCCGGGTGCGGTCCGACCAGGGCGACGGGTCGGCCGCGTTCGCTTCCGACGCCACGTTCTGCGCCCGCGCCGGGGCCGGCGGCACGGTGCTGGAGTCGCGCAACCTGCCCGGCCACTACCTGCGGCACTACCAGGAGAACGTCTACCTGGCCCGGTCCGGCGGGCCCAACCCGTGGGACGGCGCCACCAGCTTCGCGGCCGACACCACGTGGGCGGCCGTCGTGCCGCTGTGGCGCAGCGGCGCGGACCTCCCGCTGGACCAGGCGCGGTCGTTCCGGGTCACCACGCCCGGCTTCACCGACCGGTACCTGCGGCACCGCGACGGCCTCGCCCGCACCGACGTGGTCGACGCGGGCAGCCCGGCGCTGCTGAAGGCCGACGCGACGTTCGTCGTCCGGCGCGGGTTGGCCGAGCCGTCGTGCTACTCGTTCGAGTCGCGCAACTACCCGGGCCAGTACCTGCGGCACGCGCAGTTCCGGGTGCGGTTGGCCGCGTCGGACGGCAGCGAGCTGTTCCGGCGCGACGCGACGTTCTGCGCCCAGCCCGGTGTCGGCGGCGTGCGGTTGGCGTCGGTGAACGAGTTGGGCGCGAGCGTCCGGCACTACGCGGAAGAGGTGTGGGTGGCGGTGAACGGCGGCGCCCACACCTACGACAGCCCCACGTCGTACGACGCGGACGTGAGCTGGGCGGTGAGCGCGCCGTGGGCACCGTGACGCCGACACACCCGTGAGTCCTTTGTGGACCCGCACGGCGGTGCTGCTACCGTGCGGGTCCATGAAGGGCTTCGCCGTGCTCGGCACGGTGCTGGTGTGCGTTCTCGCGCCGATCGCCATGGTGTACGGGTTGATGGCGTTCACGCCGACCGGCAGCTGCGACTACTCGGTGTCCGGTGTGTGCTCGTACGGGCGGTTGCCGATGATCGTGGCGTCCGGGGGGACCGCGCTGGTGTGGGCGGTGTCGGTCGTGCTGACCTGGGCGGGCACCCGCGGCCGGCCTCGGGTGTACGTGCCCTACGCGGCGCTCGTGGTGATCGTGCTGCTGCTCGTCGTGGCCGGGCGGGTGGCCGGGTAGACCGAGCGGGCGAGCCAGACGAGCGCGCCGCCGACGATGACGTGCAGGGCGCTGGTCAGCGGGGTGTCCGGCAGGCGTGCGGCGAGGGTGAAGACCGGGAGCGCGACGGCGTAGGCCCAGGTCGGGACGGGCGGGTGGACGCGCGCCCGGATCATGCTGATCGCGAAGGTGACCGTGCCGAGGGCGAAGATCAGGGCGCTGGCGCCGAGGACCGCCACGGTCGGTGCCGCGAGCTTCGGTTCGTCGAGGTGGAAGACCACGATGTTCAACGCGTACGCCGCCGCCCCGAACAACCCGAGCCCCACGAAGTTCACCACGTACCCGACCGTGCCGAGCGTGGTGCGGGGTTGCTTGAGGTAGAGGGCGGTGATCAAGGGCGCGGCCAACGCCGGCGACACCCCGATCACGAGACTGGTCGCGGCCGTCTCCCCGACAAACCCCTCGACCGCTCCGGGCAGGGCTATGAAGAGCCCCGACAGCACACCGCAGAAGGCACCGAACCGCATCAGGAACGTCATGCTTTCGGACGATATTGCCGCTGGTAGCGGCCCTGGGAGTGCTGATCGACTACTCTCGGGGGTGCCGATCGACACGTGCCACCACGCCGCCACGATCGGGTGAACTCACACATCGACTCAAAGAAAACGCTGTTTTGCCTGCCCTCGAACGTCGGTTGAAACAAGGAGGCCGCCACCAACCCCCCCGATGCCACCCCGAAACCCCCACCCCGGGCCGTAACCTGCCGGACGTGCGCCCACTGCCGTGGTTGTCGCCCCTGCTGTGCGGGGTGGTGCTGGCCGCCGGCACCTACGCCGGCCTGACCGGCCTGGGAGAGACGCGGTGGACACCGTTCGCCGCCGGCCTGACCGCCCTCGCCCTGCTCGACACCCTCACCACGCGCCGCCGAGCTGCCGGCCGACGCCCCCCGACAGGCGCGCCGCGACCACGGTCGTCGACAGCGGTGTCACGGCCCTCGGGACTCGGTCGGCGGTCCCTGCGACTCGGACCCCAGCCGCTCGGACCCCAGCCGCTCGGGTCGCGGTCGCTCGGGCTGCGGTCGTTCGGGTCGCGGTCGTTCGGGTCGCGGTCGCCGGCGGTCGAGCCGCAGTCGTCCACGGTCGAGCCGCAGTCGTCCACGGTCGAGACACTGCCTCCGGACCTCGTGCCGCAGCCACCAGCAGCCGGGCCGCGATCGTCAGGGGCCGAGCCGCAGCCTTCACGAGTCGAGCCGTCGTCGTCGCGGGCCGCGGCGGGGGCGCCGGTGGTCGGGGCGCGGTCGCCGGGCCCGGGGTCGCCGGGCCCGGGGTCGCGCTCGCCGGGTGGGGATTCGCGGTCTTCGGGCGTGCGGGCGGGATCGTCGGGGACCGGGTCGCCGTCGGGGCCTTCCGGGTCGTCGTGGTGGCGTTCGGGGTCGGCGGCATGGGGTTGGGTGGTCGGGGCGTGGTGGCGGGCGGTCGGGGGGTGGTGGCAGGCGCTTGGGTGGCGGCTCGGGTGGCGGCTCGGGTGGCGGGTGGCGGCGGCGTTGGTGTTGGTGGTGCAGGCGGGGCTCGTGGTGGTGGTGGCGTTCGCCGATGGGTCCGGGATGGCGCGGGTGTTGTTCTTGTTGTTGCCGTTCGGGGCGTACTTCGCGTTCGGGCGGGTGGTGGCGGTCGGGGTTGGGGTCGGGGTCGTGGTCTTCCTGGTGGCGGCGTTCGAGATCACCGTGCCGGGGTGGACCCGGTCCGTCGAGCACGTGTCCGACCTGGTGATGTTCGGCATCGGGGTGGTGTTGGCGTTGGCCATGGCGGAGATGTCGGCGGCGGCGGAGCGGAATCGGGTGGCGCGGGACGTCCATGACGGGCTCGGGCACCACCTGACGGCGGTGTCCGTGCTGCTGGAGAAGGCGTCGGCGTTCCGGGAGATCGACCCGGAGGTGGCCGATCGGGCGGTCGCGGACGCTCGGGAGGCGGCGCGGCGGGCGTTGGAGGACGTGCGGACGTCGGTGAGGGCGTTGCGGGAGCCCTTCCGGTTGGGTGAGTCGTTGGGGCGGCTCGTCCACGGGCTCGGCGTGTCTGTCACCTGTACGGGTGACGAATCCCGGTATGCGCCCGCCGTGTTGTCGGCGCTCTACCGGGCCGGGCAGGAAGGGATCACGAACGCGATGCGGCACGGCGGGTCCGACGTCACCGTGACGGTGCACTGCGGGCGCCGTGAAGCCCGGCTGGTGGTCGAGGACGACGGACCGGGCTTCCCGCCGGAACGAGAAGGGTTCGGGCTGAGCGGGGTGCGGGAGCGGATCGGGCAGGTCGGTGGGTCGGTCGAGGTGGACTGCGCGGCGGGCACCCGGCTCACCGTGGTCGTGCCGAGGGTGATGGGGTGAACGAGGTGGACGACGTGCGGGTGGTCGTGGTGGACGACCAGCAGCTCATCCGCGAGAGCATCGCCGCCCTGTTGGGCCTCCAACCCGGCATCGCGGTCGTCGGCACGGCCGCCGACGGGCGGGCGGCCGTCGACCTCGTCCTCACGCACAACCCCGACGTCGTCCTGATGGACGTCCGGATGCCCGTGATGGACGGCATCGACGCGCTCCGCCGGTTGCGCGACCACCGGTCCAAAGTGGTCATGTTGACCACCTTCGACGACGAGGAGTACGTGGTGCGCGCCCTGAAAGAGGGTGCGAGCGGCTACCTGCTCAAGGACCGGCCCGCGGCCGAGCTCGCCGCCGCCGTCCGGCTCGCCCACTCGGGTGTGGTCCAGTTCGACCCCGCCGCCGCCGCCCGCCTGGCCGCCGCGCTGCGACCCGCGCCCACCGAACGGGCCGACGGCCTGACCGAACGCGAGCTGGACGTGCTCCGCCTGCTCGCCACCGGCCGCACGAACCGCGAGATCGCCACCCGCCTGCACGTCAGCGAGGGCACGGTGAAGAACCACGTCTCCCGCATCCTCGGGCGGCTCGGCCTGCGCGACCGCACGCAGGCCGCCGTCTACGCCCGCGACCAGGGCCTGCTCCCGCGCCCTACACCGGGATCATCCCCATGAACAGCACCAGGTTCGGCGACCCCGCACCCGGGTTCGCGATCACCCCGGGCGTGGCGTTGGCCCGCAGCGCCTCGGCCACCGCCACCGCCGAGTCGCCGGGGAACCGGTGCCGCCACAGCGCCGCCACGCCCGCCGCGTGCGCGGACGCCGTGGAGCCGCTGATCGTCGAGTACGCGGTGTCCGACGTGCCCCACGCCGACGTGATGTTCACGCCCGGTGCCCACACGTCGATGCACGGGCCGTAGTTGGAGAAGCTCGCCTTCGCGTCGTTGGCGTCGGTCGCGCCCACGGTCGTGGCCAACGGCGTGCTGCCGGGGGAGAAGGCGCACGCGTCGGCGTTGGAGCCGCCGGACACCACCGAGTAGTGCACGTTCGCGTTGATCGACCGGGTGATGGCGTCGTTGAACGCCTGGTTCGCGCTGCCGCCCAGCGTCATCAGCGCCACCGCCGGTCGCCCGCCGGCCGCCGCGTCACGGGTCGCCCAGTCGATCCCGGCGATGATCTGCGCGTACGTGCCGGAGCCCTGGCAGTTCAGCACCCGCACGGACACCAGCGTCACGTCCTTCGCCACGCCGGTGGTCCGGCCGCCGACCGTGCCGGCCATGTGCGTGCCGTGGCCGTTGCAGTCGTTGCCGGGCGGGGTGACGCCGCCGACCGCGTCGAAGCCGGGCACGGCCCTCCCGCCGAACTCCTGGTGCGCGTAGCGGATGCCGGTGCCGAAGACGTACGCCCGCACGGACGACGCCGTGTTCGGGTGGAAGTACTTCTTGTCCAACGGCAGCGAGCGCTGGTCGATCCGGTCCAGGCCCCAGGAAGGCGGGTCGGGCTGCACCACGACGTCCCGCGCCACGACGTCAGGCGCCACGACGTCGCGCACGGCGGCCGGGCGGTCCTGCGCGCCCAACCCGACCCGGACGTCCTGCGCCACGTACGCGACGCGCGGGTCGGCCGCGAGCCGCCGGGCCCGCGCCGCGTCGGCCCGCATCGCGAACCCCGGCAGCGCCGCACCGTAGGTGAACGTGACCTCCGGCGCGGCGGACCGGGTGGCGGCCAGGTCCTCGTGCCGCTTCAGCACCACGATGTAGCTGCCGGCCACGGCCTGGGGGTGGTCGGCGTACCGCACCGGCGCGGCGTGAGCGGTCGGGGCGACGAGGCCGGCTAACAGCGCGCTCGCCACGGTGACGTGTCCGATCTTCACAGCTCCTCCAACAGGCAGGGTTTCGTCGGGGAACGTGCTCGTCCTTGAACCACAGCACGACCACCCGCGCGGCGACAGGTCCGATCAGAGTTCAACGATCAGTCGCCCGGTGGTCAACTTTCAGCCTTCTCGGGGGTGGAAACTGCATTCGGTGGTCAGGCGTTGGGCTGAACGGGTGAACGGAACGGGGTCGGGCTAACACCGGATCGGGGGACGTCGACAGCAAGGCCACCGGCGCGCACACACAGGGGGTTTGCGCTCATGGTCAAGAAGAAGAACGGTTCGCCGGCCTCGCTGCGGCAGTTCGTGCGCACCAAGGGCGCGGACTACCTGCGCGACCCGAACGTGTCGTCGATCGGCATCGGCTACCGGGTCGTCGACGGCAAGCCGACGAACGAGATCGCCATCCAGTTCACCGTCCGGCAGAAGGCCGAGCCCGAGGCGTTGCGCGCGCTCGGCACCGCGCCGCTGCCCGAGACGATCGAGGTGGACGGCGTCGCCGTGCCCACCGACGTGCTGCAACGCGAATACCGCGTCGACTTCCAAGTGGTGGAGGAGAGGGTCAGCGACGTGCGCAAGACGCGCGTCGACCCGGTGGTGCCGGGGGTGAGCGTCGGGCACGTGCGCGTCTCCGCCGGCACGGTCGGCTGCGTCGTCTACGACCGCCTCGACGGCACCCCGTACGTGCTCAGCAACTGGCACGTCCTGCACGGCCCGACCGGGGCGATCGGCGAGGACGTGGTGCAGCCCGGGGTGCACGACGACAACCGCACCGACCGCAACCGCCTCGGCCGGCTCGTCCGGTCGCACCTGGGCGCGGCGGGCGACTGCGCCGTCGCCACCGTCGAGGACCGGCGGTTCGAGGCGGAGATCCTCGACCTCGGCGTGCGGGTGGACAGCCTGGGCGAGCCGGAGCTGGGCGACAAGGTCGTCAAGAGCGGCCGCACGACCGGCGTCACGCACGGCGTGGTCCGGCGCGTGGACACCCTGGTCAAGATCGACTACGGCCCGGGGGTCGGCGAGCGGCAGATCGGCTGCTTCGAGATCGCGCCGGACCCCGCGCGCCCCGCCGCCAACGGCGAGATCAGCATGGGCGGCGACTCGGGCGCGGCGTGGGTGTTCAAGGCGGCCAACGGCCGGACCGGCCGCACCCTGGCGGGCCTGCACTTCGCGGGCGAGTCCGGCGACAGCCCCGACGAGCACGCGCTGGCGTGCCTGCCCGGCTCGGTGTTCGAGAAGCTCGGCATCACGCTCACGCCGCCGCGCGCACCTCAGACGCGCGCCGCGCTCGTCGGGTTCGACGAGGACTTCCTCGGCACGCCGGTGGGCGTGCCCGAGCTGGGTGAGGCGGCACGGGCGGACGCGGTCGAGCTGAACGGCTCCGCCGTGATCGACTACACGCACTTCTCGTTGGCGCAGAGCAAGTCGCGGCGGTTCGCGTTCTGGGTGGCGTGGAACATCGACGGCGGCGACCTGAAGTCGATCAACCGCACCGGCATCCCGTTCGTGCTCGACCCGCGGCTGCCCGCCGAGTTCCAGGTCGGCGACGAGCTGTACCGGGGCAACCGGCTCGACCGCGGGCACCTGGCGCGGCGCGCGGACCTGCTGTGGGGCCCGAAGGCGGTGGCGGAGCGGGCGAACGTCGACTCGTTCTTCTTCACCAACATCACGCCCCAGATGGACGACTTCAACCAGAGCATGCGGCAGGGGCTGTGGGGCCGCCTCGAGGACGCCGTGATGTCCGATGTGGACGTCGACGACCTGCGGGTCAGCGTCTACGGCGGCCCGGTGTTCCGGCCGGACGACCGGGTGTTCCGCAGGGTGGCGCTGCCGCGCGAGTACTGGAAGGTGATCGCGTTCGCCTCGGGCGGCACGCTGAAGGCGCGGGCGTTCGTGCTCACGCAGAACCTGAACCACCTGGAGTCGCTGGAGCTGGACGAGTTCCGCGTGTTCCAGGTGCGGCTGGCCGAGGTCGAGCAGCGCTGCGGCTTCACGTTCCCGGCGGTGTTGACGGCCGCGGACACGCTCGTGGTGCCGGAGTCGTTGGACGAGCGCGCGCCGCTGGAGGCGTTGAGCGACATCCAGTGGTGAGCCGCGCGCGTCACCCCGCCTTGCCGGCGCCGGCGCGGCGGGCGTAGGCGCGGGCGGCTCGGGCGCGGTCGCCGCACCGGGTGGAGCACCACTGGCGGCGGCCGTGGCGCAGCAGGTAGCGGTTGCACGGGGCGGAGTCGCACCGGGTGAGGCGTTCGGCGTCGGGGCCGGTGAGCAGGTCGGCTCCGTTGGCCGCGAGGGTGGCCAGCGCCCGGTCGAGGATCTCGTTGGTCGGGCACGGGGTCGCGCGGTAGGGGCCGGTCTTCTCGTCCCACTGCAACAGCGCGGCCGTGGGTGCCTTGCTCAACGCGTCGTTGACCGCGGACAGGGCCGACGGCAGGGCGGGCACGCCGGTGACCCGTGCCGCGAACAGCGACCTGAGGTTCTCCCGCAACGAGCGCAGCTGCGTCACGCACATCTCCCGCACCCCGGCGTCGGCCGGCGCGAGGCCGCGGTCGAAGAGCCACTGGTTCGTGCTCTCCGGCGTGCCCAGCAGGTCGATGAACTGCCCGCCCGGCAGCGCCACGGCGCTGTTGACGAAGTCGAGGGCGAGGTGGTCCTCCGCGCCGGGGGCGGGCGACGGCACAGGCTCGTCGGTCATGCTTCTCATGGTACGAGTTGTTTTCTTCCGTGAGAGGGGGCTACCGTCCCTCACGGATAACCACTTGATCATCCGTGAGGTTCTGATGACTGGCCGTGATCGCCTCCCCGTCCGCGTCTTCGGCGGGCCGACCGCCCTGTTCGAGTACGGCGGGCTGAGGTTCCTGACCGACCCCACGTTCGACGCACCCGGCGACTACCCCGTGCCGCGCGGCCTGCTGACCAAGACCGCGCCGGCCGCCGCCACCCCGGCCGACCTCGGCCGGATCGACGTGGTGCTGCTCTCCCACGACGAGCACCCCGACAACCTCGACCACGCGGGCCGCGCCCTGCTCGCCGACGTGCCGCTCACCCTGACCACGCCCGGTGGCGCGCAGCGGCTGGGGGAGAAGGCGAAGGGGCTCGCGGACTGGGAGTCCGTCCGGCTCGGCGACGGCGCGGTCACGGTGACCGGCGTGCCCGCCGTGCACGGTCCCCGGGCCAGGGAGGAGGTCGAGCCGCTCACCGGCCAGGTCGTCGGCTTCGTGCTGACCGGCGACGGCCTGCCCACCGTCTACGTCAGCGGCGACAACGCCTCGCTGGACGCGGTCGAGCGGATCGCCGAGTGCTTCGGCCCGGTGGACACGGCGATCCTGTTCGCCGGCGCGCCCCGCTTCCCGATCCTGTTCGACGGCGGCCTCATCGTCCTCGACAGCGCCCAGGCCGCGCGGGCCGCCGAGATCCTCGGCGCGCGTCAGGTGGTGCCCGTCCACTACGACAGTTGGACGCACTTCACCGAGGGGCGGGACGACCTGGTGGCCGCGTTCACCGCCGCGGGCCTGCTCGACCGCCTCGACCTGGGCGTGCGCGGCTGACCGCGACCGCTCCCGGCGGCCCCCGCGAAGGGTCCGCCGGGAGCGGTCGGTGGTCAGTCCGTCGGCGTGGCGGCGTCCTCCGGCACGTCGGCACGACGGCGGGAACGCAGGCTGGTCAGCGTCACGGTGGCCAGCACCAGGATGATCACCGCCAGGGACAGCGGCGTCGGGATCTCCGGCACGCCGGGCCAGATCCCGTGCGCCCAGTGCAGCACCAGCTTCACCCCGATGAACGCGAGGATGATCGCCAGCCCGTGGTTGAGGTGGACGAGCTTGGCCAGCGCGGACTGAAGCACGAAGTACAGGGCGCGCAGTCCCAGCAGGGCGAACGCGTTGGTGGCGAACACCAGGTACGGGTCGTCGGTGATGCCGTAGACGGCGGGCACCGAGTCCACGGCGAACACCACGTCGGTCGCGAACACCGCCACCACCACGACCGCCAACGGCGTGAGCGCGCGCCGCCCGTGCTCGCGGACGGTGAGGCGGGCGCCGCGGTAGTCGTCGGTGACCGGCATCAACCGGCGCAGCAGCCGCACCGACCGCATCCGGGAGATGTCGCGCTCGCCGCCGTGCCCGGTCATGGCCTCGTGCAGGATCTTCACCGCCGAGGCGAACAGCACCAGCCCGAACACCAGGAACGCCCACGTGCCCGCCGCCAGCATCGCCGCGCCGGCCGCGATGAACACGCCACGCAGCACCAGGGCGCCGACGATGCCGTAGAGCAGCACGCGCTGCTGCACGTCGGACGGGACGGCGAAGGCGGCGAGCAGCAGCATGAACACGAACAGGTTGTCCACCGACAGGGACTTCTCGACCACGAACCCGGTCATGAACTCCACCGCCCGGTCGGTGCCGAAGGCGCTCCACAACCAGACGCCGAACCCCACCGGCAGCGCGAGGTAGAACACCGACCAGCCGGCGGCCTCCCGCATCGACACCTCGTGCGGGCGGCGGGTGACCGCGAAGTCGGCGACCAGCAGCGCGACCAGGACGGCGATGCTGACCACCCACAGGCCCGTCGACCCGACGGACTCCACGGGGCTCGCCGAAGCGGCGGCGTGCACAGGCATGACAGGCTCCTCGAACACCGGACGTCCGAGGTCTCCTTCACCCTGTCGGGCGGCCCACCGGGGACACCTCACGGGATGTCCGTACTGACCGGCCAGGCACTTGGGAAGTACTCCCCTCGGCGCCCATTATCAACGACGGGGAGCGGTTAGTAAAGCAGCGGTAAAGGTGACCGGGATCGCGTCGGGTCGTCCACCGTGCGTGACGATGTGTCTCACTCGCACGGGTGAGTGGCCACTAGACTGGGCCGCGTGCCCCCAGGTCGTCGGCTTCTCGCGCTGCTTGCCGCCTCCGCGCTCCTGGGCACGGTGACGGCGTGCAGCGACCCGGAGGCCAGCGGCTCGGTGCCGATCTCGCCCGTGGAGAAGGCCGCGTCGCCCGTGCCCGCGCCGCCACCCGTGCCGAAGAAGCTCACGCTCGCCGTCGACCGCCCGCGCGAGAGCGCCGGGGTCGTGGTGCAGGGCGTCGGTGACGCGCCGTACAACTACGCGCCCGCCGTGATGCGCGACGGCGGGCGGATCAGGGCCTGGTGGTGCAGCCAGATGGGCATCGCGCACCCCGGCGGCGACGACATCCTCCACAGCGAGGGGCCGTCGCTGGACGGCGGGTTCAGCACCGCCGCGCCGGTGTTCTCCGGCAGCTCCACCAGCTTCGACGCGATGCACGTGTGCGACCCGTCGGTGATCCGGGTCGGCGGCGTCTACTACATGTACTACACGGGCGCGTCCCGCGACGACCACGCCAACGGCAGCTCCATCGGCGTCGCGCTCAGCCCGGACGGCGTCACGTGGACCCGGGCCAACCAGGGTCGGCCGATCGTGGTGCCGGCCAACGACGTCATCCGCGAGAACGTCTACGGCGCGGGCCAGCAGTCCGTCGTGCACGTCGACGGCTGGTTCTACCTGATGTTCACCGACACCACGGGCCGCGCGTCGCACCCGAACGGCGCGGGCCAGTACGTGCTGCGCGCCCGCGACCCCCTGTTCACCAAGGGCTTGCAGGCGTTGGGCGACAAGGGGATGGAGCCGGTGGCGGCGACGAACCTGCCGCGCACCCGGTCGGTGGTCGAGGCGTTCAGCGCGGACTGGATGTGGATCGACGCGGTGTCGGCGTTCGCGATCGCCCACTCGACCGACGCGGGCACCACGGTGACGTTCTGGAACGAGGACTTCACCCGTCAGCCGTTCGACCCGGTGCTGATCCCCGGCGTGTGGCGCGAGGGCCCCGGCCTGGTGCGCACCCCCGAGGGCCACGCGCCCGTCGACCCGGTCGACCCGTGCGGCCGGGTGTCGTTGGACGTGTTGCGCGCCACCGTGATCGGCGGGGCGAACGCGCCGACCGACATCCGGCACTTCGGCCTCGACGCGGTCGGGATGGCGGGCTGCGCCACGAAGTCCGAGGCGAGCGCGCTCGACCGCTTCGCCGTGCCGTCGCCGGAGAACACGGTCGACCTGGTGGTCGGCGACGAGGTGCTCCGCTTCGAACGCCGGTCCGTGGCCAAGGAAC
The DNA here is from genome assembly GCF_021390395.1 of Saccharothrix sp. S26. GTDB lineage: Bacteria > Actinomycetota > Actinomycetes > Mycobacteriales > Pseudonocardiaceae > Actinosynnema. The sequence goes on from NZ_JAJUWT010000022.1 coordinate 157,198, forward strand.
TGGCCCGCGCCGTGCTGGACGAACGGCCCGCCGTGGTCGACTCGCTGCCGGTCGCGGCCCGCGTGCCCGCGGGCGCGGAGGCGGTGCGCTCACCGGACGGCGCGGTCGGGCTGGTGCTGGACGGGAAGCTGTGGGTGGTCGGCTCGGTCGACGTGGCGGTGCTGAACTCCTCGCCGGTCAAGGCCGTGTCCGCCGAGCAGTGGTCCCGCTACGCGCGGGGCGGGGAGCTCACCGCGCCCTGAGCGGTCGTGGCCGGCCTTCCCCGCTGTCCATGGGCGCGAGGGGCCGCGGCCCGGTCGCCCGCATGGACCCCGAGCCGACGGCCCGGTCGTCCACCGCCTCGGACCGCCCGGGACGGTCCGGATAATCCGTCGCCCGTCCCACCACCGCGGACCTACAGTCGTCCGAATGGACTTGAGCGCCCTTGCCGTTCCCCACACCCTCGCCCGCCTGGAACCGTTGCTGCCGCCGTCCCCGGCACGTGTCCTGGAGGCCGGCTGCGGTCGGGGCGCGCTCGCCGCCGCGTTGGCCGACCTGGGTCACCGGGTCACCGGTGTGGACCGTGACGCCGACATGGCCGCCGCGGCCCGGGAACGCGGGGTGACGGTCGTCGAGGCCGACATCCGTGAGGTCTCCGGCGAGCACGACGTCGTCCTGTTCACCCGTTCCCTGCACCACGCCGACGACCTCGACGGCATCCTCGCGCACGCCCGCCGCCTGCTCGTGCCCGGCGGGCGGATCATCATCGAGGAGTTCGCCTGGGAACTCGTGGACGAAGCGGCCGCGGATTTCGTCTACGACAACGGCGCCCTCCTGGTCGCCGCTGGCCTGCTCGATGCCGAGATCGCAGGCGAGGACCTGCTCGACCACTGGATCACCGGCCACGAATTCCTGCACGAGGGCTCCGCCATGCTCGACGCCCTCGGTCGCGTCGGCTCGGACCTGACCGACCTCCGCACCGCCATGCTGTGGCGCCTGGTCCACGGCCGCGGCGGCACCTGGACCGGACCGGCCACCCGCGCCGCCGACGCCCTCGACGCCGTCCGCCGAGCCGAGGAACGCCGCATCGCCACCGGCACGCTCCCACCCATCGGCATCCTCGCGTCCGTGCGCCGATAACATCGGAAGCCGCGGCGGGCACCGCGTGCCGTCGCCGGTCCTGTGCGATGCTGGTCGGGGGGGCGATCCGACGGGAGTGGCGACGACAAGTGGTGATCTTCGGCTTCTCGACCAAGGTCGTCGTCCTGGCGATGCTGACGTTGGTGTGCCCGAGGTGCGGCAACCAGTCCGCCCACCCGCTGCACAAGGCGGTCACGAGGTTCACGTTGTTCTTCGTCCCGCTGATCCCCGTGAAGACCCGGTACGGCACGCAGTGCACGTTCTGCGGCGTCACCAACCGGCTGTCCGCGGACGAGGCGGCACGCCTGCGCCACCAGGTGGGCTGACCGCGCCGGGGTCAGGTCCGGGCCGCGCCGACCTTCCAGTAACCGCTGAACATGACCGAGCGGCGGTCCAGGCCGCGGTCCTTCACCAGGTGCCTGCGGACCGCGGTGGCCAGGGACGACTCGCCGCACACCCAGGCGTAGGCCGGGGTGGGGCCGGGCAGGTCGGTCACCGCGCGCAGCACGTGCGAGCCCGGCGCGTCGGTGCCGCGGTGCAGCCAGGTGACCGCGGCGTCGACGTCCACGTGGAAGTCCTCGGTCGGCACCTCGGCGAAGATCCGGGTGCCCGCGGGGACGCCCGCCTCCACGATCGCGCACAGGGCGGGCAGGGCGGTCTCGTCGGCGACCAGCAGCACCGAGCCCGTCGACGGCGGGCGGTAGCCCGAGTTGCCCGCGCGGAAGCCGACGGACGCGCCCGCCCCGGCCCGGCTCGCCCAGCGCGTGCCCGGGCCCGCGTCACCGTGCAGCACGAAGTCCACGTCGATCTCGGCCGCCTCGGGCCGGTGCGCCCGGACGGTGTACCAGCGCAGGTCGGGCTGGTCCGCCGCGGGCAGGGCGCGGATCGCGGTGCGCACGTTGACCCGGTCCTCGCTCGGCATGGTCAACGGGCGGCCGGGCGGCGGCACCAGCAGGCCGAAGCACTCGTCCGGGCCCGTGACCCGGTACCCGGCGAACTCCGGCGCGTGGAACGTGACCCGGCGCAGGTGCGGCCCGATGTCGGCGACCGCCGTGACCGTTATGACGAACTGGTCGAACACGGCGCGTTGGTTGGGCGTCGCCGTGAGCAGGCCCGCGGCCTTGGTGAGCACCTTGAGCTGCAACTGGTCCAACGTCGAGTACCGAGGCATGCAAGTTAGGCTAACCTAAGATCGACGCTGGGGGCACCGGCTACTCGACCGTCACGCTCTTGGCCAGGTTGCGCGGACGGTCCACGTCACGCCCCAGCGCGTGCGCGAGGTGGTAGGCGAACAACTGCAACGGCACCGACAGCGTGATCGGGGCCAACGCGTCGTGCGCCTTCGGCACCCGGATCACGTCCGTCGCCAGACCCGCCGGCAGCTCGGCGTCGGTGACCGCGATGACCGGCCCGCCGCGCGCCTTGATCTCCTCGATCGTGGCGGTGTTCTTGGCCAGCAGCTCGTCGTCGGGCACCAGCACCACCGTCGGCATCTCCGGGTTGATCAACGCCAACGGCCCGTGCTTCAGCTCCGACGCCTGGTATGCCTCGGCGTGCACGTAGGAGATCTCCTTGAGCTTCTGCGCGCCCTCCCGCGCGGCGGGCCACCCGCGCACCCGGCCGACGAAGAACATGTGCCGCGCGCCCGCGTACTTGCGCGCCACGGCCGCGATGTCGTCCTCGGCGGCCAGGACCCGCGCGATCTGGTGCGGCAGCTCCGACAGGCCGGTGACCAGGCGCCGGCCTTCGGTGATGGACAGGTCGCGCACCCGGCCCAGGTCCAGGGCCAGCATCGCCAGCGCCACGGCCATGGTGGTGAACGACTTCGTCGCCGCCACCGACACCTCCGGGCCCGCGTGCAGGAAGATGCCGTGGCCGCACTCGCGGGCGATCGTGCTGCCGACCGCGTTGACCACGCCGATCACGTGCCCGCCCTTGCGCTTGAGCTCCTGCACCGCGGCGAGCGTGTCCAGCGTTTCGCCCGACTGGCTGATCGCCACGTACAGCGTGTCCGGGTCGACCACCGGGTTGCGGTAGCGGAACTCCGACGCGGGCTCCGCGTCGGCCGGGATCCGGGCCAGCTCCTCGATCAACTGCGCGCCCAACTGGCCCGCGTAGTAGGCCGAACCGCAGCCCAGCAGCTTGACCCGGCGGATCCGCTGGTAGTCCTGCGGGGTGAGGCCCACGCCGTCCAACCGGGCCGAGGAGAACCGGTGGTCCAGCCGCCCGCGCAGGCAGCGGTCCACCGCGTCGGGCTGCTCGCGCATCTCCTTGTACATGAAGTCCGGGTGCTCGCCCAGCTCGTACTCCGCGCTCGCCACGTCGATCGCCGTGGGCGAGCGGGTGGTGCTCGTGGCGCGGGCGTCCATGGTGGACGTGCGGTAGCCGTCCGCGGTGACCGTGGCGATCTCGTCGTCGTCCAGGTAGATCACCTGCTGGGTGAAGCGGACCAGCGCGGTGACGTCGGAGGCGACCAGCATCTCCTGCTCGCCGACGCCGAGCACGACCGGGCTGCCGCGCCGCGCGGCGACCAGCTCGCCGGGCCGGTCGGCGTCCATCACGATCACCCCGTACGTGCCCTCCACCTGCGCCAACGCCTCGCGCACGGCATCTTCGAGGGTGGCCGCGCGGCTGCGGGCGACGAGGTGGGCGAGCACCTCGCTGTCGGTGTCGGAGGCGAGCGCGACGCCGTCGGCGACGAGCTGCGCGCGCAGCCGGTCGGAGTTCTCGAACACGCCGTTGTGGACGATCGCGACCCGTGCCGCCGCGTCCACGTGCGGGTGGGCGTTGCGGTCGCTCGGCTCGCCGTGGGTGGCCCACCGGGTGTGCGCGATGCCGATGGGGCCCGCCGCGCCGTCCGGCACGGCCTTGCGCAGGTCGCCGACCCGCCCGGCGGTCTTCACCACCCGCAGCTCCCCGCCGTCCGCGACCGCGACGCCCGCCGAGTCGTACCCCCGGTACTCGAGCCGGTGCAGGCCCTCCAGCAGCACGGGGACCGCGTCCCTCGGACCGACGTACCCGACGATTCCGCACATGCCCGGTGATCTCCTCTAGCCGTAGACGATGCGACGCAGCTGACGTTCGGACAACGGGGGCGCGGCCACGGGCCGCACGTCCAGCTCCTCCCGCAACACCACCCAGATCCGCGCGTTGCCGACCCCGTCGCGCCGCAACTCGGCGTGCCGCCGCAGGACGTACTCCTCCGCCGTCTCGACGAAGTAGCCCATCACGTCGGACACCACGCGCCGCGCGAGCGCGGGAGGCAACCCGGTCGTCCTGACCACGTGCCGGAGGAGCTCCTCCGGCACCTCGTCTCCCACGGGCTCCAGCATGGCCACAGCCAACCACCGGTCCAAATGCCGTGCCCGATTTCGGGCACGGCCCACCCGGCGGCCGCAAGGGACCTCGCGTAGGTGCCCGCGGATCGCACAACCCCGACGCATCCCGCTGGGCCGGGTCGTCCGAGCTGCGCAGGGTTCAGGAACGACAGGTCCCGACGCCTCTTGGTCGCCGACCCGCGACGACGTCCAGCGGCCGGCGCGTTCCGGCCTGACATCACGCCGGACCTGGCCGGAGCCCGCTTCGACGGCGACGCCGGCTGCTCGCCATCCCCCCCGACCTCGGAGACCGCACGTCTGCACGACCTGCCGGGCCGCTGGGGCCGCCTTTACGACCGGTGACGCTCGACCTCGCTCGATCGAGCGCGGCAGCGACCGCCGGCACCGACGAGATGCCGGACGCCGAAGGTCAGGGGCCGCCGCCGCGCCTTCGGGGTGCCGGCGCTTCGTCGCGCACCCCGTTCGCACCGGTCAACGGCGCACCCGGTAGCGCAGGTGCAGCACCCGGTCGCCCCGGATCACCACGTCCGGGTCCTCCAACAGGTGCTGCGCGCGGACCGATCCGAAGTAGCGCTTGCCGGAGCCGAGCACGACCGGGACGACGTCCATGCGCACCTCGTCGACCAGGCCGGCGGCGAGCACCTGGCCGCCCACGTCACCGGCGGCGACCTCGACCACGCGGTCGCCGGCGAGGTCCTGGGCCCGGGCCACGGCGGCCTCGACGCCGTCGACGAAGTGGAACGGCGCCTCGGGGTCCCAGCCCTCCGGCGCCGGCCGGTGCGTCACGACCACCACGTGGTCGACCCCGCCCGGAGGTGTCCCGTCCCAGCCGTCCGTGATGTCGAAGACGTGGCGGCCGACGACCGTCGCCCCGATCCCGTCCCAGTACGGCCGGGTGTAGTCATAGGAGGGGCGCGACACCTTCAGCACGCCGCTCGCGTCCAACGGGACGTCCCCGTTGGACAACCAGTCGAACAGCGGTCCGGGCTGGTCGTGCTCGTCGGCGACGAAGCCGTCCACCGACACCGAGCTGTACATGACCACCTTGCCCACAGGGCCCTCCTTCGCTTGGATGCCCCAAGCTAGTGGCCCGCGAGCCGTCGCTCTTGTAGGAAATCACCCGACCGGCAGGGGCCAGCCGTCCAGCACGTGGCCGGGGTGCTCGCGCAGGAACCGCCGCCGGACCTCGAGGTACCGGGTCGGCGTGAGCCCGGTGAACGCCCGGAACTCGTGGCCGAAGTGGGCCTGGTCGAAGTAGCCCGCGCCACCGGCGAGGTCGGCCCAGTCGACCGGTCCGGCGGGGTCGATGGCGAACACGGCGGCGGCGAAGCGGTAGGTGCGGGCCAGCCGCTTGGGCGTGACGCCGACGAGCTCCTTGAACCGCCGTGCGAGCTGGGTGCCGCTGACCCCGGCGGCCGCGCCCAGGTCGGCGATCGCCGTCGCCCCGGCGGTCGCCGCGATGACGCCGCTCGTGTGGCGCACCAGCCCCAGGCCGGTGGTCTCGCGCAGCCGGCGCCGCAGCTCCTCTTCGAGCAGCGCCAGCATCTCGTGCGGTCCGTCCGCCGAGGCCAGTCGGTCCCGCAGCTCGGCGACGGCGGCCCGGCCCCAGACCTGCTCCACGGTCACCGGCCGGTCGCACAGCTCGGCCACGGGCATCGGCAGGAACGCCGCGGGCCCCCACGGCTTGAAGTGCACGCCGACGGACCGGGTCCCGGGCGGGTAGCCGAACTCCACCGCGCGGGTGGGCGTGGTGACCACGCAGCCGTCGGCGTACTCGGTCGTCGCGATGTCGGTGCCGGCGCGGATGCGGAACGGTGGCCCGAGGTTGACGATGAGCAACGCCGCCGGCATCGGGGGCAGCGTCAGCCGGGCGTACGGCGGCGTGCCCGCCAGGTAGTAGAGGTCGTCGATCAGCCCGTCCAGCGGCGGTCGCGGCACTCTGGACACGTACTCCACGCCCACAGCATCGCCCACGCCCCGCGGGCGCCGCGCGCCGACCTCCGCACCCTCGCCCGCCGCCTCAGGGAAGGTCGCTATCCCTCCCGGCACGACCCGGTCACCTGGGGTCACGGCCCCTGCGCCACCCCGTCCACCGGGAACCGCACCGACACCCGCCCCTCCTGCCGGTCGATCCACGCGGTCAGCGCGTCGGCCCGCCGGGTCGGCCGCCAGGACTGCACGATGGCCAACCGGCGGCCGCGTTGGCGGACCAGCCTGGTGAAGAACTCCGCCAGCCGCACGCCGTCGAACGGGTCGCGTCCGGCCAGGAACAGCACCGTGCCCCGCGCCGACACCGCGTACAGCACGTGACCGCCGGGCACCGCGCCGGCCGGCTGCGACTGCGGCCCGGTCAGCCGGTGCGCGGGCGCGTGGTGCACCCACAACGCCTCCACGCCCGCGGGCAGGGACGGTCGGCCGCCGGGCCGTTGGAGCAGCACGGACTCGGCGAGCACACCCCACCGGATCAGGTAGTTGCGCGCCGTCGTGACCGACAGGGCGATCCCGAACCGGCTGTTGACCAGCTCCACCACGGCCTGGTTCGTCCACAGCCAGTACCCGAGCCCGACCTGTTCCGGGCCGCACGTCGTCACGATCCGGATCGTCCACAGCTGCTGCGCGTAGGACAGGGCGAGCTGCTCGCCCCTCCGCCTGCCCCTCCTCCTGCTCTGCAACGCCTCCTCGCCCCTGCTGCGGTACTCGCGGTGCCAGGTGCTGATCGTCTGCCGCGACACCCCGAACACCCGCGCGACCTCCGCCCGGGTGACACCCGACTCGACCGCGGCGATGGCGCGGCGGCGCAGGGCCTCCAGCGCGTCGGGTGGCAGTCTGCGCGCGTCCTGAGGGGACATGAGGTCACCATCCGTTCGTCCGACCACCGCGGTCAGGCGATGGTCACGGGAACCCGCACGATGGCCTCGTCGACATCGGATGTGCGAATGGCCAACGACATCTCCCACCGTCCGGATACGGGCAGCGACAGCGCGTCGGAGATGTAATGTCCCGCCACACCGCCGTAACGCAACGGCACCGTCATCGGCCCCGGTGACCGCTCGGCGTGGCTCAAGGTCGCGCGCACCTCGGCGACCTGCCTCGGCTGCCCCCGCTCGTCCAGCACGGCCACGTGCACCTCGCTGCCCCCGGACGCGCCGGGTGCCACCAGCGCCGCGACCTTGCCGCGCCCGGCCGCACCGCCGGCGTCGAAGTCGGCCACGACGGGCTCGCCGGGCGCGGTCTGCGCCACGGCGACCTGCTCCACCTCGGCGGGATCCGTGGTGACCAGCACCGCCGTCAGCGCGAGCACCAGCGTCGCGATGCCCGCCTCCGCCGCCACGACCGCGCCGAAGCGCCGCACCGGCCCGGCACCGGGTCCGCGGGCCACCCGCCGCCGATCCGACACCGTGACGACGGGGAAGCCGTAGTGGCGCCGCACCCAGCGGCGGGCCGCCGCGCCGAGCACCAGGAGCACGACCACCAGCGCGAGCTTGCCCAGCAGCACCCGCCCGTACGGCGTGCCGACCAGGGCCGACGGGCCGTCCACGAGCCGCCACGACTGGAACGCGCCGGTCACGACCAGCACGAGCACCGACACCAGCGCCACCCGGGAGAACCGCGGCACCGCCACGCGCATCCCGGGCACGTCGTCGGACCGCACCACGACGGCCGCGACCACGACCAGGCCGCCCAGCCACACGGCCATCGCGGTGAGGTGCACCGCGTCCGTCACCAGGGACAGGCCGACCAGGCTGCCCGCCGCGCTGTGCGACGCGGCGCTCCACGTGAACGCGAGCAGGCACGTCACCCCCAACACCACGGCGGCACGACGGCCGCGTTGCACCTCCACGCGGCCCCGGCGCAGGAACCACAGCAGCGCGAACCCCACCAACCCCAGCACCAGCAGACGGGCCACCACCATCACGCCCAGCCGCGTGCCGATCGTGTCCGCGACCAGCGAAGGGTCCAGCGCGGCGGTGATCGGCCGGGACGTGGCGTAAGGCCCGTAGAACAGCAGCACCAGGGCGGTGGCCGCCACCGAAACCCACCACCCGCTCACCAGCAGCACGCGGACCCGCCGCCCGGCCGCGGCGGCGGCCTGGCACCACGCGACGAAGAACACCGCGCCGCCCAGCAGCGCGAACCCGGCGAAGGACAACCACCGGGACGTGCCGTAGGCGGCCACCGCGAACCCGTCCGCCTCGACCGCCGCCCCCGGCGCCGAGGTCGACGGCCGACCCACGCTGAACACGAACGCGCCACGGGCCGGGTGCGTGTCCGCCGACGTGACCTGCCAGTTCACCGTGTAGCTGCCGTCGGACAGCACCCTCGGCAAGGCCACCGACAGCACCTGCGGCCTGCCCTCGGCGTGCGCCGGCGCGGCGGTGCCGATCGCGTCGCCGGCCGGCCCGACGAGCCGCACCGTGGCCAGGCCCAGGTCCACGGGCTCGCTGAAGGTCAACGACACCTCGGCGGGTGAGGTGTCGAGCACCGCCCACCCGGCCGGGCTGGTCGAGACGACGGCGGCGTGCGCCCGGGCGACACCGGGCCCGCCGGGGAACGACAGCAGCACCGGCACCAGCGCCAAGGCGAACACGAGGCACGCGCGCACGAAGTGGTTCACCGCTCTTCCTCTCACCAGGGTGACGGGGGTGGGCGCGGGGTCGACGGCCGTCGAAGGACCGTCGACCCCGCGTGGTCAGACCCGTGCGGGCTCGTTCCCGGTCGACGTGGTCCGGTCGGCTCCCTCACCGGACGCGCGCACCCCGGGACCCGCCGCGCGGGCCGCCCCGCCGTCCGCCGGCGGGGCCGACCGCCGACGGCCGACCACGACCAGGGCGATCGCGGCCAGACCGGCCAGCAGCCCCGCGCCGCCGAGCACCCGGCCGAGCGCGTCCACGTCCGAGTCGGGCGCGACCGGCGTCGGCGCGGGCGCGGCGACCACCGACAGCGTCGGGGCCGGGTGCTCCGGCCGGGACTCGCCCTCCCGCTCGACGTCGATCCACCGGACCACCTCGCCGCTGGAGTAGGTCTGCACCGCCTTGAACACCAGCTTCGTGTCCGCGGCGGGCAGCGGGCCCAGCGAGACCGGGAACTCCTGGAACTGGCCGGGCAGCACCGTCCCGCCCTCCCAGACCACGGTCGTGACGGCCTCGGTCACCGTGTGCCCGCCCACCTGCGCGGGCGGGTCCACCTTCACCTTGCTCGTGGTCGCCGTCCACCCGGGAACCGGTTGCACGGACGCGGAAGCGAACCGGTGGTCGGTCGGGAAGGACACCTCCACCCGGGTCGTCGAGGCGTCGTCGCGCTCGTTCGGCACGCGGAACACCACGCGGGCGTAGCCACCGGGTTGCGCGGTGCCCGGCGAGACGGTGACGTGGGCCGACGCGACGGGCGTCGACAGGACCGTGACGGCGGCGGAGGCGAACGCCGCCAGGACGAGGGTGAGCGCGGCGCGCCGCGGGGAGCCGGACATGGTTTTCCCTTCACCGGTTTGGGTTGCGTCGGGCTGGTGGGTGGCCACGGGTCAGCCGCCCAGGGGCAGCGGGAGGCCGACGGCGGGCGGGTCGACGTTGACGATGGACACCAGCCCCGCCATCCCGTGGTGGGTCTCCGAGTGGGAGAAGATGTGGCAGTGGATCATCCACTTGCCGACCCTCGTCGGTGTCCAGACGATGTCGTAGGTCTGCCCGACCCCGACCAGCAGCGTGTCCATCTGCTGCGGTGACGGCAGCCGCCTGCCGTCCTGCGCCACCAGGTCGAAGTGCCCGAGGTGCAGGTGGATCGGGTGGATCATCTCGGGGCCGGCGCCGATCAGCCGGATGCGCACCCGCTCGCCCACCCGGGCCCGCAGCGGCGCGGTGGCCGGGAAACCCTTGCCGTTGAACACGAAGCCCAGCGGGCCGTCGCCGATGATCAGCCGGTAGTCGCGGTCCGACGCGATGTCGCCGAACCTCGGCACCACCTCCAGCGAGCCGTACAGGCCCTTGCCCTCCTGGTCGCCGTGCATGTGCGAGTGGTACCAGTGGGTGCCGGTGCTGATGGCCTTCCACTGGTAGGTGAAGCTCTGCCCCGGCTCGACCTCCGGCTGGGTCAGGCCCGGCACGCCGTCCTGGTCGTTGGGCAGGTCCATGCCGTGCCAGTGCAGGGAAGTGGGCTCCGGCAGGTCGTTCTGCAGCACGAAGCGCACGGTGTCGCCCTCGTTGATCCGGATCACCGGTCCGGGCACGATCCCGTTGTAGGCGAACGCCTCGCGGACGTTGCCGGGGGAGACCTCCCAGTTGACCGGCGCCGCCCGCAGGGTGAACACCTTGACCCCGCTGACGACCTCGTAGGGCGCGAGCCGCGTCCCGTCGCCGAGGTCGTCGCCCGCCGCGGCCGGCGGCACCGGGTCCGCGACCGGCGTCCGCGTCGGCGTCGGCGTGCCGGACGCCGTCACGCCCACCACGACGGCGGTCAGCGTGAGCAGGAAGACCATCAGGACCGGCAGGGCTCTGCGCCGTCCGCGCGTGCGGGGCGCGTCTGTCGTGAACATCTCTTCGCTTGCCAGCTCGGTGGACATGGGCCGCCTTCCGCAGGGCAGCGCGGGGCCGGGAAGCCGTCGGCGGGACGGCTCCCCGACCACGCGGTGGGGTTTGTCAGCAATCGGTGGCGAAGGTGAGCGGGTGCCGCTGACGGCAGGTCAGCAGGTCGTTCACCGGGTTGCTGGGCACCTTCTGCACCCAGCCCTCGTAGACCAGCGGCACGGCCAGCACGCCCATGCCTCCCATGCCCACGTGGTCCACGACCTGGTCGTCGGTCGCGGTGGTGGGGGTCGGGTCGAGCACCATCTTGCCGACCACGGCGGCGTCGGCCGGGTTGCCGTCACCGTTCGGGTCGATGTCGACCACGGCCAGCGTGTTGGCGAACTTGCTGGAGACGTAGGCGTAGTAGCCGCCACCCCGCTTCGCGCCGTAGTTGATGCCGTGGCAACCGGAGTCGCACGGCAACCACTTGACGATCTCGTCGGTCTTCGGGTCGATGACGGTGATGTTGGACGACAGCGTGTTCGCCACGAGCAGCGCGTTGCCGTCCGGGCTCACGGGCAGCTGGATCGGCAGACCGCCGTAGGAGCCGCGCTCGCCCGCCACCGGGTCGTAGTTGCGCCACAGGTCGATCTGCTTGTTGTGCACCGTGGCGCCGCCGTCCTTGCAGGCGTTCTCCTTGAGCGAGATGCACGAGACCGTGCCGCCCATGAAGTTCGCCTCGTACGCCTTCGCGCCGTCGGGCGTGATGCCGGTCGCGATGGGCAGTTCGCCGGTGGCCTCCTTCCGGATCGAGCCCGACGCGATGTCCACGATGGTCGAGTCGTAGCTGTTGACGTTCGGCGTGACCATGGTCTTGCCGTCACCGGTCATCCAGTGGGCGTGCGGGTTCGCGACCTTCTCGCCCGGACCCTGCACCGGGATGCGGCGGTCGATCTTCGTCGCGCCCGGCGACAGCTCGACCACCGACGCGCCGCCGTTGAGCGCGACGTGCAACTGGTCGGTGTCGGTCCTCGTCATCACGTGCGACGGGTCGGGCCCGACCTCGATCTGCCGCACGAACCGGCCCGTCGCCCGCTCGAAGACGTCGAGCTTGTTGCCGAACCACTCGGTTTGGTAGATGTACTTCTCGTCCTTGTCGGTCCACATGTTGTGCGGGTTGTTCATGTTGATCCCGGGCAGCGCCACCTTGCGGTCCACGGTCCACGAGCTGACGTCGACCTTGGTCGCGGTGCCCGACTTGGTCTTGCCCGCCGTCTTCTCCATCTGCGTGTCGACCCAGACCTCGCCCACGCCGGGTGTGCCGGGGCGCTGGTTCAACGCGGGCAGAGTCTTCGGCGTGTTGAACTTGCTCTTGAAGTAGGCGTCGAGGATCGGCACGAGCTGTGGGTTGCCGTTCGAGTCGTGCATCAGGATGGGCGCGGGCGGGAACGTCGGGTTCCAGGTCCGCGCCTCGGTGTTGCTGAACTTCTGCCAGTTGTTCGGCGAGGTGATGTTGAAGAACTTCTGCACCAGCTGGGCGATGATGTCGGCGTCCGACGGGACGTTGAGCGCCCGGCTGTTGACCTTGAGCTTCTTGCCGAAGTCGAGGCCAGGGGTCAACGGGTCGTCCACGACGACCGCGCCCAGCATGTACGGGTGGATCTTGCAGACGAACGCGTAGAGCCCCGGTTCGGTGAGCTGCGCGGTGGTGCTGCCCACGAACGCGCCGGGCTGGTCGAACGGGAAGCCCGCCGCGTTCTCCGGCCAGATCAGGTTCGTGATGGTGTGCGCCGACTCCGCGGCCGGGGCCGAGATGTCGAAGTTCACCGTCACGGGCAGGCTGATCGTGGTCGTCTGCACGTACTTCTGGACGTCGGCGAGCACCTTCATCAGCTCCACGCCGACCGGCAGGTCGAGCAGCGCGGTCTTGGCGTTGGCCGGGCGCGCCGCCATCTGCTGGGACAACTGGCTGATCAGCGCGTTCGCCCTGATCAAGCGCAGGTCCAGAGGTGGCAGCACCTTCCCCAGCGCGGTGCGCAGGTTGTCGAGCCCGAGCAGTTGCGCCGGGTCGACGCCCAGGCTGGAGATCAGCGTCGAGCCGGTGTTGAACGGCAGCTGCGTCAGTTGGGACAGGTCACCGTTGAGCAGGTCGCTCGCGGCCGAGCCGAGCAGCGCCCCGTTGCCCAGCAGCGGCAGGCCGTTGAGCGGCAGGCCCGGGAGCAGCCCGCCGGTCTTGACCCTGGGCAGTTCGGCCACGGCCAGGGACCGCGTGCCGAACAGGTTGAGGTTCGTGTCGTACCAGGAGCCCTGGGCGTCGGTGAGGTGGAACGACACCGGGATCGGCCCGACGCCGACCGGCAGGCCACCCGAGCCGGTGGTCGTGGTCGGCGCCGGCGCCTGCGTGGTGGTGGTCGTCGTGGGCGCGGTCGCGGTGGTCGTGGTGGTGGTCGTGGTCGTGGTCGGGCCCGTGGTGGTGGTCGTGGGCGTCGTGCCGCCGACCACGACCGTGCCGAGCATGTCGGGGTGGAAGCGGCAGCGGTAGTTGACGGTGCCCGGGGTGGTGAAGGTGAACGAGTAGGACTCCCCGGCGTTCACGTCCGCCGACAGGGGACCGCCGGTGACGCTGTGCACGACGCCGTTGGTCTCGTCGTTGGACCACCGGACCGTGTCGCCGACGGCCACGTTCAGCGTCGGCGGGTCGTACTGGAGGTTCCGCATCGACACCGTGAACGTGGCCGCGGTGGCCGCCGGGGCGTTCATCAGGGCCCCGACCACGGTGAGCAGCAGCGCGGACCCGAGCGCGATCGCCCGTGTCCCGCGACGCCGTCTCCCTCCCGAGGAGAACATGCGTGGTACGTGTGGAGAGCGCATCGATTTCCCTTCTGGCACCTGTTACGGCACATCGGAAAACCCCCACGCACGACCACCTGCGCACCGTCGGCAGTAGCTGTAGTCGTTGCCGTGAAGGCATCTCAATACATCCACGGGCAATGTCGGCGCGATTGCGCGAACGTTAACGGTCGGTCAACTGGCTCGCACCCAACGATGTTCGGTGATGTGACCACCACCTAACTAAACACCGTGGCCGAACGAATGCACGACACCTGGAGTTAGCTGCGCGTATCCGCAAAACAGCAGGTCAAGTCGTGTGCGTTGCCGCTCTCGCGAGCTGTCTGGTGACATCTATTTACTGTGCCAAGTTGATACCCGACGCCAGTGCGACCCGATCGTAGGCGACGAATCGTCACGTCTTTCCGGAGGGTGTTGTAAAAACGTCGACCCCTCTGCCAGCATGACGTCGGGCACTCATACCGGGACGGCCGTCACGACAATGCGCGTCCCGGTCGAGCGAGAACAGCGAGGGGATATGTCTTCCTCCACGAGCACGCGCAATCGCGGTCGACTGATTTCCCCGGCGGCCGGGCCGCGCCGTCGGAAGGGCCGGCTCGTCGTGCTGGCCGCGGTGGTCGTCACCGGGGGCATGGTCGTCCGCGCGGTCACCGACGAGGGGGACCCGCCCCCCGCCCCGTCCGGTCACGTGGTCGTCTACGAGGTCACCGGGCCGGGCGGCAGGTCGCCCGAGATCAGGTTCACCGGGGAAGGGGTGAACAGCAGCGAGAAGGTCGAGGCCGTCGACCTGCCGTGGCGGCGGGAGCTGACCATCCCGGCCGGCCCGGGTCTCGGCGTGGCGCAGGTGATGGCGGCCAACGGCCAGGGTGAGTCGATCTCGTGCACCATCACCGTGGACGGCCATGTCGTCGCCAACAACACCGCCGACGGCGAGTTCACCACCGTGTCGTGCTCGAACATGATCACCCCGGTCGGCTCCAACAGGTGACCGGCGGGTGCGGATCGTCGCGATCCGCACCCGCCGGGGTCGTCGTCCCGCCGGGTCAGCCGGCGCGCTCGACGGATCCTGTGTGGACGGTGGCCGGGTCGGCCGCGGTGATCACCCGCCGACCTTCAGGGACTCGACGGCACGAGCCAGGCTGGCCGCGCCGTGACCGGCTGCGACCTGCCGGTCGATCAGGTCCTTGAGCGGGACCAGGGTGGTGGCGGGGACGCCCTGCGCCTGGCTCGCCCGGATGATCGTGGCCAGCCCGGACTGGTTCATCGCCAGGCTGGAGTCCTTGGTGGAGTAGTCCTCCTCGTCGATCTCCCGCGCGAACGTGGACAGTGCCGGGAACAGGCCCGTCAACCAGGACACCAGCTTCGGGGTCAGGTCGGCCGCCTCGATCCCGGCGGCCCGCGCCATCGCGGCGGCGTGCAGGAAACCGCTGATCGTGCCGTACATGCCGGCGAGGACGGCCACGTCGTAGCCCGACGCCAGGCCCGGCTCCGCACCGAGGAACGTGCCCCGGCCGAGGATCCCCAGCCGGTCCCGCCACCGCTCGTGGACGGCCGCGGAACCGCTGTAGCTCAGCGACGACCCGGCCGTGCCGATCGTCTCCGGCACCGCGTAGACGGCACCGTGGAGGTACTCCGCACCCTGCTCCCGCGCCCAGGCGGCCAACTCCCGCGCGTCCTCCGGCGCACCGGACGTGAGGTTCACCAGCGCACGCCCGCGAACCGCCTCGGCCGCACCGGTCAGCACCTCCCGCGCCGCCGGGGCGTCCAGCAGCGTGACCAGCACCAGTTCGCCCGCGGCGATCGCCTCGGCCGCCGTGCCCGCCACCACCGCCCCGCGCTCCGCGAGCGGCCGCGCCCTGGCCGCGGACCGGTTCCAGACCGCCGTCGGGTGTCCGTCGCGCAGGAACGCCTCGGCCACCACGCGCCCGAGGTTGCCCAGCCCGATGACGGTGACCGGCTCGCGGTCTGTCCTCGTTGTGTTCATGGCACCAGGTTCGCCGGCGCGGGCCGGCGCCACCAGTGACGGTGATGACCCGTGCCACCAAATTCCTGCCATACGATGTGGACCATGAGCGCCGGTTCTGTCGCCCTCGTCGTGCCCGACGCGATCGGCGTCCTCGACCTGTACGAGCTGAGCATCCCCGCCACCGTGTTCGGCATGCCCCAACCCGACCTCGCCGACCCCTGGTACGACCTGTGGCTGTGCGGGCTCGGGGAACCGGCGCAGGCGTCCCTGCCCGGGTTCGCGCTGCGCGGCGGGCACGGGATGGACGACCTCGCGCACGCGGACACGGTCATCGTCGCCTGGGTGCCGGACGAGGTCGTCTACGACGACGCGCCCGTGCCGCCCGAGCTGGTCACCGCACTGCGCCGGGCACACGACGCCGGGGCCAGGATGGTGTCGCTGTGCGCGGGCGCGTTCGCGCTCGCCGAGGCCGGGTTGCTCGACGGGCGGCGGGCCACCGCGCACTGGATGCACGCGGGCCGGCTGGCCGAGCGCTACCCGAAGGTCGAAGTGGACGACTCGGTGCTCTACGTGGACGACGGCGACGTGCTCACCAGCGCCGGCATGACCGCCGCGCTCGACCTCTGCCTGCACCTGGTCCGCCACGACCTCGGCGCGCACGTGGCCAACCAGCTCGCCCGCCGGCTGGTGGTGCCGACCCACCGCCCGGGCGCGCAGTCGCAGGTCGTCGACCTGTCGGTGCCCGCCACCGACGACCAGGGCCTGGCACGGGTGCTCGACTGGGCGCGCGCCCACCTCGACCAGCCGCTGACGATCGACGACCTGGCCCGGCGTGCCGCCGTGAGCCCGCGCACGCTCTACCGGCGACTCCAGGCGGCCACCGGCACCACGCCGCTGCGGTGGCTGCTGAACCAGCGCCTGGCCAGGGCGCAGACCCTGCTCGAGGCGACCGACCTCGCCGTGGACCGGGTCGCGGAGCTCAGCGGCCTCGGCACGGCGAACAACCTGCGCCACCACTTCCTCAAGCAGGTCGGGATCTCACCGAGCGACTACCGCCGCACCTTCCCCCGCCGCCCGCAACCGACCGCGGGCTCCTGACGTCCCACCGCGGGAGCTGTCGCTCCCGGAAGCCGGTGCGGCGATGCGCTGAGCCACCGACCCGCTTCGGGGGACGTGCGCGGAGGTGGTGCTCGACCGCTGCGCCGCTTTGGGCGCGCAGCACGCCCGGTACTCCTACCGCCTCTGCGCGATCCAGACCGGCGGTCAGTCGAGGCTCCGGGTCGCCGGTCGCGTGCCTCCGAGGAGTGGGCAGCCGCCATGATGGGCCGATGACCACTCCCGCCGCGGGTCCGACCGTTCCGCCCCCAGCCGGTCCGCCGACGCGGGCCGTGATCCCGTTGTCGGGGAAGGCGGTGCTCACCGCGGTGGTGGGGGTCGTGCTCGTGGTGGCCGCCGCGGTGACCGCCCTGTGGCTGACCCTCACCCCCGGCGCTGCCGATCCGGCCCGGGTGACCGTGCGGCTGGAGGTGCTGCGGATCGGGCTGAGCCTAGGGTTGGGCGGCGGCGGTCTGTTCGCGCTCTACCTGGCGTGGCGGCGGCAGCGTTCCACGGAGATCGCCCTGCTCCAGAAGGAACGCGACCAGGCCGACGTGGCTCGCGCCTACGCCCTCCAAGAGCGCGTCGCCGCCGCCACCGAGGCCGACGCGGCCGCCCGCCGCATCACCGAGCTGTTCACCAAGGCCGTCGAGCACCTCGGGGCGAGCGAGGCACCGGTCCGGCTGGGCGGGCTCTACGCGCTGGAACGGCTGGCCCAGGACAACCCCGGGCAGCGGCAGACCATCGTGAACGTTCTGTGCGCCTACCTGCGGATGCCGGTGGACCTGCCGCGGGAACCGCCCGACGACCCCGACGCGGACCGGCTTCGGCGGCGCGAGCACGAGGTCCGCCTGACCGCCCAACGCGTGCTGATCAGCCACCTTCGCCCCGGTGAGGACCTCGACCACCCCGACGTGGTGTTCTGGCCGGACCTCGAACTCGACCTGACCGGCGTGGAACTGCACGACGTCGACTTCAGCGGCTGCCGCGTGCGCGCGCTGCGGCTGGCCGGCGCGACGCTCCTCGGCGAAGCCCGCTTCACCGGGGCGACCTTCACCGCCGACGCCACCTTCGAGCAGACCACGCTCGCCGGCGATGTCCGCTTCGACCGCTGCACCTTCGCGGGCCGCGCGCTGTTCCGCGGGATGACCTTCACCGGGAACATCGACTTCGCCGAGGCGAGGTTCGCGCGGGGTGCCCGGTTCGAAGGCACGTCGTTCGGGGCTGACGCCGGGTTCAGCGGGGCGGGGTTCGCCCGCAGCGCCTGGTTCACCGACACGACCTTCGCCCGCGAGGCCGAGTTCGGCGAGGTCCGCTTCGGCGGCAACGCCGAGTTCCGGGGCGCCGTCTTCACCGGCACCACGCGGTTCGTCGGCGCCACGTTCACGGCCAACGCCAACTTCCACGGCGTCGCCTTCCGCCACGACGTCAGCTTCCGCGAGGCCACCTTCGCCCGCAACGCGACCTTCCGCGGGGCCACGTTCGACGGCAACGTCGGCCTGCGCGACGCGACCTTCCGCAAGGACGCCGACTTCCACGCCGCCGGCTTCGCCCACATCCCCCGGTTCACACCCGACCAGTTCCCCGCGGGCGTGCCGCAGGCACTGTCCCCGCCGAACCGGACGGACGACCTTCAGGGCTGAGCGTCGTTCTCCCGGAGGTTCCCGAACAGCGGCAGCAACAACAGCGAGGCCAACAGCACCGTGCCGGCGACGAAGAACGGGATCCTGATGCCGAACGCGGTGCCGAGCACCCCGCTCATCGCGGCGCCGACGGGGATCCCGCTCCACCCGATCAGGCGGTAGGCGCCGCCCACGCGGCCCATGAACTGCCGCGGGACCAGCCGCTGCCGGAGGGACGACGACTGCACGTTCCACACGACCAGTCCGAAGCCGCCGACGGCGTAGGCGGCGGCCAGCCACCACACCGAGCGACCGGCCCCGCAGGCCAGCAGTGACAGCCCGATCGCGGAGATGGACGACGCCATCGTCGCCGTGACGCCGATCTTCGCGCGGATGCGGGCCGCGACCAGCGTCGCGCCGAACCCGCCCACCGCACCGGCGGCGAGGACGAGCCCGAAAGCCGACTCCGGCGCGTCCAGCGTCGAGGTGACCAGCAGGACGAGCATGGTGTTGCCCAGCTGCACCGCCGCGGTCGCGATGCCGAGCACCAGCGCGAGGACGCGCAGACCGCGATGTCCCCAGAGCCAGCGCACACCCTCGCCGATGTCCTTCGCCAGGCTGCGGCGCACCCGGTCGGACCGGGGTTGCGGGGGAGTGGTGAGGCGCGTCAACGGCCGGACCAAGAGAGCTGCGACCAGGAACGTGACCGCGTCGACGGCGAACGGGGCCGCGGTGGAGAACCCGAAGACCGTCGCCCCGGCCAGGGGCCCCAGGAGCTGGAGGACGATGACCTGCGAGCCCTGCATGCGCGCGTTCGCGCTCTCCAGACCAGCGCTCGGCACGATCTCCGGCACCAATGCGTTCGACGCGGTCAAGTAAAGGACCTGTGCGCAGCCCAACAACAACGTGAACACGGCCAGCGTCACCAAGGAGGGCGGACTGACGAGGATGACGACGGCGAACGTCCCCACGACCGCGGTCTGGCACAGACCGGTGAGCCACAGCAACCGGGCCCGCTGAACGCGGTCCACCAGCGCACCGCCCACCAGCGAGAACAGCAACCACGGCAGGCTGCCCGCGACGGTCGTCGCGCTCACGGCGGCCGCCGAGTCCGACACCGCGGCGGCGAGCAGGGGCAGCGCCGCGACGCGCATGCCGTCACCGAGCATCGAGACGGTGGAGGCCGACCACAGCAACGCGAACCCGCGGCCGTTCGAACGGCTCGTGCCCGCCTCGCTGCGAGTCACCCGCCGATCCGGGTGGTGAGCCACCCGGTCAGGGCATCGAGGCAACCCGGAGCCGGGTGGCCGCCGTCGTGCCGGTCGGACGGCCCGGAACCGCCCACCCCGGGCAGCGGCGCGCCCATGTCGGGCACGGCCAACGAACCGGCCAACGCCACCCCCGCGCCGGCGAACGCGACGCCGCGTGAGATCCCCATGGCCGCAGTATCCCGGTGATCACCCGGCCGTGGGCGTGAACGGGCGAGCAGCCGACGACGGACTTATCGTCGGCCCGGGAGGTCCACGTGGTCGAGCGGGTCGAGGTCGGGCGCGGGGCACGCCGCGCCGTCGTCTCCGTGATCATGCTCGGCATGCTGCTCGCCGCCCTCGACCAGACGATCGTGGCGACCGCGCTGCCGACCATCGTCAGCGACCTCGGCGGCGGCGGGCACCTGTCCTGGGTGGTCACCTCCTACCTGCTCGCCGAGACCATCATGACCGCCCTCATCGGCAAGTTCGGCGACCTGTTCGGCCGCAAGCGGGCGTTCCTGACCAGCGTCGCGCTGTTCCTCGTCGGCTCGCTCCTGTGCGGCTGGGCCGACTCCATGACCTGGCTCATCCTCGCCCGCGCGGTGCAGGGCCTCGGCGCGGGCGGCCTCATGGTGACCTCGGCCGCCGTCATCGCCGACGTCGTGCCCCTGTCCGAACGCGGCAAGTACCAGGGGTTCATCGGCGCGGTGTTCGGCGTCGCCACCGTGGTCGGACCGCTGCTCGGCGGCCTGTTCGTCGACCACCTGAGCTGGCGCTGGGCGTTCTACGTCAACCTGCCGCTGGGCGTGGTGGTGCTCGCCGTCGGCGCGACCGCGCTGCCCGGCATCCGCGGCGTCGGCCGACCCAGGATCGACTACCTGGGCATCCTTCTCATCGGCCTGGCCGCCACCGGCCTCACCCTCGTCACCAGCTGGGGCGGCGTCGAGTACCCGTGGGCGTCACCGACCATCATCTGGATGGCGATCGGCTCGCTGGTCACCCTCGCCCTGTTCGTCTACGTCGAGACCCGCGCCGCCGAACCGATGCTGCCCATGCGCCTGTTCCGCAGCCGCGTGTTCACCGTGTGCACGGTGCTCAGCTTCGTCGTCGGCTTCGCCATGCTCGGCGGCGTCACGTTCCTGCCCACCTACCTCCAGTACGTCCACGGCGCGACCGCGACCCAGTCCGGCCTGGAGATGCTGCCGCTGGTCGTCGGCCTGCTCATCGCGTCGGTCACCACCGGCAACGTGATCAGCAAGACCGGCCGCTACCGGGCGTTCCCGCTGGTCGGCAGCCTGCTCATGGTCGGCGGGCTGCTGTTGCTGTCCCGGCTGGAACCGCAGACGTCGTTCTGGCAGGCGTCGGCGTACATGCTGGTCCTCGGCCTGGGCGTCGGCATGTGCATGCCCGTGGCGATGGTCGTCGTGCAGAGCACCAGCAGCTACGAAGACCTCGGCGTGGCCACGTCGGGCGTCAGCTTCCTGCGCACGCTGGGCAGCTCCTTCGGCGTCGCCGTCTTCGGCACCGTGTACGCGGGCAACCTCCCCGACAACCTCGCCGCCGCCCTCCCACCGGGTGTCGACCCCGCCGCCGCGGCCAACGTGCAAGCCCTGCACGCCCTGCCCGACCAGCTCAAAGCCCCGATCATCGCCGCCTACGCCGACACCCTGCACCTGGTGTTCCTCTCCGCCGCGCCGGTGGCCGCGGTCGCGTTCCTGGTCGCCCTGTTCCTCAAGGAAGTGCCGCTGCGCGACACCGCCCGCGCGGCCGCCACCGAAGTGGGCGACAACTTCGCCGCCCCGCACACCTCCGACTCCGAGCACGAGCTGGAGAAGCTGGTCGCCCTCATCGTCAGCCGCGAACGCCGCGACCCCACACCCGACGTGCTGCACGAATCCGGCGTGCCCCTCACCCACGCCCAGGCGTGGCTCGTGGTCAAGGTGTTCCGGCAGAGCGTCGACCACGGCGACGCCACCCTCGACCGCCTGGCCGCCGCCACCACCGTCCCGGCCGGCGTCTTCGAACCGGTCGCACGCCAACTCCAGACCAGGGGTTACCTCACCGAAACCGACGGCCACTACCGCTTCACGCCCCAGGGCACCGAGGTGTTCACCGACCTGGTCGCCGCCTGGCGGCGCTGGCTGCTGGTCAAGCTCACCGACTGGCACTGCGACGACACCGAGTTCACCGACGCCGTCGAACGCGTCGCCACCGAACTCACCACCAGCGGCCGCGCCCTCACCACCGGCCACCACGCCGCCGCTGTCTGACCCCCGCCGCTACTCGCCCTCCCGCGCGGCCAACCAGCCGTCCAGCTCCGCCATCGCGGTCGCCCCGTCGGCGTAGAACCGGACCGCCTCGACCAGCGCCGCCACCCCGCCCGGGTAGTTCTCGCAGGTCCGCAGGATGCTCACCACGTCACCGCGGTCGGTGGGCAGGCGCGGCACCGACCCCGCGAACGGCAGGTCCCGCAGCACCAGGTCACGCCCCTCACGGGTGTCGAACCCCGGCGTGCGGAGCAGGATCTCCACCCCCGCGTGCAACGCCGTCGGCTGCTGCGCCCCACGCTGAGGACGACCGGGCGACGCCTGCGGCAGGTAGTCGTCCACCAACCTGACCCACGCCTTCGCCCGCACCTCCTTCACCTCCACCCGCACCAGGCGGAACGCGTCCGGGTGCGCCGCCGGGTGGTGCACCACCACCGACTGGTAGAACGGGTCCGACGCGATCAGCACCAACGTCGCGTTCGACGACTTCAACGCCGACTTCGCCTCGGCCGCGTCCAGAATCCGGCACACGAAGATCAGCTCCGGGCCGGTCTTGCCGCCGAACACGTCGTACGCGACCTCCCCGAAGTGCACCGCCATCCGCATCCGCAGCCGCGCACCGTGCGAATGGGCCGCGTTGTGCTCCCGCAGCTTCGCCGCCACGCTCGTCGGCAACCGGTCGACCAGCCGCGCCTTCGGCACCTCACCCGGCAGCACCACGATCAGGCTGTCACCCGCGTCGTCCACCGACTTGCCGTCCCACGGCAGCCCGCACTCCGCGAACGCATCCATCAACACCTGGTACATGCCCCCGCGCGCGGCGAGCCGCTGGTGGGTCGTGCGCGTCGGATCGCCGTAACCCTCCACGTCGACCACCACGAACGACCGGTGCACCGCAGCCGACCCCATGCGACCTCCCCACGCCTGTTGTAGCCCAGTCGGTCGCTCGAAGGCAGCCGCTCCACTCGAAATGACCAACCCTCCGGTTGCGGGACGCCCCGGTTCGGGTATGGAGTCGGGTGTGGACGGGTACGGGTGGACGATCGGGCTTGTCGCGGTGCTGGTGGCGCTGAACGCGCTGTTCGCGGGCAGCGAGATGGCGTTGATCAGCCTGCGCGAGGGGCAGCTGCGGGCGCTGGAGCGCGACGACAAGCCGTCCGCGAAGACACTCGTGCGCCTCGCACGCGACCCCAACCGGTTCCTGGCCACCATCCAGATCGGCATCACCCTGGCCGGGTTCCTCGCCTCGGCGACGGCCGCCGTGTCACTGGCCGCACCGCTCGTGCCGGCGCTGTCGTTCCTCGGCGAGGCCGCGGACGCCGTCGCGATCGCGCTGGTCACGATCGTGCTGACGTTCCTGACCCTGGTGTTCGGCGAGCTCGCGCCCAAGCGGCTCGCGATGCAGTACGCGCTGCGCTGGGCACTGCTCGTGGCACGGCCGCTGCACGTGCTGTCCACCGCCTCGCGGCCCGCCGTGTGGGCGTTGAGCGCGTCCACGAACGTCGTGGTCCGGCTGTTCGGCGGCAAACCGGAAGCCGAGTCCGAGCAGATGTCCGCGGAGGAGCTGCGCGAGCTGGTGTCCGCCCAACGCGGCCTCAACGCCGAACAACGCATGATCATGACCGGGGCGCTGGAGATCACCGAGCGCCGCCTGCGCGAAGTCCTCGTGCCACGCCGGTCCGTCGTCACGCTGACCGCCGAGATGGACGTGCCGTCCGCCCGCGCCGAACTCGCCGCCTCCGGCCACTCCCGCGCACCCGTGGCCCGCGGCGGGCACCTCGACGACGTCGTCGGCGTCGTCCACCTGCGCGACCTGCTCGACGACGGCGCCAAGCTGATCGACCTCGCCCGGCCACCGGTCGTGTTCCCCGACTCGGTGCGGGTGTCCGACGCGCTGCGCCGGTTCAAGGCCGAGCGCGAGCAGATGGGCCTGGTCGTGGACGAGCACGGCGCGGTCGACGGCATCATCACCCTCGAAGACCTGCTGGAGGAGATCGTCGGCGAGATCCTCGACGAAACCGACCGCGACGTGATGGCCGTCCGCAACGCCGCGGACGGCTCACTCGTCCTGCCCGGCACGTTCCCGATGCACGACCTGTCCGACATCGGCGTCGAGCTGCCCGACGCGCCCGAGGGCGACTACGCCACCATCGCCGGCCTGGTGCTGGTCGTGCTCGGCCGCATCCCCGAACGCCCCGGCGACCGGATCACGATCTCCGGCTGGACCGCCGAGGTGCTGAAAGTCGAACACCACGCCATCACGTCGGTGCGCCTGCGCCGCCGCTGACCGGTGGCGCAGGCGCACAGCCCAGGGCCGGCCCGCCTCTGCCCTGGCCCGCCACCGCCTGCCAACCCTGCTGCTTGCCAACCCTGCCGCGTGCCGACCTACCAGCCCTGCCGCCTGCCGACCTACCGACCTGTGCCGACCTACCAGCCCTGCCGCCTACCGGCCTGCCGCCGCGACCCACGCCTCCAGGCCCGCCACGTCGCGCGGCAGCGCCGCCGACAGCACGCGGTTGCCGCCCTCGGTCACCACGACGTTCTCCTCCAGCCGCACGCCGATGCCCCGCAGCTCCGGCGGCACGGTCTCGTCGTTCGGGTGGAAGTACAAGCCGGGCTCCACGGCCAGCGTCATGCCGACCTCCAACGTGCCCTCGTGGTAGGCCTCGGCCCGCGAGTTCGCGCAGTCGTGCACGTCCAACCCGAGGAAGTGCCCGACGCCGCACGTGATGTAGCGGCGGTGGTGCTGGCCGTCCGGGTCCAGCGACTCCTCCACCGACACGGGCAGCAGGCCCCAGTCGTGCAAGCCCTCGGCGAGCACCCGCATCGCCTCCCGGTGGAAGTCCCGGTACGCCGCACCCGGCCGCACCACCGCCAACGCCGCCACCGACGCCCGTTCGATCAGCTCGTGCACCTGCCGCTGCGCCGGGCTGTACGCGCCGGACACGGGCAACGTCCGGGTGATGTCCGCGGTGTAGAGCGTGTCCAGCTCCACGCCCGCGTCCAGCAGCAACACGGAGTCCTCGGGCACGGGACCGTCGTTGCGCACCCAGTGCAGCACGGGCGCGTGCGGCCCGGCGGCCACGATCGAGGCGTACCCCGGCCCGTTGCCGGCGGTACGGGCCCGCCGGTCGAACGTCCCCTGCAACCACCGCTCGCCACCGCCCTTGACGGCGGCCTGCAACTCGGCCGCCACGTCGGCGAAGCCGAGGATCGTCGCGTCGACCGCGGCCTGGAGCTGGTCGACCTCCCAGTCATCCTTGACCCGCCGCAGCTCGGCCAGCACGGTGCGCAGCTGGGCGGTGTGGTCCGCGCCGGTCAACGCGTCCAGCAGCGGGTCGACACCCCAGGTCGCGTGCACGGCCGGCAGCCGCCCGCGCAGCGCCGACGGCAGCTCGTGCAGCGGGCGGCAGTGCACGCCCAGCGCCTCGCCCCACTCGGCCAGCCCGGGCACCGGCCCGATCCACAGCTCGCCGTCCCGGGCGTTGGCGAAGAAGTCCGGCTCGTCCGGCCCGGCGGGGGGCCGCAGGAACAGCTCGGCGTCGTGCCCACCGGCCACCGGCTGCATCACCAGCACCGCGCCCTCCGCGGCGCAGCCCGTCAACCAGGAGAAGTCGGAGTCGGGCCGGAACCCGTAGTCGGTGTCGTTGGACCGCACGGGAGCCCATCCCGCCGCCACGGCGATGCGCGCGCCGGGCAGCGCGGCACTGAGCCGATCCCGATGCGCCGCCGCTGCCTGCGCCGCGCCGGGCGCGACGCGGGCGGCGCGGTCGGCCGGGCCCCAGCCGTGCTGGACGAACTCGCGGAACCCGGAGGCGTCGACGAGCTTGCTCGGGTCGCGGCGGGCAGGTTTGGTCACCGTGGGCAGCCTTTCGGGTCGGGGCCGTGTGCGCGCCCGACCGCGATCGGCGACCAGGCGACAACCACGATGCTCTCACCAACCCCGACCGCACCCCGTCACCCCATCACCCCCGTCACCCATCCCTCCACCTGTCATCCCTCCACCTGCCATGCCTCCCCGCCGCCGGGCCGGCCGTTTTATCCGGCTAACGTGAGAAATGCGGTTTAGGTTGTCAAAGGTTGCATCATTCACTCGACCGAGTGGTCCAACCCAACCGCAACGGACCCGGAGCCCCACCGCAGAGGCCCGATTTGACATGGGTTCGGGTGCTTTAGGCTGGTCGAAGCCGGCAGGTCTGGCGGGACGCTTTTCCCCGCCGGGCCTGCCGGCTTTGGCCTGCCTGGAGTGCCCGTAAGGGCCCCATGTCAAATCGAGCCGGGAGTGAGTAGCGGCTTGGGGTAGAAACGAAAAGCCAAAAGAAAAAGAGTCCTCGCCGGACGGGCAGATCAGCAGGATGACCCCAACCGCTGCGGGAAGTTCCTGTTTCGTCGTGGGGCCGGGTTTCGTGTCATCCCACCGACCTCCCTACGGGCTACCACACGCGTCAAGGGGAGCGCGGCCCACAGTGAAGGCCGCGGGCAAAGCTGAACCCGCGCTCCCCTTGACACGTGCGGCAGGGCGGAGCCAGGTCGGCGGGATGACACGAAGCCCTCGTTTTGCGGGAAGGGCGTGCCAGTGGACGGGTAGGCGCGGGGTGTGCGGGGTGGGTTTTGCTGAAACGGGCTCCTCTGCGTGGGCGATCCGGTAGGTAACACCTACGGCGACCTACGGCAGGTGAGTGGATGCGTCCCGAGGACGTGGTCGAACTGCGGGTGCACGGGGTGTCGGGCACCCCGCCGGAAGCGATGCTCGGGGATCCGTTCCCCACGCCGGTGGCGGGTGACGACGTGGCCAGGTTCCTGCGGGCCGGGAAGCCGGTGACGGCGGTCGGCAGTGGGCGGGTGCGGGTGGTGGAGGCGTTCCACTGGGGGCGGTTCACGTCGGGTGGGGCCAGTCGGGCGTTGTGGTTGGTGTTGATCCCGTTCGCGATCCTGAACCTGGCCCGGTACGCGTTGTTGGGGGCCGGGCGGTTCGCCGAGGCGGTGTTGCGGCTGCTCGGGCTCGTGCTGACCGGCATGTTGGTCACGGCCACGGCGTACGTGTCGTTGGAGCTGCTGGTGCGGCAGTGCGCGGGGACGGCGGTGTGCCGGGCGGAGCGCCTCGGGTTCTTCGAGGGGTGGCCGTTCGGGGCGTTGCTGCTGGTCGGGATGGTGCCGCCGGGGTTGGTGATCACCGTGTTGTGGTGGTTCGGCCGGCAGACGTTCCTGTACGAGCCGAAGGGCACCCATCACGTGTGGGAGACGCGGACGGGCAGCTTGGGCGACTACGCGTTCTGGCACACGTCGCCGCGCACGCCGGTGTTGCGGGACGCGCACGTGGCGGCGGCGTGCGCGCTGGTCGGGGTGCTGTACGCGGGGGCGTTGCGGACGGCGCAGCCGGGGCGGCCGTCGGACGTGCTGTCGTGGACGGTGGTGGGGCTGGGCGCGCTGGTGCTGGCGTGGGCGGTCGGGTGCGTGGTGGTGTCGCCGGATCGGCGGGACGTGGACTCGCGGGCGCTCAAGTGGGTGTCGGTGGGGTACTTGCTGGTCGCGGCGGGGTTGGCGACGTGGTTCCTGTGGCGGGTGCCGACCGGTGCGGACGGGTCGGTGACGCCGTTGGCCGGGTTCGAGGCGGTGACCAACGTGCTGTCGGCGGCGGCGATGGTGCTGTTGGTCGTGTTGCTGGGGGCGTGCGTGCGCATGCGGCGCTCGGCGCGCGGGGTCGAGTTGATGGGGGTGGACAAGCGGTTCCGGCCCCTGTGGCACGGGTACGCGGCGGTGGTGATCGCGGCGCTCGCCACGACGTTGGCGGTCGGGTTCAGCGGTGGGTTGGCGTACCGGGTGGTGGACTGGGTCGGCGAGCCGGTGGCGCGGGCCGGGCGGCCGGGGTTGGTGCTGGGCACGGGCTACCTGGTCGGCGCGGGCTTGTGGGGTGTGCTGGCGATCGCGTTCCCGCTGCTGGTGGCCCCGGTGGTGGCGGCGATGGTGCGGCAGGTGTCGAGCGCGCTGGTGTTCGCGGCCGGGTCGGTGGTCGCGGCGGTGGCGGTGGTGTTGCGGTGGACGTCCCTGCCGGGGTGGGCGTCCTGGGGTGCGGTGGTCGTGGCCGGGGCGTTGTACGCGGTGGGGGTGGTTTCCTGCCTGCGGCACGCGATCGGCGTGGCGGTCCGCGACGGTGTGGTGGCCGACTACCCGGGACGACCGGACCGGCCCGGGATCGGCAAGGTGGCGTTGACCCAGCGGCTGGCGTCGGCGAAGTACCGCTACCACTGGCTGCTCGGCGCGGTCGCGTTGTCGGGCGGGGTGCTGGTGGCGGCGGGCGGTGGTCTCGCGCTGGCCCGGCTCGTCCACCCCGACTGGCGGGCCGCGCCGCCGTCGGGCCTGGCCGACTGGCTGTCGACGGTTCCGGCACGGGAGCTGGGCGCGCTGGGCAGCCTCGTGGTGTCCGGTGTCGTGGTGGTCTTGTTGTTGTTGGGTGTGCGGACGTGGCAGAGCCCGCGGATGCGCACGGTGGTCGGGATCGTGTGGGACCTGGTGGCCTTCTGGCCGCGGTTGGCGCACCCGATCTGCCCGCCGCCCTACGGCGGCCGCGCCACCATCGAGCTGACGTCCCGCGCGGTCCGGCTGGCCGGGCACCACGACGTGGGCGCGGTCGTGCTGTCCGGGCACAGCCAGGGCAGCGTGGTGTGCTTCGCCGCCCTGTCGTTGTTGCGGCGGGAGGCCGAGCGGCCAGACCCGGCCGACGGCGAGCGGTACATCAGGCAGGCGGACGCGGTCGCGGCGCTGCGCCGGGTCGGCCTGGTCACCTACGGCTCGCAGTTGCAGTGGGCGTACTCGCGGCTGTTCCCGCACTACCTCGGGCACGCCGAGCTCGCCCGCCTGCACGCCGACCTGGGCGACCGGTGGTGGAACGTGCACCGGGCCACCGACCCGCTGGGCGGCCCGGTGCAGGTGTGGCCGGAGACGGTGCAGGAGCGGCTGACCGCCGGCCCGAAGCTGTGGGGCGTGCGGTGCGGCAACGACGTGCGGCTGCGCGACCCGGAGTTCCTCGACCCCGACCCGGACATGGTCGCCTCGCCGTTGCGCGGGCACAGCTACTACTACGACGACCCGGTGTTCGACGAGGTGGTGGCGCGGGTCGCGGACGCTGTCACGGCACCCCGCACCACCGTCGTGCTCGGCGACCTCACGTTGTCGGGCGACCCCCTGGCACGGGGACGCGTCAACCCAGGCGGGTGAGCTTGTCCGGGTTGGTGATGGAGTAGACGCCGGCGACCAGGTCGCCGCGCAGCTCCAGCACCAGCACGGCGAACGGCCCGCCGTCGGCGAACAGCAGCACCGCCGGGTCGCCGTGCACGCGGCGCAACCGCACGTCCACCGTGTCCGGCACGCCCTCGGCCACGGCGATCAGCAGCCGTGCCACCCGCTCGCGGCCGTGCACCGGGTCCGGGCTGGTGGCGGGGCCCTTGCCGCCGCCGTCGGTCCACAGCGCCACGTCCGGCGCGAGCACGCGCAGCAGCCCTTCGAGGTCGCCGCCGAGCGCGGCGGCCATGAACCGCTCGGTGACCTGCCGCCGCGTGCGCGGGTCCACCGCGTACCGGGGCCGCCGGGCCTCGACGTGCTCGCGCGCCCGGTGCGCGAGCTGGCGGACCGCGGCCGGGCTGCGGCCGAGGATGGCCGCGATCTCCGGGTGCGCGTACCCGAACACCTCGTGCAGCACGAACACCGCCCGTTCGGCCGGGGTGAGGGTCTCCAGCACCACCAGCACGGCCATGGAGAACTCCTCGCCGCGCACCACCTCGTCCGCCGCGTCACCCACGAGCGGTTCGGGCAGCCACTGGCCCGGGTAGGTCTCGCGGCCGGCGCGCTCACGGCGGCGCAACGCGTGGTTGACCGCGATCCGGACCAGGTAGGCGCGCGCGTTGCGGACGTCCCGCTCGGGCGCCCACGACAGCCACGTCTCCTGGAGCACGTCCTCGGTGTCGGCGACCGTGCCGAGCATCCCGTAGACGATGGAGAACAGCAGTTCCCGGTGTTCGACGAACGCGTCCGTGCCGCCCATGGTCCCTCCCTCGTGTCCCATCCCAGAGCGATGTGGACAGCGGATCGTGACGCGGTGTGACGTGGACCTCAGCACGTCACGGTCACCCGGCCGCGCTCCCTCTTGGTTGGCGACTCGATCCGCTGGAGAGGAGAACACCATGCGAACCCTGATCCGCGACGTGCGCCTGTTCGACGGCCACCGCGTCGTGCCGCGCGCCGACGTGCTGGTCGACGGCCCGCTGATCGCCGAGCCCGGTGGCCGGTGCGACGTCGAGGTGGACGGCCGGGGCAGGACCCTGCTGCCCGGCCTGATCGACGGGCACACCCACACCTTCGACGGGAGCCTGGCCGCGGCGCTGGCGGCGGGGGTGACGACCGAGCTGGACATGTTCTGCCTGCCGGGCAACCTCGCCCGGCAGCGCGCGCTGGCCGCGTCCCGTGACGACGTGGCCGACCTGCGCAGCGCGGGCGTGCTGGCCACCGCGCCGGGCGGGCACCCCAGCCAGCTCTTGGCGTCGTCGGGCGACGAGTTCGGCGACGCCGCGCGGCCGTTCGAGACCGTGGCCGACGTGGCGCAGGCGCGGGCGTTCGTCGCCGCACGCGCGGCGGAGAGGGTGGACTACCTGAAGGTCGTGATCGACGACGGCGCCGTGCACGGCACGACCTTGCCCACCCTCGCCCCGGAGGTGGTGGAAGCGCTGGTCGACGCCGCGCACGGGCACGGCCTGAAGGTCATCGCGCACGCCATCACGGCCCAGGAGGTCGGGATCGCGGTGGACGCGGGCGTCGACGGCCTGGCGCACGTGTGGTGCGACGCGGGCGACGACCTGGTGGGCTGGGTCGCGCAACGGGGCGTCTTCGTGGTCAGCACCCTGGTCTACTTCGAGTCGATCACCGGCCGGACGCCCTCGGTCGACCACGCGGCGCACGGCGGCTTCGAGCACGCCCTGCACGCGGCACGGGTGCTGCACGAGGCCGGTGTGCCGATCGTGGCGGGCACGGACGCCAACCCGTGGGCGCCGCAGCACGGCGTCGGCCTGCACCGCGAGCTGGAACTGCTCACCGCGGCCGGCCTGACCCCCCTGGAGGCCCTGGCCGCGGCCACCAGCGCGCCCGCGGTCCACTTCGGACTGGCCGACCGGGGGCGGGTCGAGCCGGGGTTGCGCGCCGACCTGCTGCTGGTGGACGGCGACCCGACCACCGACATCACCGCGATCGGCGCGGTGACCGACGTGTGGCGGCGCGGCGTGAGGACCACCCGGCCGTAGCCACCCGGGCGTGTGGTGGGGTGGGGGGACCAACCACCGGGGAGGACCGTGCCCGTGATCATCCGCCGTGCCACCGCCGAGGACGTGCCCGCCATCGTCGCCCTGCTCGCCGACGATCAGCTGGGCGCGTCCCGCGAGACCCCCGACGACCTGGCGCCCTACCTGCGGGCGTTCGAGGCGGTCGACGCGGCCGGGCACGAGGTGCTGGCGGTGGCCGAACGGGACGGCGAGGTCGTCGGCACGCTCCAGCTCACGGTGTTGCGCGGGCTGTCGCGCCGGGGCGCGACCCGGGCCCAGGTGGAGGGCGTGCGGGTCGCGTCCCAGGCACGCGGGCAGGGCGTGGGGGAGCGGTTGCTGCGGTGGGCGGTCGACGAGGCCGAGGCCCGCGGGTGCGCCGTCGTCCAGTTCACGTCCGACAAGACCCGGACCGACGCCCACCGCTTCTACCGCAGGCTCGGCTTCGTCGCCTCCCACGAGGGCTTCAAGCTGGCGCTGTCGTGACGGAGGGTAGGTTGCGGCGCAACGTCCGCTCGACCGGGAAGATCCGATGATCCAAGTCCTCGCGACCGCGTTGACGGTCGTGGCGCTCGTCGCGGCCCTGTGGTCGCTGGTGCTCGTCATCACCGACCGGCCCATCACGCTCGCCACCAAGCCCACCCTCGGCCTGGCCGCGGTCGTCGTGCTGCTCGAAGTGGGGCTGCTCGTGCAGGCGGTCGTGGCCACGGTGAACGTGCTGGGCGTCGACCGCGGCGAGATGAACCTGGCCACGTTCTTCGGCTACCTGGTCGCGGTGGTCGCGGTGCTGCCCGTCGGCGCGTTCTGGGCGCTCGGCGACCGGTCCCGGTGGGGAGCCGGGGTGCTGGCCGTGGCGTGCCTGAGCGTGCCGGTGATGATCCTGCGGCTCGACCAGATCTGGGCCACCCATGGCTGAGCGGCGCGACGAGCTGAAGGAGACCACCCGGTCCGGCCCCGGCCGGATGCTGATCGCGGTGTACGGGATCTTCGCCGTCGCCGCCACGGCCCGGTCGGCGGTGCAGATCGGCACCCGGTTCGACCAGGCGCCGCTGGCGTACGTGCTGTCGGCGTTCGCGGCGGTCGTCTACGTCGTGGCGACCGCCGCGCTGGCCGGCGTCGTGTCCCGGCGGGTCGCCTACCTCGCGTGCGGGGTCGAGCTGGCCGGGGTGCTCGTGGTGGGCGCGGCGAGCCTGGTGTTCGCCGACGCGTTCCCGGACGCCACGGTGTGGTCGGACTTCGGCGGCGGCTACGGCTTCGTCCCGCTCGTGCTGCCCGTGCTCGGCCTGCTCTGGCTGCGCCACACCGGGCGCCGACCGCCGTCGTGATGAAGATCACCGGCCGCGCCCGATCTCGTCGCTGAGGCACTTCTCGCAGGTCAGGGCATGTTCGGGCCAGGTGGAATCACCCCATGTCTGAGCCCGTTCTCAGGTGGCGTGTGCCAGCGTTCGCACATCCGCCCGCGGCACACGGCGCAGTCGCCCGATCATCGGGGGCGTCGTCCGCCCACCAAGGAGATTCCCACGATGTCCGTGCTGGCTCGACTGAGCCTGGCCAACCGAAGTCTCGTCGGGCTGCTCAGCCTGCTCGTCATCGGTTTCGGCGCGTTCACGCTGCCCTCGATCAAGCAGCAGCTCTTCCCGTCCATCGAGCTGCCCGCCGCGGTAGTCATCGCGCCGTTCCCCGGCGCGTCCCCGGACCTGGTGGACAGCCAGGTCGCCGAGCCCATCCAGTCGGCCGTGCGCGGCGTCGACGGCGTCGAGCAGGTGTTCACCCGCTCCGCCGAGAGCAGCGCGACCGTGCAGGTGAT
Organism: Saccharothrix sp. S26; assembly: GCF_021390395.1. Taxonomy (GTDB): domain Bacteria; phylum Actinomycetota; class Actinomycetes; order Mycobacteriales; family Pseudonocardiaceae; genus Actinosynnema. The sequence continues at coordinate 190,311 of NZ_JAJUWT010000022.1, forward strand.
GTTCACCTACGGCACCGACATCGACGCCGCCGTGGCCCAGATGCAGCAGGCGGTGAACCGGCTCCAGCCGCGCCTGCCGCAGGGCGTCGAGCCCACCGTGGCGCAGGGCAGCACCGACGACATCCCGGTGATCGCGCTCGCCGCGACCTCCGGCGAGGACGACATCGCCGCCGCCGCCCGGCTGCGCGCCGAGGTCGTGCCCGACCTGGAGGCGATCCCCGGCGTGCGGGAGGCCACGGTCAGCGGCGAGCGCGACCGGCAGGTCACCGTCACCGTCGACTACGCCCGCCTGGGCGCGGCCCGCGTCGACCCGCAGGCGTTGACCACCGCCCTGAGCACCGCGGGCGCGGTCATGCCCGCCGGCACGGTCCCCGACGCCGACAAGACGCTGACCGTGCAGGTCGGCCGTCCCGTCGGCACCGTGGACGACCTGCGCGGCCTGCTGCTCGCCTCACCCGCCGGGCCGGTCAAGCTCGGCGACGTGGCCCGGGTCGAGTCCGCGCCCGCGGCGGCGTCCGTGCTGACCCGCACCAACGGCGAGCCCACGTTGGGCGTCAGCGTCACCATGAACTCCGACGGCAACGCCGTCGAGATCTCCCGGCAGGTCCGCGACAAGCTCGGCGAGTGGGGCCAGGCGACCGACTCCACGCTCACCGTCGCGTTCGACCAGGGCCCGCAGGTCGAGAAGGCCATCAGCGGCCTGACCACCGAAGGTCTGCTCGGCCTGCTGTTCGCCGTGGTCGTGATCCTGCTGTTCCTGCTGTCCGTCCGGTCCACGCTGGTCACGGCCGTGTCCATCCCGCTATCCGTGGTGGTCGCGCTGATCGCCCTCTACACCGGCGACCTGTCGTTGAACCTGCTCACCCTCGGCGCGCTCACCATCGCCGTCGGCCGGGTCGTGGACGACTCGATCGTGGTGCTGGAGAACATCAAGCGGCACCTCGGCTACGGCGAGGAGAAGCACCGCGCGGTGCTCGACGGCGTGCGCGAGGTGGCGGGCGCGGTGACCGCGTCCACGTTGACCACGGTCGCGGTGTTCCTGCCCATCGCGTTCGTCGGCGGCATCGCGGGCGAGCTGTTCGGCCCGTTCTCCATCACGGTCACCGTGGCGCTGCTCGCGTCGCTGCTGGTGTCGCTGACGATCGTGCCCGTGCTGGCGTACTGGTTCCTCAAGCGCCCGGCCGTGCCCACCGACCCCGAAGAGGCGGCGAAGGCGCGTGACGCGGCGGTGGAGAAGGAGAAGCGCAGCCCGTTGCAGCGCGCTTACGTGCCCGTGCTCAAGTTCGCCACCACGCGCCGTTGGGCGACGTTGCTGATCGCGGTGCTGATCTTCGGTGGCACGCTCGGGCTGGCCGGTTCGCTGGAGACCAACTTCATCGACAACGCGGGCGGCACGGCGTTGCAGGGCACCCAGAAGCTGCCGCCCGGCACCAGCCTCGCCGCCCGGGACGACGCGGCGCGCAAGCTCGAAGGCGTGCTGGCGGAGACCGACGAGGTCGAGACCTACCAGGTCACCGTCGGCACGGACAACAGCCTGGCCGCGTTCGGCTTCGGCGGTGACGGCGCGACCAGCGTGCGCGCCACCGTCCGCCAGGGCACCGATCTGGAGGCGTTGCAGGACCGGCTGACCGAGCGGTTGAAGAACACGCCCGGCGCGGGCGAGGTGGCGTTCGGCGCGGCGGCGTCCGGCTTCGGCTCCGACACCATCGACGTGCTCGTCACCGCGCCCGACGAGAAGACGTTGCGCGACGCCGCCGACCGCGTGCGGCAGGCCGTGTCCGGGACGCCCGGCGTCGGCGAGGTCACCAACGACCTGTCGGTGAGCGCGCCACGCGTGCAGGTGACCGTCGACCAGGCCGCCGCGGCGGCGCGCGGGCTCAGCGGCCAGACCATCGGCCAGTTCGCGGCGCAGGCGTTGCGCGGCGTGCCGGTGGCGCAGCTGCCGATCGACGGCGCCTCCCAGCAGGTCCTGCTGCGCACGGGGTCCGCGCCGACCGACGTGGCCGCCCTGCGCGCCCTGCCGCTGCCCGGCGGCGTCACGCTCGGCCAGGTCGCCGACGTGGCCGTGGTCGACGGGCCGGTGCAGGTGCGCCGCACCGACGGCGCGCGCAGCGCCACCGTGTCGGCCAAGGCCACCGGCTCCGACCTGGGCGCGGTGACGGCCGACCTGACGTCCCGGCTGGACGCGCTGGACCTGCCCGCCGGCGCCACCCACAGCATCGGCGGCGTCAGCGCCGACCAGGCCGAGACGTTCGCCGACCTGGGCCTGGCCATGCTCGCGGCCATCGCGATCGTGTTCCTGATCATGGTGGCGACGTTCCGCAGCCTCGTGCAGCCGCTGATCCTGCTGGTGTCCATCCCGTTCGCGGCGACCGGCGCCATCGGCCTGCTGCTGCTCACCGGCACCCCGCTCGGCCTGCCCGCGTTGATCGGCATGCTGATGCTCGTCGGGATCGTGGTGACCAACGCGATCGTCCTGATCGACCTGGTCAACCAGTACCGGCGGGACGGGATGCCGGTGCGCGAGGCCGTGATCGAGGGCGGCCGGCGCCGCCTGCGCCCGATCCTGATGACGGCGGCCGCCACGATCTTCGCCCTGCTGCCGATGGCGCTGGGCATCACCGGCGAGGGCGCGTTCATCGGCAAACCGCTGGCGATCGTCGTGATCGGCGGCCTGATCAGCTCGACCCTGCTCACCCTGGTGCTGGTGCCGACGCTGTACTCGATGGTCGAGGGCCGCAAGGAACGCCGCCAGGCGCGCAAGACCGTGCACCCGGCCGAGTCCCGGGAACCGGTCACCGTCTGAGCTCGACCGTCCGCAGGCCCCTCCGCTCCGGCGGCGGGGCCTGCGGCCTGCGCCTCACGTCAACCGGCGTCGCGATCTGACTGGGCCACCACCCAAACCCGCAAGCGGAACAACCCACCCCAGCGGACCCGGCACCAACCCACCGAGGCCCGATTTGACATGGGTTCGGGTGCTTTAGGCTGGTCGAAGCCGGCAGGCCCGGCGGGACGCTTTTCCCCGCCGGGCCTGCCGGCTTTGGCCTGCCTGGAGTGCCCGTACGGGCCCCATGTCAAATCGAGCCGGAAGTAAGCACAGTCAACCGCCCCCCGGACTTACACCCCACCGCACCTGAACGTTGAACTCGGGGGTCCCGAATGTAGGACTCTCGCGTTCTGAACGTAGGACACGCAGGTCAGGCGTCGGGTTCGTAGGCCAGGTTCGGGCGGAGCCAGCGCTCGACCTCGGCCACCGGCATGCCACGCCGCCCGGCGTAGTCCTCCACCTGGTCCCGCCCGATCCGCCCCACCGTGAAGTACCGCGACTGCGGGTGCGCGAAGATCACGCCGCTCACCGCCGCCGCCGGCGTCATGGCGAACGAGTCGGTCAACGCCAACCCCACCCGCTCCGCCTCCAGCATCTCGAACAAGTCCCGCTTCTCACTGTGGTCGGGGCTCGCCGGGTACCCGAACGCGGGCCGGATGCCGCGGAACCGCTCGGCGTGCAGGTCCTCCAACGCCGGCTCGGCGTCGGGCTCGAACCAGTCCCGCCGCGCCCGCAGGTGGATGTGCTCGGCGAACGCCTCGGCCAACCGGTCCGCCAACGCCTTCACCATGATCGACTTGTAGTCGTCCTGCTCCCGCTCGTACCGCGCGGCCAGCTCCTCCGCGCCGTGGATGGCCACCGCGAACCCGCCCAGGTGGTCGCCCTCGGGCGCGACGTAGTCGGCCAGGCACCGGTTCGGCCTGCTCTGCGGCTTGGCCGTCTGCTGGCGCAGCATCGGCAACCGCCGCCCGTCCACGACGATGTCGTCACCCTCCGAGTGCGCCGGCCAGAAGCCGTACACGCCCTTGGCCTGCAACGATCCGTCCGCGATGATCTGGTCCAGCATGGCGTTCGCGTCGTCGAACAGCTCCCGCGCCGCCGGGTTGCTGTCGAGGATCTTCGGGTACTTGCCCTTGAGCTCCCACGCCAGGAAGAAGAACGTCCAGTCGATCATCCCGCGCAGCTCGTCCAGCGACGGCTCCACGACCTTCAGCCCGGTGAACGCGGGCGTCGGCAGCTCGTCGAACGACACCGCCTCGGCGTTGGCCCGCGCCTGCTCGACGGTCAGCAACGGCGTGCTCTGCCGGTTCTCGTGCTCCTCGCGCAACCGCTGCTGCTCGATCCGCGTCTCGCGGGCCAGCTCCTCGGCGCGGTCGGGGTCCAGCAGCGACGAGACGACGCCCGCCACCCGTGACGCGTCCAGCACGTGCACGGTGGTCTGGTCGTACGCGGGCGCGATCCGCACCGCCGTGTGCTGCCTCGACGTCGTCGCGCCACCGATCAGCAGCGGCAGCTTCATCCCGCGCCGCTGCATCTCCGCCGCCACCGACACCATCTCGTCCAGCGACGGCGTGATCAGGCCGGACAGCCCGATCGCGTCCGCGCCCTCGGCGATCGCGGTGTCGAGGATCTTCGCCGCGGGCACCATCACGCCCAGGTCGACCACGTCGTAGTTGTTGCAGCCCAGCACCACGCCGACGATGTTCTTGCCGATGTCGTGCACGTCGCCCTTCACCGTGGCCAGCACGACCTTGCCGTTGCCGCGGGTGGAGCCGGAGGCTTCCTTCTCCGCGTCCATGTACGGCTCCAGGTGCACCACCGCGCGCTTCATCACCCGCGCGCTCTTCACCACCTGCGGCAGGAACATCTTGCCCGCGCCGAACAGGTCGCCGACGACCTTCATGCCGTCCATCAGCGGGCCCTCGATCACGTCCAGCGGACGTGCCGCCTCCAGCCGTGCCTCTTCGGTGTCCTCGATGATGAAGTCGACGATGCCGTGCACCAGCGCGTGCTCCAGCCGCTTGGCCACCGGGCCCTCGCGCCACGCCAGGTCGACCACCCGCTTGGTGCCCGAACTGGCCACCGTCTCGGCGAACGACACCAGCCGGTCCGTCGCGTCCGGCCTGCGGTCGAACAGCACGTCCTCGACCAGCTCCAGCAGCTCGGCCGGGATGTTCTCGTAGACCGCGAGCTGACCGGCGTTCACGATGCCCATGTCCAGGCCCAGCCGCACGCCGTGGTACAGGAACGCCGAGTGCATCGCCTCGCGCACGGTGTCGTTGCCGCGGAACGAGAACGACAGGTTCGAGATGCCACCGCTGATCCGCACGCCCGGGCAGCGCTGCTTGATCAGCGGGATCGCGTCCAGGAACGCCTTGGCGTACCCGTTGTGCTCGGCGATGCCGGTCGCGACGGCCAGCACGTTCGGGTCGAAGATGATGTCCTCGGCCGGGAAGTCGGCCTTCTGCGTCAACAGGTCGTACGCGCGACCGCAGATCTCGACCTTGCGCTCGGTGGTGTCGGCCTGGCCCTGCTCGTCGAACGCCATCACCACCACGCCCGCGCCGAAGTCGCGGATGCGGCGGGCCTGGGCCAGGAACTGCTCCTCGCCCTCCTTGAGGCTGATCGAGTTGACCACGCCCTTGCCCTGCACGCACTTCAGCCCGGCTTCCAGCACGCTCCACCGCGAGCTGTCGATCATGATCGGGACGCGGGCGATCTCCGGCTCGGTGGCGATCAGGTTCAGGAACGTGGTCATCGCCCGCTCGCTGTCGAGCAGGTCGGCGTCCATGTTCACGTCCAGCAGGTTCGCGCCGCCGCGCACCTGCTCCAGCGCGACGTCCACCGCCGCCTGGTAGTTGTCGCTTTCGATCAGCCGGCGGAACTTCGCCGACCCGGTCACGTTGGTGCGCTCGCCGATCATCACGAACCCGGTGTCGGCACCGATCTCGAACGGCTCCAGGCCGCTGAACCGGGTCCGGTCGGGCACCCGCGCGACCGAGCGGGGCCGCATGTCCTTGACCGCCGAGGCGATCAGCTCGATGTGGTCGGGGGTCGTGCCGCAGCAGCCGCCGACGATGTTGACCACGCCCTCCTCGGCGAACCCGCGCAGCAGCGCCGCGGTCTCCTCGGGGGTCTGGTCGTAGCCGCCGAACGCGTTGGGCAGGCCCGCGTTGGGGTGGCTCGCGGTGTAGGTGCCCGCGATCCGGGCCAGCTCGGTGACGTGCGGTCGCATCTCGGCCGCGCCCAGCGAGCAGTTCACGCCCACCACCAGCGGGTCGGCGTGCGCGATGGAGTTCCAGAACGCCTCGACCGTCTGCCCGGACAGCGTCCGGCCGCTCAGGTCCACGATCGTGACCGAGATCCACAGCGGCAGGTGCGGCGCGACCTCGCGGGCCGCGGCGACGGCGGCCTTGGCGTTGAGCGTGTCGAAGATCGTCTCGATGAGCAGCAGGTCGACGCCGCCCTCGGCGAGCGCGCCGATCTGCTCCGCGTAGGCGTCCTTGACCCGGTCGAACGACACCGTCCGGTACGCCGGGTCCTCCACCCGCGGCGACAGCGACAGGGTGACGTTGAGCGGTCCGACGGAGCCCGCCACGAACCGGCCGCCCGCCTCGTCGGCGGCCTGGCGGGCGAGCTGCGCGCCGCGCACGTTCATCTCGCGCACCAGCTTCTCCAGGCCGTAGTCGGCCTGCGCGATGGACGTCGCGGTGAACGTGTTGGTGGTGGTGATGTCCGCGCCCGCGGCCAGGTACTTGCGGTGGACGTCGAGGATCAGGTCCGGCCTGGTGAGGTTGAGCAGGTCCGGGTCGCCGGTGACGTCGTGCGTGTGGTCGCCGAGCAGGTCGCCGCGGTAGTCGGCCGGGGTGAGACCGGCGGCTTGGAGCATCGTGCCCCAGGCGCCGTCGAGCACCGCGACGCGCTGGTCCAGCAGCTCTCGCAGGGCGTTTTCCGACACGCAGCCTCCCTCGATGGGAGGCGCCCTTGCGGATCACGATGCCTCGACCGAGCGTGGCGGGCTCATCGCCCGTTGCAGCGCCTCTCGGTCGGGAGTCCGATCCTAGCGAATCACGCGATCGTGGGCGGATCCGCCCAAAGGGTGAGAAGCCGATCACAGTTTCGCGTCGCGTTCAGCGGACGATGACGACCTCCAGCGTGCGCGGCCCGTGCACGCCTTCGACCCGTTCCAGCTCGATGTCGCTGGTCGCGGACGGCCCGCTGATCCACGTCTGGGTGCGGACCCCGTCCAGCGCCGCGACCGCGTCCGGCACGCCCGCCACCACCTGCTCGGCCCGCACGACGACCAGGTGGTAGTCCGGCACGAGGGTCAGCGCCCGGGGGCCCTGGTCGGCGGCGTCGTGGTCGAGCACGATCGTCCCGGTCTCCGCCACCGCCACGTGACAGGCCGTGACCACCGCGTCGGCCGCCGCCACGATTTCGCGAAGCGCTTCGCGAGCGTCCCCGCCAAGGGGAACCCTTGATTCGATTCTACTGACGGGGTCCGACAATTCCACCGGTTCGCCCGATCCCGCCTGCTCGGCGGAGGGCGGCGCGGACGGCGGCGCGGACGGCGGCACGGTCCCCGCTGCGGCCCACGTCGCGGTCCACTCGGGCGGCACGCCGGAAGCCGTCACGACGTGCCGCGCGCCCCGGTCGCGCAGGGCCGCGGCGACGGCGTCGGCCACCTCGTCGACCGCCACCACCCGCACCCGGGCCCGGTAGTCGCGCAGGCGTTCGGCGAACAGCTCCAGGTCACCGGGCCCCCGCGTGCCCGCCGCCCGGTACTCGCGCGGCACGGGGGCCACCTCGCGCGGGCCCTTCGCCCGCCGCACCCTCGCCAGGACCTCGTCACGTGCGCTCATCGCGAGGACTCCCACCAGTCGCGGAACGTCTCCTTCGGCGGTTGCGGCAGGTCACGGGCCGTCGACCAGCCCGGCAGCGGCACGTGCCGGCTCGCCAACCGGCCGAACCTGCCCAGCCGCACCAGCCGTCGCCACCGCCGCGCGTCCGCCATCGCCCACGCCAGCGCCCGCATCGCCGTCGACTCGGGCGTCGTCCCCTTCGCCGACGCGACCCGCCCCCGCAGGTGCACCAGCATCGCCGGGATGTCGATCGCCACCGGGCACACGTCGTAGCAGACACCGCACAACGACGACGCGAACGGCAGCGTCGGGTTGCGGTCCACCCCGGTGAGCTGCGGCGACAGCACCGCGCCGATCGGGCCGGGGTACGTCGAGCCGTACGCGTGCCCGCCGGTGCGCTCGTACACCGGGCACGAGTTCAGGCACGCCGAGCAGCGGATGCAGCGCAACGCCGCCCGCCCGTCCGGGTCGGCGAGCGTGGCCGTGCGGCCGTTGTCCACCAGCACCACGTGGCTGGTCTGGCCCTCGGTCGGCCCCGTCCACACCGACGTGTACGGGTTCATCCGCTCACCGGTCGACGACCGCGGCAGCAGTTGCAGGAACACCTCCAGGTCCTGCCACCGCGGCACCAGCTTCTCGATGCCCACCACGCTGATCAGCGTGCGCGGCAGCGTGAGGCACATCCGGCCGTTGCCCTCGGACTCGACCACGACCAGGGACCCCGTCTCGGCCACGCCGAAGTTCGCGCCCGAGATGGCGACGTCCACCGTCATGAACTTGTGCCGCAGGTGCCGGCGCGCCGCCTCGGCCAACGCCCGCGGGTCGTCGGTCAGGTCCGGGTCCACGCCCGGCATCTCGCGGCGGAAGACGTCCCGGATCTCCGACCGGTTGCGGTGGATCGCGGGCACCAGGATGTGGCTCGACTTGTCCTTGCCCAGCTGCACGATCAGCTCGGCCAGGTCGGTCTCCACCGCGTGCACGCCGATCCCGGCCAACGCCTCGTTCAGCCCGATCTCGACCGTGGCCATCGACTTGACCTTGATGACCTCGCGCGTCCCCGTGGCCCGCACCAGGTCGGCGACGATCCGGTTGGCCTCGCCGGCGTCACGCGCCCAGTGCACGTGCGTGCCGCGGCTGGTCAACGCCTCCTCGAACCGCACCAGGTGCTCGTCCAGGTTCGCCAGCACCTCGTCCTTGATCGCCGCGCCCGCCGCGCGCAGCTGCGCCCAGTCGGGCAGCTCGCCGACGACGTTCGCGCGCTTGGCCCGGATCGTGCCGGTGGCCTTGGCCAGGTTGCGGCGCAGCTGGGCGTTGCCCAGGGCCTCGCGCGCGGCCTTCGGGAACGGCTCGCCGGTCAGGTTACCGCCGCCCGCGGGCATGCCGAGGAACGTCGTCATCGCGTGTGCTCCAGGATCTGCGCCAGGTGCAGCGGCCGGACGCCGCTGCGCAGCCTGCTCAGGCCGCCGCCGATGTGCATCAGGCACGACGAGTCGCCCGCCGTGAGCACACCGGCCTTCGTGCTCAGCACCGCGCTCATCTTGTCGCCGAGCATGGCGGTGGAGGTGTCGGAGTTCTTCAGCGCGAACGTGCCGCCGAACCCGCAGCAAGTCTCCGCGGCCGGCAGCTCGACCAGGTCGATGCCCTCGACCGCGCGCAACAGCCGCAACGGCCGGTCGGCCACCTTCAGCACGCGCAACGAGTGGCACGTGGGGTGGTAGGTGACCCGGTGCGGGAAGTACGCGCCCACGTCCGTGACACCCAGGACGTCCACCAGGAACTCCGACAGCTCGTACGTGCGCTTGGCGGTGTCCGCGGCGGCCTCGGCCAGCTTCGCGTCACCGTGCGCGCGGGCGACGTCGGCGTGCTGGTGGCGCACCGACCCGGCGCACGACCCGGACGGCGCGACGATCACGTCGGCGCCCTCGAACGCCTCGACGTGGTTGCGGATCACCGGCAGCGCCTGGCCGGGGTAGCCGGTGTTGATGTGCATCTGGCCGCAGCAGGTCTGGGCGGGCGGGACGACCACCTCGTGGCCGAGCCGTTCCAGCAGCCGGACGGTCGCCTTGCCGACGTCCGGGAACAGGCCGTCTACCAGGCACGTGACGAACAGCGCGACTCTCACCACCGGGAGTCTAGACTCTGTGGTCTGACCACACCAGGCTGTGGTCGGACCACAGGAGGTGCGGTCGTTGTCCGGGTACGGCGCGGTGCTGCGGCACGTCGAGGCGGAGCTGAGCGCGGGCAGGCTCGGCGTGGGGCAGCAACTGCCCGCCGAGCGCAGGCTGGCCGAGGAGCTGGGCGTCAGCCGGGCCACCGTGCGCGAGGCGATCCGCGTGTTGCAGGCGATGGGCGTGGTGCGCAGCGGCGTCGGCTCCGGGCCGGACGCGGGCACCACCGTCATCGCCGACCCGGCGGGCGGGCTCGGCGCGGCGCTGCGGCTGCACCTGGCCACGCGCCGGCTGCCGATGGCCGACCTGGTCGGCACGCGGGTGATGATCGAGAGCCACTCGGTGCGCGCGGCCGCGGCCCGTCCCGACCACCCCGACCTGGCCCGCGCCGCCGAGCTGCTGGCCCGCATGGAAGCGCCCGACCTCGACGCGGACGCGTTCCACCAGCTCGACGCCGACTTCCACGTCGCCCTCACCGCCGCCGCGGGCAACGCGGTGAACACGGCGATCATGGCGGCGCTGCGCGACGCGATCCACCGCACCGTGCTGGACGCCGTGCAGGCCCTGCCGGACTGGTCGCGCACCGCCGTGCGGCTGCGGCGCGAGCACCGGTCCATCCTGCGCGCCGTGCGGGCGGGTGACGGCGACCTGGCCGCCACCAGGGTCACCCGCCACGTCGAGGGCTTCCACCGCGAGTGGGTCCGCCACGCCTGAGTGTTGAACTCGGGGGTCCTGAACGTAGGACACGCGCGTTCTGAACGTAGGACACGCGCGACGCGGACGTAGGACTCTCGCGGGGTCAAGGGGTGTGGTGGCGGATGTGCTCGGTGGTGGCCAGGTCGGCGCGGATGGCTTCCAGGGTGGCGGGCGCCGCGCCGTGGGCCCGGGCCTGGACGAGGACGTTGCCCAGGGCCGTCGCCTCGGTCGGGCCCGCGGTCACCCGGCGGCCGGACAGGGTGGCGGTCAGGCGGCACAGCAGGTCGTTGCGCGAGCCGCCGCCCACGACGTGGATCACGTCCACGTCCCGGCCCGTCAGCGCCACGGCCTGGTCGACGGTGCGGGCGTAGGCGACGGCCAGGGAGTCCAGCACGCAGCGCACCGTCTCGGCCGGCGTGCGCAGGGGACCGGTGGCCGCGGCGGCGATCCGGTTCGGCATGTCGCCCGGCGGGATGAACGCCGGGTCGTCCACGTCGACCGTCGGGCCGCCCGGGGGCAGCGCCTCCGCCTCGGCCAGCAGGGTCGGCAGGTCCGCGTCCCCCCACTCGCGCAACGACTCCTGGAGCAACCACAGGCCGCCCACGTTGCGCAGGAACCGGGTCCGGCCGTCCACGCCGCCCTCGTTGGTGAAGTTCAGCTCGCGCGCCCGCGCGCTCAGCACCGGACCGGGCAGCTCCACGCCCACCAACGACCACGTCCCGCTGGACACGTAGGCGAAGCGCGACCCCTCGGCCGGCAGCGCCACGACCGCCGACGCGGTGTCGTGCGAACCCACCGACGTGACCGGCGTGGTGCTCGGCAGACCGGTCGCCGCCACCACCTCGGGCCGCAACAGCCCGCGCACCTCGCCCGGCTCCTGCAACGGCGGGAACGGCACGTCCGCGGCCAGGTCCGCCGCCCACGTCCGCGTCCGCACGTCCAGCAGCCCCGTGGTGGAGGCGTTCGTGAGCTCCGTCCGCAGCTCCCCGGTCAGCCAGTACGCCAGCAGGTCCGGCAGCAGCACGACGTGCGCGGCCTTGTCCCACAGCGGCGACGACCGCTCGGCCTCCAGCTGGTAGAGGGTGGTGAACGGCAGGAACTGCAAGCCGTTGACCTCGTACAGGGCTTCGGGTGGCACGCGCGCGTGCACGCGCCGCACCGCCTCGGCGGTCCGCCCGTCCCGGTACGCCACGGGCTCGGCGAGCAGCACGCCGTCCTCGTCGAGCAGCCCGTAGTCCACGGCCCAGGTGTCGATGCCGATCGACACCACCTCGGGGAAACCGGAGGCCAGGGCGCGCAGACCCGTCAGCACCTCCCGGTACAACCCGGTGAAGTCCCACCGCAGGTGGCCGTCGCGCTCCACCACCCCGTTGGGGAACCGGTGCACCACGTGCAGCGTGACGCGGCCGGCGGCGACCACCCCGGCCACGACCCGGCCGCCCGACGCGCCGATGTCCACGGCTCCGAAAACCTTGGCGACGGACGACATGGGCGACTCCCGCGGGCTTGAATCGTTTCAAACCTCCGCAGTCAAGCGCCTCGTGCCCGGCCCTGTCAAGGACGGTGGTGGGCGAACCCCCGGGTCGCCCCCCCCCCGGGGCGCGCCGTTCACCCGGGCGAAGTCCAGGTA
>NZ_JAJUWT010000023.1 GCF_021390395.1 Saccharothrix sp. S26
TTCCGCAAGCCCTCCGCCTGACCCCTCCCCGCCCCGGGGCCCCCCCACCACGTCGGGTCCGCACGATCACCCGATCGTGCGTGGTGTGCCGCCCTACCGCGTGCCGATCCAGGCCACGTCCGGGTTGACGTCCACCACCAGCGCCGCCGCCACTCCGGCCAGCACCTCGACCGGGGCGTGCTTGGTCTCCACGCCGGGCGGCACCGGGCCCTTGCGGGTGTCGAACTCGTCCGGCTTCACGCGGACCTGGAGGTTCGGCGCGAGCTGCACGGCGAGCAGGCCGAACCGGTCGGCGGTGTAGTGGGCGGGCTTGCCGCCCACGGTGGTGGGGGTGGAGCCGGCCGGCGCCTCGGCGGTCCGCACCAGTTCCACGTCGTACCGGACGTTGTCGACGTCGCTCGTGCCGGTGACCGCCCAGTCGGTCGGGCCGGAGCCCCGCACCTCGACGTACGGGTACTGGTTCAGCGAGAACGGGACGCGCATCGAGGCCGGGTCCGCGGTGACGGAGTCGGCGATCCGCCGCACCTGCGCCCGGACGTCCACGCCGGTCACGTTCTCCAGGCTGACGCTGAGCACGCGGTCGGGGGTGGCGTTCCAGTACAGGTTGTCGCCGAACCAGGCCGCCGGCGCGCCGCCCACCGTCGTGCGGTCGGCGACCGGCGCGTCCACGACCTTGGCGCTCACGTCACCGGAGATGGAGGTGAGGACGGCGAAGCGGACCATCGGCGAGCCGGGATCGGTGGCACCGGGGGCGTAGACGCGGGCCGTGCCCCACGGGGCGATGGCGCGTTCCCGTTCGGTGTAGCCGTCGAGCATCTCCCCGGGCCGGTACTCGAGGGCACGGGTGGGCACGTCGGCGACCGGGGCGGCGGTGGGCTCGGACGTGGTGCCGAGCTGCCGGGCGACCGGGGCCTGCCCGGCTGTCGGCCCGGTCACGGTGGTCACCACCAGCGCGGCCGCGGCGGCCGTCGTGCCGGCGGCGGCGAGCACCACGAGCAGCGGCCGGCGCGACCGGCGCGGCCGGCGCAGCGCGGCCAGCACCGCTCCGGGCGGCGGGGTGCGCTCGGCCCGGTGGTGCAGGGCGTCGGTGATCAGGGATTCGGTGGTGTCGTTCACAGCGACTGCCTCACGCGTTCGTCGGCGCGCAGCACAGCCAGCGCGCGGGAGATGTGACTGCGGACCGTGACCTGGGCGCAGCCCAGGATCGCGGCGATCTCGGCGTCGTCGCAGCCCTCGTAGTAGCGCAGGACGACGGCGGCCTTCTGCTTGCGCGGGAGCTTGTCGATGCGCTGGAGCATCGCCTCCCGCTCGTCGTAGTGGTCGGTGGAGTCGGGTCCGGGCGGGTCCACGCCGGTGAGCGGCAGGTGCGGCCTCAGGCGGCGACGCCAGCCGAGGTACTCGTTGGTGACCATCCGCTTGAGGTACGCGGCGGGCGCGTCGAGGGTGGCGATGCGAGCCCAGCGCTGTTGCGCGCGGAGCAGGCTCTCCTGGACGACGTCCTGGGCCAGGTGCGGGTCGCCGGTGAGCACGGTGGCGTAGCGCAGCAGCGGGGTGACCTGCCGGGTGGCGAAGTCCTCGAAGCTGTCCGTCATACCCCTCCAATGCGCCCCCGCCGGGATTTGTTGAGAATGGGTCGCGTGGGAGGCAGCAGCGACGTGCCGGCGTTGCGCCGAGGGCTCGCGGTGCTGCGACTGCTGGCCGGCAGGCCCGGGCCGCTGTCGGCGGCGGCGGTCGCGCGGGAGCTGTCCCTGCCCCGGTCGACGACCTACCACCTGCTGGCCGAGCTGACCGAAGCCGGGTTGGCCACCCACTTCCCCGAGGAACGACGCTACGGGCTGGGCGTGGCCGCGTTCGAGCTCGGGTCGGCCTACCTGCGGCACGACCCGCTGGAACGGCTGGCGCGGCCCGTGCTGCGGCGGCTGGTGGACGTGGTCGGCAAGACCGCGCACCTGGGCGTGCTGCACGGCTCGGAGGCGCTGTACCTGGTCCGCGAGCAGCCGCGGCAGCCGACCACGATCGTGTCCGACGTCGGGGTGCGGCTGCCCGCGCACCTGACCGCGTCCGGGCGGGCGATGCTCGGCCGGTTGCCCGCGGCGCAGGTCAGGGCGTTGTTCCCGGGTCCGTTCGTGGACCGGACCGGGCGGGGGCCGCACAACCTGCCCGCGTTGCGGCGGTTGCTGGCGGTGGAGCGCAGGCGGGGGTGGGCGGTGGAGGACGGGTACGTGACGGCCGGGTTCGCCTCGGTCGCCGCACCCGTGTTCGACCGGGGTGAGCGGCCGATCGCGGCGATCACGGTGACGTTCCGGCACCTGTGCGAGACCGAGTGCGGGCAGACGTGGCCGGAGCTGGCGGCGGAGGCGCGGCGCGCGGCGGCCGAACTGACCACCCGCCTGGGCGGCCGGCCCTGACCGGCCCGGCGGTGGAGGCACGACCCCGGCGGTGACGCCGACGGGCACCGCGGGCATCTCCGCGCCGGGAACGTCAGCCGTTCGACGCCCGCGGTTGCTCCGGACAGCTCCTTGTGACACCGAAAAGCGCTGACACGATCAAGGTGAATCACATGAGACCGGGGGGTCATTCGTGAGATCTTCTTTGAGGCGCACCACTGTGCTCACGTGCGCCGCTGTTCTCCTCATCGCACCCTCTTCGCCCGCGCTGGCCGGCGACGACGGCAAGAGCGCGGTGCGGATCGACAACTCGAGCCCGATCTGGCAGAAGCAGGAAAAAATCGACCACGTCGTCCAGGACATCCGCACGAGTGGTGCCTCGGACGGCATTTCCGGGGTCGTCGTCGACCCGGAGAACGGCAAGGTGTCGCTGTACTGGAAGGGCACGCCGCCCGCGGCGGTCACCGACCGGATCAAGGCGGCGGCGGCCGACGGCATCGAGGTCGCGGTGCGGCAGGCGCCGTACACCGAAGCCGAGCTGCTGGCCGAAGCGGACCGCATCTCGCGGAAACCGCTGTTCAACGGCCACCGCACCGGGCAGCGGATGATGAAGGTCAGCCCGCGCCCGGACGGCACCGGGCTGGACGTCGGGTTGCACGGCCTGCCGCCGGAGGTCGCACCGCACCAGGCCCGGCAGGTCGTTCCCGCCCTCGACAGCGCGGTGCCGCTGAACGTCACCTTCACCGATCAGGTGTCTTTCACCTCCCGTGCGATCGACACCGCGCCGTACTGGGGCGGCAGCTACATCTATCGCCGCGCCAACGGCAACGCGTGCACGAGCGCATTCGGCACGACCGGCCTCAACGGCGCCGCCACCTACCTGTTGACCGCGGCACATTGCGGTGAAGGGACTTGGGGCAGCGCGCTGTACCGCGACGCGAGCGGGAACGTCCAGCAGAACGTCTACGGCAGCACGATCCCGGCCGGCCGTGCGACCGACCTCGACGCGCAACTCATCCTCACCTCGGCGGGTGCGGGCGCGCACATCTACTGGGGCACCTACACCAACCCGCCCGCGGGTGACCCGGGCTCGAACAGCGGGGTGCCGGTCCGCGGCTCGACGACCAACAGCACCGGCAACGCGTTCTGCCTGTCCGGCTCGTTCTCCGGCACGGTGTGCCCGGGTGCCGACATCCGGATCACCGGCACCGGGATCACGATCACGTACGACCCGCCGTCGAACGGCGTCGCGCGGGTGACGAACCTCGTCCAGGGCTCCGACGTGACCGGAACGCGCGGCATCGGCATCGTCGGCAACGGCGACAGCGGAGGACCGGTGGTCAGCCCGACCAGCGACGGCGGGGTGCTGGCGCGTGGTGTGATCAGCGGGATGGCGACCGGGCCCGAGTTCGAGCAGCCGTGCCAGGGCTGGGTGCCGGCCGGACGGGTGTGCTCCCGGGTGGTGTTCTTCGCCGACCTCCAGCTCTCGATGGCGCGGGTCGGCGTGCGGCTCAACACCTCCACCGGCTGAGCGGCGAGCAACCTCGGAGGCGTCTGGTTCCGTCCTGCGGGCAGGACGGAACCAGACCGGGCGTGGAGTCGAGATGGTGCGCGGAACTGTCGTGGCGGCGCTGCTGGCAGCGGTGGTCCTCGTCGTGGCCTCCTGCGGGAGGAACGCCATCGGGCCAGGCGGCCCGCCGACCACCGGCGCGGTCGAGGACCCCGCCCTGACCTCGGCCGCCGCGGTCGTCCAGCCCTTGCTGCAAGCGTCGTTCCCCGACACCTTCGCCGGGCTCGAACTCCGCCACGACGTGCCGGGGATGGTGATCCACCGCAAACCGGACCCGCGCCTGGACGCGGAGGTGGCCGGGGTCGCGCCCGGCGTGCGGGTGGAGTTCCGCGACGCGAAGTACGCGCTGGTCGAGATGCAGGCGGCCGGGGAGCGGGTCATGGCCGACCGCGAGCACTGGAGGAGTCGCGGTGTGACCGTGTCGGCGGTGGGACCGGCGGTCGACGGGTCGGGCGTCGAGGTGACGACCGCGGGCGAGGCGGGCGACTTCGCCGGCGCGCTGCGCGAGCGCTACCCGGACATGTCGTTCACCGTGCGCGAGGGCGGTGAAGCCGTGCCGCCGGTCTACACCGGCCCGCCGCCGATCCTCGAGCTGCCCACCACCGGTCGCTGACCCGCCGAGCGACGGCGCTCGCGGGCCGGGGAAGCCCCGACCCGCCGAGCGCCGGGGTACTACAGCGTGACGGACTTCAGGAAGTCCGCCGCCACGTTCGCGATCGTCTCCTTGTCCACGTCGACCCGCTTGACCAGTTCGGCCAGCTTCTCCGTGGTCAGGGCGGCCGAGACCTTGTCCAGGGCGTCCTTGCCCTTGGCGTCGACGGCGTCCGAGCGCAGCAGCGGCACGATGTTCTGGGCCGGGTACATGACCTTCGGGTCTTCCAGCT
The DNA here is from genome assembly GCF_021390395.1 of Saccharothrix sp. S26. Taxonomy (GTDB): domain Bacteria; phylum Actinomycetota; class Actinomycetes; order Mycobacteriales; family Pseudonocardiaceae; genus Actinosynnema. The sequence goes on from NZ_JAJUWT010000023.1 coordinate 4,842, forward strand.
CGACGAAGTCGTTCGCCTTGATGTCGGCCGAGGTCGTGTAGAGGTTGGCGACCTGGACGGTGCCGTCCTTCAGCGCGTCCACGGTGATCGGGCCGCCCGTGTCGGTGGTCTTGATCTCGGTGAACGTGACGCCGTACAGCTCCTTGATCTTGGTCTCCCAGCGCTGGGCCCACTCGCCGGCCGCACCGAGGGCGTACTTGCCCGAACCGAGGTCGGCGATCGACTTCACGCCACCGTCGGCGGTCGCCTTGGTGACCACCAGGACGTCCTTGTCCTCCGCCTCGGACTTCTCGAGCACCTCCAAGCCGGACGGCGTCTTGGCCTTCAGCGCCGTGTAGACCTCTTCGGCCTCGGTGGTGGTGTTGGTCTTGTCGAAGTAGTTGAGCAGGTTGCCCGTGTACTCCGGCACGACGCCGAGCGACTTGTCCTGCAACGCCTTCACGACCAGCTCGCGGGCGCCGATGCCGGACTTCACCGTCACCTTGGCGCCGGTCGCCTTCAACGCGCCGGCGTAGATCTCGGCCAGGATCTTGTTCTCGGTGAAGTCGGCCGAACCGACCACGACCTCACCCGACGCGCCAGCGTCCTGACCCGTCCCGCCCAGGTCCTCCTTGGACCCGCAGGCGGAGACGACCAGGGCGGCCGCGGCGACGACAACGGCCAACGTGCGCTTCATGCCGTGCTTCCTCCAGATTCGACGGGCGTCGGCACTTCCCGACGCCTCGACGCGGCCGAGCCCGGCCGCGCTTTCCCGGTGCGGGCCGACAGCCGCACACCGGCGGGGACGACCAGCCTGCCGACGACGGCGAGCACCGCGTCCAGCACGACCGCCAGCAGCGCGATCAGGATCGCGCCCCCGACGAACTGCGGGTAGTCCAGCACGCGGATGCCGTCCAGCAGCGGGCGACCCAACGTCTCGACGCCCACGAACGCCGCCACCGACGCGGTGGCGACCACCTGCAACATGGCGTTGCGGAGACCACCGACGAGCAGTGGCATCGCGTTCGGCACCTCGACCTGCCACAGCCGCTGCGCACCGGTCATGCCCATGCCCCGCGCCGCGTCGACCACACCCCGGTCCACGTCCTGCACGCCCGCGTACGTGCCGGCCAGGATCGGCGGCACCGCCAGCACGACCAACGAGATGAGCACGCTCACCGTGCTGCCGCCCACGACCAGGTACAGGAACGTCACCAGGCCCAACGTCGGCAGCGCCCGCAACGCGTTGCTGCCGCCGACCAGCACCAGGCCGCCACGCCCGGTGTGCCCGACGAACAGGCCGAGCGGGACGGCGATCAGCGCGGCACCGAGCACCGCGCCGAAGCAGTAGAGCAGGTGGATGCCGATCCGCACCGGGATCGACTTGCCGCCCGACCAGTTGGCCGGGTCCAGCAGCCACCCGAACGCGTCCGCGAAGATCACGGCTTGCCCCCCGCCCTCACCCACGGCGTCAACCGGTTGCGCAGCAGCACCAGCACCAGGTCGACCACCAGCGCCAGCACCAGCGTCAGCACGATGCCGACGATGATCGGTGCGAGGTAGCGCTGCTGGAACCCGTCGGTGAACAACGTGCCCAGGCCGCCCGTGCCGATCAACGCACCCACGCTGACCAGGCTGATGTTGCTGACCGAACCGACCCGGACACCCGCCGCGAGCACCGGCACGGCCAGCGGCAGTTCCACGGCGAGGAACCTGCGCCAGGGCCGGAAGCCCATCGCGGTGGCCGAGGCGGTGATGTGCGACGGCACGGCGGCCAGCGCCTCGGCGACCGGCCGGACCAGCAGCGCCGTGGTGTACAGGGTCAACGCGATGATCACGTTGACCGGGTCGAGCACCCTCGTGCCGATCATCGCCGGGATGAGCGCGAACAGCGCCAGCGAAGGGATCGTGTAGACGACGTTCGACAACGACACCAGCACCGCGTTGACCGGCCGGAAGCGGTGGCACAGCAAGCCGAGCACGATCGCCAGCACGATCGACACGACCAGCGGCACGAGCGACAGGTAGACGTGGTCGAGCAGCTTCTCCAGCAGCGCCGCCCTGGTGCCGGCGTCGCTGAGGTACTTCGGGATGTCACCCACGGCGGCTCTCGATCACGTCCAGCACCTGCCGAGCGGTCACGACGCCGGCCAGTCGCCCTTCGGCGTCGACGGCCACGCCGAGGCCCGAGGGCGACGACAGGGCGGCGTCCAGCGCGCCCCGGATCGACGCGCCGACCTCGTAGAGCGAGCCGCCGGGCACCGAGGACGAGTCCGGCGCGACCCAGCCCTGGGGGCGCTTGTCCGCGTCCACCACGAGTCGCCAGTCCGAAGAGGACTCGACGGGCGCGCCTTCCGCGATGGTCGGCACCTCGGCGACCTCGACGCCCGAGGAGTCTACAAAGGACAGGCGGCGGTAGCCGCGGTCCTTGCCCACGAAGCTCGCCACGAAGTCGTCGGCCGGGCGGGTCAGCAGCTCGGCGGGTGGCGCGTACTGGGCGAGGAAGCCGCCGGTGCGCATCACCGCGACCTTCTCGCCGATGCGGATGGCCTCGTCGATGTCGTGCGTGACGAACACGATGGTCTTGTCCAGTTCGGCCTGCAACCGCAGCAGCTCGTCCTGCAACCCCTCGCGCACCACCGGGTCGACCGCGCTGAACGGCTCGTCCATCAGCAGCACGGGCGGGTCGGCGGCCAACGCGCGCGCCACGCCCACGCGCTGCTGCTGGCCCCCGGACAGCTGCACGGGGTAGCGGCGGCCCAGTTCGGCGGGCAGGCCGACCAGCTCCAGCAGCTCGGCGGCGCGCTGCCTGGCCTTGCGGCGCGTCCACCCGGTGAGCAGCGGCACGGTGGCCACGTTGTCCAGCACGGTCCGGTGCGGGAACAGGCCGGCCTGCTGGATCACGTACCCGATGCCGCGCCGCAGTGTGGGCGGGTCCACACCGAGCACGTCCCGGCCGTCCACCAGGACGGTGCCGGACGTGGGGTCGATCATCCGGTTCACCATGCGCAGGGACGTGGTCTTGCCGCACCCGGACGGTCCGACGAAGACGGTGATCGTGCCCGCCTCGACCACGAGGTCCAGGCCGTTCACCGCGGTGGTCCCGTCGTCGAACCGCTTGGTCACGTCGCGGAACTCGATCACCCGTGGTCCTCCTGCCGATGGGTATCAAGCGTCGAACGACCCTAGCCCGTCGGTCCGACCGCGGCACGGCGTTTCACCATCCGGTCAGTAGGCTGCACCGCTTGTGGCTACCGAACAGGTGCGAGCACTCCTCGCCGAACGCGGCCCGCACGCCCGCAAGCTGCGGCGCGTGCTCGACCTGCTGGCGGGCGACTGGCACACGTTGGCCGAGTTGGTTCGGCTTCCCGCCGTGCCCCGGCGCACCGTGCAGGAGGTGCTGACCGCGGTCGGCGACGACCTGGAGGCCAAGGGCGACCGGTTCCGCCTCGCGCCCGCCAAGGCCGCCGACTACGCGGTGTTCGGCACCGGTGACGCCCTGGTGGACCCGGTGGACGCGTTGGTGTCGCGGCACGGCGAGCACCTGCGCGCGATCCGGGCCGACATCGCGGACGTGCCGCCGCCGCTGTCCGCGTTGGACCACGTGCAGGCGACGGCGGAGACGGCGTTGAAGCGCGCGCTGTGGCTGGACACGACGTACGACCTGGCCGGGCGCACGCTGCTGTGCCTGGGCGACCACGACCTGACCTCGCTCGCGGTGTGCGCGGTGAACCCGTCGGTCGAGGTGGTCGTGGTGGACGTGGACGACCGGTTGCTGGAGCACATCTCGACCCGTGCCGCCGAACGCGGGTGGCCGGTGCGGACGGTGCACGCGGACTTCCGGTTCGGCCTGCCGCCCGCCGTGCTGGAGTCCGCGGACTTGGTGTTCAGCGACCCGCCGTACACGCCGGAGGGCATGGGCCTGTTCGCCGCGCGGGCGATCGAGTGCCTGGCCGACCTCGGCCGCGGGCGGGTGCTGCTCGCCTACGGGTTCAGCGAGCGCACCCCGGCGTTGGGGCTGAAGGTGCAGCAGGAGTTGCAGCGGCTCGGGCTGGTGTTCGAGGCGATCCTGCCCGCGTTCCACCGGTTCGACGGCGCGCAGGCCATCGGCAGCGCCGCCGACCTGTACGTGTGCCGGCCCACGTCGCGCCGTTCGGCGTCACCCGCCTCGGCGAGGACGGCCATCTACACGCACGGTCCGCAGTCGGTGGAGGCGAGCGGTCCGGGCTCGACGGCGCTGGCCGCGCTGGTCGACCTCGCACCGCGGCCGGAGTCCTCGCCGCCGCCGAAGCCGCGCGCGCCGGGGTGGGCCGAGCCGATCGGCAAGGGCGCGGCGTCGTTGGCGGTGGACCTGTCCGGCGACCCCGGGCCGTGGCTGCTGCGGACGTTGCTGGCGTGCTCGCCCGGCCGGATGGCGGCGCTCGTGCCGAACAACCACCCGGACGTGGCGTCGGCGGCGGGCCAGCGAGGGCTGACGTCGTTGGTGGACACCAGGTTCGCGCTGCGGTTCATGCGGTCCACTCCGGACGGCAAGCACTGCGTCGTGGTGGCCGACCAGGTCCTGGCGGGCACGCTGGACGTGGGCGGGCTGGCCGTGCGCGAGGTGCTGATGCGGGCGCACGGCAAGCTGGGCAACGTGTGGCGTGAGGCGTTGGTCACGGTCACCCGCGGCGCGTTGACCAAGCGGGAGGCGCGGGAGCGGGTCGGCGAGCACGACGACCTGGAGCTGCGGCTGATCGACCTGCCCCGGCACCGGATCGCCGAGCTGCTGCCGCTGATCCGCGCGTCGGCGTCGGCGTAACGGGCCGGGATCCGGCGAACGACCGCGTCAGGGGTGCGTGCGGCGGTGGCTTCTGGTGCTGGAGGCGCGCGCATGACTCACCCCCAGCCCGGTCAGCAGCCGGGTCCCCAGCAGTACCCGGGTTTGCAGCAGTACCCCGGCAGTCCCCCGCACCCGTACCCGGGGCAGCCGCCGTACCCCAGCCAGCCGCCGTACCCGGGACAGGCGTACCCCGGTCCGCCCCGGCCGCCGGGCAAGGCGATGCCCGTGGTCGCCGGGCTGCTGTACCTGCCGGGCGTGCTCCTCGCCCTCGTCGGCTCATTCGGGCTCGCGAGCCGCTCGGGGTTCGCCTTCGACCTGTGGGGCGCGATCCTCGTGCCGCCGTTCCCCGGCGGTTACGGCAGCTTCGCGGTCGCGTCGGCGGTGTCGTTCGTGCTGCCGGTGTCGGCGCTGGTGCTGGCCGTGCTGCTGATGTGCCGGGTTCCGGGCGTGCGCTGGGGCCTGGTGGCGATCTCGGTGCCGGCCGCGGTGCACTTCGCGCTCCTGCTCGCCGACATCGCGTCGAACCTGCCGCCGTCCACCGGGTTCATGCCGGCGATCGCACTGCTGCTGTGGCTGGTCGCGGCGCTGCCGCCGGTCGGGCGGGCGATGCGCGGCGCGAAGCCCAAGACGCCGCCGGTCCGCGGTCGGTGGGCCTGATCGGGCAGGCTCACTCGCCCAGGCGCGTGATCTCCTTCAGCATGGCGCGCGCTGTGCCGAACAACGCCTTCAGCGCGCTCAGGATCCGCACCATCACCACCGCGACCTCGGCCAACCGCCGGGTCATCCGGTCGAGCACGACCGCGCCGCGCCCGACCGCCCACGCCTCGAACTCGGCCACCGAACCGCCCGCCGTCAGCTCCGCCCCGGCGAGCGCGACCTCGGCGTTGACGAGCACCTCCCGCACGAACAGCGCGACCACGTCGCGGAACACGCCGTGCACCGCGGCGGTGATCGCGCCCACCTCGGCGACGTGCGACGCCACCGCGAGGCACCTTCGGCTCATCGCGGCGATCTCGGCGGTGAGCCGCCCGCCCGCGCGCCGCCGCGCGATGCCGTCCAACGTGGTGGCGACCTGCCGCCAGGTGGCCACCGCGTCCTCGAACCGGTCGCCGTGCCCCGCCAGCCAGTCCAGCGGCTCGCGCAGCACGTCGACCTGCCCGACCAGCCACCCCAGGCCGGCCACGTCGAGCAGGCCCACCGGGTCGGCGGCCGCGGTCGGCACGCCGAGGTCGGCTTCGAGCCGGTCCGACCCGGCGGACCGCAGCACTGGGGAACCGGTCACGAAGGCGTCGGCCCCGGCTCGTCGTCGGGCGCGCGCAGGCTCCGGGGCAGCGGCACGTCGTCGGGCTCCGGCGCCGGGCCGGTCACGAAACCCGGCGCCGCCGCACCGCCGAACCGCGGCTCGACCGCGGCGGCCACCTGGCGCGCGGCCTGCTCCTGCGCCCGCCGCACCGTCTCCAGCACGACCTCGCCGAGCCGCGCGGGCGAGCACTCCCCCGCGCGCGGCGAGAACTCGATGTGCCGCAACGACCCGTTCGGCGCGACGGTCGCCGTCACCACGCCGTCGGGCGAGCGCTGCGTGGCCTGCGCGCCCCGGATCCGGTCCCGCAGCTCACGGGACCGCTCGGCCAGCTCACGGGCCCTGGCCTCGAGGTCGGCGATCATCCGTTCCGGGTTCACCGGGCTGCACCTGTCGCGTCCATCGGGACGCCAGTATCGCCGATCAACCGGCGCGGGGGATGTGCAACGGGCCAAGTGCCAGCACCGCGCGGAACTCCTTCGGCGGCACCGGGCGCGAGAACAGCCAGCCCTGGTAGGTGTCCACGCCGATGCCGCGCAGCACGTGGAACTGAGTCGCGGTCTCCACGCCCTCGGCCACGCACTTGCGGTCCATCGCCCGGGCCATGTCGACCACGGCCTTGGCCACCGCGAAGTCCGACGAGTCGCTGCCCACGCCCGAGACGAACCGCCGGTCCACCTTGATGATCTGCGCGGGCAGGTCCTTGAGCCGGGCCAGCGACGAGTAGCCGGTGCCGAAGTCGTCCACGGCGAACCGGATGCCGCGCTCGACCAGTTCGCCCATCGCCTGGCGCACCCGTGACGGCAGGTCGACCAACGCGGTCTCGACCAGCTCCAGCACCACCCGGTCCCACGGGATGCCCGCCTCGGCGATGGCGTTGGCCACGATGTCGGCGAACTCCGGGTCGCCCGGCACCAGACCGGCCAGGTTCACCGCCACCGACACCGGCTTGCCACCCGGCTCCGGCCAGGTCGAAGCCTCCTTCAACGCCGTCCGCAGCACCCACCGGTCCAGCTCGCGCAGCAGGTCGCCCTGCTCGGCCACGGGCAGGAAGATGTCCGGCGGCAGCAGCCCGCGATCCGGGTGCGGCCAGCGCACCAGCGCCTCCGCGGTCTGCACCACGCCGTCCACGCCGACCACCGGCTGGAAGTGCAGCGCCAACCCGTCGTGCTGCAACGCCTCCCGCAGCTGGCCCTCCAGGTGCACCTGGCGGTCGGCCGAGGCGATCAGCGCCGCGCTGGCCAGCGACACCCGACCCGCGCCGGCCCGCTTGGCCTCGAACATCGCCGCGTCGGCGAAGCGCAGCAGGTCGTTGCCGGTGGCGCGCGACCCGTTCGGCACGGCCGCGCCGATCGACGCCGACACCCGGACCAGCTGCCCGTGCACCGGCACCGCCGTGCGCAGCAGCCCCGCGACCTTCGTGGCCAGCGCGTCCACGCCGCCGACCCGGTCGAGGTCCTCGCAGATGATCACGTACTCGTCGCCGGACAGGCGGGCCGCCGTGCAGCCCTCGGGCAGACCGCCCTCCAGCCGCCGCGCCAGCGCCACCAGCAGCTCGTCGCCCGCGTCGTGGCCCAGCGAGTCGTTGACCCGCTTGAAGTTGTCGATGTCGCAGAACAGCACCGCGACCTTCGACCGGGCGGGCGAGTCCAGCAGCTCGCCCAGCATCTCCTTGACCAGCGCCCGGTTCGGCAGCCCGGTCAGCTCGTCGTGCGTGGCCTGGTGGCGCAGCGCCTCGGCCGTGCGGCGGCGCTCGGTGATGTCCTGGAACACGATCAGCCAGAACCGGCGGCCGTCGTCCTGCACCGACAGCGCGATGTGCAGCTCGCAGTACACCTGCACGCCGTCGCGGCGGACCAGGATGCGCTGCGGGATCTTGTGCGTGCGCTCGGCGTCCGGCGCCGACATCTCGTCGATGGACGGCAGCTCGGCGCTCGTGTCGTCCGGGTGGGTGAGCTGCCGCGCGGTCATGCCGCGCAACTGCTCCAGGTCCATGCCGAGCAGGTCGCACAACGCGTCGTTGGCGTCGACCAGCCGCTCGCCCTCGTCGAACAGGCCGATGCCGACCGGCGTGAGCGAGACCAGGTCCGCGAAGCGCTGGCTGGACCGCTTCATCCTCGTCTCGGCGGCGCGCTGCTCGGTGATGTCCTGCGCGGTGCCGACCGCCAGCGGCAGGCCGTCCGTGCCCTTGACCACCACGCCGTAGCTGCGGAACACGCGCTGCTTGCCGTCGCGGCGCACGATCCGGTGCTCCAGCTGGATCGGCACCTCCTCGGTGGCCAACTGCTGCCACAGGTCGTCGACCCAGCCGCGGTCGTCGGGGTGCACCAGGTCGAGGTAGGTCTGGTAGCGGGTGCGCTCCTCGCGCGGCACGCCGAACAGCTCGTGCAGCATGTCCGACCACACCACGTCGCCGGTCTGGAGGTTCCACTCCCAGACGCCGAGCTGCGCGGCCTTCTGCGCGTCGGCCAGCCGGCGGCGGTCGTCGCGGAGCTGGCGCTCCAGCGCGCGGGCCTCGGTGACGTCCTGGACGGTGCCGTGCAGCCTGGTGACCTTCGTGCCCTCGAACTCGGCGCGCGCCCGGCACACGTACACGCGCTCGCCGTTCTCGCTGCGCACCTCGACCTCGACCGTGCTGCCGTCCTGGGCCCGCTGCATCAGGCCCTCCAGCGCGGCCCGGTCGTCGGGGTGCACGGCCAGCAACCGGTCGTGGGCCTGCACGCCCACCTCGGCGTACATCTCCAGCAGCACCTCGCTGCAGTGCACCGCGCCGGACGAGACGTCGTAGCTCCAGCTGCCCATGCGCGCGATGCGCTGCGCCTCCAGCAGCCTGGCGCGCTCGGTCTCCAGGGCCCGGTCGGAGCGCCACTGGTCGGTGATGTCGCGGATGTAGCCGGTGATGAACTGCGTCCGGCCGTCCGATCTCAGCTTCGCCTCGGCGACCCCGCGGATCCAGCGCTGCTCGCCGTCGGGCCGGATGATCCGGTAGACGATGTCGATCGGGTTGCCGTCGAGCTCGCGGTTGGCCCAGTAGCGGGCCACCATCTCGTAGTCGTCGGGGTGCACGACGTCCAGCACGGCCTGCGCGCCGGCCACCACCTCGTCGGGCCGCAGGCCCAGCATCTCGTAGTGCGACTCCGACCAGACCGTGACGCCGGTGTCGGGGTCGTACTCCCAGGAGCCGATCTGCGCGACCCGCTGCACCGTGCGCAGCCTGCGCTGCTCGTCGCGGAGGTCCTCGGCGGCCCGAGCCAGGTCGGAGACGTCGACCAGCAGCACGGCGTGCAGCCCGGTGCCGGGCACCGGCGTGCGCACCACGCGGACCGGCACGAGCGCGCCGTCGGCCTGGTGCAGGCGCAGGTCGTCGGGGCCGCCCAGCAGCAGCTCGGCCAGCGAGCGGCCGACCAGGTCGTCGGCGGAGCGCGCCTTGGTCAGCGCCACCGCGGCGGCGCTGGCCCGCATGACGACGCCCTTGGGGTCGCACAGCAGCGTGGGCGCCTCGGGCAGGGCGATGCCGTCCAGCGTCACGTCGCCGTTCTGCGGACGCGCTGGGTCCAGCACCACCGGAGCGCGTCCTACCCGCTTGGGCACGGTCCCACCTTCCCGTGTCTACGGCAGGGATGACCGGCCCGACCGCACCCAAAGACGGCGTCCCTCTCCACGGGCAATATTCACCCGAGGAGAGGGACGGTAGCGCTTCGGAGCGTCATCGCCCACCCCTCAACGGGCTAACGAAACAACTCGGTGGTGGTTTCGTTTTCCGTCGAGGGGTACGGACGGATGCGGCCGGAGCTCTCCCAACTCCGACTTGGGAGTCAGGCTACTCCGTCTTCGCGGGCTGCCAAGGCCACGGCGGCGGCCACTTCCGGACCGACGCGCGGGTCGAGGGCGCTGGGCACGATCCGGTCGACCGCCAGGTCGTCGGAGGCGACCGCGGCGATGGCCTCCGCGGCGGCGAGCTTCATGCCCTCGGTGATCCTCGTCGCGCCCGCGTCCAGCGCGCCGCGGAAGATGCCGGGGAACGCGAGCACGTTGTTGATCTGGTTCGGGAAGTCGCTGCGCCCGGTGGCGACCACGGCGGCGTGCCGACCGGCCACGTCCGGGTGCACCTCGGGGTCGGGGTTGGACAGGGCGAACACGATCGAGTCGTCGGCCATGCTCGCGATCAGGTCCTCGGGCACCTGGGACGACGAGACGCCGACGAACACGTCCGCGCCGCGCAGCGCCTCGGCGATGCCGCCGCGCAGGCCGCTGCCGTTGGTGACCTCGGCCAGCTCGGCCTTCACCGGGTTCAGCCCGTCCCGGCCGACGTGCACGATGCCGCGCGAGTCGACCACGGTGACCTCGCCGATGCCCGCGGCCAGCAGGATCTTCGCGCACGCCACGCCCGCCGCGCCCGCGCCGGAGATGACCGCGCGCTGGTTGGCCACGTCCTTGCCCAGCACGGTGTTCGCGCCGCGCAGGGCGGCCAGCACCACGACCGCGGTGCCGTGCTGGTCGTCGTGCATGACCGGCACGTCCAGGGCCTCGATGAGCCGGGCCTCCAGCTCGAAGCAGCGCGGCGCGGCGACGTCCTCCAGGTTGACCGCGCCGAACGACGGGCGCAGCCGGACCAGCGTCTCCACGATCTCGTCCACGTCCGTGGTGTTCAGCACCAGCGGGATGGAGTCGAGGCCGCCGAAGGTCTTGAACAGCGCCGCCTTGCCCTCCATGACCGGCAGCGACGCGCTCGGGCCGATGTCGCCCAGGCCGAGCACGGCGGTGCCGTCGCTGACCACGGCGACCAGGCGGTGCGCCCACGTGTACTTGGCGGCCAGCGCCGGGTCGTCCGCGATGGCCCGGCTGACCCTGGCCACACCGGGGGTGTAGGCGATGGAGAGCGCGCGTGGGTCGGCCAACGACGCGGTCATGCCAACGGCCAGCTTCCCGCCTTCGTGGGCGCGGAAGATTTCCTCGTCGCTCAATTCGGTGGTCACGGGGTCGTTGACTGCGGTCACAAAAGTCCTCCTGCGGTGCGCGGTGCCTGCGGCGCACCGGGACCAGCGTTGTCACGCGGGTCGACGGGGCCTGATTGCGGAGTCGTCCACGCGGTCGGCGGGACGACTCTCCAGAGGGCGGTGCGGGCAAGCATGGCAGCGTCGCCGGTGGCTGTCTGCGGCGGGGATCACAGATTTTCCGCAGGTCAGAGGGACTACGACAGAACGTACGTCCGGTTTTCTAGACTGACCGGTCAGTTTTCGCAGGCAGGATCGGTCAAGAGCGGGCGGGCCCTAGGGTGTGCGCCATGCAGGTACGTGAGTTGAAAATTTCCGGCGCTTTCGAGTTCACCCCTTCGGTGTTCCCCGATGATCGCGGTTTGTTCGTCGCGCCGTACCAGGAAGCGGTGTTCGTGGCGGCGGTCGGGCACCCGTTGAGGGTCGCCCAGACCAATCACAGCGAGTCCAGGCGCGGTGTGGTGCGCGGCATCCACTACGCCGACACGCCGCCCGGGCAGGCCAAGTACGTGCACTGCCCGCGGGGGCGGATGCTGGACATCGTCGTGGACCTGCGCGTCGGCTCGCCCACGTTCGGCGAGTGGGAAGCGGTGGAGCTGTCGGCGGGGGTGTTCAACTCCGTGTACCTGCCCGAGGGGCTGGGGCACGCGCTGATGGCGCTGGAGGACGGCACGGTCGCGTCGTACCTGTGCTCGGAGGGGTTCAACCCGAAGGCCGAGCACGCCGTGAACCCGCTGTCGATGGACCTGCCGTGGCCGGCCGGCGTGACGCCCCTGCTGTCACCGAAGGACGCCGCCGCGCCGACGTTCGAGCAGGCGCGCGACGCCGGGCTGCTGCCGTCCTACGACGAGTGCGTGGCCTGGTACTCGAAGCTGAGCCACTGAGGCGGTCGCGGTCAGCTCGGCGGGGCTGACCGCAGCAGCCCCGGCCGCGGCCAGAGCCGGGCGCGGATCACCCCGAGCACCTCGGCGGCGCCCAGGGTGCGCGAGTCGGTGGAGGCGAACGGGTTGTCGCCCTCCACGTGCCACCCGTCGCCGTCGGGCCGGACCGCGCGCTTGACCGACAGCTGCCCGGGCCGCGCCGCCCACCTGACCAGCACGAGATCACCCGCGGCCGGCGGCTTCCCGTAGTGGACCAGCACCACGTCACGGCTGCGCAGCGTCGGGACCATCGAGGGTCCGACCACCCGAACCAGCGGCAACGGGTTCGCCTCCGACCGTGCCAACGATCACCTCCACCTGCTCGCGCCGAGGCCCCGGAGTAGGGTTCGTCACGTCGGAGCATCCACTGTCAGGGAGGAAAGATGCGACTTCTGTCGCGCATCCGTTCACTCCGCCGCCCGCTCCTGGAGGCCACCGCGCACTGCGACCTCCCGTGCGGTGTTTACGACCCGGCCCAGGCCCGGATCGAGGCCGAGTCGGTCAAGGCGATTCAGGAGAAGTACCAGGCGAACGAGGACCCCGAGTTCCGCGCCCGCGCCATCCTGATCAAGGAGCAGCGCAGCGAGCTCGTCAAGCACCACCTGTGGGTGCTGTGGACCGACTACTTCAAGCCGCCGCACTTCGAGAAGTACCCGGAGCTGCACGACTTGTTCAACCGGGCCACCAAGGCCGCCGGCGCGTCCGGCGCGAAGGGCTCCATGGACCCGGCCAAGGGCCAGGAGCTGCTCGACCTGATCGCCCAGATCGACAAGATCTTCTGGGAGACCAAGGCCGCGGCCTGATCACCCGTGCCGAGACGGCGCTGACCGCCGGAAGCCCTTCCGACCGGTCAGCGCCGTTCTTCATGCCCGGGCGACGCGCGATCAGCCGTGGCGGCCCCCATCTCCCGTGACGTGACCCGGTCGGGGAAGCGGGAGCGGGCCGGACGGGCGCTGGGCCCGCCTCGCCTCCTGACCTGCGCGATCACCCGCACCACCCGCCCCGCCACGCCCGATGGTGTTCCACCCCACCCCCTGTCCGGGCACGCGCGTCCGTAAGCTCGGGCCGTGACCTCACACGTCTACCTGCTGCGGCACGGGCAAACCGAGTGGTCCGAGAGCGGGCGGCACACCGGGTTGACCGACGTGCCCCTGACCGAGGCCGGGGTGCAGCAGGCCCGGCGGGCCGGCGCGGTGCTGGCGCGGCTGCGCGGCACCGACCTGCCGCCCGCGCTCGTGCTGGCCAGCCCCCGGCAGCGGGCGTGGCGGACCGCCGAGCTGGCCGGGCTGCACGACGTGGAGCGCACCGAGGAGCTCGCCGAGTGGGACTACGGCGACTACGAGGGCCTGACCACGCCGCAGATCCGCGAGACCGACCCCGGCTGGACGGTCTGGACCCACGACGTGCCCAACGGCGAGACGCACGACGAGGTGCACGCGCGCGCCGCGAAGGTGCTGGACCGGGCGCGGCAGGCGTTGTCCGGCGGTGACGTGGTGCTGGTCGGGCACGGGCACTTCAGCCGCGTGCTCATCGCCACCTGGCTCGGCCTGCCGCCCAGCGAGGGCGTCCACTTCGGACTGGACCCGGCCGGCACGACGGTGCTCGGCGACGAGCGCGGCGACCCGCAGGTCCGCCGGCTGAACGTGCCCGCCTGGGAGGTGGACGTTGACTGACCACCGGGTCCGCCGCATCCGCGAGGAGGACGTGCCCGCGGTCGTCGGCCTGGTGGAGGAGCTGGCCGAGTACGAGCGCGCCCGGCACGAGTGCCACCTGACCGCCGAGCAGCTGCACGACGCGCTGTTCCGGCCCTCGCCCGCCCTGTTCGGCCACGTGGCCGAAGTGGACGGTCGGGTCGTCGGCATGGCGTTGTGGTTCCTCAACTTCTCCACCTGGCGCGGCACGCACGGCATCTACCTCGAAGACCTCTACGTGCGACCGGACCAGCGCAAGAGCGGCTTGGGCCGGGCGCTGCTGCGCGCGCTGGCCGAGGAGTGCGTCGCCCGCGGCTACGCGCGGCTGGAGTGGTGGGTGCTCGACTGGAACGCGCCCGCGATCGGCTTCTACAAGTCGCTCGGCGCGATCCCGATGGACGAGTGGACCGTCTTCCGCCTCACCGACGACGCGCTCACCGGACTGGCGCGGGGCGACTGACCGCGACCTGCCGGATCAGCCCCACCCACCAGACGAGCGTGAACGCGATCACGGTCGGGTTCTTCACGAACAGCAGCACGGCCAGGTAGGTCTGCCGCGCCGACTCCGGCAGCAGCCCGCCGACGACCTGCTCCGCGACGACGTCGAACACCAGGAACGCCGCGGTCAGCAGCACGCCCTGCCACAGCAGGCTGCGCCAGTGGCGTGCCGCGAACGACCGGGCGCCCGCCCACGTCAGCCGCTCGCCCCGGGTCGCCGACCGCCAGATCACGGCGACCAGCAGCACCCGTGCGGCCAGCACGACGACCTCCGACGCGAACGCCACCGCGCCCGGCACGTGGTCACCCCGGTTCACCACCAACAACCGCTGCACGGACGCGATCAGCGACAACCCGACGACCACCGCCCAGTGCCGCCGGTAGAACCGCGCCGCCCACCGCGGCACCTCCATCGCCAGCCGGAACTCCGCCATGCCAACCCCTCACCTGCCGAATATTTTAGTTCAGTGTACTGAAATATCGGGCGCGGTAAAGTGACGGCATGGACGGGCGGGACTTCGGGCGCGAGCTGAGCACGGCGGTGGTCGCGTTCCACGAGGCCGTCGGCGCCCGGCTGGGCGTGACGGCGGTGGACCAGCGGGCGCTCGCGCTCATCGCCGGCAAGGGCCCGCTCACGGCGGGCGAGCTGGCCAAGGAGATCAACCTGACCCCCGGCGCGGTCACCGGCCTCGCGGACCGCCTGGAACGCGCGGGCCTGGTGCGGCGCGAGCCCGACCCCGGCGACCGCAGGCGGGTGGTGATCAGCGCGGTCCCCGGCGCGTTCGGGAAGGTCTTCGCGGGTCTGAGCACGGCCATGCAGGAGCTGAGCGCGCGCTACACCCCGGAGGAGCAGCAGATCATCGGGGACTGGGTGGTCCGCACGATCGCCGTGCTGAAGGAGCAGACCCGGCTGCTCACCGAGACCGGGAAGCCCGCACCCGACGGGCCGTGACCACGGGGCCCGAGGTCAGCCGACCGGCCGCTTCACGCCCACCGCGCCGTACGTCACGGCCTCCGCGCCGGTCTCCGGCTCGCCCTCGCCACGCCACTTCGTCGCCAGCACGAGCCCCGGTTCGAGCAGGTCGAACCCGTCGAGCATCGCCTCGACGTCCGACTTGGTCCGCGCCACGATCGGCGACTCGGTCTCGGCGGCCACCCCGACCACCTTGCGCACCAGCTCCGGCTGCTCGTCCGCGGTCAGGTGGGTGAGCACCAGGTAGCTGCCCTCCGGGATCGCGTCGCGGTAGCGGCGGACCAGCTCCACGGGCCGGTCGGCGTCGGCGAGGTAGGGCAGGATCGCCACCATCAGCAGGGCGATCGGCCTGCTCAGGTCGAGCAGCGCGCGCACCTCCGGCGCGTCCAGCACCGCGCCCACGTCCCGGATGTCGGCCTCGGCGATGGCCGCGCCCGCGTTGTCGCGCAGCATCGTGCGGCTGTGGGCGACGGTGGCGGGCTCGTTGTCCACGTACACCACGCGGCACTTCGGGTCGGCCCGCTGGGCGACCTCGTGCACGTTGCCCGCGGTGGGGATGCCGGAACCGAGGTCGAGGAACTGGCGGATGCCGTGCGCCACGCACAGCCGCACGGCCCGGCGCAGGAACGACCGGGTGTGCTGGACCATCGCGGCGGTCGGGATCTCGCTCATGGACCGGTCGGCGAACTCGCGGTCGACCGCGAAGTTGTGCGCTCCGCCGAGGTAGTAGTCGTACAGCCGGGCCACGTTGGGGCGCTCGACGTCACCGCTGGTCGACACCCACCTCGGGGGGTTCTGCACTGCGCACCTCACCCTGCCTGCACCCGGAGCGGCGTGAACGCCTGCCAGACCGTATCTGGCTACTCCGTTCGTGTCCATCTGCCGAGTGTGAACACGCAGGGTGATTGTGACTGGTGGATGCGCCGAACTCAAACGATGGCGCCCCGGCCGAAGGGGCGGCGCAGGGGGAGAGGATCCAACCCCTTCGGCCGGGGAATCCGGTCAGACCCCCGCGTAGGAGCGGATCCAGTCGCGGTAGCGGGTCACGGCGGTGTAGTTCGAGCGGGTCGAGCGGTCGCTGGTGGAGGCCACGCCCACCTGGTAGCGGCGGCCGTCGACCGGGCTGGTGGCGAACATCGGGCCGCCCGAGTCGCCGCCGGCGGCGATGCCGTCGATGCGGGACACCGAAATCGCGATGCCACCCCGGTAGTCACGCCCGTTGACCGACGTCACGCGGGTGTTGGCGTACTTCAGGTAGCGGGACTGGCAGTTGATCTCCGGCTGGTTGGTGCACGTGGCGCCCCAGCCGTAGAGCTGCACGGTCTGGCCGACCTGCACGGCGGTGGTGGTGCCCAGCGGCGCGTAGGTGGCCGAGACCGACCGGTCCAGCCGCGCCAGCGCGAGGTCCACCGACGGGTGCTGGATGATCTGGGTGGCGGTGGCCAGGGTGCCGCCGGTGGTCTGGTCCAGGCTGCCGATGCGGAACGTGTAGGTGCCCGAGCTCGCCACGCAGTGCTGGGCGGTCAGGACCCACGTCGGGGCGATGATGGTGGCCGAGCAGTTCTGCTGGCCGTTGCGGAACAGGCGGGCCGCCCACGGGGCGTCGGTGGCCGTGCCACCGCCGATGATGTACGGCTCGACGCCGCCGGCCTCCTGGGCCGACGCGGTCGGTGCGATCGCGGTCAGGGCGAACGCGGACAGCAGGGCGGTAGTGGCTCCGACCACCGCGGACAGGGCGCGAGTGAATCGCATGGAGTTGTCACCTCAACGAACGCAGGGAGTGGTGAATTCACCACGCACAGCGTCACCTGTTGGAGTGACTCGGACCACCCGCCGTTAGTCGGCGAACAGCCAGCCGATGGTCGCGCGGCCGAATGGCCCCGTACGACCGGATTGCCCTATTCGTCCGACTGTTCGTCGTCCACCCCGAGCGCCCACCGGCGCACCGGGTTCGTGAACAGCAGCACGAGCGTGATCACGACGTACACGCCCAGCAGCGCGCCCCAGAGCTGGCGACCGGACGGCCCGTACATGTACCAGGCGACACCCAGGAGGAGGAGTTGCACGACGATCGAGGGCGTGCGACCCCAGTGCCTGCCGAGCACCAGCCCGCCGCCCGCCGCCAGCACGCCGGCCGACAGCACCGCGAAGTAGGCGGCCTCGCCGAGCACCTCGCCGGACTTCTCCGCGCTGAACGACCGCACCACCAGCGCCACCGCGAAGGCCAACCCGGCCAAGCCCTGCAACGCGGTCAGCGCGCCCGCCACCCGGACGGCCGGTGGGACCTTGCTCTGGGTCGACACGCTCCGCCTTTCAACTGGGCGTTTCCTCACGGTGCGTACTCGTCACGCATCGTAGGCCACCCGGTTGGCGTGTCCCTTTCGACCGCCCCAGGGGCGATGATCACACCAGTCTCTTCGGCGAGCCGGCGGTCGGGCCGGGGTGCACTTGTCGCGAGACGCAGGACCGGAACGCGACACGGAAAGGAGATGTCGGCCACTTTCGTGCGCGAATGCCCCTCCTACCGGGTGACACGCAACCTGTCCGAGGTCACGCGCTGTCCTACCCTGCAGGAGTGCGCGCACTTCTGGTGGTCAACCCGCAGGCGACGGCAACCACGCCTGCCGGTCGGGACGTGCTCGCGCACGCACTGGCCAGCGATGTGAAGCTCGACGTCGTCGAGACGGACTACCGCGGTCACGCGGCGGACGCCGCCGCGCGGGCCGTCGTGGACGGGTACGACCTGGTCGTGGCCCACGGCGGCGACGGCACGGTGAACGAGGTGGTCAACGGCGTGCTGCGCGAGGGCGCGCGGCCCGGCTTGCCCATGCTCGGCGTCGTGCCCGGCGGGTCGGCGAACGTGTTCGCGGGCGCCCTCGGCCTGCCCCGCGACCCCGTCGAGGCCACGTACCGCCTGTTGCAGGCCATCGAGCACGGCACCAGCCGCAAGGTCAGCGTCGGGCGCGTCGCGGCCACCGGCGCGGGTCTCGACCACGACCGCTGGTTCACCTTCAACGCGGGCGTCGGCTGGGACGCCGACGTGGTCGCGGCTGTGGAGGAGCAACGCGCCAAGGGCCGCCAGGCGTCACCCACCCTCTACGCGCGCACCGCGTTGACCAGCTACTTCACCCAGCGCAGGCAGCCGCCGACGCTCACCGTGCAGATCCCCGGCGAAGCGCCGTTCGAGGACGTGCGGTTGGCGTTCATCTCCAACACCGACCCGTGGACCTACCTGGGCGACAAGGCGATCCGGCTCAACCCGAGCACGTCGTTCGACGGCGGTCTCGGCCTGTTCGCGCTCCACGGGATGGGATTGCCGACAGTTCTTCGCTATGTCGCGCATCTCTTGGCCACGGATGGGAACCCCAAAGGCGGGAACCTGCTCCGGCGCGACGACGTCGAGTTCGTCCGGGTGACGAGCCCGGAAGCCGTCA
Organism: Saccharothrix sp. S26; assembly: GCF_021390395.1. Lineage (GTDB taxonomy): Bacteria > Actinomycetota > Actinomycetes > Mycobacteriales > Pseudonocardiaceae > Actinosynnema. Next base: position 23,453 of record NZ_JAJUWT010000023.1, read on the forward strand.
ACCTCCAGGTCGACGGCGACTTGCTCGGCGCGTGCACCGAGGTGGAGTTCACCGGTGTGCCGGGCGCGCTCACGGTCGCTGTGTAACCGTGGTGTGACCGCCTCGGTACCCATCCGCGATGTTGTGACCTGGTGTGACGTCGCTGTGTGAAAGCCCAGGTGAACTGAGTCGATCTTTCGGGTGAGTTCACTCACCGGGTTGGGGCTAAACCCTTGACATCCCCGCCGTTCGTGAAAGCATTCACAAGCACCCCAAAACCGACCGCTGACGAGTGGCGCGCCTTCGCGCGCGCCTAGCTGAGGAGTAGTTCCAATGGACTGGCGCCACCGCGCGATCTGCCGCGACGAGGACCCCGAGCTGTTCTTCCCCGTGGGGAACAGCGGTCCTGCGCTCCTGCAGATCGCCGAGGCGAAGACCGTCTGCCGCCGTTGCCCCGTCGTTGCCGACTGCCTCGCGTGGGCGTTGGAGAGCGGCCAGGACGCCGGCGTGTGGGGCGGGATGAGCGAAGACGAGCGTCGCGCCCTCAAGCGCCGCAACGCTCGCACCCGGGCTCGCAGCAACGCCTGAGCCGCAGCCGAGCGCAAGCACACGAAAGGCCCGACACCGTGCCAGGTGTCGGGCCTTTCGCTTGTGTTGCACACCCTCCCGCATGACCACGTGACTCCGCTGAGGTAGGTCGTCACGTGTGCACGGGAGCAGTCTAACGCCGCGCCCTGAGCGGTACGCGCAGGACCGCCTCTGTACCGCCTCGGGGCCGCCTCCGCAAGCTCAACGAGCCCCTGAGTTCGGATTCCACCAGCGTCCTGACGATCTGCAACCCGAGCCGGTCGGTGCGCTCCAGCGAGAAGCCCTGGGGCAGGCCGCGGCCGTCGTCGGAGATCACCACGTCCAGCCACTTGGCCGACCGCTCGGCGTGCACGACGACCTCGCCGCGCTGGCCCGCCGCGTACGCGTGCTCGAACGCGTTCTGCACCAGCTCGGTCAGCACCATCACCAACGGGGTCGCGAGCTCGGCCGGGACGATGCCGAACGGCCCCTCGCGGCGCACCACCACCTGCGACTCGGTGGCGGCCACGTCCGACATCATCGGGATGACCTTGTCCACCACGTCGTCGAGGTCCACCCGCTCGTCCACCGACATGGACAGCGTCTCGTGCACCAGGGCGATGGACGTGACGCGGCGCACCGACTCGGCCAGCGCCTCGCGGGCCTCCTCGCTGCTGGTCCGCCTGCTCTGCAGGCGCAGCAGCGCGGCCACCGTCTGCAGGTTGTTCTTCACCCGGTGGTGGATCTCGCGGATCGTCGCGTCCTTCGACATCAGGGCTCGGTCGCGGCGGCGGACCTCCGTGACGTCGCGGCACAGCACCAGCGCGCCCGCCGCGCTGCCCCGCGGCCGCAGCGGCAGGGCGCGGAACAGCACCGCCGCGCCGCGGCGCGACTCGGCCTCGATGCGCATCGACGGCTGGCCGTCCAGGGCGGACCGGATGCGCTGCGCCACCTCCGTGGCGTCGAACGGGTCACCGATCAGCGACCGCGTCAACGGGGCCAGGTGCACGCCGACCAGGTCGGACGCGTGGCCCATGCGGTGGTAGGCGCTCAGCGCGTTGGGGCTGGCGAACACCACCGCGCCCGAGGCGTCCAGCCGGATCAGGCCGTCACCGACGCGGGGGCTGGTGTGCACGTCCGGGGACGGCTCGGTGGTCGGGAACGTGCCGTCGGAGATCATCTGGCACAGGTCGGCGGCGCTGCCCAGGTAGGAGATCTCCAACGGGCTCGGCACGCGCGGCACGGCCAGGTTCGTGTTGCGGCTGAGCACGCCGATGACCTCGCCGTCGCGCTTGACCGGGATCGCCTCGCGGCGCACCGGCACGCCCAGGTGCCAGCGCGGGTCCTCCTCGCGGCAGATGCGGGCCTCGGTCATGGCGCGGCGCAGCTGGGGGTGCTCCTCGACGTCCACCATGCTGCCCACGACGTCCTCGGGGTGCGCGGTGGGCGCGGTCGTCGGGCGGGCCTGGGCGACGCACAGGAACGTCGTGTCGTCCAGCGGCACCCACATCAGGAAGTCGGCGAAGCTGAGGTCCGACAGCAGCTGCCACTCGGCCACCACGAGTTGCAGGTGGTCGACGGCGCCGCCGGAGAGCTTGGTGTGCTCGGCGAGGAGGTCGGTGAGCGTGGACAGCTACTCCACCACCGCGATGAGGTCGCCTTCCTGGACCACGTCCCCGGCGGACACGGCGATGCGGGTGATCCTGCCTGCGCCCTCGGGGAGGACCGGGATCTCCATCTTCATGCTCTCGAGCAGCACGACCGTGGTCTCGTGCGTGACCTCGTCACCCTCCGCGACGGTGACCTGGGCCACGTTCGCCACGATCTCGGCCCGGATCTCCTCGGCCATGGTCCTCCTTCTCCCGGTCCCATCCAACCACGATTCAGACCCGGTGCCGTGCCCAGGTGACCGCGTGACACACTGACGGGAGGTAGTTCGAGCACTAGGAGAACCCCATGTCGAAGCGTGCCCGCAAGCGCCGCGACCGCAAGAAGGGCGGCGCCAACCACGGGAAGCGCCCCAACGCCTGACCCGTGTCACGGCGTGCGAAGGCCCCGGAGCACCGCTCCGGGGCCTTCGACTTGCCGGGGGTTCGGGGTTACCGGGGTGCCCCGCCGCCGGTCAGCTGTTCGACGTCTCGGTCCTGGTCACCGTCGTGGTGACCTCGACCTCCACCGTCGTCTGCTCCGCCGTCTGGTAGAGCCGGGCGCGCAGCCGCCGCCGCAGCTCCTCGGGGGCGTGCTCGCCGCCGCACTTGCGGGCCAGCAGCGCCTTCAGGTGCTCCTCGATGCCGTACTGCTCCAGGCACGGGTGGCACTCCTCCAGGTGGGTCTGGAGCAGCTCCTTGCGCTTCTCGTCGCACTCGTGGTCGAGGAACAGGTAGACCTCGGACAGGACCTCGGAGCAGTCCGTCTCGTGGGGTTTGCCGCAGCTCATCAGCCCGCCACCTCCTGGTGGCCGTCGCGGATGATGCCGCGCTCGCGCGCGGTGTCCGCCAACTGGTCGCGAAGCTGCCTGCGGCCCCGGTGCAACCGGGACATCACGGTGCCGATGGGGGTGCCCATGATGTCTGCGATCTCCTTGTAGGCGAAGCCCTCCACGTCCGCGAGGTACACCGCGATCCGGAACTCCTCCGGCAGTCGCTGCAAGGCTTCCTTGACGTCTGAGTCCGGCAGCCGGTCCATCGCCTCGACCTCCGCCGACCGCAGCCCGGTCGACGTGTGGCTCTCCGCCTGCGCCAGCTGCCAGTCGGTGATCTCGTCCGTCGGCTGCTGGATCGGCTGGCGCTGCTTCTTGCGGTAGCCGTTGATGTAGGTGTTGGTGAGGATGCGGTACAGCCAGGCCTTGAGGTTCGTGCCCTGCGAGAAGGACGCGAAGGCGGCGTAGGCCTTGAGGTAGGTCTCCTGGACCAGGTCCTCGGCGTCGGCCGGGTTGCGGGTCATCCGCAGGGCCGCCGAGTACAACTGGTCGAGCATCGGCATGGCGTCGCGTTCGAACCTGGCGGCGCGCTCGGCCGTTGTCTCGTCAGTCGGCGTGTCCTGCGTTCGCGTGGCTGGCACCGCGCTCCCTTCCCACCGGCTGGTCAGCGCGGTGGTCGGAACTGTCTGGGACGCAGTCGAGGATACGCGGCGGTCACCCGGACGGCAGTGAGCCGAGCCACGCGGCGGGCGCGCCTTGACCTGCCTGCCGACCTGCTGATCCATCACCTCGGTAGCCACGCTCGCACCAACGCGGCGACCTCGCCGCGCATTCCCCGGCACGGCCTGCACTATCGTGCGCGATCATGGCCGGACGTGGGACGCCCGCCACCGCGTTGCTGGACAAGCAGAAGGTGGCGTACACGCTGCACGCGTACGAGCACGACCCCCGCCACGAGTCGTACGGGCTGGAGGCGGCGGAGGCGTTGCGCATCGCACCCGAACGGGTGTTCAAGACGCTCGTGGCCGAGGTGGACGGCAAGTTGGCCGTCGGCGTGGTCCCCGTCACCGGTCAGCTGGACCTCAAGGCGCTGGCCGCCGCCGTGGGCGGCAAGAAGGCGAAGATGGCCGACGTCACGGCGGCCGAGCGCGCCACCGGGTACGTGGCGGGCGGCATCTCGCCGCTGGGGCAGAAGAAGCGGCTGCCGGTGGCGCTGGACGCCTCGGCGGAGGGCTTCGAGACCGTCTACTGCTCGGCCGGGCGGCGCGGGCTGGAGGTCGAGATCGCGCCGGCGGACCTCGTCCGGTTGACGCAGGCGGTCGTGGCGCCGATCTCGGCCTGACCTACACCTCCAGCGGGCGCAGCACGCGGTCCAGCCACTCGCCCACGGCCCGGCCCACCGCGGCCACGTCGGCCTTCAGGTTGTGGTCGCCGGGCAGCAGCACCACGTCCCGGTGGTGCGCCGCCCCCGGTCGGCCGAACGGGTCGTTCTCGCCCTGCACGACCAGCGTCGCGACCTCGACGCCGTCCAGCTCGGGCATCCGCGTCTTCTCCGGCTTGCCCGGCGGGTGCACCGGGAACGCCAGGCACAGCACCGCCACCGCCTGGCCCTCCGACGACGTCCGGCACGCCACCCGCGCGCCCGACGACCGGCCGCCGAACACCAGCGGCAGGTCGTCGAACCAGGTCGTGCCCAGCGCGTCGGCCACCGCGAGCCACGCCGCGTCGAGCTGCTTGGCGGGCGCGGGCGCGCGGCGGCCGGCCACCCGGTACGGCTGCTCCACCAGCGCCACGTGCACGCCCACGTCCACCGCCGCGCGGGCCGCCGCCACCAGGTCGGGCGCGGCGATCCCGCCGCCCGCGCCGTGCCCGAGCAGCAGCGCGGCGCGGCTCTCCGAGGCGCAGTGCAGCTCGGCCCGCGCCGGGCCGTACGGGGTGTCGACCACCCGCGAGGTCATGTCAGCTCGAACAACGTGGGCTCGGGCTTCTCGGACTCCCCCAGCGCGACCGCGTCCATCAGCGACGGGTCGTTGTTCTTGATGCTGTTGACCTTCATCGACACCGGGCGCAGCTCCAGCGCGTCGACCAGTCCCAGGTCGGGCTGGAGCAGGTCCTTGGGGTCGGCGTTGTCCGGGTCGAGCCACGCCGCCCAGCGGTCCTTCGGCAGCACCAGCGGCATCCGGTGGTGCACGGAGGCCATCTCGCCGATCGCGTCCGTGGTGAGCACGGCGCAGGTGATGACGGGCTTGCGCTCGTCGCCCTCCTGCTGCCACCACACCGACCAGATCCCGGCCAGGGCCAGGCTGGAGCCGTCGCCGGGATTGATGAAGTACGGCTGCTTGCGGCCCTCGCCGGGCTGCCACTCGTACCAGCCGTCGGCCGGGACGATGCACCGGCGCTTGGCCGCCGAGTCGCGGTAGGCGGGCTTGTCCAGCACGCTCTCCGCCCGCGCGTTGATCATCTTCGCCGCGCCGGACAGGTCCTTGGCCCAGTGCGGCACCAGGCCCCACCGCATCACGCGGATGCTGCGCTCGGTCGTCTCCGGGTCGGGGTTGCCCTCGTCGTCGCGCGGGTGCCGCTCGACCACCGCGAGCACCTGCTTGGTCGGCGCCACGTTGTAGTCCGGCCCGGGCGCCGCGCCCTCGGTGCCGTCGACCGCGTCGAACTCCGCCGCGAGCAGCGCCGGGTTCTTGGTGGACGCGTACCTGCCGCACACACCGATCACCTCTCCACGGGTCACCCTCGGGCAGTGCCATCGTCGCACGTCGGAAAGCCCGGTGCGAGCTGTCGACCACCCGATGCGGAATCATCAGGCCATGACTCAGCAGTGGTCCGCTCCCACCGCCGACGGCCCGGTCGACGCGACGGTACCCGTGCCCGGCTCCAAGTCGATCACCAACCGCGCGCTCGTGCTCGCCGCCCTGGCCGACCGCGCGTCCACCCTGCACGCCCCGCTGCGCAGCCGCGACACGAACCTGATGGTCGCCGCGCTGCGGTCGCTCGGCGTCGACGTCGCCGACGGCCCCGACGGTTCCTGGCTGGTCACGCCGCACGAGATGCGCGGCCCGGCGCAGGTCGACTGCGGCCTCGCGGGCACCGTGATGCGGTTCCTGCCGCCCGCCGCCGCGCTCGCGGTCGGCGACATCACCTTCGACGGCGACCCGCACGCGCGGACCCGGCCGATGACCACGATCCTGGACGCCATGCGCGCGCTGGGCGCCGACGTGGCGGGCGCCGCGCTGCCGTTCACGCTGCACGGCAAGGGCGGCGTGCCCGGCGGTGAGGTCACCATCGACGCGTCGGCGTCGTCCCAGTTCGTGTCGGGGCTGCTGCTGTCGGGCGCGCGGTACGAGAGCGGCGTGACGGTGCGCCACTCGGGCAAGCCGGTGCCGTCGCTGCCGCACATCGAGATGACCGTGACCATGCTGCGGCAGGCGGGCGTCGTGGTGGACGACGCGACGCCCGACGTGTGGCGGGTCGAGCCGGGCGCGGTGCGGGGCCGGGAGTGGCACGTGGAGCCGGACCTGTCCAACGCCACGCCGTTCCTGGCGGCGGCGGCCGTGACGGGCGGTCGGGTGACGATCCCCGGCTGGCCCGCGGAGACGACCCAGCCGGGCGGGGCGGCGCGGGAGCTGTTCGAGCGGATGGGCTGCCACGTCACGCTGTCGGACGCGGGCCTGGAGCTGCGCGGGCCCGACCGGTTGACCGGGATCGACGTGGACCTGCGCGACGAGAGCGAGCTGACGCCGACCGTGGCGGCGCTGGCGGCGCTCGCCGACGGCCCCAGCCGCATCCGCGGCGTCGCGCACATCCGCGGCCACGAGACGGACCGGATCGCCGCGCTCGCCGCCGAGATCAACCGGGTGGGCGGCGACGCGGTGGAGACCGAGGACGGCCTGGTCATCACACCGCGCCCCCTGCGCGGGGACGTGTGGCGGGCCTACGCCGACCACCGGATGGCCACGGCCGGCGCGATCATCGGCCTGGTGGTCGAGGGCGTGTCGGTGGACGACATCGGGTCGACCACCAAGACGATCCCGGACTTCCCGGGGATGTGGGCGGCCATGCTGTCGCAGCCGGGAGCGCGCTGACGTGGCACGCGGCGACTGGCGGCGGTTGGACGAGTCCGACGTGCGGGTGCGACCGGGCAAGGGGACCCGGCCGCGCAGCAAGCGCAGGCCGGAGCACGCGGACGCGGTGCCCGCCATGGTCGTCGGGGTCGACCGGGGGCGGTGGACGTGCGCGCTGGACGACGACCCGGCGCGGTTGGTCGTCGCCATGCGCGCACGGGAACTCGGCCGCACACCGGTCGTCGTGGGCGACCAGGTGGGGCTGGTCGGCGACACGTCCGGTCAGCCGGACACGCTGGCGCGGATCGTGCGGGTGGAGGAGCGGCGCAGCGTGCTGCGGCGCACGGCCGACGACACCGACCCGTTCGAGCGGGTGGTGGTGGCCAACGCCGGGCAGCTGGTGATCGTGTCGGCGCTGGCGGACCCGCAGCCGCGCCGAGGTTTCATCGACCGCTGCCTGGTGGCGGCCTACGCGGGCGGCCTGGAACCGCTGCTGTGCCTGACGAAGTCGGACCTCGCGCCACCGGACGAGCTGGTCGCCGCGTACGCCGAGCTGGACCTGCCGGTGGTCGTGACGCGGTCGGACCAGGACCCGGAGGAGCTGCGGTCCCGGCTGGTGAACCGGTTGTCGGCGCTGATCGGGCACTCGGGCGTGGGCAAGTCGACGCTGGTGAACAAGCTGGTGCCCGACGCGCACCGGGCGGTCGGGGTGGTGAGCGGCGTCGGCAAGGGCCGCCACACGTCCACGCAGACGGTCGCGCTGCCGTTGCCCGAGGGCGGCTGGGCCGTGGACACGCCCGGCATCCGGTCGTTCGGCCTGGCGCACATCACGCCGGACGACATCGTCGGCGCGTTCCCGGACATGAAGGCGATGGCCGAGGAGTGCCCGTCGGGCTGCGGCCACCTGGGCGAACCGGACGACCCCGACTGCATGCTGGACGAGCTCGTCCGCACGGGTGAGGCATCCCCCGGCCGCCTGGCCTCCCTGCGCCGCCTCCTCGCCTCCCGCGGCAAACTGGAGGAATACGACTAACCCCGCGAGTCCTACGCCCAGGTCGCGTGTGTCCTACGTTCAGAACCCCCGAGTTCAACACTCAGAACGCGCGCTCGGCGTGGTGGTGGGAGCTCACGGGGGTCGGCGGCAACAGCGGAGCGTCACGGCCGGCACGGCCGGGTGGGTACGCCCGCGCTGTTCGGTTGCCCGGATCGGGTGGCGCCGTGACCGCTTCCATGGGCCCGTCACCGTCACTGGTAGTACGGTGCCCAGCCGTGGCGAAGGTGACTGGCATCGGCGGCGTGTTCCTGCGCGCCCGCAACCCCGAGCGGATGGCCGAGTGGTACCGCCGGCACCTGGGCGTGCCGATGAGCGACGGCGGCGCCATCACGTTCCACTGGGGTGAGGCCGAGACGACGACGTTCGCCCTGTTCGCCAATGACACGGACTACTTCGGCGAGCCGGGCCAACGCGCCATGATCAACCTCCGGGTCGACGACCTGGGCGAGCTGCTGGCGCAGTTGCGCAGCCGAGGGGTCGAGGTGCTGCCGCAGACCGAGGACTCCGAGTACGGGCGGTTCGGGTGGTGCGTCGACCCCGAGGGCAACCGGATCGAGCTGTGGCAGCCGGCGGATGGCATGTGACGGCTTGGCGGGGGCGGAGAGGTTGAAAGAGCAGAAGATCAAAAGCGACCCGCCCCTACATCAACTCCAACAGGAACGGCAGCTCCTGCGGCGCGTACCAGGCCAACTCGTGGTCCTCCGCCCCGCCCAGCGCGAACTCCGCGTCCGGATCACCCAGGTCCGCCGCGTCGATCACCTCCGCCGCCGCGCGCACGTCCTCCTCCGCCTCCGACGTGTCCAAGTGGATCGCGGCAACGGCCTTCATCGGCACCGGGGCCGACAGCTTCACCACCGAGAAGTCCAGGTCCGGCCTCAGCTTCACGTCGTCGACGTCCGCCGACACGACCGCACGCCTCGGCACGGCCTTCTCGTCGCCCGCGATCAACCGCAGCGAACCCCGTGCCGCGTCGAGCATGGCCGAGTACTCCAGCTCCTCCGTGTCACCGGTCGCGTAGGACTCGCGCAACGCGGGCGTCAGCGCGAACGCCGTGCCGCCCACGGCGACGAACTCGCCCTTCTCCGCCAAGTCGCGCAACATCGCGACGGTCGCCGGGAGGTACACCCTCATGCGGACACCGTTCCCATCAGTTCCTCCACCGACTCCTCGACCATCGCCGCCAGCACGTCCACATCGGACATCGCGTCACGGTCGGCGTTCAGGCCGAAGTACACGCCACCGTCATAAGACGTCACGCCGATCGAGAGCGCCTGGTTCTTCGCCAGGGGCACAACCGGGAACATCTCGATCATCTTCGCCCCCGCCGCGTACAGCGGCACCTGGGGACCGGGCACGTTCGTCACCACCACGTTGAACAGCCGCCGCGAGAACGACGACGCCGCCCGCGCGCCCAACGCGTGCAACGTCGGCGGCGCGAAGCCGGAGAACCGCACCAAGGTCTGCGCCGCCACCGACTGCCCCGACTCCTGGTGCGCGCGCATCGCGTGCGACACGTGGTGCAGCCGCACGACCGGGTTCGGCTCGCCCACCGGCAGGTCGACCAGGTACGCCGACACCTGCGTCTCGTCGTCGCGCACCGACATCGGGGCCATCGCCCGGATCGTGGTGCCCGCCGACACGACCTCGCCGCGCGACAGCAGCCAGTTCCGCAACGCGCCCGACAACACCGCCAGCACGCCGTCGTTGACCGTGCCGCCGTGCGCGCGCCGGATGGCGCGGAACACGTCCAGCCTGGTCCGCGCCACCGCGAACCGCCGCTGCGGCGAGATCCGCACGTTCAACGGGCTGCCGGGCGCGGGCGTCGCGGCGGTCCGCACCGCCGACGCCAACCCGCCGAACACCCCGGCGACCTTGCGCACGGTCGCGACCGTGTCCATCGCCGCCGAGCGGACGTTCTCCACCACCTCGCCGGGCCGCTGCACGGCTTCCGCGACCGCGTCGGCCACCAGCTGCAACCCGCTGGGCTCCGGCGACGGCATCCACAGCGACTCCACCGGCGGCCGGGGCGTGGCGGACACGTCGAGCATCACCTGCCCGATCTCCGGCGCGCCGATGCCGTCCACCATCGCCTGGTGGGTCTTGGTGATCACCGCGGTCCGGTTCCGGGCCAGGCCCTCGACCAGGTAGACCTCCCACAACGGCCGGGTGTGGTCCAGCGGGCGGGACATCAACCTCGCCACCAGGTCGTGCAACTGCTGGTCGCTGCCCGGTTTCGGCAACGCCGACCGCCGCACGTGGTAGGTGACGTCGAAGTCCGCGTCGTCCACCCACACCGGCCGCGCGAGCCGCCCGGGCACGTGCACGACCTTCTGCCGGTACCGGGGCACCAGCGACAGCCGCTGCTCGATCAGGTCGACCAGGCGGTCGTAGTCGAAGCCCGTGCGCGGTCGCCGGAACACCGCCACCCCACCGACGTGCATCGGCGTCGTGGAGTCCTCCAGGTACAGGAACGAGGCGTCCAGCGCGGACAGGCGGTCGGGCATGCGGTCCAGGCTAGTCGGTGCAGTCGCGCACCAGCCGGTGCACGGCGCTGACCTCGGCTTCGTCGCGCTCGTGCCGGGCCAGCCTGATCGCCGCGGCGGCCGGCATCGCGCGCCGCGCCTCCACCCGCACCGAGTGGTCGACCCCGGCGAGGAACCCGCGCACCATCCGCGACCGGGCGAGCCGCTTGAACGGCCGCAGCGGCGCGACCGCCATCGCCAGCCAGCTCAGCGCGACGTCGACCTTCCGGTCACCCTTGCGCGCGCTGCCCCAGTCGACCACGACCGCGCCCTCCGGCCCCAGCACCACGTTGCCGGGGTGCAGGTCGAGGTGCAGCAGGTCGCCGTCACCGGGCAGGAAGGTCGGCGCGGGCACGCCGTCGAGCCTGCGGTGCAGCTCGGCCAGCTCCCGGCCCAACGCGCCCGCGCGCCACGGCTTGGCGTCCAGTTCCTGCGACATGCGCGGGCCGGGCACGTACTCCATGACCAGGTCCGTCTCCGACGCGTCGGCCACCCTGGGCACCGGTATGCCGTGCCGCCGCAGGTAACGCATCAGCTCGGCCTCGGGCCCCAGGTCGCGGCCCGCCCGGCTGCGCTTGACCAGCAGGCCGTCGGGACGCAGGTAGACGTCCGCCTCCCGGCCGCTGGCCAGCAGACGGTGCGCCTCGTCGCGCGATGTCATGTGACGATCATCATGATTGACAGCGAAGAAACAAGCCCCAAACGGGTAGAGGACACTTGTTCCGTGGATGTGTCACCCAAGGACAAGTTCGTCACCGTGTACGGCCGCAAGCCCGTGCTGGAGGCGTTGGACGACCCGCGGCTCGAGGTCGACAAGGTCGTGCTCGCCGACACGGCCCGCGGCCCGGCCGCCCGGGAGATCCTGGACGCGGCCGGTCGGCGTGGCGTCGCGGTGCAGCGGGCTTCCGCGCAGCGGGTCAAGGTGCTAGCCGGGAACGGCAAGCAGGACCAGGGCGTGCTGGCGGACGTCGTCGCGCCGCGGATGCGGCCGTTGGCTGCGGCGTTGCGGGACCGGCCGCGGTCGGTGCTGGTGCTCGACGGCATCACCACCCCGGCGAACGTCGGCATGATCCTGCGCACGGCGACGGCGGCGGGGATGGACGGCATCGTCGTGCCGCGGCGGGGTGTCGCGTCGATCGACCCGATGGTGGTCAAGGCGTCGGCGGGGGTGGCGTTCCGGGCCCCGGTGCTGCGGTGCGCGACGGCGGCGGAGGCCGTGGCCGAGTTGCGGGAGGCCGGTTACCCGGTGTTCGCGCTGGACGCGGCGGCGCGGTCGTCGGTGTACTCGGCGGAGTTGCCGGCGCGGGCGGCGTTCGTGCTGGGCAGTGAGACGGCCGGGATCTCCGACGACGTGCGGCCGCACGTGACCGGGTGGTTGTCGATCCCGATGGCGGCCGGGGTGGAGTCGTTGAACGTGGCCAGCGCGGCGGCGGTGCTGTGCTTCGAGGTGGTCCGCCGGCGGGTGTCGTAGGCGCTCGGGCGCGCGGGTGCGCAGCGCGGGTGCCGGAGGGCCGCTCAGACACCCGCGCTGCCTAACCCGGCTGATCGGCGGCTCACCACAGCCACCCGACGCGGTACCCGTCGGGCCGTCCCGATCAGCCCTCGACGTCCCGCACCCGCGCCCCTCGTACGGCACCGGGTGCGGAACAGCAGCACGCGGTCGTGCTGTTCATCGCGTGACATCCGTCCGTATCGCTCAGAACGTACGGTGGAAGTCGAGTGAGCGGCAATTCACCGCCCAGGTGCATTGTTCGTGGCCGTTCGTGACCGATTAACCCTGCAGAGGGATCTGGAGCAAAGTTTCGAGTTCCTCGAGCGTGGAATGCACGGACTGGTGGTGCACGCCGACCATTCCGGCGGCCGCCGCGCCCCGGACGTTGACGGCGAGGTCGTCCACGAAGACGCACTCGTGGGCCGGGAGGCCGAGCCGTTCGGCGGCGAGCAGGTAGATGCGGCGGTCGGGTTTCGCCATGCCGACCTCGCCGGAGGTGATGACGACGTCGAACAGGCCCTCCCAGCCCGCCGGCCGTCGCCACAGGAAGTCGGCGTTGGAGAGCATCGCGGTGAGGATGCCCTGGTGACGAGCCTGGCGCGTGGCCGAGAGCAGGGGCGGTTCGGCGGCCGCGTGGTCGTCGCCGAGGTCCGTCAGGACACCGCCGAAGTCCAGAACCAGTCCCCGCACCGTGCCTCCATCGGGTGATCTTGGTACGAAACCCGGGGTGTCCGCCCTCGGTTCAGCATGCCACCTCAACTGCGCGCCCTGGCGTCGACGAAGCCGACCGACACCGACAACGCCCCGCCCACCCCCTCACCGGCCGCGCCCACCCTCACCCCGCTCGACGCCCGCCACTTCCTGTTCCCACTGGTGGAGGCCCTGAGTGGCCGCCGACCACCGAAACAACTGTCGGCCACCTTCACCCCGCGCGCCCTGTCCACCGTGACCAGCGCCGCCACCCCGACCCAAACCCGCCTGGGCCGCTACCGCCTGTGCCACGTGTCGGCGGACGCGGCGGAACTGGCGGGCACCCTCCACCTGCCCACCAAAGTCCGCGCCTTCGCCGCCCGGGTCGAACGCCAAGGCTCCCGCTGGCACTGCACCGAATTCCACCTGCTCCCCTAACGCCAGCCGAACACGATCGAGTGACATTTACTCAAAAATGTACGGAAACACTGTTCTCGTACCTCGGTTGTTAATACGGAGCCCCGCAACCACCCCCGACCGCTTCGACCACCCCGCCGCAGTCAGGCCCCAGAGGAGCCACAAATGACGCCCCCGACACCGCTGAGACGCTCGACGCAACCCGACCGCCACCGCAGCGTGTGATCCGGTATCGCGCGTTGCAGCGGGATAGGGCCCTGAGCGCGCGAACTAGGACGGCTTGCGCAGCCTGGGCCGCTGACACGGCCTGAGGCCGCGTGCCGCCGGGAGGCCGGGCTGAGCCAGGCCGGGGCCTACCGGGGTGGGGCCGGGCCGAGCCGGGACGGCCGGGGTCAGGTCCGAGCTGGGACGGGTGGCACCAGATCGCGCCGGGCCGGGTGATGGCAGGCCAGCCGGGCGGCAGGTTGGGGCTTGGGCCGGGCAGGTCGAGGCCGGGCAGGTCGAGGCCGGGCAGGTCGAGGCCGGGCTGGCCTGAGCCACCGGGCCGGACCACGCCCCGCCGAGCCAGCCCGGCCGAGCCAGCCCCGCCGACCAGCGCCCCGCCAGCCAGCGCCCCGCCAGCCACTCCCGCCGGGCCGGCGGGGGTGGAGTCGAGCAGGTCCAGACCTACGGCAGGGTGGGTCGGGGAGGTGGCGGAGCGCGCGGCGGGTGGGAGATGGGTGGGTGCGGGTGGTGGCGGCGATGGGGGCCGCGGGTGGGGTGTGAGTGAAGGGGGCGGGATGTGAGGAAGCGGGCCGCCGATGGTGGTCGGTGGCCCGCTTCGTGGGTTCAGCTGGGGTTGGGTCTGGGGTTGGTTACTGGCGCGGGCCCTTGCGCTGACCCTTTGCCTGGGCGCGGGCGGCGGCGCGGCGTTCTTTTCGGGTGCCGCCTGGCTGGTTGCCGCCCTGCTGGGCGGTGTTGCCGGTGGTTTCGGCGTCACCGCTCTCGGACGGGCCCGTGTAGGTCAGGCCCTGTTGGGCGCGGCCGTCCAGGCCCTTGCCGCGCAGGGCCGGGGGGATGGCGTTGCCGCTCTGCAGTTGAGCCAGGGCGGGGCCGGCGGGGGCCTGGTTGGCGTTGGCCTCGGCCTGCTGCTGGGCGGCCGCAGCGGCGGCGGCGCGGGCGCGGGCTCGGCTGCCGGCCAGGGGGCCGCCGTTGGCGATCGAGACCTGGACCGGCGGTTCGGCGGCGGGCTCGGGTTCGGCGGCTTCGACCTGCAGGTTGAACAGGAAGCCGACGGTTTCCTCCTTCAGGGCTTCGAGCATGCCGTTGAACATGTCGAAGCCTTCCCGCTGGTACTCGATCAGCGGGTCGCGCTGGGCCATCGCCCGCAGGCCGATGCCCTCCTTCAGGTAGTCCATCTCGTACAGGTGCTCGCGCCACTTCCGGTCGAGCACGGAGAGCAGGACGCGGCGCTCCAGTTCGCGCATCGCGCCCGGGCCGACCCGGCCGTCGATGTCCGCCTCACGCGCCTCGTAAGCGGCCAGGGCGTCGGCTTCCAGCTTCGCCTTCAGCGACTCCCGGGTGAGGTCGTCGTCCTCCTCGAGCACCTTCTTCGGGTCGAGCGTGATCGGGTACAGCGTCTTGAGCGCCGTCCACAGCTGGTCGAGGTCCCAGTCCTCGGCGTAGCCGTCGGCGGTCGCGCCGTCGACGTACGCGCCGACCACGCTGGTGATCATGTGCTCGACCTGCTCGCGCAGGTCCTCGCCGTCGAGGACGCGGCGGCGCTCGGCGTAGATCACCTTGCGCTGCTCGTTCATGACCTCGTCGTACTTGAGGACGTTCTTGCGGATCTCGAAGTTCTGCTGCTCGACCTGCGTCTGCGCGCTGCGGATGGCCCGGGTGACCATCTTGTGCTCGATCGGCACGTCGTCCGGCACCTTCAGCCGCGTCATGACGGACTCGACCATGGCCGCGTTGAAGCGGCGCATCAGCTCGTCCTTCAACGACAGGTAGAACCGAGACTCGCCGGGGTCGCCCTGACGGCCCGAACGACCGCGCAGCTGGTTGTCGATGCGCCGCGACTCGTGCCGCTCCGTGCCCAGCACGTACAGGCCGCCCGCCGCGCGGACCTCCTCCGCCTCGGCCTTGACCTCGGAGGTGATCTCCTCGATCAGCTTCGCCCAGGCGGCCTCGTACTCCTCCGGGTTCTCCACCGGGTCCAGGCCGCGTTCGCGCAGCTCGTGGTCGGTGATGATGTCCGGGTTGCCGCCCAGCACGATGTCGGTGCCGCGACCGGCCATGTTCGTGGCGACCGTGACGGCGCCCTTGCGGCCGGCCTTGGCGATGATCAGCGCCTCGCGCTCGTGGTGCTTGGCGTTGAGCACCTCGTGCGGGATGCCCTTGCGGACCAGGAGCTTGGACAGGTACTCGGAGCGCTCGACGCTCGTCGTGCCGACCAGCACCGGCTGGCCCTTCGCGTGCCGCTCGGCGATGTCCTCCGCGACCGCCTCGAACTTGGCCTCCTCGGTCTTGTAGACCAGGTCGGACTCGTCCTTGCGCTGCATCGGGCGGTTCGTCGGGATGGGCACGACGCCGAGCTTGTAGGTCTGGTGGAACTCGGCCGCCTCGGTCTCGGCGGTACCGGTCATGCCGCCGAGCTTGGCGTAGAGCCGGAAGTAGTTCTGGAGGGTGATCGTGGCGAGCGTCTGGTTCTCCGCCTTGATCTCGACGCCTTCCTTGGCCTCGATCGCCTGGTGCATGCCCTCGTTGTAACGACGACCTGCCAGCACGCGGCCGGTGAACTCGTCGACGATCATGACCTCGCCGTTGCGGACGATGTAGTCCTTGTCCTTGGCGAACAGCTCCTTGGCCTTGATCGCGTTCTGGAAGTAGCCGACCAGCGGGGTGTTGGTCGAGTCGTACAGGTTGTCGATGCCGAGCTGGTCCTCGACGTACTGCACGCCCGCCTCGGTGACGCCGATCGTGCGCTTGCGCTCGTCCACCTCGTAGTGGGTGTCGCGGCGCATCTTCGTGGCCAGCCGCGCGAACTCGACGTACCAGCGCGAGGACTGGTCGGCCGGGCCGGAGATGATCAGCGGCGTGCGGGCCTCGTCGATCAGGATGGAGTCGACCTCGTCGACGATGGCGTAGAAGTGGCCGCGCTGGACCATCTCGTCCCGGCTCCACGCCATGTTGTCGCGCAGGTAGTCGAAGCCGAACTCGTTGTTCGTGCCGTAGGTGATGTCGGCGTTGTAGGCGACGCGGCGCTGCTCGGGCGTCATCTCCGACAGGATCGCGCCGACGGTCAGGCCGAGGAAGCGGTGGATGCGACCCATCCACTCCGCGTCACGCTTGGCCAGGTAGTCGTTGGTCGTGACGACGTGGACGCCCTCGCCCGCGATCGCGTTCAGGTAGGCGGGCAGCACGGAGGTCAGCGTCTTGCCCTCACCGGTGCGCATCTCGGCGATCTGACCGAGGTGCAGCGCCGCGCCGCCCATGAGCTGGACGTCGAAGTGACGCTGGCCGAGGGTGCGCTTGGCGCCTTCGCGGACGACCGCGAAGGCCTCCGGCAGCAGCTCGTCCAGGGTCTCGCCGTCGGCGTAGCGCTTGCGGAACTCCTCGGTCTTCGCGCGCAGCTCCGCATCGGAGAGGTCGACGACGTCGTCTTCGAGGTTGTTGATGTGCGCTGCGATGTTGCGCAGGCGCTTGAGCATCTTGCCCTCGCCAGCGCGGAGCAGTCGGGACAGCACCATCCGGGTCGACCTCATTACCTCATCGCGACGCGCCCGGGGGACGGGCGCCTTCCACAGGGGCTCGCCACGGCCATGGCGAGCCTTCACCACCGACCATCGTAGGCAAGTCGTGAAGGTGTGTGCACAGACACAGGTAGGAAGCCTGTTGGCGGAGGGGCCGGGGACGCTTCGGAACGGTCCGCTCCGGCGTCACGGAGGCCGGCCAAGATCGCGTTCCGTGACCGGTCACGGCCGCGTACCACCCGGTTGGACGTAATGGGGTCGGAGCACGGACCGCGCGAGAGGTGATCACGGTATTCACGGCGGTGGTGTTCGACACAGGTCGAATGCGGAGGCGTTAGTCGTTCGCATGGTCACGGGGTTGTCCCGTGACGCATTTTCCGGTGATCACGCCGTTCGATCTTCGAAAAGGCGGTCCGCGGCCCGCGACCCCCGGCGTGCGAGGACGCCGGGGGTCGCGCGAAGTCGAGTGAGGGAAGAGTGGTCAGGTGGTGCTCAGGCCAGCCTGATCACGCCGTAGTCGAACCCCTTCCGGCGGTAGACGACGCTCGGACGGCCGCTGTCGGCGTCGGAGAACAGGTAGAAGTCGTGGCCGACCAGTTCCATCTCGTAGAGGGCCTGGTCGACGGTCATCGGCTTGGCCGTGTGCTCTTTCTCGCGCACGATCTGGCCGGGCAGTCTGTCTTCGACGCCGTCTTCCCAGCGTTGCGCGGGCACTTCCGCCATGCCCTCGTCCGCGGGTTCCGGCTCGGCCGCTTCCAGCAGGGCGGTGTGGCCGACCCACATGCCCTGCGCCTGGCCGCCGTCGCTGTCGGGGTGGAAGGGGAGCGGCTCCCCGAGTCCGCTGGTCGCCTCGGCGACCGATGTCGGGCCGCGTCGCCCGTGGTGCACGCGCCTGCGGTCATGCGAGCGGCGCAACCGGTTCTCGAGCTTGCTCACCGCGGAGTCCAAGGCGGCGTAGAAGTCGCCCGCACATGCTTCGGAACGAACCACCGGACCGCGTCCCTTGCCGGTGATCTCGACGCGCTGGCAGTTCTTCGACTGCCTGCGGTTCGGTTCGTGGAAAAGCTCCACGTCGAAGCGGATGACCTTGCGGTCGTAACGCTCAAGCCTGGCCAGCTTTTCGGCGACGTGAACCCTGTAGTGATCGGGCACCTCGACGTTGCGGCCCTTAACGACGATGTCCATACACGACCTCCCTCGCTTTGCTGCGAGCAATGGCTTCGGATCGCTTGGGCGCCGGATCCGCGATCATGTTCGCGGACTTGTCGCTGAGGGTGGCCCCTCAGCGCCCCACCGGCGCCAGGGTCATGGGCTGTTCGCCTCCTCCCCGCGTGCCGGGAACGCTGATAGCGGTGCACGTTAGCCCGGTATTCGCCGCTGCGACAGCCCCCGGGGCGGGGGAAGTCCAAGATTTTCTTGTCGTGACGCAGAGCGACGAAAAACCGGTGCCGGCGGCGCGCCACGCGGGCACGCCCGGACGCCACGCCGCCTCCCGCTCACCCGAAAGGCCGAGGCGAGCACAGGCACTCGCCAGCAGAGTGGTTGCGTCGAACGGCCTCTGCGCGGGCGTCATATCCGGCCAACGGGCGAGCGTCCCGGGAGGTTCCCGGCCCGATTCACCCGTGTGGGTGGGTTCTGCGTGCGGTTGTCAGCGTGAGCACTGCGGGTACCCCGAATCCGGCTGCTTTCAACACCGAAACGCAGGCGCGTGCCGTGGATCCGGTCGTCACGACGTCATCCAACAGGACAACCGGTGTGCCCGGTGGTGGCAGGCGATCCGGCACGAGTCGGACGCGACCAGCCAGATTCGCCCTTCGGGAGGCCGCGTCGAGGCTCACCGAATCGCGAACTCCTCTCGCGAACGCGAGTGCCGGCGCGACGGAAAAGCCGGACGCGCGTGCCATTCTCATCACGTGGGAACCGCCGCGGGCACGGGCGGCCGACGCCCGTGACGGCGCGGGCACCAGCCACGGGTCGGGTCCGACGCCGGGCAGGTGCGGCACGGCGGCGGCCACCAGCGCCCCGAACACGGCCGCCAGCTCGCGCCGCCCGCGCTCCTTGAACGCGAGCACCAGCTCACGGGCCGCGCCGGCGTAGGCCGCGAGCGCGAACACCGGCGGACCGGCGCCGGGCACCCGCTTCGGCAGCCCGAAGAGGGCCAGGCACCGCGCGCACACGCGCGCGCCCCACGTGCCGCAACCAGGACAACGGGGCGGGAACAGCAGGTTCATCAGCACCATGCCCGCGACGATGCCGGCGGCCACCGACAATCCAGGCCCCTCCGCCGAGGTGCGAGGCTTGCACGATCGGGTGAAGATGGGGCCGAGCCCTCAGCCCGGGTAGAACGCCTGGGTCCCGGGCTCCACCTTCGTCGTCGACGCACGCCACACGTCACCCACGTCGTTCGCGCTCCACAACCCGCTCTGGTCCACCGCCAGCACGTTGCGCCCCGGCGCGGCGGTCACCGACGCCACCGGCACGGTCAGGTTCGACGTGTTGTACCGCTCCACGCGCACGCCGTCGATGTTCACCTTGGCGATCGGGTACGCCACCAGCGACGTGCTCACCACCAGCACGTCCTGCGCCAGCCAGTCCAGCGCCAACGCGCTCGTGCCCAGCACGGACGGCTGGAGGTGGCGCGGCGACCGCAGCGACACCGCCGAGTCCTGGCCCCGCACCACGGCCGCCACCACGAGCTTGCCGTCCACCACGGCCGCCACCCGCGTGCCGTCGCGCGACAGCCTCAGCTCGGTGATGCCGCCCAGCTCGGTCAGCTCCGAGGCGTTGACCGCGTTCGCCGTCCACCCGCGGTCGGTCTTGATCACGCGCACCACGTTGTTGCCGTCGGCGACGGTCCACACCTCGTTGCTCGGCTCGCCCTGCCGCCCGCTGAGCAGCCACGTCGGCCTGGTCATGGCGGACGCGTGCAGGTCGACCTCGGCCAACGGCTCGTGCACCGGCCCCACCCGCAGCCGCGCGGAGCCGTCGACGGCCCGGCTCACCACCGCCAGTTGGCTGCCGTCCATCGACTGCCCGGCGCTGAGCACCTGGTAGTCGCCCGCGCCCGCGGGCCCGGGCACGGGGTCGCCGTTGACCTGCTTGACCCGCCCGTTGCCGACCAGCATCCCGTTCAGGCCGGCGATCGGGGTGGCCAGCTCCTCGCCGGTCTGCACGTCGGCGGGCCGCCACTCGTGCTGGTCGGCGTTGATCCACTGGCCCTCGACCAGCACCCGGATCCGGCTGCTGGAGACGCCCGCGAGCGACCTCACCACCTGCGCCACGATCTGCTTGCCCGCCTGCACGGTGATGTCGCCGACCTTGGTCAGGTCGACTTCCAGCGCGCCGTCGTCGGCCTCGGAGGTGTTCTTGCGCTGCGCCGCGCCGTTCGGGATGGCCGAGGCCAACGCGCCCCTCATCCCCACCGCGGGCCCCTTGAGCAGCAGGCTCGTCACCCGGCTCGGGATCGACGTGGACGGCGCGATGACCACCCACCGCGGGTCGGGCACGAGCACGCTGAAGTCCGGGCTGTAGAAGAACAGCGTCACGCGCCGGTAGTTCTGCTGGAACCCGCCCAGCGGCACGTAGATGCCGTCCGGCGGCGCGGAGATCCGCCACTGGTCCTCGGCGTCGCGCTCGATCCCGATCGGGGTGTCGAGAGGGCCGATGAGCTGGATGAACGAGTTGTCCTCGAGCTGCAACCGGCCGACGTTGCGCCCTTGGAGCAGCACGATCCGGTGCTTGTCGTCCGCCGTCACGCCCGGCGTGGGCACGGTGTTGAACGTGGTGTCGATGATCGTCGGCGTGCCCTTGGTGTTCCACGCCTTCTTCGCGTCCTCGGTGAGGTACGCCTTGGCCGCCGCGTAGTCGCCCTCGGGGTTGGCCGAGGCGTTGACGAACTCCCGGACCAGCGTCAACGGGTCGATGTCCTTGACCGGCTTGGGCGCGGCGGCCTCGCTGGCGTTGCCCGCCGAGGGGTTCACCGCGATCGGCGAGGTCTCGGTGGGGATCGCGGCGCAACCCGCGGCCACGAGCACGGCCAGGAGCACGGCGAGCAGCCTCACCGGACCTCCTCGCGTTCGCCGGTGACGGGCTGGGCGGGCTGCCACGTGAACTCCTCCTCGGTCAGCTCGACCTCCTCCACCGGCTCGGGCTCGTCCGGCTCCGGCTCGACCACGGGCGGCAGGTCGGGCGGCTCCAGCGGCAGCGGGCTGGAGGTCAGCTCGTGGCCCAGCCGGCACGGGAGCGTGAGCCGGAACACCGCGCCGAGGCCGCGTTCGCCCCACGCCTCCAGCCAACCGCCGTGCAGCCGGGCGTCCTCCAGGCTGATCGACAGGCCCAGGCCGGTGCCGCCGGTGCGGCGGTTGCGGGACGGGTCGGCGCGCCAGAACCGGTTGAACACCAGGTCGGCCTCGCCGGGGCGCAGGCCGACGCCGTGGTCCCGGACGGTCACCGCGACCGCCTCGCCGTCGCCGCGCAGGGTCAGCTCGACCGGCATGCCCTCGCCGTGGTCGATGGCGTTGGCCAGCAGGTTGCGCAGGATGCGCTCGACGCGGCGGGAGTCCAGCTCGGCGTTGACCTCGTGGTCGGGCAGGTCCAGCACGATCGTGGTGCCGCTGCTGTTGGCGATGGCGCGCACCGCGTCGTGGGCGCGTCGGGCCAGCACGCGGATGTCGACCAGCTCGGCGGCCAGCTCCTCCACGCCCGCGTCGAGCCTGCTGATCTCCAGCAGGTCGCCGAGCAGCGACTCGAACCGGTCCAGCTCGTCGACCAGCAGCTCGGTGGAGCGGGCCAGGCCGCCGGGGAACTGCTCGCGGGAGGCGTGCAGCACGTCGGCGGCCATCCGCACGGTCGTCAACGGCGTGCGCAGCTCGTGCGACACGTCGGAGGTGAAGCGGCGCTGGAGCTGGCCGAACTCCTCCAGCTGGTGGATCTGGCGCTGGATGCTCGCGGCCATCTCGTTGTAGGACTCGGCCAGCCGTGCCACGTCGTCCTCGCCGACCACGGGCATGCGCTGGTCGAGGCTGCCGTCGGCGAACCGCTCGGCGATCTCGGCCGCCTGCCGCACCGGCCGCACGACCTGCCGGGTGACCAGGTTCGCGATCAGCGCGAGCAGCAGGAGCAGCACCACGCCGCCGACGACCAGGGTGCTCTGCACGACGTCGGCGGTGGCCTGCTCGCTGGTCAGCGGGAACAGCAGGTACAGGTGCATGGGGCGCGCGGAGCTGTTCACCGGCTTGCCCACGACCAGCAGCGTGGTGGGTCCGGTCTCCCGTTCCACGGTGGTGATCTGGTAGCCGGCGCTGCCCCGTTCGAGCATCTTGAACAGCCCGTCCGGCACGTCCTCGTACTGGCCGACGGCGACCGGGAGGCCGTCGGAGCCCGTGCCGACGGGGTCGCGGAGCACCGGCTCGAACGCGCCCGCGCCGGAACTGGTCGGGTCGAGGTCCACACCCGAGGTGTTGATCTTGTTCAGGGCCGTGGTGAACCGGGTCTTCACGCTGTCCGGGCCGGGGTTGAGGCCCGCCAGGTCGGGCTGGATCGCCGCGGCGCTCGCCTCGGTCTGCCGGACCGCCGCCTCGATCTTGGTCTCCAGCAGCTGGCCGGTGATCTGCACCTGGAGCACCATGCCCAGCACGAACACCACCGCCGACGACAGCGCCAGCGTGCTGACCACGACGCGCAGTTGCAGCGAGCGCCGCCACAGCTCGCCGAACGCGACCATCTGGCGACGAGCGCGTTCGACCCCGCGGCGCACTTCGCGCACCACGGGGTCGAGCCGGCGTCCGATCATGTCCGACGGGTCCCGATCACGGAGGGCCGGCCTTGTACCCGACGCCGCGCACGGTCAGCACCACCTCGGGGTGCTCCGGGTCGCGCTCGACCTTGGAGCGCAGCCGCTGCACGTGGACGTTCACCAGCCGGGTGTCCGCCGCGTGCCGGTAGCCCCACACCTGCTCCAGCAGCACCTCGCGGGTGAACACCTGGCGCGGCTTGCGGGCCAGCGCCACGAGCAGGTCGAACTCCAGCGGCGTGAGCTGGATCGGCTTGCCCTCGCGCAGCACCTCGTGCCCCGGCACGTCGATGGTCAGGTCGCCGATCTGGAGCACCTCGGCGGGCTCGGCCTCGGTGCGGCGCAGGCGCGCCCGGATGCGGGCCACCAGCTCCTTCGGCTTGAACGGCTTGACCACGTAGTCGTCCGCGCCCGACTCCAGGCCGAGCACCACGTCCACCGTGTCACTCTTCGCGGTCAGCATCACGATCGGGACGCCCGACTCCGACCTGATCGCCTTGCAGACGTCGATGCCGTTCATGCCGGGCAGCATGAGGTCCAACAGCACCAGGTCGGGCTTCAACTCGCGCAGCGCGGGCAGCGCGCGGGCGCCGTCGGCCACCACAGCGGTGTCGAAGCCCTCGCCCCGCAGCACGATGGTCAGCATCTCCGCCAGAGCGGGGTCGTCGTCCACGACGAGCACGCGTGCCTTCATACCCAACATCGTCCCACTAGTGGCCGGCTGTCCACGCACCGCCCAGCGGTCATCGCTGCTGGTCGTCGTGCGCGTCCACTCCGTAGCCAGTCTCTGCCGCCGATCCACGTGCCCACCTCGTCCCGCTGAAACGAGAATCCTCAGCGACTCATCGGCACGGTGGTGACGTTTCGTTACTTTCTTACACTAATGGGTGAACCACCGGTCGAGGAACTCCTCGACGCGCAGGTCAGCCGTGCCGTCCAGCACCTCCCACGGCGAGAGCCACCCGGCCGCGGCCAGCCCGTCGTACACGGCGGCGCAGCGCGCTTGCAGCCCGCCGTCCGACTCGTACAGGTCACGCCCCCTGGCCTCTTCCGCCTCGCGGTGCGCCGCGCGCTCCGCCGCCACGCCCGAGGGCACGCGCAGCAACAGGTGCAAGTCGGGGATCGGCAACCCGAAGCGGTCCACCTCCAGCGCCCGCACCCACTCGACGAACTCGCCGTCCGCGCCCTGGTGCAGCCGGGCCGCGCCGTACGCGGCGCTGGAGGCGGTGAACCGGTCGAGCAGCACCACGTCGTACTGGTCCAGCTCCGCCCGGATGCGGTCGGCCGCGCCGCGCCGGTCCAGCGCGTAGAGCACGGACATGCCGTACACCGAGTCGGTGAGGTCACCCAGCCTGCCGTGCAGCGCGTCGCGCACCAGGTCGGCGTGCACGTCCTCGTCGTAGCGCGGGAACGCGCCCGTGGCGACCTTCGCCCCCCGTGCGCCCAGCGCGTCGGTCAACGCCTTGGCCAGGGTGCGCTTGCCCGCGCCGTCCAGGCCCTCGATCACGACGAGTTTTCCCACGAGAACACCCTAAGGGGCACCCCCTGCTCACGATCGGCGGCATCACATCGCCCAGTCGGGTGACAAGAGATCCTTTGCGTCACCAGATTGAGTGACTACGGTGAACCCCATTTCCGGTTGCGCGAAAGGGTGGTGCCGCGGTGACCGCGGATTCCGGGCACGCCAGACCGGTTGACGAGCACCCGCCCGGGAACCTGCCCGGCGGCCTCGCCGAGACCCTGCGGTACGGGCCGTTCCACCGGGCCCTGCACGACGCCATCGCGCACCGCGGCCTGTCGCTGGCCCGGTTGCGCGCGCACCTGGAGCAGCTGGGCGTGCAGGTCGGGCAGTCCACCCTGAGCTACTGGCAGCGCGGCCTGCGCCACCCCGAGGTGCCCCGCGCCATCGCCACCGTGCGCGCCCTGGAGACCGTGCTGAAGCTGCCGCCCGAGTCGCTGGTCGCGCTGGTCGGCAACCGGCCGCAACCCCGGCTGACCAGGCCCAGCGGCTGGGTGTCGCCGGTGCCGGTGCTGTCGGAGTTCGAGGCCGTCACCGACGTGGGCGCGAACACCGACATCGAGGTGCTGTCCGTGCACGACACCGTGCTCATCGGCCCGGAACGGGAGCAGCGGTCGATCAGCACGCGGCTGGTGGTGCGGGCGGCGAAGGCCGGACCCGACCGGTACCTGGCCGTGCACCAGGGCGACGAGGGGTGCCTGATCGACAACGCGCTCGTGCGACCGGGCGAGGGGTGCCGGCTGGGCCGGGTGCGCAGGCAGTTGGCCACCCGCGGGCTGGCGTTCGAGCTGCTGTTCGACCGCAGGCTCGCCGAGGGCGAGGAGCACGTGTTCAGCTTCACCGTGGTGGACGACACCGGCGGGCCGACGCCGGGCCACCGCCGGGCGTTCCGCGAACCGTGCCGCGGCTACCTGCTGCAACTGGCCTTCAACCGCCGCGCCCTGCCCGCCCGGTGCACCAAGCAGTTCCGGGTGGAGGCCGACGCCGTGCCGGTGGACCTGGAGGAGCTGGTGTGCGGGCTGGGCGGGTTCGCCAGCGCGTACTTCGAGGACGTCGGACCCGGCGTGGCCGGGATCAGCGTCGAGTGGACCTAGCACGACGGCCGGGGCGGTGGACGCCCCGGCCGTCGCCCGCGAACTCGATCAGTAGCGGTAGTGCTCGGGCTTGTAGGGGCCCTCGACGTCGACGTCGATGTACTCGGCCTGGTCCTTGGTCAGCTTGGTGAGCTTGCCGCCCAGCGCCTCCAGGTGGATGCGGGCGACCTTCTCGTCCAGCTTCTTGGGCAGGCGGTAGACCTCCTTGTCGTACTCCTGGAACTTGGTGAACAGCTCGATCTGGGCGATCACCTGGTTGGAGAAGGAGTTCGACATCACGAAGCTGGGGTGGCCGGTGGCGTTGCCCAGGTTGAGCAGGCGGCCCTCCGACAGCACCAGGATGGAGTGGCCGTCGGGGAAGACCCACTCGTCGACCTGCGGCTTGATGTTGATCCGGCGGATGCCGGGGAAGCGGGCCAGGCCGGCCATGTCGATCTCGTTGTCGAAGTGGCCGATGTTGCCCACGATCGCCTGGTGCTTCATGGCCGCCATGTGCTCGATGCGCACGACGTCCTTGTTGCCGGTCGTGGTGATCACGATGTCGGCGCGGTCGATCACGTCCTCCAGGGTCTGCACCTCGTAGCCGTCCATCGCGGCCTGCAGGGCGCAGATCGGGTCGATCTCGGTCACGATGATCCGCGCGCCCTGGCCGCGCAGCGACTCCGCCGCGCCCTTGCCGACGTCACCGTAACCGCAGATCACGGCCACCTTGCCGCCCATGAGCACGTCGGTGCCCCGGTTGATGCCGTCGATCAGCGAGTGCCGGATGCCGTAGCGGTTGTCGAACTTCGACTTGGTCACCGCGTCGTTGACGTTGATCGCCGGGAACAGCAGCTCACCGGCGGCGGCGAGCTGGTAGAGCCGCATGACGCCGGTGGTGGTCTCCTCGGTCACGCCGCGGATGCCCTCGGCGATCTTGGTCCACTTCCCGCTGTCGGCCGCCAGCGAGCGGCGCAGCGTCTCCAGGATCAGCGCCCACTCCTCGGGGTCGTCGGCCTCGGGCTGCGGGACGACACCGGCCTTCTCGTACTGCACGCCCTTGTGGACCAGCAGCGTCGCGTCGCCGCCGTCGTCCAGGATCATGTTCGGGCCGCCGCCGTCGGGCCAGGTCAGCATCGACTCGGCGGTCCACCAGTACTCCTCCAGGGTCTCGCCCTTCCAGGCGAACACCGGCACGCCCTTGGGCTCGTCCTCGGTGCCGTGGGGGCCGACGACGACCGCGGCGGCGGCGTGGTCCTGGGTGGAGAAGATGTTGCACGACGCCCAGCGGACCTCGGCGCCCAGCGCGACCAGGGTCTCGATCAGGACGGCCGTCTGCACGGTCATGTGCAGTGAGCCGGAGATCCGCGCGCCCTTGAGCGGGTAGACCTCCGAGTACTCGCGGCGCAACGCCATCAGGCCGGGCATCTCGTGCTCGGCCAGCCGGATCTCTTTGCGGCCGAACTCGGCCAGGGAGAGGTCCGCCACGGCGAAGTCGATGCCGTTGCGGGTTTGGAGCCTCTCGGCGGTCATCGCGGGTTCCTCCATATTCGGGTAGGACGAGCCGACACTACCGCCCGCCACGCCGGGCCACGGAGGTCGGCGGCATCTGCGCACCGATGGACCAGAGTAGGACCAGGCGGAAGTGATGTTCGCGGGAGGATTCGTGCTGATTCCCGGGCCCGACACACGGGTGGTCGAACTGCGGGTGCACGGTGTGCAGGGCACCACCCCGCAGTCGCTGGTCGACGCGGTGGCGGCGGTGGACGTGGCGGGCGACGGGCTCGGCCGCGTCGTGCGCCCGGCCGACCGGCTGCGCAGACCCGCCCCCGGCCCGGTGTTGCAGGCCGCCGGACGCCCCGTGACCAGGGTGGTCGAGGGTTACGTCTGGGGCGCGATGACCTCCGGCGGGTGGGCCAAGGCGACGTGGGCGCTGCTGTTCCCCTTCTCGCTGGCGAACGTGGCGCACTGGATGCTGCCGCCCGTGCCGACCGGCTCCGCGCCCGCGCACCTGCTGGGGATCGCGCTGCGCGCGATGCTTCGGCTGGCCGCACTGCTGCTGACCGTGCTGCTGGTCGCCCAGCTGGAGGTGATCAGCCTCGACCTGGTGGCCGCGCAGTGCCTCGCGCCCGGCTCGCCGTGCCTGTGGGGCCCGTCGTGGCTGAGCACGACGCCGTGGGTGCGGGCCGTCGTGGGGCTCGCGCCGATCGCGCTGGCCGTGCTGGTGCTGCACCGGATGTCCAGTGTGGACTGGCGGATCGAGCGCAAGGAGGTGCCCGCGGCCGAGGGCGGGCGGTCCGGGCTGCCCGGCGCGCACGTGGCCACCGACCCGGACACGCCCGCGTTGCGGGTGCTGCACGTGGTGGCGGGCCTGGGTACGGCCGTGGTGGTCGCGCTGGGCGGGCCGCCCGGACCGGTGCTCGCGCCCGGCTGGCACGGCGTCGCGATCACGGCGTGCTGGACCGCGGGGCTCGCGCTGCTCACGGTGGCCGCGCTGGGCGCGATGCTGCTGGACGACCCCACCGGCGGCGCGCCCCACCGCGGTGGCCGGTGGCTGAGGGCGGCACTGGGGCGCAAGCCGCGGCGCGTGTTGCAGGCCGTCGCCTGGCTGTCGCTGCTGGCCGCGGCGGCGTTGCTGGTCCGGTTGCCGGCCCGGCTGCCCGGCGCGGACCTGGCCGTGCAGATGGTGGCGGCGCTGGTCGCGCTGGTGTGCGTGCTGATCGGGTTGCTGCTGGTCCCGGCCGCGCTGCTGGCCCGGCGCACCTGGTCGGCGCAGCCGCGCGACCTGCGGCCGTGGGCCGGCGGGTGGATGGCCGCGCCGGTGGTGGCGGTGGCCGCGCTGCTCGGCGGCGGGTTCGGCGCGGGGGTGGCGCTGGCCGTCCAGCGGGTGCTCGGGCACGGCGACCTGCCGGACGGCTACGACTACATCGCGCTGCTGTGGGGCGTGGCCGGGGTGCTGGCGTTCCTGGCCGGGGTGGCCATGGCGGCGACCACCGGGATGATGCGGTGGAGCTCCCTGCGGCGGGACAAGGAGTGGGCGCGTGAGGCGTCCTTGTTGCACGCGGGACGTGCACGGGACGCGAAGCGCGCTGCGCGGGCGTGGTGGTGGGCGCGGTGGCAGCGACGGCACAGCCACCACGTGGTGCTGGTCATGTCGTCGGTCCTGGCGGTCGGCGCGGTGCCGGCGGCGCTGCTGCGGTTGCGGGGAGTCCACCCGCCGACGTGGGCGCAGCCGGTCATCACCTTCGGCGTGGTCGTCCTGGCCGTGCTGGCGTTGTCGCTGCTCAGGGCGGTGTACCTGGCGGCACGGCGGCCCGACAAGGCACGGCAGGTCGGCGTGCTGGCGGACCTGGCCGCGTTCTGGCCGCGGGAGGCGCACCCCGTGGTGCCGCCGTGCTACGCGTTGAAGGTGGTGCCGGAGCTGGTGGCACGGGTGCGCGAGCACCTGGCCGACCCCGGCACGCGGGTGGTGCTGGCCGGGCACAGCCAGGGCAGTCTGCTCGCGGCCGTGGCGGCGGCGCGGCTGCTGGAGGAGCTGCCGCCCCACGAGGCCGAACGCGTGGGCCTGGTCACGGCGGGGTCGCAGTTGCAGTGGGCGTACCCGCGGGCGTTCCCGGCGGTGGTGCCGCACAGCTCGCTGGCGTCACTGGCCGGCGGGTTGGCCGGGCGGTGGCGCGCGCTGTGCCGCGGCACGGACGCGCTGGGCGGCGCGGTGATGACGTGGAACCGGCAGGTGTTCGACGGGATGCTGCTGGGCGCGGGCTTCCGGCCGGACGGCACGTCGGGCGCGTTGCCGCCGGCGTTGCGCGGCCCGACGGGCGCGCTGGTGCTCGGCGGCGACCACTGGCTGCCGGACCCGCAGCGGGGACCGTTCCCGGGACGGCGGTGGGCGCCGGGCGTGAACCGGCACGCCGACTACACCTCCGACCCCGAGTGGGACCGGGCGATCGCCATCGCGGCCGGGCTGGAGACGCCGGAACCACCCGCACCACCCGTGCTGCCGACGGCGCGACAGGCCCCGGTCAGGTCGCCCGCACCCGAACCGATCAGGTCGCCCGCGCCCGAACCGAGCGGGCAAGCGCAGGTCAGGTCTCCCGAGCCCGAACCGAAGTGAGCAGGCGGTCGGCGGCGTCCGGGCGGCCCGCCTCGGCGAGCAGCCCGGCCGGGGCCAGCACGTAGTCGCGGTCGACCGCGATCGCGGCCGTGCGCAGGACCGGGCGCAGGACCGGGTCGGCGCGCAGCACCCGTTCGACGTCGTCGGTGGACTCGGCGTGCCGGAACACCCCGCCGGACAGCACGAGCAGACCCGCCCCCTGCGGCCCCAGTCGGCCGTCCACGAGCCGGAGGTGGCGACGCACGGCCAGCACGGCGGCGAGCCCGGCCAGCCGGTGGTCGGCGGCCGGGTCGTCGGGCAGCCAGGTCACGTCGGCGGCCCGGGCGGCGGCTTCCGCTTCCAGCGCGGCGGCCTCGTCCTTGTCGATCAGCTTCTCCGCCAGCGCTTCGGCCACCACGCCCGGCGCGGACCAGCGCAGGCCGAGGTCGCCCTCGACGGTGCGGCGGTCCGGCGGCAGCGCGACCGCCCGCTCCGGACCTTCCACTGTGGACACCGCCGAGTAGACGTCGGTGGTGGCCCCGCCGACGTCCACCACGAGCACCGCGCCTTCCCGGTCCTGCATGGCCAGCCGCGACACGCCCCGCAGCACGGCGTCCGGGGTGACCGCGCGCACGAGCCCGCGGAACCTCCTGCCGCGGGAGAGCCCCTTGCCGCCGATCACGTGCCGCAGGAACACCTCGCGGATCGCCGCACGCGCCGGACCGGGGGCCAGCTCGCCCACGTCCGGCAGCACGTTCGCGGTGCGCACCACCGTCCGGCCCGCGAGCAGCCGCGCCGCCTCCGGCTGGGCCTCGGCGTTGCCCGCGAGCACGATCGGGCACGCCACCCGGCTCAACGCGCGGGCGTTGTGCAGCAGGACCGACGCGTCGCCGCCGTCCGTGCCGCCGACGAGCAGGACCAGGTCCGGCCTCGACGCCCGCAACGCCCGCACGCCCGCGCCGTCCAGCGGCCCGGCGCTGACGTGCACCACCTTCGCGCCCGCCGACAGCGCCACCCGGTACCCGGCCTCGGCGCTGACCAGCCGTTCCTGCCCCACGACCGCCAGCCGCAACCCGCCGCCCGCCGACGAGCAGGCCAGGGTGCGCTCGGCGGGGTTTAACGCACCCGCGACGGCGTCAATACCTCGGAGCACCTCGGGCGGGGTGGTCGGGTGCTGCGCGGTGCCCAGCAGCTCGCCGTCCGCCGACACGAGGGCGCCCTTCGTCCACGTCGAGCCGATGTCGAGGCAGAGCACGGTCATGCCGGCGAAACTACCGGTGACGCCGGATGTCGGTGGTCACCTCTAGTCTGAACGGACCAACCAGGCGACCGCCTGCGGACGACACCGGCCACCCAACACAGGAGGCGACACCGTGCCAGGCAACGGGCTGTGGCGCACTAAGTCGATCGAGCAGTCGATCGCGGACACCGACGAGCCGGACACCAGACTCCGCAAGGACCTCACCGCGTGGGACCTGACGGTGTTCGGCGTCGCGGTCGTCATCGGCGCGGGCATCTTCACGCTCACCGCGTCCACCGCGGGCAACCTCGCGGGGCCGTCGGTGTCGCTGGCGTTCGTGCTCGCGGCGGTGGCCTGCGCGCTGGCCGCGCTGTGCTACGCGGAGTTCGCGTCGACCGTGC
The DNA here is from genome assembly GCF_021390395.1 of Saccharothrix sp. S26. Classification (GTDB taxonomy): domain Bacteria; phylum Actinomycetota; class Actinomycetes; order Mycobacteriales; family Pseudonocardiaceae; genus Actinosynnema. The sequence goes on from NZ_JAJUWT010000023.1 coordinate 54,514, forward strand.
CGGTGGCGGGCAGCGCGTACACGTTCTCCTACGCCACGTTCGGCGAGTTCATGGCCTGGATCATCGGCTGGGACCTGGTGCTGGAGTTCGCGGTCGGCGCCGCGGCCGTGGCCAAGGGCTGGTCGGTGTACCTGCAGACGGTGCTGGCGCACGTGGGCCTGGAGGTGAAGACCACCTCGGCCGTCGGCGGCGTGGACGTCGACTGGGGCTCGTTGCTGCTGGTCGGTGTGCTGACCGTGCTGCTGGCGCTGGGCACGAAGCTGTCGTCGCGGGTCAGCGCGGTGATCACGGCGGTGAAGGTGGCCGTCGTGCTGCTGGTGATCGTGCTGGGCATCGGCTACATCAAGGCGGCGAACTACACCCCGTACATCCCGCCCGCCCAGTCCGGCGGCACCACCGCGACCGGCCTGGAGCAGTCGCTGTTCTCGCTGCTCACGGGCTTCGAGGGCAGCACGTACGGCGTGCTGGGGCTGCTGGCCGCCGCGTCGCTGGTGTTCTTCGCGTTCATCGGCTTCGACGTGGTCGCGACGACCGCCGAAGAGACCCGCGACCCGCAGCGCGCCGTGCCGCGCGGCATCCTCGGGTCGCTGGCGATCGTGACCGTGCTGTACGTGGCGGTGTCGCTGGTGATCACCGGGATGCTGCCGTACGACCAGCTCAAGACCCAGCCGGACGGCACGCGGGCGACGTTGGCGACCGCGTTCTCGGCCAACGGCGTGGACTGGGCGGCCACCGTCATCTCGGTCGGCGCGCTGGCCGGCCTGACCACCGTGGTGATGGTGCTGATGCTGGGCCAGTCGCGGGTGCTGTTCGCGATGTCGCGCGACGGCCTGCTGCCGCGCGGCCTGGCCCGCACGGGTGAGCGCGGCACGCCGGTCCGGATCACCGTGATCATCGGCGTGCTGGTCGCCTTCGCGGCCGGCTTCTTCCCGGCGGGCAAGCTGGAGGAGATGGTGAACGTCGGCACGCTGTTCGCGTTCATCCTGGTCTCCGCGGGCGTGCTGGTGCTCCGCAAGACCCGCCCCGACCTGCCGCGCGGGTTCCGCGTGCCGTGGGTGCCGGTGGTCCCGGTCCTGGCGATCCTGGCGTGCCTGTGGCTGATGCTGAACCTGACCGCCCTGACCTGGGTCCGGTTCCTGGTGTGGATGGCGCTGGGCGTGGTCGTGTACTTCGCCTACAGCCGCCGCCACTCCCTCCTGGGCCGCAAGGGCACCACCGCCACGCCCGTGGTGAAGCACGACGAGATCCCGTAACGGCGCGAACGGTGGGCCGGGGGCGCGTCGAGGTGCCGGCGGGGCAGCAGCCCCTCTCAACTTCGACCCGCACCCCCGGCCCACCGGACACCGGGCCCGCGCGAGCACGACCACGGCCCGGTCGAGTCCCGGCACCGTGGCACCGGTCCGTCCGGGCCGATCCTCGACGGCCACCGAGCCACCGCACCAAGAGACGGTCCCGTCCCCTGCCGGTCCTCGACGGCCACCGAGCCGACTGCACCGAGGGACAGTCCGTCCCCGGCCGGACCTCGACGGCCACCGAGCCATCCGCACGAAGCCAAAGGGACCGAACGGCGAAGGGCGACGAGCGCTGCGCACAGCAGCTCGTCGCCCTTCCTCGCCCGAGGGCTACGACTTGGTGGTCAGCGACCGGTCCAGGTCGGGTTCCAGGTAGATCAGGCGGGCGGCGGGGACCTTGGCCCGGACGCGTTGTTCCGCGGCGTCGATGGCCTCGGCCACCTCGTCGATCGACAGGCCCGGGTTCAGCGCGATCTTGGCCGCCACCAGCATCTCGTCCGGCCCGATGTACTGGGTCTTGATGTGGATGACGCGCTGCACCTTGCCGGCCGCCAGCTCGTCCACGATCACGTCCAGCTCGGCCGGTGCCGCGCCCTCCCCGATCAGCAGCGACTTCATCTCCACGATCAGGATCACCGCGATCACGCCCAGCAGCGCGCCGATGCAGATGGTGCCGATGGCGTCCCACACCGGGTCACCGGTCAACGTCGACAGGCCCACGCCCAGCAGCGCCAGGACCAGGCCGAACAGCGCGCCCGCGTCCTCCAGCAGCACGACCGGCAGCTCCGGCACCTTGGACTGCCGGATGAACTGCCACCAGGTGGCGTTCCCCTTGATCGCCTTCGACTCCACGATCGCGGTGCGGAAGCTGTAGGACTCCAGGCCGATCGCGACCAGCAGGATGATCACCGCGACGATCGGGCTGCTCAGCTCCTCGTGCGACTCCAGCTTGTGGATGCCCTCGTAGAGGGCGAACACCGAGCCGAGGCTGAACAGCATCAACGCGACGATGAACGAGTAGAAGTACCGGTCCCGACCGAACCCGAACGGGTGGTTCAGGGTGGCCTTGCGGCGGGCGGTCTTCTGCCCGAGCAGCAGCAGGCCCTGGTTGGACGTGTCCGCCACCGAGTGCACCGACTCGGCGAGCATGGACGACGATCCGGTGATCAGGAAGCCGACGAACTTCGCCGCGGCGATCCCGGCGTTGGCCACCAGTGCGGCGATGATCGCCTTGGTCCCGCCCCCTGCTGACACGGTTGCTCCCTAAGCGCCCAGGTCCGAATTGTCGGTGTGACCCTACTCAACGCCGGGGGTTGCCCGGAAAAGCTGGGTGTCAACCTCCGCCGTGACGATCACCTCGGGATCACGCGCGGGCAGCCAGACGGACTGGCCACACGCCAGCTCCACGGTGTCGTCACCGCACGTCAACCGGGCCCGGCCGCGCGTGCAGAGCAGGATCTGCGGCCCGCTGTGGTCCACCCGGACGTGCACCGACGGCCCGACCTCGATCCGCGACAGCTCGAACTCCGGGCACGGCGTCCGGTACGACCACAGCCCCGGCGAGGTCTGCACGCCGGTCTGCACGGGCATGTCGCCGCACCCGAAGTCCAGCACGCGCAGCAGCTCGGGCACGTCCACGTGCTTGGGCGTCAACCCGCAGCGCAGCACGTTGTCGGAGTTGGCCAGGATCTCCACGCCGGTGCCGTGCAGGTAGGCGTGCAGGTTGCCGGCGGGCAGGTAGATCGCCTCGCCCGGCCGCAGCACGATCCGGTTGAGCAGCAGCGCGGCCAGCACGCCCGCGTCACCGGGGTAGGCCTCCCCCAGCTCCAGCACCGTGCGGCACTCCAGGTCGAACTCGCCGTGCTCCTTCACGTGCAGCACGCACGCGTCCAGCACCTGCGGCAGGAGCATGTCCAGCGCGGTCTGCGGCAGCGTGATGAGCGTGGTGAACAGGGCGCGCAGGCCGCCCGCGTCCGGCTGGGCCGCCAGCAGCTCGACGTACGGGGCGAAGTCCGGCGCGTCCAACGACCGCAGCAGCGCCACCGTGCGCGCCGGGTCCCGGAACCCCGCCAGCGCGTGGAACTCGGTCAACGCGCAGATCAGCTCGGGCTTCGCGGACGGGTCCTTGTAGTTGCGGATCGGCGAGTCCATCGGCACGCCCGCCGCGTCCTCGGCGGCGAAGCCGTTCGCCGCCTGCTCGGCCGACGGGTGCGCCTGAAGGCTCAGCGGCTCGTCCGCGGCCAGCACCTTGAGCAGGAACGGCAGCCTGCTGCCCCACCGGTCGGCGTGGCGGGCGCCGAGCTGGCCGTCCGGGTCGTCGGCGAGCAGTTCCAGCAGCGACTGCTCCGCGCCGTCCGGCCCCACCACCCGGGACGGGTCGCCGGGGTGGGCGCCCATCCACAGCTCGGCCTCGGGGTGCGGCGTCGGCACCTCCTTCCCGAGCAGCTCGGCGATGGCCGTGCGCGACCCCCACGCGTACGCCCGCACCGCGTTGTGCAGCAGATCCACAGTCATCCCCTCACACGGCCGGCGCGTACAGGCCGGGCCCGCCCAGCGTTCCCGCCGCCAGGCCCAGGTACAGCGCGGCCAGCTCGAACCGCAGCGCGAGCAGCGCGGCGCACACGGCCTCGCCCCCGCTGACCTCCTCGGCCGGTTCGAACACGTCGGCGCCGGACAAGGTCTCCATCGCGACCCGCCGGGCGAAGTCGGCCTGCGGACCCCGCCGCGCGGCCACCAGCAGCACGCGGACCAGGCCGTCGTGCTCGTCGTCCGGGTCGGCGAACAGGTCGGCGCCGGACGTGCCGCGCACGGCCCGGCGGTGCAGCACCGACCGGGTCAGGGCCTGAGGATAGCCGGCCACGTCGCTCACCACGCCCGCGTAGGTCGCGAGCACGCCCGCGCCGTGCGCGGCGACCGCCGTGGCGAGGTCGTCCAGGCCCCACAGCAACGGGGTCCGCTCGGCGACGCGCAACGCGAGGGTCTTGGCCGGGTTGACGAACGACTCGTGCATCGGGTGGCACCGCTCGGCCTCGCGGTCCAGCTCGTCCGCGACGGCCTGCACGTCCACGTCGAGCAGCCGCAACGACTTCAGCGCCGTCAGCCACGCGGCGAAACCGCGGGCGAAGCCGAAGCCCTGCGGCACCGGCACGCGCGGCGGGATGAGCAGCGCGTGCTGCGCGGCCGAGGCCGCCACCGGGCCGTCCGGCTCGGCGGTCAGCAGCACGCGCGCGCCGCGCCGGGCCGCCCGGTCCACCGACTCGGCCATCAGCACGTCACCGGGGTCCTCGGTGTGCGCGAGCACCACGTCCAGCGCGCCCACCCACGTCGGCACGTCGTCGGCGACCACGACCGGCACGGGGCAGCGCGTCCCGAGCAGGGCCGTCACCACCCCGGCGATCGCGCCACCCACGCCGGGGCGCGTGACCAGCACCAACGCCCGCGGGCGTTCGGCGAACACCCGGTCGACGCCGAGCTCGTCGGCCGCCTCGGCGGTCGCCCGGACCTGCGCGCCCGCCCGTGCGGCGGCACGCAGCAGACCTTCCCGGTCGGCGTCGGTGAGCCGGGACTGGTCGTCGAGGAGGCTGTCGTCAAGCACGCGAGCTCACCCGGCCGTCGGCTCGACAGCCTCGTCCAGCAGCAGCACCGGGATGCCGTCCCGAACCGGGAACGACCGGCCGCACGAGGTGCAGGTCAGGTAGTCCGCGAGCGGGTCGGCGGCGGTGCCGACCTTCAGCGGCGCGTGCTCCGGGCACGGGCAGGCCAGGATCTCCAGCAACTGCGCGTCCAGTTGGACAGCCACGGCGCTCATCCCCTCACGATCGCCAGGACCTCGTCGCGCAGCGCCGCGACGGAGGCCGCGTCGGCGGCTTCGACGTTGAGCCGGAGCAGCGGCTCGGTGTTGGACGCACGGAGGTTGAACCAGGAGCCGTCCGGCAGGTTCACCGTGAGGCCGTCCAGCTCGTCCAGCTCGACGCCGTCGCGCCCGCCGAACTCGGCCTTGATCGCGGCCAGCCTGCCCTGCTGGTCGTCCACCGTGGAGTTGATCTCGCCCGACGCCGCGTAGCGGGAGTAGTCCCTGGTCAGCTCGGACAGCGGGCCGTCCTGCTCGCCGAGCGCGGCCAGCACGTGCAGCGCGGCCAGCATGCCCGTGTCGGCACGCCAGAAGTCGCGGAAGTAGTAGTGCGCGGAGTGCTCGCCGCCGAAGATGGCGCCCGTCTTGGCCATCTCCTCCTTGATGAACGAGTGGCCCACGCGGGTGCGCACCGGCACGCCGCCGTGCTCGCGGACGATCTCCGGCACCCCGTGCGAGGTGATCAGGTTGTGGATGATCGTGCCGCCGGGGTCCTTGGCCAGCTCGCGCACCGCGACCAGGGCCGTGATGGCGGACGGGGACACCGGCTCGCCGCGCTCGTCCACGACGAAGCAGCGGTCCGCGTCGCCGTCGAACGCGACACCCGCGTCCGCGCCCTCGGCCCGGACGCGTTCCTGCAGGTCCACGATGTTCTTCGGGTCCAGCGGGTTGGCCTCGTGGTTGGGGAAGTTGCCGTCGAGCTCGAAGTACATCGGCACGATCTCGATCGGCAGGCCCTCGAACACCTTCGGCACCGTGTGGCCGCCCATGCCGTTGCCCGCGTCCACCACGACCTTCAACGGCCTGCTGCCGCTCAGGTCGACCAGTTCCCGCAGGTAGGCGGCGTAGTCGGTGAGCATGTCCTGCTCGGTGACCTTGCCCTTGGCCACGCCCTCGGCGTCCGGCACGCCCTGCTCGGCGTCCGCGCGGATCTGCGCCAGGCCGCTGTCCTGGCCCACGGGGGCCGCACCCGGCCGGCACAGCTTGATGCCGTTGTACTTGGCCGGGTTGTGGCTGGCGGTGAACATCGCGCCGGGCAGGTCCAGCTTGCCGGAGGCGAAGTACAGCATGTCGGTGCTGGCCAGGCCGATGCTGACCACGTCGACGCCCTGCGCGGTGACGCCCTCGGCGAACGCCGCCGCCAGGCCCGGTGACGACTCGCGCATGTCGTGCCCGATCACCACCGCGGGACCGCCGACCAGGCGGGCGAACGCCGCGCCGAAGTCGCGTACGACGTCGGCGTCGAGCTGCTCACCGACGACACCGCGGATGTCGTAAGCCTTGACGATGCCGGACAGATCGCGCACGGCCACACTCCCAAGTTGGCTCTTGACACTGCCTTGGGAAGCCTACCGGCGCGCGCGTGGGCGTCGTGTCCGGTCGCTGGGTGTTAGTTCAGTCTTCGTTCGGATCGGGCAGAACGCGCAGGTGGCCGCGTCGGATCGTGCCCCCGGGCAGCTCCGGCAGCTCGACCTGGGGTGTGGCCCGGCCCGCCTCGCGGACCGCCTCGGCCAGCGCCGTGAGGTCGTCCACGGTGGGTTCGGGGGCGCGGAACTCGCCCTGGTGCCGGACGACCTCCCAGCCGCGCGGCGCGGTGAGGCGCAGGGCGTGCTCCTCGCACAGGTCGTAGGAGTGCGGTTCGGAGTACGTCGCCAGGGGTCCGACCACCGCTGTGGAGTCCGCATAGGCGTACGTGAGCGTGGCGACTGCCGGGTTCGCGCACCCGGTTCGCGAGCACCGTCTCACGCTCCGCACGGCGGGGACGATATCGCGTCCCGCGCGGCGTGTGTTGGATTACCTCCGGCGCGGCGGCGGCGGTGGTGCCGCGGTCGGGCAAGTTGCCTGGTCGCGGAGGTCCGGCTGGACGGGGTCCGCGGGCGGACAACTACCCTCTACCTCGTGGTGATGGCTCGGGGTTCACGGCGGCAGGGCGCTCCGCGGCGACGCAACCGCGACCGGCACGGTCGGGGGTTGCGCGGTCCCCTCTACCCGGCCACGTTGCCGGCGGCCCGCAGCCGGGCGGAGCGGTTCGACGCGCTGGTGCTGGAGGCGTTGGAGCCGATCGAGGCGCGGTGGCGCACGGAGCTCACGCAACTGGACGTCGCGGTGGACGACGTGCCGGACGTCCAGTCGGGCGACGACGGTGACGTGGTGGAGGACGGCAACGTGCCCCTGGCGCGGCTCGTGCCCGCCGGGGCCGACCGCCGTGCCCGGATCGTGCTGTACCGGCGGCCGCTGGAGGCGCGCGCCAAGGACGGGGCCGACCTGTCCGACCTGGTCCACGACGTGCTGGTCGAGCAGGTGGCCAACTACCTGGGCCTGGACCCGGACGTGATCGACGGCGACTGACCGCCCCGAGCGTTGAACTCGGGTGTCCTGAACGTAGGACTCTCGCGTCCTGAACGTAGGACTCGCGCGTGAGTCCTACGTTCAGGACGCGCGTGTCCTACGTTCGGAACAGGCGAGTTGAGCGTTCAGGGGCGGCGGCGGGTGGGGATGGCGGTCAGGAGGGTGAAGAGGGCGGCGGCGGCCTGGAGCATCAGGAGCAGCTCGCGCAGGGTCGTGGACGCCTCCACGCGCACCTCCGAGGCCGTGGTCGGCACCGTCACGCCGACCAGGTGGCCCCACGCCCGCACGATCGTCACCTCGCGGCCGTCCACCCACGCCCGCCAGCCCGGCTCCTCCTCCGCCGCCAGCACCAGCAGCCGTCCCTCGGGCCCCTCGGACACCTGAACGCCCACCTCCGGCGGCGCGGCCTCGACCGGGGCGATGCCGGGCGCGCCCAGCTCCACGGGAGGGTTGCCGCCGGTCCGCGCCCGCCGCGCCAGCTCCGGCGACAGCAGCACGGCGTTCCCCGCCGCCAGCTGCACCCGCAGCACGGGCCGACCGTCCGACATCGACGGCGTCACGGCCACCAGCTCGCCGACCGCCTCGCGCACCCGCTGCGCCGTCTCCCGGTCCGGCACCACCACGAACGCCACCCCGGACGCCGCCGCCTGCGCCAACGCCACCCGCGCCGCCTCCGCCGACCCACCGGTCAGGTCGCGCGACCACCGCTGCAACCGGGTGGTGGCCGTCGCCACGGGCACCAGGTCGTCGTCGCCGAACGCGGGCATCCGCCCGGCCACCAGCCGCGGCGGCGTGCCCAGCACCAGCACCGACCGCCCGGTCCGCGGCAGCTCCTGCGCCACCGTCGTCGGCAACCGCGCGCCGTCCGCCGTCAACGCACCAGACCCCAGCCCGACGAACCCGGCGCACGCCAACGCCACCACCGACAGCACCCCGAGCACCGGCACGACCCGCCGCAGCGGCGCGGTGCCCGCGTCACGCCGGAACGCCGACAGCACCACCCACAGCAAACCCCACCCGACCAGCACCAACGGCCCACCGGTCCACCCGGGCGACGCCTCACCGCCGGGCAGCGGGGCCACCGGCACGGTCCGCAGCACGATCACCGCGAACCCGCCCAGCACCACCACCGCCAACCCCGCCAGCATCGACCGCGACGGCCGCAGCAGCCCCGCGAGCAGCGCGAACCCGACCACGGTGAACCCGACGAACGGCACCGCGCCCGTCCCGCCCGGCCGCAGCGACAGCAGGTCCACCAGCCCCACCGCCGGCGACTCGACGAACGCGCCCACGCCGTGCAGCACCACGGACGGGTGCTGGAGCACCACCGCGGGCCACGGCAGCAGCAGCGCCATCGGCAGCAGCACGATCATGAACAGCGACGCCACCCGCCGCCGCCCGTCGCCGTGCCGCCCCGGCACCACCACGAACCCGGCCAGCGCGGCGAACGCCACCAGCCCGTGCACCAGCGGCGAGAACGCGCCCACCGCCGCCAGCGCCAACGCCGTCCCCGACGCCACGGGCAGCCACGACGCGCCCGCCCCGCCCCGCAGCGCGGACACCACCCCGGCGAACACCACCGGCGCGAGCACGTGCACCACGACGACGTCCAGCCGACCCTGGCTCACCGCCGCCGTCGCCGCCGGCAGCAAGGCGTACGCCGCCGCCACGAGCGCCCGCACGGGCCGCCGCACGGGCATCCGCCGTGACGCCGCGTAGGCCGCCAGGCCGGCCAACGGCGCGTCGCCGATGAACAGCACCGCCACCAGCGCGGCCGGCGACCCGACCAGCACGCCGACCGCCCCCAGCACCGCCAACGCCGCCGGCGCGGGCGCGGTCGTGCCGCCCGCGACCGGGTGCCAGGCCGCCAGGTACGACGACCAGGTGCTCGCCAGGTCGCCCACCGGCAGCAGCCGCCCGCCGCTCAGGTCGAGCCCGACCCGCGAGTCGTTGGCCAGGATCCCGAACACGGCCAGGCCCACCACCAGCAGCAACGGCGGCCCGAGCACCAGCGACCGCAGCACCCGCTTCCGGTCGACCTCGACGAAGACCACGCCGGGCGCACCCGCACCGCGCGGCACGGGCGACGGGCGTGGACGGGGCGAGGGCCGCTGCCCGGTCGGCGCGGGCGCCTTTACCGGCACCGTCACCGCGGGCCGCCTCAGCCCGCCCGTCGCCCGCACCGGACGCCGCCGCGACAGCACGCCGGCGGGCAACGCCGCCGGGCCCACCGCGGGACGCTCCACTTCGGACGGAAGCGACCAGGCGCCCGGCCGCGCGTCGTCCTCGGGCAGCCGGCCCAGCGCCAGGTCGGCCTCGACGCGCCGCCGGACCAGCGCGGCCGACGCGGCCCGGATCGCGTTGCGCAACCGGGTGATCCGGCTGGTGAACAACCCGCGCACGACCCCGTGCGCCGGTCGTTCGGCCCGGCCTGCCAGCAACCGGGCGCGTCCGCTGAGCAGGTACCGCAGCGCGCCCAGCTCGGCGTGCGCGTCGGAGAACCGGCGCAGCAGCAGGAAACCGAGGGCGCGCAGGACCGCGAGCACGGCGATCCGCGGCAGCCCCAGGACGAACGACACCGCGCCGCAGTTGACCAGGAACGTGCGCAGCCCGTGCGCCCGGTCCACGCCGCGCGCCGCCGGTCCTGGTCGGGCCACCGCCGCGTCCAACCGCCGCGCGCCGCGCCCGGCGGCACGCGCGTGCCGCATCCGCGCCACCGGCACCGACAGCACCAGGTGCCCGGCGAGGTTGGCGCGCCAGCCGAAGTCGATGTCGTCGCGCAGCAACGGCATCGCGCGGTCGTAGCCGCCCAGCGACTCCCAGGCCGTGCGGCGGATCAGCGACCCGGCCGACGGCACCGCCAGCGCCTCGGTGCTCTGCCGGAACGACCCGGCCAGCTCCACCCGGCCCATGCCGGTCTGGCGGTGGCCGGACGCGTCGGTGGACAGCCCCGCCTCCACCACGAGCCGCGGGTCGCCCCAGTCCAGGCTCAGCGGACCGAGCACGGCGGCCGACGGCGACACCTCGGCCGCGGTCAGCAGGGCGGACAGGCAGTCCGGTTCCGGGGCGCAGTCGTCGTGCAGCAGCCACAGCCACGCGCCGGGATCGCCCCACCGCTGCACGGCGTGCTCGACGGCGGCGTGCACGGCCGCGCCGAACCCCGTGCCGCGCGGCAGCGTCAGCACGCCGTCAATCACCCGATCGGGACCATCGGAGGCTTCGGCGAGCAGCTTCGCGGTGCCGTCCAGGGAACCCGTGTCGACCGCGATCACGTGCCGCGGGCGCGGGTGTTGGCGGCGCAACGCCGACAGCGCCGTGCCCAGCCACCGGTCGCCGTCGTGGCACACCAGCACCGCCAGCACGGGCGCGGTGCGCAGCCGCGGAGTGGCCCCGCTCGTCAAGTGCCGCTCCTAGGTCGCTCCGACTACGCCGTGGGACGCCCACGGTAAGCCAGAGCGAACGCGCGAGCGATCACCCGGCGGGATTCGATCACACCGCGCGCTTTTTGAGCTTCCTCCGCTCGCGCTCGGACAGCCCGCCCCAAATGCCGAAGCGCTCGTCGTGCTGCAGGGCGTACTCCAGGCATTCCGAGCGCACCTCGCAGCCGAGGCAGATGCGCTTGGCCTCCCTGGTCGAGCCGCCCTTCTCCGGGAAGAACGCCTCCGGGTCGGTCTGCGCGCACAGGGCGCGCTCCTGCCAGTCCTGCTCATCGGCCGCGTCGAACAGGTCGAGTACGACCGGCTCCCGTGCCGGGACGTCCCCGCCCACGATGCGACCCCCGTCGAATTCCTGCATAGTCCGCCTCCTCGCCTTCCGCTCTCCCCGGTTGGCGGACACCACTCGCCGTCCCCACAACGACGAATGACACCGATGTGATTACACCTGTGTCACAACACGCGGTCAAGCGGAGTCCACAGGACGGGGGATATTCGCGCGGATGGCCCGAAAAGCCTTGACTAGCAGCACAGACGGTGATTGGGGCGGTGCGCCGAGCGACAACCGCTGCGCGGACGGCCCAACGGACGGGCTGTGAAGCACCGGTTCGGGGAGGCCACACTGGAAGGGTGAAGCGATCAGCGGTGCGTCCGAGTCCACTGTTCCTCAGCCTGCTCGCGGTGACGGTGGCAGGCGCCGTGCTGACCCTGTTGGAGGACTCCTCCGCCGCGCTCACCGCGGGCACGGTGCTGTTCGTGCTCGGCGGGTGGGCGGTTTCGCTGTGCCTGCACGAGTTCGGTCACGCGATCGTGGCCTACCGCGGCGGCGACTACGCCGTGCAGGCCAAGGGGTACCTCACCCTGGACATCCGCCGCTACACCGACCCCGTGTTCAGCATCGTGCTGCCGTTGGTGCTGCTGGCGTTCGGCGGCATCCCGCTGCCCGGCGGCGCGGTGTGGATCAACCACCACGCGTTGCGCGACAAGCGGGTCGAGTCGATGGTGTCGCTGGCCGGTCCGCTGAGCAACCTGGTGCTGGGCGTGCTGCTGTCGCTTTCGGTGATGCTTTTCACGCCGCCGGCGGGTTTGGCGGCCGCGTTGTCGTACCTGGCGGCCGTGCAGATCCTCGCGTTCGTGCTCAACATCCTGCCGATCCCGGGGCTGGACGGCTGGGGCGCGATCGAGCCGTACATGTCGTACTCGGCGCGGCAGTTCGGCGCGAAGGCGCGGATGTGGGCACCGTTCGTGCTCTTCGCGGTGCTGATCGGCTTCCCGACCATCGGCCGGTTGTTCTTCGAGGCCGGGTACGGGCTGTTCGAGTTGGTCGGCGGCGACCGGTGGCTGGCCGCCGACGGGCAGGGCACCTTCCTGTTCTGGCGCTGACCCCCGGTGGGAGGATGGCGACTCGTGAAGGTCGTCGTACTGGTTGGCGGGGTTGGCGGGGCGCGGTTCCTGGTCGGGCTGAAGAGCCTGCTGACCGGTCCGGAGCACGAGATCACCGCCGTGGTGAACACGGGTGACGACGTGTGGATGCACGGGTTGCGGATCTGTCCCGACCTGGACACCTGCATGTACACCCTCGGTGACGGGATCGACCGCGAGCGCGGCTGGGGGCGCGCGGGCGAGACGTGGTCGGTCAAGGAGGAGCTCGCCGCCTACGGCGCCGACCCGACGTGGTTCGGGCTGGGCGACCGGGACATCGCGACCCACCTCGTGCGGACCCGGATGCTGCGCGCGGGGTACCCGCTGTCGGCCGTGACGGAGGCGTTGTGCTCCCGCTGGGAGCCGGGCGTGCGGCTGCTGCCGATGTCGGACGACCGGGTCGAGACGCACGTCGTCGTCACGGTCGAGGAGGGCGAGAAGGCGATCCACTTCCAGGAGTGGTGGGTCAAGCACCGGGCCCAGCTGCCCGCGCGGTCGTTCGCCTCCGTCGGGGTCGAGACGGCGACGCCCGCCCCCGGTGTGCTGGACGCGCTGCGCGACGCCGACGCGGTGCTGATCGCGCCGTCGAACCCGGTGGTGAGCGTGAACACGATCCTCGGCGTGCCCGGGGTGCGCGACGCGTTGCGCAAGACCGAGGCGGGCGTGGTGGGGCTGTCGCCGATCATCGGCGGCAAGCCGCTGCGCGGGATGGCGGACGCGTGCCTGTCGGCGATCGGCGTGGAGACCTCCGCCGAGGCCGTCGGCCGGTACTACGGGTCGCGCAAGACCACCGACAAGGGCGTGCTGGACGGTTGGCTCGTGCACACCGGCGACCGGTGCGACGTGCCCGGGGTCGCGGTGCGCGCGGTGCCGCTGCTGATGTCCGATGTGGACGCGACGGCGGCGATGGCGCGGGCGGCGCTGGAACTGGCCGGTGTCGACGTTGGCTGACCACGCGGCCGGTTCACCGATCACGGTGCTGCCGGTGACCGGTTTGCCGGAGTTCCGGCCCGGTGACGACCTCGCCGCCGCCATCGCTTCGGCCGCGCCCTGGCTGGAGGACGGCGACGTCGTCGTCGTGACGTCCAAGGTGCTGTCCAAAGTGGAAGGCCGGCTGGTGCCGGTGCCCGCCGACCCCGAGGCGCGCGACGCCGTGCGGCGGGAGTGGGTCGAGGCCGAGTCGGTGCGCGTGCTGGCGCGGCGCGGCCGGACGTTGATCACCGAGAACAAGCTGGGCATCGTGCAGGCGGCGTCCGGTGTGGACGCGTCGAACGTCAACGGCGACGAGATCGCGTTGCTGCCCGTGGACCCGGACTCCTCGGCCGCGGCGCTGCGGGCGGCGTTGGCGGCGGCGTTGGGCGTGTCCGTCGCGGTCGTGGTGACCGACACGATGGGCCGGGCGTGGCGGGTGGGTCAGACGGACGCGGCGATCGGGTCGTCGGGGCTGGCCGTGTTGCACCGCTACGCCGGGTCGGCGGACCGCCACGGCAACCCGCTGGTGGTGACCGAGGTCGCGGTGGCCGACGAGATCGCGGCGGCGGCCGACCTGGTCAAGGGCAAGCTCGGCGCGGTGCCGGTGGCCGTGGTGCGCGGGCTGCCGGTGACCGACGACGGGTCCACCGCGCGTGACCTGGCCCGGCCCGTGGCCGACGACCTGTTCCGGCTGGGCACGGCCGAGGCGGTGGCGCAGGGGCGGGCCGAGGCCGTGCTGCTGCGCCGTTCGGTGCGGTCGTTCTCGGCCGAACCGGTGCCCGAGGACGCCCTTCGGCGGGCCGTGGCGGCGGCGTTGACCGCACCCGCGCCGCACCACACGCGGCCGGTGCGGTTCGTCCGGTTGGCCGCTCGGCGGGACGCGCTGCTGGACGCGATGGCCGACCGGTGGCGGGCGGACCTGCGTGGCGACGGGTGGTCCGAGGAGCGGATCGCGACGCGGGTGGGGCGGGGTGACGTCCTGCGCAACGCACCGGAGGTCGTCGTGCCCTTCCTCGTGCGGACCGGGGCGCACTCCTACCCGGACGAGCGGCGGTCGGCGGCGGAGCGGACGATGTTCACGGTCGCGGGTGGCGCGGCCGTGCAGGGGTTGCTGGTGGCGTTGGCCGCCGAGGGCCTGGGGTCGTGCTGGGTGTCGTCGACGATCTTCTGCGCGGACGTGGTGCGGGACGTGCTGGGGTTGCCGGCCGACTGGGAGCCGTTGGGCGCGGTGGCGGTCGGGCGGCCGGAGGCGGAGCTGACGCCGCGTCCGCTGCCGGAGTCGGACGAGAGGTACCTGGAGCTGTGAGGTCGGGGTTGCACGCGGACGCGGTGGCGACGTTGGGCGCCTGGCGTCCCGCGGACCGGACGCAGGAGGCGTTGCGGCAGGCGTACCTGGGGTTCCTGGCGGCACGGGAGGACGCGTGCCAACGGTCGTGCGAGCCGGGGCACCTCACCGCGTCGGCGCTGGTGGTGGACGCCTCCGGGGACCGCACGCTGCTGACCCTGCACCCGCGCGTGGGCCGGTGGTTGCAGCTGGGCGGGCACTGCGAGCCGTCGGACACGACGTTGGCGGGTGCCGCGCTGCGTGAGGCGAGGGAGGAGTCGGGCATCGCGGACCTGCGGATCTCACCCGTTCCGATCCACCTGGACGTGCACCCGATCACGTGCTCGCTGGGCAAGCCGACCCGTCACTTCGACGTCCGCTTCCTGGTCCGCGCCCCGGCCTCCGCCGTCCCGGCCGCCAGCTCGGAATCCCTCGACCTGGCCTGGTGGCCGGTGACCGCCCTCCCCCCGGACGTCGACGACCTCCACCCCCTGATCACCGCCGCCAACCTCTAACCCGCGTGAGTCCTACCTTCACGCCGCGTGAGTCCTACGTTCAGCACCCCCGAGTTCAACACTCAGGCACCTGCCGCTCGTCGTGAGCGTTGAATTCGAGGGTCGCGAACGTAGGACTCTCGCGGCGTGAACGTAGGACTCTCGGGGTTAGGTGTCGCCGTTCAGGCGTTGGGTCAGGCCCGGGGGTTGGTGCGGGTGGCCGCCGGAGAGGCGTTGGGACAGCGACGGGCGGGCGGTCGGGACCTGTTGGACGGTCGGGACCGGGCCCGGGGCGACGCGCAGCTCGGGCTCCGGTTCGGGCGCGGGTGGTGGCGGCGGGGCCGGTTGACCTGCCGCTACGTGCGCGGCCAGCACCATGGTCGAGTCCGGGTCGGCGCCACGCGGGTCGATGGCGTTGACCATGGCGCGCGGGATCTGCTGGGTCGCCGAGGAGTCCATCGGCGACGTCATGTTGTCCGGCGTCACGACGTGGATGCCACGTGCACGAGCACGGGCCAGCGCCGCGTCGGCCCGAGCGCGGGGGTCCATCCGGATCTCTCCTGCGTGTGCCTTGGGCCGGCTGGGGGACGCCGGCGTGCCGATCGGTGACGCTCGCCGACACGGACCACCGCCCGTGTCGCCGGAGTGCTCGTGCCAGAGTATTCGCAAACTACGGGTGGAAGTAAGCGGAGGAGGAAAAACGGCATGTCGGAGCTGCAAGGCGCCGAGGCAGTGGTTCTGGTCGGGGGCAAGGGAACCCGGCTTCGACCACTGACCCTGTCCGCGCCCAAGCCCATGCTGCCGACCGCCGGGGTGCCGTTCCTCACCCACTTGCTGTCGCGGATCCGGGAAGCCGGCATGACCCACGTCGTGCTGGGCACGTCCTACAAGGCCGAGGTCTTCCAGGAGCACTTCGGTGACGGCGCGGCGCTCGGCCTGGAGCTGGAGTACGTGGTCGAGGACGTGCCGCTGGACACGGCGGGCGCGATCCGCAACGTCGCCCACAAGCTGCGCGAACGCGACGTCGTGGTGTTCAACGGCGACATCCTGTCGGGCGTCGACCTGCGTGCCGTGGTCGACACGCACCGCAAGGCCGAGGCGGACGTCACGCTGCACCTGGTCCGGGTGGACGACCCGCGCCGGTTCGGCTGCGTGCCGACCGACGACGACGGCCGCGTCACGGCGTTCCTGGAGAAGACGGAGAACCCGCCGACGAACCAGATCAACGCGGGCTGCTACGTGTTCCGGCGCGAGGTGATCGAGGACATCCCCGCGGGTCGGCCGGTGTCGGTCGAGCGGGAGACGTTCCCAGGGCTGTTGGCGGCCGGTGCGCGGGTGCAGGGGTACGTCGACGCGTCGTACTGGCTGGACCTGGGCACGCCGGCCGCGTTCGTCCAGGGTTCGGCGGACCTGGTGCGCGGCGTCGCGCCGACGGCCGCGCTGGCCCTGCGCGGTGACGCGGTGATCCTCGACGGGGCCGAGGTCGACGGGAGCGCCGTGGTCACGGGCGGCGCCACGGTCGGCGTGAACTGCACGGTCGCGGCCGGCGCGGTGGTGGACGGCTCGGTGCTGTTCGACGGCGCGGTGGTCGGTGAGGGGGCGCGCGTGGAGCGCAGCGTGCTCGGCGCGAACTCGCTGGTACAGGCCGGCGCGGTGGTGTCGGACGCGGTGATCGGCGACAACGCGGTCGTCGGGGCCCGGTGCGAGCTGATCAACGGCGCGCGGGTGTGGCCGGGCGTCGTGCTGCCGGAGGGTGGTGTGCGGTTCTCCGCCGATGTGTGATGGTCAGTGATGCTCTCTAGGACGTGGACGCCGCCGTTCCCGCTGGACCTCGCCGCGCTGCTGATGCCGTTGCGGCGGGGTGCGGGCGACCCGACGTTCCGGGCGGGGTCCGACGGGGTGTGGCTGGCCGCCAACACGCCGCTGGGTCCGGGCACCCTGCACGTCCGCCGCACCGACGTGGTGGAGGCGCACGCGTGGGGTGACGGCGCGTCGTGGCTGCTGGACGGCCTGCCGGCGTTGCTGGGCGCGCGGGACGACGACTCGGCGTTCGAGTGCCACGACCCGCTGGTGGCCGAGGCGCGACGGCGGCGTCCGGGCATCAGGCTGGGCGCGACCGGCCGGGTGTGGGACGTGCTGCTGCCCGCGATCCTGGAGCAGAAGGTCACGGGCGTGGAGGCGTTCCGGTCCTACCGCGAGCTGACCCGCGGGTTCGGCACGCCCGCCCCCGGCGCGACCGGCCTGCACGTCCCGCCGACGCCACGCGCGGTCCTGGGCATCACGGACTGGGAGTGGCACCGGGCGGGGGTCGACGGTGGACGCCGCCGTGCCCTGATCGCGGCCGCCCAGGTGGCGCACCGGTTGGAGCGCGCGTGCGAGCTGGGCGGCCAGGAGGGCCGTGACCTGCTGCGCAAGGTGCCGGGCATCGGCGTCTGGACGGCGGCGGAGGTCGCGCAACGGGCGTGGGGCGACCCGGACGCGGTCAGCTTCGGCGACTACCACCTGGCCGGCATCGTCGGCTGGGCGTTGGTCGGCGAGGCCGTGGACGACGACCGCATGGCCGAACTCCTGGCCCCTTACGCCCCCCAACGCCACCGCGCCGTCCGCTACATCCTCGCCTCGGGCGTCACCAAACCCCGCCGGGGCCCCCGCTTCTCCCCCCGCGACTACCGCGCCATGTGATCGTCCAACCCGATCGACTCCAACGCCCGCCGGAGGCGGAGGTGGAGGTGCCGGTCGGACGCCGCGACCGCGGCCAGGTCGAGCTCGGCGAGCAGCTCCGGGACGTGTGCGAAGGCGTGCACGCCGTCGAGGTCCAGGCCGAGTTCGATGAAGCACACCAACGCCTCCACCACCACGTTGGGGCGGATCCCCCGGGCGGCGCCGTCGGCGAGAACGGTGTCGAGCAGGTAGACCGCGTCGAAGTTGCGCCTACCGGTCATGCCGAGCAGCCGCACCGCGCACCCGATCAACGACGCCGGGTCGGCGTCGACCTTCAGCCCGTACGCCACCACCTGTTGGAGCAACGGCACCGTGGCCGCTTCGTCCCTGGCGAGCGCGGCGAACAGCAACGTCCAGTACTCGGGACCGGGCTCGAAGTCCCCGTCCTGGAGAGCCAGGAGCGCGGTCGTGAAGGCGGCGACCCGCTCGACCGGGTCGGCGGAGGTCTGCACGGTGAGCAGCAGCCACGCGAAGGAGCGGAACTCCCCCTGGTGCGGCACCAACCAGTTCAGCGCGGGCCCGATGTGGGCCATGAGGGGTTCGAGGTTGTGCAGCGCGTGGCCGCCGGACCAGGACCCGTGGAGGTTCTCGTCGCGCCGGAACTCGTCGAGCAAGGGGGGCAGGGCCGCGCCCCGGGTGCCGGGGTCGAGGTCGCACAGCCACGCCAGGTCGACCGGCGGGGGCGACTGGCCGTCGCGCAGCACCACCGCGACGGTGGGGCGACCGTCCACGCGCAGCCGCTCGACGTGCAGCGCGTCGGCCAGCCTGGCCCACTCCTCGGCGTCGAGTTGCGACTGCCACAGCAACGCGAGCTCCGACCACCCGGTCCGGTCGAGGTCGGCCGCCGCCAACCGCCCGCGCGCCGCCACGGCGAGGGTGACGAGGTTCGCCGTGCAGGCCGCGATGCGACGGGCGACCGGCAGGGCGCGCGGGAGGTAGTCGGGGTGGTCGGCGCCGGGCAGCCGGTGCTGGGCCTCGTCGACCAGGGCGGTGAACAGGTCGTGCAGTGCCATGCGGTCGTCCTCGGCCGTGGTGTCGAACAGCTCGCGCAGGAACGAGACGACCGGGGCGCGCGTGGTCAGCGGCGCGAAGGACAGCACCGGTTCCAGCCAGCCCGTGTCGGTCGACTGCCGCCCGTAGCGCGAGTTGGCCGCGCGTTCCCGGGCCAGCACGTCCAGCGACACGCGGTGGACGAGGCGGGCGACCAGGTACTCGCCGAACGTCGCGTGCAGGAACTCGTAGGTCTGCGACACCCGGCCGTCGTGCGCGGCGCGCGCGGCGTGGACGAAGAAGAACCGGCCGACGGCCAACTGCGCCGAGCTGAGCCGCAACTTGTCCCGCGCACCTCGCGGTCCCGTGTGCAAGAGGGCGTTCAGGTCATCGTCCAGCTCCGCCTCGTCGATCCACTGCACGCCGCGGTTGAACATCGCGAAGGCGACGACCGACAGCCTGATCAGCTCCTCCTCCGCGGCTTGGTCCACCCGGTCGTCCAACGCGCCGGGCAGGTTCTTGGCGACCTCGCGGCGGGCGAACCTGATCAGCAACTGCTCGTACAACGTGGCCTTGGCCAGTTCCGCGCCTTCCGTCCGGAGGACGTTGCCGTCGGCGTTGTACAGCGCCAGCATGAACAGCAGCAGCGGCTGACCGGCGAGGTCCGGGAACCGCAGCGCGACCTCGGGCAGCAGCACCGCGCCGGGGTTGGCGGCGTTCCACACGTCCAGCCAGCGGCGGACCTGGTCGTCGCCGAACGGCTCCAGCTTGAGCACCGCGGTCGCGTCGGCGAACCGCGCGCGGTTCGCCACGGCGATGCGGCTGGTCACCACGACGATCACCGCTCGTCCCTGCTCCGCTTCACGGCGCTGGAAGTCGCGGACCCTGGCCAGGTAGTCCGACTTGCTGATGCCGGTGGCCTGGAGCAGCTCGTCGAAGCCGTCCAGCAGCACCACGGGAACGGCCGGCGCCGCCGCACGGGCCAGGTCGGGCCAGTCGAGCCGCTCGCCCGTCGCGCGGGTGACGGCGTCCTCGACCTGGTCCTGCAAGGTGGCGTCGGCGGGCACGTCCCGCAGCACGACCCGGATCGGCAGGAAGTCCTCGGCCGGCAGTTGGGCGGCCAGCATCCTGGTCAGCAGCGACTTGCCCGCGCCCGGCTGCCCCAGCACCACCAGCGGCCCGGCGGTCGCCTGCGAGGACGTGAAGTAGCCCGCCAGGTAGTCGTCCAGGTCGGTGCGGACGGGGTGGTCCGACCACCAGCCGTCCTGGCTGACGTCGTCCCCGGGACCGGCCTGCACCACCTTGAAGCTCGGCGACACGTACGCCTGCCGCAGCTTCGGCAGGACCAGCCCGGACGGGACCTCGCCCTCGACGATCGGCCGGTCGAGCTGCGCGCGGTGGGCGCGGGCCAGGGCGTGGCGCCGGTCGTCGGGCGGCTGGGAGCCCACGAGCTGCTGCAACAGCGCTCGCATGTCCTCCAGCGCGGTGCGGACCTCGGCCCGGGTCGCCGCGTGCTCGATCCCGGAGGTCCAGACCGAGAACTCGGGGCAGTCGACCGCCAACTGCCGGTACCGCGCCCGGTAGAGGGCCACGGCTCGGTCCGGGACCTCGCCCGCGGCGCGGACGAACCGGTGGCGGGTGTCCTGGGGCAGGTCGCCCCAGGCGCCGAACCCGGACAGGAAGTCGAGCAACTGGTCGAGCGTCTGCCGGTAGAACAGCGCGACCGCGGCGACGACGTCCTCCGCCGGCCGTTCGGCGCTGGGCAGGGGTATCGGCGCGTCCAGCAGCGCCCGGACGACCTCCGCCCGCCGCTTCGACGCGAGCCGCTCCCCGCCGGCGAGGACGAGCTGCTCGACCTTGGTGATCTTGAGGTTGAACGGCAGGCCGATCTCGTCCAGGGCCTCGAAGAACGAGGTCGTCACGAGGACGCTGTGGGCGGCTTCGAGCAAGCGGGTGCGGTCGACGCGGTGCAGGCCGGTGACGCGCTCGCGCAACGACGACAGCAGTTGCCTGCCCACCCGGACGACCTCGGTGCGGGCGTCGAGCAGGTCGATGCCGCCCGTGGCCAGCACGGTCGCCGCGGAGACGTGGTCCAGCAGCTTCACGAGACCGGTGTCGCCGCCGAGCAGCTTCACCGCGTCGCCGTAGGAGAAGGAGCGGCGCATCGGGCCATCATCCACGGCGACGGGCCGCGGCGAGGCGCAGTTATCGGGTCATCAGGCGCAACCGCAGGGACAGCCCCGCGCGCACGGCCAGCATCAGCGGCGCCCACAGGGGGCCGCGGTGGCGGTCGGCGAGGTAGCGGTAGGCGCTGGAGTGGTGTGCGGCGAGCATCCGCTTGGACGCGCGCTGGGTGGAGTGGCCGCCGATGTGCACGACCTCCGCCTCCGGCACGTACACGTTCAGCCAGCCGGCCCGGCCCAGGCGGTCGCCCAGGTCCACGTCCTCGAAGTACATGAAGTAGCGCGGGTCGAAGCCGTCGACCGAGTCGAACGCCTCCCGGCGCAGCAGCAGGCACGAGCCGGACAGCCAGCCCGCGGTGCGCTCCTGCGGCGAGGCGGCGGCCTGCCGGTACTCCCGCGACCACGGGTTCGACGGCCACACGACCGCGAACAGCGCGTGCCCCACCCCGCGCCCCAACGACGGCAGCAGCCGTGCCGACGGGTACACCGCGCCGGACGGTTCGCGGATCAGCGGGCCGAACGCGCCACCGCGCGGCCACCGCTTGGCGGCTTCCAGCAGCTTGTCCAGGCTGCCCACGCCCCACGACAGGTCCGGGTTGGCGATCACCACCCAGCCGACCGAGTCGGGCAGCGACGCGACGCCGCGGTTGGCCCCGGCGCCGTAGCCGAGGTTGCCCCCGGTCGGCAGGAACGTCACGTGCGGGTGCTCGGCGGCCGCGCGCTCGGGCACGCCGTCGGTCGACCCGTTGTCCGCCAGCACCACCGACACCGGCCGGGTGGTGGCGGCCGACAGCGTGGACAGGAAGGTGTCGAGGGTCTCACCGGGCGAGTAGGTGACGGTCACCACCGCCAGCTCGTCTCCGTAACGCGTCACGCCGGCCACCCTAGTGGTGCTGCGCGACGCGCACGACGGACCCTCGGTCGGTCCGCACGACGGCCAGGTCAGCGCCGCCGGTGCGACCGCGCGGCCCGCTCGTAGGCCACCCGGTGCCGTGCCGCCGACGTGGCCCAGGAGAAGTCCTTCGCCCGCACGAGGGCCGCCGCGGCCAGCTCGGCCCGCCGCGCCGGGTCGTCCAGCAGGTCGGTCAGGGCCGCCGCGATGTCACCCGCGCCGACGCCGCAGTACGCCACCGCGTCGCCGCCCACCTCGGGCAGGCTCAACCGCCGGGTGGTGAGCACGGCCGCGCCGCACGCCATCGCCTCCAGCACCGGCAGCCCGAACCCCTCGCCCAGCGACGGGTACGCCACCACCTCCGCGCCGCCGAGGAACCCGGACAGCGACGAGAACGGCAGGTACCCCGCCCGGATCACGCGGACCCGGTGCGGCACGGCGTCCAGCGCGCGTTCCACCTGGCTGTCCCAGCCGGGCTGCCCGGCGAGCACGAGCGCGGGCGGGTCGCGCCGGTCGCGGCACGCCTGGGCGAAGCCGCGGATCAACGCGGGCACGTTCTTGCGCGGCTCCAACGCACCCAGGAACGCCACGTAGGGCGCGTCACCGAGGGAGAGCATCCGCCGGACCTCGGCCACGTCCTCGGGCGTCGGCGGGTGGAACCGCTCGGTCTCCACGCCGTGCTGGGCGATGTGCAGCAGCCGCCGGTCCGCGCCCGCCACCCGGGCCAGCTCGTCGGCGGTCGCCCGCGACGGCACGACGCACAGCTCGGCCCGCCGCAGCGAGGCCCTGGTCCAGGCCCGGAAGAAGCGGGCCTTGACCGACGAGTGCAGCACCGCGTCGGTGAAGAACGTCGCGTCGTGCAGCGTCACCACGGACGCCGCGCGGTTGGCCAGCGGCACGGTGTAGTGCGGCGAGTGCACGACGGACACGCCCAGCCGGTTCGCCAACCGGGGCAGGGTGGTCTGCTCCCAGGTCAACCGGGCGGTCCGGGTCGCCACCGCTTCCGCCGCCGGGATGACCCGCGAGCGGGGCGCCAGCGTCGTGTAGAGCTCGGCGTCGCGGGGCTGGCACACCACGCTGAGCCGGGCGCCGTCCGCGTCCAGCGCGGCCACCAGGGAGTCCACGTACCGCCCGACGCCACCTCGGTCGGTCGGGACGGCGGTGGCGTCGATCAGCACGCTGGGTTCGACGGGTGACACGCGGTGAAGGGTACGGCCGGTCGCCGACGGGTTGACCGCAAATCACGCAAGATGTTGCTCAACGAAACATCCCCAGGTGGATGGCCCACACCGCACGTGCCGCGTTTTCCCAGGTGAACGCCTCTGCCCTGCGCCGACCGGCGGCGACGAGCCGATCGGCCAGTGACGCATCGGACAGCACCGAACGCAGCCCCGCGACCAGCGCCGCGCGATCACCCCGCGCCACCGCGACGCCCGCCCCGCCGGCCACCTCGACCAGCGCGGGCGCGTCGGAGTGCACGACCGGCACACCGGCCGCCATCGCCTCCACCACCGGCAGCCCGAACCCCTCGGCGAGGCTCGGCGCGGCCAGCGCCGCCGCCCGCCGCAGCACGAACGCCAACCGGGCGTCGCTGAGCCGTCCCATCAGGTGGACGTGCGGCGCGCGCAGGTCCACCCCGCCCCAGCCCTGCGGCCCGACCACGACCAGCGGCACGTCCAGCTCGGCCGTCGCGGACACCAGCAGGTCGAAACCCTTGCGCGGCTCGACCGTGCCGATCGCCAGCACGTACCGGGGCGGCACGTCCACCGGCTCCTCCGGTGGGAACGCCGTCACCCCGTTGCCCACCACGTGGACGGGTGAAGGTCCGGGCGCGAACCGCCGCAGCTCCTGCGCCACGACCGCCGTGGGCACCACGATCGCGCCCGCCCGGGACACCGCACGGCTGATCACCCGCTGGTGCCACGCCACCCCGCGCGGCGTCAACGTGGACGGGTGCGTCCACGGCACGGTGTCGTGCACCGTCACCACCACCCGCCCGCGCGGCGGCGCGAACGGCGTGAACGCGTGCACCGAGTCACCACCGGGCCAGTACGGCACCCCCCTCTCCCACGCCGCGATCAGCGCACGTCGGGGCAACGGCAGCACGCGCGGCCCCCGCACACCGGCCACGACCGCCGCCGACACGTCCGCGTGCCTGCTCACCACCCCGGTCACGGTCCACCCGGCGGGCGCGGTGGCGGCCAGCGCGGCGGCCAGCTCACGCGTGTACCGGCCGGTACCGCCGGGTACCGGCGCCAGCAACTGCTCGGTCAGCACAACGAGGTCGGGCACATCGCACCTGTCGAATCGATACGCTTGGCATGGTGGCAACCGCGTCAGTCGGCGTCGATCCGGTACACGAGCTGGTAGCGCTCGCTGCTCATCGTGATGTGGTCGACCTCCACCGCGCGGCCGCCCGCGAAGGCTACCCGGACCACCTGGATCACCGGGAAGGCGAACGGGATCTGCAACAGCTCCGCCTCTCGCGGCCGCGGTGGGCGTGCCGACACCACCTCGGTGGAGTGCGTCAGCTCGAAGCCCATCTCCTCCAACCGCGCGTGGGCCCCGCCCGGCCCGGTGTCGGCCTCTTCGAGCCGGGTGCCACCGGCGATGTCGGCAGGCAGGTACGACACGGCGAGCTGGACGACTTCGCCATCGGCGCGCATGACGCGGTCCCGCACGACCACCTCGTGCTCCTGCCCCGGGTCCAGCGCGAGGTAGGAGCACACGTCTTCGGGTGCTGCCTCGCGCCGGACCTCCACCGTGACGGACCGCTGCCACTTCCCGACCGCCGCGTCCGACATGAACGTTCCACGACCGTCGGCCCGCTCTGCCGCGCTCAGCCGGTTGCGAGCAAGCCGGACGATCGGTTTCCGCTCCGAGACGAACCAGCCCCTGCCCGCCACGCTCAGCACCAACCCTTCGGCGCGGAGCTGGTCGATCGCGTTCTGGACCGTCTGCCGGGCAACGCCGAAGCGGTTCATCAGGTCGCTCCCCGAGGGCAGCCGGTCGCCGGGGCCGTAGACGCCCCGGCCGATCTCGCGCCGGAGCTCCTCGGCGATCTCCACCCACGGCTTCATCCGCACCATCACCCGATCGTAGAAGCCATCTAGACAGCTACCCGCCTCATGAGTGGCTCCACCGGTCAGCGACCTATCTGGATAAGTTCGTCCGCCGAAGGCGAGCGGATGACGCAATTCGACAGGGTCGCCACCCTGGCGTTGACCCCCGACGCGGCGGAGGAGCTCTATCGGATTCCCGGTGAGCGGATCCGGGAGCTGCGGCGGGCGACTCCCGGGATCGGCCTCGGCCAGCCGCGTCGCGTACCGTCTCACGCCGTGTCGATCCCCAGCACGACGGTGGTCGTGGTGACGTGGCGCGGGCGGGAGCACATCACGGCCTGCCTCGACGCCCTCGGCCGGCAGCGTCCACATCGGACGCTCGTGGTCGACAACGCCTCCGACGACGGCACGGCCGGGTTGGTCGCCGCGCACCCGAGCCGGCCCGAGGTGCTGCGCCTGCCCGTGAACCGCGGTTACGCGGGTGGTCTCGCGGCGGCGTTGCCGGGGATCACCACGAAGTACGTGGCGTGGCTCAACGACGACGCGGTGCCCGAGGACGGCTGGCTCGCCGCGCTGGAGGACGCGCTGGACGCCACGCCCGACGCCGCCGCAGCGTCGCCGTCCATGCTGCTGGCCGACGGCTCGACCCAGTCGGTGGGCGTGCGGCTCACCGCCGACGGGCACGGCGCCGACCTGGTGCTGGCGGGACGCGAGGTGTTCGGGTTCTGCGGCGGGGCGGCGTTGCTGCGGCGGGAGGCGCTCACCCGCGCGGGTGGGGTGCCGGCCGCGTTCTTCTGCTACTACGAGGACACCGACACGGCGTGGCGGCTGCGGCTGGCCGGGCACCGGGTGCTGTCGGTCGGCCCGGCGAAGGTCCGCCACCGGCACGGCGCGAGCACCAACCCCGGCTCCCGCCCGTTCCACCGCTGGAACGAGCGCAACCGCCTGCTCACCCTCCTGCGCTGCGCGCCCGCGGGCACGGCCCTGCGCGAAGTGGCGCGGTTCGCGGCGATCACGGCCCTGCTGCCGCTGCGCCGCGACGTGCCGGACGCGGCCAACTTCCACGTGCCGCTGCGGCTGCGCGTGCTGCTGGAAGTGCTGGTGAGGCTGCCGGCCACGGCGGTCCAGCGGTGGCGGATCGGCCGCCGGGCGACGGTGGACCGGCGGGTGGTGTGGCGGGAGTGGGCGGGCCGTTAGGGGAGCACGACGGCGAGGCGTAGGACACCTTGACCGAACGCTGCGGAGCGTGATGAGGCAGAGTTAGCCCGTGGAGCAAGGGAGCCTGCCTGACGTCTCGGTGGTCGTGGTCAACTACCGGGGGGCCGACGACACCATCACCTGTCTGCGCGCGCTGTTCGGCGACCTCGACTACCCGGCGGAGAAACTCCAGGTCATCGTGGTCGACAACGCCTCGGGTGACGGCAGCGCGGACCGCATCCGCGCCGCCGCGCCGAACGCCGAGGTGGTCGAGTCGCCGGACAACCTTGGCTTCGCCGGCGGCTGCAACCTCGGCGTGCGCTCCGCCCGCGGCTCGGTGGTCGCCTTCCTCAACAACGACGCCCGCCCGCACCCGCGGTGGTTGCGCGAGGCGGCGGCGGTGCTGCGCGCCGAGCCCGCCGTCGGCGCGGTGGCGAGCAAGGTGCTCGACTGGGACGGCCGCGAGATCGACTTCGTGGACGCCGGCCTCACGTGGTTCGGCATGGGCTACAAGCGGCACGCGGGGCAACCCGACGACGGCACCCACGACGTCGCCCGCGACGTGCTGTTCGGCACGGGCTCGGCGCTCGTGGTGCGGACCGGGGTGTTCCGCGAGCTGGGCGGGTTCGACGAGCGGTTCTTCATGTTCTACGAGGACGTCGACCTCGGCTGGCGGATGAACCTGCGCGGCTGGCGCGTCCGGTACGTGCCGACGTCGCTGACCTACCACAAGCACCACGCCTCCATGTCCACTGTGGACACCAGTCGCGAGCTGTACCTGTTGGAGCGCAACGCGCTCGCCGCGCTCTACAAGAACTTCTCCGACGAGACGCTGGCCAAGGCGCTGCCCGCCGCGCTGGCGCTCGTCGTCCGCCGCGCCACCGCGCGCGGCGAGATCGACGCCACCCAGCTGGAGATCACCCGACGTCCCGCGAACCCGGAGGACGACCGCGCGCCCGTGCCCGTGTCGCGGCAGGCGCTGGCCGGGTTCCTGGCGATCGACCAGTTCGTGGAGCTGCTGCCGTCGCTGGCCGAGTCGCGCAAGGACGAGCAGGCCGCGCGCCGGGTGTCGGACGCGGACCTGGTGCCGTTGATGCGCAAGGCGATGGAGCCCGCCTACCCCCTGCCCCGCTACCTGGCCGCGCACGACGTGCTGGTCGAGGTGTTCGGGCTGGAGGAGGTGTTCGGCCGGCCCCGCCGCGTCCTGGTGATCACCGGTGACGCGATCACCGACCGGATGGCGGGCCCGGCGATCCGGGCCTGGAACATGGCCGACGTGCTCTCCGGTGAGCACGAGGTCCGGCTGGTCACGATCAACCCGCTGTGCGCGCCGCCGGAGTCGTCGTTCCCGGTGCTCAAGGTGGCGCGACGCGACCTGGGCGCGCAGGTCGAGTGGGCCGACGTGGTCGTGCTCCAGGGTCACGCGCTGGAGTTCGTGCCCGAGCTGAAGCAGCCGACCTCCACCAAGGTCGTCGTCTGCGACATCTACGACCCGATGCACCTGGAACTGCTCGAACAGGGCAAGGACGCGACCGACGAGCAGCGCGAGCTGGACCTGGTCGGCGTCACGAAGGTGATCAACGACCAGTTGGCGCGCGGCGACTTCTTCCTGTGCGCGTCGGAGCGGCAGCGGCACTTCTGGCTCGGCCACCTGATCGCGTTGGGCAGGCTCACGCCGTCGCTGTACGACAACGACCCGACCGTGCGCTCGCTGCTGGCCGAGGTGCCGTTCGGGCTGCCGGGCAAGCCGCCGCAGCGCACCGGGCCCGGCCTGCGCTCGACGCTGGGCATCGACGAGTCCGACAAGGTCGTGCTGTGGGCGGGCGGCGTCTACAGCTGGTTCGACCCGCTGACCCTGCTGCACGCGATGGACCGGCTGCGCACCCGCCGGTCGGACGCGCGGCTGGTGTTCCTGGGCATGAAGCACCCCAACCCCGAGGTGCCCGACATGGACATCGCCGGGCAGACCCGCGCGCTGGCCAAGCGGCTGGACCTGGTCGGCTCGCACGTGTTCTTCAACGAGACGTGGGTGGCCTACCACGACCGGCAGAACTGGCTGCTCGACGCGAACGCGGGCGTGACCACGCACTACGAGCACGTGGAGACGACGTTCGCGTTCAGGACCCGCGTGCTGGACTACCTGTGGGGCGGGCTGCCGATCGTGACCACGGACGGCGACTCGTTCGCCGACCTGGTGCGGCACGAGGGCCTCGGGGTGGTGGTGCCGTCGGAGGACCCGGACGCGTTGGCCGACGCGTTGGAGAAGGTGCTGTACGACACGGCGTTCGCCGCCGGGTGCGCGGAGCGGATCGCGGTCGTGCGGGAGCGGTTCACCTGGGAGAACGTGCTCGCGCCGCTGACCGGGTTCTGCCGCAACCCGCGGCCGGCCGCCGACCGGCTGCCCGGCTCGTCGTTCATGGTGCGCAACCGGCCGCTGGGCCGGCTGGAGAAGGTGCAGCGGGACGTGGCGCTGGTCAAGGAGTACATGAGCGCCGGCGGCGCCGGTGAGGTGGCCCGCCGGGCGACCGGTCGCGTGCTGAAGAAGCTGCGCCGTGGCTAGGCCGTTGCGGGTGCTGATCGACGGCACCCCCCTGCTCGGGCAGCGGACCGGGATCGGCCGCTACACCGCGGCGCTGGCCGAGGAGCTGGCGTCGATGCTGGACGAGGTCGACGTGCGCGCGGTGGCGTTCACCCTGCGCGGGTGGCGCGCGCTGCGGACCGTGCTGCCGCACGACGTCGTGGCGCGCGGGCTGCCGGTGTCGGCGCGGCTGCTGCGGCAGTTCTGGCTGCGGATGCCGTTCCCGCCGGTGGAGTTCCTGGCCGGGCCGACCGACGTCATGCACGCCACCAACTTCATCCTGCCGCCCGCGCTGCGCGCCGGTGGCGTGACGACCATCCACGACCTGGCGTTCCTCGACACGCCCGGCGACCTGCCGCCGTCGGACCGGCGGTTGCCGGAGCTGGTGCAGAAGTCGGCCACCCGGGCCGACGTGGTGTGCACGCCGACCCGTGCGGTGGCCGAGGTCGTGGTGGAACGGCTGGGCGTGCCGGAGTCGAAGATCGTGGTGACGCCGCTGGGGGTGGACCCGGCGTGGTTCGCCGCACGGCCGCCGTCGCCGGCGCTGCGGTCCCGGTTGGGGCTGCCGTCGGAGTACCTGCTGTTCGTGGGCGCGGGCGGGCCGCGCAAAGGGCTCGGGACGTTGCTGACGGCCCACGCGGCACGGCCGTCGTTGCCGCCGTTGGTGCTGGCCGGGCCGCACGTGGCCAGTTCCGACGACCGGGTGCTGCGGACCGGGTACTTGAACGACGTGGACCTGAGGAGCGTGGTGGCGGGCGCGACGACGTTGGTGCTGCCGTCGCGCGACGAGGGGTTCGGGCTGCCCGTGCTGGAGGCGTTGGCGTGCAACGTGCCCGTGGTGTGCTCGGACGTGGCGGCGCTGCGCGAGGTCGCCGGTGGGCACGCGAGGCACGTGCCGGTCGGTGACGTGGAGGCGTTGGCGACGGCGATGGTCGAGGCCGTGGAGACGCTGCCGACGACCGCCGACCAGGCGGCGCGGCGCACGCACGCGGCGGAGTTCACGTGGCGGCGGACGGCGGAGCTGACCGTGACGGCGTACCGGCGGGCGGCGGGGCGGTGAGGAGTTGATCCAGCCCTTGCTGTCGCTGGTGCTCGGGTTCGGTGGCCTGGTCGTCGGGCTCGTCGGGTACCTCGGTCTCACCGAGCGCTTGCCGCGCAACCGCTTCGTCGGCCTGCGCACCCCGGCGACCATGCGCTCTGACGCGACGTTCCGGGCCGCCAACAAGGCCGCGGGCCCGCCGACGATCATCGGTGGGGTGATCGGCGTGGTGGGAGCGGTCGTGGCGTGGTTCGTGCCGAACGACGGTGCCCTGCTCGCCGCGGTCCTGGTCACGTCGATCGGCATGATGCCGCCGATGGTCGTCGGCATGCTGCGCGGCCTCAGGGCGGTACCACCGCGGTGAAGCCGGGGAGCTGTTACGAGTGCCCGGGTTGCCGGTCGGTCTGAGCGGGCTTGAGGACGCTCCACGAGATCTGCCGTGAGCCGGTCACGGCACAGACGCGACGCAAGAACCGCTGCCGCTCGTCTTCGAGCCGAGGCGCGGCCACTTCAGGGGATCGCCCGATCGCGGACATGGCGGAAAGGTTCTCGCACTGCTTGAGCGCAAAACCAGTGCGATAAACCTACTCCACCCCAACGGCGCAACCGACCCCTCCGGTGGTCACGCAGCGCGTCCACTGCGATGATGCCGGCCATGAGCTTCACGGCTGTGTGGCCGATCAACGACGACAACGACGCCGACGCCGCGGACGAGATGACCGTCACCGCGCCGGAGGACGTCGACACCCTCCTGAGCCGCCTGGCCGAGCCCGGCGCGGGCCCGGCCGTGATCGAGCACCAGGAGCGGGAGCTGATCGTCGACACCGAGGGCCTGCTCGGCGCGCCGGGCACCACCAAGATCCCCGACCACGACGTGGCCGCGGCCATCCACCAGGGGTTCGGCTACCTCACGTACGCCGACCCGGAGCACGACTACTCGACCCTGGAAGGCGACCCGGCGTCGCCGGAGTACCGGTCGGAGTACGTCGACTACCCGGCGGGCGCGGGCGTGCCGGTGGAAGTCCTGGCGACCGCGCTGAAGGAGTTCCTGAGCACCGCCCAACGCCCGGGCTCCGTCACCTGGCAGGCCGCCTAACCCACCGGCACGGGGTGGGAGACCCAGACGTTCGCCTCTACGTACACGGCTACGTCGTGTGACGTCGACACGAACACCGGTGCGAGTGCGCCGGGAACGACCACCGCCCCGTCCCGGTCGAACGGCAGCCCGGTCCACTCCCGCCACCGCTCCAACGGCGCCTGCACGGTGGACGAGCACCGGGCGATGCCCTCGACCCGCCCCCCGGCCCGCACGTGCGTCCGCAGCCACCGGTCCGCCGGCAGCCCGTCGGCACGGGTGCGCGCGGCGTAGACGTCCAGCGGCACCTCCGGCTCCGCTGCCTTGTCCGGCGGCCTGAGCGGCACCAGCAGCACCCGCGACCCGGCCGCCGCCGACCTCATCGCCGCCAACACCGCGCCGGACAGCCCGCGCCCCTGGTGATCGGGGTGCACGGCGATCTCCAACGCGCACGCGGTGTCGGGCTCGACGCCGTCCATCGCGTCCTCGGCCGCCCAGACCGCCACCTGGTCCCACCCACCGTCGGGCAACGCCGGCCGCGCATCCCGGTCCGCCCGGTAGCCGACCATGATCCCCCGCGCCACGGGCCGGTCACCGTCCAGCAACGCCACCACCAGGTGCGGCCACCGCTGCGCCACCCGCCGTCCGCGCACGAGCAGCGACGCGAGGTTGCCCTGCATGAACCGCGGTGAGTCGGGTGGGTAGGGGATGCGGTAGACGGCGTCGGACAGGTCAGGGCGTTGGGCGAGGGTGACGGTGTCCATGTGGTCGGGGTTGGGTCCGGCGCGAGTTGACGTCACCCGGATCGCCTCGGATTGTCAGGGAAGGGCGTTGGTGGAGAAGGCGTCGGTCAACGCCTCCTGCCAGTGGCGCAGAGGGGGCAGGCCCGCGTCGGCCCAGGCTTTGCCCGACAGGACGGAGTAGGCCGGGCGTGGGGCGGGGCGGGGGTAGTCGGCGGTGGTGCACGGGCGGACGCGGGTCGGGTCCAGGCCCAGTTCGGTGAAGATGGCGCGGGCGAAGCCGCACCAGGTCGTTTCGCCCGCGTTGGTGGCGTGCAGGACGCGTGGCGGGTTGTCGCCCGCGGCGACGGCGGCGGCCAGGTGGAGCAGGCCGTCGGCGAGGTCGAGCGACCACGTCGGGGAGCCCACCTGGTCGTCCACAACGGACAGGGTGTCGTGCGTGGTCGCCAGGCGGGCCATGGTCTTGACGAAGTTGTTGCCGTGTTCGCCGTAGACCCAGGCGGTGCGGACGACCCAGGAACGGTCCCACGTGGACAGGACCCGTTGTTCCCCGTCGAGCTTCGTGCGGCCGTAGACCGATTTCGGGGCCGTTTCGTCGGTCGGTTCGTAGGGCCGGGTGCCGTCGCCGGGGAAGACGTAGTCCGTGGAGACGTGCAGCAGCGGGACGTTGTGGGCGCGGCAGCTCGTGGCCAGGTGCTGCGGACCCAGGGCGTTGACGGCCGTGGCGCGGTCGACGTCGGTTTCGGCGGCGTCGACCGCGGTGTAGGCGGCGGCGTTGACGACGACCGGGCGGTGGCCCGCGTCGCGGGCGGTGGAGGCGAAGACGGCCACGGCGTCGGCGACGGCCTCGGGGTCGGTCAGGTCCAGTTCGGCGGACGACGGCGCGTGCACGAGGCCGTCCTCGGGGGTGGCGGCCGCCAGGTCGCGGCCCAACTGGCCGCGACCGCCGGGGACCAGCACTGCGAGTGCCATCAGCCGGCCAGGGCCGCGCGCTGCTTGAGCGGCTCCCACCACGACCGGTTGTCCCGGTACCACTGCACGGTGGCGGACAGGCCCTCGGCGAAGTCGACGCGGGGCGCGTAGCCCAGCTCGGTGCTGATCTTGGTGATGTCGACCGAGTAGCGGCGGTCGTGGCCCTTGCGGTCGGCGACCGGCTCGACGAACGAGTCCCAGTCACGGTCCGTGGCCGCCAGCAGGCGCTCGGTCAGCTCGCGGTTGGTCAGCTCGGTGCCGCCGCCGATGTTGTAGATCTCGCCGCCCCGGCCGCCCTCCAGCACGAGCTGGATGCCCCGGCAGTGGTCGTCCACGTGCAGCCAGTCGCGGACGTTGAGGCCGTCGCCGTACAGCGGCACCTTCTTGCCGTCGAGCAGGTTGGTGACGAACCGCGGGATGACCTTCTCGGGGAACTGGTACGGACCGTAGTTGTTCGAGCACCGGGTGATGCACACCGGCAGGCCGTGGGTGCGGAAGAACGAGCGCGCCAGCAGGTCCGACGACGCCTTGGAGGCCGAGTACGGGGAGTTCGGCTCCAGGACGTGGTCCTCGGTCCACGAGCCCTCGTCGATCGTGCCGTAGACCTCGTCGGTCGAGACGTGCACGAACTTCGCCACGCCCGCCTCCAGCGCGCCCTGGAGCAGCGTCTGGGTGCCCAGCACGTTGGTCAGCACGAAGTCGGCCGAACCGGAGATCGACCGGTCCACATGCGACTCGGCGGCGAAGTGGACCACCACGTCCGTTCGGCTCATCAGGTCGGCGACCAGCTCGCGGTCGCAGATGTCGCCGCGGACGAAGGTCAGCCTCGGGCTGTCGGCGACCGGTGCGAGGTTCGCCTCGTTGCCCGCGTAGGTGAGCTTGTCCAGCACCACCACCTCGGCGTCGGCGTAGGCCGGGTACGCGCCTCCGACCATCTCCCGCACGTAGTGCGAGCCGATGAACCCGGCCCCACCCGTTACCAGAACCCGCATGCTCAGTGCCCTCCCGAAGCCGGCTGCTCATCGCAGTCTGTCACGAGCCCCTTCTCTGCAACCCACCCGGTTGTTACAGCGTCTCCCGTATAAGAGGAATGTCCGGCGCGGTTCACCCCCGCGCCACTAATCTCGATCAGGCAGGCCTGAGCGCACGGGGGAGGCAGGCAGTGGACTCCAGTCCGCCCGAAACAGCCGGTGGATCGGCTGCTCTTCGTGTGCTCACGCTCACGGCCCGTTCACTGCTGGCCCTTGTCTCGGCGGCTGTGCTCGTCGTCACGTGGTACGGCTGGTACTACCTCAGCGACCTCGACGAGGACATCACGACCACCGACGTCATCGCCTCCTCCGTCACCCAGGACGAGGACGGCGTGCCGCGCAAGCCGCTCGACGGCGCGGTCGACATCCTGCTGGTCGGCGTCGACAGCCGCACCGACGCGCAGGGCAACCCGCTGTCCGACGAGGTGTTGGCGCTGCTCAACGGCGGTGTGGCCGACGGCACGCTGAACACCGACACGATGATCCTGGTGCACATCCCCCAGGACGGCACGCGCGCGGTGGCCATCTCGTTCCCGCGCGACGCGTACGTGGAGATCGCCGACGGGTTCGGCACGCACAAGCTCAACTCGGCGCTGGCCAGGCAGAAGAACGAGACCGCGCAGAAGCTGCGCGAGCAGGGCGTGACCAGCGAGGCCCGCATCGAGCTGGAGTCGACGCTGGCCGGCCGCAAGACGTTGATCAAGACGATCGAGGGGCTGACCGGCGGCTCGGTCACCGTCGACCGGTACGCCGAGGTCAACCTGGCCAGCTTCTACGAGGTCACGAAGGCTCTCGGCGGTGTCGAGGTGTGCCTGAACGAGGCCACCCGGGACCGCGACTCGGGGGCCGACTTCGCCGCCGGCCGGCAGACCGTCGAAGGCGCCAAGGCGCTGTCGTTCGTGCGCCAGCGCAACGGGCTGCCCGGCGGCGACCTCGACCGGATCGTGCGGCAGCAGGTGTTCATCGGCGCGCTGGCCCGCAAGGTGCTGTCCACCGGCACGCTGACCGACTTCGACAAGCTCAACCAGCTCGTCACGGCGGTGAAGAAGTCCGTCGTGCTCAGCGAGGGCTGGAACGTCACCGAGTTCGCCACCCAGATGCAGGGCCTGGTGGGCGGCAACATCCAGTTCCGCACCATCCCGGTCGGCGACCCGATGGACACGTGGGGTGACGGCAACGTGCTGCCGGTCGACCCGGCGCAGGTGCGGCAGTTCATCAAGGGCCTGGCGTCGGACGGCAACCCGACCAAGGCCCCCGTGACGACCACGACCCCGTCCGGCCCGCCGAACTCCGCGATCACCGTGCACGTCCACAACGCCGCCGGGGTGAACCGGTTGGCCGCCAGCGTGCTGGACATGTTGGTGGAGAAGGGGTTCCGCCGCGGGGAGGCCGCGTCCGGGGCGTACGCCGAGACGACGACCGTGCGGCACGCGCCGGGTGAGCGGGCCGCCGCCGACAAGGTGATCTTCGCGCTGGGCGGTAACGCCGAGGCCGTCGAGGACGACTCCGTGCCCAGGGGGCAGGTGCTGGTCTACGCCGGCGCCGACTACGCGCCGCCGGACCAGTCCGACCCGGCTTCGGTGGACGTCACCGGCACGCGGCTCGTGCCCACGACCAGCTCCACCCCACCGATCACCGCCGACGGTGTGGTCTGCGTCAACTGAACAACACCCACCTCCTGGTGAACCCGGGCGTCCGACCGGCGGAAGGTGGTTAGCCTGATCGCCACACCCATTTCGTAGGAGGACGCCGGTGAAGGCTGCGGTGATCGCCGGACGCGTGCTCGTCGCGCTGCTGTCCGCGGCCGTGCTGGTGGCCGCCGGGTACGGCTGGTCGACGTTGCGGCGCGTGCAGGAGAGCGTGAACACGACCGACGTGCTGACCGTGCTGTCGGACGTGCCCAACGCGCCGCCCGCCAACGACGGCGCGACCGACATCCTGCTGGTCGGCAGCGACAGCCGCACCGACGCCCAGGGCGTGCCGCTGCCCGACCACGTGCTGCGCGAGCTGCGCACCGAGGCGACGGACACGCTGAACACCGACACGATCATCGTGATGCGGGTGCCGCACGACGGCAGCAAGGCGCACGCCGTGTCGATCCCGCGGGACACCTACGTGCCCATCCCGGACATCGGCCAGGAGAAGATCAACTCGGCGTACGGGCTGACCAAGTTCTTCACCATGGAGCGGCTGGCGGCGCAGGGCCTGTCCGACCTGACCGAGCGGTCCAAGGCGGGCGACCAGGCCGGGCGGCGGGCGTTGGTGCAGGTGGTGCAGGAGCTGACCGGCGTGCGGGTCGACCACTACGCCGAGATCAACCTGTACGGGTTCTACCTGCTCACCGAGGTGATCGGGGGCGTGGAGGTGTGCCTGAGGCAGGCCACGTCGGACCCGGACTCGGGCGCGGACTTCCGCGCGGGCGTGCAGACGATCTCCGGTGGTGACGCGCTGGCGTTCGTGCGGCAGCGCAAGGGCATCCCGAACGGCGACCTGGGCCGGATCACGCGGCAGCAGGTGTTCATGTCGGCGGCGATGTCGAAGCTGCTGTCGGCGGGGACGCTCGCCGACCCGGCGCGGCTGTCCGGGCTGCTGGACGCGGTGAGCAAGTCGATCGTGGTGGACGAGGGGCTGGACCTGGCGACGTTCGCGGGGCAGGCGCGGGGGCTGGCCGGCGGGAACGTCGAGTTCGCGACCATCCCGGTGATCGACGTCGGCGCGCGCAACGAGCGCGGCCAGAGCGTCGTCACCGTCGACCCGGCCCAGGTCAAGGTCTTCGTGTCCGCCATCCTGGGCGAGAAGACCCCACCTCCCGCGCCCACCACCACCGCCTCCACCCCCTCCTCCCCCACCGAGGCGTCCCCGACCCGACGCTTCGCCGCCCGCCCCCTGAACCTGGACGGCCCCCGCCGCCGCGCCACCCAACCGGGCCCACCCTGCGTCGACTAACCCGCGTGTCCTACGTCCAGAACGCGTGAGTCCTACGTTCAGAACACGTGAGTCCTACGTTCGGAACACGCGTGTCCTACGTTCAGAACACGTGAGTCCTACGTCCAGAACGCGCGTGTCCTACGTTCAGGTACCCCGAGTTGAACGCTCAGGACGGGTCAGCCGGCGTTCTGAGCGTTCAACTCGGGTGTTCCGAACGTAGGACACGCGTGACGCGAACGTAGGACACGCGGGTTGGTGGGAGGGTGGGGGGAGGGTCGTGGCAAGGTTGGGTCATGACCGTCACGGATGCCCTGTTCGCGCCCCTGTTCGCGGCGAACCCCGGCCGTCCCCTGATCACGCACTACGACGACGCGGCGGGCACGCGGGTCGAGCTGTCCCGCGCCACCATCCGGAACTGGGCGGCCAAGACGGCGAACTGGCTGCGTGACGAGCACGACGTCGAGCCGGGCGACCCGGTGGCCGTGCTGCTGCCCGCGCACTGGCAGACGGCCGGCGTGCTGCTGGGCGCGTGGTGGTGCGGCGCGGCGGTGACGGACGACCCCGCGGGCGCGAAGGTGGCGGTCGTGGCACCCGGTGTCGAGGCTCCCGGGGCGCCGGTGACGGCCGTGGCGTCGTTGCACCCGATGGGGTTGGGCAGCGGCGCGCCCGTGGACTACAACGACGACGTGCGCGTGTTCGGCGACGACTTCACGCCGTGGGAACCGGTCCCCGGCACCACCCCCGCGCTGCTGAAGTCCACTGTGGACGAAGTGGTGGAGGAGGCGCACCAGCGGGCGGCGACGTTGGGCATCACCACGACGTCCCGCGTGCTGTCCACTGTGGAGTGGGGTCTGCCGGACGGCCTGCTGAACGGTTTCCTGGCCGTGCTGGCGGGCGGCGGCTCGCTGGTGCAGTGCAGCAACGCCGCACCCGACCTGCTGGCGGCCCGCCGCGCCAGTGAGCAGACGACGCTGGACCTGGTCGGCTGACGTCAGGCTGGCTGCTCGGCCCTGCGCCCCTTCGCCAGGCGTGCCGCGGTCAGCGACCCGCCGTTGAACCCGAGCGCGAGCGCGGCCACCCCGAGCACCAGGACGAGCTCGTAGCCGCCCTGGCCGAGCAGCCCGTTCGACAGGTGCACGAGGATCAGCGCGCCGAGCATGTCCGCGGCCAGCAGCACGCCGACCACCGGCAGCGCCACGCCGAGGACGAGCAGCGCGCCGCCCGCGAGCTCGACGATCGCGGCGAACCAGGCGGACAGCGTCGGCAGCGGCACGCCCATGCCCGCGAACGCGGTGGCGGTGCCGTCGAGGCCCCACTCGGTGACCTTCTGCCAGCCGTGGGCCAGGAAGACGACCCCCACGCCGATGCGGCCGATGAGCGCTGCCACGTCCTTGAGCATTGCGTTTCCCTTCCGGTCGACGGTCGAACGCGATCGACGTTATATGAACTTTCAACCAGTTCCGGGTGCGCGAGCGGTGTTGACAGCGACTCGACAGGGGCGTAGAAAACCAGACAGTTAGATAACCAAGTGGTTAGGTAAAGATGGCGGACGATCCGTTGAGCATCACCTTCGCGGCCCTGGCCGACCCGACGCGGCGGGCCATCCTGGCGCGGCTGGCCGAGGGCGCGGCGACCGTGAAGGAGCTGTCCGAGCCGTTCGCCATGAGCGGCCCGGCGGTGTCCAAGCACCTGCGCGTGCTGGAACGGGCCGGGCTCATCACGCGCGGACGTGACGCGCAGTGGCGGCCGTGCACGCTCGACGCGACGCCGTTGCGGGAGGTCACCGAGTGGGCCGACGGGTTCCGCCGGTTCTGGGACGACAGCTACCGCCGCCTGGACGCCTACCTCGAACGAATGAAGGAGCAGGAAGATGACCGCTGACACCACCGTTTCGTGGACCACGCCGTCCGCTGTGGAGGTGGCGATGACGAGGACGTTCGACGCGCCGCGGAAGCTGGTGTTCGACGCGTTCACCAAGCCCGAGCACGTGGTGCGCTGGATGCTCGGGCCCGAGGGCTGGACCATGCCCGTGTGCGAGATCGACCTGCGGCCGGGAGGGCGGTGGCACATGGTGTGGCGGCGGGCCGACGGCAGCGAGATGGCGATGACCGGCGAGTACCAAGAGGTCACGCCGTGGTCGCGGACCGTGCAGACCGAGTCGTGGGGTCCGCGGTGGCCGTCGACGGTGAACACGACCGAGTTCATCGCGGACGGTGAGCGCACGACCGTCGTGCAGACGATGAAGTACCCGTCGCAGGCGGACCGGGACCGGGCGTTGGAGACGGGGATGAAGGACGGCGCGGAGGTCAGCTACGAGCGGTTGGCCGCGTACCTGGCGTCGGCGGCCTGACGCAGCGCGTCCGTTCGGCGGCAACGTGAGCCGATCGGGTTTGGTGTTCACGCGACGGGGTTACTGAGCGGTTGACCTTCGTCGCGGGAGCGTGAACCGGATCGGTGGACATGCTGAGTTCGTACCTGGGGCCCGTTCGGACGGGCTTCGCGGCGTTCGTGGGCGTCGGCGCGCTGGTCCTGCTGCCGTTGATCGCGCTGCACTACTACCGGTTCGGGCGGGTCGAGCCGCGTCGGGCGCTGGTGCTGTACGGGTTGCTGGCGTACGGCCTGGTGGCGCTGGCGTTGATCTTCCTGCCGTTCCCGTCCTCGCTGGAGTGCACCGGTGAGGACATGGTGTCCACCACGCCGTTCCGGTGGGTGACGGACATGCGCAACAACCTGGCGGCCAACGGGCGTTCGGGGATCGAGGCCGTCGTCACGTCCACCGTGTTCCTCCAGCAGGCGTTGAACGTCGCGCTGTTCGTGCCGCTGGGCGTGGTGCTGCGCAAGTCGTACGGCCGCGGTCCGTTGGCGGCGGTCGCCATCGGACTGGGCATCTCGCTCGCGGTGGAGGTCGTGCAGTACACGGGCAACCTCGGCGCGTTCCCGTGCCCGTACCGGATCGCGGACGTCGACGACCTGATCTCCAACACTGCAGGTTCGCTGCTGGGCTGGATGATCGCCCCGGCCGCGCTCGTCGTCCCACGGGTCCCGCACCCCGACGCGTCCACCGCCCCACCGGACACGGTGACCGTGCCGCGACGACTGCTGGGGCTGGCGGTCGACGTGATCGTCCTGGTCGTGCTGTCGCACCTGGTGTTCCGGGACGACGTGTGGTGGCTGCTCGCCCTGACCTTCACGATCCGCGTCGTCCTGCCGGCCGCGACCGGCCGGACCCCCGGCGGCTGGCTGCTGCGTTACGGCCTGCGGCGCACGGACGGCACGCGTGCCAACCCCCTGCGCATCACCGCGCGTGAGCTGCTGGGCGTCACGGGTCTGATCACCTACACCGCGCTGGCCCCGTCGAGCTGGTGGTTCGCCCTGGACCTGACCGTGCTGGCGGTGTTCGTCCTGGGCGCCTTCGCCCTCCCGGTCTTCCGCCGCGACCAACGGGGCCTGCCGGACCTGACCGCCGACACCCGCGCCGTCCCGACGGCCTCGACCGTCGAGCCCGCTCCGGTCCGGTAGCCGGGCGTCAGCTCGCCGGGAGGAACTCGGCCAGGACCTCAGGCGGTTGCCGTCCGGCGGGAAGATCTCGACGAGGCGGATGCCGCAGCTCCGGGCGAGCGCGCGTTCGGCAACCACCTTCTCGGCGTAAGCGGGTTCATCGGGCATCCCCCACATCCCCACCGAGGTTCCGTCGGCGAGCAGCCAGTCCGCCCGCGTTCAGTCCGGTAACCGTTGGCGTTCAGTTCGGGGTATCGCGGGTTGGTCGACGGCGGGTATCACCATGCCACGGGACATCCGTACGCCCTCGTCCGCCAGCCCGGCACCGATGAGCACCTTCGTCCAGGCCAGCGCCTTGCTCCTGGAGATGAATGAGCGGAGCAGGAGCAACTTGTCCACCTCTGCGGCCGTGCGCCGCGATCCGTCGCCGGGAGGAGTGAGCTGGTCGAGCTGGCTGCGCACCAGGGGACGCCCTTCGAACTCGACCTCGGCGAGCGCCCGCAGCGCGACCGGAGCGTCGTCCGGGCGTCCCAGCTGCCCCTGCGCGGCGGCGTGACGGCACGGGCCGCAGTACGCGAGCGGCCCTTCGGCCCACCTGGCGGTGAACCGCAGGGTCCGGCGACCGCACAGCCGACACGGGACGATCGCGTCAGCGAGCTCGACCGCACCGAACAAGGCGACCCGGTCGGTGAAGTAGCGCTCGAGGACGCGGAACTGGTCCGCTCGTTCCGGGAGCTCCTCGTCCGGGCAGGCACCCCACACGAGGTTCTCGCGCTTTCGCAGCTCCACCGGCAGCAGGGCCTTCAGGTGCGGCAGCCGGTACAGCCGGTGGTCCGGCCGGTGACCCGGTCGGCCGAAGTGCCGGTGGTGCGCATTGTGCCCATGCAGGTCGTGGTAGTCGAACTCCTGCTCCAGCGCCCAGTCGACAAGGGGTACGTGCAGGGTCGTCACCACCAGCCCGTGGCGCTCCGCGAAGCGCCGCACCGGGTCGACCAGTCGCCGAGAGGCCACCCAGAGCGTTTCGATCAGCGGAACGTAGTAGGCGACCTTGAGGCTCCGGTCCGGCCGCCCGTTCTCCCCGTACGGGGAGAGCTGGATGTGCGTGGCCTCCTGGATCAGGGCCAGGCGCTCCACGGCACCCCGGTCCGCACCCGCGGGTCCTCCGATCGGTGCGGCCACGTCGATGCCCAGGCCGACCAGGTGCTCCACCACCGCTGGGCGGACTCGTTCGTCCGTGAGCGTGAGGATCCGGTCCTGCAGCCTGCCGACGAACCTGCCCGTACCGGCGTCGGTGATCAACAGACCCCGGCGGTGGGCCTCGTATCCCACGAGGCGGAGGTCGTCGATGGTCGGCGGGACGACGGGTGGTTCCCGCGACGGAGCCATCAGGTCCAGGCAACGGGCAGTCGCCGCATCCGCTTCGCTCAGCCAGCCGACTCGAGGCGGCTCACCGGCAGGTGGCGCGTCGGGGTGAGCGGCCAGGAACTCGTCGATCAGCCGACCGAGATCGACCTTCCCCGGGATGGCCAGCGACACGTCGTCGTCCAGCACCACGACGGTGCACTCGATCTCCCCGGAGACGGCGTACCGGGCGAGCAGGGGCAGCTTCACCGGTCCTACGGCGCGCAGGAAGTAGTCGTGAAGGAAGCCGAGATGGCGCTCGTCGGGGGTGCGGCCGGACCCGGCCGGGCGAGCCACCGAGATCGCGTACGGGTTGTGCGTGTTGTCCGGCCTTGGGATGAGCGCGACGGTCGCGGTACCCGCACCACGCCGCCGAACCTCCGTGACGAAGTCGGCCAGAGCCATCTCGGCGTCGCCCCAACTGGAGAAGTTCACGGTGCCTTCGGCACAACGGGGCAGACGGACGACGGTCCCGTCCCATTCGACCTCGTACCCCCGCGACATCCTGCTCCCCCGCTCACATCTCCCGTGCGAGAGCGTAGGGCCCACCTGACCGGTGACGCCCGAGCCGGTCGGCGGCTCCGAGATCGTGGCCTGGAGGCGGCGCGGTCATGACGGCCGTCCGCCCCCAGGCCGAAAGCCACTCAGCCGTTGAGCAGGGCGCGCGACATGACCACGCGCTGAATCTGGTTCGTGCCCTCGTAGATCTGGGTGATCTTGGCGTCACGCATCATCCGCTCCACCGGGAAGTCGCGGGTGTAGCCGGCGCCCCCGAACAGCTGCACGGCGTCCGTCGTGACCTCCATCGCGACGTCCGACGCGAAGCACTTGGCCGCAGCGGTGATGAAGCTCAGGTTCGGTTCACCCCGTTCGGCCTTCGCGGCGGCCACGTAGACCATGTGGCGGGCGGCTTCGACCTTCATGGCCATGTCGGCCAGCATGAACTGGACGCCTTGGAAGTCGGAGATCGACTTGCCGAACTGCTTGCGGTCCTTGACGTAGGCGATGGCGGCTTCCAGGGCGCCCTGGGCGATGCCCACCGCCTGCGCGCCGATGGTCGGGCGGGTGTGGTCCAGGGTGCGCAGCGCGGTCTTCAGGCCGGTGCCCGGTTCGCCGATGATGCGGTCCTCGGGGATCGTGCAGTTCTCGAAGTGGATCTCCCGCGTGGGCGAGCCCTTGATGCCCAGCTTGCGCTCCTTCGAGCCCACGACGAAGCCCGGGTCGTCCTTGTGCACGACGAACGCCGAGATGCCCTGGGACTTCTTCGGCGCGTCCGGGTCCGTCACGGCCATGACCGTGTACCAGCTCGACTCGCCGGCGTTGGTGATCCAGCACTTCGTGCCGTTCAGCACCCAGTGGTCGCCGTCAAGGCGGGCACGCGTGCGCATCGACGCCGTGTCCGAACCGGCCTCGCGCTCGGACAACGCGTACGACGCCATCGCCTCACCCGACGCGACGGACGGCAGCACCTGCTGCTTGAGCGACTCCGACGCCGACAGCAGGATCGGCATCGTGCCCAGCTTGTTCACCGCCGGGATGAGCGACGACGACGCGCAGACCCGCGCCACCTCCTCGATCACGATGCACGTGGCCACCGAGTCGGCACCCTGGCCGTCGTAGGCCTCCGGCACGTGGACCGCCGCGAAACCCGCCTTGACCAGCGCGTTCAACGCCTCGACCGGGAAGCGCTCCTGCTCGTCCACCTCCGCCGCGTGCGGGGCGATCTCCTTGTCGGCCAGCGACCGCACCGCCTCGCGCAGCGCCTCGTGCTCCTCGGCGAGCTGGTAGGTACCGAAGCTCGGGTCCACGTTAAGTTACCTCCCGGTAGGGCGTCCTACCCGGATGTTAGCGCGCGTTCACTCAGTTCGCCGCTGTGCCGTCCGCAACAGCCCGCAGCGCCGCGTCCTTCTCCAGCACCAGCTCGGCGAGCGAGGACTGGAACTCCTCCATCCGCTCGCGCAGGTCCGGGTCGGCCGCCGCCAGGATCCGCACGGCCAGCAGACCGGCGTTGCGCGCGCCGCCCACCGACACCGTCGCCACCGGCACGCCCGCCGGCATCTGCACGATCGACAGCAGCGAGTCCATCCCGTCGAGGTACTTCAGCGGCACGGGCACGCCGATCACCGGCAACGCCGTCGCCGACGCCACCATGCCCGGCAGGTGGGCCGCGCCACCCGCGCCGGCGATGATCACCTTCAGCCCGCGCGACGCGGCCGAGGCGGCGTAGTCCAGCATCCGCTGCGGCGTGCGGTGCGCCGAGTACACGCCCACCTCGTAGGTGACGTCGAACTCGGCCAGCGCCTCGGCCGCCGCCTTCATCACCGGCCAGTCCGAGTCACTGCCCATGATCACGCCGACGTGCGTCACTGCTGCCCTCCGTGGATGTCGTACCCGTCCAGCCACACGCCGTCGGACAGCCAGTGCGCCGCGAGCCTCGCCCGCTGCCGCACGTCGTCCATCCGCTCGCCGAGCAGCGTCACGTGACCGATCTTGCGCCCCGGCCGCTCCGCCTTGCCGTACAGGTGCACGCGCGCGTCGGGGAACCGGGCGAACAGGTGGTGCAGCCGCTCGTCCGGCCCCATCTCGGGCGGCTCGGACGCGCCCAGGACGTTCGCCATGACGACGGCGGGCGCGACGAGGTCCGTCACGCCGAGCGGGTAGTCCAGCACGGCCCGCAGGTGCTGCTCGAACTGGGAGGTCCGCGCGCCCTCGATGGTCCAGTGGCCGGAGTTGTGCGGTCGCATGGCCAGCTCGTTTACGACCAGCCCGTCCTCGGTCTCGAACAGCTCGACGGCCAGCAGCCCGACCACGCCCAGCTCGGCGGCGATCCTCAGCGCGAGCCCCTGCGCCTGCTCGGCCAGCACGGGGTCCGCCTGCGGCGCGGGCGCGAGCACCTCGACGCAGATCCCCTCCTGCTGCACGGTCTGCACCAGCGGCCACGCCGCGCCCTGGCCGAACGGCGAGCGCGCGACCAGCGCGGACAGCTCCCGGCGCATCGGCACGCACTGCTCGACCATCAGCGGCGTGCCCGCGGCCAGCAGCTCGGGCACGACCCGCTGCGCGCTCTGCGGCGTGTTGAGCATCCACACGCCACGGCCGTCGTAGCCACCGCGCACCGCCTTCAGCACGCACGGCCACCCGTGCCGCGCGCCGAACTCGAGCACGGCGGCCGAGTCGTGCACGGCGGCGAACGGCGGCACGGGAGCGCCCATCGCGGCCAGCCGCTCGCGCATGACCAGCTTGTCCTGCGCGTGCACGAGGGCGTCCGGCCCCGGGTGCACCTTCACGCCCTCGGCGACC
The DNA here is from genome assembly GCF_021390395.1 of Saccharothrix sp. S26. Classification (GTDB taxonomy): domain Bacteria; phylum Actinomycetota; class Actinomycetes; order Mycobacteriales; family Pseudonocardiaceae; genus Actinosynnema. Next base: position 99,258 of record NZ_JAJUWT010000023.1, read on the forward strand.
AGCGCGTGCAGGTGCTCCTGCGGCACGTGCTCGTGGTCGAACGTGACGACGTCGCACGACTTGGCGAACGCGCGCAGCGCGTCGAGGTCGGTGTGCTTGCCCAGTTCCACGTCGCGCGCGACGAGCGCGGCGGGGTCGGAGTCCGACTCGGCGAGCACCCGCAGCGACTGGCCGAGCGGGATGGCGGCCTGGTGCGTCATGCGGGCGAGCTGGCCGCCGCCGATCATGCCAACGACGGGGAAACGAGTACGGGAGTCCACGGTTTCGTGATTCTACGTGCACAAACGCGGTGGTCCGGACCCGGCCGCACCGGTCGCGTCCGTCACACCCGGCGGGCCCGGCGCACCCACGTGAACGCCAGCGCGAACAGCGCGGCGGCGAGCACGGCGTAGATCGCGAACTCGTACAGCTGGAACGGCACGAGCCGGTCCGCCGGGTGGTACTCGCTGAAGTAGTGCACGTCGTGGTCGACCATGCAGGTGGCGTAGTCGCGGTTGTCCTGGATGTCCGTGCACTGGCGCGGGTACGGCATCTCGCTGCCGGCGGCGTCGGAGAAACCGCTGTTCACCACCCACGCGTCGGCGGGTGGGCCGCCGGAGGACTCCCCGAGCGCCTGGTAGGGCTCCACCATGCGCAGCGGCTGCTGGAAGTACGGCCGCCACAGGCCGCTGACGACGATGCGCACGGCGAGGAACACCCCGAGGGTGAGGCCCATCGACAGCACCGTGCGGCGGGTGAGCGCGCTGAGCGCCAGGCCGAGCGCGAACCCGAACGACGCGTACGCGACCTGCGACAGCGGCGTCGCCTCGAACGCCGGCATCTCCATCGGCACGAACGGCGCGCGGTCGGGCATGACGGCGTTCACGCTGTTCATCAGCGTGATCAACGCGAGGCCGACGCCGACGGACAGGACCAAAGCGGGCACGCCGAGCAGCACCACCATGCCGGTCAGCCACCGGGTCGCGGTCAGGTCCTGGCTCCACGCCACCACGTGCGTGCGCTGCTCGTACTCGCGCGACAGCAGCGGCGCGGCCCAGAACACGCCGATGGCCAGGCCGATCGTCATCGGCGCCACCACCAGCACGTACGCCACGCTCACGTAGCTCCACCGCCCGAACAGCTCGCCCGCACCGCCGGTCGCCTCGACGCGCCAGGCGACGCCGAGCGCCAGCGCCACGACCACGCCGACGGCCGCGGTCAGGGCGAGCACGCCCCACCGGTGCCGGCGCCAGGTCAACCACGCCAGGTCGCCCCACCCGACGCGGTCGCGCTTGGTCACGGGCGCGGTGGCCGTCGTGGTGCCGGTCATGCGCGGATCCCCTTCCGGGTGGCTTCGAGCTGGGCGAGCACGTAGTCCTCCAACGTCGGCGGCCGCTCGACCCACGGCCCCGCCACCACCGGCCGCGGCCTGCCCTCGGGCAGCCGGACCAGGAACGTCGACTGGGTGGCGGTGTGCCGGGCCTCCACGACCTCGCCCAGCGCGGGCGGCACGTCCGAGCGCGGGCCGGTGTAGCTGACGTGGCCGCCGAGCAGCTCGTCCAGGTCGCCGCCCGCCAGCAGCCGGCCGTGCGCGAGCAGCAGCAGGTAGTCGGCCACCCCGGACAGCTCGGCCACGACGTGCGTGGACAGCAGCACGGTCATGCCGGTCTCGGCGACCTCGCCGAGCAGCTCGGCGGTGACCTCGCGGCGGGCCAGCGGGTCGAGGTTGGCCAGCGGCTCGTCCAGCAGGAGCACGTCCGGTCGCGAGCCGATGGCCAGCGCGAACGCCACCTGCGCCTGCATGCCGCCGGACAGCTTGCCGCACGCCCGGTCCAGCGGGATCTCGAAGCGCGCCAGCCAGCGGCGGGCCCGCGCCTCGTCCCACACGACGTTGAGCCGCGCGCCGAAGCGCAGCATGTCGGCCACCGAGAAGTGCCGGTAGACCGGCTTGTCCTGCGAGACGAACGCCACCCGGCCCGCCGCGCTCGCCGACCCCTCGTCGGCGCCGAGGAGTCCGGCCAGGACGCTCATCAACGTCGTCTTGCCGGCGCCGTTCGCGCCGACCAGCGCCGCCACCCGGCCCGCGGGCAGCTCGAACGCGCACTCGCGCAACGCCCACTTGGCGCGGTAACGCTTGCCCAGCCCGCGCGCCCGCACCGCGACCGCGCCGTCGCCTGCCTCGACAGCAGTGCTCACCGGACCGACACCCCCTCCCCTTCGCCGAGGACGGAACGCACCAGGGCGTCGATGTCCTCGATCTCCAAGCCGGCCTCGCGCGCTTCGCGGACCCACTCGGCCAGCCGCGCCCTGAGCGCGGCCATCACCTGCGGGTCGGTCGAGCCGAGACCGGCCTTGACGAACGTGCCGGCGCCCTGACGGGCCTCGACCAGGCCGGACAGCTCCAGTTCGCGGTATGCCTTGAGCACCGTGTTCGCGTTCACACCACTCCTCGCGACGACGTCGCGGACCGTCGGCAGCCGGTCTCCCGGCCCCAGCCAGCCCAGGCGCAACGCCTCCCGCACCTGGCGCACGAGCTGGAGGTACGCGGGGAGGCCGCTGGACCGGTCGATGCGGAACTCCACCCGGCGCCTCCGAATTGTGTTACTCAACTAAGACACTAGAAGACCATCACACCGGGTGGGGTGTCAAACACGGCAGGGCACCGCGTGCAGAAGCGAGGAGCCCGGCGCACTGGGGAGGCAGGCGCCGGGCTCCTCTGTGGGGAGGGGGTCTTCAGTTGTCGGACGCCGGACAGGGGTTCGGCGCCCGGGGTCTCAGCGGCCGAGGCCGGCCACCAGCGCCACCGCGTCCTCGCAGCTCGGGGGCAGCTCCTCCAGCCAGACCCGGACCGGTCCGGTCGGGGCCACGTGCGGGTCGACGGCCAGCCGGTCCGCGGTCAGCACGCGCAGGTTCGTCAACGCCCGCGCCAGGTGCCGGTCGCGGCGCAGCAGCACGCACGCCGTCGACGACCCGATCGAGGCCACCGTCTCGCCCGCGTCGAACACCTCCTTCAGCGCGTCGGCCAACAAGGTCATCGCCACCACCCGCGACCACCCGGACGTGCGGGTCAGGTCGAGCGCCACGACCACCAGCACGTGCTCCTGTCGGCCGGCGGCGCGCGCCTCCGCGTAGACCTCGCGCAGCCTCGTGTTCAGGTACGCGGACGTGGCCAGGCCGGTCAGCGGGTTGTCCGCGGCGCACTCCGCCGCCCGCCTGCTCATCACGTCACCCCAGCCCAGCGCGGTGGACCGCAGCATCCGCGCCGGGATCGCGTCCACGCTCGGCGAGACGATCCCGGTCGACCCCGGCGGCTCGGCCAGCACCGCGTGCAGCGCCGCCAGGTCGAGCAGCGTCTCGGCCAGGCCCGCGCCCGCCTCGGCCCGCGCGCCGCCCAGCCGGTACAGCTCCCCGCTCGCGTCGCCGCCCTCCAGCACCGCCCGGCACACGTCGTCCACCTCGGCCAGCGACCAGTCCGCCGGGAACGCCCAGCCCGCGGCCATCGTGGCGGTGCGCCACCTCGACCGCAGTGCCCGCGACCCTCCGGCGCCGGAACGCCGTGCGACCGCTTCCCGAACATCCACCCGGCTGCCTCCTCGACGTCGGTTTCCGTCTACGAGACGTGGGCGGGCGTCATCCATGACGGCATTCACTCCACCCGGTCGGGGGGTTCCAGGTGACGGTGCGCGACTTGGTGCGTCACACTGGCGCCGCGCGAGGAGGGAAGACAACGTGGCGACCGTTCCTGCCGAAGTCCAGGGACCGAGCGACGCGGAGCTGATCGACTCCGTGCGCGGCGGGGACGTCGACGCCTACGGGCAGCTCTACGAACGGCACGTCACCGCCGCGTACAACCTGGCCCGCCAGCTCGCCAGGTCGTCCGCCGAAGCCGACGACCTGGTCTCGGACGCCTTCGCGAAGGTCCTCGACGCGCTGCGGGCGGGCCGCGGGCCCGACTCGGCGTTCCGCGCCTACCTGCTCACCGCGCTGCGGCACACCGCCTACGACAAGACGCGCCGCGACCGGAAGGTCGAGCTGTCCGACGACGTGGCCGAGGCCGCGCCCGAGGCGACCAGCGTGCCGTTCTCCGACACCGCCGTGGCCGGGCTGGAGCGGTCGATGGCGGCCAAGGCGTTCGCGCGGCTGCCCGAGCGCTGGCAGACCGTGCTGTGGCACACCGAGATCGAGGGCCAGACGCCCGCCGAGGTCGCGCCGCTGCTCGGCCTGACCGCCAACGGCGTGTCCGCGCTGGCCTACCGCGCCCGCGAGGGCCTCAAGCAGGCCTACTTGCAGGTGCACCTCGCCGAGACGCAGGCCGAGCGCTGCCGCGCCACGGTGGACCGGCTCGGCGCGTGGACCCGCGGCGGGCTGTCCAAGCGGGAGACCACGCAGGTCGAGGCTCACCTGGACGAGTGCACCCGCTGCCGGGCGCTGGCCGCCGAGCTGGCCGACGTCAACGGCGCGCTGCGCGGGATCATCGCACCGCTGGTGCTGGGCCTCGGTGCGACCGGCTACCTGGCCGCGGCCGGGGCCGGCACGGCGAAGGCCGCCGCGGTGGCCGCCGCCGCGGGCACGGGCGGTGCCGCCGGAGCCGCCGCGTCCGCGCCGCGCCAGTTCCTCGTCGCCGCCGCGTCGACCGCCGCCCTGGTGGTCGCGGTGGCGATCGGCCTGGCGTCCGGCGGCGAGCAGCAGGTGCCCGCCGCGCAGGCCGCGCCGCCGCCCACCACGCAGCCCGCGCAGCCGGTCCAGCCGCCCGCGCCGGTCGTGCCGCCGCCTCCGCCCGTGCCGTCCCCGGAACCCGCGCCCACGACCGAGCCCGCGTCCGTTCCGACACCCGCGCCGGTCCCGACGCCCGCGGCGGAACCCGCGCCCGAACCCGAACCCGCCCCGCAGCCCGAGCCGGAGCCCCAACCCGAGCCGCAGCCGCAGCCTTCACCGCCGAGCCTCGTGCCGGTGGTGCCCAGCGGGTTCTCCCTCACCCCCGGCGAAGAGCCGGTCGAGCTGCCCATCACCGTGCGCAACTCCGGCGAGACGCCGTCCGAACCCGCGAGCGCCGCGCTCGTGCTGCCGCCCGGCGTGCGGTCCGCGGGGCCCGTCGCGTCGCTGGCCGGTGGGCGGCTGCTCCGGCTCGACGGCGCGGCCGACCAGACCGTGGCCTGCCCCGCCGGCACCGGCGCGGTGACGTGCGCGACGACTCAGGGCATCGCGCCCGGCGGCACGGCGACGTTCGTGTTCCGGCTGCAAGCCGACCCGGACGCGGCGACCGGCCGGATCACCGGCATCGTCAACGCGGGCACGTCGGTGAGCGTGGCGATCGACGTCGCCGTCGAGGTCCGCCCGGTGCACGACGACCTCGACCTGCAAGTCCACCGCTGGCAGCACGGGTTCTGGGATCCGAGGCTGGACATCAAGGCCACGAACACCGGCGGCCGGGCGGGCGTCCTGCGGCTGGTCGTGGAGTCCGACCGGCACATCACGCTGGTCGCGCTGCGGCCGGACTGCGAGCGGTCGTGGCACCGGGTCGTGTGCGAGGTGCCGCTGGAGCGCGGTGAGTCGTTCCGGATGTCGGTCTGGGCGGTCGGCGCGCCGCACCGCGAGGGCGTGGTGCGCGTCTCGGCGACCCTGGGCGCGGCCTCCGAGAGCGTCGAGGTGCCCATCTCGACCCGTCCCGGCGGTGGCGACCCGCACGAGCCCGAACCGCCGGTCGTCACGACGACCCCCGCGCCGCCGACGACGACCACCCCGACCACGACCACCAAGCGTTCGACGCCACCCACGACCACGACCACGCCGCCCACGACCACCACCGCACCGCCGGCGTCCACCACCACCCCGTCGACCCCGTCCACGGCACCGACCACGACGACCACCCCCACGACGGAGCCGACCACCGCGCCCACCACGACCACGCCACCGCCGACGCGCGGCGAACCGTGCCGACCCAGGCCGCCGTGGCTGCCACCGATCCTCGACGACCTGCGGCCGGGCCGTTGCGACACCCCTTCGTGATCGTTCGGTGACGGAGTCGGTAGCCTGCCCCGGTGCTGCCACTAGTGCGCAAGGTCTTGGGCCTTCTGCCGGAACCGGTGCGGTTCCTGATCAACAAGCACCGCGAGCTGATCCGTTTCGCCGTCGTGGGCGGCACGACGTTCGTGATCGACAACGGCGTCTGGTACGCGCTGAAGCTGACCGTGCTCCAGGACAAGGTGGTCACGGCGAAGGCCATCGCGGTGCTGGTGGCGGTCATCTCCTCGTACGTGCTCAGCCGCGAGTGGTCCTTCCACACCAGGGGCGGACGTGAGCGACACCACGAGGCCGCACTGTTCTTCCTGGTCAGCGGCCTGGGCATCGGGGTGAACCTGGCCCCGCTCTACATCTCGCGGCACGTGTTCGACCTGCACTCGGAGATCGCCGACTTCGTCGCCGGTTCGGTGATCGGCATGCTCCTGGCCACGGGGTTCAAGTACTGGGCGATGCGGAAGTTCGTGTTCCCGCAGGCCGACGCGCGCCCGTCGGTGCGCCCGCTGCACGTCGTCGCCGACCAGCGCGAAGTCGCCTGAACAGGGCTTTCACCCCGGCCGTCCGTAGACTGCCGGGGTGTCCTTCGTCGAAAGCTTCGTCGAGCGCCTGCCCGAACCGCTGCGCTCGCTGGCCCTCAAGCACCGCGAGCTGCTGAAGTTCGCGGTCGTCGGCGGCACGTGCTTCGTGATCGACACGGTCATCTTCTTCGTCCTCAAGACGACCGTGCTGAGCCCGAAGCCGGTCACCGCGAAGATCGTGGCGACGCTGGTGGCCACGATCGTGTCGTACGTGCTCAACCGCGAGTGGTCGTTCAAGACCAGGGGCGGGCGGGAGAGGCACCACGAGGCGGCGCTGTTCTTCCTGATCAACGGCATCGGCATCGCGCTCAACTCGATGCCGCTGTGGGTGTCGCGGTACCTGCTGCACTTCCAGGAGCCGCACGTGACCAGGCTCGGCGAAGAGGTCGCCGACTTCATCAGCGCGCAGATCATCGGCACCCTGATCGGCATGGCGTTCCGCTGGTGGGGCTACAAGAAGTGGGTCTTCCCGGAGGCCGACTTCCGCCCGCGCCGCGTGACCAGGTCCTACGACCGCCGTGACGGCGAGGACGAAGCCCTCGGCCGCTCCTGACCCACGGGTCAGCGGTTGTCGGCGAGGACCTTCAGCGCCGCGTCGTGCAGGTGCCCGTTGCTGGACAGCACCGTGCCGCCGTCGAAGCGCTCCACGCCGCCGAGGTCGCTGAACCGGCCGCCCGCCTCCCGCACCAGCACCTGGAACGGCGCGACGTCCCACGGGTTCACGATCGGCTCCGCGGCGAGGTCGATCGCGCCCTCCGCGACCAGGCAGTGCTGCCAGAAGTCGCCGTACGCCCGGTTCTCCCAGCACGCGTCGACCAGCGCCAGGTACGCCTCGCGCGAGTGGTGCTCGACCCACGTGCCCAGGTGCGTGGTGGACAGGTACGCGTCGGCCAGGTCGCGCACCCCCGACACGGAGATCGCCCGCTCGCCGGAGGCGTCCGAGGTGTGCGCGCCGCCGCCCGTCGAGGCCCACCAGCGGCGGCCCAGCGCGGGCGCGCTCACCACGCCCACGACCGGCACCCCGGCCACGACCAGCGCGATCAACGTCGCCCACACGGGCACACCGCGCAGGAAGTTCTTCGTGCCGTCGATCGGGTCGACCACCCACGCCCGGCCGTCGCCCGCCGTGCCGCCGCGCTCCTCGCCCGCGACCTCGTCGTCCGGGGCCTCGACCGCGAGAACCGCGCGGATCGCGTCCTCGACCGCCACGTCGGCGTCCGTCACCGGCGTGCGGTCGGGTTTGCGCTCCACCACGAGGTCGCGGGCGCGGAACCGGGCGGTGGTGATCTTGTCCGCCTCGTCCGCCAAGCGGAGGGCCAAGGACAGATCTGCGCGAAGGTCGGACACGCACTGGATCGTGCCACGCCTACGCTGGGTGGTGTGAGCGTGGTCTTGTTGGCCGAGGACGACCCGGCGATCGCCGAACCGCTGTCCCGCGCGTTGCAGCGGGAGGGCTACACGGTGCAAGTCGTCACCGACGGTCCGGGCGCGTTGGACGCCGCCGAGCACGGGGGCGTCGACCTGCTCGTGCTCGACCTCGGCCTGCCCGGGATGGACGGGTTGGAGGTGTGCCGGAGGCTGCGCGCGGGCGGTCGCGGCCTGCCGGTGCTGATGCTCACCGCGCGGTCCGACGAGGTGGACTTCGTCGTCGGCCTGGACGCGGGCGCGGACGACTACGTGGCCAAGCCGTTCCGGCTGGCCGAGCTGATGGCCCGCATCCGGGCGCTGCTGCGCCGCCGCGCGCCCGGCACCCTGGAGGTCAACGGCGTGCGCATGGACCTCGCCGCGCGCCGCGTGACCGTGGACGGGTTGGAGGTGCAGTTGGCGAACAAGGAGTTCGAGCTGCTGCGCGTGCTGATCCAACGCGCGGGCCAGGTGGTGCACCGCGACGAGATCCTGTCCGAGGTCTGGAACGACCCGGAGCTCAAGAGCAGCAAGACCCTCGACATGCACATGTCGTGGCTGCGCCGCAAGCTCGGCGACGTGCGGTCGGTGGAACGCCGCATCGCGACCGTGCGCGGGGTCGGCTTCCGCTTCAACACCGCGGACTGATGCGCAGCCGGATCCTGCGGGCCATCCTGCTCGCCGTCGCCGTCACCGGGTTCGCCCTCGGCCTGCCCCTCGGCTACACGGCGCTGCGGTTGGTCGAGGACGGCGCGCGCACCGACCTGGCCGCGCGGGCGCAGCGGATCGCCGCGTCGATCGACGACCAGATCGCCAACGGCCGGGAGATCGACCTCGGGCCGGTGGAGGTGGGCGTGCCGGAGGGCGGGCACCTCGTGGTGCTCTCACCCGACGGCAGGCAGGAGTTCGGCATCACGCCCGGCCCGGACCCGTTGTCGGTCGAGGTGCCGATCGCCCAGCAGGGCACGGTGCGGCTGGAGCTGTCGTCCGCGCCGATGCGCACCGCCCAGTACCAGGTGGCGGCGCTGGTGGTGCTGCTGGTCGTGCTGTCGGTGAGCACCGGCACGGTGGTGGCCACGGTGACCGCGCGTCGGCTCGCCAAGCCGTTGCGGCACGTGGCGGCGCGGGCGGCGCGGCTGGGCGCGGGCGACTTCCGCCGTGACGACCGGCGGCACGGCGTGCCGGAGCTGGACCTGGTGGCCGAGGCGCTGGACCGGTCGGCGGGCGCGTTGGCGGACCTCGTGCAGCGGGAGCGGGAGCTGGTCGGCGACGTGTCGCACCAGCTGCGCAGCAGGTTGACCGCGTTGCAGCTGCGGCTGGAGGCGTTGTCGCTGCACCCGGAGGCGGAGACGGCGACCGAGGCGCGGGCCGCGCTGGAGCAGGCCGAACGGCTCGCCGAGGTGCTCAACGAGATGCTGGCCGCGGCACGGGCGGCCCGCGCGGTGGGCGCGGAACCGCTCGACCTCGGCACCGAGCTGACGGCCATCGCCGAGGAGTGGCGCGAGCCGTTGCGCCGAGCCGGGCGCGCGTTGCGGGTGCGGGTGCCGGACGGCCTGCTGGCCCGGGCCACGCCCGCGCGGCTGCGCGAGGCGATCGGCGTGCTGCTGGACAACGCGCTGCGGCACGGTGAAGGTCAGGTGGTCGTGTCGGCGCGCCGCGACGACGGCACGGTGGTGGTGGAGGTCGCGGACGGCGGCGCGGGCGTGCCGGACGAGTTGGCGCACCACATCTTCGAGCGCGGGGTGTCCGGCGGCGGGTCGACCGGGGTGGGGTTGGCGCTGGCGCGTGCCCTGGTCGACGCCGACGGCGGGCGGCTGGAGCTGTCCACCGCCCGACCGGCGACGTTCGCGCTGTTCCTGCCCGTGCCGAAGGCCGAGGACGTGGTGGGCGTGAGCTGGCGGACCGACCTCACGCCTCGGTAGGCGCGGCCTGCGCTGCCTTCGGCTCGGCGGGCGTCGGCTCCGGCTCGGCCGCCTGGGGCAGGACGCCGACCGCGCCGCGCACGACCTGCGCCCACACCAGCCTGCCGAACAGGTAGTGGCAGGCGACGTCCTCGCTGGTGAACGCCGCCCAGTCGTACCGGTTGCCCTGCTCGCGCCAGAAGACCTCGAAGCCGGACCCGGTCGGCAGCAGGCACCACGTGTTGTCGGCCTCCGCGCCGATCGACACGACCTCCGCGGGCACGCCCACCGCCAGCAGCCAGCCCTGGATCGACTCCGCGTTCATGCCATCTCCTCCAGGTAGCCCAGCGCGACCAGGTCCGCCACCGGGTAGGTGGCGCGGTAGCGGACGCCGCCGCCGGGCTGGCCGAACCACTCGGCGGACAGCGTGAACCACACCGGCAGCACCTTGACCACCCGGTAGCGGTGGTAGCCCGCGTGCACGAGCGCCGGCGGCAGCGACCGCTCCGCGTAGGCGGTGCCCAGCTGGGACAGCACCCGGCCCTCCGGCCCGCCGAACCGGTCCAGCTCGACGCCGACCGCGAGCACGCCGGGCTGACCGGCCTCGTACCCGCCCTCGGGGAACAGCTCGCCGGGCGGCCAGGCGTACTCGGGCGGGTCGGCGCGGACCAGGAACCGGCGGTCCCAGTCGCGTTCGTGCAGGCCCGCCAGCGGGTCGTAGCCCTCCAGCAGCGCCGGGTCGGGCGCGCCGCCGGGCGTGAGGACCAGGCGCGGCCGGTTGACGGCGGGCACCGGGTCGCCCGACGCGGGTGCGCTCGCCTCGCCGCCGGACAGGCGCGACCGCACCGAGTCGCCCGCCGCGCGCAGGTCGAGGCCGAACCGGGCGGAGGCGTCGACCAGGTCGCCGTCCGGGTGGCCCTGCGGCTCGAAGCGCAGGCCGGCCGCGAACGCCTCGTCCTCCGACGGTGGCGGCAACTGGCGCGCGGGCGCCGTGCTGGGCGGCGGGAGCGTGCCGCCGGGGAACATGTGCAGCAGGAACAACGCGGCCGCTTCGGTGGTCGGCTGCGCGGTGCGCGCGGCCCGCACCGGCGGCGCGGGCGGGGTGTCGTCCGGTTCGGTCGGCAGGAGCGCGGAGGTGGGTCCGGCCGGCAGCGGCGGTGCGAGGGTGTCGCGGCCGCCGGTCGGGAGCGGGACGATCGCGAACGCGAGGTCGCCGTCCTTGACCTGCTGGCCGACGGCGGCCAGGGCGTCCTTGAGCTCCTTCTGGACGTCCTTGAGCTCGCCCTTGGCCTGCGCCTCGCCCTTCGGCTGGGCGTCCGCCTTGGCCTGGCCCTCCGCCTTCGGGGCGGCCTCGCCCTTGCCCTGAGCGCCCTGGCCCTGGTTCTGCGCCTGGTTCTGCGCCTGACCGGACTGGCCCGAACCGGACTGGCCCTGGCCCGATGGCGACTGACCGGGCTGGGGCTGACCGGGCTGGGGCTGGGTGGGCTGGGGCTGGGTGGCTTGGGCGGCACGCGCCTCGGCCTTCGGTGCGGCCTGCTGACCGGCCTGTTGACCAGGGGCCTGGGTGGTGGCGGCCGCGTTCGCGGCCGGGCCCTGCGCGACGGCCGCGGCCGCGGCAGCCGGGGCCGCGGCGGGCACGCCACCCGCGGGCGGGCCACCGAGCGACGGTCCGCTGAACGACGGTCCCTGCGGCGCGGCCGGGTTCGCGGCCGGCGCGGCGGGCTGGGCGGTCGCGTGCGGCGCTTCGACGTGCGACAGCAGCGGGCGGTCCAGCACCGTCGCCGACGACTGGTGGACCGTGCCCTCGGTGCGCGTCACCGCGTCCACGACCGGTCCGGTGGCCCCGACCACGGGGTTCACCAGGTCGCCGACCAGGTTGCCCGGGGCGGGCGCGCCACCCTGACCGGGCACCGGGCCGTGGCCGGGCGCGCCGCCGGACCGGCCGGGCGCGGTGTCGTGACCCCCGGCCACCGTCTCGACCGCGTCCGCCGCGCCCTGGACGGTGCGGCCGACGGTGTCGTCCACCGCGCCGCCGACGTTCCGGACGGCCTCGCCGGTCTGGTCCAGCACCGGTTCCACCACGGCCGCGACGGGCGGCGCGACGGTCTCCACCAGGTCCACGACCGGCTCGGCCACCGTGCTCACCGTGTCGGTCACCGCGCCCAGCAGGCCACCGACCAGACCCGGGGCCTGGCCGGTGCCCGGAGCCGCGCCGGAGCCGCCGTGGGCCGCGCCGTGGCCCCCCGCGGGTGCCGGGACGCCACCCGGAGCGGCGCCCTCGGAGCCGCCGCCGGGCAGCAACGCGTCGACCAGGCCGGGCTGACCGGGGCCGGGCAGCAGACCGCCGAGCAGGCCGCCGCCGTGCGGTTGACCGGAACCGGCACCCTGTCCCGGGGCTTGGCCGGGGCCCGCGTCGCCGGGCGCGTGCACGCCGGGGTTGGCGTTGACCGGCGGCTGGTGGCCGCCGACCTGCACCCCGCTGTCCAACCGCACCGCGCTGGTCAACGTCTCGGTCAGGTGGGCGACGTTCGCCGCCGCGCCGCGCACCGCCGTCTCCAGCCCCAGCAACGCCGTCGGGTGCCCGGCGTTGGCCGCCTGCTGCGCGGCGTCGTTGTTCTTCGCCAGGTTCACCAGCTCGCGCACCAGCTCGACCTTGGCCGCGCCGACCTGCTCGGCCGCGTGGTCCAACCGGTCGGCCGCCGCGTGGCAGCCGCGCAGCACGGCGTTGAGCGTGCCGTCGGGCGCGGTGAACTTGTTCCAGTGGCCACGCGCCGCGTCACCGGTCGACCCGGTCAACGCGGCCAGCGCCTTGCCCGCCGAACCGTCGGACTCGCCCGCGAGCGTGGCGAGCTTCGCGCCCGCCTCGCGCCACGCGGTGGCGGACGCGCGCAGCTTGTCCTCGTCGGCCTGGGGCCACGACACCCCGGCCTTGGCGGCGACGTCGGCCAGCTCGGCCGGCAGCTCGATCCCCATCACGGCCCCCTGAGTCAGATCGCGCCGAGCGCGTTGCGGTTGCCCTCTTCGGCTTCGCGGTACGTGCGGGCCGTCTCGACGAAGCGCTCCCCGACGCCGCCGAACCCGGCGCTCAACCCCGTCAACCCGCTCAACGCCTCGCCCGACGGCCGCACGTGGCTCGCCGCGAAGCTCTGCCCAATCGCGTCCGCGCCCCAGCACTCGCCGATCGAGTCCAGCGCGCTGCCCAGCTCGCCCGCGATCTTCCCGGCGCGCTCGGCGAACGCGGTGAAGTCGGCGGCGCCCTCGGTGAGGCGGGCGAGGTCGGTCCGGAAGCCGGTCATCGCGTTCTCCTCGCGCTCGCGCTCGGCGCGGCGGCATCGGCGTCGAGCCAGTCGCGCTGTTCGAAGTCCTCGTCGTCGTCGACGGCGGCACGCCGTCGAGCCGGTCGCGGCGGCCCGATCTCCTCGGGCCGCAGGTCGGCCGTGCCGCGCAACAACGCCTCGGGGTCCGCGCCGGCCGGCAGCACCGGGCTCAACGTCCGGTAAGCGCCCTCGGTGGCCTTGGCGACCGCTTCCCGCGTGGTGCGCACGATCAGTTCCGCGAGCTGCGCCGGGCGCAGCCGGTACGCGTCCTGGCCCAGCTCCAGGTCGGTGAGCGTGCCCCTGGCGTCTACCACGGCGGTCACCGAGCCGTCGGCGCTGGTGGCGGACCCGGAGATCCGGGCGAGGTCGCGCTGCACGGACGCCAACTGGTCGCGGCTGCGCCGGTAGTCGGCGAGCAGCTCGTCCACCTGGGCGCGGTGATCGGTCGTCACGGCCACCTCCGGTCTTCGCCGTCGCCGGGCATGGTCGTCGGTCGCGCGTTGGACGTTACGACCCCTGACCCGGTTCCCGTCCGTTCGAGGGAAATCCCGGTGTGCACGGCCCGGTGGACCGCGCGGGCCAACGCCGACCCGATCACCGACCGCGGCCCGCCGTAGGGCTCCACCGGGCCGTCGACCGGGCACAGCAGCACGACCGCGTCGGTGACGGTCCCGGTGCCCGGTACGCCCGCCTCGCCCAACGCCTGCGCCTTGGCCTCCGCAACCGTCGCGACCGCGTTCACGAGGGCCGCGTCCGCCAGCCGCACGGGCAGCACGCACACCGCGTTGATCGTGCCGACGCTCGGCAGCTCGTCGGCCGGCGGCCCGGCGGCCCACGTCGGGTGCGCGCCGATGCCGGTCGTCACCCACGACCGCACGCCGCCGTCGACCTCCAGCACCACGTCCCGCACGTCCACCGCGGTGAGCAGCCCGGTGCCCGGACCGCGCAACCCGAGGTCGGCGGCGATCTCGGCGACGTGGACGTCCGGGTCGCGGCGCGCGTAGTCCTTGGGCACGGTGGCGTTCAGCGCCCAGTGCCGCACGCCGAGGCCGCCGCCGTGCGGGCCGGACGAGATCGCGAGCATCGGCGTGCGCGGCCGCCACACCAGGACGCCGGGGTGCCGTTCGATCACGGCGTGAGCCGCACGAGCGCCCGGTTGACGCCCCGGCGCGCCACCAGCTCGAAGCCCGCGCCGGTGAACATGCCCAGGGTGCCGTGGTACAGCTCGCCCGAGCCCTTCTTCGCGCCACCGGTGTCCACCGGGTAGCCCTCGACGGCCCGCGCGCCGTGCTCCCGCGCATAGGTGACGGCGTGCTCCAGCAACAGCGCGCCCAAGCCGCGCCGGCGGGCCGCGCGGTGGATGAAGAAGCACGTCACCGACCACACGTCGGTCAGGTCGTCGTCCACCGGGGCCGCCACCTTGGCACGCGCCAACCGGGAGTAGCCGAGCCGGGGCGCGACCGCGACCCACCCGACCGGCCGATCGTCGTCGATCGCCACCAACCCGACCGGGACGCCGGACCGGACGCGGGCGCGCAGCAGCTCCTTGTTGCCCGCCGATCCGTTGGCCCGCATCTCGGCGCCGGTCTGGAAGAACCACGTGCACCAGCAGCCGCCCTGCGCGCCGTTGGGCCCGAACAGCTCCTCCAGCGCGGGCCACGTCCGCGCGGTCAGCTCGACCACCCGCACCGCGCTACCCCCGCAGCGCCCGGACCACCCGCGACGGGCTCGGCCTGCCCAACCGCCGCGCCATCCACGCGCTGGTGTCGGCGAGCTTGTCCAGGTCGACACCGTGCCCGACACCCAGCCCGTCCAACATCCACACCAGGTCCTCGGTGGCGAGGTTGCCGGTCGCGGACTCCGCGTAGGGGCAGCCGCCCAGCCCGCCCGCGGACGAGTCGATCGTGCGCACGCCCGCCTGCATCGCGGCCAGCGTGTTGGCCAGCGCCTGCCCGTAGGTGTCGTGGAAGTGCACCGCGACCCGGTCCACGCCGTCGAACCCGGCCAGCAGCGCGGTCACCTGACCGGGCGTGGCCACCCCGATCGTGTCGCCCAGCGAGAGCTGGTCGCAGCCCATGTCCAGCAGCCGCTTGCCGACGCCCACGACCTGCTCGCGCGGCACGGCGCCCTCCCACGGGTCGCCGAAGCACATCGACACGTACCCGCGCACCGCAAGGCCCTCGGCCTTCGCGCGGGACACGACCGGGTCGAACATGGCGAACTGCTCGTCCAGCGACCGGTTGAGGTTGCGCCGGGCGAAGGTCTCGGTGGCGCTGGCGAAGATCGCCACGTGGTCGACACCCGCCCGCAGCGCGCGCTCCAGTCCGCGTTCGTTGGGCACCAGCACCGGGTAGCTCACGCCGGGCCGCTTGACCAGGCCGGCCAGCAGCTCCTCGGCGTCGGCCAACTGCGGCACCCACTTGGGGTGCACGAAGCTCGTGGCCTCCAGCACCGTGCCGCCCGCGTCGGCGAGCCGGTCCAGGAACTCCAGCTTCACGCCGACCGGCACGACCTCCGACTCGTTCTGCAACCCGTCCCGCGGCCCGACCTCCCAGATCGTCACGCGGTCCGGCAGGCCGTTCGCGCCCACCGTGTCCGGCAGGCCGACTTCACGCGCGCCCATCGGCAACCCTGTCCCCCGGCCGGTGGTCGTCGGCCGGGTTGTCGTTGATCTCCCGGTACAGCATCGAGTGGACCTTCTCCACCCGCCCGATGTCGTCGAACTCCAGCGGCTCGTCCGACGCCGACTCGATCACCAGCGTGCCGCAGCCGAGCACCCGGTCCAGCAGGGTGTGCTCGAAGCGGATGCTGTCGATGCGGCCGAGCGGGATGTCCAGTCCGGTGCGCTTGAAGACGCCGATCCGGTACATCACGCGCTCGCTGGTGATGATGAAGTGGGTGGTGCGCCAGCGGATCACCGGCGCCAGCGCCAGCCAGGCGACCAGCACGGCCACGACGACGGCGAGCACGACCCGGGCGATCGACGCCCAGCCGAAGTCCGACACCAGCACCGCGAGCCAGCCGCCACCGCCGACCGCGACGACGAGCACGAGCGCCGGGACCACCAGCGTCTTCCAGTGCGGGTGCTGGTGGATCACGACGTGCTCGCCGGTGCTGAGCAGGTCGTCCGGGTAGGCCACGGCGGTCCCTTCGGTGGCTCGGCTCGCCTCCACGTGCGGCTCGCGCCTCACCGTACCCGCAGGTGCACCACGTCCCCGGCGGAAACGGAGTGGTCCGCGCCCGCGTCGTCGCGCACCACCAGCGTGCCGTCGGGCTCCAGGTCGCGGGCCGTGCCGAGCAGGGCCTCGCCCTTGGCCAGCTCGACCCGCACCTGGCGGCCCAGCGTGACGCAGTGCCGGCGGTACTCCTCGCGCAACGACGGGTCGTCGCCGCCCTCGGACCGCCACTGGTCCTCCACCGCGGCCAGCTCCCGCAGCAGCGCGATCGCCACCTCGGTGCGGTCCAGCGGGCCGGCGTGGTCCTCCAGGCTGGTCGGCACGAGGCCGCCCGCGCCGGGCTGGACGTCGTCGGGCAGCTTCGCCACGTTCAGCCCGATGCCGACCACCACGCCGGGCTCGGCGCCACCGGCGATCTCGGCCAGCACGCCCGACGCCTTCGCGTCACCGATGAGCAGGTCGTTCGGCCACTTCAGGGACGCCTCGACGCCCACGCCGCGCGCCGTGCGGACCAACGCCACCCCGGCGAGCAGCGTCAACCACGGCCAGCGCGCCGGGACCACGCCCGTCGGCCGGAACAGCACGCTCAGGTAGAGGCCGCCGGAGGGCGACGTCCAGCCCCGGCCGCGTCGACCCTGACCCGCGGTCTGCCGTTCGGCGACCAGGACGGTGCGGTCGAGCGCGCCCCGGCTCGCCGCGGCACGCAGGTCGGCGTTCGTCGAACCGGTCTCGGCGACGACGTCGACCGTCGCGAAGCGGCCGGAGAGGGCGGAGCGGAGGGCGGCGGCATCCAGGGTCACGCTTCGAAGGGTAGAAGCGACCCGCCCCACGCGCTTCGTCGGAGCGGTGTGGATGGCGGGGCGGATCGCCGCGGACAAGCCTGCAACCTCCACCGCGCTGGAGGTCAACTCCGGCTCCAGTGACCTGGGCTACTACCTCCGATTCAGCCGGGACGGGCCTGGTTAAGCTGCCGCGCTATGAGCAGTGCGACCGCCCCCGACGGCGAGGAGCCGGACGTCCACACCACGGCCGGGAAGCTGGCCGACCTCCACCGGCGCAACGAGGAGGCCGTGCACGCCGGCTCGGCGCGCATGGTGGAGAAGCAGCACGCCAAGGGCAAGAAGACCGCTCGCGAGCGCATCGAGCTGCTGCTCGACCCCGGCTCGTTCGTCGAGCTGGACGAGCTGGCGCGGCACCGCTCCACCAACTTCGGCCAGGAGCGCAACCGGCCCTACGGCGACGGCGTGGTGACCGGCTACGGCACCGTCGACGGTCGCCCGGTGTGCGTGTTCAGCCAGGACGTCACGGTGTTCGGCGGCTCGCTGGGCGAGGTCTACGGCGAGAAGATCGTCAAGGTCATGGACCTGGCGATCAAGACCGGCCGGCCGATCATCGGCATCAACGAGGGCGGCGGCGCGCGCATCCAGGAAGGCGTGGTCTCGCTCGGCCTCTACGGCGAGATCTTCCGCCGCAACGTGGCCGCGTCCGGCGTCGTGCCGCAGATCTCGCTGATCATGGGCGCGAACGCGGGCGGCCACGTCTACTCGCCCGCGTTGACCGACTTCGTCGTCATGGTCGACCAGACCTCGCACATGTTCATCACCGGCCCGGACGTGATCAAGACCGTCACCGGCGAGGACGTCGGCTTCGAGGAGCTGGGCGGCGGGCGCACGCACAACACCAAGTCGGGCAACGCGCACTACCTCGGCGAGAACGAGGAGGACGCCATCTCCTACGTCAAGGAGCTGCTGTCCTACCTGCCCGCCAACAACATGTCCGAGCCGCCGGTCTTCGACGCGCCCGACGACGTGGTGCACGGCTCGGTCGAGGACTCGATCACCGACACCGACCGCGAGCTGGACACGCTCATCCCGGACTCGGCGAACCAGCCCTACGACATGCACGAGGTCATCACCCGCGTGCTGGACGACGGCGAGTTCCTGGAGGTCCAGCCGCTGTTCGCGCCGAACATCCTGATCGGCTTCGGCCGGGTGGACGGCCACTCGGTCGGCGTGGTGGCCAACCAGCCGACCCAGTTCGCGGGCTGCCTGGACATCGACGCCTCGGAGAAGGCGGCGCGGTTCGTGCGCACCTGCGACGCGTTCAACATCCCGGTGCTGACGTTCGTGGACGTGCCCGGCTTCCTGCCCGGCACCGACCAGGAGTGGAACGGCATCATCCGCCGCGGCGCGAAGCTGATCTACGCCTACGCCGAGGCGACCGTGCCGCTGGTCACCGTGATCACCCGCAAGGCCTACGGCGGCGCGTACGACGTGATGGGGTCCAAGCACCTGGGCGCCGACATCAACCTGGCGTGGCCGACGGCGCAGATCGCGGTCATGGGCGCGCAGGGCGCGGCGAACATCGTGCACCGCAAGACCCTGGCCGCCGCCGCGGCTTCGGGCGAGGACGTGGACGCGCTTCGGGCCCGTTTGCAGCAAGAGTACGAAGACACCCTCTGCAACCCTTACGTGGCGGCGGAACGGGGTTATGTTGACAGTGTGATCCCTCCCTCTTACACGCGAGCACACGTCGCCCGGGCGCTGGCGATGCTGCGCGACAAGCGCGAGGCGCTGCCGCCCAAGAAGCACGGGAACATCCCGCTGTGAGCGCGGCACCGCACCTCCGGGTGGTGCGCGGCAACCCGGACGACGTCGAGTTGGCCGCCGTCACGGCGGTCGTGGTCGGCCTTGCCTCGGCCGGCGGCCCCACCGCGGACGAACCGCGCCGTTCCGCGTGGGCGGACAAGTCACGGCAGGTCAGGCGTCCTCTGCCACACGGCCCGGGCGCGTGGCGGGCCTCTGCCCTGCCGTTCTGAATCGCCGAGCTCAGCAGTCGACGCGGCGGGAGTTGATCCGGACGCCGTCGCCGAGCACGGAGACCTCGCGGCACCGCGTGCCGTCCGGCACGTGCAGGCGCACCCGCATCCAGATCGTGCCCGCGCCGACTCGCGCGGCCAGCACCTCGACGCCCTCGGCGGCCACCGCCGAGGGCACCGCGTCGACCCGCCGAGACGTCCGCGCGGTGGCCGTCACCCGGCCCATCACCTGGTACTCGACGCGGTCGCTGCCGTTGGCGAACGGCCAGAACGGCACGCCGTACCCGACCGGGTCGGTGGACACGACCCGAGCCGTCAGGACCAGGAGCAGGACGGCCGGCACCACCACGAGCCACCGGTACCGGCCTGGACCCGGGTCGATCCGGCGGACCACCAGAGCCAAACGCTGCACCACCCCGAGGGTGCCGAACGCCGTCACAGCGCGCATCGGTAGTTCTACGCACCGGCCGCGCGGCGGCGTCCCGAAGTGTCGTGACCAGGCGTTCCCGCTTCGGGACCGCGCACCGAACCCGCAGCGCGGGCAGGGGCACCGGCCGCCCTAGGCTGCACGCCGTGCGCTTCGTCCTCGCCTCCCAGTCCCCCGCCCGCCTGGCCGTGCTGCGCGCCGCCGGGGTCGAGCCCGTGGTCCGCGTCTCCGGAGTCGACGAGGACGCCCTGGCCGCCTCCCTCACCGACCCGACGCCCGAAGAGCTGGTCACGGCCCTGGCGACGGCGAAGGCCGAGGCGATCGCCCGGGACGAGGACGAGGACGCCGTGGTCGTCGGCTGCGACTCGATGCTGCGCACCGCCGACGGCGAGGTGCACGGCAAGCCCGGCACGGTCGAGGTCGCGCGCGAGCGGTGGAAGCGGATGGCCGGCACCACCGGGACGCTGCTGACCGGGCACGCCGTGCTGCGGATGAGCGGCGGGCAGGTGGTGGCGCGCGCCGTCGGGCACGAGGCGACGCGGGTCCGGTTCGGCCGCCCCACCGACGACGAGCTGGAGGCGTACCTGGCGACGGGCGAGCCGCTGCACGTCGCGGGCGGGTTCACGCTCGACGGCCTCGGCGGCTGGTTCGTGGACGGCATCGACGGCGACCCGTCCAGCGTCATCGGCATCAGCCTGCCGCTCACGCGCGCGCTGCTGCGTCAAGTGGGTGTTTCGGTGTCCGACATCTGGTAGCGGTTGTCACATTTTCCCTGATCCGGGAAGCTCTTCGAAGGGCTTTCGCGTTGGGGGGAGCTGTGGGTGAACTGCTGACGCGCCGCCGTCACATCGACTTCGGGCGCAGGACGAGCGCGGGCTGTCGCGGCTGACGCCGCCCCCGTCGCCCACCCCTGCGCACCCAACCCGGAGCAGTCGTGTCGTTCGTCCGCAGTTATACGAAGCCGAAGGTGTTCGGCATCACCGTCCTCGCCGCGCTCGTCCTGGGCGCGCTGGCGGGGTACCTCGCCAAGAGCACCGACCAGGAGTGGTTGACCACCACCCTCGGCCACATCGGCGACGCCTTCACCAGCCTGTTGCAGTTCACCGTCATCCCCCTGGTGTTCACCGCGATCGTGGTGGGCATCACGAGCCTGCGCCGACTGGGCGCGAACCGCGCGGCGCGGCTGGGCGGGAAGACGTTGCTGTGGTTCGCCATCACGTCGCTGATCGCCGTGCTCATCGGCCTGGCCATCGCGTTGATCTTCAAGCCGGGCTCGGGCGTGCAGGTCGAGCCGTCGCAGGCGGCCGTGGAGAAGCTCGCCGCCCGCGACCAGGGCTCGTGGAGCACCCTGCTGGAGACCCTGATCCCGTCGAACCTGTTCAGCGCCTTCACCGAGGGTGAGGTGCTCCAGGTCGTGTTCATCTCGGTGCTGGTCGGCTTCGCCGCGTACGCGCTGGGCGAGAAGGCCCAGCCGTTCGTCACGCTGACCCGGTCCGCGTTCGACCTGATCCAGAAGATCGTCGGCTGGATCGTGCTGCTGGCCCCGATCGGCGTGTTCGGCCTGATCGGCACCGCGTTCGCCACGTACGGCAACTCGTTCGTGCGGCCGCTGTTCTCGCTGATCGCGTCGGTGTACGGCGGGTCGCTGCTGGTGCTGTTCGTGGTGTACCCGCTGCTGCTGCGGTTCGTCGGCCGGGTGTCGCCGGTGACGTTCTTCGCCAAGGCGTGGACCGCGATCCAGTTCGCCTTCGTGTCCCGCTCGTCGGGCGCGACGCTGCCGCTGAGCAGGCAGACCGCCGCCAACCTCGGCGTGGACAACGACTACGCGTCGTTCGCCGTGCCGCTGGGCACGACCACGAAGATGGACGGTTGCGCGGCCGTGTACCCGGCCATCGCCACGGTGTTCATCGCGAACCTGTTCGGCGTGCAGCTGGGCGTGTGGCAGTACGTGGCGATCGTCGCGGTCGCCGTGTTCGGCGCGCTGGCCACCGCGGGCACCACGGGCTGGTTCACCATGCTGACGCTGACCCTGGGCGCGGTGAACATGCCGCCGGAGGTCATCGCCACCGGTGTCGCCGTGGTCTACGCGATCGACCCGATCCTGGACATGGTCCGCACGGCCACCAACGTGGCCGGCCAGATCACCGTCCCCGTCGTGGTCGCCCGCACCGAGGGCCTGCTGGACGACGAGGTCCTCAACGCCCCGAGCGACCCGCCGCTGCTCTCGGGCCCGCGCCCCACCCCGGTCCCCGCCTGACCGACCCGCCGCGAACGTAGGGCTCTCCCGAGAGTCCTACGTTCGCCCCGCGCGTGTCCTACCTCCAGAACGCGCGTGTCCTACGTTCAGAACGCGTGTGTCCTACGTTCAGAACCCCCGAGTTCAACGCTCAGGACCTCACGGCCCGCATTGCCGCAGCTCCGACGGGTCCGGCGTGACGATGGGCCAGCCGGGCAACGCCTCCGGCGCGCTCACCACCGCCGTGCACCCCAGCTCACGGCCACCGCCCGCGGGCGAGAACACCTGCGCGAACCACCGCGCGCAGTCCACCCCCGCCTGGCACGCCCGCTGCACGGCCACCACGTCCGCGACCGTGTCCTTGTTCACGTCGTGCAGCGCCAAGTACGCCCCGCTGGCCACGTACGGCACCTGGGCCCGCGACCACGCCCCCGACCGGCGCACCAGCACCTCGCCCAGCACCTCGCCGCGGACCTCGCCCCGCACCAGGCACACTGCCACCTCGCCGTCCACGCACTGCAACGACGAGGCGTCGATCCGCGCGCCCGAAGCCGCGATGGTCAGCTCGAAGATGTTCGTACCCGAAGCGCCGCCGGTCCGGATCCGCCCCGCGCCCTCGCCGACGACCAATTCCACTGAATCGACACCGACCTCCTGTTTCACCACCGAACGGCACGCCGTGGCACCGCAGCGCAATTCATCCTGCGGTGTCGCGTCACCGGGGTCGGGGACCGTGGGAGGACGCAGTGACCAGGCGAAGACCAGGCCCGCGATAGTGATGAACACAGCTGCGCAAGCTGTCAGAAGCGCGGCGGTGGGCGGGCGTGTCACGATTTCCGATTGTCGCACCCAACCGTGAGCTGTCTCTCGGTCTCCGAGTACTGACGGGTCACTAAACTCCCCGACCATCGCCGCACCAAAGTTCCAGCGTTGCCAGGAGGTAGGACGTCGTGTCGCTGCGCAAGGTCCTCGTCGCCAACCGCGGTGAGATCGCCGTCCGGGTCATCCGTGCCTGCCGGGACGCCGGTCTGGCCAGCGTCGCCGTGTACGCCGACCCGGATCGGGACGCTCCGTTCGTCCGCTTGGCGGACGAGGCGTTCGCCCTGGGCGGCAGCACGCCCGGGGACAGCTACCTGTCCATCGACAAGCTCCTCGACGTGGCCAAGCGCGCGGGCGCGGACTCGGTGCACCCCGGCTACGGGTTCCTGTCCGAGAACGCCGACTTCGCGCAGGCCGTGCTGGACGCGGGCCTGACCTGGATCGGGCCGACCCCGCAGGCCATCCGCGACCTCGGCGACAAGGTGACCGCCCGGCACATCGCGATGCGCGCGGGCGCGCCGCTGGTGCCCGGTACCAAGGACCCGGTCTCCGGTCCGGACGAGGTCGTCGCGTTCGCGCGGGAGCACGGCCTGCCGGTGGCGATCAAGGCGGCGTTCGGCGGTGGCGGTCGCGGTCTCAAGGTGGCCCGCACGCTGGAGGAGATCCCCGAGCTGTTCGACAGCGCGGTGCGCGAGGCCGTGGCGGCGTTCGGCCGCGGCGAGTGCTTCGTGGAGCGGTACCTGGACAAGCCCCGGCACGTCGAGGCGCAGGTGCTGGCCGACCAGCACGGCAACGTGATCGTCGTCGGCACGCGTGACTGCTCGTTGCAGCGCCGCCACCAGAAGCTGGTCGAGGAGGCCCCCGCGCCGTTCCTGACCGACGAGCAGCGCGCCGAGATCCACCGCTCCGCGCGGGCCATCTGCAAGGAGGCCGGCTACCACGGCGCGGGCACGGTCGAGTACCTGGTCGCGGTCGACGGCACGATCTCGTTCCTGGAGGTCAACACCCGCCTGCAGGTCGAGCACCCGGTCAGCGAGGAGACCGCGGGCATCGACCTGGTGCGCGAGCAGTTCCGCATCGCCGCCGGCGAGCCGCTGCGGTTCACCGAGGACCCCACCCCGCGCGGCCACTCGATCGAGTTCCGCATCAACGGCGAGGACGCGGGCCGCAACTTCCTGCCCGCGCCCGGCACGGTCACCACGTTCACCGCGCCGTCCGGCCCCGGTGTCCGGGTGGACGCGGGCGTGGACAGCGGCACGGTCATCGGCGGCCAGTTCGACTCGCTGCTGGCCAAGCTGATCGTCACCGGCGAGGACCGCACCCAAGCCCTGGAGCGGGCACGGCGCGCGCTGGACGAGATGGTGGTGGAGGGCATGGCGACCGTGCTGCCGTTCCACCGCGCGATCGTGCGCGACCCGGCGTTCGTGGGTTCCGAGGACGGCTTCACCGTGCACACGCGGTGGATCGAGACCGAGTTCGACAACACCATCGCGCCGTTCACCGACGCCGCCGAGGCCGAGGAGGCCGAGCCGCGCCAGACCCTGGTGGTGGAGGTCGGCGGACGGCGGCTGGAGGTGTCCCTGCCCGGCGACCTGGCGCTGGCGACCGGTGGCGGCGGCGCGGCCAAGGCGGGTGTGAAGGCCAAGCCCCGCAAGCGCGCCGGCGGCAAGGGCGGCGCGGCGGTCTCCGGTGACGCGGTGGCCGCGCCGATGCAGGGCACGATCGTGAAGGTCGCCGTCGAGGACGGGCAGCGGGTCGAGGCGGGCGAGCTGATCGTCGTGCTGGAGGCCATGAAGATGGAGAACCCCGTCACCGCGCACAAGTCCGGCGTGGTCACCAATTTGGCCGCCGAGCCCGGCGCCGCCGTCACCCAGGGCACGGTCCTCTGCGAGATCAAGGAATAGGCTCACCCGTGTGAACGAGCGGGACATCCGGATCGGCGACGCGGAGCGCGAGCACGCGCTCGAACTGCTCGGCACGCACCTCGGCGAGGGGCGGCTGAGCGTGGACGAGTACGGCGATCGCTCCGCCCGCGTCGCCACCGCGAAGACCCGCGGCGAGCTGTACGCGCTGTTCGGCGACCTGCCGGAACCGCGGCCCCGGTTCGCCCAGGTCGAGCCGCCCGCCACGGCCGCGCCGGCCAAGCAGGGCTTCGGGCTGGACTTCCGGGTGGGCAGCGCGGCCCTGACGGCGGTCGCGATCATCAGCGTGGCGTTGTTCTTCCTGGCCAAGACGCCGTTGGTGTTCCTGCTGATCCCGATCGCGGTGCTGCTGATCGGCCGAACGGGCAGGCGGTGAGCGCTCCGTCGCTGCTGCTGCTCGACCTGGACGGCGTGCTGCGGCGGTTCCCGCCGGACGGGCCGATCGAGGACGAGTTCGGCTTGGCCCGCGGCACGTTGGCGCGGGTGTCGTTCTCCCTGGCCGGTCCCGCGACCGCCGGCCGCGCCACCGACGAGGAGTGGCGCGCGGCCGTGCGCGAGCGATTGGTCGACGAAGGGCTCCCACCGGCACGTGCGGCGGACGCCGTGGCGGCGTGGACCCGCACCGGCGAGGTGATCGGCGAGGCGCTGGACCTGGTGCGGTCGGTGCGCCGGCGGTGCCGGGTGGCGTTGCTGTCCAACGCGACCGACCGGCTGCCGCGCGACCTGGCGGCGCTGGGGTTGGACCGGGAGGTGGACGCGGTCGTGTCGTCCGCGCGGATCGGGGTGGCGAAGCCGGCGCCCGAGGCGTTCCGGCGCGCGTTGCGGGTGCTCCAACACTCGCCGTCGGGGACGTTGTTCTGCGATGACAACGCGGTGAACGTTGCCGCGGCGCGGACCGTGGGCATCGACGCGGTGCACACGCCGGACTTCCCTTCGCTGCACGGGGCCGTGGCGTCACGCGGCCTGCTGGACGAGGGCGCGGGCGGCGGTCCGGAGCGTGCCGCCGGGCCGTTGGTGCTGGTCCTGCACGAGCGTGACGACGCGAGGAAGCCGCACGGGAGCTGCGCGCGGCGGGCTGGTCGCCGTGCTCGGTGCACAAGGACGTGCTGGCGGGCGAGGACGACCTCGAAGACGCCGACTGGGTGGTGGAGTTGGCCACCGGTCCCGACGACCAGCCCGCGTCGGCCCACCGCGGCCTGCTCGAAGACCTGGCCGCACGTTACGACGGGTTCGTGACGGACTAGTCTGCGCGGCCATGGAGGCCGTCGAAATCAACGCGGGCGAGTTCTACCTGCGTCAACTCCGCGCCGACGACCGCATCGACGACCGGGTGGCGTTGGTGGCGGGCGGCCTGCACGCCGACCTCGACGCGGCGGGCGCGCACATCGCCGAACGCGCGGACCAGTGGCACACCGGGGAATCGTGTTCCTGGGCCGTGTGCGACCAGCTCACCGGCACGGCCGTCGGCGAGATCTCCCTGTCCCGCACCGGTGAGCTCGACTGCTGGACCACGCCCGACCTGCGCGGCAAGGGGATCGCGACGCACGCGACCGAGGCCGTGCTGCGGTTCGGCTTCGGGTTCCTGGACCTGCCGCTGATCACCGCCAGACCCCCGGACGACGCGGCCCGGCGCGTCGCCGTGAAGTGCGGCTTCACCGCCGAGGGTCCACTTGGCGTGTGGACACGGCTACGGTAGGTCGTCATGAGGGGTGCTCGGGTGGTCGCCGCCACGCTCTGCGCGTTGGCGATGGCCTCCTGCACGCCCATCACGGAGAAGAAGGCCGACGGCCGGGTCGACGAACCGCTGCCCGCCACGACGACCACCGCGCCGTCGTTGCCGCCGAGGCCGCGTGAGCTGCGGTTGGACGACGTGGACCCGTGCGCCGTGCTGTCGCCCGAGCAGCGCGTGGAGCTGAACCTGGACAACCCGCCCAGCGCATACGTGGAAGCGAGCTTCGGCAACGCGAAGGCGTGCACCATGCGCAGCAACATCAGCGGGAACGTCGTGCGGCTCGCCCTCGTCACAGTGGAGGGTGTCGGCGTGTGGCTCAGCGAGAACGCGCAGGTCCACGCCGAGCGGACGACGGTCTCGGGTTTCCCGGGGCTGACCATCCGCACGCCCGGCATGGAGCACGTGTGCAACGTGGAGGTCGACGTCGCGGAGGGGCAGTTCCTCGACGTGATGTTCCGCGACGGCGGTAACGAAACGGCGGTGAAGCAAGACACTCTGTGCCAAGGGGCGCAACGGGCGGCAGAAGCGGCGGTAGCCGGTTTGCTGCAACGGCGCTGATCCACGCGGGGGATGTCGGGTCCACCTACTCCCCGCTGTCGGACCGTGTGGCTAGAGTGACCTTGCGCGAGCACCGCACGACGCGTGACGGGAACGAGGAAGGCGGGAGGTCGTCCATGCCGTCGGAAGACCACGGCCGTGGCGCCGACACGGGCTCACCACCGCCCTTGTCGCACACGCTGAACGTCGCGCCGGAGGCGATCCCGAGCCTGCGCAGCGCGTTCTCCGGCGCGTTGAGCAGGCTGGACGAGCAGATCGAGCTGGCCATCACCGAGGTCAGGGTCCGCCCGTGGGCGGGCGACCCGGTGAGCCAGGACGCCGCGGAGCGGTTCAACGAGCGGTCGCTCGAATCGGGCGACTCGGCGCTGATCGCGTTGGAGAACTACCAGCGGCAGCTCAA
Organism: Saccharothrix sp. S26; assembly: GCF_021390395.1. Taxonomy (GTDB): domain Bacteria; phylum Actinomycetota; class Actinomycetes; order Mycobacteriales; family Pseudonocardiaceae; genus Actinosynnema. The sequence goes on from NZ_JAJUWT010000023.1 coordinate 126,543, forward strand.
GTCGGCCATGGACGCGCTCACCCTGGTCGAGCAGCAGTACCAGTCCATCGAAGACGACAACACCGGGTTGATGGGACAGCAGGGCGGCCGCTGAGCGCCCGGCGCAGGCAAGGGGAGCGTTCATGCCCGATGGACACCGCTGGAGCGGGTACAGCCACGAAGAGCTGTACGAGCAGATCAACGCGGGGCCGGGGCCCAAGGCCTCGCACGCCTCGATGGAGCGGTGGCAGGGCGTTTCCGCCGCGTTGACCGAGATCAACGCCGAGCTGCACGCCGGCGTGCTGCGTTCCGGGGCGACCTGGGAGGGCTCGGCCGCGGACAAGGCCCGGACGGGCATCAACCCGCTGGCCGCGTGGGCGGACGACGCCCGGGCCGGCGCGGAGGTCATGCGCATCTCGGCCGAGCTGCAGGCCGACTACATCGCCAAAGCGCGCTCGGACATGCCGCCGCCGGTGAAGGTGACCGCGGAGGAGCCGAACCTGCTCGTCACCGCGTTGACCAACCTGGTGGGCGGGCAGACCGACTACGAGGCGCAGGAGAAGGCGAAGAACGCGGCGGAGCAGCGCGCGCGTGAGGTGATGACGACCTACGCCTCCAGCACGTTCTCCAACACCAGCACGTTGGGGCAGTTCCACCAGCCGCCGCAGCTGGTGATCAGCGCGCCCGAGGTGGTGCGCAACGACTCGGCGGGCGTGTCGGCCCCCGGTTGGGGGTACGGCGGTCCGCGCGGTGGGCGTGGCGGCGGTCGTGGTGGGTGGCGTGGCGGCCGCGGCGGTGGTCGTGGCGGTTACTCGACCTCGCGTCCCGTGACGCAGCCCTCGGTCGGCGGTGGCGGTGCTTCGACGGGCACGTCGAGAGCCTGGGCGCCGGGGTCGACCACGCCGTCGACGGTGACGTCACCGGCGTCGACCTCGGGGCCCGCGACGTTCGGGCCGGGTGGCGTGCTCGGTGGCGCGGCCGGCCAGCCGGACAAGGACCGGCGCAAGTCGTCCTCGTCTTCGCCTTCGTCGGAGACGCCCGACACGACGAACGGCCAGCACGCCGGTGGTGGCGGTGGCGGTGCCGGCGGGAACCAGCAGCAGCAGCTGCTCCCCGGCGCGAACGGATCCCTGCCCGTGCCCGTCGGCACGACCACGGCCAGCTCGGCGGAGTTCGGCGCGTTCGCGACGGCCAACGCGCAGCACGCGGCGACGACGGCTCCCGGCTCACCCGGCTCGATGCTCGGTGCGGGTGGCCAGGTGGGCGGCAACGACACCGTGCACAAGCGCAGCACGCCCGCGGCGGCGCAGCCCGCGTTCGACCCGTTCGGCGGTCTGAGCGGCGCGCGTGGCGCGGAAGAGGAAGAAGACGCCACGCACGACGCCGCCGACTACCTTCGGCAGACGGACGACATCTACGGCCTCGGCGGGACCATCTCGCCTCCGGTGATCGGGGAGAGCACCACCCACTGATGACGACGTTCGGCTTGGACCTCGGCAGCAACGACCTGCGTGAACCCGTCACGATCTCGGCCCTGGAGTTCGACGTGCTCTGGGAGCACCTGCGGCTGGAGACCATGCCGCTGGTGCTGAAGGTGCCGTCACCGGGCAAGACGCACGCCGAACGCGCCGAGCTGGAGCAGCGGGCGTGGGCGGAGCTGGACCGGCGCGGGCTGGGCCGGCCGGTGTCGCTGGACCCGATGCTGGAAGACCTGCTGCACCTGCTGAACCGGCCGCAGCAGGAGGTGGACGGGCGGCTGTGGTTGGGGCACAGCGTCCGCGTGCTGGCCGCCGCCAAGGGGCAGTCGGGCGTGCTGGCCGTGCTGGCCCACGACCAGCTGACCCTGCGCCCGGCGTCAGCCGAGGGGTTGGCCCGGGAAGCCCTGTCCGTGCTGCCCCCGCTCCAGGCCGGTCCCGGCCACTCGGTCACGCTGCCCAGCGCCGACCTGGACGCCGCCGCCGCGACGTCGGCCACCCCGGACGACCTGCAGCAGGCCCTGCTGGCGCGCGGCATCCGTGCCGAGGACGCCCGCACGCTGGCCGACATGTTCCGTGACGCGGGCAACCGCGGCCAGTTCGGTGCGGCGAGCCGTGACAAGTGGGGCAAGCGCGTCCGCCAGGACCACGTGGTCTCGTTCTTCGACACCCCTCAGGGCCGCTACATCCAACTGCGCCGCGCCACCCCGGGCCAACAACCCTGGAGCACCGTCTCCCCCGTCGACTCCCGCCGCCTCCTCCACCACCTGGAATCCCTCACCACCCCGTGAGTCCAACACTCACGCCGCGAGAGTCCTACGTTCAGCACCCCTGAATTCAACGCTCAGACATCTCGGCTTCCCACGATCAGGTGAACCGTGTACGGGATCAGGGGTCTCGGCACTCGGTTATGCATGATCGAACTACCTCCCGGCCTTCACGGTGCCTACCCCCGCACGCGCCTGCACGACCACATCGGACCGAAAGCGCTGAGCCGTGCGATCCACGACGGCCACCTGGTCAACTACTGCCGCACTGTCGTCATCCAGCGCGAACGCATGGCGAGCCTGCACACCCGTGCCGCCGCCGCGCTGCTCATGGCCGGCCCGGACGCCGTGCTGACCGACCACACGGCGGCGTGGCTGCACGGTTGCACGGCCGCCGAGACCAACCGGGTGCACGTCCTCCTGGACTACGACCGCAGGCTCCGTCCCCGCCGGGACGTCGCCGTCCACTACCACCAGTACGACCCGGCGGACGTGGTCGAGGTCGACGGCCTGCGGTGCATCGTGCTCGACTACGCCATCGCCGACCTGCTCTGCCGCGCACGCCACCGTGCCACGGCGCTGGCCTGCGCGGATCAGGCCCTCGGCGCTCTTCCACCGCAGCAACGTGCGGCGTTCAAGGCCGATCTCGCCGTGCGCATCGCGACCCGGCGTGATCATCGGGGGCGACGGCAAGGCGTGTTCCTCCTGGACCTCGCCAGTGGCCTGCCCGAGTCGCCGGCGGAGAGCACGTTCCTGCTCACGATCGCCGACGCCGGCTTCCCGCTGCCGGAGCTGCAGTACTCGATCCGCGACTTCGACGACCGTGAGGTCTGGCGGCTGGACTTCGCCTGGCCGGACGCCCGCGTGGCCGTGGAGTACGACGGCTACGCGGCGCACGTCGACAGGGCCGAGGCCGACCAAGCCCGTGACGAGGACTTGCGGCGGCGCGGCTGGAAGGTGCTGCGGGCCGATGCCTCGGACCTGCGCAACCCCACGCGGCTGTTCCGACAGCTGAGTGTTGAACTCGGGGGTCCTGAACGTAGGACTCACGCGTTCTGGGTGTAGGACTCACGCGCGCTGAACGTAGGACTCACGCGGCGCGAGCGTAGGACTCTCGCGGGGGTCAGGGGCCGATGCCTTGGCAGGGGCGGGTGCGCAGGTCGGCGACGTAGTCGTCCGGGGCGCCGGCGGCTTCGGCGGCGTCGGCGACCACGCCGATGTAGCGGGCCGACGGCAGACCGCCCTCGTAGGCGTCCAGGACGTAGAGCCAGGCGGTCACCGAGCCTTCCAGGGTTTGGACGCGGAGGCGGATCTTCTTGTAGAGACCGAGCGCGCCTTCCCAGCGGTCGAGGCGGGACTCGTCACGCGGGCTCACGTCGTAGAGCACGCAGAACACCTGCGAGTCGGGGTCCTCGACGATGGTGGCGAGCGCGCCCTCCCAGCCCAGGTCCTCGCCACCGAACGTCAGACGCCATCCGGCGAGCCACCCGGTCCCCGCCATGGGGGAGTAGGGGGCTCGCTCCATCATCTGGTTCGGGTCCATGTTGGACCCGTACGCGGCATAGAGCGGCACGACGACAGCCTAGCGACCTCGCGATCACGGTGAGGTACCAGAAGACCGGACGACGCACTCCGACACCCGACCGCGTACGGTTACCAGCGGCTGCAACCGGCGCAAACAGCGCCGAAGACCACGAGGAGGACGTGTCGTGACCCGCATCGTCATCATGGGCGGTGGCCCCGCAGGTTACGAGGCGGCACTGGTCGCGGCCCAGCACGGGGCCGACGTGACCATCCTGGAGCGCGAGGGCCTCGGCGGCGCCTGCGTGCTCTACGACTGCGTGCCGTCCAAGACGTTCATCGCCTCCGCCGGGGGCCGCAGCGCCTTCCGCAACGCCGGTGAGCTGGGCATTCGCACCGACAACGCGGAAGCGGCGGTGGAGCTCCCGGTCGTCCACGGACGGGTGAAGGGCCTGGCGCTCGCCCAGTCCGCCGACGTCCGCGCCCGCCTCCAGCGCGAGGGCGTGCGGATCATCACCGGCACCGGCCAGTTCTGCGACAACGCCAAGGGCCTCGCCCAGCACGAGGTGTCGGCCGTCACCGAGGACGGGTGCGAGGTCCTCCCGGCCGACGTGGTGCTCATCGCGACGGGCGCGACCCCGCGCGTGCTGCCCGGCGCCGAGCCCGACGGCAAGCGCATCCTCACCTGGCGGCAGATCTACGACCTCCCCGAGCTGCCCGAGCACCTGGCCGTCATCGGATCGGGTGTCACCGGTGTGGAGTTCGCCTCGGCGTACACCGAACTCGGCGTGAAGGTGACCATGGTCTCCAGCCGCGACCGGGTGCTCCCGCACGAGGACGCCGACGCGGCCGTGGTGCTGGAGGACGTGTTCGCCGAACGCGGCACCGCCGTGATCAAGCACGCCCGCGCGGAACGGGTCGAGAACGTCGGCGACGGCGTCCTGATTCACCTGGAAGACGGTCGCACGATCGAGGCCAGCCACGCCCTGATGACGGTCGGCTCGGTCCCGAACACCACCGACATCGGCCTGGAGAAGGTCGGCATCGAGCTCGGCCGCGGCGGGTACATCCCGGTCGACCGGGTGTCGCGCACGAACGTCGCCGGCGTCTACGCGGCGGGCGACTGCACGGGCCTGCTGCTGCTGGCCAGCGTCGCCGCCATGCAGGGCCGCATCGCCATGTGGCACGCGCTGGGCCAGGGCGTGAGCCCGATCCGGCTCAAGACCGTCGCCGCGAACGTGTTCACCAACCCCGAGATCGCCTCCGTCGGCATCAGCCAGCAGGCGATCGACTCCGGCGAGGTGCCCGCCCGCACGATCATGCTGCCGCTGGCCACCAACCCGAGGGCCAAGATGGAGGGCCTGCGGCGCGGTTTCGTCAAGCTCTTCTGCCGCCCGGCCACCGGCGTCGTCATCGGCGGCGTGGTCGTCGCGCCGAACGCCAGCGAGCTGATCCTCTCGATCACGCTCGCCGTGCAGAACCAGCTGACCGTCGACGACCTGGCGACCACCTTCTCGGTCTACCCGTCGCTGACCGGCTCGATCACCGAGGCGGGCCGCCAGCTCATGCGCCACGACGACCTGGACTGACGCACGCGGGCAAGGGGGCGTCGCCCGAGGACGACGCCCCCGCGGCGTCACTCGACCCAGTCGAACGTCCTGGTCACGGCCTTCTTCCACTGCCCGTACGTGCGGTCGCGGGCCTCGTCGTCCATCGCCGGGTCCCACTGCTTGTCCTGCGCCCAGTTCTGCCGGATGTCGTCCTCCGACTCCCAGAACCCGACGGCCAACCCCGCCGCGTACGCCGCGCCCAGCGCCGTGGTCTCGTTGACCACCGGCCGGATCACCGGCACCCCCAGGATGTCGGCCTGGAACTGCATCAGCAGCTCGTTGAGGACCATGCCGCCGTCGACCTTCAACGACTTCAGCGGCACGCCCGAGTCGGCGTTCATCGCGTCGATCACCTCACGGGTCTGGAACGCCGTGGCCTCCAGCACCGCGCGGGCCAGGTGGCCCTTGTTGACGAACCGGGTCAGCCCGACGATCGCGCCCCGCGCGTCCGACCGCCAGTACGGCGCGAACAGCCCGGAGAACGCGGGCACGAAGTACGCGCCGCCGTTGTCGGGCACCGTGCGGGCGTGCTCCTCGATCTCGGCGGCCGTCGAGATCATGCCGAGGTTGTCCCGCAGCCACTGCACCAACGACCCCGTGACGGCGATCGAGCCCTCCAGCGCGTACACCGGGGCCTGCGAGCCGATCTTGTAGCACACGGTCGTGAGCAGCCCGTTCTCGCTCATGACCTTCTCGGTGCCGGTGTTGAGCAGCACGAAGTTGCCGGTGCCGTAGGTGTTCTTGGCCTCGCCCGGCGACAGGCACGCCTGCCCGAACGTCGCCGCCTGCTGGTCGCCGAGGATGCCCGCGATCGGCACGCCCGCCAGCGCGCCGCGCTCGCGCACCTTGCCGTACTCCTCCGACGACGACCGGATCTCCGGCAGCATCGACAGCGGAACGCCCAGGTCCGCCGCGATGCCCTCGTCCCACTGCAACGTGTCCAGGTCCATCAACAACGTGCGTGAGGCGTTCGTCGGGTCGGTGACGTGCACGCCGCCGTTCACCCCGCCGGTCATGTTCCACAGCACCCAGGTGTCCATGTTGCCGAACAGCAGGTCACCGGCTTCGGCACGCTCCCGGGCGCCCTCCACGTTGTCCAGCACCCAGCGGATCTTCGGCCCGGAGAAGTACGTGGCCAGCGGCAACCCGGTCTTGTCCCGGTACCGCTCCTGGCCGCCGCCCAGCGCCGCCAGCTCCTGGCAGATGCGGTCGGTGCGGGTGTCCTGCCACACGATCGCGTTGTAGACCGGCTGCCCGGTGGTCCGGTCCCACACGAGCGCGGTCTCGCGCTGGTTGGTGATCCCCACGGCCGCGATGTCGGCGGTGGTCAGGTCCGCCTTGGCCAACGCACCCGCCGCGACCTGCCTGGTGTTGGTCCAGATCTCGTTCGCGTCGTGCTCGACCCACCCGGCCCGCGGGAAGATCTGCTCGTGCTCCTTCTGGTCGACGGAGACCACGCGGCCCGAGTGGTCGAAGATCATGCACCGGGTCGACGTCGTGCCCTGGTCGATCGCGGCCACGTACTTCGTCATGCGCTGGAGTCCTTTCAGACCGGGAGAACCAGGTAGAGGAGACCGGCGAGCAGGCCGCCGAGCAGCGGTCCGACCACCGGCACCCAGGCGTAGCCCCACTCGGCGCTGCCCTTGTCGCGGATGGGCAGGATCGCGTAAGCGATGCGCGGCGCGAGGTCGCGGGCGGGGTTGATGGCGTAGCCCGTGGGTCCACCGAGCGAGGCGCCGATGCCGATCACGACGAACGCCACGCCCGCGTAGCCGAGCGCGGAGTTGCCCAGCTGCGGCACGCCGTCCGCCGTCTCCTTCGCCGCCGGGCTCAGCAGCACCCACGCGACCAGCGCGAACGTGCCGATCACCTCGGTGACGACGTTCCAGCCGGCCTTGGGGATGGTCGGGCCGGTGCAGAAGATGCCGCGCGTGCCCGCCGGGTCGTCGTGCGCGTCGAACTGCGCCTTGTAGGCCAGCCAGGCCAGCACCGCGCCGAGGAAGGCGCCGACCATCTGACCGGCGAAGTAGACGGGGACCTTGTCCCAGGGGGTCTTGTCCGCGACCGCCAGTCCCAACGTCACCGCGGGGTTGAGGTGGGCGCCGCTCGGCGCGGCGATGCTGGCGCCCGCGAAGACCGCGAACCCCCAGCCGATGTTGATCAGGAGCCAGCCGCCGGCGTGGCCCAGCGTGTCCTTCAGGACGACGTTCGCGACGACACCCGCACCCAGCAGGATCAACATCGCGGTGCCCAGCGATTCCCACACGAAGATCGAGCCACTGCTCACTCGCCGACCTCCTCGCTCTCACAGGAGGCAGCGCAGTCCGGGTCCGGCGGCGCTGCCCACCCCACGATGCCCGTTGACGCTAGTTCCGGCCTGATCAGTTGTCCACGGGTGGCGTACCGGCGGGTAACGTGGTCGAGTCAGACCTGGTCCGCCAGCATCAGGGAGGCGTTCGAGTGGTCACGCGCAGGCAGTACCCCGCCACCGCCGGCCGGCTGGGACCGCAGGAGCGCTCGCAGTCCTGGGACCGGCTCGGTGCGGAGACGTTCGACCTGGTGATCATCGGGGGCGGCGTGGTCGGCGTCGGCGCCGCGCTCGACGCCGCCACCCGCGGCCTGCGAGTGGCCCTCGTCGAGGCGCGCGACCTGGCCTCGGGCACCTCCAGCCGCTCGTCCAAGCTCTTCCACGGCGGCCTGCGCTACCTGGAACAACTGGAGTTCGGCCTGGTCCGCGAGGCACTGCGGGAACGCGAACTGATGCTCACCCGCCTCGCGCCGCACCTGGTCAAACCGGTCTCGTTCCTCTACCCGCTGACCCACCGGGTGTGGGAACGCCCCTACACCGCCGCCGGCCTGCTCATGTACGACACGATGGGCGGCGCGCGCTCCGTCCCGGGCCAGAAGCACCTGACCAAGGCGGGTGCGCTGCGCCTCGTGCCCGCCCTGAAGCCCACCGCGCTCGTCGGCGGCATCCGCTATTACGACGCCCAGGCCGACGACGCCCGCCACACCATGATGGTCGGCCGCACGGCGGCCCACTACGGCGCGGTCGTGCGCACGTCCACCCAGGTCATCGGCTTCCTCCGCGAGGCCGACCGGGTCTCCGGCGTGCGCGTCCGCGACGTCGAGGACGGCCGCGAGACCTCCGTCCGCGCCCACGCCGTGATCAACGCGACCGGCGTCTGGACCGACGAGCTGCAACGCCTCTCCGGCAGCCGCGGCCGCTTCCGCGTGCGCGCCTCCAAGGGCGTCCACATCGTCGTCCCCCGCGACCGGATCGTCTCCGAGTCCGGCCTGATCCTGCGCACCGAGAAGTCGGTCCTCTTCGTGATCCCCTGGCGAAATCACTGGATCGTGGGAACGACCGACACCGACTGGAACCTCGACCTCGCCCACCCGGCCGCCACCAGGGCCGACATCGACTACATCCTCGACCACGTCAACGAAGTGCTCGCGACCCCGTTGACGCACGACGACATCGAGGGCGTCTACGCCGGCCTGCGCCCCCTGCTGGCCGGCGAGAGCGAGTCCACCTCCAAGCTGTCCCGCGAGCACGCCGTCGCCCGCGTCGCACCGGGCCTGGTCGCCATCGCGGGCGGCAAGTACACCACCTACCGCGTCATGGGCGCGGACGCCGTGGACGCCGCCTCCGTCGACCTCCCGGGCCGCATCCAGCCGTCGATCACCGACAAAGTTCCCCTGATCGGGGCCGACGGCTACCACGCCCTGGTGAACCAAGCCGACCAACTGGCCACCCGCTACGGCCTGCACCCCTACCGCGTGCGCCACCTGCTGGACCGCTACGGCTCGCTGGTCCACGAGGTGCTGGAGTCCGCCGACGCCGAACTGCTCAAACCGGTCCCCGGCGCACCCGACTACCTCCAGGTGGAAGTGGTCTACGCCGCCTCGCACGAAGGCGCGCTCCACCTCGAAGACGTCCTGACCCGCCGGACCCGCATCTCCATCGAATACCCCCACCGGGGCGTGGAGTGCGCCCTGCCGGTCGCGCGCCTGATGGCCGGCGTCCACGGCTGGGACGACGCCATGATCGCCCACGAGGTCGAGGTCTACACGGCCCGCGTCGACGCCGAACGCGCCTCCCAAACGGAACCGGACGACCAAGCCGCCGACGCCGTCCGCTCCTCCGCACCGGAAGCCCGCCCGGAAATCGTCGAACCGGTCAGCTGACCGCCGGCCCCGACCGACCGCCCTTCCCCCAGGAGGAAGGGCTCCGTGGCATCCTGCCGACCTGGCTACGCCAACGCCGCCAGCGCCGCGTGCACCATCACCCTGACCCCGACCAGCAACGCGCGCTCATCCAAGTCGAACCCGGGCTGGTGCAGATCCTTCTGCTTGCCTACCCCGTCCCAAACACCCAACCGGGCGAACGACCCGGGCACGTGCTCCAAGTACCACCCGAAGTCCTCACCACCAGACGACTGCTCGGTCCCGGCCAGCGCGTCCTCACCCAGCGCCGCCTCGACCCCGGCCCTCAGCAGCATGGTGCTTTCCCGGTCGTTCACCACGGGCGGCACGCCCCGCCGGTGGTGCAGGTCGAACCCGACCCCGGTCGGCGCCAGCAACGCCCCGACCAGCTCCTTGATCAACGGCTCCAGCTCGGCCCAGATGTCCCGGTCACCGGTCCGCAGCGTCCCCCGCAGCACGCCGTCCTGCGGCACCGCGTTGGGAGCCTCGCCGGCGTGCACGGCCCCCCACACCAGCACCGTCCCCGACCTGGGGTCGACCCGCCGCGACAGCAACCCCGGCAACCCGGTGATGACCGTTCCCAGCGCGTGCACCAGGTCCGCGGTCAGGTGCGGCCGCGAGGTGTGCCCGCCGGGTGACGTCAGCCGCAGCTCCAGCATGTCGCTGGCCGACGTGATGGCCCCGATCCGCGTGCCGATCCGCCCGACCTCCAGCCGGGGGTCGCAGTGCAGGCCGAAGATCCGCTCCACGCCGTCGAGCCCACCGGCCGCCAGCACGTCCAGCGCACCGCCGGGCATGACCTCCTCGGCGGGCTGGAACACCAGCCGCACCCGTCCGGGCAGCTCGGTCGCCGACGCCAGCGCCAGCGCCGCGCCCAGCAGCACGGCGGTGTGCGCGTCGTGCCCGCACGCGTGCGCCACCCCGTCCACAGTGGACGTGTACGGCGCGCCGGTGTTCTCCGGCAGCGGCAGCGCGTCGATGTCGGCCCGCAGCGCCACGCACCGCGGCCCGGAGCCGACGTCGCACACCAGACCCGTCCCACCAGGCAGGATGCGCGGCTTCAACCCCGCCGAACGCAGCAGGTTCGCGATAAGCTCGGTGGTCGCGTACTCGTGCCGCGACAGCTCCGGGTGCGCGTGGATGTGCCGTCGCCAGGCGACGACCTCGGAGGCGTTCGCCACCAGCCAGTCGTCCAGCCACGAGGGTCCGCGACCCTCACCGGGATCATCCACAGGGGCAATGCTGACCCCGCGATCGGTCAACAGCACCTCGGCACCCTCCTCCGGCAGACGCGAGTCCAGGACCGTCATGCCACACCCGCCAGCAGTCGAGAACGCTGCTCACCGTCGGTGGCAGCGGAAATTGTGGTCCAGGCGAGGGCGAGTGCCCCGTCGAGCACAGCTCGGTCGGCCGAAGCCGAGGCACAGGCGGTCGCGAACTCGAGTTGGTGGTTCACCGCGTCTCCGCAGTCGATGGCGATGGTCGGGTGGATGGCCGGCAGCGCACGGGTGATGTTGCCCATGTCGGTGCTGCCGATCTTCTCCTTGAGCTCCTCCTCGGGGCTCAACGGACGCCGGCCCAGCTCGGTCGCGGCACGCCGGTAGGCGTCCGCGAGCCAGGGGTCCGGGCTCAGCTCGGCGTACACCGGCGAGACCTTCACGACCTCGTGGGTGCAGCCGGTGGCCACCGCGCCCGCCTCGAAGCAGCGGTTGATCCGCTCCTCCAGCCGGCGCAGCGACTCCAGGTCGTCGGCGCGCAGGTCGAACATGGCCGACGTGCGCGCGGGCACGATGTTGGGCACCGCGCCGCCGCGCGTGACGATGCCGCTGACCATCTGCCCCGGCTCCAGGTGCTGGCGGGCGAGCCCGATGGCGACCTGGGCGACGGTGATGGCGTCGGCGGCGTTCACCCCGAGGTGCGGCGCGGCGGCGGCGTGCGACGGCTTGCCGGTGTAGTGGACCTCGACGTCGGTGATGGCCAGCGATCGCGCGGCCACGGCCTCGTAGGGGGCCGGGTGCACCATCATCGAGAACGCCACGTCGTCGAATACCCCGCGTTCGAGCATCAGCACCTTGCCGCCGCCGACCTCTTCGGCCGGGGTGCCGATCACCCGGACGGTGAGGCCGAGCTCGTCGGCCAGGTCGCGCAGCGCGAGGGCCGCTCCGGCCGACGCCGCCGCGATGACGTTGTGCCCGCACGCGTGGCCGATCTCGGGCAACGCGTCGTACTCGGCGCACAGCCCCAGGACCAGCTCGCCGGAGCCGAACGACGCGGTGAACGCCGTCTCCAGGTCCGCGACACCGCGTTCGACCTCGAAGCCCTCGGCGGCGAGCAGGTCGGCGACCTTGGCGGCGCTGCGGTGCTCGGCGAACGCCTGCTCGGGCTCCGCGTGGATGCTGCGGGAGAGGTCCACCAGCGCAGTCGAGTACCGCTCGACGGCCGAGCGTGTGCTCATCTTGAAGTCGGTACCCATTTGCGTCCATCCTGCATCACGGTCCGGCGGGCACGTCGCACCCCTGGTTGATCAACCGGCAGCCGGTCGCGGGGATGCGCCAAGCGGTGCACGATTTTCGGTCAGACCGATCAAGCCGCGCACGGCCTGCACGTCCGCGCCGGTCATGCTAAAAGGCGACCACATGCCGCCGGAGTATTCCCACCCTGTGGGAAACCCTTGTGCGGATCACCCGGACTTGCGCCCGGCCTTCCACTTCGACCACCGCTTCTTGTTCCGCCAGTACACGAGGGCGAACAGCAGCACCGCGATACCGCCGATCCACAACTTCCTGCGGGTCTCGTCGCCCGTCGCGGGCGCGGGCTGCTGCTCCTGCGGCGCGTTGAGGTCGGGACCGGGCGGCACGGTGCCCTCGGGCTGGATCGTGCCGCCGGGCGCGAGCGTCTCCGTGGGCTGGGCGGCCAGGTGGGGCGCTGTCGTCACGGCGGCCCCTGTGCCCGACACGGTGAACACACCGGCCAGCACGAACAGGCACACCGCGAGCACAGATCGCCACATGGTCGCCAAGCCTAGCTACCACCCTTCGTGGTTACCACTGTCAGTGGTCATCCGAACCGGTTTTCGCTCACTTGCCGTGAACGAGCCGTCACCGGCCCTCGTCCGACCGGAAGGCTTCGAGGATCCGCTCCGCCGCCAACGTCGCCGTCAGCCGGCCGTCCCGCACCTGCGCCTCGACCTCGGGCACCACCGACCGCACCGCCGCCGCCGACCGCAGCGCGGTGAGCAACTGGTCGTTGACCATCGCCCACGTCCAGTCGACCTGCTGCCGACGGCGCCGCTCGGCCAGCTCACCGGCCGCCTCCAGCGCCTCCCGGTGCTTCAGGACCTGGTCCCACACCGCGTCCAGCCCGGTGCCGTCCAGCCCGCTGCACGTCAGCACGGGCGGGTGCCACACGGCGTCCGGCGGGCGCAGCAGCCGCAACGCACCCGCCAGCTCGCGGGCCGCCTTGCGGGCGTCCAGCTCGTGCGGGCCGTCGGCCTTGTTGACCGCGATCACGTCGGCCAGCTCCAGCACGCCCTTCTTGATGCCCTGGAGCTGGTCGCCGGTGCGGGCCAGGGTCAGGAACAGCGAGCAGTCCGTCATGTTCGCCACCGCGACCTCGGACTGGCCGACGCCGACCGTCTCCACCAGCACCACGTCGTAGCCCGCGGCCTCGACCAGAACGATCGACTCGCGGGTCGCCTTGGCCACGCCGCCCAGCGTGCCGGAGGTCGGCGACGGCCGGATGAACGCCGCCGGGTCGACCGCGAGCCGGGCCATCCGGGTCTTGTCGCCCAGGATCGAGCCGCCGGTGCGGGTGGACGACGGGTCGACCGCCAGCACCGCCACCCGGTTGCCCCGGGCGGTCAGCATCGAGCCGAACGCGTCGATGAACGTCGACTTGCCCACGCCGGGCACGCCGGTGATGCCGACCCGGTGCGCGCCGCCGGCGTGCGGGAGCAGCTCGACCAGCAGCTCCTGCGCCGCCGCGCGGTGGTCCGGCCGGGTCGACTCGACCAGCGTGATGGCCCGCGCCACCGTGCCGCGGTCGCCCGCGAGCACGCCCTTGGCGTACTCGCCGACATCGACCCGCCTAGCCATCTCGTCCCGGCTGGTCGACGGCCTCGTGCCCGAGCTGCTCGGACAGCTTGCGCAGCAGGTCGCCCGCCGCGTCGGCGATCACCGTGCCGGGCGGGAAGATCGCCGCCGCGCCCGCGTCGCGCAACGCGTCGAAGTCCTGCGGCGGGATCACGCCGCCGACGACGATCATGATGTCGTCCCGGCCCATCTCCGCCAACGCCGTGCGCAGCGCGGGCACCAGCGTGAGGTGCCCGGCGGCCAGCGACGACACCCCGACGATGTGCACGTCCGCCTCGACGGCCTGGCGCGCGACCTCGTCCGGGGTCTGGAACAGCGGGCCGACGTCCACGTCGAAGCCGAGGTCGGCGAACGCGGTCGCGATCACCTTCTGGCCGCGGTCGTGCCCGTCCTGGCCCATCTTGGCGACCAGGATGCGCGGCCGGCGGCCCTCCGCCTCGGCGAACGCCGCCACGGCCTCCCGCGTGGCCTCCAGGTTCGACACCGAACCCGCCTCCTCCCGGTACACGCCGGTGATCGTGCGGATCTGCGCGGAGTGCCTGCCCCAGACCTTGCCCAGCGCCTCGGAGATCTCGCCGACGGTCGCCTTCGCCCGGGCCGCCGAGATGGCCAGCTCCAGCAGGTTGCCGTCGGAGCCCGCCGCCCGCGTCAGCGCGTCCAACGCCGAGTCCACAGCGGACTGGTCGCGCTCTTCGCGCAACCGCGCCAGCTTCGCCAACTGCTGCGCGCGCACCCCGGCGTTGTCGACCTTGAGCACGTCGATCTTCTCGTCGACCTCGACCTGGTACTTGTTCACGCCGATCACCGGCTGCCGGCCGGAGTCGATGCGCGCCTGCGTGCGCGCCGCCGCCTCCTCGATGCGCATCTTCGGGATGCCCGCGTCGATGGCCTGCGCCATCCCGCCCGCGGCCTCGACCTCGGTGATGTGCGACCACGCTCGGTGCGCCAGGTCGTGCGTGAGGCGTTCGACGAAAGCGCTGCCGCCCCACGGGTCGATCACCCGCGTGGTGCCGGACTCCTGCTGGAGCAGCAACTGGGTGTTGCGGGCGATGCGCGCGGAGAAGTCCGTGGGCAGCGCCAGCGCCTCGTCCAACGCGTTGGTGTGCAACGACTGCGTGTGCCCCTGCGTGGCGGCCATCGCCTCGACGCACGTGCGGGCGACGTTGTTGAACACGTCCTGCGCGGTGAGCGACCAGCCGGAGGTCTGGCAGTGCGTGCGCAGCGACAGCGACTTCGGGTTGCGCGCGCCGAAGTCCTTCACCAGCTTCGCCCACAGCAGCCGGGCGGCGCGCATCTTGGCGACTTCCATGAAGAAGTTCATGCCGATCGCCCAGAAGAACGACAGCCGCGGCGCGAACGCGTCGATGTCCAGCCCCGCGTCCCGGCCCGCCCGCAGGTACTCCACGCCGTCCGCGAGCGTGTAGGCGAGCTCCAGGTCGGCCGTCGCGCCCGCTTCCTGCATGTGGTAGCCGGAGATCGAGATGGAGTTGAACTTCGGCATCCGCTGCGAGGTGAACGCGAAGATGTCGGAGATGATCCGCATGGACGGCCGCGGCGGGTAGATGTAGGTGTTGCGGACCATGAACTCCTTGAGGATGTCGTTCTGGATGGTCCCGGCGAGCTGCTCGGGCGCCACCCCCTGCTCCTCGGCCGCCACCACGTACAGCGCCAGGACCGGCAGCACCGCGCCGTTCATGGTCATCGACACGCTCATCCGGTCCAGCGGGATGCCGTCGAACAACTGGCGCATGTCGTAGATCGAGTCGATGGCCACGCCCGCCATGCCGACGTCGCCCGCCACCCGCGGGTGGTCGGAGTCGTAGCCGCGGTGGGTGGCCAGGTCGAACGCCACCGACAGGCCCTTCTGGCCGGCCGCGAGGTTGCGCCGGTAGAAGGCGTTGGACTCCTCGGCGGTGGAGAACCCGGCGTACTGCCGGATCGTCCACGGCTGGTTGACGTACATCGTCGGGTACGGGCCGCGCAGGAACGGCGCGATGCCCGGGTAGGTGCCCAGGAAGTCGAGGCCCTCGGTGTCGGCGGCGGTGTAGACGGGCTTGACGCCGATGCCCTCGGGCGTCTCCCACGTCAGCGCGTCCGCGCCCTTCCCGGTGGCCTCTTGCACGGCGGCCTGCCACCGCGCGGCGTCCGCGGTGGTCGTGGGCTCGCCCAGGTCGACGTCGGCGAAGTTCGGGATCATCGCTGGACTCCAAGGGCGTCGAACGTGTGCTCCAGCACCTCGAGCGCCGGGCAGCCGGTGTACACGTACTCGTCGATCTCCGCGTCGGACTTCCGGCCCGCCAGCAGGACGCGTTCCGCGCCCGCTTCGCGCAGCGCTCGCGCGACCGGCGCGGCCAGCTCGGCGTAGCTGCTCTCGCTGCCGCACAGGCACGCGATCCGCGCGCCGCTCTCGCGGAACTTCGCGACCACGTCGTCCACGGCCTCGGTGGGTCCGGCGTCGGGCGTCTCGATGCCGCCCGCCTGGAACAGGTTCGCCGCGAACGCGGCCCGCGCGGTGTGCGCGGCGACCGGGCCGAGCGTGGCGAGGAAGACCCTCGGCCGCTGCGGGCTCGCGTCCGCCGCGTCCCGCAGCGCCTCGAAGTCCTGCGCGTAGCGGATGCGCGGCAGCCCGCCACCCGGCTCCTCGGGCGCGCGCTCGCGCACGACCGGCTGCTCGTCGAGGTTCGGGAACTCGCTGACGCCGGTGAGCGCGTCGGTCCGGTCGGCCAGGTTCGCCCGCCGCCGTTCCCAGGTGGCCGCGATCCGGTCGCCGACCAGGTCGAACGCCTTCGGCAGCCCACCGGCGGCCTCGATCTCCCGGAACCACGCCCACGCGGAGCGCGCCAGGTCGTCGGTGAGCCGTTCGACGTACCAGGAACCGCCCGCCGGGTCGATCACGCCGGCCAGCTTCGACTCCTCCAGCAGCAACGACTGCGTGTTGCGGGCGATGCGCCGGGAGAAGTCGTCGGACAGGCCGATCGCGTGGTCGAACGGCAGCACGGTGACGGCGTCCGCGCCGCCCAGGCCCGCGCCGAAGCACGCCACGGTGGTGCGCAGCATGTTCACCCACGGGTCGCGGCGGGTCATCATCGCGGGCGAGGTGACCGCGTGCTGCAGCTGCGGGCTCGGCGCGCCCGCCACCTCGGTGACCCGCGCCCAGAGCCGCCGGGCGGCCCGGAACTTGGCGATGGTGAGGAACTGGTCGGCGGTCGCCGCGTACCGGAACTCCAGCAGCCGCGCGGCCCGCGCGACGTCCAGCCCGGCCTCGGTCAGGTGCCGCAGGTAGGCCACGCCGGCCGCGAGGGACGCGCCGAGCTCCTGCGCGTCGGAGCCGCCCGCCTCGTGGAACGGCAGGCCGTCCACCACGACCAGGCGCAGCTCGGGGAACTCGCGGGCCTTGCCCAGCAGCTCGGTCACGGCCGCGAGGTCGGCGGGCTGTCCCGTGCGGGCCCGCACGCCCAACGGGTCCGCGCCGACGTTGCCCCTGACCTCGCCCGCCAGCACCGGCCGCTGGTCCCAGACCCGCAGCATGGCCCGGCCGGCTTCGAGGAAGTCCGCGCCCGCGTCCACGACGACCGGCGCGAGGTCCAGGTAGACGTCGGCCAGCACGTCGTCGTACGACGCGGGGTCGAGCCCCTTGAGCCACAGCGACGTGACGCCGTTCTCCAGGTCGGCCATCACCGCCTCGCGGTCGGCGACCCGGTGCTGCTGGCGGACGTCCCAGCCCTCGACCGCGCCCTGCGGCCGTCCGCCGCGGGTGAACGGGGCCAGGCCGGGGAAACCGGCGTCGGGCACCTGGTCAGCCGCGGTGTACAGCGGCTGCACGTCGATGCCGTCGTAGGTGGTGGTGATCAGCGACCCGAAGTCCGCCCCCGACTTGCGCAGCACGCCCTGGACCAGGTCCAGCCACTGCTCGCGGTCAGGGGTGGGGAACTCGGCGGCCAGCGCCAACTCGCCTGACGGCTCCATCATGCTCCGCAGTGTTACTCACCAGTAGTACGACGGCTATGTGAGGTTCACCGCCGTGAACGATGCAGACGCCAGT
Source organism: Saccharothrix sp. S26 (assembly GCF_021390395.1). Taxonomy (GTDB): domain Bacteria; phylum Actinomycetota; class Actinomycetes; order Mycobacteriales; family Pseudonocardiaceae; genus Actinosynnema. The sequence goes on from NZ_JAJUWT010000023.1 coordinate 144,237, forward strand.
CTTCCACGCTGGTGAATGATGGCCCAGTGGAATCGGAGCGACTGATCGCCGGCCGCTACCGCCTGCGGCACGTCCTGGGTCGTGGCTCGATGGGCACCGTCTGGGCCGCGCACGACGAGGTGCTGCGGCGGGACGTCGCGGTGAAGGAAATCCTGCGGCCGTCGGGCACCCCGGACGACGAGGCCGAGGTGCTTCGGGAACGCACGTTACGGGAGGCCCGTTCGGCGGCGGCGCTCGCGCACCCGAACCTGGTGACGCTCTACGACGTGGTGCAGGCCGACGGCGACCCGTACGTGGTGATGGAGCTGGTGCCGTCGTCGTCGCTGGCGGAGGTGGTGCGGCAGCGCGGTCCGCTGACCGACGTGCAGGGCGCGGTGGTGGCGGACGCGGTGGCGGCGGCGCTGGAGGCCGCGCACCGGGCCGGGATCACGCACCGGGACGTGAAGCCGGGCAACGTGCTGGTCGCCGACGACGGCCGGGTGAAGCTGACCGACTTCGGCATCGCGCGCAACGTCGCCGAGGCCACGCTGACCAGCCGCGGGATCACGTTGGGCACGCCCGCGTTCATCGCGCCGGAGGTGGCGGCCGGCGGGGCGGTGTCGTTCGCGGCGGACCAGTGGTCGTTGGGCGCGACGCTGTTCGCGGCGATGACCGGGCAGCAGCCGTACGAGGGCGCGAACGTGCTCCAGACGATCAACCAGGTGGTGCACGGCGACGTGCCGTCGGCGTCGGCGTGCGGCGCGTTGGAGCCGGTGGTCGCCGGGCTGATGGTGAAGGAGCCGGGCGAGCGGATGACGTTGGCGCAGGTGCGCCGGTCGGTGCGGTCGTTGCTGCCCGAGCCGGGCACCGACGTGTTCCCGGCGTCGTCGCCCACCCGCCCGGTGGTGGAGATCGTGCGCCCGGCGCCGGTCAAGCCGCCGATCGCGCCGGACACCCCCCTGGCCGCCGACCCCGGCCCGCTGCCGTTCCCGGTGGCGCGGCGCGAGCCGGCGACCCACGAGCTGACCCGCCGCCCGGGGCCGGCGGTGCTGGTGGCGTTGTCCGCGGCGGTGCTGTTCGCGATCGGCGGCGCGTCCGGCTTCGCCCTGACCAGGACCATGGCCGGCGCCCCGCTGCTGCCGCCGCCGACCCCGACCGCCGCGACCCTGCCGGCGATCACCGAGACCCCGTCGCTGCTGCCGACCACCGCGTCGGCGGCGGCGGCCAACGGCGAGCAGGGCGCGGAGTTCACCATCGACGTCGGCCCGGACTGGACCAGCTTCCTGGAGCAGCGGGGCAACAACGGGCTCGGCCCGAGCACCGTCGTGCACCTGGTCGCGCCGAACGGGTGGTACGAGGTGACCGTGCAGCGGTTCCCGGACTACTACGAGCGCAACCGGATCGACGACTACCTGCGGTTGGTGCGGTCGCGGTGGGCGGAGGGCCAGTACTTCGGCGAGGCCCTGGAGCCGACCGACGCCCTGCCGCCGGGCGGACCGGAGCCGGGCGTGCAGTACAGCTACCGGACCGTGGAGCGGGCCACCGAGCTGGCCCGCGGCACCGTGCCACCGGGCCCCGACCTGCGCCGCAGCCGCTACTCCCGCGTCCTGCCGCGCGGCAACGACCTGTGGGTGGTGGAGGTCGTCGTGCCGACGGAGCAGGAGGAGACGGGCCGCAGCCGGCTGTTCGACACCATCGCGCCCACGTTCAGGGTGAACGGCTGACGCACCGCTCGCCCGGCCGCACTGCTGCGGGCGACGGGGAGAGGCGGCTATTAGGCTCGCGGCCGTGACCGGTATCAGTGAGAAGACCACCCCTGAGGCCCTGGCCACCGACGCGGCCAAGGCGTTGGCCGAGCGGACCGGGGTGGACAGGCACGACATCGCCGTCGTCCTCGGGTCGGGGTGGCGGCCCGCCGCCGACCTGATCGGCGAGCCCACCGCCGAGGTGCCCATGGGCGAGCTGCCCGGGTTCGAGGCCCCCACCGCCGTCGGGCACGGCGGCACGGTGCGGTCGGTGCGCGTCGGCGACAAGAACGTGCTGGTCATGCTGGGCCGGACGCACGGCTACGAGGGCAAGGGCGTGGCCAAGGTCGTGCACGGCGTCCGCACCGCGGCGGCGGCCGGTGTCGGCGCGGTCGTGCTGACCAACGCGGCGGGCGGGCTGCGGCAGGGCATGTCGGTCGGCCAGCCGGTGCTGATCAGCGACCACCTGAACCTGACCGCGAAGTCCCCGCTGGTCGGGGCGCGGTTCGTGGACCTCACCGACCTGTACTCGCCGCGGCTGCGCGACCTCGCCCGCGAGATCGACCCGTCGTTGGAGGAGGGCGTCTACGCGGGCCTGCCGGGGCCGCACTTCGAGACGCCCGCCGAGATCCGGATGCTGCGCACGATGGGCGCGGACCTGGTCGGCATGTCGACCGTGCTGGAGGCCATCGCGGCCCGCGCGGAAGGCGTGGAGGTGTTCGGCCTGTCGCTGGTGACGAACCTGGCCGCGGGCATCACCGGCGAGCCGCTCAACCACGAAGAGGTGCTGGAGGCGGGCCAGGCGGCGGCCAGCCGGATGGGCGCGCTGCTGCGCGAGCTGGTCAGCCGGGCCGAGCCGGTGGCGCGGGCATGACCCTCGCCCCGGCCCTGCGCGACGCGGCGTTCCGCTGGATCGCCGACGACCCCGACCCCGACACCCGGCTGGAGCTGCAGACCGTCGTCGCCCGCGCGATGGGCGGCGACGCGGCCGCGGCCGAGGAGCTGGCCGACCGGATGGCCGGGCCACTGACCTTCGGCACGGCCGGGTTGCGCGGTCCCGTGCGGGCCGGGCCGAACGGCATGAACCGGGCCGTGGTGATCCGCACCACGGCCGGGCTGGCCGCGTGGCTCAAGGCGCACGGGCACGTCGGCACGGTGTTCGTGGGCCGGGACGCGCGGCGCGGGTCGGAGGACTTCGCGGCGGCCGCGGCCGGTGTGCTGGCGGGCGCGGGGTTCACCGTGCGGGTGCTGCCGGGGCCGTTGCCGACGCCGGTGCTGGCGTTCCTGGTCAAGCGGCACGGCGCGGTGGCGGGCGTGCAGATCACCGCGTCGCACAACCCGCCCGCGGACAACGGCTACAAGCTGTACCTGGCGGGCGGCGGGCAGATCGTGCCGCCGGAGGACCGCGAGATCGAGGCGGCGATCCGGGGCGTGCCGGCGGCCGTGTCGGTGCCGTTGTCCGACGACTGCCTGCCCGTGTCGGACGCCGAGGTGGACGAGTACCTGGAACGGGTCGCGTCACTGCCCCGCGGCACGTCCCGCGACCTGCGGGTGGCGTTGACGCCGATGCACGGCGTGGGCGGCGCGACGGCGGTCGAGGCGCTGCGCCGGGCCGGGTTCACCGACGTGCGGGTGGTGCGCGAGCAGGCCGTGCCGGACCCGGAGTTCCCGACCGTGGCGTTCCCGAACCCGGAGGAGCCGGGCGCGGCGGACCGGCTGCTGGAGCTGGCGGCCGCCGAGGACGCCGACCTGGCCATCGCGCTGGACCCGGACGCGGACCGGTGCGCGTTGGGCGTGCGCGAGCGCGACGGGTCGTGGCGGATGCTGCGCGGCGACGAGACCGGCGTGCTGCTCGGCTCGCTGGTGCTGTCCACAACGGACAGCCCCGATCCGTTGGTGGCGACCACGATCGTGTCGTCGTCGTTGCTGAAGTCGATCGCGGCAGCGCACGGCGCGCGTTACGCGGAGACGTTGACCGGGTTCAAGTGGCTGGTGCGCGCGGGCGAGGGGTTGGTGTTCGCCTACGAGGAGGCGCTGGGCAACTGCGTCGACCCCGCGTCGGTCAACGACAAGGACGGCATCTCGGCGGCCGTGGTGGCGTGCGACCTGGCGGCCGGGCTGAAGGCGTCGGGCCGCACGCTGCTCGACGCGCTGGACCAGCTCGCCGTCGACCACGGGCTGCACCTGACCGACCAGGTGTCGTTGCGGTTCACCGACCTGAGCCGGATCGGGGCGTTGATGGCGCGGTTGCGCGCCGCGCCGCCGGAGGGCTTCGCGTTCGAGGACCTGCTGCCCGGGGCCGACGTGGTGCGGCTGACCCGCGAGGGCGTGCGGGTGGTCGTGCGGCCGTCCGGGACCGAGCCGAAGCTCAAGGCGTACCTGGAGGTCGTGGAACCCGTGTCCGACGACCTGCCGGCCGCCCGCGACCGTGCCCAGGCCCGGTTGGCCGACCTGCGCGACCAGGTCTCGGACCTGCTCAGCTAGCGGTCACGACGCCAGGGCGAGCAGCAGGCACAGCACGGCGACGACGAGCGAGCCGCCCGCCACCAGGTACGGGCGCCGGGACGGCGGGCTCACCGGCCGCGCCCGGTGCTGCGTGACGGCGGCCACCGAGATGCGGCCGGAGATGTAGCTGGTGGTGCACAGCGCGACGCCGGTCGCGAGGATCATCGTGTTGACGTCCCACGGGCTGTGGTCGACCCCCGGCCACAGCGCGATGAACACCAGCGGCAGGCCGATCAACCCGACGCCGATGCCGACCCCCGCGCCCCAGGTGATCCGCCGGTTCCGGCTCATCGTGGCGATGCTGCGAGTTTCCATGACTCCCTCCCGTGTCACTACTACTGAGGACGCGCGACGACCCCGCGGGTTCCCGCGCCGTCATCACTGGGGTTGGGACCATGCTATCGAGAGGTTGCCGTGCCGTGCCGGGCGCGGCAACCTGGGCCGCGTGCCCCGCCTGCTGATCGTGCACCACACGCCGTCGCCCGCCATGCAGGAGCTGTTCGAGGCGGTGGTGGAGGGGGCGACCGACCCGGACATCGAGGGCGTCGAGGTGCTCCGGCGCCCCGCCCTGTCCGCGACCGCGTCCGACGTGCTGGCCGCCGACGGCTACCTGCTCGGCACGCCGGTCAACATCGGGTACATCAGCGGGGCGTTGAAGCACTTCTTCGACACCGTCTACTACCCCTGCCTGGACGCCACGCGCGGTCGGCCGTTCGGGGCGTACGTGCACGGCAACCTGGGCGTGGAGGGTGCGGTGAAGGCGTTGCGGGACATCACGGGTGGGTTGGGGTGGCGGGCGGTGGCGCCGACGCTGACCCTGACGGGCGCGCCGGACGGTGACGCCAGGCTGAGGTGCCGGGAGCTCGGCGCCACCGTCGCGGCCACGGTGATGGTCTAACGGCCCAGCGAGGGCAGCACCTCGGTCGAGTAACGGGAGCCGGCCACGGCGTCCGGCGGCACGGCGGCGGCGATGCGGGCCAGCTGCGCCTCGGTCAGCTCCAGCTCGGCCGCGGCGGCGTTCTCCTCCAGGTACTTCACCCGCTTGGTGCCGGGGATGGGCACGGCGCCCTGGTGGTGCACCCACGCCAGCGCGATCTGCCCCGGCGTCACGTCGTGCTCCCGTGCCACCTCGCGCAGCGACTCCACCAGCGCCAGGTTGCGGGCGAAGTTCCCCTCCGCGAACCGGGGCTGGCCGATCAGCCGGAAGTCGCCCGCCGCGAAGTCGTCCTTCGACGTGTAGCGGCCGGTGAGGAAGCCGCGGCCCAGCGGCGAGTACGCCACGATGCCGATGCCCAGCTCACGGCAGGTGGGCGCGACCTCGTCCTCGATGTCGCGCGACCACAGCGACCACTCGGTCTGCACGGCCGCGACCGGGTGCACGGCGTGCGCCCGCCGGATCGTCTCCGCGCCCGCCTCGGACAGGCCGATGTGGCGCACCTTGCCCTCGGCGACCAGCTCGGCCATCGCGCCGACGGTCTCCTCGATCGGCACCTTCGGGTCGACGCGGTGCTGGTAGTACAGGTCGATGTGGTCGACCTGCAACCGCCGCAACGACGCCTCGGCCGCCTGCTTGACGTACGCCGGGTCGCCGCGCAGGCCCCACTCGGACCGCGGCAGCCCCGGTTCGCGCACGATGGCGAACTTCGTCGCCAGCACGACCTCGTCCCGGCGGCCCTTGATGGCCCGCCCCACCAGCTCCTCGTTGGTGAATGGCCCGTACATGTCGGCCGTGTCGAGGAACCGGACGCCCAGGTCCAGCGCGCGGTGGATGGTGGCGGTGGACTCGTTCTCGTCACCGGGGCCGTAGAAGTCGCTCATGCCCATGCAGCCCAGGCCCTGCGCGCTGACCTCGAGCGCGCCCAACGTGCGGTTCTCCACGGTCTTCCCCCTTACCTGTTCGAGAGCTTCAGGAACTCCGCCGGGTACCGCTCGCCCGCGACGGCGGGTGCGGCGGCCTCGATCGCGCGCAGCTCGTCGGCGGTGAGGTCGAGCGAGGCGGCGGCGACGTTCTCCTCCAGGTACTTCACCCGCTTGGTGCCCGGGATCGGCACGACGTCCTCGCCCTGGTGGTGCACCCACGCCAGCGCGAGCTGACCGGGCGTGACGCCGCGTTCGGCGGCCAGCGCGCGCAGCGCCTCCACGATGGCCGTGTTGCGGGCGAAGTTCTCCTCGGCGAACCGGGGCATGGTGCGCCGGGCGTCGTCCTCGCCCAGGTCGGCGACGGACGTGAGGCGGCCGGTCAGGAAGCCGCGGCCCAGCGGCGAGAACGGCACGATGCCGATGCCCAGCTCACGGCACGTGGGCGCGATCTCGGCCTCGATGTCGCGCGTCCACAGCGACCACTCGCTCTGCAACGCGCTGATCGGGTGCACGGCGTGCGCGCGTCGGATCGTGGCCGCACCCGCCTCGGACAGTCCGATGTGGCGCACCTTGCCCTCGGCGACCAGCTCGGCCATCGCCCCGACGGTCTCCTCGATCGGCACCTTCGGGTCGACGCGGTGCTGGTAGTACAGGTCGATGTGGTCGACCCGCAGCCGCCGCAACGACGCCTCCGCCGCCTGCTTGACGTAGGCCGCGTCACCGCGCGGCCTGCGGTCGGGGTCGGCGAGCCCGAACTTGGTCGCGATCACCACCTCGTCGCGGCGGCCCTTGATCGCCCGGCCCACCAGCTCCTCGTTCGCGCCCACGCCGCCCGGGTCGGCGGTGCCCGGACGCGTGACGCCGCCGTAGACGTCGGCGGTGTCCAGGAGCGTGACGCCGAGGTCCAGCGCCCGGTGGACGGTGGCGATCGACTCGGCCTCGTCGCCGACGCCGTAGGACTGGCTCATGCCCATGCAGCCCAGGCCCTGCGCGCCGACCCGGAGTTGTCCCAACGACCTCACGCGGTGATCCCCTCGATGAACGTGTGCTCGATCTGCTCGTAGTGCGTGATCTTGTAGTCGAGCACCTCCAGGCACGACTGGAGCTCGGCGATCCGCGCGCGCACCGAGGCGCGGTGCTCGAACAGCATCTGCTTGCGCCGGCCCGCGGTGGCCGCGCCGCGGTGCCTGAGCTGCGCGTACTCGCGCATCATGCGGATGGGCATGCCGGTGGTGCGCAGCCGCGTCAGGAAGGCCAACCAGCCCAGGTCGTCGTCGCTGTAGGTGCGCCGCCCGCCGGAGTCCCGGGCGGGCGGGTCGACCAGGCCGATCCGTTCGTAGTAGCGCAGGGTGTCGATCGACAACCCACTGCGCTCGGCCGCTTGGGCGATCGAGTAAGTCACGGTGTCGACCGTAGGAGCTGGAGTGCACTCCAGGTCAACCCGATTCGGGGCATTCGGTGAGGTCGTCACGCGGCCCCGCGCCGTTCAGTCGTCCTTGGGCAGGCTCCACGCCTCCAGGTGGGCGGCCATGCCGGCCACGTCGATCTGCTCCCGGCCCAGCGCGCGCACCAGGTCGAGGGCCTCGTCCTCTTCCGCGTCGATCCACCAGCCGTTGATGTCGCACAACGTCACGGCGGCGACCCAGCCCAACCGCCAGTTGCCCTCGGCCAACGGGCGCGTGCGGACGATGGAGTCGAGCAACGCGGAAGCTTTCAGCCAGAGCGTGTCGTAGGCCTCGACCCCCAGCACGGTGGCCCGGGGGCGGTGGGCTGCGGAGTCGAGGAGACCTAAGTCGCGCACGACCAGGTCCCCGCCGGTGACGGCGGTCGCCAGCACGAGCAAGTCGCCGGCGTCGAGGTAGTTGACCACTGCTTGACGCGCTCCCTGTCCTGAGGGGCGGGGACTCCGGCGCGGCCACGCCGCTTCCGGGACGTCTCCGGCGCCACCACCCACCCCCTCAGGTCCGTATCGCCTCCCCGCCGGACCGGCGGCGAGGATGGTGTCGGCCGCGTTGTGCACCGAAGCGCAACCTGGACGCAGCCCGATCTTCAACGGCGCACCATACCGGTGCGCTCCGGACCGTCGTGGACGTTCACACAGGTGTGCCGGTGAACGTCCGGGCGTGCGGCGGTTGAGCTGCATGGATTGATCGTATCGAACATGTGTTCGAACGGCGAGCGCGTGCGGGGTCGTCACCCGAAGGTGTCGCAGCGTGGTCGGCCGGTCGCGCAGAGGTGCGGGAACCCGCAACCCCGGGACGCGTCCGGGTCAGGCGGAGCCGAGGCGGTCGAGCAGGCCCCGGTACTTGGGCAGCACGCGTCCGAGGACTTCGGACAGCTGTTCTTCCTTCTGCAACCGGGCCCACCGCTCGGCCAGGGCCAAGCGCACGACCTCCTGCTTCGAACGGCCCTCGGCGGCGGCGAGTTCGTCGAGCCGCCGGTTCTCCTCGTCGCTCAGACGCAGAGTCATCGCCATGGAGAATGACGGTACCAACTTGATACCACAATGGCCAGGCCGCGATTTATAACAGTGTTGCGATACGATGCCCCGGTGCCACGACCGAAGACACACGACGATGCGCTCCGCGGCCGGTTGCTCGAGCGGGCGGGCGAACTGCTGTCCACCGAAGGCCCCGGCGCCCTGAGCTTGCGCAGGCTCGCGGCGGATGTCAACACCTCGACCACGGCGGTGTACTCGCTGTTCGGCGGCAAGCCGGCACTGCTGAACGCCGTGTACGAGGAGGCGTTCCGCCGATTCGGTGAACGCATCGCGAGCGTGCCGCAGACCGACGACCCGGTGGAGGACCTGGTCCAGATCGGCCTGGCCTACCGGGCGAGCGCCCTGGCCGACCCGCAGTTCTACCTGGTGATGTTCAGCAAGGTCGTGCCGAACTTCGAACCGTCCGACGAGACGAAGCAGGCCGCCGTCCAGACGTTCCTGCCCGTCGTGCGGGACGTCGGGCGCGCCGTGGAGGCCGGGCTGTTCACGCCGGAGCCGCCGGAGCGGATCGCGCTGGCGATGTGGGGCATGGTGCACGGCCTGGTCAGCCTCGAGCTCAACGGCAACCTGCCGCCCGGTGTGGAGATCGCCCCCGTCTACGAGCGCGCTCTGCGTGCCCACGCGGACGGTTGGCGCGTGTCGTGAAAAAGGTGGGGCCCGGGGAGGTGGCCGCCGCGAAACCTCCCCGGACCCCGTGGACTGCCCCGATCAGGACAGTCCGCTGGTGAGCGCCTTGATCAGCTCGCCGTCGGCGGTGTCACCGTCGAGCGACCAGATCATCGCGCCGCCAAGGCGACGGTCGGCCACGTAGCGACCCTTGCGCTTCATCTCGACCGGGTCGTCCCAGGTCCAGAACGTGGTGCCGTCGAACAGCCACGCGTGCCCGGCCTTGGCATCCCGGTGCACGGTGAACTTGGACAGTTGGGCCTTGAGGATCCGGTAGTCCTCGTAGCCGGCCTCGTAGGTCGCGGGGGCGGGGCCCGCGGCGGGCTGGAACAGGCCGTTGTCCTCGTTGCGGACGCCGGTCCAGCCCCGGCTGTAGAACGGCACGCCCATCACGACCTTGTGCTTCGGCGCACCGTTGCGCAGGTAGTGGTCGATCGCGACCTGCGAGCTGAACGGCGGCGAGGTCGGGTCGGCGGCGGGCGTGCGGATCGCCGACTGCTGGTTGGTCAGCGGCTCCCACGCGCCGTGGTAGTCGTAGCCCTGGATCGTGCCGAAGGTCAACTGCTCGAAGACCTCCTCCACCTCGAAGCCCCGGTCGACCTGGGCCGGGTTGGCGGGCAGGAACGCGGTGAGGTCGTAGCGCTTGCCGGTGCGCGAGGTCAGCTTGCCCAGTTGCTTGCGGTACTCACGCAGCAGCGCGGTGAAGTTCTGCTTGTCCTCGGGCCGCACGACGTTGCCGGGCGCGGCCTCGGACGACGGCCACTCCCAGTCCAGGTCGACGCCGTCGAACACGCCGGCCGCCGCACCGGGGGCGTCGGGCAGGTTGCCCTTGAGCCACAGGTCCAGGCACGACGCCACGTGCGCGGCGCGCGACTCGGGGGTGAGGGCGGCGTTGGAGAAGTACTTCGAGCCGGTCCAGCCGCCGAGCGAGATGTTGATCCGCAGCTTCGGGTACTTGGCCTTGAGCTGCTTGAGCTGGTTGAGGTTGCCCGACAGCGGTTGGCCCGCGACGTCGGCGACCCCGTTGACGCTCTGCTCGGCGCTGAACGGCCGCTGGTAGTCCGCCCACGGGTCGGCGCTGACGCACTTGCCGGACTCGTCGAGGAAGCCGAAGGCGTAGTTGAGGTGGGTCAGCCGCGGCGCGGTCCCGTTGGCGACGAGGTCGCGCACCAGGAAGTTGCGGTCGTAGCCGCTCCACTGGGTGTAGTAGCCGACGACGCGCTCGTCCTTGCCGTGCCCGTGGTTGTCGTTCTTGCCGTGCGCGACGGCTTGCGGGGCCGACGACACGGTCATCGCGGCGGCCAGGAGGGCCGGGAGCACCCATCTCCTGCTCGACATGCTTCTCCTCGCGGTGCGGCGGCGTGTTCCGGTGTGGTCCAGACCACGGTAGTGATGAGGTCTAGACCACCTCTACGTCCGTTCGGCCGAATCCGGTAATACGAATTTCCTTCGAGTTCCTTGCAAGGTTTTGCATGTGCGCGGTGGGTGGTGATCGCGCTAGCTTCGCCGTACTCAAGTTTGAATACATGGTCGAGGGGGAGCTTGTGACGATCCTGGTGACGGGTGCGACCGGCACGATCGGCGGCGCGGTCGTGCGGCAGTTGGCCGCGGCGGGCGTGCCGGTGAAGGCGTTGACGCGCGACCCGGCCCGAGCCGTGCTGCCCGCGGGCGTGGAGGTGGTGGGAGGTGACCTGACCCGGCCGGCCGAGCTGCCGCTGGCGGGCGTGACGGCGGCGTTCCTGCTGGCCGCGATCGAGTCGGAGGACGCGGTGGCGCACGCCCGGGCGTTCCTGGACCGCGCGCCGGACCTGCGGCGGGTGGTGTACCTGTCCAGCAGCGCGGTGACCGTTCGGCGGCCGGGCAGCTACGAGCTGCACCACGACGTGGAGCGGGTGATCGAGGCGTCCGGCGTGGCGTGGACGCACGTGCGGCCGGGTGAGTTCATGGCCAACAAGCTGATCTGGGCGCGGACGATCAAGCAGGAAGGCGTGGTGCGGGCGCCGTTCCCGGAGTCGGTGGGCGCTCCGGTGCACGAGGACGACGTGGCCGAGGTCGCCGTGCACGCGTTGCTGCACGACGGCCACGCCGGCAAGGCGTACACGTTGAGCGGCCCGGAAGCCCTGACCCACGTCGACCAGGCCGCCGCGATCGGCCGCGGCCTGGGCCGCCCGATCCGCTTCGAACGCGTGACCTACGGCCAGGCCCGCGCCACGTTGATCCGCGACGAGGGCCTGCCCTACGACGTGGCCGAGTACCTGCTCGGGTACATGGCGCAGCACGCCGAGGAACCGGCCTCCCTCACCCCGGACTTCACCGCCGTCACGGGCCACCCCGGCCGCACCCTGTCCACCTGGGCCGCCGACCACTCTTCATCCCTGACCTGACCGCGAGAGTCCTACGTTCACCGCGCGAGAGTCCTACGTTCGCCCCCCTCGAGCTCAACGCTCACGGCTAACGGCGTTCGGGCTGAGCGTTGAACTCGGGGGTCGTGAACGTAGGACTCTCGCGGCGTGGAGGTAGGACTCTCGCGGTCAGTGGACGGCGCCGTATTGGCGGTCGCCCGCGTCGCCCAGGCCGGGGACGATGAAGCCCGAGTCGTTCAGGCGCTCGTCGATGCTGGCCGTGACCAGGCGCACGGGGTGGGCGGAGTCCTCCAGGTGCTTGATGCCCTCCGGCGCGGCCAGGGCGCAGATCGCCGTCACGTCGGTCGCGCCGCGGTCGGTCAGCAGGCGGATCGTGTACGCCATCGAGCCGCCGGTGGCGAGCATCGGGTCCAGCACGAACACCGGCCGGCCGGCCAGCGAGTCGGGCAGCGACTCCATGTACGGCGTGGGCTGGAGCGTCTCCTCGTCGCGCGCCAGGCCGACGAAGCCCATCTGCGCGTCCGGGATGAGCTTGTGCGCCTGGTCGGCCATGCCGAGGCCGGCGCGGAGGACGGGCACCAGCAGCGGCGGGTTGGCCAGCCGGTAGCCGGTGGTGCGGGCGACGGGCGTGTGCACCCGCTCCTCGGCCACGGGCAGGTCGCGCGTGGCCTCGTACACGAGCATCACGGTCAACTCGTGCAGCGCGGCGCGGAACGCCGCGTTGTCGGTGCGGGCATCACGCATGGTGGTCAACCGCGCCCGGGCCAGTGGGTGATCGACAACGAGGACGTCCATGGTCGAACAGTATGTGGTACCTCTGACCGATGCCCGACGGCTCGTTACCCACCTCCGTCGTCCGCTTCACCGACGCGACCGGGCGAACGGTGGGCGCGGGAGTCGTGGTGGGTGGCCATGTCGTCACGTGCGCCCACGTCGTCAACCTCGCCCTGGGCCGCGACCCACACGAGACCGGTCGCCCGACGCAGCCCGTCGACGTCCACTTCCCCGCGTTGAACGGCGAATCGGTCCCGGCCCGCGTGCACCACTGGGCCGTGCGCGAGAACACCCCCGGTGACGATGTCGCCACGCTGCACCTGTACCTGCCGGCACGCGTCACGCCCGCCCGGCTGATCGCACCTCCGGTCGACCACGTCGCCGGACGGCTGGTGCGGCCGGACGACGCGGTGCCGCGCGAACCCGGCGGCCCGGTGTGGGATCCGGTCACCGGCCGCGTGGCCGGCATCGCGGCCCGGGACGGCCACACGATCCCGGCCGACCGGCTGCGGCAGGAGCTGCCCGACGAACCGGACGACCTCACCGTGCTCCACCTGGCCGGTACGCGGTTCGGGTCCGGGAACGACGTGTTGCAGCCCCCGGACTTCGCCGAGCTGCGCCCCGACCTGGTGGTGTTCACCGGCGACCTGACCGAGCACGGCAGGCCGGACGAGTTCGAGCAGGGGTTCCGGTTCCTGGCCGAGCTGGCGGACGCGGTGAAGCTGCCCCGCGAACGGGTGGTCGTCGTGCCCGGATCGCGTGACGTGAACAAGCTGGCGTGCGAGGCGTACTTCCAGCTCGAGCAGGCGTGGGGCCGAACCCCGACACCGCCGTTCTGGCCGAAGTGGGGACCGTTCGCGGCGGCGTTCCAGGAGTTCTACGGCTCGAGGTTCAGCTTCACGCCCGACGAGCCGTGGACCCTGTTCGACTACCCGGAGCTGGGCGTCGTGGTCGCGGGGCTGAACTCGACCATCCCGGTCACGCACGAAGGAGACGGGATCGGCCTCGGCGACCGCCAGGTCGAGCGGTTCCGCGAGCTGTTGCGGCAGCAAGGCGGACGGACGCTGAGCGCCGTCCAAGGGCAGCTCGCGGTCCCCTTGACGGTCGACTTCCGGCTCATGAGCGTGCGCGACGAGCCCGCCACTCCGGCGGTCGTGCCGGTCCCGGGCCGGGAGCCGAGGTCGACCGCGTCGGCGGAACGGGCGAACCGGGGACTGGACACCTTCTTCGACCGCGTGGTGGAAGCCACCCGGGTGGCCCACCCGACCGCGACCGTCACGCCGCGTCCCGAGAAGCGCTACGTCCGGGTGTCGAAACCGCGTCCGGGGTGCACGGCGACCACGGCACCGCGGTCGTGCTGCCGGATGGGTCGTACAAGACCCAGGGCTTCGTCGGTGACCGGTTGTGGTGGGCGGTGAAGCAGGTGAGGTTCGAGGTTGGGGAGTTGGATCCCTATTACCCGGAGATCAGGCGGCTCGGGGTTGACGATGTGCTGAGCGGGGTAACGAACTGACATGGCCGACCACGTGCGGATCGGGGTGTTGGGGGCGGCGCGGATCGTGCCGGCGGCGTTGGTGAGGCCGGGGCGGTCCGTGGCGTCGGTCGAGGTGGCGGCGGTGGCGGCGCGGGAGGTCGGGCGGGCACGTCAGTTCGCGGACCGGTTCGGGATCGCCAAGGTGCACGGGACGTACGAAGAGCTGGTGGACGACCCCGACTTGGACGCCGTCTACATCCCGTTGCCCAACGGGTTGCACGGGAAGTGGACGTTGAAGGCGTTGGCGGCGGGGAAGCACGTGTTGTGCGAGAAGCCGTTCGCGGCGAACGCGGACGAGGCCGCGGCGGTGGCGCGGGCAGCCCGGGAAAGCGGGCTGGTGGTGATGGAGGCGTTCCACTACCGCTACCACCCGTTGGCGTTGCGGTTGCCGGAAGTGGTCGCCGAGTTGGGTGAACTGCGGCACGTGGAGGCGCGGTTGGCGTTCCCGTTGCCGCGGTTCAAGGACATCCGGTACTCGCTGGAGCTGGCCGGTGGGGCGTTAATGGACGCCGGTTGTTACGCGGTGAACATGGTGCGGTACCTCGGTGGCGAGCCGGAGGTGAAGTCGGCGCGGGCGTTGCTGAAGGGTGACGGCGTCGACCGGGCGATGCGGGCGGAGCTGAAGTTCCCGGCCGGGCACACCGGGACCGTGGTGGCGTCGATGTGGTCCCGGTCGTTGCTGAGGCTCTCGGCGAAGGTGTTGGGCGCGAACGGCGAGCTGCGCGTGTTCAACCCCTTCGCGCCGCAGGCCGGGCACCGGCTCGCGGTGAAGCTGGACGGCCACCGCCGGGTCGAGCGGTTCGACCGGCGGCCGTCGTACGAGTACCAGTTGGAGGCGTTCGCGGATGCCGTCCTGCACGGCAAGCCGTTCCCGACGACGGCGGACGACGCGGTGGCCACGATGCGGGTCGTGGACGACATCTACCGCGCCGCCGGGTTGCCGGTGCGTCAACCGAGCTGACGGAGCTGCCAGAGCGCCTCGGTCAGGTCGATCACGGTCCGGAAGTGCTCGACCAAGCCCTCGAAGTCCGGCGGCGGCAGGTCCGCGTCGCGGAGTTCGAGGATCGAGACGGTCATCGTCCAGTTGGCGGCAGCGCCGCTGATCTCCCAGGTCTTCTCCACACCGCAACGGTGGCGCCTTGCGCCGCGGTCGGGCAACGCTCCCCTTCGGGTGACACGGCTTTCGTGCCCGGGTGGCAAGGCGGAACAGTCGCGCCATGACACGCAAGGGGGCATCCGTCCGGCAGCGGCGGGTATCGACGGAACTGCGCGCGTTGCGCTTGGCCAGGGGTCTGAGCTGCGCGGACGTGGCCAACGCGATCGGCTGCTCGGAGAGCAAGATCAGCCGCATGGAGACCGGCAACCGCGGCCTGCGCGCCGACGAGGTGGCGGCGATCCTCGGCTACCTGCGCGCGCCGGCCGCGCTGCGGCAAGAACTGGTCGACCTCGTCCGCGCCGGAGAACACCGCAACTGGCACGCCATCCACGGCAAGCTGCCCAACAACTGGAAGGACCTCATCGGCTTCGAGGCCGAGGCCACCGCCCTCTACAACTACGAGCCCCTGCTGATCCCCGGCCTCGCCCAGACCCCCGACTACGCCCGAGCGATCATCGAGGGAACCCACGACAGCCTTCGGACGCCGAGCTGAACACCCTGGTCGCCACCCGCATGGGACGGCAGGTCGTCTTGGGACGCGCACAGGTGCACCTGCTGATCGACGAAGGCGCACTCCGCCGCCACCTCGGCGAGCCCGCCATGATGCGAGCCCAGTTGCGCCACCTGATCGCCCTGGCCGGCCGGGCGAACATCTCGATGCAGGTGGTGCCGTTCGAGGCCCCGGCACACCCCGGCCTGGAAGGCCCGTTCGTCCGACTGGAGTTCACCGACCAGCCCGCTCTCGTCTACGTGGAGAGCCGGAGCACGAGCACTTTCCTCGAAGAGGAACGCCACCTCAACGACGCTAGGCTTGCCTGGCAGAAGCTGCGTGCCTTGGCGTTGCCCCCGGAGGAGTCGGTCGGGCTCATCGCCAAGCTCATCGGCAAGTCGACGTGATGCGAGGAGTGCACTCGATGGACCTCACCAACGCACGCTGGCGCAAGAGCAGCCGCAGCAGCGGTCAAGCCAACTGCGTGGAGATCGCCCGCGTCGCCGATCGCACCGCCGTTCGCGATTCGAAGAACCCCGACGGGCCCGTGCTCCTCTTCGGCAAGGTCGACTGGTCGGTCTTCGCTCGGTGAGGTGGGTCGGCGCGCTCGTCGTGGCCGTGGCGCTGGTCGGGTGCCAGGGGCAGGCGCAGCCGGCGGCGAAGGCGGGGACCGGGGAGCTGCGGACCGACCTCGACCCGCTCCTGCGGCGCTTCCCCGTGCTCGGCGCGCCTTCCGGGGCGCGGTGGATGTCCGGCACGTTCGGGCGGGCCGACGTGCCGGGACCGTCGACCTACTGGATCGACGCGGTCGTGGCGCTGCCGTCGGCGGAGGTCGAGCGGGTGCGGTCCGCGTACGCGCCGGTCGACGAGGGCAGGACGCCGGACGTGGTGGAGGGGCTGCGCGGGGAGTTGCCGGGCGGGCCGTTCCTGACCGGGGACGCGTTGGACGCGGCGTTCGACCAGGAGCGGTGGCACGCGGTGGCGTTCCTCGACGTGAAATCCGGCGAACTCGTCGTCATCGCGACTGGAACGTGAGCCCGCTCTCCTAGACTCACCCGGGTGAGCGACGAGTTGGTCCCGGACCCCCGTCAGATGCGCGCCTCGGACGCCGACCGCGAGAAGGTCGCCCAGGTGCTCCAGCAGGCCCACGGCGAGGGCCGGCTCGACCTCCACGAGCTGGACGAACGCCTCGCGGCGGTGTACGCGGCCAAGACCTACGGCGAGCTGTTGCCGCTGACCGCCGACCTGGGCGTGCCCGCGCCGTCGGTGATGCCCGTGCCGTTGCAGCACCACGCCCCCGCGTCGCGCATCGGCGGCCCGGCCGGCTCCACGGTCTCGTTCGCGTTCTGGTCGGGCGTGGAGCGGCGGGGCGACTGGGTCGTGCCGCCGACGCACACCGCGGTCGCGATCATGGGCGGGGTCGAGCTGGACCTGACGCGGGCCCGCTTCGCGCAGGGCGAGACGACGATCAACGCCTTCGCGCTCATGGGCGGGGTGGAGATCATCGTGCCCGAGGACGTCACGGTCCAGGTGTCGGGCATCGGCTTCATGGGCGCGTTCGAGGATGCCACCCACAAGGGCGCGCCGACCATCCCCGGCGGACCGGTCGTGAAGATCACCGGGTTCGCGATGATGGGCGCGGTCGAGGTGCGCCGGCCGAAAAAGAAGAAGCTGAAGGGCCGCTCGCGCGACGAGCTGGAGAGCTAGCGCACGGCTGCTGACCTGCCCGAAGTCGCTCACTTGGGACGGCCGTCCCAGTCCGCCTAGACTCGGCGGCATGGCCGCTCCGACTACTCCACCGCCAGCGCAGCTGCCCCCGGCGCTCGCGGACGCCGTGCGCGACGACGCGTCGCTGCGCCGGTTCCTGCACGGGCTGCCCGGTGTGGACCAGGTCGGCGTCGAACAGCGCGCGGCCGGTCTGGGCACCCGCAGCATCAAGAAGGCCAGCAAGATGTGGGCCATCGACACCGCGATCAGCATGGTCGACCTGACCACGCTGGAAGGCGCCGACACCCCCGGCAAGGTGCGGTCGCTCGCGGCGAAGGCGCGCAGACCCGACCCGGACCACCCGGACGTGCCGCGGGTCGCCGCCGTCTGCGTGTACCCGGACATGGTCGGGACGGCGGTCGAGGAGCTGCGGGGCACCGACATCGACATCGCCAGCGTCGCGACCGCGTTCCCGTCCGGCCGCTCGAGCCTGAAGGTGAAGCTCGAGGACACCGCCTACGCCGTCGACGCGGGCGCCACCGAGATCGACATGGTGATCGACCGGGGCGCGTTCCTGTCCGGCCGGTACGGCCAGGTGTTCGACGAGATCGCGCAGGTGAAGCACGCCTGCGGGGACGCGCACCTCAAGGTCATCCTGGAGACCGGCGAGCTCGCCACCTACGACAACGTCCGCCGGGCGTCGTGGCTGGCCCTGCTCGCGGGCGGCGACTTCATCAAGACGTCCACCGGCAAGGTCTCCCCCGCCGCGACGCTGCCCGTCACGCACGTGATGTTGCAGGCCGTCCGCGACTGGCACACCCAGACGGGCGAGCTGCGGGGCGTCAAGCCCGCCGGCGGCATCCGCACGACCAAGGACGCGATCAAGTACCTGGTCGCGGTGCACGAGGTCGCGGGACCGCAGTGGCTGACCCCGACCCTGTTCCGCTTCGGTGCCTCCACGCTGCTCAACGACCTGCTGATGCAGCGGCGCACCCAGTTGGCCGGCCACTACAGCGGCCCCGATTACGTGACGGTGGACTGACATGTGGGAATACGCTCCCGCGCCCGAGTCGCGGGACATCGCGAACCTCAAGCCGAACTACCGGATGTTCGTCGACGGCCAGTTCGTCGAGGGCTCCGGTGAGCCGCTGAAGACGGTCAACCCCGGCACGGAGGAGGTCCTGGCCGAGGTCTCCACGGCCGCGCCCGCGGACGTCGACAAGGCCGTGAAGGCCGCGCGCCGCGCCTACGACCGCGTGTGGGGCCGGATGCCCGGCTCCGAGCGGGCCAAGTACATCTTCCGCATCGCCCGCCTGATCCAGGAGCGGTCGCGGGAGCTGGCCGTGCTGGAGTCGTTGGACAACGGCAAGCCGATCAAGGAGTCGCGGGACGTGGACGTGCCCACGGCCGCCGCGCACTTCTTCTACCACGCGGGTTGGGCGGACAAGCTCGCCTACGCGGGCCACGGCCCCGACCCGCGCCCGCTGGGCGTGGTGGGCCAGGTCATCCCGTGGAACTTCCCGCTGCTGATGGCCGCGTGGAAGATCGCGCCCGCGCTGGCGACCGGCAACACGGTGGTGCTCAAGCCCGCCGAGACCACGCCGCTGACCGCGCTGGTGCTGGCCGAGATCATCCAGCAGGCCGACCTGCCGCCCGGTGTGGTCAACATCCTCGCCGGCGCCGGTGACGTCGGCGCGGCCGTCGTGTCGCACCCCGACGTGGACAAGGTCGCGTTCACCGGGTCGACCGACGTCGGCAAGACCATCCAGCGGCAGCTCGCGGGCACCGGCCGCAGGCTCACCCTGGAGCTGGGCGGCAAGGCGGCGAACATCGTGTTCGACGACGCGCCGCTGGACCAGGCCGTCGAGGGCATCGTCAACGGCATCTTCTTCAACCAGGGTCACGTGTGCTGCGCGGGCTCGCGGCTGCTGGTGCAGGAGTCGGTGGCCGAGGAGCTGCTGGAGAAGCTGCACGTCCGCGTGTCCACGCTGCGCGTCGGCGACCCGCTGGACAAGAACACCGACGTCGGCGCGATCAACTCGCGCGAGCAGCTCACCAAGATCCAGGAGCTGGTGGAGTCGGGCGACGCCGAGGGCGCGCAGCGGTGGACGTCCGCGTGCCCGTTGCCGGACAAGGGCTTCTACTTCGCGCCGACGGTGTTCTCCAACGTGTCGCAGGCGATGCGGATCGCGCGCGAGGAGATCTTCGGGCCGGTGCTGTCGGTGCTGACGTTCCGCACGCCGGACGAGGCCGTGGCCAAGGCGAACAACACGCCGTACGGGCTGTCGGCCGGCATCTGGACCGAGAAGGGGTCGCGCATCCTGTGGGCGGCGCAGAAGATGCGCGCCGGCGTGGTGTGGGCCAACACGTTCAACCGCTTCGACCCGACCGCCCCGTTCGGCGGCTACCAGGAGTCGGGCTTCGGCCGCGAGGGCGGCCGCACCGGGCTGGAGGCCTACCTCGATGTCTGAGAACCGGATCGCGGTCACGAAGACGTACAAGCTCTACATCGGCGGGGCGTTCCCGCGCTCGGAGTCCGGTCGGTCCTACCCGGTGGTCGACCACAAGGGCGCGTTCCTGGCCAACGCGGCGCAGGGTTCGCGCAAGGACGCCCGGGACGCGGTGGCGGCGGCGCGCAAGGCGTTCCCCGGCTGGTCGGGCGCGACCGCGTACAACCGCGGGCAGGTGCTGTTCCGGGTGGCCGAGGTGCTGGAGGGGCGGCGGGAGCAGTTCGCCGCCGAGGTCGCGGCCGGCGAGGGCGTCGCGGCGAAGAAGGCGCAGGCCCTGGTGGACGCGGCGATCGACCGGTGGGTCTGGTACGCGGGGTGGACCGACAAGGTGGCCA
This sequence comes from Saccharothrix sp. S26, assembly GCF_021390395.1. Lineage (GTDB taxonomy): Bacteria > Actinomycetota > Actinomycetes > Mycobacteriales > Pseudonocardiaceae > Actinosynnema. The sequence goes on from NZ_JAJUWT010000023.1 coordinate 164,361, forward strand.
CGGTGCTGGGCGCGTCGAACCCGGTGGCCGGGCCGTACTTCTCGTTCTCCGTGCCGGAGCCGACGGGTGTGGTGGCGGTGCTCGCGCCGCAGCAGTCGTCGCTGCTGGGGTTGATCAGCGCGGTCGCGCCGGTGATCGCGACCGGCAACACGGCGGTGGTCGTGACGTCGCAGGACCGGCCGCTGCCCGCGGTGACGCTGGCGGAGGTGCTGGCGACGTCCGACGTGCCCGGTGGCGTGGTGAACGTGCTGACCGGCCGCACCGCGGAGATCGCGCCGTGGCTGGCGTCGCACGCGGACGTGAACGCGCTGGACCTGACCGGCGCGCCGGAGTCGACGCGGGCCGACCTGGAGCGTGCGGCGGCGGGCACCGTGAAGCGGGTGCTGCGGGCGCGTCCGGCGGAGGACTTCACCCGCGAGCCGGACCTGGCCCGGCTGCGGGCGTTCCTGGAGACGAAGACCGTGTGGCACCCGATCGGGGTGTGACGGTCTCAGCGGCGGCAGCCGAACCAGCTGTGGGCGAGCAGGCCGGCGCCGCCGAGCACGACCGCGGTGACCGTGGCCGAGGTGGTGCCGGCGGGCTGCACCGGCCAGGTCAGCAGGCGGGTGAGCCAATCGTCGTCGCCGGGCGGGACGACGAGCGTGACGCCGGCCCAGCCCAGCGGCAGCACACAGGCGGTGCGTGAGCCGAACCACAGCGCGCCCAGGGCGGCCAGCCCGCCCAGCCCGGCGACGTCGCGGAGCAGGAAGGCGTCGGGGGCGAGGGGGTCGGCGACCAGGCCGACGGCGAGCAGCAGCGCGGCGACGACCGTGCCGCCGAGCAGCAGGTGCGCGGCGCGGCGGGGCGGCCAGCCGAACGCGGCCGTGCGGTCGAGCGCCCGGTCGTGCCCGCCGAGCCCGGTCGCGACGGCGGCCATGCCGAGGGCCGCGCCGAACGCCGCCGACTGCGGGCTGCCGCCCGGCTGGGCGAGCGCCCCGAGCCCGCCGACCCCGACCGCCGCTGCCGCCGCGGACACGGGGACGTGCCGGGCACGGGCGTAGAGCAGCACCCACCGCGTCACGTGGTGCCGCCGGTCAGGGTGGAGAGGGCGTCACCGACGCAGGAGGCTTGGACCTCGCGGGCCGCTTGGACGCGGGCCAGTCGGGTCGGCTCGGGCAGGGCGCGCAGGTGGTCCCAGGCCGCGGCGGACAGGGTGTCGATCTCGTCGCCCAGCCAGGCCCGGTAGCTCGGCAGCGGCTGGAGGTGACCGGTCAGCCAGGCCGCCATCACGGAGCGCGCGGCAACCTCGCGGGCCACCTCCTCCGGGATGTAGTCGCCGTAGCACGTGCGGGTGCCCGCCCCGGCGAGCAGGTAGGACGTCACCTGCTCGGACGTCATCGGTGTCCTGCGGAAGTAGGTGAACTCGTCCAGGTCCACCCACACGGCGTCGGTCGGCTCCGCCTGCCGCCGGTCCCGCCACCCGCGCTCGGACGTCGCCACCTCCCGCACCGACGTCGGCGGCGACGGCAGTTTCCCCAGCACCCGCAGCACCTCCCGAGCGGGCCCGGTCAACGCCGCCCGCTCGTGCTCGTGCGCCCGAGTCAGGCACAACCGCTCCACGCACACCAGCTCCGCGGCCACCGGATCAGCCGTCACGGCCTCCCCCGGCGTGGCCGGGGCCAACGGCACCGCGACCACGCCCGCCACCAGCACCGGCAGCGCGCCGAGCCACCACCGCCGCAGCGCCACCAGCAGGAACCCGGCCAGCGCCACCCCCGCGAACCACAACGCCTGCACGGCGGTCAGCGACGCGGCCACCGACGAGAACACCGACCGGGGGAACGGCAGCGACGGCAGCAGCGCCGACCACGGCAGCCCGTCCCCCGGCTGCCCCAACCCGAGCGACATCAACGCGAACCCGCCCGCCGCCAACACCGGCGGGGCCAGCGGCGACGGCAGGAGCCGGCCCAGACCCGCGCCCAGCCAGGCCGCGCCGACCAGCGCCACGACCCCGACCAGCGCCACGGGCATCCAGCCCAGGTGGAAGTAGTCCGTCGCCGACACCACCCGCACCGCCCCGACCGCGAGCACCACCGCGTACGCCACGACCAGAGACACCGCCAACGCACCCAACGTCCACCCGACCCGGTGCGCACGCGGCCTCGGCGTCGAGGCGAACAGCTCACCCACCCCGGACCGCCGGTCCCGCATCCCCTGCATCGCGCCGGCCGCCAGCGTCAACGGCCACGAGAACACCAGCATGAACCGGACCCACTCGGCCAACGTGGTCCACTGCCGCGTCCACGCGGTGCTGTTCTTGGTCGCCGGAGCCCACTCCAGCAGGCCCACCATGACCAGCACGACCAGCAGCCCGAGCAGCACGGCGGTGGTGCGCCTCAGCTCGATCCCGAGGATCCTCACCACGCACCGCCCAGCAGCGCCGAGTAGCCGCGCTCGATCGGGCTGTCGCCGACATCGCCCGGTCCGCCCGCCGCGGCCAGCTCGGCGGGCGTGCCCTGGAAGACCAGCTTGCCGCCGGAGACCAGCACCACGTCCGTGCACGCCGCCGCGACGTCCTCGACCAGGTGCGTCGAGACGACCACGCACGAGTCCGAACCCAGCTCCTGCAACAGCTCCCGGAACCGGACGCGTTGACCGGGGTCGAGGCCGGCGGTCGGCTCGTCCAGCAGCAGCACCTCCGGGTCGTTCACGATGGCCTGCGCGATGCCGGCCCGCCGCACCATGCCACCGGAGAGCGTCTTCAACCGGTCGTCCGCCCGGTCGGCGAGCCCGACGCGTTCGACGGCGCGCTGCACCGCACCGGGCACGTCCCGCTTCGGCATCTCCTTCAGCCACGCCACGTACTCGACGAACTCGCGCACGGTGAACCGCTTGTAGTAGCCGAAGTCCTGCGGCAGGTAGCCGAGCGCGCGCCGCACCGGGCGCAGGTCCACCGGCCCGGACACGGGCGAGCCGAGCACCTGCAACGTCCCCGACGCGGGCCGCAGCACGGTCGCCAGCGACCGGATCAGCGTGGTCTTGCCCGCGCCGTTGGGCCCGAGCAGCCCGTGCACGCCGCGGCCCAGCCGCAGGTCCAGCCCGTCCACCGCCATCCTGCGACCCGCGCGCACCCGCAGGTCCCTCGCCTCGACCTGCCAGGCGTACTCCGTCGGCGCGACTTCCGCCGCGCTCACCGCACGTGCCACGAGCCCTCCCTCCGTCACAGCCGCGCGTAGGCCGCGGACCTGAAGAACACGGCGGCGGCGCCCCCGACCAGCACCGCCGCCCAGACCGGGGCCGCGCCCGGCGCGAGCACGCCGGGCACACCGCCACCGAGCACCGCCGGACCGATCACGAGCACCGCCCACGAGGAGGCGGACGTGATCGCGGCCCGGCGCACCCCGATCAGGCCGCCCAGCGCGAGCGCCACTGCCGTGACCCCTAGACACGGCAGGAGCCAGTACGCGGGTGACGCCCCGGCCAGCCACCCGCCCACCAGCAGCACGGGCAGCACGACCACCAGCACCGCGAACGTGCGGCGCAACACCAGTTGCAGCCCGGCCCTCGGCGTGGACACGACCAGCTCGTGAGCCGGGTCCATCCCCCTCGACCAGGCCGCCGCCACACCCAGCACGGGCACGATCGGCGCGATCAGCAGCACCGCGGCCGTCACACCGCCCGCGGGCAGCAGGCCGTCCAGCGCCAGCGCCGCCAGCACCGCGAACGCCGTCATCGCCAGCCACGGCAGCAACGCGGGCGTGGCCCAGCGGGCGAGCCGGTGACGTCGGCGGGCGGGCTCGCCGGACGGCTCCAGCTCCGCCCACACGGCCGCCGTCAACGCCGTGACCTGCGGTGGAGCGGCGTCGGCCAGCCGCAGGCGGCACGTCTGGCACGTCTCCAGGTGCGCCTCGACGGCCCACAGCACGTCGGCGGGCAGGTCGCCGCCCGACGCGTACCGGGCGATCGAGTCGGCGTTCGGGTGCCCGCTCATGACAGTGCCTCCCGCATCGCGATCCGGGCCCGCCTGGCGCGGGTCTTGACGGTGCCCTCGGGCACCCCGAGCAGCACCGCGGTCTCCCGCACGGTCAGCCCGTCCAGCACCATGGCCTGCAACACCTGCCGCAGCTCCGGCGCGAGGTCGCGCAACGCGCCGCCGACGGCGTCGCTCAACGCGCCCGCCAGCACCTCGTCCTCGGCGGCGGGCGCGGCTTGGGCGACGGGCAGCGGCCCGGCCCGGTGGGCGGCACGCCGGCGGAACGCGTCGACCAGCCGCCGTGCCGCGATCGTCCACAGCCACCCGACCGCCGTGCCGTCCACCGCCGCGCCCGCGAACGACCCGGCCGCCCGCCACACCGCCAGGTAGGTCTCCTGCATGACCTCGGCGACGACCTGTTCGTCGGCGCACCGGCGGCGCAGGCGCACGGCCAGCCACGGCGACGTGCGGCGGTAAAGCTCCTCGAAGGCCGCGCGGTCGCCGCGGGCCACCGCGCGGACCAGCTGCTCCTCGTTCACACCCGGCAAGACGGTGCGGGGGCGGGAAAGGTTCTCAACGAAAAGTGATCTGGGTCACATCAGTACCAGGTGTCGTCTTTGCCGGCGGCCTCCACGTCGGCTTCGGCGGTGGCCCGGTGCACCACGGCCGCGAGCGCTTCCTCCAGCTCCCGCTGGACGTCGCCGGGCTCGTCGGTCTCGACGGCGAGCGTCACCTGGCTGCGGCCCGCGCCGTCCTCGACGACCGTCAGCTCACCCCGGTAGCGGCCTTCCGCCCAGGACACGCGCCGACGGTCGTGGTCGATGCCCGGTGTCGAACCGGAGAGGCCGGGCAGGTGCTGGGGCAGGCTCCCCGGGCGTGCCAGGAACTCGAACAGCTCCCGTGCGGCCATCTCGACCGGCGCCCGGTGCTCGTAGCTGGTCATGGCCACGGGTACCCGGCCGGGGCGGGCTCAAGACGGCGGCGCCCAAGTCGCTCGGCGCGTCGCTCGATCAGGTGAGGCTCTGCTCGTGACCGGGTCACCCGCGGCGGTCGCGCAGGCGGGTCAGGGCCAGCGCGGTCGCGCCGGAGAGGAGCAGGAGTCCGGCGAGCGCGAGCGTGCCGCGGGTCGAGGCACCGGTGGCGGCCAGCTCGTCGTCGCCGGGGCGGGTGGCGGCCGGGTGGCTGGTGGTGCCGGTGGTCGAGCCCGTGGTGGTGCTGCCGGGGGTTGTGGTCGTGGTGGTCGACCCGGTGGTGACCGAGGTGGTGGTCGGCTCGGTCGAGGTCGAGGTCGAGGTCGAGGTCGAGGTGCTGGTCGGCGCGGTCGTGGTGGTGGTGGTGGTGGTCGGTGCGGTTGTCGTGGTGGTGGTGGTCGGTGCGGTTGTCGTGGTGGTGGTGGTCGTGGTGGTGGTGGTCGTGGTGGTGGTGGTCGTGGTGGTGGTGGTCGTGGTGGTGGTGGTCGGCGTGGTGGTCGTGGTGGTCGGCGTGGTGGTCGTGGTGGTCGGCGTGGTGGTCGTGGTGGTCGGCGTGGTGGTCGTGGTGGTCGTGGTGGTCGTGGTGGTTTCGCAGGTGGTGACGATGTTGTCGAACGGGGCGTAGTGGATTTCGCCGCCGCTGCCGCTCGTCTCACCGCCGTGCACGAGCGACCGGACCACCACGGCACCCTCGATGTTCGCCGAGCTGAGGTCCACCAGGGTCGCGTTCGGCGCGTAGATCGTGCCCCACACCGTGGGCGAGTCGGCGGGCAGCGTGATCGTGCCCGAGGTGGTGAAGTTCCACAGCACGTGCTGCGACGGCTCGTTGCCCTGCCAGCTCACGTTCGGCACGTCCCAGGTGTAGTCACCGGTCACGTCGACGTTGACGACCAACCACGCCTGGTCGCTCGGCTGGAGGTAGCCGTTGCGCGGGTTGATGTTGTCCAGCGCGCTCATCTGCGCGGGCGTCAGGGTCAGCACGTTCTGGCCCGGCTGGAGGCCGATCGTCGCGTTCGGGTCGGTGCCGTTCCACGGGTTCTGCCCGTTCTGGTCGGTCAGCGTCACGGTCGACGGGCACGTGGCCATCTCGGCGTTGAGCTGCCGGTAGGTGGCGAACAGCGACGCGAAGTCGAAGCCGCTGCCACCGCCGACCGACGCGGCGGGCTGCGAGGTCTGGATCGACACGCCCGGCGTGGTGCCCGGTGCCGCGCCGTCCGGCACGACCCACGTCACGCCGCCGGACGGGATCACGTCCGCCGCGCCCAGGTCACCGATCTTGGCGTAGGAGTTGTTGAGCACGCTGAGCGTGCCCGTGCTCTGCGCGAAGTCGACCGCGCCGCCGACGACGAGGCTGGTCGGTCGGGTGTCGCCGGGCAGCACGTACGTGCCGGCGTGGTTGAGCCCGGCGTTGTACTGGCGGAACCGCACATCCCCGCCGACCGCCACCGGCCCCTCGGTCTCGTTCTCGTACAGCCCGGCGTCACCTTCGACGAGCACCAGGAACCCGTGGCTCGGGTCGAGGTTCACGTCGTTCGGCGCGACGGGCCGCAGCGGGTTCACCGACGCGGTGAGCCGTGCCGGGGCGCCGGACGCCCACCCGATCGCGGCGACGGCGACAGCGACCGCCAGACCGACTGCTCCGATGCGGCTGATCTGCATGCCCGGCTCCCGTGGAGGTCGACACCCTCCCCGCAGCCAAGAGCACCGCGCCCGCTTCAGCGCGCCGACGTGCCCGTTTTTCACCCACCAGCGTGAGTCCTACGTTCAGAACGCGTGTGTCCTACGTTCAGAACCCCCGAGTTCAACGCTCACGACGAACGGTCGCTAGTCCGTGCACCAGCCCAACCGGCCGTCGGTCGTCACCAACGGCTCGCAGTGGCCCACCCGGCCGCGGTGCTCCAGTGCCGTGGCGACCTGGTCCAGCATCTCGTCCAGGCTGGTCCACTCCGGCTTGAGCATCTCGCCAGCCTCGCGGTCCCACTCGACCACGCACCCCGACAGCACGCCCGGCCGCAGGTCCAGCGCCAACGCGTCACCGCACCCGTCGAACGCGATCGGCAGCCACATCGGGTGGAAGCCCTTCGTTGGCGTGCCCGCCTCCGTGGCGAGGTCCGCGGGCCAGAACCGCTCCTTCAGCCGCCACGACTTCAACGCGTTGGACGGCCCGAGCGGCGTGTAGAACGGCGGCAGCACCTCCGCGAACGCCAAGTCCGCCGTGCCGCCGCACACGGCCCACCACGCGCGCAGGTCGGCGGGCGGCTCCAGCCCGCTGGCGGCCGCCAGCGCCTCGACCGCGGCGCCGTCCTCGGGGGGCACGAACGCCGAACCGGTCGAGGGGGCGTGGTCGTCGAGCCACGCCACGATCCGTTCCCAATGGCGTAAAACACCCACTCACCCATGATCAGGTAGCGCGACCGCCCGTGGTACCGCTCATCGGGGCAGGATCTGGCCGAACGCCGCACGCCCCGTCGGCGGATGGGGCAGTATCGCGGTCGCACGGCACCAAAGGGGGACGAGCGTGGAACGGGGTTTCGGCGTCGACACCGCGGCGCTGACGACGTACGGCAGCACGGCGACGGGCCTGGCGAGCGAGGTCGGCACCATCGGCACGGCCACGCTGGCGGGCACGACGTCGTTGGCCGCGGGCAGCTTCGGCGCGATCGGCGACGAGGTCGGGCTCGGCGCGGCGTTCCAGCGCGCCGCACAGGCCCAAGTGGACGGTGTGGCCGCCGCCTCGGCCGCGCTGTCGGCGTTCGCCGCGGAGGTCGGCAAGACCGCCGCGGCCTACCAGGACCAGGAGGCGCGCACGAGCGCCGACCTCGGCCGGGCAGCCCAGGTCTGACGTGGACGTCGGCGGCTTCCTGGCGGCTCTGGTCCAGCCGATGAAGGACCACCTCGCCAAGCTGGAGGGCGACACCGGCGGCGCGACGGGCGCGGCGGAGTCGTTCGGGCGCGCGGCCACCGCGTTGACCGAGCTGGACGGCAGGCACGCGAGCGCGGCGAACGCGGCGTTGAGCGACTGGTACGGCGAGAAGGCGAACGCGTTCCAGTCACGCGTGGCGAAGTTCTCCGGCGGCGTGGGCACGTTGGCCCGCAACGCGACCACCACCCAGGAGGCGGCGACCGCGGCGGTGACCGCGGTGACCTCCGGCAAGACCGCGATCCAGGGCCTGATCGACGAGTTCACCGGCTGGGCGTGGCCCCGGTTGGCGGCGGCGGCCGCGGCGGGCGTGTTCGGCGGGATCGGCGCGGTGCTCGCGGTGGCGGCGGAGGTGACCGCGAAGGCGCGCGAGTACGAGGGCAAGACCGGCCAGGAGCTGGAGCGGGTCCGCGGCGAGCTGACCGCCGTCGTCACGCGGTTGCAGGGGTTGACGCAGCCGGACTTCGCCGGGATCGGCGACCCGCTGGGCGTGGAGAGCGGTGGCACGACCTCGACTTCCTCGACGGGTGACAGCGGTCAGTCGTCTACTTCGTCGAGTGGTAGCAGTGGCAGCGGCAGCGGCGGTGGAGGCGGCGGCACCGGTGGCGGCGGCGGAGGAGGAAGTGGTGGCGGTGGAGGCGGCGGGCCGATCGGGCCCCGGCTGCCGGTGGCCATCCCGCCCCAGCCCGGCACCGGCGTCGGCGTGAACCTGCCCGACGGCAGCTCCGCCGAAGCGCCCAACGAGACCGCGGCACGTGCCGTGCGCAACGCGTTGTCCGCCCTGGGCACCCCGTACGTCTGGGGTGGCGCGAACCCGCCCCAGGGCACCGACTGCAGCGGCCTGACCCAGTGGGCCTACGCGGGCGCGGGGTTCGACCTGCCGCGGCCCGCGTCGTCGCAGGCCATGGGCGCGTCCGTGCCGCCGGGCCAGTTGCTGCCCGGCGACCTGGTCGTCTGGGACGGGCACGTGGCCATGGTGATCGGCAACGGGCAGATGGTGGAGGCGGGCGACCCGGTGCAGGTCAACCCGATCCGCACGAGCAACAGCGGCATGGGCTTCATGGGCTTCTACCGACCGACGGGCTGAGGACGTGGACGAGACGCAGCGGGCGGCCGAACGGGTCGCCGACACCGAGCGGCGGGTGTCCGAGCACGTCGCGCGCACGGGCCCGGTGCTCGGCCGGGCGTCGTCACCGGACGGCGCGGTCACCGTCGTCACCGCGCCCGGCGGACCGCCCCAGGAGGTGCGGGTGTCGCCGGCGGCGCTGAACATGGGGCCGAGGGCGTTGGCGGACGAGATCCTGCGCGTGTCGGCGCGGGCGTCCCGGGACGCGGCCGCGCGGATGCACCGGAGCCTGGAACGCGTGGCCGACCCGGCGGCGCTGCGGGCGTTGGCCGAGATCGGCTTCGACCGCGGTCCCGACGACGACGACTTCGGAGGTTCCTACCTGAGGGGTTCGCGATGACGCAGGCGCACGAGCAGCGGCTCGCGGCGGCCGAGGCCCTGACCGAGGTGTTGGCCCGCACCACCGGCAGCGCCGAGCACCCGACCCGCCTGGCCCGCGCCACGGCGACCGCGACGGGTGAGCTCAAGGCGCTCGACCTGCACCCGAACGCGCTGGCGCGGGGACCGGAGGTAGTCGGCAGGCTGGTGGTGGAGACGGCGCGGCTGGCGACGGACGCGGCCGTGCAGCGCGGCTACAACGAGCTGGCCAAGTCGTTGGGCGACGGCCTGGCGATGGCGGTGGAGGCGTTCGCCGGCCCACCACCCCTGAAGGCAGCCCCGAAACCGCAGGTCACGGCCCCTGTGGTGGAGCAGCAGGGGGCGTCGGGGCCGGCGCGGCCGCCGTGGGCGGGTCAGGTGCGGAGCCGTCCGGCGGCTCGGCCGCAGCCGGAGGAAATCGACGACGACGACTACTTCGCGGACCCTTTCCGTGGTCAACGGCAGTAGCGCGTGATCGACCCCGTACTCTTGCCCCCGCATCGCAAAGGGGCATGGCGTGACCGGGAGGTCGGATGGCACAGGACATCGTCCCGATCGAGCTGGGGCTCACCCAGGGTGATGTGGTCACCCTGTGGGCCCCGCGCTGGCGGGAAGAGGGCGAGGAGTGGGAAGCCTTCCTCGGCCACGAGGAGGACCTGTACGCGTTCCCCGATGCCGCGCACTTGGCGGCGTTCGTGCGCAAGACCGAAGAGCACGACCTGACCGACCACCCGGCGTGGCACGTGGTGCCCGCGCTGTCGGTCGGTGAGCTGTCGCCGGACGACAACCACCAGTTCGACCTGGTCGGCGTGCCCGAGCTGGTCGCCGAGGAGCCCGACACGTGGGTCATCGGCGAGCTGGCCGACGTGATCTCGATCGTGCGGTCGCTGGCGGACGTCTGCGAGCTGGAGAAGGTCCACGAGATCCTGGACTCGGCGGAGGGCTTCGCGCTGCTGCCGCAGGGCACGCTGCCGTTCACCGGCCGCGAGGGCCAGGCGCTGTGGACCGAGATCTCCCAGGTCGTCGCGGAGAAGTGGGACGAGGTGCTGGACGCGATCGACGAGGTCGTGACCACGCCGGAGGTCGACGAGACCGCGCTCAAGGCCGCGCAGGACGAGTTGGCCGAGTTCGAGGAGGCCAACGCCGCCGCGGCGGCCGCCTCCCAGGACGAGGACGACGAGGACGGCGACGAGCCGGTCGGGTTCTGGGGCGAGGTCGGGATCGACCCGATCAAGATCATCAGCGGCGCGGGCGAGTACTACACGCTGCGCTGCTACCTGGACGACCAGCCGGTGTTCCTCGGCCGCAAGGGCAAGATCGACGTGTTCACGTCGCCGCGCGCGCTGGCCCGGTTCATCGTGGAGGCCGACGACAACGACCTGGCCGAGGTGTCGACCTGGGGCGAGCTGGTCACCAAGGCGACCGGCGGCGACCTGGAGGTCGAGGTCGACCCGGACAACGTCTACGTGCTCACCGGTCTGGACGAGGACATCCTCGACGGCCCGGACGCGATCGACCCCACGCAGCTCGACCTGGTGGTCGAACTGCTGGAGGACGCGGGCGAGTGGGCGAACGACGACACCGTGAAGGTGGCGCTGAACCAGTCCGAGCGGCTGGGGTGGCTGGTGTCGTACGTGCTCAAGCCGGACCCCACGCGGCTGGCGCCCAGCGCGCCGTTCGACGACGAGCAGGTGGCGTGGCGGGCGCTCGTGGCGGCGTTCGAGGACCGGCTCAGGGTCCGATAGCCGCCGAGCGGCACGGAGCAGCAGAGGTCGCGGGCCGTCATCGGAGCCCGCGACCTCTGCTTTTACCGCCTCGTGCGGGTGCTACCGCTGCGGCTGGGCCAGGGCGGCGTAAGCCGGTTCGATGACGTCCTGGATGAGCGCGCGGCGCTCCTCGTGCGTGATGAACGCGGCCTTGGCGGCGTTGACGGTGAACTTGCGCAGGTCGTCCCACCCGAACCCGAAGTTGTCCACCACGGTGGCGAACTCGCCGGTCATCGACACCATGCTCATCAGCCGGTTGTCGGTGTTCACGGTGACCCGGAAGCCCAGCTCGTGCATCCGCTTGATCGGGTGCTCGGCGAGCGAGGCCACCGCGCCGGTGTGCACGTTGGACGTCGGGCACATCTCCAGCGCGATGCGCCGGTCCCGCACGTACGCGGCCAAGTGGCCCACGTCGTCACCCTTGATGTCCTCGACCAGCCGCACGCCGTGGCCCAGCCGCTCCGCGCCCGCGAGCTGCACGGCCTCCCACGCCGACTCCGCGCCCGCCGCCTCGGCGGCGTGGATGGTGAAGTGCGCGTTCTGCTGCCGCAGGTACTCGAACGCGGACAGCTCCTTGCTCGGCGGGAACCCGGCCTCCGGGCCCGCGATGTCGAAGCCGACCACGCCCGCGTCCCGGTAGCGGACCACCAGGTCGGCGATGCGCTGCCAGCCGTCGTTCTGGCGCATCGCGCACAGCAGCGTGCCGACCCTGATCCGGCCGCCGGACGCCGCCTCGCCCTGGCGGAAGCCCTCCTGCACCGCCTCGACGGCCTGCTCCAGGCTCAGGCCCTTGTCGGTGAACAGCTCGGGCGCGTAGCGGATCTCGGCGTACACGACGCCGTCGGCGGCGAGGTCCTGCACGGCCTCGGACGCCACGCGCACCAGCGCGGCCTCGTCCTGCATGACGCCGCACGTGTGCGCGAAGCCCTCCAGGTAGCGGACCAGCGAGCCGGAGTTGGCGTTGTCGCGGAACCACTCGCCCAGCGCGACCGGGTCGGTCGTGGGCAGGCCCTGGTGGCCGCAGGCGTCGGCGAGCTCGATCACGGTCTGGGGCCGGAGGCCGCCGTCGAGGTGGTCGTGCAGGAGCACCTTCGGCGCGCGGCGCAGGTTCTCCGGGGTAAGCGGGGTCGACATGGCGCCACCGTATACCGGTGACACGCCGTGTCGTTCCGCCGTGCGGTGATCATCAGGGGGTATGATCACCTGGGCGTCACCGCGTGTGTTCACCAATCACTCGGTCGGGTGTCGCATTCGTCGTGCTAAAGCCGTTGTGCACTCGTGATGCAGAACTTTCCGCTACGGCGAGCGGGACTTGAGTCACTCGCACGGCGGATGCTCACGGGGAGCAGCGACAGGCAGGCTGGCCGTTACGTTGGGGTAAGGTCGGTGATCGTCACTCCAACGGAGTACACGCAAGGTCGATCCAGGCGGTACCGGTCGGGGGGCGCTACTGCCCGCCGCCCCAACCTGGTTAGGCTCCCGGAGGTCTCCCCTCCCCTGGACGAAGGCACCCGAGCCGTGAACGAGAACAACAACTCCACGATGTCCTTCGATCGGATGCGCAACATGCTCACGCGCGCCGCGGAGATCCGTGAGAGCGAACAGCAGCAGATCTTCGACGCGCTGGACGAGATCCACGCGCGGATGTCCCCGCTCGAATCGCTGGGTTCCGTTCGCAAGCGCCTGTCCGAGCTGCCCGACCGGACCGAGGTCAGCGTGCTGGCCGAACGGCTGGACGAGGCGCTGGCGAAGTTGGAAGCCCAGGACAGCGCGGTGCAGAGCATCGGTCGGGCCGTCGAGGGCCTGGTCGACAAGCTCGCCAAGCCGTTCGCGCAGCTCGACGGTCGGCTCGACGGGGTGGCGGGCCGGTTCGAGGGCGTCGCCGGGCGGATGGACGGGCTGGAGGACAAGCTCGCCCACATCCACAAGCGGCTCGACGACCTCGACGGCCACCTGGACAAGCAGGACGGCAAGGTCGACCAGGTGCCCGGCGCGGTGACGGGGCCGTTGCGGGAGCGCATCGAGGCGTTGGAGGCCGCGCTGCGCGGTCGGCTCGACGAGGTCGACGAGGGCGTGCACGAGCACCTCGACGGCACGCGCGAGGCGTTGCAGCGGTCCGTCACGGAGTCCGCGACCAGCCTCAACGGCAGGCTGGACGAGACCCGCGACAACCTCAACAGCACGCGCGACGGGTTGCACTCGTCGCTCACCGAGACCCGCGAGTCGCTGACGGCGTCGCTCGCCGACACCCGCAGCACGTTGACGGGCAAGCTGGACGAGGCCCGCGAGGCCCTGCACGCGGCGTTGGACGAGACGCGCGACCAGGTCGACTCGACGGACCGGCTGGAGGCGCTGGCGCAGCGCTTGGAGCAGGTCACGTCCCGGCTCGACACCATGGCCACCCGGCTCGACTCGGTGGAGGACGACTTCGCGGCCCGGCTGGGCGAGCTGTCCGGCGTCGTGGAGCAGGGCATCGCCAAGGTCGAGGGCACGCTGTCGACGCGGCCCGACGCGGAATCGCTGGCCGGGTTGGTGCGCAAGAGCAACCAGGAGTCGGAGCTGCGCATCGGCGGCCAGTTGGACGAGGCCATGGCCACGTTCGCGGAGCTGATCCTCGGCGGCGGCTCGCCGACCCCGCCCCCGCCGCCCACCGCCCTGCCCCGGCCGCAGCGGCGGACCCGGAAGAACGGGTCCAAGCCCGGCGACAACCGGAACGTCGACGATGACGACTTGGCCGCTGAGGGCGCCTGAGCGCTGAGGTGAGAAGGCCCGGTCCGCGAGTGCGGACCGGGCCTTTTTCGTTGACGCCGCGGTTCCGCGCCGGTGTCAGCCGCGGATGGTGTCGAGGAGCAGGTTGGTGGTCGGGGGTGGGGTGTCGCCGATCTCGTAGCCGCCGTTGGTGAGGGACTCCAGGGCGGCGGGGATGGCGTCCGGGGTGTCGGTGTGCAGTTCGAGCAGTGGTTGGTCCTTGGTGACGCGGTCGCCCGGTTTGGCCAGGCAGAGGATGCCCGCGCCCGGTTGGACCGGGTCTTCCTTGCGGGCGCGGCCGGCGCCCAGGCGCCAGGCGGCGACGCCCACCGCGTAGGCGTCGAGGGTGGTCAGGTAACCGTCGGCCGGGGCGGTGACGGTGTGGTGGTGGCGGGCGGTCGGCAGTGGGGCGTCCGGGTCGCCGCCCTGGGCCCTGATCATGCGGGCCCAGGTTTCGTAGGCCTCGCCGGAGGCCAGGACGTCGCGGGGTGAGGCGGAGATGCCGGCGCGGGACAGCATCTCCTCGGCCAGGGCGACGGTCAGGTCGACGACGTCGGTCGGGCCGTTGCCCTGGAGGACCTCGACGGACTCGGCGACCTCGACGGCGTTGCCCACCGCACGGCCCAGCGGGACGGACATGTCGGTCAGCAGCGCGGAGATGCGCAGGCCGTGGTCGACGCCGATGGAGACCAGCGCCTCGGCGAGGGCACGGGCCTGGTCGAGGGACTTCATGAACGCGCCCGAGCCCACCTTGACGTCCAGGACGAGGGCTTCGGCCCCTTCGGCGATCTTCTTGGACATGATCGAGGAGGCGATCAGGGGGATCGACTCGACGGTGCTCGTGACGTCGCGCAGCGCGTAGAGCTTCTTGTCGGCCGGGGCGAGGCCGGAGGTGGCGGCGCAGATCACCGCGCCCACCGAGCGCAGTTGGGCGACGACCTCGTCCACGGAGAGCTGGGCGCGCCAGCCCGGGATCGACTCCAGCTTGTCCAGCGTGCCGCCGGTGTGGCCCAGCCCTCGGCCGGAGAGCTGGGGCACGGCGGCACCGCAGGTGGCGACCAGCGGGGCGAGGGGCAGGGTGATCTTGTCGCCGACGCCGCCGGTGGAGTGCTTGTCGACGGTGGGGCGGCCGACGTCCAGGGTCAGCTTCTCGCCGGAGTCGACCATGGCGCGGGTCCAGCGGGCGGTTTCCGAGCGGTCCATGCCGTTCAGGAAGATCGCCATGGCCAGGGCCGACATCTGCTCGTCGGCGACGACGCCGTTGGTGTAGGCGTCGACGACCCAGTCGATCTGGGCGTCGGTCAGGCGGTGGCCGTCGCGCTTGGCCCGGATCACGTCCACGGCGGTGTGGGTCACGGCAGGTCCTCCGGGCCGAACGCGTCGGGCAGCACCCTGCTCATCGGCAGGACGCCGGACGGGGTGTCGATCAGGCATGACGCGCCGCCCAGCTCGTGGATCACCTGGCGGCAGCGGCCGCACGGCATCAGCAGCTCGCCCGTGCCGCTGCGGCAGGCGAGGGCGACGAGCCTGCCCCCGCCGGTCAGGGCGAACTGGCCGGCGAGGGTGCACTCGGCGCACAGGCCGACGCCGTAGGCGGCGTTCTCCACGTTGCAGCCGACGACGATCCGGCCGTCGTCGCACAGCGCCGCCGCACCCACCTGGAGCCCGGAGTACGGGCAGTAGGCGGACTGCGCCGCTTCGACGGCACGGGTGCGCAGCAGGTCCCAGTCGACGTCAGCCACGGCGGTACACCACGCCGTCCGCCGCGGGCATGCGCAATCGTTGCGACGCGACCGCCAGCACGACCAGCGTCACCAGGTGCGGCGCGTAGGTCGTCAGCTCGCTGGGCACCTCGTCCACCGAGTAGTACACGGCGTAGAGCAGGCCGGCGGCCAGGATGCCGAACGCGGCGGCGAACCACCGGCGGCGGACGAGCTGCCAGATCACGATCACGACGAGCAGCAGGACCGCGCCGTAGACGAGGGCGAGGAACGTCTTGCCGCCGGAGCGCAGCTGGAGGCCGTCGGCGTAGCCGAACAGGGCCGCGCCGCCGAGCAGGCCGCCGGGGCGCCAGTTGCCGAAGATCATCGCGGCGAGACCGATGAAGCCGCGGCCGTTGGTCTGGCCCTCCAGGTAACCGGGCTGGCCCGGGTTGAGCACGAGGGCCGCGCCGCCGATGCCGGCGAGGGCTCCCGAGGAGATCACCGCGATGTACTTGTAGAGGTAGACGTTGACGCCGAGGGACTCGGCGGCGACCGGGTTCTCGCCGCACGAGCGCAGCCGCAGGCCGAACCGGGTCCGCCACAGCACCAGGTAGCTGCCGATCACCAGCAGGATGGCCAGCATGGTCAGCGGCGACACACCGGTGACGAGGCCGCGCAGGATGCCGGCGACGTCGGACAGGCCCACCCGTTGCTGCGCTTCCAGGTCGCCCAGGAAGTCGGACAGGCCGGAGGCCGAGTAGGTGTCGAACTTCGGCACGGCCGGCGACTCGCGCGGGTTGTGCGACAGCGGGAAGAAGATCAGCGTGGACAGGTACTTGGTCAGGCCCGCGCCGAGCAGGTTGATCGCCACGCCGGACACGATGTGGTTCACGCCGAACGTCACCGTCGCGATGGCGTGCAGCAGGCCGCCGAGCGCGCCGAACACGGCCGCCGACACCAGCGCCGCCCACGGGCCCCACTGGTAGCCGGCCCAGGCCGCGCCCCACGTGCCCATGATCATCATGCCTTCGAGGCCGATGTTCACCACGCCGGCGCGTTCGGCCCACAGGCCGCCGAGCGCGGCCAGCAGGATCGGCAACGCCAGCCGCACGGCGGTCTGGATCGTGCCGGTGGACGTCAGCTGCGGCACGTCGGTCAGGTACGACGTGGTCGACAGCAGCACGACCGCGCCGGCCACGCCCAGCGCGCCGACGGCCCAACCGGGGATCCGGCGCGCCTTGCGGGGCGGCGGGACGGTGGTGGGCGCCTCGGACGGGTTCATCAACGAAGTACTCATGCCGCATCCACCGTTCCGAGCTGCCGACCGACCTGCCGCTGCTGCGCGGCCAGTTCGAACCGGCGGACCACCTCGTAGGCAACGACGACCGAGAGCACGATCGCGCCTTGCATGATCGTCACGATCTCCCTGGGCACGCCGACGTTGTCCAGGGCCAGGCCCGACTTGTCCAGGAACGCCCACAGCAGCGCGCCGAACGCGATGCCGCCCGGGTGGTTGCGCCCGAGCAGCGCGATCGCGATGCCGGAGAAGCCGATGCCGGCCGGGAAGTTCAGGTTGTAGGTGTGGTCGCGGCCCAGGATCTCCGGCATGGAGACCAGGCCCGCGATCGCGCCCGAGAGCAGCATGGCGATCAGCACCATCCTCTTGGCGTTGACACCACCCGCGGCGGCGGCCGTGGACGACTCGCCGGAGGCCCGCAGCTCGAAGCCGAACCGGGTGCGGTTCATCATCACCCAGTAGCCGATGCCCAGCAGCGCGGCCAGGAACACCAGGCCGAACACCGTGCCCGAGGAGCCGAACGGGATGCCGGGCACCCAGCCGCTCTCCGGGATCTCCGGGGTGCGGATGTTGTTGCCGCGCAGCTCGCCGAACACGTCCGAGCCGATCAGGTACGCGGCCAGGCCGAGCGCCAGGCCGTTCATCATGATCGTGGAGATGACCTCGTTGACGCCGCGCGTGACCTTGAGGATCGCCGGGATCGCGGCCCACAGCGCGCCCGCGACGGCGGCGGTCAGGATGATCACCAGGGCGTGCAGGCCGGGCGGCAGGGCGATCGAGCCGCCGACCACGGCCGCGACGACCGCCGCGACCCGGTACTGGCCCTCCACGCCGATGTTGAACAGGTTCATCTGGAACCCGATCGCCACCGCCAGCGCCGCGATGTAGTAGGTGCCGGTGCTGTTGACGATGTCGACCGCGGTGGTGCCCTCCCCGACCTGCGACAGCATCACCCCGAACGCCCGCAGCGGGTTCGCGCCGGACACCACCAGCGCGACACCGCACAGCAGGGCGGAGAACAGGATCGCCAGCACGGGCGGCAGCAGCTTGCCGCGCAAGATTCCCATCACTCGCCTTCCGATTCCGACGCCGGCGCGTGCTCGGCGCTCGTGGCGCCGGTCATGGCGCTGCCGAGGTCTTCCGGGGTGACCGTGGCGGGGTCGGCGTCCGCGACCAGCCTGCCGCGCAGCATCACCCGGATGGTGTCGGACAGGCCGATCAGCTCGTCCAGGTCGGCCGAGATCAGCAGCACGGCCAGGCCCCTGGCGCGGGCGGCGCGGATCTCGTCCCAGATCAACGCCTGCGCGCCGACGTCCACGCCCCGCGTCGGGTGCGACGCGATGAGCAGCACGGGGTCGCCGGACAGCTCGCGGCCGACCACGAGCTTCTGCTGGTTGCCGCCGGACAGCGCGACCGCGGCCACGTCGATGCCCGGCGTGCGCACGTCGAAGTCCTCGACGATGCGCTGCGTGTCCTGCTTCGCGCCCGCGAGGTCGAGCCACTGGCCCTTCGCCACGGGGCGGCGGGTCTGGTGGCCGAGGATCCGGTTGGCCCACAGCGGCTGCGTGAGCAGCAGGCCCTGGCGGTGCCGGTCCTCGGGGATGTAGCCGATGCCCGCCTCGCGGCGCGCCAACGTGCCCAGCTTGGTCAGGTCGCGGTCACCGAGCAGCACGCGGCCGTGGTGTGCCTTGCGGATGCCCATGATCGTCTCGACCAGCTCGGTCTGGCCGTTGCCCTCGACGCCCGCGATGCCGACGATCTCGCCCGCGCGCACGACCAGGTCGATGTCGTCGAGCACCGGCCGGGTGCCCTCCGCCGCGACCAGGCCCAGGTTCTCCACCTCGAGCACGACGCGGTCGGTGACGGTGGACTCGCGGGTCTCCGGGCTGGGCAGCTCGCTGCCGACCATCATCTCGGCCAGTTGGCGGGAGCTGACGGCCTTCGGGTCGGCGGTGCCGACCGTGGTGCCGCGGCGGATGATCGTGACGGAGTCGGCGATCGCCCGGACCTCGTCCAGCTTGTGCGAGATGAACAGGAACGTGAAGCCCTGCTGCTGCATGGCGCGCAGGGTGGTGAACAGCTCCTCCACCTCCTGCGGCACGAGCACCGCGGTCGGCTCGTCGAGGATGATCACCTTCGCGCCCCGGTAGAGCACCTTGAGGATCTCCACGCGCTGCCGGTCGGCCACGCCGAGCCGTTCGACCAGCACACCGGGGTCGACGGTCAGGCCGGTGGCGTCGGCCAGCTCCAGGATGCGCTTGCGCGCCTTGGCGCCGATGCCGTGCAGCGACTCCGCGCCGAGCACGACGTTCTCCTGCACGGTCAGGTTGTCGGCGAGCATGAAGTGCTGGTGCACCATGCCGATGCCGGCCTTGATCGCGTCGGCCGGGGTGCGGAACCGGACCTGTTCGCCCGCCACCTCGATGGTGCCCTCGTCGGGCTGCTGCATCCCGTACAGGATCTTCATCAGGGTGGACTTGCCCGCGCCGTTCTCACCGCACAGCGCGTGCACCTCGCCGACCTGCACGCTCAGGTGCACGTCGCTGTTGGCGACGACACCGGGGAAGCGCTTGGTGATGCCCGACAGGACGACGGCAGGGGTCGTAGTGCTCATGCTCACACCTCGCCAGGGCTCGGCGTGGCCCGAGCACGAAGCCCTGTGTTGACTGGCTCGCTCATGGAAGCTCCGTCTGATCTCCGGCCGCGCCGGGGCTGACCACGCACTGGGCCCCGCGAGGGTGCTCGCAGGGCCCAGTGCGCCGGAGGCCGGGTGGGGTTACGGCGTGGACTTGACCGAGATCTTGCCCTCGATGATCTGGGCCTTGTAGCCCTCGAGGACCGCCTTCAGGTTGTCGTCGATCTTGCCGCCGGAGGTGGAGTAGCCGACGCCGTCCACGGACAGGTCGAACACCTTCGGCAGGCTCGCCAGGTCGTTCTTGGCGACCGCCTTGACGAAGTCGTACACCGCGACGTCGACCCGCTTGAGCATGGACGAGACGATGACGTCCTTGGACTCCTCGACCGTCTTCTGGTTGTACTGGTCCGAGTCGACGCCGATGGCCAGCGCGTTGCCCGTCTTCGCGGCCGAGAACACGCCCTTCCCGGACGCGCCGGCGGCGTGGTAGAGCACGTCGGCGCCGGCCTCGATCTGGCCGGTCGCGGCCTCCTGGCCCTTGGTCGGGTCCTGGAAGCCGGTGAAGTCGCCCGCCGGGGTCAGGTACTTCTTCTCGATCTTGATGTCCGGGGCGGCGGTCTTCGCGCCCTGGGCGAAGCCCGCGTCGAACTTCTGGATCAGCGGGATCTCCACACCGCCGACGAAGCCGACGTGGCAGGACTTGGACTTGTAGGCGGCGATGACGCCGGCCAGGAAGGAACCCTGCTCCTCGGCGAACAGCAGCGGCGTGACGTTCGCCGCGCCGTCGACCGCGCCGTCGACGATCGCGAACTTGACGTTCGGGAACTCGGGGGCGACGACCTTGAGCGACTCGGCGTAGGCGAAGCCGACACCGATGATCGGGTTGTAGCCCTCGCTCGCGAGCTGGCGCAGCCGGGTCTGCTTGGCGTCCTCCGGCTCGTTCGGCGCGGCGGTCAGCTCCTTGACCTCCGCGATGCCGAAGTCGGCCTTGGCCTTGTCCAGGCCCGCCGCGGCGGAGTCGTTGAACGACGCGTCGCCACGGCCGCCGATGTCGTAGGCCAGACCGACCTTCAGGGCGCTGCCGTCGACCTTCTCGCCCGACGCGGCGCTGCTGGACGTCGCGGTGGCGGCAGGCGGCTTGTCCGCCAGCTTGCAGCCCTCGGCGGTGTTGGTGGACCCGGACCCGGTGTTGTTGCCACCGGTGTCCTTGGCACACGCGGCCATCGTGAGAACGCTGGTCAGCGCGATCGCGGCCACCGCGAGGCCACGCATTCGACGACGCACGGCTCGTCTCCCTCCCTGCTCGTCTAGGAGCAGACAAATCCCGACGGCGTGCCGTCGGGGCTTCCGAGTGGCGAACCGTACCCCGTAGTAATGACACCCGCGCACGTACCGGTCCGCACGTGACCTAATCGTTGGTGCCATCGGGCGACTCCGCCACTCGTAGTGATCTGCTGACTTCCGGGCGTCGTAGCCGGTTACTCACTGTCAATAAGTGGATCGGGTGACGTGGCCGGGGCGCGTGGCGGGGTTCGGGTGCCCGCGGGTTGACCCGTTGGTGCGGCGTTGGGGCGGCGTTGGCGGGCTCCGGTGCACTCCAACCTGCACGGATATCCCCCCTAGGAGGTTGACTTGGATCCCCAGCAGTGGCTCGACAACTTCGAAGCGAAGCTGGCCGATCTGCAGCGCAAGTCGGCCGACCTCCAGGAGAACTTCCAGAACTCGCAGGCCACGGCGTCCAGCCCGGACGGCGCGGTGACCATCACCGTCGGCCCGAACGGCGGCCTGCTCAACATCCAGCTCGGCCACCGCGCCACCGAGCTCGGCTCCGCCCGCCTCACCGCCCTGATCATGCAGACGGCCAAGGCCGCGCAGAAGCAGGCCGCGCAGCAGGTGCTGGCCGCGTTCGAGCCGCTCGGCGAGGGCACCGAGGCCCTGCGGATGGTCAGCGACGCCATCCCGGACGACGAGGTCGGCGACGACGAGCCCGACTACGCCGAGCCGGAGTACGCCGAGCCGGAGCCCGAGCCCGCCCGCACGGCGCCGGCACCGGTGGCGGCGGGGTGGCAGGCGCAGGCCCAGCCGTCGCGCCCGGCGCGCCCCTCGCGCCCGGCCGACGACGAGGACGACGAGAACCAGCCCTGGTGACGAGGAGACCCTGACCGATGACCGCCCCCGACACCCCGATCGCCTCGCCGCCGGGCATGGAGATCACCGAGCAGAACAAGTTCAAGGGCTCCCTGTTCATCTCGGCCTGGGACGAGATGATCACCACGATCGGCAAGGACGCGGAGACCGAGACCGAGAAGGCGCTGGACATCACGTTCGCCGCGATCGGCACGGCGTCGTCCATGGCGATGCTGGCGGTCGACCCGTTCGGCACGATCCTCGGCGCGGGCATCGGCTGGCTGATCGAGCACGTGTCGTTCCTCAAGGAACCGCTCGACCAGCTGATGGGCGACCCCGACGAGATCAACGCCAACGTCGAGGCGACCAAGAAGCAGGCCGCCGAGCTGCGCGTGCTGGCCGAGGACCACCGCCGCGAGCTGGGCTCGGTCGACGGGTGGACCGGGGCGTCGGCCGAGGCGTTCCAGAAGAACATGGAGACGATGGGCCAGGAGCTCGACGCCCTGGCCAACGCCGTCGAGCAGAAGGCCAAGATCGTCGCCATCTGCGGCGTGCTGGTGTCCGTGCTGCGCGACATCGTGCGCGACCTGATCGCCCAGCTGCTCGGCTCGCTGCTGGCGGGCGCGCTGATCGCCGCCGCCACCGCCGTCATCACGTTCGGCGCGTCGATCGCGGCCTACATCGGCTTCGCGGTCGGCAAGGCCGTGGCGCTGGGCGTGAACATCGCGTCCCGCATCGCCCGGCTCACCGCGGCGCTGGGCAGGCAGATGGCCCGGATCAAGAACCTCGACGAGATCACCGAGAACGTCGGCAAGGGCTGGAACCGGTTCGAGAACATCGCCGACGTGGCCGAGGTCGGCTACGAGTCGTGGAAGGCGCAGAAGGGCGTCGACCGCGAGATCGACAAGGCGCTGGCCAAGGACGTGCAGGACGACAAGGTCAGCGACGCCAACAAGAAGGCCGAGGAGGCCAACGAGCGGTACAGCAAGGCCAAGGAGGAAGAGGCCGCGGCCGCCGAGGAGGCCAAGCGGGCCAACGAGGCGCTCAACGCCACCTCCGAGAAGGCCGCCGCCGCGAACGCCAAGGTCAGCTCGGCCATCGACGAGGCCAACGCCGCCGCCGCGCGCGGCGACCAGGCGGGCTACGACGCCGCGATGGCGAAGTACGAGACGGCCAAGGGCGAGGCGGACGCGTTGCGCGCGGAGGCCGCGAAGGCCGCCGAGACCGCCGCGAAGGAGAGCCGTGACGTCGCCGACGCGGCCAAGGCGAGCAACGAGGCGTTGAAGGACGCCAAGCCCGCCGACGACGCCGCGAAGGCCGCGTACGAGGAGTACAAGCGCAACAACCCCGGTCAGGACGACCCGGCGCGCACGTCCGCGGAGACCGACCTGTCGGCCAAGAACGACGCGGCCAAGCAGGCGAACGCCCGGTACGAGCAGGCGAACGTCGACTTCGCGGCGGCCAACGCGGCGGCGGCCGAGGCCAACGCCAAGGCGTTCGCGTCCGGCAGCGAAGCCGACATCAAGGCCGCCGAGGAAGCCTCGCGCAAGGCCGAGCAGGCGGGCACGGCGGCCGAGCGGGCGGCGAACGACGCCAAGTCCGCGGGCGAGGCGGCGAAGTCGAGCTACGACTCGTACCAGTCGAAGTACTCGCAGCCCGCGTCGAGCGGCACATCCAGCAGTTCCGTCCAGTCCTAGAGCACCGGAGAACCAGCCATGGCACGCGGTGGCGGCGTCGACACGAACACGACCCCGGGGCCCTCGGGCAACCCGTCGTCGCCACCACCGCCCGGGCCGCCGCCGTCGCCGGGTGGGCCGACCGGCAACTCCGGCTTCGGGATGAGCGAGTCGTCCATGGAGAGCGCGCAGCGGCGCGCCGGTGACCTGCAGACCCGGTTGGCGGCGATCTCCAGCGGGTTGCAAGGGCTCAAGCTCGCGCCCAACGCGCTCGGCCCGATCGGCATCGTCGCCGTGCCCGCGTTGAACAGCTCCAACGACGCCTCGGTGCAGCAGGCGAACAAGGCGTCGACCGCGATGGGCAACGTCCAGTCGGGCCTGAAGGCCACGGTGCAGACGCACGTCCAGAACGACCAGTTCAGCCGCGACCAGTTCGCCAAGATCGACCCGAACTCGAACGCCCAGCGGCCGCCGGGCTCACCCGGCGGCGGGCCGATCGGGACGAAGGGTGCGGGCGGGCCGTCCGTGACGCCGGTGAAGGACATCGCGGGGTCGTCCGGGCCGAACAGCCCCGGTGGGGGCAAGGGTCAGGGCGGGCCGTCGGTCACACCGGTGAAGAACATCCCCGGCGCGACGGGTCCCAACGGATCCGGCGGGGGCAAGGGGCCAGGCGGACCGTCGGTCACGCCGGTCAAGAACATCCCCGGCGCGGCCGGGCCGAACGGGACCGGCGGGGGCAAGGGGCCAGGCGGACCGTCCGTGACACCGGTCAAGAACATCCCCGGAGCCACCGGGCCGAACGGGACCGGCGGGGGCAAAAGCCCCGGCGGACCGTCCGTGACACCGGTGAAGAACCTGCCCGGTGCACCCGGCGTGACGCCGCCCGGTGGGCCGCGCGGCACCGGCGGACCGTCGATCCCACCCATCACCGGCGTGCCCGGTGCGTCCGGGCCGAACAGCCCCGGAGGGTCCAAGGGGTCGGGCGGGCCGTCGGTCTCGCCGGTGAAGAACCTGCCCGGTGCACCCGGCGTGACGCCGCCCGGTGGATCGCGCGGCACCGGCGGAGGGTCGGTCCCGCCCATCACGGGCGTGCCCGGTGGGTCGAACGCGCCCGGTGGGTCGAAGTCGCCCGGGTCGATCCCCGGTGCTCCGGGCTCGCCCGGAGCACCGGCCGTCAAGGGCGGTCCGACGCCGGGCGCGGGTCCGGTCACCGGTGCCACCACACCTGGCGGCAGCACGGCCGCGCGCGGTCTCACCGGTGGTCCGTCCGGCGTGCCGTCGGCCACTCCTCCACCGGTGGGCGGCGCGCCCATGGCCCCCGGTGGCGCGCCCGGCGCCGCGGGCGGGTCGGACCGGTCGAGCAAGTTCACCGGCGGCCCCGGCAAGGGCGTCTTCGACGCGCCCAAGCCACCGACCGGCGACGGCACCATCAGCAAAGCGCCCGCGGGCTCGGCCTCCGCGCCCCCACCGGCTCCCAAGCCGACCATCGGCACACCGAACGTCCCGCCCGTGAGCACGCCGCCCGTCGGCGGCCCGAGCACCGCGACCGCGCCGCCGGCAACCGGCCCGAAGCCCGCACCGGGCGTGACGCCTCCCGCCACGCCCGCAGCGCCCCCGGTGGCCGGTGCGCCGATGGCCCCGGGTGGTTCGCCCGGTGCGGCCGGTGGGTCGGACCGTTCCAGCAAGTTCACCGGGGGTCCGGGCAAGGGCGTGTTCGACGCGCCCAAGCCGCCGACCGGCGACGGCACCATCAGCAAGGCACCGGCCACCTCTCCGTCGACGCCACCGCCTGCGCCGAAGCCGACCATCAGCACGCCCACCGCACCGCCCGTCAGCACCCCTCCCCCCAGCAGCGCGCCTTCCCCGGCACCCACCACTCCGGCACCCACCACTCCGGCACCCACCGCGGCCGGCCCGAAGCCGTCGGTCGGCTCGCCGCCTCCGGTGAGCGCTCCGGTCGCGCCCCCGGTGGCCGCACCGCCCGCCGCCGGCGCTCCGGCCGCGAGCCCGTCTACGGACCGTTCGAGCAAGTTCACCGGTGGCCCGGACAAGGGCGTCTTCGACGCGCCGAAACCACCGACCGGCGACGGCAACGTCACCAAGGCCCCGGTGTCCTCACCTTCGACGCCACCACCCGCGCCCAAGCCCACCGCCCCGCCGGTCACCGCACCCCCGGCCCCGACGACGCAGGCACCCGCGGTCACCCCGCCGCCGGCCACCCCCGCGCCGCAACCCGCCAAGCCACCGGTCGCGACGCCGACCACCACCCCGCCGCCCGCTGCGCCCAACCCCTCCACGCCGCCGCCGGCCGCGCCGGCACCATCGGTCAAGACGCCAACGGCAGCGCCAGTGGCAACCTCGCCGACCATCACCCCGCCGACCTCCACGCCACCGGCACCCGTCGCACCCACCCCACCGCCGGCCGTCACCACCCCACCGGCACCACCCGCACCCACCCCACCGGCCGGCACCAGCCCGTCCACGCCCGCGGTGAGCACAAGGCCCGCGCCGCCGCTCGCCCCCACCACGCCGAGCACCCCCGCCCCGCCGGCCACGACCCGGCCACCGTCGCGCGCCTGGAAGCCCTGCTCGACCAGGTCGTCCGGGCCAAGGTCGGCCCGAACGGCAACGTCGGCCCGGCACGCGAGGCGCTGGTGGAGAGCACCCTCACC
>NZ_JAJUWT010000024.1 GCF_021390395.1 Saccharothrix sp. S26
CGGGCAGGCGGCGCGCGGGCAGGCGGCGCGCGGGCAGGCGGCGCGCGGGCAGGCGGCGCGCGGGCAGGCGGCGCGCGGGCAGGCGGCGCGCGGGCAGGCGGTGGTCGGTGGGGAGGCGCGGGGGCGAGGCTCGGGGCCGGCGGGGCTCGGCGGGTGGGTTGGCGGGTGGGCTCGGCGGGTGGTGGGGTGAGGCGGGGGTTGAGGGCGGTCCTCTTTGTTCTAACCGACGTTCCAGCGGTGGGATAACGGCGTTTTCGTTGATCGGTTTTTCGAGGTTCACCCGGTTGGGTGGCGGGCCGGGCTGGTGCTAGACCGGGTCGGCGGCGGTGTGCTGGTCGCGTTGGGCCTTCGCCTGGTGGTCGGTGCGGGATGGGCGCTCCGGTCGCCGCCACGGCAGTTCCGGGAACGACGCCAGCTCGACGTGCGTGGTGCAGGCGGCCAGTTCCGGGTAGGCGCCGGCCAGGACGGCGGCCCTGATGCGGCGCACCTGGCCGACCGTCGGCAGCTCCCCCACCAGCAGGAACGGCAGCAGCAGGCGCCAGGTGCCGACGGTCGCGGCACGGGCGCGGTGAGGTGCGCGCAGGGTCGCCCGGGCCACCCGCAGCGCGTGTTCGCCCGCGGTGATGGCTTTCGGGTGGGCGGCGTGGTCCCAGGACCAGCGCAGGCCGTCGGCCATGGCGCAGCGCACGCAGTCGGCGGGCCCGGTGGCCAGTTCCTCGCCGCACTGGGAGCACGCGAGCAGGGTCATCGCCCAGTCCGTGCACGTCCACGGGTGCCGCCCGACCTCGTCGGCCAGCACGAGCTCGGCCAGTTCGCGCTCCCCCGCGCCGCCCTCGGCGAGCTGTTCGGCCGACAGCAGCTCCTGCCAGTCGAGCAGCCAGTACTGGTCGACGAGCTCCGCGCAGAACCGGCACGACGGGTAGCCGCGGCCCGCCAGGTCGCCGCACGACGGGCACGGCGAGACGGCGGCGGGGCGGGCCACGCGCCGGGCGCCGGGCGGGAACGGCTGGTGATCAGCCACGCGGTGAAAGGTACGCGCAAACAGTGGCGCTTGGCATCCGCACCTTGGCAGCGCACCGGGCCGTGGCTATGGTCAGGCCGGTGGCCCGACGGCCGCCGACAACTCAACACACGCGGGAGCTCGCGCCACAGCGGGCTGAGAGGGCGGCTGGAGCGCGAGGCTCCGGTGCCGCCGACCGCCTGAACCTGACCGGGTAATGCCGGCGTAGGGAGGAATGTCGTGACGGCACTTGACGACCGTTCGGTCAAGCCCAGCGTCACCACCGGGCCGATCCCGGGCTCGCACAAGGTCCACCGCGAGGTGGGCGACGGCGTGCGCGTCCCGTTCCGCCGGGTGGAGCTGACCAACGGCGAGCACGTCGACCTGTACGACACTTCCGGTCCGTACACGGACCACGACGCGACCATCGACGTCCACAGTGGACTTCCGAAGCTGCGCGCGGGCTGGATCGCGGCGCGCGAGCCGCTCAACGGGGCGGTGACCCAGTTGGCGTACGCCAAGGCGGGGATCGTCACGCCGGAGATGCGGTTCGTCGCGGCCCGCGAGAACCTGAGCCCGGAGTTCGTCCGGGACGAGGTGGCGATCGGCCGGGCGGTCATCCCGCTCAACCGCAACCACCCCGAGGCCGAGCCGATGATCATCGGCAAGAAGTTCCTGGTCAAGATCAACGCCAACATCGGCAACTCCGCGGTGACCTCCTCGATCGAGGAGGAGGTGGAGAAGATGGTGTGGGCGTCGCGGTGGGGCGCGGACACGATCATGGACCTGTCGACGGGCAAGCGGATCCACGAGACCCGCGAGTGGATCATGCGGAACTCGCCGGTTCCGGTCGGGACCGTGCCGATCTACCAGGCGCTGGAGAAGGTGGACGGCGACCCGGCGAAGCTGTCGTGGGAGGTCTACCGCGACACCGTCATCGAGCAGGCCGAGCAGGGCGTGGACTACATGACCGTGCACGCGGGCGTGCTGCTGCGGTACGTGCCGCTGACCGCCAAGAGGGTCACGGGCATCGTCTCGCGCGGCGGGTCGATCATGGCCGCGTGGTGCCTGGCGCACCACAAGGAGAGCTTCCTCTACACGCACTTCGAGGAGCTGTGCGAGATCCTGCGGGCCTACGACGTGACGTTCAGCCTCGGTGACGGGCTGCGGCCCGGGTCGATCGCGGACGCCAACGACGAGGCGCAGTTCGCGGAGCTGCGGACGTTGGGCGAGTTGACGCACGTCGCCCGGTCGCACGACGTGCAGGTGATGATCGAGGGCCCGGGTCACGTGCCGATGCACAAGATCGCGGAGAACGTGCGGCTGGAGGAGGAGTGGTGCGGCGAGGCGCCGTTCTACACCCTCGGGCCGCTGGCCACCGACATCGCGCCCGCCTACGACCACATCACGTCGGCGATCGGCGCGGCGCAGATCGGCTGGCTGGGCACGGCGATGCTGTGCTACGTCACGCCGAAGGAGCACCTGGGCCTGCCCAACCGGGACGACGTGAAGACCGGCGTGATCACGTACAAGATCGCGGCGCACGCGGCGGACCTGGCCAAGGGCCACCCGGGCGCGCAGGAGCGGGACGACGCGCTGTCGAGGGCGCGGTTCGAGTTCCGGTGGGAGGACCAGTTCAACCTGTCGCTGGACCCGGACACGGCGCGGTCGTTCCACGACGAGACGCTGCCCGCCGCGCCCGCGAAGACGGCGCACTTCTGCTCGATGTGCGGGCCGAAGTTCTGCTCGATGAAGATCACCCAGGACGTGCGGCGGTACGCGGAGGAACGGGGTCTGTCCACTGTGGAGGCGATCGAGGCCGGGATGGCGGAGAAGTCGCACGAGTTCGGTGACCGCGGCAACAAGGTCTACCTGCCGGTGGTGGATCGATGAGGGGTGCGGGGATGGCCGCCACGCCGCCGAGGGTGCTCACCATCGCCGGGTCCGACTCCGGCGGTGGCGCGGGCATCCAGGCCGACCTGCGCACGCTGTTCGCGTGCGGTGTGCACGGGATGACCGCGATCACGGCGGTGACCGTGCAGAACTCGCTGGGCGTCACCGGGTACACCGAGATCCCGCCGGACGTGGTGGCCGCGCAGGTCGAGGCGGTCGCCACGGACATCGGGGTGGACGCGGCCAAGACCGGGATGCTGGCGTCGGCGGCGATCATCGAGGCGGTCGCGGCGGCGCTGGACCGGGTGGACGTGGGGCCGTTCGTGGTGGACCCGGTGGCCGCGTCGATGCACGGGCACCAGTTGCTGGCCGACGACGCGCTGGACGCGTTGCGGACGCTGCTGTTCCCTCGGGCGACGCTGGTGACGCCGAACCTGGACGAGGTGCGGCTGATCACCGGCATCGACGTGCGCAGCCGGGCCGACCAGCGCAAGGCCGCCGAGGCGCTGCACGCGCTGGGCCCGCGGTGGGTGCTGGTCAAGGGCGGGCACCTGTGGGACGACCCGGAGTGCCTGGACGTGCTGTACGACGGCGCGGAGTTCATCGAGCTGCTCGGGCCGCGTTACGACGTCAAGCACACGCACGGCAGCGGTGACACGTTGGCGTCGGCGATCGCGTCGCAGCTCGCGCGGGGCGCGGACGTGCCGACGGCGGTGCGGTTCGGCAAGGACTTCATCGTCCGTTCGGTGGCCGCCGCGTACCCGTTGGGTGGCGGTGTCGGTCCGGTGTCGCCGTTGTGGCGGTTGGAGGGCTAGCGTCGAGGGGGTGGAGGTCGACCTGACCGGCGCCCCGGAGACGATGCTGGCGACGCTGTACGCGCGGGCGCTCGACGCCCGCGCGCAGCACCCCGTCCTCGGTGACGCGGCGGCGGCGGACGCCGTCGCGCGCATCGAGTACGACTTCCCGCGCACGGGGGTGACCGCGTCGACGGCGGCGGGTGTCGCCATGCGGGCGAAGCTGCTGGACGACTGGACCGCCGACTTCCTGGCGCGGCACCCGTCGGCGACCGTGCTGCACCTGGCGTGCGGGCTGGACACGCGGGCGCACCGGATGGCGTTCGGGCCGGGCGTGCGGTGGGTGGACGTGGACCTGCCGGAGGTGGCCGTGCTGCGGGAGCGGCTGCTGGACGTGCCGTCGGGCGACTACCGGCTGGTGCACGCGTCGGTCACCGACGACGGGTGGTGGGACGGGGTGCCCGCGGACCGGCCCGTGGTCGCCGTGTTCGAGGGGTTGACCATGTACCTGACCGAGGACCAGGTGCGCGGGCTCGTGCGGCGGGTCACCGGGCGGTTCAGCGGCGGTGAGCTGCTGTTCGACGTGTACGGGTCGTTCGGGATCAGGATGCAGAAGCTGGTGCCGGCGGTGCGGCGGGCGGGTGCGACGCTGCACTGGGGGTTGGACGACCCGGCCGTCGTCGAGGGCTGGCACGCGGGGTTGCGCTGCGTGGACGCGGTGCGGTCGGTGGAGCTGCCGCAGATCGCCGCCGAACCGTGGACGGGGCGGGTGCCGATGCGGATCATGGCGCGGTTGCCCGGGGTCAGGGATGTGGGCCGGGTGCTGCGGTACCGGTTCTGACGGTTCTTCTCAGGCTGCTCTGAGGCACCGGCGCGGAACTCGTGCGTCTTGTAAGGCATGAGCGCAGTCGGTCAGGACGCCTACATCGCCGAGTTGGTGCTGAGCCGACCCGAGGCGGTGACGGCGTTGTTCGCGGGGTCGGTGCTGCTGGGCGCGGTCGGGTTCGCGGTGGCGCGGTGGCGCGGCTGGGCTGTGGTGCCCGCGGTGCTGGCCGGGTGCGGGCTGGCGTGGCGCTGGCGGTGACCCTGGCCCGGCCGGGCGGGTCGTTCTCGGTGGCCACGACCGACCCGATCGGGATGTGCGTGGGCAACGAGTTCTCGCTCACCGGGTCGCTGGAGCGGCTGAACCTGGTGATGCTGGCCCCGTTCGCGTTCTTCGCCACGCTGGCCACGCGCCGGCCGTTCGCGGTGCTCGGCGTGTCGGCGGCGTTCAGCGGGGCGGTGGAGTTCATGCAGGCCCTGACGGCGATCGGGGTGTGCGAGGCGCAGGACTTCTACAACAACACCGTGGGCGCGTTCTTCGCCGTGCTGGTGGCGTGGCTGTTCACGGTCGCCGCAGGTGGCCCTCGTGCGACGCGCGCGGGTCGACCGTCCCGGGGGCCGGCAGCCACCGGGTGAGCACGGGGGAGACCGGGTCAGCCGGCCTCGCCGACCAGCTCCTCCAACGCGGGCAGGGCGTGCACCAGGGCGTCGCGGTGCTCGGGGCTCAGTTCCTCGATCCGCCGTTGCAGCTCGCGCACCCGCGCCGACCGCACCCCGGACACCATCGTCACGCCCTCCGGCGTGGGGGTCGCGAGCCACGCCCGCCCGTCCTGCGGGTCCGGTTCGCGCCGCACGTAACGGGCCTCCACCAGCGCCGCCACGATCCGCGACAACGTCGGCGGCGCGACGCCCTCCTTCGCGGCCAGGTCGCCCAACCGCATGGGGCCGCACCGCGCCAACGTCGCCAACGCCGACACCGCGCCCGGCCCGAGACCGGGCGACCCGGTGCGCCGCAGCAGCCGGGAAAGCCTGCCGATCGCGAGGTACAGCCTGGCGGTGGCGTCCTCGACCTGGTCGGCCGTCACGGCACTCCTCCTCGGGCAGACGGGCACGGGCGAGCATCCATCATGCCGTGCCGGGCAATCACCCCACTGCCGGACTCGACGCGTGCGCCCAGAAACGCTTCGGGATCCGGCCCGCCGACCGGGCCAGCCGACCGGCCTCCACGCCCGCGCGCATCGCCGCCGCCATCCGCTCGGGATCCTGCGCCCTGGTCACGGCGGTCGCCAGCAGCACGGCCGAGCAGCCCAGCTCCATCGCCAGCGCCGCGTCCGACGCGGTGCCGACGCCCGCGTCGAGGATCACCGGCACGGACGCGCGGGCCACGATCAGCTCGATGTTGTGCGGGTTGCGGATGCCCAGCCCGGTCCCGATCGGCGAGCCCAGCGGCATCACGGCGGCGCAGCCCACCTGTTCCAGCCGGGACGCGAGCACCGGGTCGTCGGAGGTGTAGGGCAGCACCACGAACCCGTCGTCGACGAGCTGCTCGGCCGCGTCCAGCAGCTCCACCGGGTCGGGCAGCAGGGTCTGGTCGTCGGCGACGACCTCCAGCTTCACCCAGTCCGTCTCCAACGCCTCGCGCGCCAGGCGCGCGGTGAGCACCGCTTCGGCGGCGGTGCGGCAGCCGGCGGTGTTGGGCAGCGCGGTGATGCCGAGCCGTCCGAGCAGGTCCAGCACGCCGCCGCCGGACGCGTCCAGCCGCCGCATCGCGACCGTGGTCAGCTCCGTGCCGGACGCCACCAGCGCGCGTTCCAGCACCGCCAGGTTCGCCGCGCCACCGGTGCCCATGATCAGGCGCGAGCCGAACTCGCGACCGGCGATCACCAACGGGTCGTCCACGTCACCCTCCCTGCACGGCGGTCAGCACCTCGACCGCGGCCCCGTCGGGCACGGTCGTGGTCTCCCACGCGGCCCGCGGCACGACCTCGCCGTCCAGGGCGACCGCGACACCCCGGGCCGGCGCTTCGAGCAGCGCCAGCACGGTGGCGACGGTCGACCCGTCGGCCAGTTCCCGCTCCAGACCGTTGACCTTCGCCTTCACCGACTGTTTCCTCCTTCGCGGAGCAGGGCGAGCACCCGCCGCGCCGTGACGGGCGCGAGCAGCAGACCGTTGCGGTGGTGGCCGGTGGCGGCCAGCACGCCGGGTTCGAGCCACCGCACGACCGGCGCGTTGTCGGGGCTGCCGGCGCGGAACCCGGCGGCGGCCTCGGTGAGCGCGTACTCGGCGATGCCGGGCCACACCACCTCGGCGTCGCGCAGCAGGTCGCGCACGCCGCCGACGGTCACGTCACCGTCGAAACCGGCCTCGTACTGGGTCGCGCCGAGCACGAACCCGCCCTCGCGCGGCACCAGGTAGACGGGTCGGCCGGAAACCTGGGCGCGGATCGTGTGCCGGGGCGGCGGCAGCGCGCCGGGCCGGGCCGACAGCCGCAGGATCTCGCCCTTCACCGGCCGGATCACGTCGCGCAGCGCCGGGTGCAGGTCGCGGCTCCACGCGCCGGCCGCGATCACCGTCACGTCCGCGCCCTCGCCCGGCTCGTCGGCGAACACCACGCCGTCGGCGGCGCACGCCTGCCGCAGCGCGCGCAGCAGCGCCCGGTTGTCCACGGCCACGTCACCCGGCACCGACAGTCCACTCCGGACCGGGCCGAGGCCGGGTTCCAGCGCGCGCAGCTCACGGCCGGTCAGCCGGGTCGCGGAGCGGCCCATCCGCTCCAGGTAGGCGCACAGCTGGGCCAGCACCTCGACGTCGGCCCGGTCGACCGCGACGGCCAGCGTGCCCACCGGGCTCAGCGCCACGCCGAGCGAGCGCGCGTACTCCGGCCACAGCTGGAGCGACTCGACGCCGAGCGCGAGCACGTCCTCGTCGCCCGGCCACGCCTCGGTGATCGGGGCGAGCATCCCGCCCGCGACCCGTGAACCCCCGTGCGGCGAACCGTGGTCGACGACCTCGACCGCGTAGCCGGCGCGGGCGGCGTACCAGGCCGCGGACAGGCCGATGACGCCACCGCCGAGGACGGTCACTCGCATTGCCAAGGCACTCACGCTCCCTGCGCCGGCATGACCCGGATCAGGTTCGACGGTCGGAGCGAACCACGCTCCCTCTCAGCCCGGTGTGTTCCAGGCTCCCGTGCGGACCTCTTCCACCGTAGCGCACGAAACGGGCCGGCGGTTACCGTGCCGCCCGTGCCAGGACTCGACGCAACGCGGATCAGGCGGCGGCTCGCCGACGCACGGCTCTACCTCTGCACGCCCACGCGACCCGACCTCGCCGAGTTCGCGGACGCCGCGCTCGCGGGCGGTGTCGACGTCGTGCAGTTGCGGGACAAGGGCCTCGAAGCCAAGCAGGAGATCGCCGCGCTGGAGGTGCTCGCCGAGGCGTGCGCCCGGCACGGCGCGCTGCTGGCGGTCAACGACCGGGCGGACGTGGCGCTGGCCGTGGACGCCGACGTGCTGCACCTGGGGCAGGACGACCTGCCGGTGCCGCTGGCCCGCCGGGTGGTGGGCGACGACGTGGTGATCGGCCGGTCCACGCACGACGTCGGGCAGGCGCGTGCGGCGGCCGTGGAGCCTGGGGTGGACTACTTCTGCACCGGGCCGTGCTGGCCGACGCCGACGAAGCCGGGGCGTCCCGCGCCGGGGTTGGACCTGGTGCGCGCCACGGCGGGCACGACGGACCGGCCGTGGTTCGCGATCGGCGGCATCGACCGCGAGCGGCTGCCCGAGGTGCTGGCCGCGGGCGCGGAGCGGGTCGTGGTCGTGCGCGCCATCACGGAGGCGGAGGATCCGCGCGCCGCCGCGGCCTGGTTGAAACTTCAACTAAAGGGCGTACAGTCGTCGGCGTGATGCCTGTGCTGTACCTGGGCCACGGGGCTCCCCCGCTGGCCGACGACGAACGGTGGACCGGCGAGCTGAGGTCGTGGTCCGCGACGCTGCCGCGCCCGGAGTCGATCCTGGTCGTCTCGGCGCACTGGGAGAACGACCCGCTCACGCTGGGCGCGACCACGACCGTGCCGCTGACGTACGACTTCCGGGGCTTCCCGCAGCGGTACTACGAGGTCACCTACGACGCGCCGGGCGCGCCGGGGCTGGCCCGCGAGGTCGCCCGGCTGGTCGACCGGCCGGTGGCGCACGACGAGGGGCGCGGGCTCGACCACGGCGCGTACGTGCCGCTGAAGGAGATGTTCCCCGAGGCGGACGTGCCGGTGCTCCAGATGTCCATGCCCAGCCTCGACCCGCGCGAGTTGTTCGAGGTCGGGCGCGGGCTCGCGCCGCTGCGCGAGCAGGGCGTGCTGATCGTCGGCAGCGGGTTCATGACGCACAACCTGAGCTGCGTGGACATGTCCGCGGGCCCGGACTACCGGCCACCGTCGTGGTCGGCCGAGTTCGACGACTGGGCGGGCCGGGCGCTGGCCGACGGCGACGTGGACGCGTTGCTGGACTTCCAGCGCAAGGCGCCGGCGGCGGGCATCGCGCACCCGCGCACCGAGCACTTCGCGCCGCTGTTCGTGTCACTGGGCGCGAGCGCCGCGCAGGAGGCCACGACCACCGTCGAGGGCTTCTGGTACGGGCTGTCCAAGCGGTCCGTGCAGTTCGCCTGAGACACCCCCGGCACGAGCGACGCCCCCGAGCCGACGGCCCGGGGGCGTTCTCGCGAGCGGTGCGCGGTCGGCAGGGACGGCCGCGCGCCGGGTCAGCCGCGGGTCAGGCTCAACCCGTAGGCGGACAGGATCTCGCCGACCGGCTGGAAGTAGGTCGTGCCGCCGGAGGTGCAGTTGCCCGAACCGCCGGAGGTCACGCCCTGGGCCTGGCTGTAGCCGGTGCCCGCGACCCACGAGCCGCCCGAGTCACCGGGCTCGGCGCACGCGTTGGTGCGGGTCAGGCCGGACACCGAGCCCTGCGCGTAGTTCACCGTCTGGTTCTTCGCCTGGACGGTGCCGCAGCGCCAGCCGGTGGTCGAGCCCGAGCGGCAGATCGCCGCGCCGACCGCCGCCGAGGTGGAGCCGGTCACGGTGACGTTGCTGCCGTTGTAGCGGTTGACCCACGGGCGCGAGGTCCAGCTGGAGTTCGTCCGAACCCAGGCGTAGTCGTTGCCGGGGAAGGACGAGCCCGCGAAGGAGCCCTGCGAGACGCGGTTGAAGCCGGTCGTCGCGTTGCCCACGCGGCCGCAGTGACCGGCGGTGACGAAACCGCCGCTGACCGCGAAGCCGACCGAGCACCGGCCGCTGCCGATGTAGTACGCGTCGCCGCCGCGCGTGTCGTAGAGGGTCGTCGGGCTCTCGTCGACCTCGACCACCCGCACCGCCGGGCTGACCGACTTGGCCGTCGCCAGGAACGACTCCGCCGCCGCGTCGCGCTGGAAGCGGTTGACCTCGACCACGACCGAGTTCGTCTGCTCGTCGACCCGCCAGCCGGTGATCGACTTCGGCGCCGACAGGGTGTCGATCGCCGACTTCGCGCCGGTCAGCTGCTGGTGGGAGAAGGCGACGTACCTGGCGTCCGCGCCCGCGGCCTTCGCCGCGCCCGCCTTGGCCGGGTCGGCCACCGCGACGACCAGCTTGCCGGTCGCCTGGTTGATCCACGAGCCCGCGTAGGCGCTGCCGACCGCGGACCGCGCCGCGGACTCGACCTCACCCGCTCGTGCGTCACTCGCCAAACGGGCGGTGATCTGCTCGGCGTTCAGGCCCAGGTCGCGTTCCACCGCTTGGAGCAACCCGGCGGGGTAGCTCTCCGTGTCGGCCGGGGTTGCGCCCTGGGGCGCCGCCGTGTCCGCGATGGCCGGTACGCTGAGAGCTGTAGCCGTGCCGGCGGCCAGCAGGACGGCCGTGGCAAGGCGGACCGCACTCGTGCGGTTCATTAGGCGTCTCCCTCATCTTCGGGTGCAGGGGACCCGAGAGCCTGGTTGCAGGGACCGCTCTCGGGGGCTCTAGGGGGACGGGTGGTGGGGCGGCGGCAGGGGTCGCCCCACCCCTTTACTTCTCGCCCGGGTCGTCGCTC
Source organism: Saccharothrix sp. S26 (assembly GCF_021390395.1). GTDB lineage: Bacteria > Actinomycetota > Actinomycetes > Mycobacteriales > Pseudonocardiaceae > Actinosynnema. Next base: position 10,567 of record NZ_JAJUWT010000024.1, read on the forward strand.
GGGGCTCCCGGTTCGTCGTCGCGCCCGGTGAGGCGCACCGCGAGGACCGCTTTCCCGCGTCCCGCATGGCACCCCTCCCCGGTCTCTACCGACCAGTACTCACCCGTTCGAGCGACGTTATGACTCCGTAACCTGTTACGGCTCGAGCCATCTGAGGGCGAAGTGTGTCACAGGACACGCCAATGTGACTGCGCTGTGTAGCGTTTGACAGTTAACTCTCACTCAAGGTAGTGAGTCGATCACCGATTCGGGCGGATTTGCCAGATGTAAGCGATTCGGTGAAGCGAGCCACGGACGTGTGAATGTTGTTGGCCCGGCCGGGTGAGGCAGGAGGAGTTCCGGTCACCACCCGTGTAGGCGTGACGCCGCCGCAGGGGTGAGGATCGACGCATGGCACTCGTCACGATCTCCGACATCCAGGCCGCCGCCGACCGCATCGAGGGCGCGGCGGTGCGCACTCCCCTGCTGCGGTTCGACGACGGGTTGTGGCTCAAGCCGGAGAGCCTGCAACCGGTCGGCGCGTTCAAGATCCGCGGCGCGTACAACGCGGTCGCGCGGCTGCCCGAAGAGGTGCGGGCACGCGGCGTCGTCGCCTACTCCAGCGGCAACCACGCCCAGGCCGTCGCGTACGCGGCCAAGCTGTTCGGCGTGCCCGCGGCGATCGTCGTGCCGGACACCACGCCCCGGGTCAAGGTCGACGCGACCCGCTCGCACGGCGCGGAGGTCTTCCAGGTGCCGACGGCGCAGCGGGAGGTGCGGGCCGCGGAGCTGGTCGCCGAGCGGGGCGCGACGCTGATCCCGCCGTTCGACCACCCCGACGTCATCGCGGGCCAGGGCACCATCGGGCTCGAGGTGGTCGCCGACCTGCCCGACGTGGCCGCGGTGCTCGTGCCGGTCAGCGGCGGCGGGCTGATCTCCGGGGTGGCCGCAGCGGTGAAGGCGCTCAACCCGGCCATCCGCGTCATCGGGGTCGAGCCGGAGCTCGCCGGTGACGCGGCCGAGTCGCTGCGCGTCGGCACGCTGATCCGCTGGCCCGCCGACGACCGGGCCCGCACGATCGCCGACGGGCTGCGCGCCGAGCCGTCCGAGCTGACGTTCGAGCACATGCGCGCCTACGTGGACGACATCGTGACCGTGTCGGAGGAGCAGATCGGCGAGGCGGTCGGCCTGCTCGCGCGGCGGGCCCGGCTGGTCGTGGAGCCCAGCGGCGCGGTCACGGTCGCCGCCCACCTCGCGCGGCCGGCCGAGCGCACCGTGGCCGTGCTGTCGGGAGGGAACGTCGACCCGGAGGTGTTCGCCCGCTACCTGTGAGTTCAGTCGGGCAGGCGCGCGGGCGGGGCGTCCACGGCGCAGCTGAGGCACTCGTGGGCCGGTTTGAGCACGCGATTGTCCGTGCCCAGGGCCAGCAGCCCGCCGACGATCGACGCGACCGCGCACACCAGCAGGGCCGTCCGCCAGCCCTCGGTGAGCGCGGTCGGGTCGGCGTACTGGGCCCCGGTCAGGCCCGCCACCGCGGGCAGCACGGCCACCGCGACCAGGCTGCCGGTGCGGGCGACGGCGTTGTTCACCCCGGACGCCACGCCCGCGTACCGGTCGGGCGCGGCGGCCAGCACGGTCGCCGTCACCGGGGCCACCACCGCCGCCAGGCCGAAGCCGAACACCAGCAGGCCGGGCAGCACGTCGGTCCAGTAACCGGCCCCCGGCTCGACCCGGCGCAGCAACAGCATCCCGACGCCGATCAGGACGGGTCCGCCGACCAGTTGGGCGCGCGGCCCGAACCGCTGGGCGAGGCTGCCGGAGCGCGCCGACAGGACCAGCATGATGATCGTGATCGGCACGCCGGCCAGGCCGGACGCCGTGGGCGAGTAGTGCAGCGACACCTGAAGTTGCAGCACCATGAGCACCATCACCCCGCCCAGGGCGGCGTAGACCAGGAACGTCAGGGCGTTGGCCAGCACGAACGTCCGGTTGGCGAACAGCCGGGGCGGCACCAGCGGGTCGTGGCCGCGCCGTTGCATCACCACGAACGCCACCAGGCCCGCCACGCCGACCGCGCCCGCCGCGACGACGAGCGCGTCCGCGCCCCGCACGGGCGCTTCGACCAGCGCGCCGGTGATGCCCGCCAGGCCGACCGCCCCGACGACCGACTCACCGATGTTCGGGTGGCCGGTGAGGGCCTCGTCGCGGGACTCGGGCACGTACCGGCGGGCCAGCCACACGCAGACCGCCGCGACCGGCAGGTTGATCAGGAACGCGAGCCGCCACGACCACGCCTGCACCAGCAGGCCGCCCAGCAGCGGCCCGACCGCCGTGGCCACGCCGGACAGCCCCGACCACGCGCCGATCGCCCGACCCCGGTCGGCGCGGGCGAACACCGACTGGAGGATGGCCAGCGAGCCGGGCGTGAGCAGCGCGCCGCCGACGCCTTGCAGCACGCGGGCCACCACGAGCAGCTCGGTGGTCGGCGCCAGCCCGCAGAGCAGGGACGCCGCGCCGAACCACAGCACGCCGAAGGTGAAGACGCGGCGGCGGCCGTAGCGGTCGCCCAACGAGCCCGCGATCAGGATCAGCGACGCCAGGGCCAGCAGGTAGCCGTCGAGGATCCACTGCAACCCGGCGACGGACGCGCCCAGCTCGGCCCCGATGCGGGGCAGGGCGACGTTGACGATCGTGCTGTCGAGCATCGCCATGCCCGAGCCGAGGATGGTCGTCGCCAACACGGCCCTGGCCCGTCCCGTGCCCCACACCACGATCTCCGCCACCGACCCAGTCTGCTCCTGGAGTTGTCCACAGGCGGGGCGGGGAGGCCGGAAAACGTCGGTGCGAGCCGGCAGTATCAAGAACAGGGGTCCCCCTGCGCGGGGGACGCCGGCAAAGCACTGCCGAACGCCGAAAAGCGCGGAAAGCGCGACAAAGGGCGGAAAGAAACGGAAAAGTGCGCCGACAAAACACCAGCGGTCGGGTCTGCCGAACGCCGTGAAAGGCTCGGGTCAAGCCTCTGACCAGCGACGATGGCGAGCCTGCCGGAAGCGGTGACCGGCACGTGAAAGGCGCGCCGCCCGGTGTCGCGAGGCGGAACCGGGCGGCGGTGCGGCGGTCAGTCGGCGGGGCGGTTCAGGGTGGCGACGAACTTGTAGCGGTCGCCCCGGTACACCGAGCGCACCCATTCCACCGGGTTGCCCTCCGTGTCGAACGAGTGCCGCGACAGCAGCAGCATCGGCAGGCCGATGTCGGCGCCCAGCAGCTCGGCCTCCTCCGGCGACGCGAGCGCCGTCTCGATCGTCTCCTCCGCGTGCCCCATCTCGACGCCGAACCGCTCCCGCAGCACCTGGTACAGCGACGCGCCCGGCGCGAGGTAGCGGCGCAGGCCGCGGAACCGGCCCAGGGCCAGGTGGGTGGTCTCGATCGCCATCGGCTCGCCGTCGGCCAACCGCAGCCGGTGCAGGCGCAGCACCTTCGCGCCCGCCCGCACGCCCAGCAGGCGGGCCAGCTCGGCCTCCGCGGCCATCTCCGACGCCTCGATCAACCGCGACGACGGCTGCCTGCCCTGCGCCTTCATGTCCTCTGTGTACGACGACAGCTGGAGCCGTTGCGCCACCTTGGGTTCGGCCGCGAACGTGCCCTTGCCCTGCACGCGCAGCAACCGGCCCTCCACGGTCAGTTCGGCAAGCGCTTGCCGGACCGTGGTGCGCGACACGTCGAACTCCGCCGCCAGCGAGCGCTCCGTCGGGATCGGCGATCCGGGCGGCAACGCGCGCAGCAGGTCGAGCAGGTGCCGCTTGAGTCCCCAGTACTTCGGCTCGCGCTGCGCGCGAGTCCTGGCGTCCACGCCAGTCGCAGGGCTCGTCTCGAGCATGCCTTCCTCCTCGCCCCTTGCCAGCCGACCTTGCCAGCGCTCCCAGACACAGGATGCCTTGTCCTCGTCGGATCGTGCGCCCGAACCCCCGACAACGGTCGAGAAAATGATCCGATGACTTTGCAACGGTCCAGCAACGGCCTTGACATGCCTTGTGGCGAGGCACACTCTAGGCCGCATTGGTCTACACCACTTTGGCGTTCCGGTCGTTGGGACCGGGGCATGGGGAAAGGGCGCACAACGTGAAGGGCTGGAGAGGACTGGCCGTAGGTGCCGCCGCACTCGCGGTGGCCGTGGCCGGATGTGGCACGAGCTCCGACGGCGGCAGCGGCAACTCCGGGGAACCCAAGACGCTGACGGTGTGGTTGATGGACGGCTCGGCGCCGACCACCCTGACCGACGCGCTCAACAAGGAGTTCCAGGACGCGCACCCCGGCGTCACCGTCAAGTACGAAGTGCAGAAGTGGAACGGCATCCAGGAGAAGCTGACCACCGCGCTGACCAGCAACAACCCGCCGGACGTCATCGAGCTGGGCAACACCCAGACGGCGAAGTTCGCGGCCGAGGAGACGCTGACCGACCTCAGCGGGGACGTCTCCGGCCTCAACGGCGACCAGTGGCTCGGCGGCCTCGAGGACTCGCTGACCTGGGACGGCAAGCAGTACGGCCTGCCGTTCTACGCCGCGAACCGCACGGTCATCTACCGGACCGACCTGTTCCAGGCCGCGGGCATCGCCGCCGCGCCGAAGTCGCGTGACGAGTGGGTCAGCGCGATCGAGAAGCTGAAGGCCGCCAACGCCGCGGACCCGGACTTCCAGCCGCTCTACCTGCCCGGCCAGTCCTGGTACGTGCTGCTGTCGTTCATCTGGGACGAGGGCGGTGACGTGGCCAAGCCGCAGGGCTCCGCCTGGGCGGGCGCGGTGGACACCCCGCAGGCCAAGGCCGGCCTGGAGTTCTACAAGAAGCTGGTCGACACCTCCGGCACGAAGGCCCCGAAGGACGCCGACGAGGCCACCCCGCAGCAGATGGAGGTGTTCGCCACGGGCAAGGTCGGCATGATGATCGGTCTGCCGTGGGAGCTCGCGGGCGCGGTCAAGGCCAACGCGGACCTGAAGGAGAAGGTCGGCGCGTTCCCGATCCCGTCGAAGACCGCGGGCAAGACGGCCCCGGTGTTCCTGGGCGGCTCGAACCTGGCCATCCCGGCCGGCAGCAAGAACGCCGACCTGGCCAAGGAGTACCTGAAGCTGCTGTCGTCCAAGAAGTACCAGGACATGCTGGCCGAGGGCGGCGCGGTGCCCGGCACCTCCACCGACACCTCGAAGCTCGCCACCACCCCGATCGGCAAGGCGCTGGCCGAGTCCGCCCCCAACGGCAAGGTCACCCCGACCACGCCGTCGTGGGCCGCGGTCGAGGCGGGTCAGAACCCGCTGAAGGACATGCTGACCGCGTACCTGACCGGCGCGAAGCCGCTGGACCAGGCGACGGCCGACGCGAACGCCGCCCTGTCGAAGACCCTGGGCGGATGACGGACGCATGACGGCCGTGCACACGACCGACGCCGCGGTGCCGACGAACTCCTCGTCGGCACCGCGGCGTGCCGCACCGGACGGCGCGCCGCGCCGTCGGGGCAGCGCCTTCGACCGGGCGCTGCCCTACCTGCTGCTGGCCCCCGCCGTGGTGGCCATCCTCTGGCTGATCGGTTGGCCCGTCCTCTCCGTCCTGGTGACCAGTTTCCGCCGGCTGAACCTGCGCGAGCTGACCCGCGGCGAGGTCGTGTGGGTCGGTCTGGACAACTACACCGAGATCCTGGGCGACCCCGGGTTCTGGGTCATCGCGGTGCGCTCGGTGGTGTTCACCGCGCTCGTGGTGGTCGCGTCGGTCCTCGCGGGCCTGCTGATCGCGCTGCTGATGCGGCAGATCAGCCCGGTCGTGCGGATCGTGCTGCAAGTGGCGATGCTGCTGGCGTGGGCGATGCCGCTGCTCGCGGCCACCACGGTCTACCAGTGGATCTTCGACCAGCAGTACGGCATCCTCAACAAGACCCTGGTCAAGCTCGGGTTCGACTCGTTCGCCGGGTTCTCGTGGTTCGGCACCGGCACGTCGACGCTGGCCGTGATCGGGCTGCTGATCGTGTGGCAGGCCGTGCCGTTCCTGGCGTTCTCCCTCTACGCGGGCGCCATCGGGATCCCGAAGGACCAGTACGAGGCGGCGGGCATCGACGGCGCGTCGGCGTGGCAGACGTTCCGCTCGGTGACGTGGCCCGAGCTGAGGCCGTTGTTGCTGATGGTGACGTTCCTGTCGCTGCTGTGGGACTTCAAGGTGTTCACGCAGGTCTGGGCCATGCGCAAGGGCGGCCCGGACGGCGGCAGCACCACGTTGCCCGTCTACCAGTACCTGGAGGGCATCTCCAAGAGCCACTTCGGCGTGGCCGCCGCGGTGTCCGTGGTGATGGTGGCGCTGCTGGCGCTGCTGACCTTCCAGTACCTGCGCAGGCTGGTCCGATCCCAGGAGGGCGAGCTGTGACCGCGAAAAAGGTCTCCGCCAACGTCGTGGCGCTGGTCGTGGCGTTGTTCTTCGCGTTCCCGACCTACTGGATGGTGTCCACGGCGCTCAAGCCGCGCAAGGACCTGCTGTCCACCGGTTACGACCTGATCCCGTTCTCCGTGACGGGCTCGAACTTCGCCACCGCGTGGACCAAGCCCGGGTTCCTCGACGCGCTGGGCAACAGCCTGCTGGTGTCGCTGACCGCGGTGCTGGGCGCGGTCGTGGTGGGCCTGCTGGCGGCGGTGGCGCTGTCGCGGATGCGGTTCAAGGGCCGCAAGGGCTTCGCGATGATGCTGCTGGTGGCGCAGATGGCGCCGTTCGAGGCGCTGCTGATCCCGATGTTCCTGATGATGCGCGACCTGGACCTGCTCGACCGGCTGCCCGCGTTGGCGCTGATCTACTTCGCGGTGACGCTGCCGTTCTGCGCGTGGACGCTGCGCGGGTTCGTCAACGGCATCCCGCTGGAGCTGGAGGAGGCGGCGATGGTGGACGGCTGCGGCCGGTGGGGCGCGTTCCGCCGCGTCACGCTGCCGCTGCTCGGCCCGGGCCTGGTCGCCACGTCGGTGTTCGCGTTCGTGACCGCGTGGAACGAGTTCCTGTTCGCGTTGTCGCTGGTCAAGGACCAGACGAAGGAGACCCTGCCGGTGTGGCTGTCGGGGTTCCAGACGCAGTTCGGCACGGACTGGGGTGGCGCGATGGCCGCGTCGGCGCTGTTCACCCTGCCGGTGCTGGTGTTCTTCCTGATCGTGCAGCGCAAGATGGTCACCGGCGTCACGGCCGGTGCGGTGAAGGGGTAGGACCGCATGTCGTTGCACCGGCTCGCGTCGGGTGTGCTGCTGCCGGGGTTCCACGGGACCACCGCGCCGGACTGGCTGCTCAAGCGGGTGGCCGACGGGCTCGGCGGTGTCGTGCTGTTCGGGCGGAACGTGGTCGACGACGCCCAGGTCACAGCGTTGAACGCGCAGTTGCGGGGTGTGCGCGCCGACGTCGTGATCGGCATCGACGAGGAGGGCGGCGACGTCACGCGGCTCGACGCGGGCCGCGGCTCGGAGGTGCCGGGCAACCACGCGTTGGGCGCGGCGGACGACGTGGGGCTGACCCGGGCGGTGGCGGCGTCGATCGGGGCGCGGCTGGCCGCGTGCGGGGTGAGCCTGAACCTCGCGCCGTCGGCCGACCTGGTGCTGACGCTGGACGACCCGGTGATCGGCGTGCGGTCGTTCGGGTCGGACCCGGAGGCGGCGGGCGCGCACGTGGCGGCGTTCGTGGAGGGCTTGCAGGCGGTGGGGGTGGCGGCGTGCGCCAAGCACTTCCCCGGCCACGGCGCGTCCACCGTGGACTCGCACGCGGCGCTGCCGGTGCTGCCGCGCACGCCCGAGGAGCTGGCGGCGGTCGAGTTCGTGCCGTTCCGCGCGGCGGTGGCGGCGGGGGTGCGGTCGATCATGACCGGGCACCTCGTCGTGCCGGGGTGGGGTGACGCGCCCGCGACGCTGAACCCGCTGGCGGTGCGGGTGCTGCGGGAGGAGCTGGGGTTCACCGGGGCGGTCATCACCGACGGGCTGGACATGAAGGCCGTCGGCGGCGACCTCGCGGAGGGGTCCGTGCGGTCGTTGGCGGCCGGGGTGGACGCGTTGTGCCTGGGCGGCGAGCCGTTGGACGACGACGGGTTGCAGTGGCTGATCGACAGCATCGTGGCGGCCGTGGAGTCGGGCGTGCTGCCGGTGGAGCGGTTGGAGGAGGCGGCGCGGCGGACGGCGGTGCTGGGCGCGCCGGCGGCGGCCGTGGCGGCGCACGACCCGGAGCTGGGTCTGGTCGCGGCACGGCGCGCGCTGGAGGTGCGCGGCACGTTGCGGCTGTCCGGGCCGCCGGTGGTGGTGGACCTCGCGGTGGAGCCGTCGATCGCGGTCGGGGACGTGCCGTGGGGGCTCGGGCCGTACCTGGCGGAGCTCGTGCCGGGCACCTCGGTGGTGGCGTCGACGTCCGCGGACGAGATCGCGGCGCTGGCCGGCGGGCGGCCGGTCGTGGTGGTGACGCGTGAGGCACACCGCTACGCCTGGGCTCGCGAGCTGGTGTCCTCCCTGGGTACTATTGGTCTAGACCTTGTGCACGTCGAGACGGGCGTGCCCGGGCCCGACCTGGGCGCCACCGCCCGCGTGGACACCCACGGCGGGTCGCGCGTGTGCCTGCGGGCCGCCGCCGAGCGCATCGCCGACGCCCTCCAGCAGACCCGAACCGAATCGACAGGGGAACAACTCCGATGACCGACCACCAGCCCGGCGGGCACATGGCGGCCGAGATCGACCAGCAGCCGGGGATCTTCGCCGACCTGCACGCGCGGCGGGACGCCATCGCGTCGGTCGCCTCGGTGATCGCCGAACGCCGGCCGCGGTTCGTGCTGCTGGCCGCGCGCGGGTCGAGCGACCACGCCGCGCTGTACGCGAAGTACCTCACCGAGGTGCTGCTGGAACTGCCCGCCGGGCTGGTGTCGCCGTCCACCACCACGCTGTACGGGGCCCAGCCCGACCTGCGGGACGTGCTGCTGGTCGCGGTGTCGCAGTCGGGCGGGTCGCCGGACCTGCTGGAGGTGACCGAGTCGGCGCGGGCCCGCGGGGCGTTGACCGTGGCGGTGACCAACACGGCGTCGTCGCCGCTGAACGGGGCCGCCGAGCTGTCGGTGGACGTCGGCGCGGGCGTGGAGCGGGCCGTGGCGGCGACGAAGACGTACTCCGCGACGCTGCTGGCGCTGTACCTGCTGGTGGACGCCATCCGCGGCGGTGACGGTTCGGCGGCCGCGCGGCTGGGCGACCTGGCCCGGGCGACGCTGGACTCGTCGGCCGACGCGGTGGCCGAGGCGGTGCAGCGGTACCGGTTCGTGGACCGGGTGCTGACCACCGGGCGCGGCTACTCGCTGCCGACGGCGCTGGAGTCGGCGCTGAAGCTCGCGGAGACCTCCTACCTGGCGGCGCGGGCGTACAGCGGGGCCGACCTGCTGCACGGGCCGGTGGCGGCGGTGGACGCGGAGACGGCCGTGCTGGCGGTGACCAGCGCGGGCAAGGGCGGTGACGCGCTGCACGACGTGCTGGACGCCGTGCACGGGCGTGGCGCGGACGTGCTGGCGGTGGGTTCGGCGTCGGACAAGGTCTCCGCCGCCCTGCGCATCCCGGTCGCCGAGACGGCCGAGGAGGTGGCCCCGATCCTGGAGATCCTGCCGGTGCAGCGCCTGGCCCACGGCCTGGCCCTGGCCCGCGGCGGCGACCCGGACAACCCGCGCGGCCTGAACAAGGTCACCCGAACCCGCTGACCCCGCGCGAGTCCTACGTTCGGAACGCGAGTGTCCTACGTTCGCGTCGCGTGAGTCCTACGTTCGGAACGCGAGTGTCCTACGTTCAGAACACCCGAGTTCAACGCTCAGAACACGGCCGAGGCCCGAGGGAACGTTCCCTCGGGCCTCTTCGCCGGTCCGGCTACTGACCCGCGGCCGCCACGCCGACCGCCTCGCCGACCGCCTCGGACTCGAACGCCGCCGCACGGTCGAACACGACCTCGCCGTCCACCCACACCTTGCGCGGCTGGAGGTTCTCGTCCCACCAGACCAGGTCGGCCACCGCCCCGGCCTCCAACCGGCCCAACGTCGGCTCGCCGATCGCGTCCGCCGGCACGACGGTCGCCGACGCCAACGCGTCCGCCGGGTCCACGCCCACCGACACGATGTTGCGCACGGCCCGGTCCAGGGTCAGCGCGCTGCCCGCGATCGTGCCCTCCGGCGACCGCGGCACGCCGTCCTCGGCCAGCAGCACGTCCGCGCCACCGAGCTGGTAGCGCCCCGGCGGCATGCCGGCGGCGGCCACGGCGTCCGTGACCAGCGCGACCCGGTGGCCGGCGGCGTTGAAGACCAGCCGGCAGACGTCCGGGCCGACGTGCGCCAGGTCCGCGATCAGGCCCAACGTGAACCGGTCGTCCACCAGCGCCACGCCCGGCACCCCCGGCTCGCGGTGGCCGAGCGGGCGTTGGGCGTTGAACAGGTGGGTCACCATCCGCGCGCCCGCCTCCGCCGCGGCACGGGTCTGCTCACCCGTCGCGTCGCTGTGGCCGACGGCGACCAGCACGCCCGCCGCCGCCAGCCTGCGCACGGCGTCCAGGCCGCCCGGCTGCTCGGGGGCGAGCGTGACCATGCGCAACGCGCGGCGCAGCACCTCGTCGTCCAGCAGCACGTCGATCTCGGCCGCGCCGGGTGCCACCATCAGCGCCGGGTCGTGCACGCCCGCGCGTTTCGGCGACAGGAACGGCCCCTCCAGGTGCACGCCGAGCGGTTTCGCGCCCGCGTGCGGTGGCAGGGCGGCCGCCGCCGCCAGCACGGCGTGCGCCTGGCGCACGGCCACCGGCACCGGCGCGGTGATCAGGGTGGGCAGGAACCGCGTCACCCCCGTTCGTGGGAGCGCTCTCGCCACCATGGCCATGCCCTCGGGGTCCACCTCGGCGAAGTCGACCCCGACCGCCCCGTTGACCTGCACGTCCACCAGGCCCGGGGTGAGCAGGCCGTCGGTCAGCACCTCGGCGCCGTCGGGTGGTGCACCCGTAACGACTTCCACGATCCGCCCTGCCCGCAACCTCAGGCTGACGGGACCGGTGATGGTCCGACAGAGCAGTGCTCGCGGAGCTGCGACAACCGTGTCCAAGGTCCCTCCTCAAATGGTCCAGACCATTATGGCCGGAAGTGGCGGACGGCGTCACGTGTGGTTATAAGATAACCGAATAGAGTAGGGATGGGTGAATGTTTCGCCGCACGGCGGGTTCGGCCGCGCGGCGCAGTGGCGTGGCCCATACTTGGCGCCAGACATCCGAGGTCTAGCTGACGAGTCGAGGGCCGACGTGGCAGTTACCGACGACGCCATCCTGCGCGTCAAGGAGATGATCGTCTCCGGCGAGCTCAAGCCGGGCGACCGACTGCCGCGCGAAGCCGACCTGGCCGAGCGGTTGGGGTTGTCGCGGAACTCGCTGCGTGAGGCGGTCAAGGCGTTGTCGCTGGTCAGGGTGCTGGACGTGCGGCAGGGTGACGGGACCTACGTGTCCAGCCTGCGTGCCGACGACCTGCTCGGCGCGTTGTCGTTCGTGCTGGACCTGCACCGCGGCGAGGACTCCGTGCTGGAGGTGTTGCAGGTGCGGCGCATCCTCGAACCGGCCGCGGCGGCGATGGCGGCGCAGCGCGTCGGGCCCGACGAGGTGGCGGCGCTGCGCGCGTTGTGCGACGCGGCCGAGGGCGCCCGGTCGGTGGAGGAGCTGGTCGAGCACGACCTGGAGTTCCACCGCGCCATCGCGCAGGGCTCCGGCAACGCCTACCTGGCCCGACTGCTGGACACGTTGGCCGGCCCGACCGTGCGCGTCCGCATCTGGCGCGGCATCACGCAGGGTGGCGCGGTCGAGCGGACCGTCGCCGAGCACCGCGCCATCGTCGACGCGCTGGCCGCGCACCAGCCCGAGCTGGCCCGCTCGTGGTCCACGGTGCACGTGGCGGGCGTCGAGCAGTGGCTGTCCGACCTGGCGTGACGCCGAGCCGCCGTGTTCTGAACGTTGAACTCGGGTGTTCCGAACGTAGGACACACGCGACGCGAACGTAGGACTCTCGCGTTCTGAACGTAGGACACACGCGTTCTGGAGGTAGGACTCGCGGGTTAGAGGAGGGATTCGGAGAGCAGGTCGTCCCAGAGGGTGGGGGGCGTGGGTCGGTCGAACGCCTCGGCGTTGGCCCGCATCTCCGCCGCCGAACGCACCCCCAGCAGCACCGACACCACCGCCGGGTGCCGCAACGGGAACGACATCGCCGCCTGCGGCAGCGTCACGCCGTGCCGGGCGCACACCTCGGCGATCCGCCGCGCCCGTTGCACCAGCGCCTCGGGAGCGGCCCGGTAGTCGTACCGGTCACCGACCTCGGGCCGGGCCAGCAAGCCGGAGTTGAACACCCCCGCCGCCACCACCGACACCCCGCGGGCCGCGCACAGGTCCAGCAACGGCGTCCCCGGCTGCTCCAGCACGGTGTACCGCCCGGCCAGCAGCACCACGTCCAGGTCGGTCTCCCGGACGAACCGCGCGGGCATCTCCCACTGGTTCATGCCGACCCCGACCGCCCCGATCACGCCCTGCGACCGCAGCTCCAGCAACGCGGGCACCGCCTCGGCCGACGCCTGCTCCCAGTGCGCGTCGGGGTCGTGCACGTACACCACGTCCACCCGGTCCAGCCCGAGCCGGTCCAAAGAGGACTCCAACGACCGCCGCACGCCGTCCGCGCTGAAGTCCCACCGCCGCCACGCCGTCGCGGGCACGGCGAAGCCGTTGGCCATGTCGTCGCCGGCACCGAACCCCGGCTCCAGCACCCGGCCGACCTTGGTGGACACGACGAACTCCGAACGCGGCCGGCCCGCCAGGAACGACCCGATCCGCCGCTCGGACAAACCGAGCCCGTAGTGCGGCGCGGTGTCGAAGTACCGGACACCGGCGTCCCACGCGGCTTCCAGCGCGCCGAAAGCGTCCACATCGGACACCTCGGCGTACAGGTTGCCGATCGGGCCACCACCGAAACCCAAGCGGGACAACGGGATCACGACCGCGCCTCCCGGGGCCGCAGCCGCAACCCGTGCATGCCGCCGTCGACCGCGAGGACCGTGCCGGTGGTGGAACCGGACAGCGGGCCGGCCAGGTAGGCGATCGCGCCCGCGACCTCGTCGGCGGTGACCAGTCGGCCGTGCGGCTGCCGGGCGGCGAGGGCGGCGCGCTCGGCGGCCGGGTCCGGGGCCGAGTCGAGCAGGCGGCCCACCCACGGCGTGTCGGCCGTGCCGGGCGCCACCGCGTTCACCCGGATGCCCTCCCGCACGTGGTCGGCGGCCATGGCCAGGGTGAACGCGTGCACCGCGCCCTTGCTCGCCGAGTACAGCGCCCGCTGCGGCAGGCCGGCCCACGCCGCGATGGACCCGGTGTTCACGATCGCCGCGGCCGGCGACCGGCGCAGGTGCGGCAGCGCGGCGCGCGCGACCCGGGCCATGCCGACCACGTTCACGTCCAGCACCCGCAGCCACTCGTCGTCCGGGTTGGCCGTGACGTCACCCTGCGCGCCGATGCCCGCGTTGTTCACCAGCACGTCGAGCCGGCCGAACCGCTCGACCACCTCGTCGACCGCGGCCCGCACCGAGGCGTCGTCGGTGACGTCGGCCCTGATGCCGTGCACCGGCGGGTCGACCCGCGGGTCCAGGTCCAGCGCCACCGCGGTCGCGCCCCGCGCCGCCAGCAGCCGCGCGGTCGCCAGGCCGATGCCGGACGCGCCGCCGGTCACCACCGCGACCAGGCCCTCGAACTCGCTCACCGCCGCTCCTCCAACTCCGTCCACACCGGACCGTCGGGGTACCGGTAATCGGTCAACGCCTCGTCGCGCAGCCGGGCCGAGAAGCCGGGTTCGGCGGGCGCGACGTACCGGCCACCGCGCACCTCGGCCGGGTCGGTGAAGTGCTCGTGCAGGTGGTCGACCCATTCGATCACGCGCCCGTCGGTCGTGCCGGAGATCGCCACGAAGTCGGCCATCGCCAGGTGCCGGACCAGCTCGCACAGGCCGACACCGCCCGCGTGCGGGCACACCGGCACGCCGAACTTCGCCGCGAGCAGCAGGATGGCCACGTTCTCGTTCACCCCGCCCACGCGGCACGCGTCGAGCTGCACCACGTCCACCGCGCCGGCCTGGAGCAGCTGCTTGAACACCACCCGGTTCTGCACGTGCTCGCCCGTGGCGACCTTGATCGGGCGCACCGCCCCGGCGATGGCCGCGTGCGCCAGCACGTCGTCCGGCGAGGTGGGCTCCTCGACCCAGTACGGGTCGAACGGCGCCAGCTCCCGCATCCACGCGATCGCCGTGCCCACGTCCCACCGCTGGTTGGCGTCCACGGCGATGCGCACGCCCTCGCCCACGACCTCCCGGGCCAGCCGCATCCGCCGCACGTCGTCGTCGAGGCTGCCGCCGACCTTCAGCTTGATCATGTCGAAGCCGTCGGCCAGCGCCTGCCGCGCCAGGTCCGCGAGCTTCTCGTCGGTGTAGCCCAACCAGCCCGGCGACGTCGTGTAGGCCGGGTAGCCGTCACGGACCAGGGCGGCGGCCCGTTCCGCACGTCCCGGTTCGGCGCGGCGCACGATGTCCAGCGCCTCGTCGGGGGTGAGCGCGTCGGACAGGTACCGGAAGTCGACCAGGCCGACGATCTCCTCCGGCGTCATGCCCGACAGGAACCGCCACAGCGGCAGGCCCGCGCGCCGGGACGCGAGGTCCCACGCCGCGTTGACCACCGCGCCGAGCGCCATGTGCGCGACGCCCTTCTCCGGGCCGAGCCACCGCAGCTGCGAGTCGCCGACCAGCTCGGCGGACAGCTCCGCCAGGTCGGCCGCGGTCTCCGGGACGCGCCGGCCGACCACGTGGTGCGCCAACGACCGGATCGCCGCGGCCTGCACGTCGTTGCCGCGGCCGATGGTGAACGCCAGGCCGTGGCCGTCGGGGCCGTTCGACGTGCGCAGCACGACGTAGGCGGCGGAGTAGTCCGGGTCGGGGTTCATCGCGTCCGACCCGTCCAGCTCCCGCGAGGTCGGGAACCGGATGTCCAGCACGTCCAGCGCGACGACCCGGTCCGCGCTCACCTCACGCCTGCCCGAACGTCTGCCGCTGCCTGCCCAGGCCGTCGATCTCCAGCTCCACCACGTCGCCCGCCCGCAGGTACGGCTTGGGCTCCGGTTGGCCGAGCGCCACGCCCGCCGGCGTGCCGGTGTTGATGACGTCACCCGGCCGGAGGACGAGGAACCAGCTCAGGTAGCGGACCAGCTCGGCCACCGGGAAGATCATGTTCTTGGTGGAGGAGTCCTGCCGCGGCACGCCGTTGACCCACAGCCGCAGGCCCAGCGCCTGCGGGTCGCCGACCTCGGCCGCGGGCACGAGGAAGGGGCCGAGCGGGTTGAACGTCTCGCAGTTCTTGCCCTTGTCCCACTGCCCGCCGCGCTCGATCTGGAACTCGCGCTCGCTCACGTCGTGCGACAGCACGTACCCGGCGACGCAGGTCAGGGCCTCTTCGGCGGAGTCGAGGTACCGCGCGGTGCGCCCGATGACCACGCCCAGCTCGACCTCCCAGTCCGTCTTGACCGAGCGGCGCGGCACCAGCACCTCGTCGTTCGGGCCGACGATCGTGTCCGGGGTCTTGAGGAACACCACCGGCTCGGCCGGGATCGGCAGCCCGGTCTCCTCGGCGTGGTCGCGGTAGTTGAGGCCGATGCAGACGATCTTGCCCACGCCCGCGACCGGCGGCCCGATCCGCACCCCGTCGTCCACGATCGGGTGGAGTTCACCGGCCGCGAGCGCGGCGCGGGTGCGGGCGATGCCGTCGTCGGCGAGGAACGCGCCGGTCACGTCGTCGGTCAGCGGGCTCAGGTCGTACGTGACGCCGTCGTCGGCACGGACGGCGGGGCGTTCCGAGCCCGCCGGGCCCAGGCGCAGCAACTGCACGGCAGTCCTCCTCGACAAACACAGCGATAGATCGGATGTATAGCGCTTGCTGATGCCTCCGTCTAGAGGTTGTCCGGTTATTCGTCCGATGAATACCTGCGGTTATGAAGGGTCGCGATGAAACTCCACCGCGCGGTGCAGGCGTCCGCCGCCACCGCCGCCCTGCTCGGCTCACTCCTCGTCGGCACCGCCTCCGGCACGGACCGGGAGGCCGGTCCCCTGCCGCCCAACCGCGCCGACCACGCGGGCAACGGGTCGTCCGAGCGGGCGCTGGACCGTGCCAAGGGGCCGGTGACGGCGTTCGTCGAGCTCGCCACCACCCCCGCCACGCAGGCGTACGGCGACGAGAAGGCACGCGGCGGCGACCCGGCCGCCGCGGCACGCGCCGCCCGGCAGCACGCCGACGCGCAGGCCGACCGGGTGCTCGCGGCGCTGCGCGGCCGTGACGCCGGCACCCGCCAGGTCGCCGAGACCCGCAACGCCGTGCCCGGCCTGGTCGTCACCGCCGACGCGGCGAGCCTGCGCGGCCTCACCGCGCTCCCCGAGGTCAAGTCCGTGCGGCTGACCGTGCCGAAGTCCGTGCGCAACGCGGGCGCGGTGGAGCTGACGCGGGCCGCGCGGGTGTGGCGCGACACCGGCCGGTACGGCGAGGGCATCCGCGTCGGCATCATCGACACCGGCATCGACTACACCCACGCCGACTTCGGCGGCCCCGGCACCACGGCCGCCTACGAGGCCGTCGACCCCACCGCGCCGTGGACGCCGACGGCCAAGGTCGTCGGCGGCCACGACTTCGCGGGCGACGGCTACGACCCGGCCGACCCGGCGAAGGCCGTGCCCGTGCCCGACCCCAACCCGCTGGACTGCTTCGGCCACGGCACGCACGTCGCGGGTTCCGCCGCCGGGTACGGCGTGAACGCCGACGGCACCCCGTTCACCGGGGACTACTCGGCGCTGACGCCCGAGGCCGTGGCCGCCCTGAAGATCGGCCCCGGCGTCGCGCCCAAGGCCGCGCTGTACGCGTTGAAGGTGTTCGGCTGCACCGGGTCGACCGAGCTGGTCGGCCAGGCGCTGGACTGGTCGCTCGACCCGAACGGCGACGGCGACTTCGGCGACCACCTCGACGTGGTGAACCTGTCGCTGGGCGGCGACTTCGGCGGCCAGGACGACCCGGACAGCCTGTTCGTGCGCAAGGTCGTCGAGCACGGTGTGGTGGTCGTCGCGTCGGCGGGCAACGGCGGCGACCTCTACGACGTCGGCGGCTCGCCCGCCAACACGCCCGAGGCGCTGGCGGTGGCCAACACGCGTGACGCGTTCGCGGTCCTCGACGGCGTCGAGGTGGCGGGCGTGCGGCACGCCGGGCAGTACAGCAAGAACTACACCGGCTACCCGGCGCTGGACCTCGCGCTGCCCGTCGTGCCGGTGTCCGACCCGGCGAACCTCGACGGGTGCGCGCCGATCACCCAGGACCTCACCGGCCGGTTCGTCTGGCTGGAGTGGGACGAGGACGACGCCACCCGCGAGTGCGGCTCCGGACCGCGGACCGACATGGCCCAGGCGGCGGGTGCGGCGGGCGTGCTGCTGCCCGCCACCAGCGACCACTTCAAGGCGGCCATCGCGGGCAACGCGGCCATCCCGGTGTTCCAGTTCACCCGCGCGGCGACCGACGCGCTGCGGCCGTCGTTGGCCGACGGGACGCTCGTGGTCCGGATGCTGGGCTCGCTGCGCAACGCCGTGCCGACCGTGACGCCGACCCTGGCCGACACGATCACGCCGTCGTCGGCGCGCGGCTCCCGCGGCGCGGGTGCGGCCAAGCCCGACGTGGCCGCGCCCGGCGACACGATCCTGTCCGCGGCCGCGGGCACCGGCGCGGAGGGCGTGAGCATGAACGGCACCTCGATGGCCGCGCCGCACGTGGCGGGCATCGCCGCGCTGGTGCGCGAGGTCCGTCCGGAGTGGACGGTCGAAGAGGTCAAGGCCGCGATCATGAACACCGCGAGCGGGCGGGTGACCGACGGCGACGACCACACCACCGGCAAGCCCGAGGCCCCGATGCGGGTCGGCGCGGGCCGGGTGGACGCGCTCGACGCCGTCCACGTCGACCTGCTGGCCATGGTCGCCGACGACCCCGGCGCGGTGGGCGTGTCGTTCGGGCCCGTCGAGGCCGGCGCGGCCCTGTCGCTGCGCAAGACCGTGAAGGTGGTGAACAAGTCGTCACGGCCCCGCACGGCACGGGTCACCTACGAGGCGGCGACCACCGTGCCCGGCGCGCGGTTCGAGGTGTGGCCGCCGGTGCTCGCCGTGCCGCCGGGCGGGACCGGGACGGTCGACGTGACGCTGACCGTGACGCCGGAGGAGCTGCGCAAGGTGGCGGACCCGACGATCCAGAAGGTGCAGGCGGACGTGGCGCGGCAGTTCCTGGCCGAGGCGTCCGGGCGGCTGCTCGTGCGCTCCGGCGACCTCGCGCTGCGCGTGCCCGTGTACGCCGCGCCCGAACCGGTCGCCGACGTGGAGGCGGTCGACCGCGGTGACGGCACGGTCGAGCTGGGCGGGCGCGCGCTGGACCAGGGCGAGGGCGACGAGGCGTACCGGTCGCTGGTGAGCGCGTTCGAGCTGCACGCGTCCAGCCCGGAGCTGCCGCCGTGCGACGACGAGGTGCAGGCCGAGTGCGCGCTGAACTCCTCCGCCCGGGGCGGCGACCTGCGGTACGTGGGCGCGGCCGCGGCGGGCGGCGTGCTCGCGTTCGGCGTGGCGACCTGGCACGACTGGGTCACGCTCGGCACCCCGAACAGCCCGGCGATCCGGATCGACACCGGCGGCGACGGCGTGCCCGACTACACCGTGCGCGCGGTGAAGCCGGGCGCGGGCGAGGTCGTGACGGCGGACGTGTGGCTGGCGCGGACCGTGCGCGAGGCCGACGGCGCGGTGGTCGACGAACAGCCGCTCAACGGCCAGTACGGCGACGTGGACACCAACGTGATGGACAGCGACGTGGTGGTGCTGCCGGTGGCGCTGACCGCGTTGGGCATCGACCCGGCGGCGACGGGCGCGCCGCTGACCTACACGGTCGTGACGTCGGGCAACTACCCCGCACCGGGCAACGCGGACGGGTTCGTGGACCGGATCGACACGCCCCTGTCGTTCGACCCCGTGCGGCCGAGGCTCGCCGTCGAGGGCGGGGTGACGTTCACCGCGGAGCCGGGCGCGGTGCTGCGCGTGCGGCGCGATCCGTCCGCGGTGGACGGCACCCTGCTCCTCCTGCACCACCACAACGCTTCGGGCGACCGGGCGCAGGTGCTCGCGGTGCGCTGACCCCGGTCACGCAGCGCCAGGTCCGGCACAACCCGGTTGGGTGTGCCGGACCTCGTTCGTGCTGGGCATACTCGGGCGAATGGGTTTCGTGGTGGGTGTGGACGCGGGCGGCACGAGCACCCGGGCGTTGGTGCTGGACCTGGACGGCACCCGGCTGGGCGCGGGCGTGGCCGGTGGCGCGAACCCCAACTCGCACCCGCCGGAGGTGGCCGCCGGGCACGTGCGGCAGGCGTTGACGGCGGCGTTGGACGGGTTGGACGCGGCGAAGGTCGAGTCGGGCGTGCTCGGCATGGCGGGGTCGAGCAAGCTGCTCAGCGACCCGGCGGTGGCGGCGTTGTTCGAGGCGGCGTGGGCGGGCGCCGGGCTGCGGTGCCCGATGCGGGTGATCACCGACTGCGAGGCGGCGTTCGCGACCGGCACGGCGTCGCCGGACGGGACCGTGCTGGTGGCCGGGACGGGGTCGATCGCGGCCCGGATCGAGCACCACGAGCTGGTGTCGACGGTCGGCGGGTACGGGTGGCTGCTCGGTGACGAGGGGTCGGCGTTCTGGCTGGGCCGCGAGGCCGTGCGGGCGACGCTGGTCGCGTTGGAGCGGGACGACGTGGACGACCTGGCCGCCGCCGTGCTGGCCCGTGCGGCGATCCCCGACCTGCCGAGGCGGGAGCGGTGGCGTCGCCTGATCACCGCGGCGAACGCGGCCGCGCCGATCGCCCTGGCCGGCTACGCGCCGCTCGTGACGGCGCACGCCACCGCGCCGTCCGCCGAGCGGATCATCAAGACCGCCGTGCGGGTGCTGGCCGACCTGACCGAGGCCGCCCGCCCGGCCGACGCCCGGTCCCCGATCGTGCTGATGGGCAGCCTGGTCCACGCCAACCCGCTGGGCACGCGCCTGAAGCTGGAGCTGACCGCCCGCACCTCGGCCCCGGTCACCGTCGCCACCGAAGGCGCGGCCGGCGCCGCCTGGCTGGCCGCCGTGAAGGTCCTGGGCCCCACCGCCCCCCGCCCCTAACCCGAGAGTCCTACCTTCACGCCGCGAGAGTCCTACCTTCACGCCGCGAGAGTCCTACCTTTACGCCGCGAGAGTCCTACCTTCACGCCGCGAGAGTCCTACGTTCAGAACCCCCGAATTCAACGCTCAGCACCCCGCGGGCCGGGTGCCGTTCGTCGTGAGCGTTGAATTCTGGGGTCGCGAACGTAGGACTCTCGCGGGCTGGGGGTAGGACTCTCGCGGTCAGGGGGTGCGGGGGTGGCGCAGGCCCGGGTGGTCGGCGGGGAGGGTGCGGCGGAGGACCCACCAGCTCACGGCGACGCAGGCCACCTGGAGGGGCCAGGTCAGGGCGGCGCGCATGATGCCCAGGAGGACCACCTCGCCGGCCAGCCACAGGGCGCCGAACACGAGCACGCGCAGCACGTACTGGCCCACCCACGGCCACGAGGCGTAGCGGTAGGCGCGGAGCAGGTCCGGGTCACGGCGCCAGCGGAACTTCTGGCCCGTCACCAGGCCCACCACCACGCCCAGCAACGGCCACCGCAGCACGATCGACGCCGACCAGACCAGGGCCGACGCGGCGTTCAGGAAGACCTGCAGCAGGAAGAAGTCCTCCGCGCGGCCGGTCTGCAACGCGATGTACGCGGCCAGCACGACCAACGCCACCGACGCCAGGAGCGCACGCGGACGCCCACCCCGGACCAGCCGGACGACGCCCGCCACCACGCCGCACGCCACGGCCGCCAACGCACCCACCGCGATCGAGTGCCCGCCCAGCAGCCACCCCACCACGAACGCCAACGGCGGCAGCGAGGCGTCCAGCGCACCACCCCGCCCGCCCAGCAGCGAGGCCAGCGACTCCTGACGCGTGTCGGTCATGCCTCCAGGGTGCCTTAGGGCCGCCTAACCCAGGTAACGGACCCGTCTCGGGCCATTGACCCCCGTGAGGCCCGTCACTAGCGTCTCCACGAAATCGTCTGGAAAGTTACCAGACAGGACCGTTCGACACAGACGGGAGAGGCGATGCGAGCCGGGAGCCCGAGGCTGCTGCGCGAGATCAACGACCGCGCCGCGATCGAGGCGCTGCTCCGCAACGGCCCGCTGACCAGGGCCGAACTGGAAGGGATCATCGGGCTGTCCAAACCGGCCACCGCCCAACTGCTCACCCGCCTCGAGGACGAGGGCACGGTCCTGCGCGACGGCCTGCGCGGCGGCGGACGCGGCCCGAGGGCGCAGCTGTGGACGGTCAACGGCGCGCTGGCCCACGTCGCCGCCGTCGACCTCACGCCCGACTCGATCGACGTCGCCATCGCCGACATCTCCGGCGCCACGCTCACCGAGCACCGCGCGCCCATGCCGAAGACCGACGTGCTGGAGGCGTTCCACGGCGCGGTCACGAAGGCCGCCGCCCAGGCGAACCTCACCACCGACGCCCTGCACCACGTGGTCGTGGGCAGCCCCGGCGCGGTCGACCCGGCCACCGGTCGCCTCAACTACGCCCCGCACATGCCGGGCTGGGCGGACAAGAACATCCCCGAGGAGCTCGAAGCCCTCCTCGACACCTCCGTCACGGTCGAGAACGACGTCAACCTGGTCGCGCTGGAGGAGATGATCGCCGGCCGGGCCATCGGGGTGAGGGACTTCGTCCTGCTCTGGCCAGCCGACGCGGTGGGCGCGGCCGTCGTCGTCAACGGCGTGCTGCTGCGCGGCGCGACCGGTGGCGCGGGCGAGATCGACGCCATGCGCGTCCCCGACCACGCGCACGCCGACACCGGCGGTGACCGCTCGGGCAGCCGCTACGGCGACCTGCTCGACAGCCCGGCCATCGCCCGGCTGGCCCGCGCGCACGGCGTGTCCGCCCGCACCGGCCGCGACGCCGTGCGGCGGGCGTTGAGCGAGGGCACCGCCGGCCGGGAGTTCCTGGTCGACCTGGCCCGCCGCATCGCGACCGGCGTGGCGAACGTGGTCGCCGTGCTCGACCCCGAACTGGTGCTGCTCTCCGGCGACATCGCGCAGGCGGGCGGCACGGCGCTGGCCGACCTCGTCGCCGCCGAGCTGCGCCGCCTGGTGGTGCCCCGCACCCCCGTCCGACTCGCCCTGGTCACCGGGAAACCGGTGCGGTCCGGAGCGCTGCACGCGGCGCTGTCGGTCGCCAGGGAACAGGTGTTCGGTCTGCCCGCCGCCACGACCGAGCCCTTCCGCGGTCCGAACCGCCAGGACGCGACCGCTCCGAGCACGTCGACATGAAGGAGAGCACATGCGCAAGCTCCACCGCGCAACGTTGCTGTGCGTGGCCGCGGCCGTGTCCCTCACCGCCTGCGCGGCGGGTTCGGGTGAGCGGGCCGACCAGTCGGGACCGGCGGCGGCGCCCGGCAAGGACGACACGTTCTCGTTGACCGTCTGGAGCAACTACTCCGGTCGCGAGCAGGACGAGGTCACCAAGGCCCTGGAGAGCTTCAAGCAGGAGTTCCCCCACGCCGAGATCAAGCACGAGGGCAGCCAGGACGACGACAAGATCACCGCGGGCATCCGCGGCGGCAACCCGCCGGACGTGGCCCTGTCGTTCACCACCGACAACATCGGCCAGTTCTGCTCCAGCGGCTCGTTCCAGGACCTCAAGCCCTACATCGCGCGTGACAACGTCGACCTCGGCCAGATCACCGACGCCGTGCGCGCCTACACCGAGTACAAGGGCAACCGCTGCGCGATGCCCATGCTCAGCGACGTGTACGGCCTGTACTACAACAAGGACATGCTGGCCGAGGCGGGCATCACGGCACCGCCGAAGACGACGGCCGAGCTGCTGGACTTCGCCAAGCGCACCACCAAGCGGGCCGCGGACGGCTCGATCGAGGTGGCGGGCTTCCTGCCGAGCATGCCGTACTACGCCAACAACCCGCAGATCTGGGCGCCGCACTTCGGCGCGAAGTGGGAGGACGCGCAGGGCAAGTCGGGCCTGGCGTCGCCGGAGTGGGCCGAGATGCTGCGGTTCCAGAAGGAGCTGGTGGACTTCTACGGCTACGACGCGCTGGAGCGGTTCCGCGCCGGGCTCGGCCAGCAGTACTCGACCGACCACGCGTTCCACCAGCGCAAGATCGCCATGATGATCGACGGCGAGTACCGCACGGCGTTCCTCCAGGACCAGGCCCCGGACGTGCGGTTCGCCACCGCGCCGTTCCCCACGAGCAAGCCGGAGCTGCACGGCACGGCGTTCACCGCGGGCACGATCATGGGCATCCCGAAGGGCGCGAAGAACCCCGGCGCGGCCTGGGAGCTGATCAAGCACCTGTCGTTCGACACCACGGCGATCGTGGACCTGGCCAACGGGATCAAGAACATCCCGAGCACGAAGGCCGCGCTGACCGACCCGCGCCTGGAGGTGGACGAGAACTTCAAGACGTTCATCGACCTGGCCACGTCGGACAAGCTCCAGGGCAACCCGGTGACGCCCATCGGCGACGCGCACATCAAGGCCATCAGCGACTTCGCCACGTCGTGGCAGGCGGGCAAGGTGCCGGACCTGATGGCCGGGCTGGAGGAAGTCGACCAGCAGATCGACGACCGGGTCGCGAAGAGCGGCAAGTGACGCGATGACCGCCACGCTGGAGCGCGTGGACGTGGCGCGGACCGCCCCCGCCAAGGGGCGGTCCCGTGCCCGCGCCCGCCACCGCCTGACCGTCCTGGCGCTCATGGCGCCCGCGACGCTGGGGTTCGCGTTGTTCTTCGGCTACCCGCTGGTCGCCACGATCGGGTTCTCGTTCACCAAGTACGACCTGATCAACGCGCCGGAGTGGGTCGGCTGGGAGAACTACGCCTACATGTTCTCCGACAAGCTGTTCCGCACCGCCGTCTACAACACGCTGTGGTTCGTGGTGGTGCTGACCGCGGCACGGGTCGTGTTCGCCCTGGGTGTGGCGTCCGTGATCGCCCGGTTGAAGTCGGGCGTCGGGCTGGTGCGGACGTTGTGCTACCTGCCCTCGTTGGCGCCGCCCGTGGCCGCGACGCTGGTGTTCTTCCTGGTCATGAGGCCGAACGAGGGGCCGCTGGACGCGTTCCTCGGCTGGTTCGGGGTCGACGGGCCGTTGTGGTTCGCCGACCCGGTGTGGGCGAAGCCGGGCATCGCGGCGGTGGTGCTGTGGGTGTCGGGCGACCTGATGATCATCATCCTGGCCGCGATCCTGGACGTGCCGCAGGAGCAGTACGAGGCCGCCGAGCTGGACGGCGCGGGACCCGTGCGCCGGTGGTGGCACGTCACGCTGCCGACGATCTCGCCGGTGCTGGTGTTCGGCGTGGTCAACTCGATCATCCTGGCGTTGCAGCTGTTCACGCAGGCCGTGGTGGCCGGTTCGGCGGCCAGCGGGTCGGCCGACGTGACCGGGTCCACGAAGGTGCTCGGCTTCCCCGAGAACTCGACGCTGACCTTCCCGATGTGGCTGTACACGCAGGGGTTCCGGTACTTCGACATGGGTTACGCGGCGGCGATGGCGACGGTGCTGTTCGTGATCTCGTTCGCGGCGACCGCGCTGTTGGTGCAGCGGATGCGCAGGGCTTCCCACCAGGAGGAGCGATGACGGCGGCTGCCGCGGTGGTGCGGCCGGTGAGGTGGCGCAAGGGCCTGGACTGGGTCGCCGTGCACAGCCTGGGATTGGCGCTCGGGCTGATGTTCACGTTGCCGGTCGTGTTCGTCTTCCTCACCGCGGTCATGTCGGACGACCAGGCGTTCACCAAGGACCTGTGGCCGCGCGAGTGGCACTGGGGCAACTTCGTGGAGGTGTTCGACCAAGCACCGCTGCTCAAGTACCTGGGCAACAGCCTGCTGTACTCCTCGCTGGCCACGGCGGGGATGCTGGTCTCGTCGATCCCGGCCGCGTACGCGCTGGCCAAGCTGCGGTGGCGTGGCCGCGACGTCGTGTTCCTGCTGGTCGTGGGCGCGATGATGCTGCCGCCGCAGGTCGTGGCCGTGCCGCTGTACGACACGTGGTCGAGCCTCGGGCTGACCGGCACGCTGTGGCCGTTGATCGCGCCCTACTTCCTGTTCGACGCCTTCTCCATCTTCCTGCTGCGCCAGTTCATCCTGACCATCCCGCAGTCCTACGTGGACGCGGCCCGGGTGGACGGGTGCGGCGAGTTCCAGGCGCTGCTGCGGATCGTCGTGCCGATGGCGCGGCCGGGCATCGCGGCGACCGCGCTGTTCTGCTTCCTCTACACCTGGAACGACTACTTCGGACCGCTGCTCTACACGAGCGAGAAGCCGGACCAGTGGACGCTGTCGTTGGCGCTGTCGACCTTCAAGGGCATGCACCACGTGCAGTGGAACCTGGCGATGGCCGTCACGTTGCTCATCATGCTCCCGGCGATCGTGCTGTTCGCGTTCGCGCAGCGCTCGTTCGTCAGGGGCATCACATTCACGGGGGTCAAGGGGTGAAGCTGACCGTGGTCGGCGGCGGGTCGACCTACACGCCGGAGCTGGTCGACGGGATCGCGGGGCGGCGCACCAGCCTCGCGGTGGACGAGATCGCGCTCGTGGACCCGGACCGGTCGCGGCTGGCCGTCGTCGGGGCGTTCGCGCAGCGCCTGCTGGAGCACGCCGGGCACCCGGCGAAGGTGACGACCACGTCCGACCTGGCGCGGGGCGTCGACGGCGCGTCGGCGGTGTTGTTGCAGCTCAGGGTGGGTGGTCAGGCGGCACGGGCGTCGGACGAGACGTTCCCGCTCGCGTGCGACTGCGTCGGGCAGGAGACGACCGGCGCGGGCGGGCTCGCCAAGGCGCTGCGGACCGTGCCGGTGGTGCTGGACATCGCCCGGCGGGTGCGGGAGGTGGCGGGCGACGCGTGGATCGTGAACTTCACCAACCCGGTGGGGATCGTGACGCGGGCGTTGCTGGCCGAGGGTCACCGGGCGGTCGGGCTGTGCAACGTGGCGATCACGTTCCAGCGGTGGACGTCGGCGTTGCTCGGGGTCGAGCCGGACGCCGTGCGGCTGGAGCACGTCGGGCTCAACCACCTGAGCTGGGAGACGGGCGTGTTCGTCGACGGCGTGGACCGGCTGCCCGAGCTGCTGGAGCGGCACGGCGACGCGTTGGCCGGGCACATCGGGCTGCCGGCGGCGCTGATGCGGCGGCTGGGGATGGTGCCGTCCTACTACCTGAAGTACTTCTACGACCACGACGAGGTCGTGCGCAGGCAGAAGACGGAGCCGCCGCGGGCCGAGGTGGTGGCCGGGGTGGAGAAGGAGTTGCTGGACCTGTACGGGGACGTGGGGGTCGTGACCAAGCCGGAGCAGTTGTCGCAGCGCGGTGGCGCGTACTACTCGGAGGCGGCCGTGCAGTTGGTGCACGCGCTGACCGGGGGCGTCGGCGCGGAGCAGCACGTGGTGAACGTGCGCAACGGCGGCACGCTGCCGTTCCTGCCCGCGGACGCGGTGATCGAGGTGCCCGCGGTGGTGGGCGGTGACGGCGCGACCCCGCTGCCGGTGCCGCCCGTGCCGCCGACGGTGGCCGGGTTGATCGCGCACGTGACGGCGTACGAGCACCTGGCGTTGGACGCGGCGGTGCGCGGTGGGCGTGACCGGGTGGCGGACGCGTTGCTCGCGCACCCGTTGATCGGGCAGCACGCGGTGGCGGAGACGCTGGCGGACGAGCTCGTGGCGCGCAACGCCGACCACCTGCCGTGGGCGAGGGGATCGGCGTGACCGACCGGGTGCTCGCCATCGACGGCGGGAACAGCAAGACGGCCGTGGCGCTGGTGGACACCGACGGGCGGGTGCTCGCCCGGGTGCGCGGGCCCGGCGCGTCGCCGCAGAACGTCGGGCTGGAGCGCAGCCTGGAGGTGTTCGACGGGCTGGTGCGCGAGGCGGCACGCGCGGCGGGCGTGGCGGACGGGGGGTTCGTCGCCGCGCACACGGCGGCCTACCTCGCCGGGGCCGACCTGCCCCAGGAGGAAGAGGACTTGCGGGCCGCGATCGAGGCGCGCGGGTGGTCGGCGGCCACCGTGGTCGGGAACGACACGTTCGCCCTGCTCAGGGCCGGTACGACCGACGGCATCGGGGTGGCCGTGGTGTGCGGGGCGGGGATCAACTGCGTCGCGGTCGCACCGGACGGGCGGACGCACCGGTTCCCGGCGTTGGGGCGGATCTCCGGGGACTGGGGCGGTGGCGGGCACATCGGGTCGGAGGCGTTGTGGCTCGCGGTGCGGGCCGAGGACGGTCGCGGTGAACCGACGGCGCTGCTCGACGCGGTGCGCGCGCACTACGGCACGGCGACATTGGCCGAGGCGGTGCAGCGGCTGCACCTCGCCGAGGTGGAGTTCGACCCGCACGCCCTGTGCCCGCTGTTGTTCGAGGTGGCGGCCGGGGGCGACGCGGTGGCCCAGGCGGTGGTGGACCGGCTGGTGGAGGAGGTCGTGCTGCTGGCACGGGTGTCGTTGACGCGGTTGGAGCTGCTGTCGGAGCCGGTGGACGTGGTGCTCGGCGGTGGGGTGCTGACCGGGACCGGTCCGGTGGTGGTCGAGGCGGTGGCGCGGCGGTTGGGTGAGGTCGCGCCGGCGGCTCGGGTGCGGGTGGTGGACGTGCCGCCGGTGGTGGGGGCGGCGTTGTTGGGGTTGGACGCGGTGGGCGCGTCGGCGGGGGCGGAGTCGAGGTTGCGGGAGGCGTACGAGGGGTCGGCGGCGGGGGCCGGGTCGGGGGCGGTCGTGCGGCGGTGATGTGCGACGCACTCCGGTGATGGAACCCGGTGAATCACCCATTGCCGACACTGGTTCACACCAGCGGGTGACACCTTGGTAACAGCGTTGCCAACCGACGGTGGCGTAGGGCCGTCTTGGCGTTGCATGCTGGTCTGCGCGGGTCATGGGGGTGCCGCGCGGAGTGGAGGGGACCTGTGGAGGGACTGGACAGTTTCGTCGCGGTGGGGGACAGCTTCACCGAGGGCATGGACGACCCCGCGCCGAACGGGACGTACATGGGGTGGGCCGACCGGCTCGCCGCGATGATCTCGGCCAGGCAGCAGGGCTTCCGGTACGCGAACCTCGCGATCCGGGGCAAGATGCTGCAGGAGATCGTCGACGAGCAGGTCTCGCTGGCGGTGGCGCTGAAGCCGAAGCTGGTCACGCTGTGCGGCGGCGGCAACGACATCCTGGTGCCCGGCAGCGACGCGGACGCGCTGGCCGAGGTGTACGAGATCGCGGTGGCCGACCTGCGGGCGGCCGGCGCGGAGGTGCTCATCTTCACCGGGTTCGACCCGAAGCACACGCCGTTGCTGCGGTCGTTGCGCGGGAAGATCGCGATCTACAACAGCCATTTGTGGTCGGTGGCCGAGCGGTACCACTGCAAGGTGGTCGACCTGTGGTCGATGACCGTGCTGCACGACCGGCGGGCGTGGAGCGAGGACCGGTTGCACCTGTCGCCCGAAGGGCACCGGAGGGTGGCGCTGCGGGCGGCCGAGGTGCTGGGGTTCGAGGCGGAGGAGCCGTGGAACACCCCGTGGCCGCCATTGGTGGACGAGGATTGGATGACGCAGCGGCGGCACGATTTGAAGTGGGCGCGCGAACACGTGATGCCGTGGATCGCGCGGCAGTTGCGCGGTGAGTCGATGGGTGACGGGTTGGCGCCGAAAAGGCCCGAGTTGTTGCCCGTGTGCGATTGAGTCCGACCCGATGGGTTGGTGGCGGGTCCGTTGTGGGGTGCAATAGGGCTGGCCGGCGCTCTCCCCCGAACGCCGGCCAGCGATGGGTGACTTCCCCCCTGGTTCCCCCTACCAAGAGCCACCCGGTGCGCCGACCGCGACTCGGTGATCAGCGCGCCTCCAAGTTCCCACGACTTCGCCGGACCGTGCTAAACAGCGGCTAAACCTCAGAGGTCAAGGCTTCAAGAGCCGTTCGGACCAACATCGCGCGCGGGGAGCCCAGGCGTACGAACAACCGTAGCGATTCCGCCAGTTCCGCTTGCGCGGCGACCCGTTCGCCCCTTTTGGCGAGAACCGTGCCGAGCACCTGGCGGCCGAACGCCTCCTCGAACTGCATGGAGCCGCCGCGGGCCAATTCGACGCCTTGTCGGGCGTGGTCCTCGGCTTCGGTCAACAGGCCCAGTTCGGCGTAGAGCTCGGCCAGGTTGTTCACCGCGACGGCGTACGCCCGTTCGTCGCCGTTGCGGTGGTAGATCTCCATGGCCAGGAATTGGTGTTGGGCGGCCGTTTCGCGTTGGCCGAGGCGTTGTTCGACCTGGGCCAGGTTGTTGAGCACGGTCGCTTCGCCCAGGGCGTCGCCGTCGCGTCGGGCCAGGTCGACGGCTTCGCGGTGGTGGGCCAGGGCTTCCTCGACCCGGCCTTCGGCGACCAGGGCCAGGGCCAGTTGGTCGAGGGTCATCACGAGGTAGCGCGGTTCGCCCAGGTCCACTGCGATCCGGTGGGCCAGGCGGGCCTGGTCCAGGGTGCCGCGCAGGGCTCCGGCCCTGTTGTTGATGTCGTGCATGGCGTGCAGGACGAGCATCTCGCCGCGCCGGTCGCCGATCACCCGGGCCGAGGCCAGGCCGAACTCGGCGATGCCGTGCCACTCGCGGCCGACGAGCCTGGTCACGCAGTAGGTGTGGACCAGGCGGACCAGTTGCCAGACCTGTTCGTGCAGGCCCACTTCCGAGCCCGCGTGCACCAGGGCGATGAGGTTGGACCACTCCTTGTCGAACCAGGACAGCGCCTGCGACGAGGTGGCCGGTCGGGGTGCGGTGGACTCGCCGGTGAAGTCCAGGCCGTCGGACGCCGGTCTGATCAGGCGGCGGGCGTGGTCGCAGGCGGCGAGGTAGTGCGACATCAGGCGGCGCAGGCCGCACTCCCGGTCCTCGACCACGCCGCGCGCGTACAGGCGGACCAGGTCGTGCAGGACGAAGCCGCCGCGCCACTGCTCCACCAGCAGGTGGGCGTCGGCCAGGTCGGCCAGGCGGGCGGCGGCGGTGCCCAGGTCGATGTCGCAGACTGCGGCGATGGCGTGCGGGCTCACCCACCGGCCCGGCACGAGGCCGGCGGCGCGGAACGTGTCGGCCAGTTCCGGCGGCAGGTTGCGGTACGACACCGCCAGGGCCCGTTGCACGCCGGTGTCGGCGAGGTCGAGGGTGCGCAGGCGCACCTGGTCGTCGGAGAGCTGCGCCACCAGGTCCTCTACCGTCCACTCGGGACTGAAGACGAGCTTGGCGGCGGCGATCCGCAGGGCCAGCGGGAGGTTGCCGCACAGCTCCACGAGCTTGCGGACGGCGGCGGGCTCCTGGTCGGAGAGCGGTTTGCCCGCGACCTCGTCGACCAGGCGGGTGGCTTCGTCGTCGGACAGCGTGTCCAGCGTGAGCATGCGCGCGCCGTTGCTGACGACCAGCGATTCGAGGCGTCGGCGGCTGGTCACCAGCACGACCGAGCCCGCGCCCGGCGGCAGCAGCAGCCGCACGTGGCCGGGGTCCCAGGCGTCGTCCAGCACGACCAGGACGCGGCGCTTGGCCAGCACCGAGCGGTAGAGGCCGACGCGGTCGTCCAGATCCCTCGGCACGCCGTCCGCGGGCACGCCCAGGGCCAGCAGGAACCGGGCGAGGACCTCGGCGGGCTCGACCGGGTCGCGGTCGGGGGCGAAGCCGTTGAGGGACGCGAACAGCAGGCCGTCCGGGAACTGCTCGGCCCGGCGGTGGCCCCACGTGACGGCCAGCTCGCTCTTGCCGATGCCGGGCGCGCCGTTGACCACGACGATGGTGGTCGCGGCCGGGTCGCGCCCGTCGCACAGGCGGTCCAACCAGGCCAGTTCCTCGTCGCGACCGATGAAACCGGTGGCCGCGGCGGGCAACTGGGCCGGCACGACGACGCCGGGGCGCGGTGGCACGAGGGCCGGTTCGGCCAGGCCCGGCGAGCTGAGGGCCGGGTCGTCGCGCAGCACCTGCTCGTGCAGCACGCGCAGGCCGGGGCCGGGGTCGATGCCCAGCTCGTCCACGACGCGGCGGTGGAAGCGCTGGTAGGCGTCCAGGGCGTCGGCGCGCTGCCCCGACCGGTACAGCGCGCGCATCATGTGGCCGACCAGGCGTTCCCGGAACGGGTACTCGGTGACGAGCTGGCGCAGCTCGCCGACGAGCTCGAGGTGGCGGCCCAGTTCCAGCTCGGCCTCGATCCGCTCCTCCACTGCGGCAAGCCGAAGCTCCTCCAGGTCGGTCGTGACCGGGTCGCCCGGCACGTCGGCCAGCACCTGGCCCCGCCACAGGCCGAGCGACTCGCGCAGCAGCTGGGCCCGGATCGGCGCGGGCTTGCCGCGCGCGCTCGACACGAGCTGCCGGGCCCGGTGGAAGTCCAGCCGCCACGGGTCCACCGACAGCTGGTAGCCCGGCGGCGTGGTGAGGATGCGCGCCGAGCCCGCCGGGTCGGCCTCCTCCAGCATCCGGCGCAGCCGCGACACGTAACCGTGCACGATCGTCCTGGCCGTGGCGGGCGGCTCGTCGACCCACAGGCTGTCCACGATCTCGTCGATCGGGACGACCCGGTTGGCCTCCAGCACCAGCATCGCGAGCAGGCCGCGCATCCCCTTGCGGCCGATGACGAGCTGTCGGCCGTCCGCGAGCACCTGCAACGGTCCGAGGACGCCGAACTCCAGCCCGCTCTTGCTCCGGTCAGCCATGCCCCTCCCCCGCCTCGTGCGCTACGGCTCGGTCACTGGATCAGGTGCGCCGGGAGGGCCGTTGGATACCTGTGAGTAAATGTTGCTTGCTCAACTAGCCGTGCTCGGCATGACCGGACGGGCGGCCGACGGCTAGGGTTTTGGCCCCGGACGTCCCGGCCGAGTTCTGGGCGAGTGCAGGAGGGCAAGTGCCGCGCGAGCCGATGAACGTGGTCGACCGTGGCGCGGCGTGCCTGTTGGGCGGCGCGCTCGGTGACGCCCTCGGCGCGCCGATCCAGTACCTGGGGTGGGCGGACATCCAACGCGACCACGGCCCGGAAGGCGTCCTCGCGCCCCCGCGCCCCGCGCTGGTCACCGACGACACGCAACTGACCCTGTTCACCGCCGACGGCTACCTGCGGGCGTGGGTGCGCGGGCAGACCACCGGCGAGTGGGAGCCGGTCGAGGTCGTCTGGCAGAGCTACCGGCGGTGGTTGGTCACCCAGCAGGTCGCCGCGCCCGAGCCGGACGCCGTGGGCCTCGTGGGCGACGAGCGGCTGTACTCCAGCCGGTCACCCGGCCTGACGTGCCTGCGCGCCCTGGCCGCCGACACCCCGCCCACGCCCGAGCAGCCGCACAACGACTCGTCCGGCTGCAACGGCGTCACCCGCACCGCGCCGGCGGGCTTCGCGCCGAGCGCCGAGATCGCCTACGACCTGGGCTGCCGGTTCGCCGCGCTCACCCACGGCGGCACCGGCGGCTGGGTGTCCGGTGGGGCGTTCGCCCTGCTCATCCACCTGCTGGCGGTGCGCGGCCGGCCGATCCGGGAGGCCGTGGACCAGGTCATCGGACGGGTGCTGCGCGACGACCCGTACACCGCCAACACCCTCAACCGGGCCGTCGTGTTCGCCGACGAGCACCGGGCGCTGGGCTTCGACTCGGTCCGCGTCGACCGCCTGGGCAGCGGCTGGACGGGCCCGGAGGCGCTGGCGATCGCCGTGCACACGGTGCTGGTGTACCCGAAGCGGGCGCAGTTCGTGGACGCCCTGCGCGCGGCGGCCAACCACTCGGGTGGCAGCGACGCCACGGCGGCGTTGACGGGCAACATCCTGGGCGCCCTGCACGGCACGGCGGCGTTGCCGCGCGACTGGCTGGCGGGCCTGGAACTGGTCGACCTGCTGACCGAGGTGGGCGCCGACCTGGGCCGCTCGGTCACCGGCCAGGAGTTCGACTTCGCCCGCTACCGCTGAAGACGAGTGAAGCCGGCCTCGGCACGCACGTTCCCGAAAGCGTGCGACCGAGGCCGGCTCTCCACGCGATCTGCGCAGGAACACGCCCCGAGCGCGGACCCCGGCTGACCTGGCCGTGGAGCGGGAAAACCCGTGGCGGAACCGTAGCAGAGCGCATGTGAGTCATCACACCCGGCCCACCCCTTCGTCCTAACGGGACGCCGAGCGCGCTGCGGCGGCTGTCGGGAACCTGTCGACTCGCTGTCGACCGGACGGTCGCTTCCGGCTCGTCGCGCGGGCGTGTCGCACCATGGGGGCGTGGACAAGGGCACTTCGGTTCGGCTGCTCGTGGTGGACGACGAGCCGCACATCGCGGACCTCGTGGCGACGGTGGCGCGGTACGAGGGATGGCAGGCGGTGACCGCGGGCAGCGGTGAGGCGGCGTTGCGGGCCGCGGAGGACTTCCGGCCCGACATCGTGGTGCTCGACCTGATGCTGCCCGACCTCGACGGCTTCACCGTGCTGGACCGGCTGCGGTCGGCCGGGGCGATGGTGCCGGTGGTGTTCCTCACCGCGCGGGACGGCACCGCGGACCGGGTCGCGGGGCTCACCCGCGGCGGTGACGACTACCTGGTCAAGCCGTTCTCGGTGGAGGAGCTGATGGCACGGCTGCGGGCCGTGCTGCGGCGCTCGACCGGGCCCACGTGGAAGCGGTCCGTGCTGAAGGTGTCCGACCTGGCCCTGGACGAGGACACCCGCGAGGTGCGCCGGGGCGGGAAGCTGGTCACGCTCACGCCCACCGAGTACGAGCTGCTGCGCTACCTGATGCGCCGCTCGCCCGCCGTGCTGACCAAGGCGCAGATCCTCGACCACGTCTGGGAGTACGACTTCGGCGGCCGTTCCAACGTGGTCGAGCTGGTCGTCTCGCACCTGCGGCGCAAGCTGGCCGACGGCGGTGAGCCGCTGATCCACACCGTCCGCGGCGTCGGGTACGCGCTGCGCCGAGCCGCGCGGTGACGCGCCGCCGCCTGCGCCTGGGCACCCGCCTCGCACTGGGCCTGGGCGCGCTGGCGCTGGCGGTGTTCGCGGTCGTCGGCACGGTGATGGCCCGCAGCATGCAGGAGTACCTGGAGCACCGGCTCGACGCGTCCATGGAGAGCACGCAGGTCTCGCTGAAGAAGGACTTCGCCGACAGCGGCACGGTCAAGGGCAAGGCGTACGGCTGGTACTCGGTCGTCTACGACGTGCGCGACGGCACGGCGACGCCGAAGAACCGCGAAGACCTGCCCGCCGACGCCGACGAGCTGGCCGCCGTGGCGCTCGCGGTCGACGGCCGCTCGCCGGTGTACCGGACCGAGTACCTGCGCGGCGACGGCACGTACCGGCTGCGCGGGTGCGCGGTGTCCGACGGCGTGGTGCTGGTCAGCGCGGCCCCGATGAACGACATCACCACCACGGTCCGGCAACTGGTGATCGTGGAGGTGGCCGCGTTCCTGCTCGCGCTGATCGCGTTCGTGGTGATCGGCCGGGCGGTGCTGCGGCGCGGGTTGCAGCCGTTGAGCGACATGGCGCGCACCGCGCACGACATCACCTCGCACGACCTGACCGACTCGGCCCGGCTGCCGGTGCGCGCCGAGGGCGGCAACGGCGGCGTGGAGGTCGAGGAGCTGCGCACGGCGTTCAACACGATGCTGGACCACATCGACACGTCGCTGGCCGCCCGCACGGCCGCCGAGCAGCGGTTGCGGCGGTTCATCGCGGACGCCTCGCACGAGCTGCGCACGCCGTTGACCTCGATCCGGGGTTACGCGGACCTGTTCCGGTACGCGGCGGCGAACGCGCCGGCCGAACGCGAGGCGCACCTGGAGAAGCTGCGGTCGGAGGCGGCGCGGATGAGCGTGCTGCTGGACGACCTGCTGCTGCTCGCCCGGCTGGACGCCGCGGAGGTGGAGACGCCGTTGCGCCTGGCCGAGGGCGACCTGGTGGCGTTGGCGCGGGAGGCCGCGGACGCCTTCCGGGTCGCCCACCCCGCGCACCCGCTGGCGCTGACCGTGCCGGACGGGCCGGTGCGGGCGGCGTTCGACCCGCTGCGGCTGCGGCAGGTGGTCGACAACCTGCTCACCAACGCGGCCGTGCACACCCCGGCGGGCACGTCGGTCTCGTTCACGGTCTCGGTGCGCGAGGGGTCGGCCGTGCTGCGCGTGGCCGACACCGGCCCGGGCATCCCGGCCGCCGACCGGTCGCGCATCTTCGACCGGTTCTACCGGGTGGACGACTCGCGCACGCGCGACCGCGGCGGCAGCGGGCTGGGGCTCGCGGTGGTGCACTCCCTGGTCGCCGCGCACGGCGGCACGGTGGAGCTGACCAGTCGGCCGGGCTCCACCGCCTTCACCGTGACGCTGCCCCGCTAGCCCGCGTTCGAGGACTCCGCCCACAGGTCGATGCCCGAGTCGACCGCGTGCACGTCGATCTTCGCCAGCTCGTCGTCGGTCAGCGGCGGGCCGTCCAGGGCGGCGACATTGGCCTCCAACTGGTCGACGCTGCTCGCCCCGATGAGCGCCGACGTGACCCGTTCGTCCCGCAACGCCCAGGTCAGGGCGAGCTGCGCGAGCGACTGGCCGCGTGAGGCGGCGATCTCGTCCAGCGCCCGCACGTGCGCCAGGGTCGCCTCGCTGAGCAGCTCCTCGCTCAACGACTTGCCCTGCGTGGCGCGCGAGCCCGCTGGGACGCCGTCGAGGTACTTGTCGGTCAGCATCCCCTGCGCCAGGGGCGAGAACGCGATGCAGCCGACGCCGAGCTCGCCCAGCGCGTCGAGCAGGTCGTTCTCGATCCACCGGTTGAGCATCGAGTACGACGGCTGGTGGATCAGCAGCGGCACGCCGGCCGTGCGCAGCAGCTCCGCCGCCTCACGGGTCTTGGTCGCCGAGTAGGACGAGATGCCGACGTAGAGCGCCTTGCCCTGCTGGACCGCGCTGACCAGCGCGCCGACCGTCTCCTCCAGCGGCGTGTCCGGGTCGAACCGGTGCGAGTAGAAGATGTCGACGTAGTCGAGGCCGAGCCGGGACAGCGACTGGTCCAACGAGGACAGCAGGTACTTGCGCGAGCCCCACTCCCCGTACGGCCCCGGCCACATGTCGTAGCCCGCCTTGGTGGAGATCACCAGCTCGTCGCGGAACGGCCGCAGGTCGTCGGCCACCATCCGGCCGAAGTTGACCTCCGCCGAGCCGTAGGGCGGCCCGTAGTTGTTGGCCAGGTCGAAGTGCGTCACGCCGAGGTCGAACGCCCGGCGCACGATCGCCCGCCCGGTCTCGTAGGGCCGGTCGTCACCGAAGTTGTGCCACAGCCCGAGCGACACGGCGGGCAACCTGAGCCCGCTGCGCCCGCACCGCCGATAGGTCATCCGGTCGTATCGAGAGGCGTCTGGGAGGTAGGCCACCTGCCCACCTTGGCACGCGCGGCTGCTGTCCGCGGCTCGAACCGAGCGCGTCCCGGCCCGAGCCGCGAGCTTGTGCCCCTACCTTCCGAGGCTCAAGCTCACGCGTCCCGACTTGGCGTCCTCGACCTTGTACGACACCTTCCCCCGGTGCGACACCTCGACCTGGTAGATCTCGTCCCCGAGCGGCACGTTGCCCACCGTGAACTCGAACACGCAGGAGCCCGCCGAGTACTGGGCGTTGTACAGCCGGCCGAGTCCGACCGCCTTGCCGGCAGCGTCGTAGACGGTGACCTGGGAGCCTTCGTAGATGTCGTCGTACCCGCGGTAACCGGCGCACTCGCCGCTGGACGTGACCGAGGTCACGCCGTCGTTGAGGCTCAATGTGCCTCTCAGCTCGAACGCGGTAGGCACGAACGTGGATGTCGCCGTGACGGGTGCCGCAGTGCTGTCACCACCTCCGAACGCCCACACCGCACCGGCGATCACGAGGACGCCGGCGATCACGGCACCGAACACCACGGCCACCTTGCGTCCCGATACCGCCACCGGGACGGGTGTCGGTTCGACGCTGGGAGCGGCAGGTAACGCGGGCGGCTGATCAGGCTGGGTCATGGCGGTTCTCCGAGGCGGTGGCGGCTCTGTGCCGGCTTGTCGCGCGTCGCCCACTCGGCGTTACGCCGCTCCGCCACATGCCATCGGAAGAGAACCGTTCGTGCTGACGGCGTCAGGCCACCTCCCCACCTCGGCACGCGCGGCTGCCGTTTGCCGGGTAGGGGGAGGGGACGAAGTTGCTCTTTTCGGACCGTATTCGGCCGATCGCCCCATCATCCGCCAGGTGTGCCCGGACACCGCTGTCCGAGCGCCCGGACCCCTGCGTCCGGACGTGCGAGCGAAAGAAGAACAGATGAGACCCTCACTCAGACGCGGCGCGCTGGTGGCCGTCGCCGCCCTGACCGCGTCCGCCGTCCAGCTCACCTCGCCCGCGGTCGCCGCGCCCGCGCCGGTGGCCGCGCCGTGCGGCCCCCTCGACGTCGCGTTCGTCCTCGACGACACCGGCAGCATGGGCGGCGCGATCGCCAACCTCAAGACCGGCATCAACTCCATCGTCGGCGACGTGATCACCGCGTCG
This sequence comes from Saccharothrix sp. S26, assembly GCF_021390395.1. GTDB lineage: Bacteria > Actinomycetota > Actinomycetes > Mycobacteriales > Pseudonocardiaceae > Actinosynnema. Next base: position 48,181 of record NZ_JAJUWT010000024.1, read on the forward strand.
GGCGGTGACTACCGGCTCGGCCTGGTCACGTTCAAGGACAACGTCACCGTGCACGCGAACTTCGCGCCCGGCAACGCGGCGGCGGTGACGAACTACGTCACCAACAGCCTCGCCGCGGGCGGTGGCGGCGGCGAGCCGGAGGCGTCCGACGAGGCCCTGAACACGGTGGTGAACACCCTGCCTGCGGCGGGCCGGCCGCAGAACGTCGACTTCAGCGGCGCGTGGCGGTCGAACGCGACGAAGTTCGTGGTGCTGGTGACCGACGCCCGGCCTGGCGGGTTCGACGACGCGCACACCGCCGCGGACGTCACCAACGCCGCCCAGCGGGCGAACGACGCGCTCGGCAAGGGCATCAAGATCTCGCCCGTGTACGTGCCGACGTCCTCGGCCTTCACCGCGACGATCACGCCGATCATGCAGAACTACGCCACGACGACCGGCGGCGTGTCCACGCAGACGACCTCCACGGGCGCGGGCACGGCGGACGCGATCCGCAAGCTGCTGTCGGACTGCCGGCAGACCGACGTGTTCATCCGCGACCAGGTCACCGACTCCGGCGCCGAGCCCAACCCGAACGGCACGGTGTGGAACAGCCCGGACATCAAGGTCTGCCCGACGCAGGCGGACTGCGCGGGCATCCAGCCCGTCGCCGGCGCGACCAACTACATCCACGTGAAGCTGAACAACACCTCGGGCCTGGGCACGAGCACCGGCACGCTCAAGGTCTACCGCACGCCCGCCGGCGGCGGCACGACGTGGAACAACGCCACCAACGGCGACTGGATCTACATCGGCGAGGAGACGCTGTCGGTGCCCGCGGGCGGCGCGGTGGCGAAGATCCCGTGGCCGAACATCCCTGGTCCGGGCCACTTCTGCCTGCTGGCGCGCTGGGTGTCGGCGACGGACCCGATGACGTTCGCCGAGGGCTCGAACACCGCGTTGAACACCAAGAACAACAACAACATCGCGTGGCGGAACTTCCAGACCGTGCGCGGCAAGGTGTTCGAGCCGGTGAAGTCCTGGTTCACCCTGGGCAACGCGACCGGGCGCGACGCCAAGACCGACCTCGTGCTGACCGGTGAGAAGCCGGTGGCGGGCACCGTGGTGATCGACCTCGGGCCGCGCCTGTTCGAGCGCTGGCGCGCCGCGGGCGGCCAGGCCGCGGGCCTCAAGCAGGTCGGCGAGACCGCGTTCCAGTTCGACCCGAAGCGGTCGGCGTTGATCGGCGTGCCGTTGCAGCCGGGTGAGCGGTTCACCGCCGAGCTCACGTTCACGCCGGAGGCACCGGGCGAGTACCTGACCAACCTGGTCCAGTTCATCGACGGCGAGGACCACGGCGGCGTGGCCTACCAGGTCATCACCGACCGGGGCTGACCCCGTCCGGGCGCGGCCCGTGCCGAGCGGGCACGGGCCGCGCCCGCTATGATCATGAAATCCGCCACCACGACCCCTGGTCTGCCCAGGTCGGGTCGAACGGCACGGAGCCGGTGGCGGGACTTGAACCCGCAACCTTTCGCTTACAAGGCGAGTGCTCTGCCAATTGAGCTACACCGGCTTGGCCCGGAGGCCGGGAACATCGTAAGCGCCCGCAGCGGGTGCCACCTGCGGCGAACGGTCTGCTCGCGGTGGGCCGGCGTTGGTCCGTCCGGAGGTCGCGGGTACCGTCCGGGTGGCCCCCGGAACCCGCAAAACCGCTGGCCAGCGGTATCAACAGTGTTGAACGCACGGTGATCGAATCACCTGGTCCAGGTACCTCGTCCAGGGGTGGTGCAGGACACAGCCTCGAATGTGACACGGTCGGGCGTGGCGGGGGCGGACGAGGGAGGTGACGGCGGGTGCGGCTGTGGCGCCGGCGGGCGCGGCACACCGAGCGGGCGCGACCGGTCGAGGGACCGTCCCTCCCGGACGACTCGACCGTCCACCTGGTGCTCGACCTGGCGCTGCGGGTGGGCGAGGCGCAGATGGCGGGCGGGGCCGGTGCGGCCGACGTGACGGCCACCATCCTGGCGGTCACCAGCGCGTACGGCCTGCCGCACACCGAGGTCGACGTGATCTACACGTCGATCACCGCCTCCTGCCACCGCGGCACGGAAGCCGCGCCCGTGACGTCCATGCGCGTGGTGCGGGGGCGCAGCGTCGACTACACCCGGCTCGCCGCCGTGGAGGACCTGATCCGGCGGATCACCTCCGACGGCGTCACGGCCGCGGACGCGTCCGCCGAGATCGAGCGGATCAGCCGCGCCGAGCACCCGTACCCGCGGTGGGTGGCCACGCTGGCGTGGGCGGGCATGGCGGCCGCGGTGGCGTTCCTGGTGGGCGGCGGTCCGGTGCCGGCCGCGACGGCGGCGCTGGTCACGGCGTTGATCGACCGGGTGGGCCGAATCCTCAACCGGCGCTCGCTGCCGTTCTTCTTCCAGCAGGTGGTGGGCGGCGCGCTGGCCACGGCGGTGGCGGTGGCGATGTACGCGACGGACCTGCTGCCGACCGTGCGGCCGTCGTTGTTGATCGCCACCGGGATCGTGGTGCTGCTGTCGGGCCTGTCGCTGGTCGGCACGGTGCAGGACGCCATCACGGGCTACAACGTCACCGCCGCCGGCCGCACGGTGGAGGTGGCGCTGCTGACCGCGGGCCTCATCGCGGGCATCGCGCTGACCCTGCGCGCCGGCGTGCAGCTCGGCGTGCGGACCAACATCGCCGACCCGCTGCCGCCGCTGATCTCGGACGTGCCGATGCAGTTCGCGGCCGGCGCGGCCACCTCGGCGTTCTTCGCCCTGGCCAGCTACGCCCCGGTGCGCGCGCTGCCGGTGGCCGCCGCCGCGGGCGCGGTGGGCACGGCCAGTTACGGCCTGCTCGCGCTCACCGGCACGAACGCCGTCGCGTGCGCCGCGGTCGCGGCCACCGTCGTGGGCTTCGGCGGCAAGATCGTCTCGCGTCGACTGCGCATGCCGCCACTGCTCGTCGCGGTGGCCGGGATGGTGCCGCTGCTGCCCGGCTGGACCACCTACCGGGGCCTGTACCAGCTGACCGCCGAGGGTGACGCGGCCGGCCTGTCGACCCTCGTGCTGGCCGCCGGCACGGCGCTCGCGCTGGCGAGCGGCGTCGTCCTGGGTGAACATTTGGGGCGTCCCGTCCGCACCGGCCTGGGCCGGCTCGCGGCCCGTTCCCGCCGCTGAGGACCTGAACACGGCGTTTCCACGTGAGATCGCCCACCTGACGGACTTTCGTCAAGTCAACCCAGTGTGACGGGAGTGACGACAGGGCATCCAACCTGCGCGTTCCCACTAACCTCGACGGTGGGCGAGACGAATCCCTTAGGAGGCGCTACCCGGTGAGCAGCATTGGCGAGAACGGCGCGGATTTCCTGGTCGTGGCCAACCGCCTGCCGGTTGACCTGGAGCGCCTGCCCGACGGCACGCAGCGGTGGAAGCACAGCCCGGGCGGCCTGGTCACCGCCCTGGAGCCGTTCCTGCGCACGCACAGCGGCGCGTGGATCGGCTGGCCGGGCATCGCCGACGCCGAGGTCGACGCGTTCGAGGAGGACGGCCTCCAACTGCACCCCGTGACGTTGAGCGCCACCGAGGTCGCCGACTACTACGAGGGCTTCTCCAACGGCACGCTGTGGCCGCTCTACCACGACGTGGTCGCGCCGCCCGCGTTCCACCGGCGCTGGTGGAACGCCTACGTGCGGGTCAACCAGCGGTTCGCCGACGTGACGGCGAAGGTCGCGGCCCAGGGCGCCACGGTGTGGGTGCAGGACTACCAGCTCCAACTGGTGCCGGCCATGCTGCGCGAGCTGCGCCCGGACCTGCGCATCGGCTTCTTCCTGCACATCCCGTTCCCGCCGGTCGAGCTGTTCATGCAGCTGCCGTGGCGCACGGAGATCATCCGCGGCCTGCTGGGCGCGGACCTGGTCGGCTTCCACCGGCCCGGTGGCGCGCAGAACTTCCTGTGGCTGGCCCGCCGCCTGGTCGGCCTGGAGCCCAGCCGCGGCGCGGTCGGCGTGCGCACCCGGCCCGGTGTCGTCCAGGTCGGCGACCGCACCGTCCGCGTGGGGGCATTCCCGATCTCTATCGACTCGGCGGGCTTGGACGCGCTCGCACGCGACAAGGAAGTCCAAAAACACGCGAAGCAAATTCGCGAAGACCTCGGGAATCCGAAGAAGATCTTGCTCGGTGTGGACCGCCTCGACTACACCAAGGGCATCGACGTGCGCCTGCGCGCGCTGCACGAACTGCTCGCCGACGGCCGCGTGGACCCGGGCGAGGTCACCATGGTGCAGCTCGCCACGCCCAGCCGCGAGCGCGTCGAGCACTACAAGCAGATGCGGGGCGAGATCGAGCAGGCGGTCGGCCGGATCAACGGCGAGTTCTCCACCGTGGGCCACCCCGTGGTCCACTACCTGCACCAATCGGTCAACCGGCGGGAGCTGACCGCCTTCATGACCGCCGCCGACGTCATGGTCGTGACTCCGGTGCGTGACGGGATGAACCTGGTCTGCAAGGAGTACGTCGCCACGCGCTACGACCTCGGCGGCGCGCTGGTGCTCTCCGAGTTCGCCGGCGCGGCGGCCGAACTGACGAGTGCCTTCCTCGTCAACCCCCACGACCTCGACGGCGTCAAGAACGCCTTGGAAGCCGCCCTCACGCTCGATCCGGCCGAAGGCCGCCGTAGGATGCGCGCGCTGCGCCGCCAAGTCCTCACGCACGACGTCGACCGATGGGCTCGATCGTTTCTTGATGCCTTGGGCGCGTAGTTCGCGATCTGAATCAGTTCAGATCACATTCCACCGACCTTGTCCCACCGAGCATTGAGGAGGGGCGTTGACCGCCGAGGCCCTCCCCGCCGAACTTCGTCGTGCGATCGTGCAGTTGGCACGCACACCGCGCCTGCTGGTCGCCTGCGACTACGACGGGACATTGGCTCCGATCGTGGCCAACCCAGAGGACGCCCGTCCGCTGCCCGAGTCGGTGGGCGCCTTGCGCTCCCTGGCCGGACTGCACGAGACGACCGCCGCGGTGATCTCCGGGCGCGCCCTGCGCGACCTGGCGACGCTGTCGCGGCTGCCGTCCGAGGTGCACCTGGTGGGTTCGCACGGCTCCGAGTTCGACGTCGGTTTCGTGCACGCGCTCGACGCCGACGCCAAGCAACTGCACCGCCGCCTGGAGACCGAGCTGGAAGGGGTCGTCGCCGGCCACGAGGGCGTCGGCCTGGAGGTGAAGCCCGCGAGCATCGCGGTGCACGTGCGCCGCGCCGACCCCGCCGTGGGCGAACGGGTCCTCGACGCCGTGCGCACCGGTCCGGCCACCTGGGACGGCGTGCAGGTCACCGAGGGCAAGGCCGTGATCGAGCTGGCCGTGGTGCAGACGGACAAGGGCCACGCCCTGGACGTCCTGCGGCACCGCGCGTCGGCGACCGCGGCCGTGTTCGTCGGTGACGACGTGACCGACGAGAAAGCGTTTGCCCGGCTGTCCGGGCCGGACGTCGGCATCAAGGTCGGCGACGGCGAGTCGCTGGCCGAGTACTCCGTCGGCGACACCCTCGACGTGGCCACCGTGCTGGCGTTCCTGCTGGAGGAGCGGCGGGCGTGGCTGCACGGCGACCAGGCCGTGCCGATCGAGCGGCTGACCATGCTCGCCAACGAGCGGTCGGTCGCGCTGCTGACCCCGGACGCCCGGCTGAACTGGCTGTGCCACCCGGAGCCGGACTCGGCGGCCGTGTTCGCCGACCTGCTCGGCGGCCCGGCCGCGGGCCACTTCTCGATCAAGCCCGAGCACGGCTCGCTGCCCCTGGGCCAGCGGTACGTGCCCGGCACGATGATCGTGGAGACCCGCTGGTCGCGCCTGCTGGTCACCGACTACCTCGACCACGACCTGGCCTCGCACCGCACCGACCTGGTGCGGCGCATCTCCGGCTCGACCAACGCGGTGATCACCTTCGCGCCGCGACCGGAGTTCGGCCAGGTGCCGGTGCGGCTGCTGCGCGAGCGCGACGGCCTGCGGGTCGTCGGCACCTCCGACCCGATGGTGCTGCGCTCGCCGGGCGTCGACTGGCAGATCACCTCCGACGGCATCCAGGAGACCGCGACGGCCGTCGTGCGGCCCCGCGAGGGCGCGCCGATCCTGCTGGAGCTGCGCTGCGGCACGGACGACCTGTCCGAGGCCACGCTCGGCGAGCCGGAGCGGCGGGCCAGGGCCGGCGCGTTCTGGTCCGACTGGGCCGCCACGCTCAAGCTCCCGGCCGTGGAGCCGGACCTGGTGCTGCGGTCGGCGTTGACGTTGAAGGGCTTGGTGCACCACGACACCGGCGCGATCATGGCCGCCGCCACCACCTCGCTGCCCGAGGAGCTGGGCGGCATCCGCAACTGGGACTACCGGTACTGCTGGCTGCGCGACGCGGCGCTGACCGCCCAGGCCCTGGTGTCGGTCGGCTCGCTGGGCGAGGCCGAGGCGTTCCTCGGCTGGGTCCACGGCGTGCTGTCGACCCTGCCGGGCCCGGAGCGCCTGCACCCGCTGTACACGCTCCAGGGCACCATGCTCGGCGCCGAGGCCGTCATCGACACCCTGCCCGGCTACGCGGGCTCGCGCCCCGTGCGCGTCGGCAACCTGGCCAACCAGCAGGTCCAGCTCGACGTCTTCGGTCCGGTGGTGGACCTGGTCGTGCAACTGGCCGACGCGCGCGGCTCGTTGACCGACAAGGACTGGCTGATGGTGCAGGCGATGGCCGAGGCGGTCGCCCGCCGCTGGCACGAGCCCGACCACGGCATCTGGGAGGAGCGGCACGCGCCGCGCCACCACGTGTACTCGAAGGTCATGTGCTGGGTCACCCTCGACCGCGCGGTCAAGCTCGCCGAGCGCTACGACCGCGAGATCGACCCGTCGTGGCCGGTGCTGCGCGACACCATCTCCAACGACGTGCTCAAGCACGGCTGGAGCGAGGAAGCGCAGTCGTTCACCACCGCCTACGACGGCGACGACCTGGACGCGGCCTCCCTGCACGTGGGCCTGTCCGGCCTGATCGACCCGACCGACGACCGCTTCCAGGCGACCGTCACCGCCATCGAGGCGGAGCTGCGCTCGGGCTCCACCGTCTACCGCTACCGGCGTGACGACGGCCTGCCCGGCGACGAGGGCGGCTTCCACCTCTGCGCCGCCTGGATGATCGAGGCCTACCTGCTCACCGGCCGCCGCACCGAGGCCGAGGAGCTGTTCGCCCAGATGGTCGATGCCGCGGGCCCCACCGGCCTGCTGCCCGAGGAGTACGACCCGATCGCCGAGCGCTCCCTGGGCAACCACCCCCAGGCCTACAGCCACCTCGGCCTGATCCGCTGCGCCCAGTTGCTGGCCGCCACCAGGTAAGCGAGCGCGTCCCGGAACCGGCGTCCCCTGCCCGGGTGACGCCGGTTCCGCTATTTCCGCAGCTTGAGCAGGTTCAACGCCTCGTGCAGGTCGTTGGCCACGAGCGCCCGCGTGCCCTGCGGCAGCGGACCGGCGTCCGGCGGCACGAGCGCCTTGGTGAACCCGAGCCGCGCGGCCTCGGTGAGCCGCCGCCCCACCCCGTTGACCCGGCGCAGCTCCCCCGACAGCCCGACCTCGCCCACCACCACCAGGTCGTGCGGCAACGGCAGGTCCGACGCCGCCGACGCGACCGCCAACGCCACCGCGAGGTCCACCGCGGGCTCGACGAGCCTCATCCCGCCCACGGTGGCGGTGAACACGTCCTTGTTGCCCAACCCGACCTTGCCCCGCTTCTCCAGCACCGCGAGCACCATCGCCAACCGCGCCGAGTCGAGCCCGCTCACCGCCCGCCGCGGCGCGGGCAACGCGGTCGGCGTGACCAACGCCTGCACCTCGCCCAACATGGGCCGCTTGCCCTCCACCACCACCGTCACCGCCGTCCCGGACACCGCCTGGTCCCGCCGGTGCAGGAACAACCCGGACGGGTCCGGCACCCCCGCGATGCCGTCGTCGCGCAACTCGAAGCACCCGACCTCGTCCGCCGGCCCGAACCGGTTCTTGACCCCCCTCAGCAGCCGCAACGTCGAGTGCCGATCCCCCTCGAACTGCAGCACCACGTCCACCAGGTGCTCCAGCACCCGCGGTCCCGCGACCGACCCCTCCTTGGTCACGTGACCGACCAGCACCACCGGCAACCCGCGTTCCTTCGCCACCGCGATCAACCCGGCCGTCACCGCGCGGACCTGGCTGACCCCACCGGGCGCACCGTCCACCGCGGGCGAGGACATCGTCTGCACCGAGTCCACGATCAGCATGCTGGGCTTCACCGCGTCGACCTGCCCGAGCACGGCGGAGATGTCGCTCTCGGCGGCCAGGTAGATCTCGTCGTGCAGGTTCCCGGTCCGATCCGCCCGCAACCTGACCTGCCCCGCCGACTCCTCACCGGTCACGTACAGGCATCGCCCGACCGACAACGCCCACTGGTGCGCGACCTCCAGCAACAACGTCGACTTCCCGACGCCGGGCTCCCCCGCCAACAACACCACCGCACCGGGCACGAGCCCACCACCGAGCACCCGGTCGAGTTCCAGCACACCGGTCGACACGGCCCGCGCCGACTCGATGTCCACCTGCGCGATGGGCCGCGCCTCGCTGCTGGGCGTGCCGGCGAGGAACCGGGGCGCGGCCGACACGCCCCGCTCCTCCACCGTCCCCCACGCCTGGCACTCCGGGCACCGCCCGACCCACTTCGCCACCTCGTGCCCGCACTCGGCACACCGGTACGTCGGCCTGGCCACCCGTGCTGTCTTCGCCACCCCCGGAGGCTATCCGCCACCACCGACAGCGCCGAAGATCCTCACCCCCGCGCGACAAAAAACAGGGGTCCCCTGGCCGGGGACCCCTGCTCCACAACGTCTTGGCGCGCTCAGCGCCTGACCGCGGCACTCACCTTCAGTGCTCCGACGGACCGTCCTCGCGCGGCTCCGGCGAGGCCCCGATCGGCAGCTGCAGGGTCACCTCACCCGCCTTCTCGAACAGGAACGTCACCCGGATCGTCTCACCGGGCCGCAGCGGCTTCTTGAGCCCCTTCAGCACGATCTTCACCGAACCGGGCTCGGTCGGGTCGACCGACGACGGCAGCTTCGTGCCCGTGGTCGGCGGTGCCGAGATGGACGTGCCACTGCCCGAAGTGGACGTCGCCGACCCCGAGGGGGTCGTGGTGGTCGTCACCGAACCGGACTCACTCGGCGCGGTGGTCGTCGTCGTCGCGTGAGCCTCCGACGACGAAGAGCCCGACGGCTTCGCCGTGGTCGACGTCGGGTGGCTGCCCGCGTCGTCCTGGTCCGCGCCGCTGAGGATGACCGACGCCGGCTCGAGCTTGGTGTCGCCGCTGATCTCGGCGGGCCCGGACGCGTCGCTGGTCACACCCAGCAGCTTGTCCGCCTCCGCGCCGTTGTTGGCGATCACGACGACGATCGGCGCGTCGTCGCCCTGCTCGTAGGAGCCGTGCGCCACCGGGAACAGGAACTGCGCGTCACGGACCGCGACGTCGCCCACCTGCCCGCTGGCCCCGTTGACGGCGGCCACCTGCGTGTCCGTCTGCGTGACCTGACCTGCGCTGCAACCTGCGGCGGCCAAGCCGAGGCCCGTCGCCAGGGCGGCCACGACGGCCAGGCGGCGCGGCGCTGGGGACTTCTGGAGTGCGCGACCCACGGCTGCTCGGATCCTTCCCGGTGTGCTGACGAGGCGGGTCGTACCCGGTAGTAACGGGTCCGACCACCAGTCCAGGAGCCTAACGGGGTGCCCCCGGACCTGCGGCATGTGGTGCCCCACAGGCCCCCCGCAGCACCCTCGCAGCCGCCCGGCACCGGCCCCCACACCCGCCCGCGAGGCTCCCACGCGCGTCCACAGTGGAGCAAGATCGACCTCGGGCGTTGCATGCGACCGGGTGATTTGTCAACCCCCCACGCGGCCCTGACCAGCGCTAACTGATCTCAACGGGCCGAAGAGGGGATTGCTCGGCGTGTTAGGATGGGGTTAGCGAAAGGGGCAGAGGACACATGGTTTTCAAGGTCGGAGAGACCGTCGTCTACCCGCACCACGGTGCCGCTCTCATCGAAGCAATCGAGACCCGTGTGATCAAGGGCGAGGAGAAGAAGTACCTCGTCCTCAAGGTTGCCCAGGGCGACCTCACGGTTCGCGTCCCCGCCGACAACGCCGAGATCGTGGGCGTTCGTGACGTCGTCGGCCAGGAGGGTCTTGACAAGGTCTTCGAGGTCTTGCGTGCTCCCCACACGGAGGAGCCGACCAACTGGTCCCGGCGGTACAAGGCCAACCTCGAGAAGCTCGCGTCCGGTGACGTGAACAAGGTGGCCGAAGTGGTGCGCGACCTCTGGCGGCGCGAGAAGGATCGCGGTCTGTCCGCTGGTGAGAAGCGGATGCTGGCGAAGGCTCGACAGATACTGGTTAGCGAACTGGCGCTGGCCGAGGGCACCGACGAGGACAAGGCTGAGGTCCTCCTCGACGAGGTCCTGGCTACCGCGTCCTGATCGTTCCACCCGACAACTCGGAAACCGCGAACATGGGTGTGGTCGCGCTCGTGCCCGCGGCGGGCCGGGGTGAGCGGTTGGGCTATGGCATGCCCAAGGCGCTCGTGCCGGTCGACGGCGTTCCGCTGCTCGTGCGTGCGGTGCGCGGTCTGTTCGACTCCGGCTGCGTGCGGCACGTCGTGATCGCCGCGCCGCCGTCCGATGTGCACGTTGTGAACACCGTCACCGCCCCGTTGGCCCCAGCCGACGGGGCGGTGCACGTCGTGGCCGGTGGCGCCGAGCGGTCGGACTCGGTGCGCCTGGCCCTAACGTACGCCTTGCGTGAGATCGGCGACACTTCGATCGTGCTCGTCCACGACGCGGCCCGGGCGTTCACGCCCAGCGCCGTGGTCAAGGCCGTGGTGGACGCCGTCGCCGCGGGTCACCCGGCCGTCATCCCGGTGCTGCCGGTCGCGGACACGGTCAAGCAGGTCGACGCCGACGGAGTGGTGGTCGCCACACCGGACCGCGCCGCGCTGCGGGTCGTGCAGACGCCCCAGGGCTTCGACGCCACCGTGCTGCTGCGCGCGCACGAGGCCGCGCACCAGGCGGGGCTCGGCGCGACCGACGACGCGGGCCTGGTCGAACGGCTCGGTGTGCCGGTCGTCACGGTGCCCGGCCACCCCGACGCCATGAAGATCACCACGAAGTTCGACCTGGCGGTGGCCGAGGCGCTGCTGGTCGGTGACGGAGGAGCCCCGTGATCCCCAGGGTGGGCATCGGCACGGACGTCCACCAGGTGGAACGCGGTCGCGAGTGCTGGCTGGCCGGCCTGCGCTGGGACGACGCCGACGGCTGCGCCGGCCACTCGGACGGCGACGTGGCCGCGCACGCGCTGTGCGACGCGTTGCTGTCCGCGGCGGGCCTGGGCGACCTGGGCGCGGTGTTCGGCACGAGCGACCCGCGCTGGTCGGGTCGGCACGGCGTGGAGTTCCTGGCCGAGGCGCGTCGCCTGGTCGAGGAGGCCGGTTACCGGGTCGGCAACGCGGCCGTGCAGGTCATCGGCAACGCGCCCAAGATCGGCAAGCGCCGCGACGAGGCGCAGCGGGTGCTGTCGGACGCGGTCGGCGGCCCGGTGTCGGTCAGCGGCACGACCACCGACGGCCTCGGGCTGACCGGGCGCGGCGAGGGCATCGCCGCGGTCGCGACCGCGCTGGTCGTGCCGCTAGCCTGAGGCCATGGCGATCACCCTCAGCGAGTCCACGCGGGCCCTGGTCGACGAGCGGAACTACTGCGTCCTGGCCACGCTGAACGCCGACGGCAGCCCGCAGACATCGGTGGTGTGGGTCACTCGTGACGGTGACGACCTGCTGTTCTCGACGCTGCGCGACCGCGCGAAGGAGCGCAACCTGCGCCGTGACCCGAGGGCGAGCGCGAGCGTGTGGAGCGGGGCCGACCCGGAGGCGTACGCGGAGATCCGCGGCACCGTGACGATCACCGAGGACACCGGTCGCGCCTTGGCCAACGCGCTGTCCCACAAGTACACCGGTGAGGACTTCCCGGCCGACGAGCCCGGCCGGGTCCGCGTGGTGCTGCGCCTCACGCCGACGAAGGTCACCGGCAACGCCGCCTGACGGCCGGTGCGCGTCGCTACTCCGGTCTGGTGAGACCGTTCTCTGTCTGCGGGATTCACGAGACCTCCGATGTTCGAATCCCGTAACGTTCGTTATGTGACGATCCGCGCCGTGCTCTTCGACTTCTCCGGCACCCTGTTCCGCTTGGAGCACGACTCGCTGGCCGCCCACGCCGCGCTGATGCGCGCGCTCACCGCGCCCGTCGGCGTCGCGGACGGCCTGGACGTCGACCCGGCGCAGTGGGAGCGCCGCGACCTCGACCCCGACGCGCACCGCGAGCTGCACCTCGCCGTGCTGGCGAAGGCGGGCGCGAAGGACCCGGCCCGGTTCTACGCCGACCTGTGCAGCCCGCCGTTCTGGCAGCCGTACCCGGACACCGCGCAGGCGCTGGGCACCGAGGTGCCGACCGCGGTCGTCAGCAACATCGCCTGGGACATCTCCGCGGTCTTCGCACGTCACGGCGTCGAGAACCGGGTGGACGAGTTCGTCCTGTCCTACCAGGAGGGCTTCGTCAAGCCGGACCCGAAGATCTTCCGCATCGCCTGCGACCGCCTCGGCGTGCACCCCACCGAAGCGCTCATGATCGGCGACAGCCCGGAGGCCGACGGCGGCGCGGCGGCGATCGGGTGCCAGGTCGAGATCGTCGAGCCGCTCCCGACGGGCAGCCGGCCGGACGCCCTGCTGCAGGTGCTCCGCAAGCACATCTGACCGGGCGACTCAACCCCGCTCCGTCACCGCCCGTACCATCTTCACGTGAGCCTCCACCTCTTCGACACCGCGACCCGGTCCATGCGGGAGTTCGTCCCGCAGGTCAGCGGAACGGCGTCGATCTACGTCTGTGGGGCCACGGTGCAGGGCGTTCCGCACATCGGCCACGTGCGCAGCGGCCTCAACTTCGACGTGCTGCGCCGGTGGTTGGGCCGCGACGGCTCGACCGTGCGCCTGGTGCGCAACGTCACGGACATCGACGACAAGATCCTGGCCAAGGCGGGCGAGCACGGCGCGCAGTGGTGGGAGTGGGCCTACCAGCACGAGCGCGCGTTCGACGACGCCTACGACGCGCTGGGCTGCCTGCCCGCCTCCTACTCGCCGCGCGCGACGGGCCACGTCACGCAGATGGTCGAGCTGATGGAGCGGCTGATCGAGAAGGGGCACGCCTACGCCGCCGACGGCGACGTGTACTTCTCGGTGACCTCGTTCCCCGAGTACGGGGCGCTGTCCGGGCAGAAGCCGGACGAGGTGCACCAGGGCGAGTCCGCCGCGACGGGCAAGCGCGACGCGCGCGACTTCACGTTGTGGAAGGCGGCGAAGCCGGGCGAGCCGTCGTGGCCGACGCCGTGGGGACCGGGCCGGCCGGGCTGGCACCTGGAGTGCTCGGCGATGGCGACCGCGTACCTCGGTGGCACGTTCGACATCCACGGCGGCGGCATCGACCTGATCTTCCCGCACCACGAGAACGAGCAGGCCCAGTCGCGGGCCGCGGGCGACGGGTTCGCCCGGTACTGGATGCACAACGCGTGGGTGACGCTCAGCGGCGAGAAGATGTCGAAGTCGCTGGGCAACACGGTGTCGATCCCGGCGATGCTGGAGCGGGTCCGCGCGCCCGAGCTGCGGTACTACCTGGTGGGGCCGCACTACCGGTCGGCGATCGAGTACTCGCCGGAGGCGTTGGACGAGTCGGTGTCGGCCTACCGGCGGATCGAGTCGTTCCTGCGGCGGGTGGTCGAGCGCACCGGGGCCGTCGGCGCGGACGGCGAGCTGTCGCCCGCGTTCGTGGCGTCGATGGACGACGACATGGGCACGCCCGGCGCGTTGGCCGCGATCCACAAGCGGTTGCGCGAGGGCAACACGGCCCTGGAGTCCGGTGACGACCCGGGCGCGCGTGCCGCCGCCGAGTCGGTGCGGGCGATGACCGGCGTGCTCGGGTTGGACCCGCTGTCGCCGCAGTGGCACGACGCCTCGGCGGGCGGCGCGGGCAGGCGCGCGTTGGGCGTGCTCGTGGAGCGGCTGCTGGAGGAGCGGTCGCAGGCCCGCAAGGACAGGGACTTCGCGCGCGCGGACGCGCTGCGCGACCACCTGCTGCTGGCCGGTATCGCCGTCGAGGACACCCCCGACGGTCCGTTGTGGACGTTGAAGGACGACTGAGCTCGTGGCTGGTAACTCCAAGCGCCGGGGCGCCATGCGCAACCCCGGCTCCAAGAAGGGCGCGGTCGTCGGTTCCGGCGGGCAGAAGTCCAAGGGCCTGCAGGGCAAGGGCCCCACGCCGAAGGCGACCGAACGACCGAACCACCCCGCTTACAAGCGCGCGAACGCCGCCGCGAAGGCCGAGCAGGTCCGCTCCCAGCGGCGCAAGGCCGCCGAGAACGGCCCCGAGACCGTGGCCGGGCGCAACCCGGTGGTCGAGTGCCTGCGGGCCGGCATCCCGGCGACCGCGCTGTACGTGGCGCTGGGCATCGACGCCGACGACCGGGTCGCCGAGGCGGTGCAACTGGCGGCCACGCGCGGCATCTCCGTGCTGGAGGTGCAGCGCGGCGAGCTGGACCGGATCACCGGCGGCGCCATGCACCAGGGGCTCGGCTTGCAGGTGCCGCCCTACGAGTACACCGAGCCGCGCGAACTGCTCAAGATCGCGAACCAGTCCGGCATGCCGCCGTTGTTGGTCGCCCTGGACGGCGTGACCGACCCGCGCAACCTCGGCGCCGTCGTGCGCTCGGCCGCCGCCTTCGGCGCGCACGGCATCGTGCTGCCGCAGCGCCGGTCCGCCGGGATCACGGCGGTGGCTTGGCGTACCAGTGCGGGCACGGCCGCTCGGATGCCGATCGCCGTGGCCACGAACCTGACGCGTCAGCTCAAGGAGTGGGCCGAGGCCGGGCTGATGGTCATCGGTCTGGACGCGGACGGTGACGTGGACGTGGACGGCCTGGACCTCGCCACCGGCCCGTTGGTGGTCGTGGTGGGCTCGGAGGGACGCGGCCTGTCGCGCCTGGTGAAGGAGACGTGCGACCAGACGGTGTCCATCCCGATGGCCGCCGGCGTCGAGTCGCTGAACGCCTCCGTCGCCGCCGGCGTGGTGTTGGCCGAGATCGCTCGTCGGCGTCGGCTCGAAGTCCGGGGCTGAAGAGCAACAGCTGCGAAGATCAAAAACGTCCTCGCAGGGGGCAGATCAGCAGGATGACCCCAACCACCCCTTGACGCTGCGGTTGCGTCGTGGGTCGGGTTTCGTGTCATCCCACCGACCTCCCTCCGGGCTACATCGCGCCCGCACCGCGCCGGACGGGACCGGACCCCCGGCCCCGCCGGCGACCCCGATCCCCTCCACTGGACGTCTTTTGCCTCAAAAGTAGGGCTTCGTGTCATCCCGCCGACCTGGCGCAGCCCTACCGCACGTGTCAAGGGGGGCGCGGGTTCACCGATGCCCACGGCCTTCACTGCGGGCCGCGCCCCCCTTGATACGTGTGGTAGCCCTTGTGGAGGTCGGTGGGATGACACGAAACCCGGACCACCCACCCCACCGCAGCATCCAGGCGCAGTCGGGGTCATCCTGCTGATCTGCCCGTCCGGCGAGGACAGCTTTCAACGCTTCTACGTCCACCTCGACCTCCCGTGCCCCCGGACCGGGATGTGAGGTCGGCCGGTTTGTGGGTGATCCGGTCCGAAGGCGCGTGAACGGCGGATAAGGTCTGCGGCGATGTCCTTCGCCACCCCGCTGTTCCTGTGGTTCTTCCTCCCGGTCGTGCTCGCGACCGTCCTCGTCACGCCCAGGAACTGGCGCAACGGCGTGGTCGCCGTGGCGAGCCTGCTGTTCTACGTCTCGGGAGCGGGCGGGACGACGGTCCTGCTGCTCGTCTGCATGGTCGGCAACTACCTGGCCGGCCGGCGGTTGGAGCCCGGCGCTCCGGGAGATCGCAGGCTGGTCCTGGTCGGCGCGATCGCGCTCAACCTGGCCGTGCTGGTGATCTGGAAGTACGCCGGCTTCGCCACGCGGCAGTTGCACGACATCGCCGCCGTCGTCGGCGCGGACCTGCCGGTGGTGGAGCTCGCGCTGCCCATCGGCATCTCGTTCTACACGTTCCACCACATCTCGTACGTGGTCGACGTGTACCGGGGCGAACGGCCGGCGCTGCGCGACCCGGTCGCGTTCGTCGCCTACATCGCGATGTTCCCCCAGCTGGTGGCCGGCCCGATCGTGCGCTTCCGCGAGATCGCCGACCAGTTGCCGCAGCCGCGCCTGCACCGCTGGGACGACATCGCGGCGGGCTTCCCCCGGTTCGCGCTCGGCCTGTGCAAGAAGGTGATCATCGCCGACTCGCTCGCGCCGATGGTCGACGCCTGCTTCGCCACGCCCGCCGACCAGATGACCACGTCCATCGCCTGGCTCGGCGCGATCGGCTACACGCTGCAGCTCTACTTCGACTTCTCCGGCTACTCCGACATGGCCATCGGGCTCGGCCGGATGCTGGGCTTCCGGTTGCCGGAGAACTTCGCCCGCCCGTACTCGTCGGTCACCATCACCGAGTTCTGGCGTCGCTGGCACATGTCGCTGTCGCGCTGGTTCCGCGACTACGTCTACATCCCGCTGGGCGGCAACCGCGGCGGCGTGTGGCAGACCTACCGGAACCTGTCGATCGTTTTCGTGCTGACCGGTTTCTGGCACGGGGCCAACTGGACGTTCCTGGTGTGGGGTTTGTTCCACGGCGGGCTGCTCGTGCTGGAACGCCGATTCGGCTGGGATTCGGCGCCGGTCACCGCGCGTGCCCGAATTGCCCGGCGCGTCGGGACCACGCTGCTCGTCGTAATCGGCTGGGTGTTCTTCCGGTCCGCCGACCTCGGTACGGCGTTCACCATCATCGGCCACCTGTTGTTGCCGGATTTCAGCGGGTTGACTGAAACGGTGGCGGCGGCGGCGACCAATCAGCGCATTGTGCTGCTCGTGCTGGCCCTGGTGATTGTCGTGCTGCCGAACCACCCGGTGAGCGGTCCTTACCTGGAGGCTTCCCGGGACAAGGTCGCGACCGCGGCCAGGATCTCGTTGATGACCGTCGGCGTCGGCTACGCGGCGATCCTCGTGGCGAGCGGCACCTTCAGCCCGTTCCTCTACTACCAGTTCTGAAGATCGACACTCGGGTCTCGTTCAACAATTGACCGTTCAACCGCCGTGACACCGCCTCGGCGACCGCAGGAACGCGCTGGCCCGGTCGGACCAGCCCGGCCGTACCCAATGGAGGCCAAGGTCGACGTAGGGTAGGCGAGGATTGCTCACGCCGTGTCACCTACAGTCAACTGTGAAGAATAAGTGGGCGGTTTTTCGCCGTTGTAACTACTTTATGTAACCGACCTGCTCCGTTCGGGTACACAGTGTGGTAGGACAGAGATTGCACATCCGGCAGCTTCTACCGTGCTAACCGAGGGAATTGTTACTTCGGGTGGGGGTAACGTGACTCACTCATCGGGGCCGACCAACCTGGGGGAGTTGTGACTTCCGGGGGGACCGTCCGCGCGCTCGTGGGCAACCGCGAGTTCCGCGGCATGTGGATCGGCTCGACGGTGTCCACCGTGGGCGACCAGCTCGCGGCGGTGGCGCTCTCGCTGCTGGTGTTCGAGCGCACCCAGTCCGCCGCGTGGACCGCCCTGACGTGGTCCTTGACGCTGTTCCCGCCGCTGGTCTCCGGCCCGCTGCTGGGCTGGCTCGCGGACCGGTTCCCCCGCCGCACGGTGATGGTCTGGTGCGCGTGGCTGCAAGCCGGCCTGGTGGGCCTGATGGCCATCCCCGGCGCGCCGCTGTGGCTGATGATCGTGCTGCTGGTCGTCGTGCTGATGATCTCGTCGCCGTTCCTGGCGGCCCAGGAGGCCAGCCTGCCGCACGTGCTGCCGGACAAGCGCTACGACGACGGCGTGGCCCTGTTCGGCACGTCGGTGGACGTCGCCCAGATGGCCGGCCTCGCCGCCGCGGGCTTCCTCGTCACCGGCACGAGCGCCAACGTCGCGCTCGCCATCGACGCGGCCACGTTCGTGTGGGTGGCGGTCCTGGTGCAGCTGTCGGTCAAGCACCGGCCCGCGGCCGACCCGCGCGGCACGAAACGGGATCCCGAAGGTCCCAAGGGCGCGTTCACGCTCCTGGTCACCGAACCCCGGCTGCGCAGCCTCATGGGCATGCGCCTGCTGGCGGGCCTCGCCATGGTCCCGGAGGGACTCGCCGTGCCCCTGGCGGCGAGTCTGGACGCGGTGTGGGCCGTCGGCCTGATCCTGGCCATCGAGCCCGCCGCCAACGTCCTCGGCGTGGCCGTGCTGTTCCGGGTGGTGCGCGATCCCGCGAAACGCGAGCGGCTGATCGGCCCGCTCGCCATACTGTCCTTGGCCCCTCTGGTCATGTTCGCGTTGAACCCGAACCTGACCTGGACCATCGCACTGCTGGTGATCGCCGGGATGGCCGGTGCGTACCACACGCCCGCACGCTCGGCGTGGATGCGCATCCTGCCGGACGCCTACCGCGGTCGGGCGTACGGCATCGGCCGGGCCGCGCTGCGCTCGTCGCAGGGCGGCGGGATGGCGCTGGCCGGTGTCGTGGCCCACTCGATCGGCTCGGTGACCGCGACCATCGCGGGTGCAGGCGGCATCGGACTACTGCTCGCCACCCAGGCGACCGTAGCCTGGCGACGGGCCCGCACCCGGAACGATCCGAAGGCGGTGGCGATCTGAAACGGACTCATCACATATCGCGATTGTCAAACATGAAGAACCCCTCGGCTGCGGCCCGCTAGCCCGCGGGCACGTACGGTGAACATTCGGTCCGGGATGGAGGGAGCGGCTCACATGTCGCGGTTGCGCATGGCGAACACCTCCTCAGTGCGCATCTCGGGCACGGACGTGCCGCTGCGAACGGCGTTCGCCACGCGGCGCCGGGCAGAGGGTAGGGGGTCGTGGTGAAGAACAGTTTGACTGACCAGAAGGCATCTGGGGCAGTCGGCCGGCCCTCGATTCGCAACTGGGATCTGTGGGCGTTGCGACCGGCCGCGCTGGTGTACTTCTTCTTCATCGAATCGGCGGTAGCCGCTGCCGCCATTTGGCTGCTCACCGGGCTCGGTTCGGTCTCGAACGCCGACTGGCTGCGATTCGGCGCGGTGATGTTCGCCATCACCGTCCACCTGATGATCGTCCGGCGCGCCGAGGAGTCGCGGCGCAACGAGTCCGCCGGCCCGCACATCGACCTGACGTCGGTGTGGACGTTCGCCGCCGCCATCGCCCTGCCGGGCGCCCTGGCCGTGCTGGCCACGGTGTGGATGCGGATCCTGATCCAGCCGATCGCGCGCCGCCAGCCGTACCGGTTCGTGTTCAGCTCCGCCAGCATCCTCGGCGGCACCATGCTCGCCTGGGCCGTGGTGCACCTGTCCGGGCTGTCGCTGCTGGCCACCGGCCGCATCCCGACCGACCTGGGCCTGGTGCTCGTGCTCATCGTGGCCGGGGTGGTCAACTGGGGCGCGCAGGGCATGAACATCGCGATCGCCTTGAAGATCGTCACCCCGCACACCCGAATCCAGGAGTTCCTGGGCTCGCGGGCGGACAACATGCTGGAGCTGAGCACGCTCGGCGCGGGCGCCATGCTCGGCATGCTGATGACCACGCACTGGGTGGGCCCGCTGCTGCTGGTGTTCCCGGTGATCCTGGTCAACGCGCTGCTCTACCACGCCGCGCAACGACGGGCGCACCTCGAGCGCCTGCTGCGCGAGCAGGAGCAGTTGCAGGCGCGGCTGGCCGAGGACGCGCACACCGACTACCGGACCGGGCTGCTCAACACCAACGGCCTGGCCGAGTACGCGGGCAGGCTCACCGACCGGTGCCGGCTGGACAACCAGCCGGTGACCGTGCTGGCCATCGACCTGGACCACTTCAAGCGGATCAACGACACCTGGGGCCACCCGGCGGGCAACGCCGTGCTTGCCGAGGTGGGTCGGATCCTGCGGGAGAAGCTGCGGCCGGGCGACGTGGCCGGGCGCGACGGCGGCGAGGAGTTCGTCGTGGTGCTCGCCGACACGGGCCTGGCCCAGGGCACCGCGATCGCCGAACGGGTGCGCGAGGCGATCGGCCAGATGTCCGTGGTGACCACCGACAAGCACCGCAACACCGTCACCCTGCGCGGGCGGAACCTGCCGTTGACCTCGGACGGGCCGGACGTGCGGGCCATCTCGGCGTCCATCGGCGTGGCCGTGCTGCCGGACAACGGCGAATGCCTCCAGGACGCGCAGCACTGCGCGGACGCGGCGCTCTACGCGGCCAAGGAGAACGGGCGCAACCAGGTGCGCGTCGCCGCCGGCGAGATCCGGCTGCTGCCCGCGCCCCGGGCCGACCAGCACCAGCCCGTGGTCGAGGCCACGGAGCCGCAGGAAGCCGCCGGAGCAACCCGGACCGCGTAGTAAGACCCCGTCGTCTCCACCACGCCCTTGGCGGCCCGCTGGGGCACGCGCACGGCGGCGCAGGGCACGACGTGACGCCCCACCGCGACCGCGGTGGTTGGCCGATGTGGTCGTCGTGCGACGCATGGCACCCGTCTCCGCGCGCGACCCGCGTCTCGCCACCGGGCCTCTTGGTGCCCCCTTGACACCGGCATACCCACTCTGGGCCGGTCCCAAACGTGCTACTGCACTCTTTCCCGCTTGCCGCCGAGCAGGCGGCAGACCAGGTAGATCAGGAACGACACGGCCGTCACGAACGCGCTCACCGGCATGCCCGGCGCGAGCGACAGCACCATCCCGCCGAGCACGGACACCTCGGCGAACACCACGGCCAGCACGGTCGCCCGCAGCGGGCTCGCGGTGACCCTGGTCGCCGCCGCCGCGGGCGTGATCATCAGCGACAGCACGAGCAGCGCGCCGACCAGCTGCACGCTCAACGCCGTCGCCACGCCCACGAGCACCGCGAACACCACCGACAACGTCCGCACCGGCACGCCCCGCGCCGTGGCCACGGCCGCGTCCACGCTGGCGAAGTGCAGCGGCCGGTAGATGAACGCCAGCACCGCCAGCACCGCGACCGACGAGCCGATCAGCAGCCACAGGTCGGTCGACCCGACGCTCACCACCTGCCCGGTGAGCAGGCCGAACTTGTTCGCCGCACGCCCCTTGTAGAGCGCCAGGAACAGCACCCCGAGCCCCAGGCCGAACGCCAGGATCGCGCCGATCACCGAGTCCCGGTCCGCGTCACGCCTGCTCAGCAGCCCCAGCAGCAGCGCGGCGATGACCGAGCCGGCCAGCGCGCCGTACCCGACGCCGACGCCGACCAGCAGGGCCGCGGCGCCGCCGGTGAACGCCAGCTCGCTCGTGCCGTGCACGGCGAACGCCATCTTCCGGGTCACCACGAGCGGTCCGAGCAGCCCCGCCACGAGCCCGAGCACCGCGCCCGCGATGAGCATCGGCTGCACGTACCGCAACAGGTCGATCGTCTGCCCGACGTCGAAGAAGTTCTCCATCAGCCCTCATCCGCCACGTGGTGCGGCTCGTCCTCGCACACGTGCTGCGCGCCGACCACGTGGATCTGGTCGCGCACGCGGACCACCTCGACGTTCGTGCGGTACAGCTCGGTCAACGTCCGCGAGGTCATCACCTCGGCGGGCGGGCCGATCCGGAACCGGCCGTCGACCAGGTACAGCACCCGGTCGACCAGCGGCAGGATCGGGTTGATCTCGTGGGTCACGAACAGCACGGCCGTGCCCGCGGCCCGGCGGCGGGCGTCGATCAGGTCGCTGACCACGCGCTGGTGGTGCAGGTCGAGCGAGAGCAGCGGCTCGTCGCACAACAGCACCTCGGGGTCGCCGACCAGGGCCTGCGCCACCCGCAGCCGCTGCTGCTCGCCGCCGGAGAGCAGGCCGACGGGCTCGTCGGCGTACCTGGTCGCGCCGACCGCCTCCAGCGCCACGTCCACCTTGGCCCGGCGTTCGCGCCGGTTGCGCCAGCCGACGCCCCAGCCGTGCCCGTCCAGGCCGAACCCGACCAGGTCACGGCCGCGCAGCGCGAGCGTGGAGTCGATCGCCCGCTGCTGCGGGATGTAGCCGATGCGCCGGTTGCCGCCCGCGACGCGCACCGTGCCGCCGGACAGCGGTTGCAGGCCCAGCAGCACCCGGATGAGGCTGGTCTTGCCCGAGCCGTTGGGCCCGAGCACGGCCACGAACTCGCCCGGGGCCACGTCCAGGTCCAGCCCGTCCCACAGCACCCGGTCGCCGTAGGACAGCCGGGCGCCGCGCAACGCGACGGCCGCGCGCGTCGAGGGTTCCGCCGCCTCGGCGGTCCGGCTGGGAAGCGTCATGCGCCGAGCGCTCCCACCAGCGAGTCCACCTGCTTCGTCATCCAATCAAGGTAACCCGTGACGCCTTCCGGCAGCGTCTCGGTCACCTCGGCGACCGGCACGCCCGTCGCCCTGGCCTGCTCGACCACCTGCTTCGTGCCCGCGTTCTCCGTCTGGGCGTTGTTGACCAGGGCGGTGACCTGCTTCTGCTCGATCAGGCGGGTGACGTCGGCGAGCGCGGCGGCGGGGATGTCGGTCTCGTTCTCGACGGCGTCGGCGAACGACTCGGGCGTGACGTCCTCGACGCCCGCGGTGTCGAGCAGGTAGTGCGCCACCGGCTCGGTCGCCAGCACCTTCTTGCCCGCGCCCTTGCCCGCGACGCGCTGCTCCAGCCCGGTGAGCCCGGCGGCGAAGTCCTTCGCGTTGGCGTCGAAGGTCGACTTCTTGTCCGGCGCGATCGCGCCGAGGTCGGCGGCGGCCTGGTCGGCGACCTTGCGGACGGTCTCGAAGTCGTACCAGACGTGCTCGTTGACGGCGTGGTCGTGGTGCTCCTCGCCCTCCGGCTCGCCGGACGGCTCGGGCTCCTCGTGCCCGTCGGCCTTGCCCGACAGCGGGAACGCCTCGATCTTCTTCGCGCCCTCGGTCTCGGGGCCGAGCAGGGTGGCGAAGAAGTCGTCGTAGCCGCCGCCGTTGAACACGACGAGCTTGGCGTCGCGCACCTCGGCCAGGTCGGACGGCGTGCTCTCGTAGGAGTGCGGGTCGCCGGACGGGTCGTCGATGATCGCGCTGACCTGCACGGCGTCGCCGCCGACGGCCTTGACCACGCTGCCCCACACGTTGGTGGAGGCCACCACCTTGATCGGGCCGCCGTCGTTCGCGGCGGGGGTGTCCTGCGCGCCGCAGGCGGTCAGGGCGACGGCGGTCGCGGCGGCCACCGCGCCGAGCAACGCGTTGCGGACGGTCATCAGAGCACTCCTCGACGGGTGGACGGACAGGCAATGGAAACCGTTGTCGAGTTCAGTTTAGAACGGTCCGCGACCGACACGTCCACCGACCGGGTGTTCCGCACACCACAGGGGCCACCCACCGCGTGGCGCGGGAGGTGGCCCCTGGGCAGGTCAGCCGTCAGTCGGTGAGGCGGTTGCCCGACTCCGGGTGGAACAGGTGGATCTCGCTCGCGTCGCGCACGGCGATCTTCACCGTCTGCCCGAGGGTGGGCGGCGTGCGGCCGTCGACGCGGACCACGAACCGCTCCGGGGTGTCGCCGATGCGGATCGAGCCGTGCATGAGCGCGTCCGCGCCCAGCTCCTCGACCAGCTCGACGGTCATGTCCATGCCCTGCTCGGAGGAGCTGACCAGCGCCAGCGACTCGGGCCGGATGCCGAACGTCACCGTGGACAGGCCCTCGGCGGCCACCTTGTCCATCATGCGGCGCTCCAGCGGCACCACGAGGCCGTCGAGCTTCGCGCCCTCCGACGTCAGCGGGACCGTCTTGAGGTTCATGGCGGGCGAGCCCATGAAGCCCGCGACGAACGCGTTGGCCGGCTTGTCGTACAGCGCGCGCGGGGTGTCGCACTGCTGGAGCAGGCCGTCCTTGAGCACGGCGACCCGGTGGCCCATGGTCATGGCCTCGACCTGGTCGTGCGTGACGTAGATCGTGGTGGTGCCCAGCCGCGCCTGGAGGGCGGCGATGTTCGCGCGGGTCTCCACGCGCAGCTTCGCGTCCAGGTTGGACAGCGGCTCGTCCATGAGGAAGACGGAGGGCTCGCGGACGATCGCGCGGCCCATCGCGACGCGCTGGCGCTGACCACCCGAGAGGGCCTTCGGCTTGCGGTCGAGGTACTTCTCCAGGTCGAGCATCCGGGCCGCCTCGGCGACCTTCTCCTTGATCTCGGCCTTGTTGACGCCGCGCAGCTTGAGCGCGAAGCCCATGTTCTCCGCGACCGTCATGTGCGGGTACAGCGCGTAGGACTGGAACACCATCGCGATGTCGCGGCCCTTCGGCGGCACGTTGGTGACGTCCTTGCCGCCGATGTGGATGGCGCCCTCGTCCACGTCCTCCAGACCCGCGAGCATCCGCAGCGCGGTGGACTTGCCGGAGCCGGACGGGCCGACCAGGACCAGGAACTCGCCGTCGCTGACGTCCAGCGACAGCTCGTCGACCGCGCGGACCGGCGGGTTGCCGGAGAAGATCCGCGAAGCCTTGACGTAGGACACCTCTGCCATGCCACGCACCTTTCACTGCCCGAGCTTTGCCGCAACGCTAGGGATTGCAAGCGCTTACGGGAACGGGTGAATTGGTCTAGTTCCGCATCGGTTCAGCCCCTGGTACTGCTGGTGCATGACCGCGACCCTGGTGCTCGTCCGCCACGCGAACTCCGTCGTCCCGACACCGGACGGCCCGGACGAGCTGACCCGGCCGTTGCGGGACTCGGGCCTGGTCCAGGCCCGCGACCTGGTGGAAGAGCTGACGGCGCTGCGCCCGACGGCGGTGCTGTCGAGCCCGTACCTGCGGGCCGTGCAGACGGTCCAGCCGACCGCCGACGCCCTGGGGCTGCCCGTCGAGACCCGGTGGGACCTGCGGGAGTGGACCTCCGGGATCGAGCCGACGCCGGACTATGCGCGTCACTTCGCGCACAGCTGGGAGCACCCGGAGCTCGCGCGGCCGGGCGGGGAGAGCCTGTCCGCGTTCAGCGACCGGGTGCGGCGGGCGTTGACGGCGGTCACGGCAGAGCACCCGGGCGGTGTGGTGCTGGTCGGAACGCACGGCACGTTCGCCGCACGCGCCCTGCTCGCGGCGGGGCACGATGTCGGGTGGGGGTTCCTCAAGACCATGCCGATGCCCGCCGTCTACCGGCTCCAGTGGGGCGGCGATCACCCGATCGAGGCGTCCGGACCAGGGCTTTGACCAGCGGTATTGCCGCTGGCGCGCTTCGCGCGGGCTCCCTAACCTCCCCGCAATGAAGGTCATCAGCGAACAAGATTTCTACGACAACCCCCACGAGGTGCTCGAAGCCGTCGAGGCGGGCGAGACCTACCAGATCACCCAGGACGGCGAGCAGATCCTCGAACTGAGCCCGCCGACGCAGAGGCGAGGGTTGGTCACAGCGGAGGTCATCGAACGGCTCAAGCACTTGCCACGGGTCGACTACGCACAGATGCGCCGGGAAGTGGACGAGTTCTTCGGGAACGAGGACCGGCTCGGTGACGACGACCCGTGGGAGCGCGGCCGTGGGTGATCACCACGTCGGTGTCCTGGACACTTCGACGTACATCGACCTCGACTTCCTGGACCACGAGGCCCTGCCGGAAATCTTCGAGCTGACCACCATCACGTTCGCCGAATTGCACCACGGCGTGGCGGTGGCCATGGACGCTGCGGCCCACGACGTGCGGACCAAACGGCTGGGTGCCGCGATGGTGGACTACGACCCGCTGCCCTTCGACCGCAGGGCGTCCACCCGGTACGGCAGCCTCATCAGGCTGACGATCGAGGCCGGCCGCGATCCGCGCTCGCGCAGGTTGGACCTGATGATCGCGGCCATCGCCTCGTCCAACCACCTGCCGCTCTACACCCGCAACCCCAAGGATTTCGTCGGCCTCGAATCGCTGGTCGAGGTCGTCGAGGTGTGACCGGGGCCTCCGCGACGAGGCGGAGGCCCCACCGCCCTCAGCCCTTGACCGCGCCCGACGACAGACCGGTCACCAGGAACCGCTGCACCAGGTAGAACACGACGATCGCGGGGATCGCGACCAGGATCGAGGCCGCCGCCAGGTGGCCCCACTCGGTCCGGTTCTGCTGCACGAACACCTGCAACCCCACGGCCAGCGTCTTCGACTCGTCCGCCGCCGACAGGAACGCCGACGCGAACGCCACCTCGCCCCACGCCGTCAGGAACGCGTAGAACGCCGTCACGGCCAGGCCCGGCCGGGCCAGGGGCAGCACCAGCCGCCAGAACACGCCGAACGGCGACAGGCCGTCGACCCGGCCGGCCTCGTCGATGTCGGTCGGGATGGTGTCGAAGTAGCCCTTGAGCATGTACGTGCAGAACGGCACCGCGGTCGTGCAGTACACCAGCACCAGGCCGAGCGAGGTGCCCTGCAACCCCAGGGCGAGCAGGATGTTGTACAGCGGCACGATCAGCACCGCGAACGGGAACATCTGCACGACCAGGAACGACAGCATCAGCGACCGCTTGCCCGGGAACCGGAACCGCGACGCCGCGTACCCCGTGGTCGCCGACAGGAACACCGCCAGCACCGTGGTCATCAGCGCGATCAGCACCGAGTTGCCGAACCACGCCAGGAAGTCGCCCTTCTCCCCGGCCAGGATCCGCCCGTAGTTGTCCAAGCTGGAGTCGTTGAGCAGCTTCGGCGTGGTCTCCACGGCCTTGGCGTCCGGCTTGAACGACGTCACCAGCACCCAGAACACCGGGAACACCGCGATCAGCGACGCCACGACCAGCGCGGCGTGCAGCCCGACGCTGGCCCCGACCGACCGCTGCGAGCGCTTGGGCCCGCGCGCCGGCTGGACCGCCTTCAACGACGCGGCTTCGACCGTCATCACCACACCTCGCCTTGCTTGCGCAGCGCACGCCGGTACACGCCCGCGAACACGAGCAGCACGGACAGGATCAGCACGCCGTAGGTGGACGCGACCGCGAAGTCGCGGGACGCGCCGGAGAAGAACCGCTCGAACGCGTAGGTCACCAGGATCCGGGTGTTCGGGTTGGGCCCGGTGACCAGGTAGATGATCGCGAACATGTTGAACGTCCAGATGATGCCCAGCAGCACCACCGTGCTGGACACCGACCGCAGGCCGGGCAGCGTCACGTTGCGGAACCGCTGCCACGGCGTCGCGCCGTCCACCTCGGCCGCCTCGTAGAGGTCACCGGGGATGGACTGGAGCCCGCCCAGCAGCGCCACCATCATGAACGGCACGCCGAGCCAGATGTTGACGATCATCACCGCGACCAGCGCCCAGTCCGACTGGCCGAGCCACACCGGGTCGGGCAGGCCGACGAAGCGCAGGGCCTGGTTGATGATCCCGTACTGCGCGTTGAACATGTACTTCCAGGCGAACGCGCTGATGAACGCGGGCACGGCCCACGGCAGGATCAGCAGCACCCGGTACACCGCCCGGCCGCGCACCTCGCGGTTGAGCAGCAGCGCGAGGGCCAGGCCGATCGTGTAGTGGAAGAACACGCAGCCGAACGTCCAGATCAGCGTGCGGACGAGCGTGCCCCAGAACGCGCCGTAGCTCGCGTCACCGGACAGGACGTTCAGGTAGTTGTCCAGGCCAACGGAGACGTAGGTCGCCGGCCGGTCGAGGATCGGGTTGGCGATGTTGCCCTCGTTGATGTTGGTGAAGGTGAAGAACACGCCCTGGGCGAGCGGGAACAGCACCAACACCGCGATGACCACCACGACCGGCAGCACCATCGCGTACGCGTACCAGTGCCGGTCCAGGAACCTGCGCACCGAAGTCTCCCTTCGCCGCCCCGGCGCGCCCGGCCCACGTGCGTGCCGGGCGCGGCGGGGGATGGTCAGCCGACGGTGTACTCGGGGACGACGGTGTCCTTGTACGCCTTGGCCACGTCGTCCAGCGCGGTCTTGGCGTCCTTCTTGCCCGCCAGCACGTCGGCGTAGGCGATCTTCAGCGGGTCGAACAGCTGGCCGCCCTCGGGGATCCACGCGCGCGGGTGGGCGGAGGTGACGACCGGCTCGAACGCGGACACGACCGCGTGCGCCTTCACGTCGGCGTTGTCGTAGGCCGACTTGCGGGTGGGCAGCAGGCCCAGCTCCTCGGCGATCCGCACCTGCGACTCGGTGCTGCTCATGCAGGCGATGAACTTGACCGACGAGTCCTTGGCCTTGGTGCCCTGCCGGATCACGTAGTCGTGCCCGCCGACGGGCGCGGAGCCCTTGCCCGCGGTGGCGCCGGGGACGGGCGCGATGCCCAGGTTGGCGGCGTCGGTGAAGGCCGCGCCCTTGAGGTAGTCGGCGACCGACCACGGGCCGTTGACGACCATGGCGACCTCGCCGGAGGTGAACGCGGCCTGCATGTTGTTGTAGGAGTTCGCCGGGTCGAGCGCGGTGGACGCGGCCTTGGCGTCGAGCAGGCCCTTGGCGGTCTCCAGCGCCTTCACGTTGTCCGCGGAGTTGACCACGATCTTCTTCGCGTCGGCGTCGACGAGGTCGCCGCCCTCGCCGTAGATGAACGGCAGCGCGTAGTACGCGTCGTTGTTGATGAAGATCGTCTTCTCGCCGCCCAGCTTCGCGGCGGCGGCCTTCACGTCGTCCCACGTCTTCGGCGGCTCCACGCCGGCGTCGGCCAGCAGCTTCTTGTTGTAGAACAGCGCCAGCGAGTCGGTGACCTGGGGGACGCCGTAGGACTTGCCGTCGTACTTGGTGGAGCCCAGCGGGGTCTCCAGGAAGTCGGACGTGTCGCTCGCGAGCTCCGTGCCGGTCAGGTCGACGACGTAGCCGAGCTTGGCCAGCTGCGACACCCACGCGACCTCGGCGCGGAAGACGTCCGGGCCCTGCCCGCCCTGCGCGGCGGTCCGGTAGTTGTTGAGCGCCTGGTCGAACGCGACCGTCTCGGTCTTGACCCGGTAGCCGCCCTTGGTCGCGCACTCCTGCGCGATCGCGGTGAACACCGGGCTCTCGTTGGGGCCGCTGGTGTCCCAGAAGGTGATCTCGCCGGAGTCGCCGGACGCCGATCCGCCGCCGCCACCACCGCACGCGGTGAGGACGAGGGCGGAGGCGGCCGCCACTGCGGTCACGAGGGTGGTACGTCGCATCGTTGCTGTCGTCCCTCCTGCGGCCTCCACCGTGATGAAGGCTCTTGCAAGAACTTGCGAAATTGTTGCCGCGGATTTCATCCCGCCGACCAGGGCCGGGTCAAGGGGCTTGACGTAACCAAGCCGTAACGGCCCCGTGCGGCCGGAGGAAACCAAGGTGGGCGTTGCAAAAATTTGCCACTGACGGCAGGCTGCACGTCACCAGCGAGTCAGCGAGGAGGCAGGGTGTCCGGTCTGTCCGAGATCGCCAGGGCAGCCGGGGTGAGCATCTCCACGGTCAGCCGGGTGCTCAACCGCCGGGCGGGCGTGAACGACGAGACGCGCCAGCGCGTGCTCGCGGTGCTTGCGGAAATGCCTTACACGCCGCGCGGGCTCGGCGCGCTCCAGCGGACCGGCGTGATCGGGCTGCTGGTGCCGGAGCTGTCCAACCCGGTGTTCCCGGCGTTCGCCGAGGCGCTGGAGGTGCGCGCCGCGCGGCTGGGCTACTCGTCGCTGCTGTGCAACACGCGGGCCACCGGCGCGGGCGCGATGGGCGAGGAGGAGTACGTGCGGATGCTCCTCGCGCGCGGCGTCGAGGGCATGGTGTTCGTGTCGCCGGAGATCACCAACGTGGAGGTGCCGCTGGGGCAGGCGCCGCGGCCGTCGTACTACGCGAAGCTGCTGGCCGACGGCGTGCACATGGTGTTCCTCAACGGGGCCACGCCGTCGCTGGACGTGCCGGACGTGACGGTGGACGAGCAGCACGCCGGGTACGCGGCGACCAGGCACCTGGTGGAACTGGGGCACAAGCGGATCGGGTTCGTGTCGGGTCCGGCGCGGTCGCTGCCGTCGCGGCTGAAGCGGGCCGGGTGGGCGGCGGCGCTGGAGGAGGACGGGCTGCCGGCGACGTCGGACTTCGTGGCGCACGCGCCGTTCGGGCCCGAGGGCGGCGCGGCGGCCGTGTCGACGTTGCTGGACACGGTGCGGCCGACGGCGGTGATCTGCTCGTCGGACCACATGGCGATCGGCGTGCTGCGGGAGGCGCACCGGCGCGGGCTCGTGGTGCCGCGTGACCTGTCCGTGGTGGGGTTCGACGACATCCCGCTGGCGTCGTACTGCTCGCCGTCGTTGACCACGCTCGCCCAGCCTATCGAGGAGATGGCCGCGGCGGCGGTGGACGAGTTGGTGCACCGGCTCGACCCGGATCGGCGACGGCGTCCGGCGGGGAATTACACGCGTGTTTTCCGACCCCGGTTGGTGGTGCGCGAGTCGTCCGCCGAGGCCCCATTGGTTTAGACCATTGTACCCTGAGGTAACCGGCCCTCATCTGCACTGATGACTATTTGGAGGGACGCCGGTCACCCCCACTTCTGTAATTGGTTCTGAACCGTTACGGTCACTTCATGGCGCGGTCGATGCATGTGCGACGCCCCGCGACGCTCGCCTCACTGGCGGCGGAGCTGGGTGTTTCCCGGACAACGGTGTCCAACGCGTACAACCGTCCCGACCAGCTCTCGCCGGAGCTGCGACGCCGGGTGTTGGAGACAGCTAGACGACTCGGGTACCCGGGGCCCGACCCGGTGGCCCGTTCCCTGCGGACCAGGAAAGCGGGTGCGGTGGGCCTGCTGCTCACCGAGAACCTCTCCTACGCGTTCCGCGACCCGGCGGCGATCGGGTTCCTGGAAGGGCTGGCGCTGGCCTGCGAGGACGCCGGGACCGGGCTGCTGCTCGTGCCGGCGAACCCCGAGCGCGAGGACGTGGCGGCCGTGCACCGGGCAGGTGTGGACGGCTTCGTCGTGTACTCGGTGCCCGACGACGACCCGCACCTGGCGGCGGTGCTGGAGCGGCCCGTGCCGACCGTCGTGTGCGACCAGCCCGACCTGGGCAACGTCGACCGCGTCGGCATCGACGACCAGGCGGCCATGCACGCGCTGGCGCAGCACCTGATCTCGTTGGGGCACCGGCGGGTCGGCGTGGTGTGCATGCGGCTGGCGCGGGACCGCAACGACGACTTCGTGACGCCGGAGCGGCAGCAGGCGGCGCACTTCCACGTGCAGCGGTCCCGGTTGGCGGGCTTGGCGCAGGCGTTCGCGTCGGTCGGCGTGGACTGGGCGACCGTGCCGGTGGCGGAGCGGTTCGACCACACCATGGCGTCGGGCGCGTCGGCGGCCGCGCAGGTGCTGGAGCGCGACCCGCACATCACCGCCTTGATCTGCACGTCGGACATACTGGCCCTCGGTGCGATGGCGGAGCTCCAGCGGCGCGGCCTGCGCGTGCCCGCGGACATCACCGTCACCGGCTTCGACGGCATCCGGGAAGCCGAGCAGGCCGGCCTGACCACGGTGCGCCAACCTGTCCTGGAGAAGGGCCGCGCGGCGGGCAAGCTGCTGCTCGACTCGGCCGAGCGCACCCGACCCCGTGCGGTCACCCTGTCCACCGAGCTGGTCGAGGGCACCACCGCCGCCCCACCGCGCGGCACGGCGGAGGAACGCTGGTTCGGCCCGTGACCCCCACCCCGGCCTGACCACCACCAGCCGGCAGCCGTTGAACGCTCCGCAGGGGTCCCCGCCCAGGGGACCCCTGCTTTTATTTTGCCGGCGGGCACCGACAATTCCGGGCGGTCCGCTGCCCGCCACCGCGTTCCACCAGGTGGACCGGCCGCGCCGGAGGGCGACAATCGAGGGGTGCCGCCACCTTCCGAGCCGTTGCGCAAGCTGGGTTTCCTGACCATCGGCCTGTTCGACGAGGCCGACCCCGCCCGCGGGCACGAGTCGACGTTGCGGGTGATCGAGCTCGGCGAGCGGCTGGGGTTCGACAGCGCCTGGGTGCGCCACCGCCACCTCCAGTTCGGCATCTCCTCGCCGGTCGCCGTGCTGGCCGCCGCGACCCAGCGGACCAGCCGCATCGAGCTGGGCACCGCCGTCATCCCGCTGGGCTGGGAGAACCCGCTGCGCCTGGCCGAGGACCTGGCCACGGTCGACGTGCTGTCCGGCGGGCGGCTCAACCCCGGGGTCAGCGCCGGGCCGCCGATGGGCTTCGACCGGGTCCGGGAGGCCCTCTACCCGGACACCGCGGACGCCGAGGACTTCGGCCACCGGCGCGTGGCACGGCTGCTCGCCCACGTGCGCGGCGAGCCCGTGACCGACTTCCGCGGCACGGAGGGCATCGAGGTCTTCTCCGACCGCGTCCAGCCGCACTCCCCCGGCCTGGCCGACCGCCTCTGGTACGGCGCGGGCAGCCTGGCCTCGGCCCGCTGGGCGGGCGAGCACGGGATGAACCTGCTCGTCAGCAGCGTCGTGAAGGCCGAGGGCCGCACGGGTTTCGCCGACATCCAGCGCGAGCACATCAGGGCGTTCCGCGCCGCCCACCCCGACGGCGTGCGCGCCCGCGTCTCCCAGGGCCTCGTCGTCATCCCGACCGACTCGGCCACCGCCGGGCAGCGCGCGAAGTACCACGACTACGCGGCCGCGCGCCTGCCCCGCACCGCCGAGCCGCAGGGCCCGGCCGGGCTGCTGTTCTCCCCCGACTTCGTCGGCACCTCCGGGCAGATCGCCGAGCGCCTGCACGACCACGCCGCCTTCCGCGAGGTCGACGAGGTGGCGTTCGCGCTGCCGTTCACCTTCGAGCACGACGACTACGTGCAGATCCTCACCGACATCGCCACCGCGCTGGGTCCCGCGCTCGGGTGGCGGGCCCAAGCGCCGGTGGGCCTCACGTGACGCGGAAGATCACCGGGTTGCTCGCCTTGCCCGCCACGACCGCGGTGAGCAGGTAGTCGCCCGCGCCCAGCCGGGAGTGCTTGCGGCAGCCCGGTTCGGACGTGCTGCCCGCCCACTGCAGGCTGTAGGTGAACCGCTCGCCCGGCCGCATCACGCGCACCTCGGAGCCCTCGGTGGCGAAGCAGTCGTTGCTCGACCACAGCCGGGTGGCGCCGTCCGCGCTCGTCACGACCAGCTCGCGCACGTGCCGCCCGATCTCCTTCGCGCACGGCAGCGGCCCGGTGTTGGACACGGCGATGGTGAAGCGGACGGGCTGGCCGGCGGGCGTCGACGGCTCGCCCACCTCCGCCGCCACGGCCACCTGGGCGTCCTCGCACGGCGGCGGCGGACCCGGCGGCAGGGTCGGCGACGGCGTCACGACGGGGCTGGGCGCCGGGGGCGGCGTGGTCACCGACGACGGGGCGACCACCGGCGTGGCGGCCGGCTCCGGCGGGCTGGACGGCCGCACGACCACCGGCGCCGGGTCGCCGCGGCCGATCAGCGCGCCCACCGCCCACACCACACCGACCAGCGCGACCAGCGACCCGGCGACGGCGAGCGCGCGGCGCCGCCAGTACACCGACCGCATGTGCGGACCTGTGTGCTCGGTCACGCGGTCGAAAGTAGCCGGGTCGCGTGGAATTGCCGGGTAAGGCATCGGTCACCCGATGTGGTGAACGTGAGGTTGGCCCGATCCGCTTGCCCGCCATGCGGGACGCGGGTTCCAATCCGGGAGACACCGACGAGAGGGTGTGCGATGACCGCGATCGACGAGCTGCTCCGCCGCAACGCCGAGCTGGGCGACATCGTCCCCGGCGACCGGTCCACGCCGAAGCCCTCGATGCAGGTGACCATCCTGACGTGCATGGACTCCCGGATCCGGGTGTTCGAGATCTTCGGCCTCAAGCAGGGCGAGGCGCACGTGCTGCGCAACGCGGGCGGCGTGGTCACCGACGACATGATCCGCTCGCTGGCGCTGAGCCAGCGCAAGCTCGGCACCCGCGAGGTGCTGCTGGTGCACCACACGGACTGCGGCCTCCAGCTGGTCACCGAGGACGACTTCAAGGACGAGCTGGAACGCGACTCCGGCCTGCGCCCGACGTGGTCGGTGGAGGCGTTCCGCGAGGTGAAGGACAGCGTGCGCGGGTCGGTGAACCGGGTCCGGCGCAGCGCCTTCCTGCCGCACCGCGACACCGTGCGCGGCTTCGTCTACGACGTGCGCACGGGCGTGCTGACCGAGGTCGTCTGACCGGTCGGCGGACCGGCCGTGGGAGACTGTGCGGCGCTATGAGCCTGGACGCCGAGCTCCTCCTCGACTGGTTCGCCGACACCGCCCGCGACCTGCCCTGGCGACGGCCGGAGTGCACGGCCTGGGGCGTGCTGGTCAGCGAGATCATGCTGCAACAGACCCCGGTGGCCCGGGTCGAACCGATCTGGCACGAGTGGCTGGCCCGCTGGCCCACGCCGTCGGCGATGGCCAAGGCGAGCCAGGGCGAGGTGCTGCGGGCCTGGGGCAAGCTCGGCTACCCGCGCCGCGCGCTGCGCCTGCACGCCGCCGCGCAGGCCATCGCCGAGCACCACGGCGACGTCGTCCCGAGCGACGTGGACACCCTGCTCGCGCTGCCCGGCATCGGCGCGTACACCGCGCGGGCGGTGGCGGCGTTCGCCTACGGGCGGAAGTGCCCGGTGGTCGACACGAACGTGCGCCGGGTCGTGGCACGGGCCGTGCACGGCGCGGGTGACGCGGGCCCGCCGTCCACCACCAAGGACCTCAAGGACGTCGAAGCGCTGCTGCCCGACGAGCACGCCGCCGTCTACTCGGCCGCGCTGATGGAGCTGGGCGCCCTGGTCTGCACGGCCCGCGCGCCCAAGTGCGCCGACTGCCCGGTGTTCGACGCGTGCGCGTGGCAGCGGGCGGGCCGCCCGGCCTACGACGGCCCGGCCAAGGCGGTGCAGAAGTTCGCGGGCACCGACCGGCAGGTGCGCGGCCTGCTGCTGGACGTGCTGCGCGGCACCAGCGAGCCGGTGGCGAAGGCCCGGCTGGACGTGGTCTGGTCGGACGCGGGCCAGCGGGACCGCTGCCTGCACTCGCTGCTGGTCGACGGCCTGGTCGAGCAGACCGACGCGGGCCTGTTCGCGCTGCCCGGGGAGCACTGACCGTGCACGCCCTGGTGGTGTTCTTCGACGCCGAGGCCGAGCAGGCCGTGCGGTCGCTGTGGCGGCGGATCGGCGCGCGGTCCGAGCTGCCGCCGCACCTGACCTACGCGGCGGCGGGCGCGATCGGGCCGAAGGTGCGGGCCGAGCTGCGCGACGAGCTGTCCCGGCTGTGGGTGCCCGACGTCTGGCTGCACACGCTCAGCGCCACGGAGAACGCCCTCCAGCTCGGCGCGGTGGTGGACGCCGAGCTGCTGGCGGTGCACTCGGCCGTGCACGACGTCCTGGCGGGCCGCGTCAAGCACCCCAACGCCCAGCACCTGCCGGGCAACTGGGTGCCGCACTGCCCGCTGCTCACCGGCGAGGACGCGGAGGTGAAGGCGGCGTTCGCCGAGCTGCACCCGATCACGCCGATCCGCGCCAAGACCCGCGAGATGGCGATCGTGGACACTCAGACCGGGTCGATCGACCCGCTCAGGAACGCCTCCACCGCGCCCCGGTAGACCTCCGGCGCCTCGTCGTGCACCACGTGCCCGGACTCCGGCACGACCACGTGCGCCGCCCCGGTCCGCCGCGCCACCTCGGCCATCTGCCCGGCGCGCAGCCCGCCCCGCCCGGCCTCGACCACCAGCATCGGGCACCGGATGGCGTCCACGAAGTCCCAGTACGCCCGCTCGCCCCACTCGGAGGCGATCTCGTACAGGTCGGGCAGGTGCGCGATGAGGTGCCAGCCGTCCTCGCGCTCCTCGAACATCTCCTCCACCCGCGGCACGTCCACGACCGTCCGCACGTGCGCCAACGACTCGAACGCGGCGGGCCAGGCGTCGAAGTACCACTTCCACTCCTCGACCGAGCGGCCGCGGTTGTCCGGCACGACGTCCTCGGCGA
Organism: Saccharothrix sp. S26; assembly: GCF_021390395.1. Taxonomy (GTDB): domain Bacteria; phylum Actinomycetota; class Actinomycetes; order Mycobacteriales; family Pseudonocardiaceae; genus Actinosynnema. The sequence goes on from NZ_JAJUWT010000024.1 coordinate 84,152, forward strand.
CGACCGCGCGCACCAGGTCGGGCCGGGTCGCGGCGAGCGCCCACGCGTGCAGCCCGCCCATCGAGTGCCCGATCACCACGGCGGGCGCGAGGTCGTGCCGCTCGATCACCTCCGCCGCGTCGGCCACGAAGTCCTCCGTCCGGAACGGCCCCCGCACGGGGTTGCGGCCGTGGCCGCGCGCGTCCGGCGCCACCACCCGCCCGTAGGGCTTGAGCCACTGCGCCACCGTCCACCACGTGCTCGCCCGGCTCATCAGGCCGTGGAGCAGCAGGATGCCCTGCCCCGATCCCCCGAACTCCGCAACGCTCATGCGTGCATCATGTCGGCATGGCCATCAGCCCCAAGGCACGCCCGTACCTGATCGTCGTCATCGTGGTGCTGGTGGTGGCCGGGATCGTGGTGGCGAAGCTGCCGCGCGACGAGCCGACGGCCGCCGCGCCGACGTCGACCGGCACGACCGCGCCCCCGGTGGTGGACGCCGAGGGCGGCGACGGCGCGGGCGACGCGTACTACCCGCAGGACGGCAACACCGGCTACGACGTCGTCGGCTACGACGTGTCGGTCACCTACGACCCGGCGACGAAGCGGCTGGACGGGGTCGCGAAGATCACCGCGAAGGCCGCCGCCGACCTGTCCCGGTTCAACCTCGACCTGTACTCGCTCAAGGTCGACGGGGTGGACGTGGGTGACCAGGGGGCTCAGTTCCGCCAGGAGGGCGACCACGAGCTGGTGATCACGCCCGCGCGTCCCCTGACCGCCGGCGAGGAGTTCACCGCCACCGTCCGGTACGGCGGGGAGCCGACCCTGTTCACCGACCGCGCGTTGGGCCGCAGCGGTTGGCAGACCTCCTCCAGCGGCGGCGCGTTCGCGGCCGGCGAGCCGCACTCGGCGACCACCTGGTTCCCGGCCAACGACACCCCGCGCGACAAGGCGTCGTTCGCGTTGACCGCCCGCGTGCCGGAAGGCTGGTCGGTGATCTCCAACGGCGTCGAGGCGGGTTCCACCACCGACGGCGGCTGGACCTCGTTCCGCTGGGTCGCCGAGCAGCCGATGGCCACCTACCTGACCACGATCGCGATCGACCGGTGGACCGTGGAGCGGTCCGCGCTGCCCGACGGCACGCCGGTCGTGGACGCCTACGCGCCCGGCGCGGAGAACGCCAGGCAGCACCAGCGGCGGCTGCCGGAGGTGCTCGGGTTCCTGGCGGAGAAGTTCGGGCCCTACCCGTTCTCCTCGGCGGGCGGGATCTTCCTGGCCGACAACATCGGCTTCTCGCTGGAGACCCAGACCCGCCCGATCTACGCCGGGTGGGCCGACCTCGACACCGTCGTGCACGAGAACGCCCACCAGTGGTTCGGCGACTCGGTGAGCCTGGAGAACTGGGCCGACATCTGCCTCAACGAGTGCTTCGCCTCCTACGCGCAGTGGCTGTGGGCCGAGGCCGAGGAGGGCGTGGACCTCGACGACCGGTACCGCGCGGAGGTGGAGCGCGTGGGCGACCGCGAGACGTACTGGGGCCGCAAGCTCTACGACATGGGCCGGGGCAACGAGTTCCGCGGCGTCTACGACAAGGGCCAGCTCGCGCTGCACGCGTTGCGCCGCCAGGTCGGCGACCCCGCGTTCGACCGGGTGCTCAAGGAGTGGGTGGCCGAGCACCGGGGCGGCAACGCGTCGTGGCCGGAGTTCGAGGCGCACGTGGAGCGGGTGTCGGGGCTGGACCTGGGCGGTTTCTTCGCCGCGTGGTTCCGGGGCGACGAGGTGCCCGCCGACGAGTTCCTCTACCCCGGCCCGCTGCGTCGGTAACTGGCTACAGTGGTTACGTGGCCACGTGGACGAGGACGCTGACCCGCCCGGACGGGCAGAGCTTCCGCTTCGACCCCGGCAGCTTCGCGATGGAACTGCTGGTCAGCGGCGGTCCGGGCGAGCTGGGCGTGTTCGAGCAGCTGCACGCGCCGCACGACCTGGCGGCGTGGCTGGCCGACTCCCGCCTGGCCGCGACCGCGCCGTTCACCGCGGCCGACGTGCGCGTCACCGAAGCCGAGCTGGACGCGGTGAAACGGCTGCGTGACGCGTTCTGGCGGGTCGCGCGGGCCATGGCGCGCGGCGCCGACCTGCCGGCCGCCGACCTCGACGTGCTCAACGCGGCCACCGCCGAGACGCCGCGGCCGGTCGTCGACCCGCGGACGCGCACGTTGACCTGGGCCAAGCCCATCACCGGCGGGCAGGTGCTGGGCGCGGCGGCCCGTGACGCGGTCGAGCTGGTGGCCGGCGGCGGCGTGCGCGAGTGCTCCGGGTCGAACTGCCAACTGCTGTTCGTGGACGCCTCCCGGTCGGGCAACCGCCGCTGGTGCTCGATGGAGCGCTGCGGCAACCGCCACAAGGTCCGCGCCCACCGGGCCCGCCACGAGACGCGAACCGGCGAAGCGCAGTAACGTCGGGGCATGGCGGTTGTGAAGATCAATGCGATCCACGTGCCCGACGGCTCGGGCCCGGAGCTGGAGAAGCGGTTCGCCGCGCGGCTCGGCGCGGTCGACTCCGAACCCGGTTTCCTCGGCTTCCAGCTCCTGCGGCCGGTCAAGGGCGACGACCGGTACTTCGTGGTGACGCAGTGGGAGTCCGAGGAGGACTTCCAGAACTGGATGGGCGGCCGGGCCAAGGAAGCGCACTCGGGCGAGCGGGCCAAGCCCGTCGGCACCGGGTCGGACCTGCTGGAGTTCGAGGTCGTGCTCAGCTCCGAGCCGAAGAAGTGACCCGGCGGGGGTGAACGAGGCGCTCGACCGCGCGGCGGAGCTGATCTCCTCCGCCGACGCGGTACTGGTGTGCGCGGGCGCCGGGATGGGCGTGGACTCGGGCCTGCCCGACTTCCGCGGCGCCACCGGCTTCTGGCAGGCCTACCCGCCCTACGAACGGCTCGGCCTGCGGTTCGAGGAGCTCGCCGACCCGGTGCACTTCGTGGAGGACCCCACCCTCGCGTGGGGCTTCTACGGGCACCGGCTCGACCTGTACCGGCGCACGACGCCGCACGACGGGTTCCGCGTGCTGCGGGAGTGGGGCGCGCGGGTGTTCACCTCGAACGTGGACGGCCAGTTCCAGCGGGCCGGGTTCGCCGACGTGGCCGAGGTGCACGGGTCGATCCACCACCTCCAGTGCGTGGAGCCGTGCACGGACGACGTGTGGCCCGCCGACGACGTCGCGGTGGACGTCGACCCGGAGACGATGCGCGCGACCGGTCCGCTGCCGTCGTGCCGCAACTGCGGTGGGCTGGCGCGGCCGAACATCCTCATGTTCGGCGACTGGTCGTGGATCGGCGGGCCGTCGCAGAAGGCGTTGGACGCGCTCGCGCAGTGGCGGCGAGGGCGGCGCGACCTGGTCGTGCTCGAGGTCGGGGCCGGTGTCGCGGTGCCGACCGTGCGGCGTCAAGCGGAGCTGGCCAGCGCCGCGTCCGGGGCGTTGATCAGGATCAACCCGCGTGAGCCGCAGGTGCGGCACGGTCGCGGGGTGTCGCTGCCGCTGGGCGCGCTGGAGGCGCTCACGGAGCTGGCACGACGAATCGGCTGACCACGGCCCGGTGGTCCGAGCCGGGCACGTCGACGACGGTGAACGCCTCCACCGGGCACCGGTCGTCCACGAGCACGTGGTCGATCGCCACGGGCGGCGGCCACAGCGCGCCGCCCGACGGCCAGGTCGGGTGCAGGCCCGCGCCGGTCTCGTCGGCGGCGTCCACGTAGCCCGTGGCGAGCAGCCGGCGCAGGCCGACGTGGTCGAGGGTGGCGTTGAAGTCGCCCGCGAGCACGCGCACCGGGCCGTCCAGCTCCCGTTCCGGCAGGCCGGCCAGGTCGCGCTGCCACGTCCGCGGCCCCGCGTCCACCACGGGCGGCAGCGGGTGCACCGACAGCACCTCCAGGTCTCGGCCCGGCAGGTCGACCAGCGCACCCGCCTGGCGCAACGTGCTCGGCGGGGTGAGCGTGCGGGGCGACACCCGGTAGCGGGACGCGATGCCCGACCCCGAGCCGCCCGGCTCGTCCAGGAAGTGCCGGTGGGGCAGCACCTCGTCCAGGCCCGCGCGCTCGAGGTCGCGCACCATCGCGGGGGTCAGCTCCTGCATGGCCAGCACGTCCACGCGGTGCGCCTTCACCGCGGCCACCACCGCTTCCGCCTCGGCCTTGCCGACCAGCAGGTTCGCCGCCATCACGGTCACCTCGCGGCCCACGCCGACCGGCCGCGGGTCCGGGAACGCCCGCGGCGCGACGGCCGCCACCAGCACCACGGCGACCAGCAGCGTGACCGTGCCGACCGCCCAGCGCCGCAGCAGCAGCGCCAGCACGCCCAGCACGACCCCGGCGGCGGTGAAGTAGGGCGTGAGGGCCGTCGTGGCGACCATGTGCCGGGTGCCGTCGATGCCCAGCAGCCGGGTGAACGCGGCGAGCAGGACCGCGACGGCCGCCACCACCAGCAGGAACGTCGTGCTCTTGCGCCTGGTGCGGCGTTCCCCGGTGTCGACCACACGATCTAGTCTGCCCGAGTGGACGTTTTGCTGACGGGCTTCGAACCGTTCGGCGGCGAGGTGACCAACCCGTCGTGGGACGCGGTCGACGCGGTGCGACCGGACGGTTACCGGCTGACGAAGCTGCGGCTGCCGTGCGTGTTCGGGGACTCGATCGCCGCGCTGCGCGCCGCCCTGGCCGCCCGCGCCTACGACCTGGTGGTGTGCGCGGGGCAGGCGGGCGGCCGGGTCGGGATCACGCCGGAACGCGTCGCGGTGAACCTGGACGACGCCCGGATCCCGGACAACGCGGGCGCGCGGCCGATCGACGAGCCGGTCGTGCCGGGCGGTCCGGCGGCGTACTTCACCGGGCTGCCGGTGAAGGCGTGCGTGGCCGCGTTGCGGGCCGAGGGGATCCCCGCCTCGGTGTCGCACTCGGCGGGCACGTTCGTGTGCAACCACGTGTTCTACGGCCTCATGCACCTCATCGCGACCGAGCACCCGGACGTGCGCGGCGGGTTCGTGCACGTGCCGTTCTCGCCGGAGCAGGCCGAGGCGGGCGGCCACCCCAGCCTGCCCGTCACCACCACGGCCCGGGCGTTGGAGCTGGTCATCCGCACGGCGCTGACCACGTCCACCGACCTGCGCACCACCGCGGGCGTCCTGCACTGACCCCCTGAGCACGCGAAACGCCCCCCGGGCGAACCCGGGGGGCGTTTCGTCGGCCGTGCGTCAGGCGGACTCGGAGTCCGAGTCGCCGCCCGAGTCGCCACCGGAGGCGGCCAGGTCGACCGGCGGGGCGTCCGGCACCCGCAGCGGCTTGGTCTCGCCGCGGAAGGTGAAGTGCGCCTTGTCGTCGGCCTCGGACTCGCCGTCCCAGCCCTCGACGTCGGTGATGATGATCTGGCCGGGCTGGATCTCCCCGAACAGGATCTTCTCCGACAGCTGGTCCTCGATCTCGCGCTGGATCGTGCGACGCAGCGGCCGGGCGCCCAGCACGGGGTCGAACCCGCGCTTGGCCAGCAGCTTCTTCGCGCGATCGGTGAGCTCGATCGCCATGTCCTTGTTCTTCAACTGCTGCTCGACGCGGGCGATCATCAGGTCCACCATCTTGATGATCTCGTCCTGCGTGAGCTGGTGGAAGACGATGATGTCGTCGATGCGGTTGAGGAACTCGGGCCGGAAGTGCTTCTTCAGCTCGTCGTTGACCTTGTTCTTCATGCGCTCGTAGTTGGACGCGGTGTCCTGACCCGAGGTGAAGCCCAAGCCCACGGCCTTGCTGATGTCCGACGTGCCCAGGTTGGACGTGAAGATGATGACGGTGTTCTTGAAGTCCACCGTCCGGCCCTGACCGTCGGTCAGGCGGCCGTCCTCCAACACCTGGAGCAGCGTGTTGTAGACCTCCTGGTGCGCCTTCTCGATCTCGTCGAACAGCACCACGGAGAACGGCTTGCGGCGCACCTTCTCGGTGAGCTGGCCGCCCTCTTCGTAGCCGACGTAGCCGGGAGGGGCACCGAACAGCCGCGACGCCGTGTAGCGGTCGTGGAACTCGCCCATGTCGATCTGGATCAGGGCGTCGTCCTCGCCGAACAGGAAGTTCGCCAGCGCCTTGGACAGCTCGGTCTTACCGACACCGGACGGGCCGGCGAAGATGAACGAGCCGGAAGGCCGCTTCGGGTCCTTCAGGCCGGCCCGCGTGCGGCGGATCGCCTGCGACACGGCCTTGACCGCGTCGACCTGGCCGATGATCCGCTTGTGCAGCTCGTCCTCCATGCGGAGCAGACGCGTGGTCTCCTCCTCGGTGAGCTTGAACACGGGGATGCCGGTCCAGTTCGCCAGCACCTCGGCGATCTGCTCGTCGTCCACCTCGGCGACGACGTCGAGGTCGCCGTCCTTCCACTGCTTCTCCCGCTCGGCCTTCTGGCCCAGCAGGGTCTTCTCCTGATCACGGAGCTTCGCGGCGCGCTCGAAGTCCTGCGCGTCGATCGCGGACTCCTTGTCCCGGCGCACGTCGGCGATCTTCTCGTCGAACTCGCGCAGGTCCGGCGGCGCGGTCATCCGGCGGATGCGCATCCGCGCGCCCGCCTCGTCGATCAGGTCGATCGCCTTGTCCGGCAGGAACCGGTCGTTGATGTACCGGTCGGCCAGCGTCGCCGCGGCGACCAGCGCGGCGTCGGTGATCGAGACGCGGTGGTGCGCCTCGTACCGGTCCCGCAGACCCTTGAGGATCTCGATCGTGTGCTCCAGCGACGGCTCGCCGACCTGGATCGGCTGGAACCGGCGCTCCAGCGCGGGGTCCTTCTCGACGTACTTGCGGTACTCGTCGAGCGTGGTCGCGCCGATGGTCTGCAGCTCGCCGCGGGCCAGCATGGGCTTGAGGATCGACGCGGCGTCGATCGCGCCCTCGGCCGCGCCGGCGCCGACCAGGGTGTGGATCTCGTCGATGAACAGGATGATGTCGCCGCGCGTGCGGATCTCCTTGAGCACCTTCTTCAGGCGCTCTTCGAAGTCACCGCGGTAGCGCGAGCCCGCGACCAGCGAACCCAGGTCCAGCGTGTAGAGCTGCTTGTCCTTCAGCGTCTCGGGCACCTCGCCCTTGACCACCATCTGGGCCAAGCCCTCGACCACGGCGGTCTTGCCCACGCCGGGCTCGCCGATCAGGACCGGGTTGTTCTTGGTGCGGCGGGACAGCACCTGCATGACCCGCTCGATCTCCTTGGTGCGCCCGATCACCGGGTCGAGCTTGCCCTCCCGCGCGCTGGCGGTCAGGTTGCGCCCGAACTGGTCGAGGACCAGGGACGAGGACGGGGTGCCCTCACCGCGGCCGCCGGACTCGGCGGGCTCCTTGCCGCCGGAGTAGCCGGACAGGAGCTGGAGGACCTGCTGGCGCACCCGGTTGAGGTCCGCGCCCAGCTTGACCAGCACCTGCGCGGCGACGCCCTCGCCCTCGCGGATCAGGCCGAGCAGGATGTGCTCCGTGCCGATGTAGTTGTGACCGAGCTGAAGCGCCTCGCGCAGCGACAGCTCGAGCACCTTCTTGGCGCGCGGGGTGAAGGGGATGTGGCCGGACGGGGCCTGCTGGCCCTGGCCGATGATCTCCTCGACCTGCTGGCGGACGCCCTCCAGCGCGATCCCCAACGACTCCAGCGCCTTGGCGGCGACACCTTCACCCTCGTGGATCAACCCCAGGAGGATGTGCTCGGTGCCGATGTAGTTGTGGTTGAGCATCCTGGCCTCTTCCTGGGCCAGGACAACCACCCGCCTCGCGCGGTCGGTGAACCTTTCGAACATTCGCACTCCCTGACTGCTGCGCCGGCGGTCCTCGGGCTCACCCCTGGCCGACCGTCTGGCTGACCGTGGAGAGCGCGGCACCGTGGGACCACTGTAGTCGTCAGCCCCGACACTCTCAGTTCCCGATCGCAGGCAGCCGTCTTCGGGGATCTCTGACATCGGTACCAACGCGTGATCTGCCAGGCAGATTCCACGGAACGGGTGTTGTCCGCTGAGCGCGAACATTCAACCGTTCGGCGACACCGGGGGTGACCGGGGTCACCGCCGCGGTGCGAGTTAGGGGAACCTCGGTAAGGTTAGGCAAGCCTCAACCCCACGCTCCCCTGCCAACTGGAACCGACGAGGACCTTCTGGACATGACCGTACCGGTGAGGACGACCGCGTGCGACGTGATGACGCCCGTCGCGCGGTCCTTGGGGCGGCTGTCGCTGTACGAGGGGTTCGAGCTGCGGTTCGGGTTGCCGGCGCAGCGCGGGGACTGGGTGCTGTGCTCGGATCTCACCGGCGAGCCGGAGCGGTTCGACGCGTGGCGCAAGGCGCTGGCCGAGTGGCTGCGCGAGCAGTACGGCGAGGCGCCCGACCGCACCACCGCCGGGTACGTCATGAGCTGGTACCTCAACGTCGTCGGCGTCCTGGGCGGCCTGCTGTTCCACACGGCGCGGCGCGTGCCGTCGCTGCGGCCCGAGGACGTGGCGATCAAGGTGGCGGCGGAGGGCCGGCCGCACGTGGTCGGCCTGGCGCTGCTCAGCGACGACTTCGCGTGCCTGCCCGACGACCCCGAGGGCGACCACCCGGCGGCGACCGTGGTGGCCGACGAGACGGCGCTGGCGGCGCTGATGCGGGCCCGGTTCGCCGCGCACAGCGCCCGGTTCGTGGCCGCGTTCGGGCCGACCGTGCGGCTGGGGCGGCGGATGCTGTGGGCCGCGGCGACCGACGCCCTGGACACCGCGGCGTGGACGGCGGGTCAGCTGTGCGGCGACGAGACGGGCGGCGTGATGGACTCGGCGCTGCTGCTGCCGGCCAAGCTGGACCCGTTCACCTCGGCGTCGACCCTGAAGGCCACCGAGACCGGCTGGACCCGCCGCCGCGAGAGCTGCTGCTTCCACTACGTCCTGCCGAACGCCGAAGCCTGCTCCACCTGCCCCCGCGTCTGCTGAGCACCCCGAGCGTTCAACTCGCCCGTCCCGAACGCAGGACACTCGCGTTCCGAACGTAGGACTCGCGCGAGAGTCCTACGTCCAGGTCGCGTGTGTCCTACGTTCGGAACACCCGGGTTCAACGCTCAGGTGTGCGGTGGAGGTGGCCGATCGGGACGACCAGCGGGGTGCCCGTGACCGGGTCGGGGACGACGCGGGCGGCCAGGCCGAAGACCTCCAGCAGGTTCTCCTCGGTCAGCACCGCGGACGGTGCGCCGGCCACCACGATCCGGCCGTCCTTCATCGCGACCAGGCGGTCGGCGTAGCGGGCGGCCAGGTTCAGGTCGTGCAGCACCATCACCACGGTCCGGCCGAACTCCCGGTGCAGCCGCTGCACCAGGTCGAGCACGTCGATCTGGTGCGCCAGGTCCAGGTAGGTCGTCGGCTCGTCCAGCAGCAGCAGGTCGGTGCCCTGAGCCAGGGCCATCGAGAGCCACGCCCGCTGCCGCTGCCCGCCCGAGAGCTCGTCCACGGTCCGCTCGGCCAGCTCCGCCATGCCCGTCATCTCCAGGGCCGACGCCACCGCCGCCTCGTCCTGCGGCGACCACTGCCGGTACCACGCCTGGTGCGGGTGCCGCCCGCGCGCGACCAGCTCGGCCACGGTCAACCCCTCGGGTGCCTGCGGCGACTGCGGCAGCATCGCCAGCACCTTCGCCACCTCACGGGTCGGCGTGCGGTCGATGCGCTTGCCGTCCAGCACCACGGCACCGGCCCGCGCCGGCAGCAACCGCCCCAACGCCCGCAGCAACGTCGACTTGCCGCACCCGTTCGGGCCGATCACCGCCGTCACCGAACCGGACAGCACGTCCAGGTCCAGCTCCGACACCACCAGCCTCTCCCCGTACCCGACGGACAGCGACTGCGCCTGAAGCCGAACAGCGGTCATACCCGTGCCTCCCGGCGACTGCGGACGAGCAGGTACATCAGGTACGGCGCGCCGAGCACCGCGGTCACCACGCCGACCGGCAGCTCGAACCCGCCGAACGCCAGCCGCGCGACCAGGTCCGACACCACCACGAGCAGCCCGCCGACCACGGCGGAGCCCAGCAGCGGCGGCGTGGCGGTCCCGGCCAGCCGCAGCGCGATCTGCGGTGACGCCAGCGCCACGAACGCCACCGGCCCGGCCGAAGCGGTGGCCACCGCCGCCAGCACGACCGCCAGCAGCAGCATCACGCCGCGCGCACCGTCGAGCCGCACGCCCAGCCCGCGCACGGTGTCGTCGTCGAACCGCAGCGCGCCCAGCAGCCTCGACCCGACCAGGGCCGCCGGGATCAGCACCGCCAGCGCCGCCCCGACCGGCACGACGTGCTCCCACCCGCGCCCGTTGAGGCTGCCGGTGATCCACACCATCACCCGCGCCGCGTCGGTCACGTCGCCGACGGTCAGCAGGTAGTGGGTGAAGTTGCCGGTCACGGCCGAGATGCCGATGCCGACGAGCACCAGCCGGAACCCCTCGATCCCGCGCCGCCACGCCAGGCCGTAGACGAGCAGCCCGGCCAGCAGCCCGCCGCCCAGCGCCGCCAGCGGCACGCCGACCGCCGCCGTGGTCCCGCCGACCGCGCCCATCGACCCGGCGAACGTGATCACGGTGACCGCACCCGCACCGGCACCCCACGTAACGCCGAGGATGTCCGGGCTGGCCAGCGCGTTGCGCGCGATCGACTGGAAGATCGCGCCCGCCACCCCGAGCGCCGCGCCCACGAACACCCCGGTCAACGCCCGCGGCAACCGCAGGTCCAGCACGATGAACCGCTGGCCCCGCTGCCCGCCGCCCAGCAGCACGTCGAACACCTGCCCCAACGGGATCGGGAAGTCGCCGCGCGCCACGCTCACCGCACCCGCCAGCACGACCAGCCCCAGCCCCACGACCACCAGGGCGAACGGCCGCCACCGCAGCGGACCGGACACGGGCCCGACCCGGAAGCCCTTCACAGCTTCACCAGCTTCCGCCGCCGCACCAGGGCGATGAAGAACGGCGCGCCGACCAGGGCCATCACGACCCCGACCTCCAGTTCACCCGGCCGGGTGACGACCCGCCCGAGGACGTCCGCCACCAGCAGCACGATCGCCCCGATCACCCCGGCGAACGGCAGCAGCCACCGGTAGTCCGGCCCGGTCAGGGCGCGCGCCGCGTGCGGCACGACCAGCCCGAGGAACCCGATCGGCCCGCACACCGCCACCGCACCGCCCACCAGCAACGTCGTGGCGACCACCCCGACGACCCGGGTCGCCACCACCCGCTGCCCCAGCGACCTGGCCACGTCGTCACCGAGCGCCAGCGCGTTCAGCCCGGCCGCGTTCGCGCCCGCCAGCACCAGCCCGAGCACCAGGAACGGCAGCACCTGCCACAGCAGCTCGACGTCGCGCCCGCCGATGCCGCCGACCTGCCAGAACCGGAACGCGTCGAGGCTCTGCCGGTCCAGCAGCACCAGCGCCGACACCAGGCCGTGCATGAGCGCGCTGACCGCCGCGCCGGCCAGCGCCAGCGTGACCGGGGTCGGCCCGCTGCGCCCGGAGCCGAGCAGGAACACCACGACGCTGGCCGCCAACGCGCCGCCGAACGCGAACCACACGTACCCGTAGAGGCTGGTCACGCCCAACGTGAAGATCGACAGCACGACGGCGAACGCCGCGCCCTGCGTGACGCCGAGGATGCCGGGGTCGGCCAGCGGGTTGCGGGTGTGGCCCTGCATCAGCGCGCCGCCGACGCCCAGCGCCACCCCGACCGCGATGCCGATCACCGTGCGCGGCACCCGCAGCTCGCGCACGACCAGGTCGTTCTCCAGCCCGGTGGGCGCGGTCAGCGCGTGCCAGACGTCGGCGAGCGGGATGTCCTTCGCGCCGATGGCGACGCTGGCCAGCGCGACCAGGACCAGGAGGCCGACGAGCAGGGCCAGGCGGGTGCTGCGGAGGGCCAACGCGCTCGCTCCTCCCACCGCGACCCGACCTTCGGTGAGGTGAGCCTAACCGAACACGCACCGGTCACCGCCGGGCACGCTGAGTGCCGCCGAACGGGCGAGTCGAAGATCACCTGGGTGCACGGTCGCCTGATCCGCTCATCGCCGGACGCGGAATGGATCTTCAAACACCGCGGCCGACCCGGAAAAACAACGAAGGGGCACCGGAAGAATCCGGTGCCCCTTCGTCGATTGACGTAATTGCCGTGGCCTGGGCCACGTCCCGCACGTCGCGTCAGCCCTGCTGGTGGTAAGCCTCCAGCACCTCGGCCGGGATGCGACCGCGATCGGACACCTTCATGCCCTGCTTGCGGGCCCACTCCCGAATCGCCTGGTTCTGCTCGCGATCCGCCGAAGCCGGACGAGCCGCCTTCACACCGGCCGGACGACCCGGGCCGCGCTTGCGGCCACCCGCCTTGCGGGCACTGGCGACGAAGTCGGCGAGAGCGTCGCGGAGCCTGGACGCATTGTCCGCAGAAAGGTCGATCTCGTAGGACACACCGTCCAATCCGAAGCCGACCGTCTCCTCGGCCTTCCCACCGTCCAGGTCATCGACCAGGGTCACGGTGACCTTCTGCGCCATGCGTATCCTCCTGGACTCGAATGCGCGGTGTTCCCCGACCGCGACCTAAAGCATTGGCGAGTGCAGGTTAGCGCACAAGTGCGGGAATGCGCCGCCCGGAGTCCGAGAAGTTACTCATTCCGGGCGCACGAGGGGGAACAGGATCGTCTCCCGGATACCGAGACCGGTGAGCGCCATCAGCAGCCGGTCGATGCCCATTCCCACACCACCGCTCGGTGGCATTCCGTACTCCAGTGATCGCAGAAAGTCTTCGTCGACCGGCATGGCCTCGACGTCGCCGGTGGCGCCGAGGCGGGCCTGGGCTTCCAGCCGCTCCCGCTCCACCACGGGGTCCACCAGTTCCGAGTATCCCGTGGCCAACTCGAATCCGCGCACGTAGAGGTCCCACTTTTCGGCCACGCCCGGCCGGCTGCGGTGCTGGCGGGTGAGCGGCGAGGTCTCCACCGGGAAATCACGCACAAACGTGGGCGCGTGCAGGGTGTCACCGACCAGGTGCTCCCACAGCTCCTCGACCAGCTTGCCGTGGCCGAGCTTCGGGTCGGTCTCCAAGCCGTGCTTGTCGGCGAGCTCTCGCAGCCGCTCCGAAGAAGTTTCGGGCGTGACTTCTTCGCCGGCCGCCTCGGACAACGAGTCGTACATGCTCAACGTCGTCCACTCGCCGCCGAGGTCGTACTCGGAACCGTCGGCCAGCGTCACCACGTGCGAACCGGCCACCGCCATCGCGGCTTCCTGGATCAGCTCGCGGGTCAGCACCGCGTTCGTGTCGTACGTGGCGTACGCCTCGTAGTACTCCAGCATCGAGAACTCGGGCGAATGGGACGAGTCCATGCCCTCGTTGCGGAAGTTGCGGTTGATCTCGAAGACCTTCTCGATACCGCCGACCACGCACCGCTTCAGGTACAGCTCCGGCGCGATCCGCAGGAACAGGTCGATGTCCAGCGCGTTGGACCGGGTCACGAACGGCCGGGCGCTCGCGCCACCCTGCAACGTCTGCAACATCGGGGTCTCGACTTCGACGAAACCGCGCCGGTGGAACGACTCCCGCAACGACCGCACCACCGCGGCCCGGTTGCGCACCGTGTTGCGGGCCTGCTCGCGCAGGATGAGATCCACGTACCGCTGGCGAATGCGGGTTTCCTCGGCGAGTTCCTTGTGCGCGACCGGCAACGGGCGCAACGCCTTCGCCGTCATCGACCAGCGGTCCGCCATCACCGACAGTTCGCCGCGGCGGGACGTGATGACCTCGCCGTGCACGAATACGTGGTCGCCCAAGTCGACGTCGGACTTCCATTCGGCCAGCGCCTGCTCGCCGACGCCGTTCAGGCTCAGCATGGCCTGCAGTTCGGTGCCGTCGCCCTCGCGCAGCGTCGCGAAGCACAACTTGCCGGTGTTGCGGATGAACATGACCCGGCCCGTCACGCCGACCACGTCACCGGTCGACGTGTCCGGTTCCAGGCCCTGATGCGCTTCGCGCACCTCGCGCAACGTGTGCGTGCGTGGTACTTCGACCGGATACGGGTCGACACCGCGTTCCAGCAGTCGCGCCCGCTTCTCCCGGCGCACCCTGAGCTGCTCGGGGAGATCGTCGTCGCTGGTCGCGGAACCGGTCGCTGGCTGCTCACTCACACGACGAAGAGTACGGAAAGACCGCTCGGGAAATCGAACCGGATCTCACTAGGCTCTGGGTGGTGACCGGAGACGACTTGCGGGCCCGGCGGGCGAACTCCTTCGGAGCGCGCGCCGCGGCGTACGCGGAACACCGACCGGACTACCCCGCCGAAGCCATCCGCTGGATCCTGGAACCGCTGGGCCGCGGGCCGCACCAGGTGCTCGACCTGGCCGCCGGCACGGGCAAGCTGACCGGCGGCCTGCTCGCCGAGGGGCACCACGTGACGGCGGTGGAGCCGGACGAGGCGATGCTGTCCGAACTCGTGCGCCACCACGGCGCGGCGCGCGCGTTGCCCGGCACCGCGGAGCGCATCCCGTTGCCGGACGGCACGGTCGACGCCGTGGTCGTCGGCCAGGCGTTCCACTGGTTCGACCCGCGACGCGCGATGCCCGAGATCGCGCGGGTGCTGCGGCCGGGCGGCGTGCTGGCCGCGCTGTGGAACGACTACGACGACTCCGTGCCGTGGGTCGGCGAGTTCGTCCGGGTCGCGCAGTCCAGCGTGAGCGCGCAGGACGACCTGGAGTTCGACCCGGTGACGGAGCACGAGCTGTTCACCGACCCGGTCCGGCGGGACTTCGGGCACGTGGACCGCCGCACCGCCGAGTCGCTGGTGGCGATGGTCAACACGCACTCGCACGCGCTGGTGATCGCGGAGCCGGAGCGGGCCGAGCTGAACGCGCGGATGCTCGCGTTCCTCAAGTCCCGCCCCGAAACCGCCGAGGGCGAGTTCGACCTGCCCCTGACCGTCTACGTGAAGCGGCTGCGCCGGGTGTGACCGCCGCCCGCGCGGCAGCGGCGATCAGGCGCGGTTGCGCTCGAACACCAACCGCAGGCCCAGCAGGGTCAGGTCCGGCACGTGCGAGTGGATGGTGGCCGACTCGGACACCACCAGGGGCGCGAGGCCGCCGGTCGCGATGACCGCGACCGGACCGGGTTCGCTGAGCTGCAGCTCGTCCACGATCCGGCGCACCAGGCCGTCGACCTGGCCGACGAACCCGTAGACGATGCCGGACTGCAGGCACTCCACGGTGTTCTTGCCGATCACCGACCGGGGGCGCACCAGCTCGACCTTGCGCAGCTGGGCGGCACGGGCCGCCAGCGCGTCCACGGAGATCTCGATGCCCGGCGCGAGCGCGCCGCCGAGGAACTCGCCCTTGGCCGAGATCACGTCGAGGTTCGTGGACGTGCCGAAGTCGACCACCACGCACGCGGTGCTGTGCAGGTGGTGCGCGGCCAACGTGTTGATCACCCGGTCGGAGCCGACCTCCTTGGGGTTGTCCACCAACAGCGGCACACCGGTCCGCACGCCCGGCTCCACGAGCACCTTCGGCACGCCGGAGTAGTACCGGCCGAGCATCACGCGCAGCTCGCGCAGCACCGCGGGCACGGTGGACAGCGCCGAGATGCCGGTGATCTTGTCGGCGTACTCGCCGAGCAGGCCGCGCATGGTCAGCGCCAGCTCGTCGGCGGTCATCCGGGCGTCGGTGCGCATCCGCCAGTCCCGGACGAGCGCGGCCGAGTCACCCGTGCCGTCGTACAGGCCCAGCACGATGTTGGTGTTGCCGACGTCGATGGCGAGCAGCACTGCGGGTCTCCCCTGTTTCTCGGCCTACTAGTCCTCGGCCTGGATCAACGCGTCCAGCGCCGCCGCGTCCTCGGTCTCCGCCGCCACCGGCTCGGGCTGCGCCGGGACCCGGGCCGACGTCGACCCGTTCACCAGCCCGGAACCCTCCGGCGCGTGCGCCGGGTCCGCGCCGAGCTCGACCACCTTGTTGTCGGCGTCGACGAAGACCACCTTCGGTTCGTACACCCGCGCCTCGGCGTCGTCCATCTGCCCGTAGGCGATGAGGATCACCAGGTCGCCCGGCTTGACCAGGTGCGCCGCCGCGCCGTTGATGCCGATCACGCCGCTGCCGCGCGCGCCGGGGATGACGTAGGTCTCCAGGCGCGCGCCGTTGGTCACGTCCACGATCGCGACCTGCTCGCCCGCCAGCAGGTCGGCGGCCTCCATCAGGTCCTCGTCCACCGTGACCGAGCCGACGTAGTGCAGGTCGGCCTGGGTGACGGTGGCCCGGTGGATCTTCGACTTGAGCATGGTGCGGAACATGGCGGTCCCCTTACTCGTCACCGGTGCCGAGCAGCACGGCGGCGTTGTCGATCAGTCGGG
The DNA here is from genome assembly GCF_021390395.1 of Saccharothrix sp. S26. Classification (GTDB taxonomy): domain Bacteria; phylum Actinomycetota; class Actinomycetes; order Mycobacteriales; family Pseudonocardiaceae; genus Actinosynnema. The sequence continues at coordinate 100,498 of NZ_JAJUWT010000024.1, forward strand.
TCGAGCCGACGCGGGCGGCCACCAGGAGGCGGGCGTCGCCGTTCTCCGGCGCGGGGCCGAGGTCGGGCGCGCGCAGCTCCAGGTAGTCGAGGTCGACGCCGGGCGCCGCGGCGAGGGTGTCGCGCGCGGCCCGCAGCACGGCGTCCGCGCCCCGGCCGCTGACGTGCGCGCCCGCCACCAGGGCGGCGGACAGCGCGGTCGCGGCGGAGCGCTCCTGGTCGGACAGGTAGCGGTTGCGGGAGGACAGCGCCAGGCCGTCGGGCTCGCGCACGGTCGGCACGCCGACCACGTCGAGCGGGAAGTTCAGGTCGCGCGCCATCCGGTGGATCAGCGTGAGCTGCTGGTAGTCCTTCTCGCCGAACACCGCGTAGGTCGGCTGCACGATGTGGAACAGCTTGGCGACCACGGTGAGCACGCCGGTGAAGTGGCCGGGCCGGGTCCGGCCCTCCAGCTCGTCGCCGAGCGGCCCCGGGTCGACGGTGACCGTGCTGCCCGGCGGGTACATGTCGTCCACCGACGGCGCGAACACCAGGCCCACGCGCTCCTCGCGGCAGATGTCCACATCGGAGTCGAAGCTGCGCGGGTAGCGGTCGAAGTCCTCGTTCGGGCCGAACTGGGTCGGGTTCACGAAGATGGAGACGACGACCACGGTGTTCTGCAGGACCTGGGCTTCGCGGATCAGCTTGCGGTGGCCCTCGTGCAGCGCGCCCATGGTCGGCACCAGCGCGATGTTGCGACCGGCCGCCTTCAACGCCCTGGTGACGCGGCGCAGGCGTTCGGGGTCGCGGTGCACCGTCACGTCGCCGGGCGTGTAGTCGTCCTTGGTGAGCGGCTTGGTCATGCCTGTCCCTCGAGGGTGGTGCGGACGTCGGCCGCGAGCTCGGGCTTGAGCAGCCCGGCGGCCTGGGCGCGCGCCGCGGTGCGGAGCGCGAGGATTCGGTACGCGGGCAGCGCTTCGGTGTCCGCGAGCACCGCGAGGTGCTTGGCCACGGTGCCCGCGTCGCCGCGCGCGACCGGGCCGGTGAGGGCGCGGTCGCCGTGGCGCAGGGCGTTGTCCAGCGCGGCGGACAGCAGCGGGCCGAGCATCCGCTCGGCGTCGGCGATGCCCGCGTCGCGCAGCAGGTCGGCGCAGTCGGCGACCAGCGTGATCAGGTGGTTGGCGCCGTGGGCGAGGGCGGCGTGGTAGAGCGGGCGGGCCGCTTCGGGCACGCGCACGGGTTCGGCGGACATCTCCACCACCAGCGCCTCGCCGACGTGCCAGGCGACGTCGTCGCCGTCGGCCGCGGTGACGCCGACGGAGCAGGCGTTCATCCGCTGCACGTCCTCGACCCGGCCGGTGAACGTCATCACGGGGTGCAGCGCCACGCACAGCGCGCCCAGCTCGGCGGCGGGCCGCAGCACCCGCACGCCCTGCGCGCCGCTGGTGTGCACGACGATCTGCCCGGCGCGCAGCGAGCCGGTGGCCACCAGGCCGCGCACCAGCCCGGCCAGCTCGTCGTCGGGCACGGCGAGCAGCACGAGGTCGGCGGAGGCGGCGACGTCCGGCGCGGGCCGCACGGGCACGTCGGGCAGCAGTTCCTCGGCGCGGCGCAGCGAGTCGCGGGACACGGCGGAGACGGCGCTCACGACGTGGCCCGCACGGGCCAGCGCGGCACCCAGCACCGAACCCACTCGGCCGGCCGAGATGACTCCCACGGCCAACCGCGCGGGGCGGGGGGTCGCGTCCATGCGACGTACTCCTTCAGGGCGGCGTTCCAGTCCCGATGCTCGGGTACCGGACGACGGCCGCGAGCGTAATCCGGTGCGGTGCGGGCAACCGTCAACTGCGACGAACGCCACCCGCGGCCTTCAGCGCACCCGGCGCGTCGACGGCGGCCTGACGTGCGGCGACGAGGGCGGCGAGCAGCTGGGCGTGACGTGCGTCGGCGTCGTGGCCCGCCGTGCCGTTGGCCATCCGGTGCCGCAGGAACGCCAGTTCCGTGGCGGCCACCTGGTAGCCCGCGACGGCCTTGGCCGCCTCGTCGCCGACCTTGCGCTTCACGGTGCGCCGCCACCGGCTGCGGCCCTGCAGGCTCGCCAGCAGGGTCACCTCGCTGGAGGCGATCCACTTGTTGGCGGCCATGGCGGGCAGCTGGCCCGCGACGATGCGCTGCTCGCGGCGGCGCTGCCAGACGACCATGAGCACCATGCCGGCGAAGATCGGCACCATGATCAGGAAGTACAGGTTGATGAACGTGGAGCCGGTGCCGACGGTGGTGGAGAAGTTCCACAGCGAGTGCAGGCCGGCCGCGCCGAGGTAGCCCAGGACCGGCGCGACGACGCGGACCCCGCGGCTCGCGGTCATGGCCGCGATGCCGATGCCGATGCCGGTCATCGACGTGAACAGCGGGTGCGCGAACGGGGAGAGCACGCCGCGCAGGATGAACAGGGCGATCACGCCGCTGCCCAGGTCGCCGAACCCGCTGTCGGAGAAGACGCGGGCGAAGTACCAGATGTTCTCGGTGAACGCGAAGCCGGCGGCCGTGACGCCCGCGTAGACCACGCCGTCCACCACGCCGTCGAACTCCTGGCGGCGGCGCAGGAACAGCACCACGATGAACGCGGCCTTCGCGGCCTCCTCGGTGATCGGCGCGCCCACCACGGCGGCGAACGTGCTGCCGTCACCGCCGTCGATGAGCTGGCCGAGCACGTGCGCGGTCTGGTTGAACACCAGGGAGGTGATCGTCGCGCCGCACGCGCCCCAGAAGAACGCCAGCAGCAGGATCTTCGCGGGTTCGGGTTCCCAGCGGTCGACCCACAGGTAGGCGCCGATGACGGCGAGCACGGGCAGCAGCGCGGCCACCGCGCCGACCAGGATCGGCAGCAGGCCGGTCCGGGAGGTGCCGAGGCCGAGCAGGACCAGCCCGGACACGCCCAGCGCGATCAGGCCCAGGACCGGGAGCAGGACCGTCCAGCGCTGCTGGTCGACGCGCTTGCGGGCGGGAGTGGTCACGAGGGGAAACCTTAAAGGGACACTTGACCGATGGTGGACTCGGAAGCCCTCTGGCGGGAGGCGCTGTACGGGCCGTCGGGGTTCTTCACCCGCGGCGAGGTCCCGGCCGACCACTTCCGCACCGCCCCGCTGGTGGGTCCTGAGCTGGCCGAAGCGCTGCTCGTGCTCCTCGAACGGGTGGACTTCGCGCTGGGTCGGCCGGCCCGGCTGGACTTCGTGGACGTGGGCGCGGGCGGCGGCGAGCTGGCGGGCGCGGTGCGCGCCCTGGCCTCGGGCTCGCTGGCGGCGCGGCTGGTGGTGACGGCGGTGGACCTGGGGCCGGCGCGGTCGGTGCCGGGCGTGCGGTGGCGGTCGACGCTGCCGTCATCGGTGCGCGGGTTGCTGGTCGGGCACGAGTGGTTGGACGCGGTGCCGTGCCCGTTGGTCACCGGACCGGCGTCGCACCCGTGGCTGGACCGGTGGTGGCCGGTGCGCGACGGCGAACGCGCGGAGCTCGGGCAGCCGAGGGACGAGGCGTGGGCGGACGCCGTGTCCCGGGTCGAGCGCGGCGCGGCCCTGGCGGTGGACTACGGGCACGTGCGCGCGGATCGGGTGGCGGGCCGGTACGCGGCCGGCACGTTCGCCGCGTACCGGGGCGGCCGGCGGGTGGAGCCGGTGTTCGACGGCACGTGCGACCTGACCGCGCACGTGGCGCTGGACGCGTGCGCCGAGGCGGCCGGCGGCGAGTGGGTGCTGGTGTCGCAGCGGGACGCGCTGGCCGCGCTGGGGTTCGTCGGGGCGGTGTCGCCGGGCGAGCCCGACTGGCTGGCCGCGGCCGAGCGGGCGTCCCGGATCGCCGAGCTGCGGGCCGAGGGCGGCCTGGGCTCGTTCGGGTGGTTGCTGCACGCGGTCGGCGTGCCCCTGTCCGCCCTGCTCCCGCCGCTGCCCCCGTGGCGGCCCTGACCGGTCCGCGGGCTCGACGGCCGAAGACCGCCGGCGACCGTGACCGGGCGCGGCGAAGGTCGGGTGCATGAGGATCCACGCACTGCCGGACGACGTGCTCGACCGGGCGCGCGAGCTCGCCGGCACCGACGAGCACCACGAGTGGCACGCCGAGTCGCCGGGCGCGCCGCTGCGCTGCTGCCTGCGCAAGGCCGGGCCGGGCGAGCCGCTGGTCCTGTTCCGCCACACGCCGGGCGCCGGCACCGGGCCGTACGAGGAGCTGGGCCCGGTCTTCGCGCACGCCGAGCCGTGCGACGGGCCGGCGACCACGGCGCGGTTCCCCGAGGCGTTGCGCCACTCGTCGCGCACCCTGCGCGCCTACACCGCCGACGGCCGGATCCACGGCGGCGAGGTCGTGGAGCCCGACCGCCTCGACGACCGCGTGGCCGCCCTGCTCGACGACCCGGAGGTCGCCGAGGTCCAGGTCCGCAGCGTGTCCCACGGCTGCTTCCTGTTCGCCATCACCCGCGGTTAGGGCTCGCCCGGCGCGACGGCGCGGCCGTGCGACCATGACCCGGTGGAGATCACCGTTGGCGTGGGCGCCGGCGCGCGCCACCTGGGCGTGGACCGGGTGGTCGACCTCGGTCCCCTGCACCCGTCGGCGCACGGCGCGTACCGGCTGCAGCTGACCGTCCGCGACGACGAGGTCATCACGGCCGCCGCCCCGCTGGTCGGGCACCTGCACCGGGGCGCGGAGAAGCTGTTCGAGGTCCGCGACTACCGGCAGGTGCTGACCCTGGCCAACCGGCACGACTGGCTCGCCGCCTTCTGCAACGAGCTGGCCGTCGCCCTGGCCGTCGAGCGCATGACCGGCATGGACGTCCCGCCGCGTGCCCAGGCGTTGCGGGTCGTGCTGTGCGAGCTGAACCGGGTCATGGCCCACCTGGTGTTCCTCGCGCCGCTCACCGGCACGCGGGACCGCGACGCGGTGCAGGCCGTGCTGGAGGAGGCGTCCGGCGGCCGGATCCACTTCATGGCCAACCGGATCGGCGGCCTGCGCGAGGACGTGCCCGCCGGCTGGACCGACCGGGTCCGCGAGGTGCTGTCCACTGTGGACCCCGGCGAGCCGCCGGAGGGGTTGGCGGGCCTCGGGGTGCTCGACCGCGACGCCGCGCTCGCGTACGGCGTCACCGGCCCGATCGGCCGGGCGTCCGGAGTGGACTTCGACCTGCGCCGCGACGACCCGCTGCCCGGCTACCGCGACCTCGGCGTGCGCCCCGTCGTGCGCGCCGAGGGCGACGCGCTGGCCCGCGTGCGCTGCCTGGTCGACGAGGTCCACCACTCGGTCGCGCTCGTCCGCCAGTGCCTGGACCACCTGCCGGCCGGTCCGGTCAACCTGCGCCTGCCCAAGGCGGTCAAGGCGCCCGAGGGCTCGGTCTACACCTGGGTCGAGGCGCCCCTGGGCACCTCCGGCGTGCACCTCGCGTCACGCGGCGAGAAGACGCCGTGGCGGCTGAAGCTGCGCACGCCGTCGTTCAACAACGTCCAGGCGCTGTCCGCGCTGCTGCCCGGCACGAAGGTGTCGGACCTGCCCGCGGTGCTCGGGTCGTTCGCCGTGGTGGTCGGCGACATCGACAAGTGAGCCCTAGTCCTCGCGGCGACGGCGGCGGCGCGGCGAGTCGGCCCCGCCGAACGCGGCCAGCAGCTCGCTGACCGACTTGCCGTCCGCGTGGGCCCCGGCGGGCTCGACCGGCTCCGGCGCGCTGCGCCTGCCGGACGGCTTCGGGGCGTCCTCCCACGAGTCCCAGTGCTCTTCGGCCCGACGGCGGCCACCCGACTCGGGTTCGGCCGCCCGGCGCCGGCCCTCGGGCGTCACGGCGGCCGACGCGGCATCGGCCGAACGCCCGCCGACCACCTCCGGCTCGGCCGGGCGGCGGCGACGCGACTCGTCCTCCGCCGGGCTCCGGGGCGCGGGTTCGGCCACCGGCACGTGCTCGCCGGTCAGCTCGGCGCGCGCCGCGGGCCCGCGGGCCTGCTCGACCGGGTCGGGGCGACCGACGGGCCGGTGCTCACCGGTCGGCTCGGGCCGTCGACCGGGCTCGGCGGCCGGTTCCGACCGCACGACCCGGCGCACGGGCTCACCCGCCGCGGGCCGACGAGCGGCCTCGACGACCGGATCGGGACGGACCTCCGTCGGCCGCTCGGCCGCCGGGTCCGGCCGGCGCACGGGGTCGACCGGCCGGTGCTCGCCGGTCAGGTCGGCCCGGGGCCGGCGCGCCTGCACCGGGCGGTGCTCGCCCGTCAGCTCCGCCCGCGCCGTCGACGCCCGGCGCACGTCCGCCGGCGTGGCGCGCTGCTCGCCCGCCGACTCGCCCGCCCGCCGCACGGGGGCGTCCGCCAACGCCTCCCGGCTGATCATCTCGGTCCGCTCGGCCACCCGGCTGCGCCGCTGCACGGTGTGCTCGGTCTTGGACGGCTCGGCCGGCCGGGCCGGTGCCGCGGGGGCCGACAGCCGCGCCGCCACCTCCCGGTTCACGCGCTCGGTCGGCTCCGCCTTCGCCGGCTCCCGCCGCACGACCACCGGCGTCGCCGGGCGCGGCTGGGCCGCCGCACGGGCGGGCTCACGCCGCGCGGGCTGCGCCTGCTCGCGCCGCGCGGGCTCCGGGCGCGTCGGTTCGGGACGCCGCACCTGGTCCTTGCGCGAGGTGTCCGCGCCGATCCGCTCGATCAGCTCGGTCCGGTCGGGCTGCGGCTTGTCCGCGGCCTTCTTCGTCACCGGCACGGCGGGCCCGGCGTTGATGATCCGCTGGTCGCCCACCGCCATCAGCCGCGACTGGTCGGACAGGGCGCGCATCCGGGTCGACTCGGCGCGCAGCGCCACCCGCTCGACGAGCACCTCGCCGCCGAGCAGGGCCTCCAGGTTCTCCCGCAGGGCGCGCAGCTCGCCGCGCAGCGCCTCCAGGTCGTCCTTGGCCTCCTCCCGCACGCGCTTGCGGGTCTCGGCCTCGACCTCCAGCTCGTACTCGCGCCGGGCCGCGATCTCGCGCTCCAGCTCGAGCTCGTAGACCGACTGCAGGTCGGCCACCTCGTCCTCGCGCTCGGCGACCTGCTTGCGGTAGCGGGCCGCGAGGAACGCGCCGACCAGCGCCGCCCACAGCGCGGCCACCACGGCCAACCGCAGCCAACGGGCGTTGTCGCTCAGCACCAGCACCGCCGCGGCACCGAGTGCGAGCGCCAATGCCGCTACCAGCAGTAGTCGCCCGGAGCCACGACCGCGATCCTGCTGCTCGTCATCGTCCGACGCGCCTCGCCCGGTCATGGCGTCTACCGTACCGGTCAGTTACCCGATTGAGACCTCCGCGTCCGTATCTACTGATCCAGGTGCGGGTCGTCGGGCGTCTTGCAGCACCGTTCCAGCCACAACGCGGCGGCGATGAGCACGGCCGAGCACACGACGCCGACGATCGCGCTCACCACGTCGTGACCGGCCGCCTCGAACTCGCCGCGCGCCGGCAGCACGTGCACCAGCACCCCCGCCCAGGCGCCGAGCATGATCGCACCGAGTAGCGACGACGCCTTGGCGAACGCCACCGCCCGCGCCGCGGTCAGCGGCTCGACGGGCCGTGCGCCGGGCTTGCGCAGGATGCGGGCGCGCAGCGAGAACGCCAGCCACACGTTGACGATCGCGATCACCAGCAGGGTGAAACCGGCGAACGTCGGCAGCGGCGGCAGCGTGTCGTAGGCGAGCCTGGTCAGCAGGTGCGCGACCAGGCCCGCGACGAGTCCGGCGGCGAGCAGGTCACGGGGCTTGGTGAACCTCACGCCACCATCGTCCCCGACTACTCGACCAACGCGGTCTCGCGCCTGCCGAACAGCGACAGCACGGGCAGCCACGGCCCGGGATCGGTGTCCCAGTCCAGGGTGCGCACCTGCTCGTCGTTGCGCCGACCGCCCAGCACCCGCAGCAGCTCGAACGACGACGTCCGCAGCCCGCCCGCGGGCTCGCCCTCGCCCACCACCCGGTCGCCGTGCTCCAGCGTGACCCTCAGCGCGGGCAGGTGCTGTTCCCGAAGCCGCTTGTCCAATTCCTGCAACGGTCGCGTCAGCGCCGCCCGCACGGCCACGTTGTCCCGCTCGCCGGGCCGTCCCAGCGCGGTGCGGATGTCGTGCTCGTGCGAGATGATCTCCGCGATCAGCACCGCGCCCATCGGCGAGTCGAACAGCCCTTCGGCGACCTGGAAGTTGCGCTCCCACTCGACCAGCAGCTCACCCATGCTCCGGCCGCGCCGCTCGGTGACGTGCCGCTCGCCCCAGGAGCCGTCCGCGACGCCCTCGAACCGCTGCTCGGCGAAGTCGCCCAACCCGACGGCCAGGTGCGCCACCACGTCCCGGACCGTCCACCCCGGACAGGCGGCGACGGGGGCTTCGGGGTCGCCGCCGGTGGCCAGGCTGATGATCCGCCGCCGGGCGGCGTCGTAAGTGACCGCGTTGCTCATCGCGCCACCTCCGCGCCCACGCTAACCCCGCCGCACGCGCACCGCAGCGCCGTTCACGTCAGGCGCAGGTCATCCCTGCGGGTGACCCCGTCCAGCCCCAGGCGGGCCAGCAGGTCGCGCGCGGGACCGTGCCCCGGCACGACGGCGTCCGGCTCCACGTCCAGCCACGGGGCGAGCACGGACGCGCGTTCGTGCGTGCCGGGGTGCGGCAGCAGCAGTTCCGGGTCGGACGAGCGCACGCCGTCCACCGTGACGACGTCCACGTCCAGCGTGCGCGGGCCCCACCGCCGCTCCCGGACCCGCCCGGCCGCCCGCTCCAGCTCCTGGCCGCGCCGCAGCCAACCCCACTCGTCCACGTCGCCGGACACGATCAGCACCGCGTTGAGGAAGTCGTCCTGGTCCGTCACGCCCCACGGCGCGGTCTCGTACACCGGCGACGCCGCCACCAGCACGTCGGCGAACCCGGCCACCGCGAGCCGCAGGTGGCCCAGCCGGTCGCCCAGGTTCGACCCGAGCGACAGCACCGCCCTAGTCACGCGTGCGCCTGATCGTCACCGAGACGTCCTCGAACGCCAGCGGGATCGGCGCGGACGGCTTGTGCACGGTCACCTCGGTCGCCCGCACCCGCAGGTCGGTCATCACCTCGTCGGCGATCTTGCCCGCGACCGTCTCGATCAGGTCGTACGGCCCGCCCGCCACGATGGCCGCCGCGCGCTCGGCCAGCTCGCCGTAGTGCAGCGTCTCGCGCAGGTCGTCCGTGGCCGCCGCGCGCGACAGGTCCAGCCACGCGGTGACGTCGACCAGGAAGTCCTGCCCGTCGCGCTTCTCGTGCTCGAACACGCCGTGGAACCCGCGCACCCGCAGGCCCCGCAACGAGATCCGGTCGGAAACCTCCGCTGGGACGCTCACGTCAGTGGGCACCTCCGCTCCTCCAGGCCCGAGCCACCGCGACCGCGTCCAACGACCGGTCGACGTCGTGCACCCGCACGCCCCACGCGCCCGCGAACGCCGCCAACGCCGACACCGCCGCGGTCGCGTCCTCCCGGCCGTCCGGGGCGCGACCGCCCAGCAGCGCGCCGAGGAACCGCTTGCGCGACGCGCCGACCAGCACCGGGAAACCCAGCTCCAGCAACGCGTCGAGGCCGTGCAGCAACTGCCAGTTGTGCGTGGCGTCCTTGGCGAACCCCAGGCCGGGGTCGAGGATGATGGCGTCGGACGCGACACCGGCGGCCAGGGCGGCGTCCACCCGGCGGCACAGCTCGTCGCGCACGTCGCGCACCACGTCGTCGTACACGGCCAGCCGGTCCATCCGGTCGCTGTGCCCGCGCCAGTGCATCAGCACGTACGGCACGCCCGCCGACGCCACCAGCGGCGCCATCGCCGGGTCGGCCAGCCCGCCGGACACGTCGTTGACGATCGACGCGCCCGCGTCCAGCGCGGCCCGCGCCACCTCCGCCCGCGTGGTGTCCACGCTGACCGGCACGCCCTCGGCGACCAGCGCCCGGATCACCGGGGCGACCCGGGCGGCCTCCACGTCCGGCGACACCCGGCCCGCGCCGGGGCGCGTCGACTCGCCGCCGACGTCCACCAGGTCCGCGCCGCGCCGGAACATGGCCACGCCGTGCGCCACGGCGTCGTCCAGGTCGAGGTACCGGCCGCCGTCGGAGAACGAGTCCGGGGTGACGTTGAGCACGCCCATCACCACGCAGTGCCCCGGCCTGGGCACGCTCACCGGGTACGTCCCTTGATCAGCTCGATCGCCTCCGAGCGCGACGACGCCGAGGTGCGCAGCAGCCCGCGCACCGCCGACGTGGTGGTCCGCGAGCCCGGCTTGCGCACGCCGCGCATGGCCATGCACAGGTGCTCGGCCTCGACCACCACGATCACCCCGCGCGGTTCGAGCCGGCGCATCAGCGCGTCCGCGACCTGCGACGTCAGCCGCTCCTGCACCTGGGGCCGCTTGGCGTACAGGTCGACCAGCCGGGCCAACTTCGACAGCCCGGTGACCCGGCCGTGCTCGTTCGGGATGTACCCGACGTGCGCGACGCCGTGGAACGGCAGCAGGTGATGCTCGCAGAACGAGAACATCGGGATGTCGGTGACCAGCACCAGCTCCTCGTGGCTCTCGTCGAACGTCCTGGCCAGCACGCCGTCCGGGTCGGTGTGCAGCCCGGCGAACAGCTCCCGGTACGCCCGCGCCACCCGGGCGGGCGTGTCGCGCAGCCCCTCGCGCTCCGGGTCCTCACCGCACGCGAGCAGCAGCTCGCGCACCGCCGCCTCGGCCCGCCGCTGGTCGAAGGGCCGGCGCGCGAGACCGGCCCCCCCGTTCGCGGAGGGGCCGGTCTGGTCGATCGCGGTGCCGTGCTCGGTCACGTGCGGTTGTCCGGGTCGGTGTCGAAGGACCGCTTGCCCGCTTCCGCGTCCGTCGGCTCCGGCTGCCACTGCGGCGGCTGCGCGCCGTGCGAGTGGGCACCGCCGCCGGGCACCGTCGCGGGCGTCCACCCGGGCGGCGCGCCGTAGTTCGGCGGGCCGGACGACGGGTGCTGCGGCTGCGGCGGGTAGGGCTGCTGCTGCGGCTGCGGCTGCTGGTAGGGCTGCGGCTGGTACGGCTGCGGCTGGGCGCCGTGGTGGCCGTTCGGCGGCGCGGGCACCGGGTCCGGGATCCGCGGGTCCGCGTCGAGGGTGTCCTCGATCGCGGGCGGCCACGGCTCGCCGCGCTCCTTGGCCAGTTCCGCCGGGGTCTTGACCGGCGGCTTGTCCGACGGGGTGCGGTGCCCGAAGTCGTTGAACTTGGTGATCCGCGGGCGCTTCTCGACCTTGGCGAAGATCCGCTCCAGGTCCTTCTGGTGCAGCGTCTCCTTCTCGATCAGCTCCAGCGTCAGCGCGTCGAGCACGTCGCGGTAGGTGTTGAGCACCTCGTACGCCTCGGTGTGCGCGGCCTCGATCAGCTCGCGGACTTCCTCGTCGATCTCGTGCGCGACCTCGAGCGAGTAGTCGGCCTGCCGGCCCGCGGTGCGGCCGAGGAACGGCTCGCCCTGCTCCTGGCCGTACTTGACCGCGCCGAGCCGGGCGGACATGCCGTACTCGGTGACCATCGCGCGGGCGATCTTGGTCGCCTGCTCGATGTCGTTGGACGCGCCCGTGGTCGGCTCGTGGAAGACCAGCTCCTCGGCGGAGCGGCCGCCCAGCGCGAACACCAGCCGGGCGATCATCTCGGACCTGGTCATCAGGTCCTTGTCCTCCTCGGGCACGGACAGGGTGTGACCGCCCGTCCGGCCGCGGGCCAGGATCGTGACCTTGTAGACCGGGTCGATGTCCGGCATCGCCCACGCGGCCAGGGCGTGCCCGGCCTCGTGGTAGGCGGTGATCTTCTTCTCCTTCTCGGAGATGATCCGGCTCTTGCGGGCCGGGCCGCCGATGACGCGGTCCACCGACTCCTCCAGCGCGGCGCCGGTGATGACCGTGCCGTTCTGGCGCGCGGTGAGCAGCGCGGCCTCGTTGATCACGTTGGCCAGGTCGGCGCCGGAGAAGCCGACGGTGCGCTTGGCCAGGCCGTCCAGGTCCGTCTCGGGGGCCAACGGCTTGCCCTTGGCGTGCACGCGCAGGATCTGCTTGCGGCCCTTCAGGTCCGGCGCGGACACCGGGATCTGCCGGTCGAACCGGCCGGGGCGCAGCAGCGCGGGGTCGAGGATGTCGGGCCGGTTGGTCGCCGCGATCAGGATGATCCCGCCGCGCGAGTCGAAGCCGTCCATCTCCACCAGCAGCTGGTTGAGCGTCTGCTCGCGCTCGTCGTGGCCACCGCCGAGGCCCGCGCCGCGGTGGCGGCCGACCGCGTCGATCTCGTCGACGAAGATGATGCACGGCGCGTTCTGCTTGGCCTGCTCGAACAGGTCGCGCACCCGGGAGGCGCCGACACCGACGAACATCTCCACGAAGTCCGAGCCGGAGATCGAGTAGAACGGCACCCCGGCCTCGCCGGCCACGGCGCGCGCGAGCAGCGTCTTGCCGGTGCCGGGCGGGCCGTACAGCAGCACGCCCTTGGGGATCTTCGCGCCCAGGGCCTGGTAGCGGCCCGGGTTCTGCAGGAAGTCCTTGATCTCGTAGAGCTCTTCGACGGCCTCTTCGGCGCCCGCGACGTCGCCGAACGTCGTCTTGGGCATGTCCTTGGACAGCTGCTTGGCCTTGGACTTGCCGAAGTTCAGGACGCGGTTGCCCCCGCCCTGGGCGTTGTTCATCATCCACATCAGCAGGAGCAGCAGCAGGCCGAGCGGGACCAGGTACAGCAGCATCTGCATCAGGAACGAGTCCTGGGTGACCTTGGTCTCGACGACCGGCTTGTTGCTCGCCTGGTCGAGGATGGTGAAGACCTCGTCCGTCGAGCTCGCCGGGAACTGGGCGCGCACGCGGTTGCTGCCCTCGACGGTCACCCCGTCGTTGAGGGTGAGCTTGAGGAGCTGCTCCTTGTCCTCGATCGTGGCTTCCTTGACCTGGCCGTCCCTGATCTGTTGCAGTGCCTGGGACGTCTTGATCGGGGTGTAGCCCCGGTTGTCGTCGAAGAGCACGTTGAAGGCGTAAAAGAGCAGCAACACCGCCACGATCCACAGCAGCGGGTTGCGAAGCAGGCGCTTGCGGTCCATGCACTTACGGCCGGCGGGCGGCCTCGACCCTCCCTGACTTGTCGACGGGCGCAGACGGGCACACCCGTCCGACCAGACTACCGCCCATGGCTCGGGCGAAGCGCTCCGCGTGCGGGCCCTGTCGCGTCTTGCCGGACCAACGGGCGAGGACGGCCCCGGGTTCCCGTGGTGACCGTGAACACGCGCCGCAGGTCAGCGAGGTTCAACCGGTCGGGGGAATCGATCATGAACCGGGCGGGGGCCGTGCCCGTAACACTCACCAAGGGTGACTCGCTACCAGCAGGTAGCGACCACGTGAGCGACACTCGCGTGACGTAGAACACGAGAGTTTGTCATGTGAGTGAGCCGTGTCATCCTCGGCAACCACCGAGTGTTCTTCGCGCACCCGAAAGGGTGAACACCGACCGAAGGTACGAAGCCATGGCAGCTCGCAACCCGGACGGCCCCGGCCGCCTCCGCCGCGTCCTCCTGCCCGTCGGCGCCCTGATCGGCGTCATCGCCGCGGCGGGCGTCACGGTGGTGGCGCTGCGAGCCACCAGCGGGCCCGAGTGCAGGGGCACCCTACCCCTCAAGATCGCGGTCACGCCCGCGATCGAGGAGGTCGTGCGCGGCGCGGCCGACGACTACCAGGCCACCCAGCCCGTGGTGGACGGCAGGTGCGTCCAGGTGCAGGTCGAGGCGCGCGGCGCGGCCGACGTGGCCAACGAGCTGCCCACCGCCCAGATCAACCCGCCCGCGCTGTGGGTGCCGGACTCGTCGATGTGGGCCGCGGAGGCCCAGCGGCACGCGGGCGACGAGGGCGAGGAAGCACCGCGGCTGGACATCGGCGACCCGCTGGCCAGCTCGCCGCTGGTGATCGCGGGCTCGGAGCCCGCGATGACCGCGCTCGGCTGGCCGATCACGCCCGTGAGCTGGGCCAAGGTCGTCGACCCCAAGGTGCCGGTGACGTTGAGCGACCCGACCACGTCCACCGAGGGCCTGGCCACGCTCGCGGTCATCCGCGCGCAGCTCGGCAACCCGGACGGCACGCCGAAGCCGGAGCTGATCGGCGCGCTGCTGCGGGTCGGCCGCAACGCGCTGCCGTCGGTGCGCGACGCGTTCGGCAAGGTCGCGCAGGGCGAGGAGAACGCGCCGGTGTTCACCGCTTCGGAGCAGTCGGTGCTGGCGGCCAACCGCGCGGCCGCGTCGCGCCGGGTCGTCGCCTCCTACCCCAAGGAGGGCACGGTCGCGTTCGACTACCCGCTGGTGCGGGTGAACCGCGTGAGCGAGCAGGCGGGCACCGCGCAGGCCGCGGAGGGCTTCGCCAAGGCGTTGCGCGCCGGCCGAACCGCCCAGCGGTTCGCCGAGGCCGGGTTCCGCACGCCCGACGGCAAGGCCCCCGGCGGCTGGACCAACGAGGAGGACGGCGTGCGCGGCGACGACGTGGCCGTGCTCAAGACGCCCGACCCCGACCAGGTCTCCGAGCTGCTGCGCACGTGGGGCGCGGTGAACCTGGACACCCGGCTGCTGGCCGTGCTGGACGTGTCCGGCTCGATGGCCGAGAAGATGAGCAACGGCCAGACCCGGGTCGAGGCGGCCCGCGAGGCGGCGCTGACCGCGTTGGGGATGCTGCCGGACACCTCGGAGATCGGCTTGTGGGCGTTCTCCACGAACAAGAAGCCGCCGAACGACTGGATCGAGCTGGTCCCGATGGGTCCGCTGGGCGAGCCGATCGGCGGCGCGCCCCGGCGGGTGCAGCTGCAGAAGGGCGCGGGCAACCTGCCCGGCCTGGTCGGCGGCGGCACGTCGCTGCACGAGACGGCGCTGGCCGCGTTCCGGCACGTGCAGCAGACCTACGACCCGTCGAAGATCAATTCCGTCACGCTGATCACCGACGGCAGCAACGACGACATCTCCAGCATCGACCTGCCCACCCTGGTGGCGACGCTCAAGCGCGAGGTCGACCCGGCCCGACCGGTGCCGATGATCATGGTGGGGCTGGGCGCGGACGCGGACATGAACGCGTTGCGGCAGATCGCCGAGGCCACCGGCGGCAAGGCGTACCAGGCGATGGAGCCCGAGGACATCCGCGGCGTGCTGCTGGACGGCATCTCGCAGCGGCGTTGCCGGCCCAACTGCTGAGCCACCCGTGATCGGGGGGCGGTCCCTGCACGAGGCCGCCCCCCGACCACGTCGTCAGCTCGAGTAGACCTTCGGGTCCAAGGTGCCGATGTAGGGCAGGTCGCGGTAGCGCTCGGCGTAGTCCAGGCCGTAGCCCACCACGAACTCGTTCGGGATCTCGAAGCCGACGTACTTCACCGGCACCTCGACCTTGACCGCGTCGGGCTTGCGCAGCAGCGTGCAGACCTCCAGCGACCGGGGCTTGCGCGAGGCCAGGTTCTTGAGCAGCCACGACAGCGTGAGGCCGGAGTCGATGATGTCCTCGACGATGATCACGTCGCGGTCCGCGATGTCTCGGTCGAGGTCCTTGAGGATGCGCACCACGCCGGAGGACGAGGTCGACGAGCCGTAGGAGCTCACCGCCATGAACTCCAGCTGCACCGGCACCGGCAACGCCCTGGCCAGGTCGGTCATGAACATCACCGCGCCCTTGAGCACGGTGATCAGCACCAGGTCGTTCCCGCCGTCGGCCGGGTAGTCAGCCGCGACCTTGTTGGCCAGCTCGGAGACCTTGTCGCTGATCTCCTGCTCGCTGATGAGCACGGAACTGATGTCGCCGTCGTACACGGACGGTTCCCCTTTTGTCATGACTGCACTGGTTCCACTCGCAGCCTGCCATGCGCACGCCGCGCCACAAAGCCGCCGGGCAGCCACACACCGCCCTGCCCGCGCCACTCGCTCACCAGCGCGTCCACCCGGCGCAGGTGCGAGTCGGACAACTCGGGCACCTTCTCCTCCAGCAGCCACCGCCGCAGCACGCGCCGCCGCAGCGCCGTCGGCAGCCGCTCGACCTCGGCCACCGAGCAGCGGTCGCCGTCGAACGCCTCGGCCAGCTCGTCCAGGGCGTCGCAGTCCTCGCGCAGGTGCGCCGCCGTGCGGGCCAGGGCGTCGGCCACCCCGCCCTGGAGCACCTCCTCCAGCAGCGGCAGGACCTCGCGGCGCAGGCGGACCCGCGTGTAGCGGGGGTCTTCGTTGTGCGGGTCGTCCCACGGCGCCAGGCCCAGCTCGGCGCAGGCGGCCCTGGTCGTGGCGCGGGACACGCGCAGCAGCGGACGGCCCCACGGCGGGTCGTGCGGGCGCATCCCGGCGATGCTGCGCGGCCCGGAGCCGCGGCCCAGGCCCAGCAGGACGGTCTCGGCCTGGTCGTCCCGGGTGTGGCCGAGCAGGACCAGGCCGCGCTGCGGTCTCAGCGCCGCGTACCTGGCCTTGCGGGCAGCCGCCTCAGGTCCACCCGATCCGGTGACGTGCACGCGACGCACCTCGGCGGTGAGGCCGAGCTCGCGGCACGTGCCCGCGGCCCGTGCGGCGACCTGCGCGGAGTCGGCTTGCAGGCCGTGGTCCACGACGACGGCGGACGCCTCGGTGAGGCCGGCCGTGACGGCGGCCAGGGCGAGCGAGTCCGCGCCGCCGCTGACGGCCACCGCGACCCGCTCGGGCCGGTGTTCGGCGAGGAAGCGCTTGACCGCGGTGCGCACCTCGGCGAGCGGTCCGTTCACGGTTGGACGCGACGCAGCCAGCCCGCCGGGTCAGCGATCTCGGCGCGCGTCGGGAGCGTGTCGGGGCTGGTCCAGACGGTGTTGAAGCGGTCCATGCCGACCGCGTCGACCACGTGCCCGGTGAACGCCGCGCCCTCGGCGTACTGGCGGACCTTCGCCTCCACGCCCAGCAGGGTGCGCAGTACGCGGTCGAGCACGCCGCCGCCCTGGCGGCGGGCGGTGAAGCGCTCGCGGATGGTGCGCACCGACGGCACGACGTCCGGGCCGACGGCATCCATCACGTGGTCCGCGTGGCCCTCCAGCAGCGTCGACAGGGCGATGAGCCGGTCCAGCACCTCGCGCTGGCCGGGGCTCTGGAGCAGCTCCACCAGCCCACCCGCCTCGCGCAGCCGCTTGGGCAGGTCGCGCAGGCGTGGCCCGGAGCTGTCGTCCATGCTGCCGAGCAGGGTGGCGACCAGGCCCGCGAAGTGCTCGGCGAGCCACGGCACGGCGGTGAACTGGAGGCGGTGCGTGCCCTCGTGCAGGCAGACCCACATGCTGAAGTCCTCGCCGGAGACGTCCAGCGCCCGCTGCGCGCCGACGATGTTCGGCGCGACCAGCAGCAGCCTGCCGCCGCCGGAGAACGGGTCGTACTGGCCGAGCACCCGGCCGCTGAGGAACGCCACCACGACGCCCGCCTGGACGCCCGCCGTGCCCGCGAGGACGCCGCTGAGCGCGCCGGACTGCTTGGGCAGGGCGCCGTCGGTGAGGGCGGCGAGGCCCTGCACGGCGGCGCGGACCCAGCCGGGCCGGTCGACCACCTCGCCCTGCCGCAGCGGCAGGCCGTGGCCGAGGCCGGTGAGCTCGCGCACGTGCACCTCGGCGTCGACGGCGAGCTCGCGCAGGCGGTGCACGGCCACGTCGGCCTCGGCTCTGGGCACGATCGGGCCGGGGCGGACGAGCCTGGTCGCCGTGGTGACGGCCAGGGCCCAATCGACCGGGGCACTGCGGTCCTGCGTCGCCGGGTTCACGCTCCTGACGCTACCTGCGCGAGCCGCCCGAACGTAGAACTCACCGGTCCCGAAGGTTCGACACACGCAACCCGAACGTAGGACTCGCGCGCGAGTCCTACGTTCGGAACGCGAGAGTCCTACGTTCGCGACCGGTGAGTTCAACGCTCAGGACGGCTCAGCAGCCGCAGCTGCGCAGTGCGGCGGCCATCTCGTCCAACGCCCCGCGCACCTCGGCGGTGCTGCCGGCGTTGCCCGACATGAACGCGAACACCAGCAGCCGCCCGTCGGTGTCCACCACGACGCCCGCCAGCGTGTTCACGGCGGTCAGCGTGCCCGTCTTGGCCCGCACCCAGCCGCGCCCGCCCGCGCCCCACTGCTCGTAACGGCTCGCCAGCGTGCCGCTGCCGCCGGCCACCGGCAGGGCCGTCAACAACGGCCGCAGCTTCGCCGTCTTCGGGTCCGACGCGTCCGGCTTCGCCGCCGCCACGAGGACGTCCGCGAGCAGCTTCGCGGGCACCTTGTCGTTCGGCGACAACCCGCTGCCGTCCACGATCGTGGACGTCGACAGGTCGAACCCGTGCTCGGTCAGCACGTCCCGCACCGCCTGCGCCGCCCCCGCGAACGACGGCTCCAGCCCGCGCGCCTTGGCCACCTCCCGAGCCATCACCTCGGCCAGCACGTTGTCCGAGATCTGCATCAGGTTCTCGACCAGCTGGTCCACCGGCACGGACTTCACCTCGCCGAGCACCTGCGCGCCCGGTGCCGCCGCACCCGCCGCCACCGCCGTCACGCCCAGCCGCTGCGCGAGCGCCTGCGCGGCCGCCGCGGCGGGGGTCGACGTGCGCCGCACCTCGTCCTTCGTCGGGTCCTCACGCCCGCCGTCCAGCATCACGGGCTCGATCGGCGCGACGTACCCGCCCGGCACGTCGTCGGGGTGCCAGCCGGGCGCGGTGCCGGGGCCGACGTAGCGCGACACGTCGTACTGCACCTGCGTCACCTGGCCGGCGGACGCGCGCACCTGCGCGGCCAGGTCGTCGATCGTGGCCGCGCCGGGGTACACGGTCGGCTGCCCGGCGGGCAGGGACGACAACGTCGGGTCGCCGCCACCGACGAGCACCACCGTCCCCGGCTGCGCGCCCCGCACGACCTTGGTCGACAGCTGGGACGTGTGGTCGAGGGTCAGCAGCGCCGCCGCCGCGGTGAGGATCTTGATGGTGGACGCGGGCGTCTGCGCCGCCGTCTCGCCCTGGTTCCACAGCGCGGTGCCGGTGGCCGGGTCCACCACGACGCCCGTCAACGGCGCCAGCAGCCCGTTGCCCGCCGGACCGGCCAGCACCGCCCGCACGCCGGCGGGCGTGGGCGGGGTGCCGTCCGCGCCGACGCCCTTCATCGCCAACGACACCGGCGCGGGCGGCAGCGGCGCGGCCGTCGTCGCGGCGGGCGTGGCGTCGAACCAGCCCCGCTGCGTGCCGACCACCGCCGCGCCGGCGAGCGCGATCACCAGCAGCACCGCCGCGGCCACCACGAACGGACGCTTGCGTCGCCGGGCCGGCGGCGGCGGTTCTTCACGTTGCGTGATCGGTTCAGGGACCGGTTCAGGTTCCGACTTGATCTCTTTCGGCGGCGGCCCGGCGGGGGTCGGGGAGGGCTTCGGCGGCACCGGCGCGGGTGTGGCGGGCACCGGCGCGGCGATCCTCATGGTGGGCGGGTCAGGCCGCCTGACCTGCACCGTCGGCGGCTCGCGGTCGACCTCGTCGCCGTCAACGGTCGGCCACGATGGCTCGTCGGGCACGCAGTCCTCCGCGGTCGAGTACGGGCAACGTCACACCCTCGGCAAGGGGTTGACGAGACGTCGTAGTCCACACTAGTGGCGTAACGAACGGCGAAGACGAGCGAGGACCGCGCAGTGGAGTTCGACGTCACCATCGAGATCCCCAAGGGGGTCCGCAACAAGTACGAGATGGACCACAAGACGGGGCGCATCCGGCTGGACCGGACCCTGTTCACGGCCACTCAGTACCCGGCGGACTACGGGTTCGTCGACGACACCCTGGGTGAGGACGGCGACCCGCTCGACGCCCTCGTGCTCGTCCAGGAGCCGACGTTCCCGGGCTGCCTGATCAAGGCGCGCGCGATCGGCATGTTCCGGATGACCGACGAGAAGGGCGGCGACGACAAGCTGCTCTGCGTCCCGGCGGAGGACCCGCGCTCGGAGCACCTGCGCGACATCCACCACCTCAACGAGTTCTACCGGCTGGAGATCCAGCACTTCTTCGAGGTCTACAAGGACCTGGAGCCGGGCAAGAGCGTCGAGGGCGCCACGTGGGTCGGCCGCACCGAGGCCGAGGCCGAGATCGTCCGCTCGTACCAGCGCCTGAAGGACGCCGTGGCGCGCGGCGAAGAGCACCACTGACGGCACGGTTCGCCGAACTGACGTGCGAGAGGCCCGCTCCCCGATCGGGGAGCGGGCCTCTTCGTCGTCGACGGGTCAGTGCATCGCGACGGGCGCGGCCTCCGCCTTCTCGTCCTGCACCCGCTCCAGCCCGGAGCGGTTGGACAGCGGCACCTCGCGCAGGAACCAGATCACCGCGAACCCGACCAGCGTGACCATGCTGCCGACCAGGAACACCAGGTCGATCGAGCCGGAGAAGCCGTCCAGGAACGGCCGGGCCAGCACCGGGTCGAGCTTGGTCAGGAACTCGGTGTTGTCCAGGTCGAAGCCGGAGCCGGTCTGCATGCCGACGGCGAACTCGCGGTTCTCCGGCCGGGCCAACGCCGCCTGGAAGTCGGGCGTGGCCGCCGCCGTGCGCAGCGCGTCGCCGATCTTGTCGCCGACCGTGCTGAACAGGATCGACAGGAACACCGCGGTGCCGACCGTGCCGCCGATCTGGCGGAAGAACGTGGCCGACGAGGTCGCCACGCCCATGTCGCGCGGCTCGGCGTCGTTCTGGATGGCCACCAGCAGGGTCTGCATGCACAGACCCAGGCCGGCGCCCAGGAAGAACATCAGCACCAGCGGCTGGAACAGCGGCGTGTCCGTGCCGACCGTGCTGAACAGGAACAGCGCGATCGTCATGATGCCGAACCCGACGACCGGGAACACCTTGTAGCGGCCGGTCTTGGCGGTGATGTTGCCGCTCGTGCCCGCCGCCATCATGATGCCGAACGTGAGCGGCAGCATCATCAGGCCGGACTGGGTGGCCGTGTAGCCCTTCACGATCTGCAGGTACAGCGGCAGCGACACCATGCCGCCGAACATGCCGACGCCCAGGATGAAGTTGATCGTGTTGCCGAGCGAGAACGTCTGCCGCTTGAACAGCCGCAGCGGCAGCAGCCCCTCGTCGCCCATGCGCTTCTCTACGAGCACGAAACCGGCCAGGCCCAGCACGCCGATGACGTACATGGCGATCGCGGTGCCGGACGCCCAGCCCCACTCGCGGCCCTGCTCGGCCACGATCAGCAGCGGCACCAGGCCGACGGTCAGCAGGCCCGCGCCGACGAAGTCGATGCGGTGGTTCACCCGCTTGTGCGGGATGTTGAGCACCTTGGCCACCACGACCAGCGCGACCAGCGCGATCGGCACGTTGATCAGGAACACCCAGCGCCAGCCGGCCGTGCCCAGGAACGTGTCCATGCCCGCGAACAGGCCGCCGACGACCGGGCCCGCGACGCTGGAGATGCCGAACACCGCCATGAAGTAGCCCGTGTAAC
This sequence comes from Saccharothrix sp. S26, assembly GCF_021390395.1. Lineage (GTDB taxonomy): Bacteria > Actinomycetota > Actinomycetes > Mycobacteriales > Pseudonocardiaceae > Actinosynnema. The sequence goes on from NZ_JAJUWT010000024.1 coordinate 121,903, forward strand.
GGCTGCGCTCACGCGGCGAGGTGATGTCCGCCAGGATCGCCATGGCCAGCGACATGAGGCCACCCGCGCCCAGGCCCTGCACCGCGCGGAACGCGGCCAGCTCGTACATCGAGTTCGCGATGCCGGACAGCAGCGAGCCCGCGAGGAACAGCGAGATCGCGGTCAGGTACATCGGCTTGCGGCCGTAGATGTCGGACAGCTTGCCGTACAGCGGCGTGGAGATCGTCGCGGTGATCAGGTACGCGGTGGTCGCCCACGCCTGGAGCGTCTGGCCGTGCAGCTCGTCCGCGATGGTCTTCATGGCCGTGGCCACGATCATCTGGTCGAGCGCGGCCAGGAACAGCCCGAGCAGCAGGCCCGACAGGATCGTCAGGATCTGCCGGTGGGTGAGCAGGGCGGCGCCGGGTGGCGGCGCGTCCGCTCGGGTTGTCGTTTCCGACATCACTTCTCCCCTTCTGAGCGCGGCCCCAGTCCGCTCTCAGCGATGAAATCCGGTAGCGCCTTCTCGTAGTCCCCCACGAAGCGCTCGAAGTACTCGATGAACTCGGTCCACTCCTGCGGGGACCAGTCCGTGAACAGGCGGGCCAGCGCGAGGTTGCGCTGCGCGCGGCGCTCGGCGAGCAGGCGTTCGCCGGCCTCGGTCACCGCCAGCACGCTCGCCCGGCCGTCCTCCGGGTCGGCCCGGCGCTCCACCAGGCCGTCCTTGACCAGCGTCGCCACCTGGCGGCTGACCGTGGACGGGTCGGAGAACACCGCCTCGGCCAGTGCGCTGGAGCGGGACGGCCCCAGGTTGGCGAGGTTGGCCAGCAGCACGAAGGACGCCTTGTCCAGGCCCGACTTGCTCATGTGCGCGGCGACGCAGGCGTGCATCTTGTTCATGCGCACCAGGGCCATGCCGAGTCGGTCGGCCAGGGCGAGCTCGTCGGCTCGCACCTCGTCACTCAGCGGGGTCGCCATCGCACACTCCGTTTGCTTGCATCAACCAACTAGTTGCTGAATACAAGCATGCGCTCAAACGGGTGACTTGGCAAACCGGATTCCCGTGACGCCCGTCTCCTTGTTACCGACGGGTAGCATCGCGGCCATGAGCGCTGACTACTCGTTCGTCGCCGACGCGATGAAGCAGGCCGTGCCGTGGGTCAAGACCGTGGGCGTGGAGTTCCCCGAGGTCGCCGCCGACCGGGTGGTCGCCGAACTGCCCGACCGCGAGGAACTGCGCAACCACGTCGGCGGACCGCACGCCGCGATGATGTTCGGCGTCGCCGAGACCGCCTCGGGCGCGGTGGTGATGGCCGCCTTCGCACCGCACCTGACCAAGGCCACCCCGCTGGTGGCGCGGTCCGAGATCGCCTACAAGAAGCTGGCGCTGGGCACGCTGCGCGCCGAAGCCGTCCTGGGCCGACCGGCGGCCGAGGTCGTGGCCGAGCTGGAGTCGGGCACGCGGCCGGAGTTCCCCGTCGCCGTCACGATCACCGACGCGCAAGGCGTGACGACCGGCGAGATGACCGTCGTGTGGACCCTGCGCCCCAACCGCTGACCTACAGTGATCAACCGACCGTGCCAAGTGACGTGGGTAACACCCGGTCGCGGCACGGACGATGAGGCGGGCATGGCAGGTAGACCCGCAGGCCCGGCGGATTCGGGGCCGTTAGCTTCCTGGCGCAGGCTCCCCCGCAAGCGCCGCGTCCTCATCACCGTCGGTGTCGTGCTGTTGTTCTTGTTCATCATCGGCATCACCAATCAAGAGCCGGAGAACGGCACCCCGCGTGCGCTCACCGCGGCGACGGGAACCACGACCACCACGACCACCACGTCGACGACCACTTCTCCCACCACCACGACAACACCTCCCGTGACAGTGGCGGAAGTGGTCGACGGGCGCACGATCACCGTGTCCGGCGGGGCACGGGTGCAGTTGGCCGGCCTGGCGCAGCCGGGCGAGTGCTGGGCCGCCGCCGCGGTGGACTTCCTGAAGACCACGTTGGCGGGCAAGGAGTTGAGGGTCGTCGACGGCACGGTGCTGCTGCCCGGCGGCGTCGACCTGGCCGTGCACGTGGTGGGCAAGGGCCTGGCCCGTGCCGAGGGGGCCGCGTCCACCGCCGTCATCTCGGCCCAGGACGCGGCGAAGGCCGCCGGTCTCGGGTTGTGGGGCGCGCCCTGCGGTGGCGCCGACACGATCGCACCGCCGCCACCTCCCCCGCCCGCGCCCAAGCCGACCTACGACCCGCCTCCTCCCCCTCCCGCGCCCGAGCCGCAGGCGAACGCGTACTACGCCAACTGCGACGCCGTCCGCGCCGCGGGCAAGGCACCGCTCTACGCCAACCAGCCCGGCTACCGGGCCGCCCTGGACCGGGACAAGGACGGCGTGGCCTGCGAGTAGGTTCCGCGGCGTGAAGGTGGACCGGCTGGAGATCGAGTACGACCCGCGGACCGTGCTGGACGCGGCACGGTCCGCGCGGGACCAGGGCTGTGACGGGTTCTGGCTCGCCGAGACCCGGCACGACCCGTTCCTGGCGCTGGGCCGCGTGGCCGGGCGGGTGGACGGCGTCGAGCTGGGCACGGCGATCGCGGTGGCGTTCGCGCGCAACCCGATGAGCACCGCGGTGCAGGCCAACGACCTGCAGTTGCTGTCGGGCGGCCGGTTCAACCTCGGCCTGGGCTCGCAGGTGCAGGCGCACGTCACCAAGCGGTTCGGGATGCCCTGGTCACGGCCCGCCGCGCGGATGCGCGAGTTCGTGCTGGCGCTGCGGGCCATCTGGCACGCGTGGGCCACCGGCGAGCGGCTGAGGTTCCGCGGCGAGTTCTACACGCACACGCTGATGACGCCGTTCTTCGACCCCGGCCCGAACCCGCACGGTCCGCCGAAGGTGTGGCTGGCGGGCGTGGGCGAGCTGATGACCGAGGTCGCGGGCGAGGTGGCGGACGGGTTCCTGTGCCACAACTTCACCACCGAGCGGTACCTGCGGGAGGTGACGCTGCCGGCGTTGGCGCGGGGTCGGGCCAAGGCCGGGAAACCGCTCGCGGGGCTGGAGGTCAGCGGGCCGTCGCTGGTGGCGTGCGACGAGCGCGGCGTGGCCGAGGCGCGGCGGCAGATCGCGTTCTACGGCTCCACGCCCGCCTACCGCAAGGTGCTGGACCTGCACGGTTGGGGCGACCTGCACGAGGAGCTGCACCGGATGTCACGGCGGCAGCTGTGGGACGACATGGCGGCCGCGATCACCGACGACGTCCTGGCCGCCTTCGCGGTCGTGGGCACGCCAGCGCAGGTGAAGGCCGAGGTGGACCGCCGTTACGGTGACGTCGTCACCCGGATCGCCGCACCGGTGGTCAGGACCGGATGAGGTAACGGCCGCTGGGCTCGTCGCGCGACATCCAGTGCCGGAACAGCTCGGCCCGGAAGCGCGCCGCGGTCCTCCGCCGCACCCAGCGCCGACGGCCGACGCGCGCCGCCAGCACGGCCAGCGGCAGGGCCAGCACCGTCAGCACGACCATCGTGACCATCGCCATCACCTCCACGGTGGCAACGACACCGTCGCCCACACCTGACGCCAATGGTGAAAAGGTCACCCCGATGGAGCAGCATCGCCGATTCGGGCAGTAGTCGGCAAGGTGCCACGCCTAGAGGCAGAACGTCACCAACGCCCCTCTGACGTCGCTTTGCGCGATCGCCTCCCGCAGCCGGGTCAACTGCCTGACCTGACCCGCGAGCCCGGCCTCGGCCGCGGACCGCAGGGTGGCGCCCACGAGCCGCTTCGCCACCGCGACGTCACCCTCCAGGGCCGCCAGGTGCGCGAGGTTCTTGGTGAACGAGATCTTGGCGATCAACGTGCGGCGGGGTCCGATGGCGGCGAACGACCGCACGAACTCGTAGTGCAGGTTCCGGGCGGCGGCGTGGTGGCCGTGGTTGGTCAGGAACTCCATCACCCGTTTGACGCTGCGGTAGTAGTCCAGGGGGCGCTGCTCCTTGTACTGCGCGGCCTGCACCAGCAACGCCAGGTGGCCCCGCAGCTCCTGCCGGGCCATCACCTGCTGCCTGACCACCGGGATGTAGTCGGCCGGTTCGGCCCGCCGCGCGATCCACTTGTCCGCGAGACCTTCGGCGAGCAGGACCGCGTACGCCGTGTCGTCACCGGTCGCCTTGGCCAGGATCGACATCAGCCAGTACCAGTTGAGCAGGATCCTCGGCACGAGTGCGTCACCCGTCGCGCGTTCCGCCTGGTCACGGGCGCGGTCGAGGTGCGAGCCCGCTCGGGTCAGGTCGTCGGCGGACGCGCCCGCCGCCAGGCACATCTCACAGAGGAAGAGGTGGAGCGCGGCCAGGCTCGTCGAGCCGACCACGTCCAACTTCCGCGCGAGCGCGGCGGCGCTCTCCCCCATCAGCAACGCGAGCCTCGGGTCACCGGTCCTGGAGTAGTAGTCGCGGACCCGGGTCAGCTCCGCGCCGAAGAACAGGTCCGCGGCCCGCGCGCTGGAAGCTATGCGTTCCTGGATGTGCAGGCTCACCAGGAGCGGAACCGCGCCCAAGTCGTCCATCCGACCCCCGCGCCCTTATTTCAGGACGAATCGGTCGAAGCCCCGCGCGGCGAGCCGCTCGTACGCCGCCCACACGTCGTCCGGCACGTCCACCGGCTCCTGGAAGCCCGCCTCCGCGTAGACCCTGAGCCGTTGCAGGTCGCCGACCATCAGGTTGATCATGCGGTCCAGCGGCACGTCCGGGGTGGGGTGGTCCCACACCGACATCACCTGCGGTCGGGTGAACCACCGCACCTCGGGCCATTGCCTGCCCGCGGTGGCCCGCGCGCGGCGGGCCATGTAGGGCTTGCTCACGATGATGCCCGTCCGAACCTCGATCCCGCGGTCGAGCAGCAACCGGCGGGTGAACGAGAAGTTCTCGCTCGAGTTGGTCGAGGCGTCCTCCAGCACGAGGCTCTCCCGCGGCACCCCCAGCTCCAGCAGGCGTTCCGCGTACCGGGCGGCCTCGGACGTCGACCACTCCTCGCGGGTCACCTTCCCGGCGCCGCCGGTGACGACGACCAGCGGCGCGGCGCCCGACGCGTAGAGCTTCCCGGCGTGGTCGGCGACCCTCACGTCGTGGCTGCCGAGCGCGAGCAGGAAATCCGCCTCCACCGGCCCCGAGTCGAGCACGTGGTAGTCCCACAGGAGCTCGATGTCCCGGCGGTCCCGGGCCTCCAGGTCCGACACCTGCAATCCGCTCTCGCTCACGCGTGCGCTTCCGTTCGTCCGTCGGGGGATTGGTCCTCGGCACGTGCCCTGCCGAACATCTGGAGCAGCAGCCGTCGCCGGTCTTCGGGCAAGTCGGCCTGCCCGGCCCCCAGCGGCGTCTTGCCGTGCAGGTACCGGTGCTGGTCGACGAGGATCACGTCGCCGGATCGCAGCGGGATCGTCTTCAGGTGGTCGTGCAGCGCCACCGAGAGCTCTTCGACCGCGCGCCGGGCGTCGTCGTCGATCGAGTCGGCGTGGCGGAGGTTGTCGGTGTAGCGCACCCGCCACCGGTCGCCCGGGGTGAACACGGCGAACGGGTTCACGTCGTGACCGATGTGGTCCAGCTCGACCACCACGCCGTCGGAGTAGACCGGGCGGGCGAGTTGGCGGCGGGTCCGCGCGGGGAGGCGGTCGACCACGTCCGTCGGCGCCAGGCTCGTGTGCCCTCCACCGCGGGGATCGCTGCGCACGCAGAGCAGGCACAGCAGGTCGGGCGGGTCGGCGGCGTTGACGAAGTCGAGGTGCAGCGGGGACCTCCCGACGCCTTCGGAGCGCAGCGGGTCGCGTTCGGGCCGCACCCCGATCTCGCGCCACAGCCCGTGGCGCCGGAACACCGCGATCGGCCGTGCCCGAGCTTCGACGATCACCTCGACGGCCCGTTTCGCACCGGCCAGGTCCTGCCGCGGGTCGACCGGGGACCGGAAGACCGCGTAACCGCTCTCGATCAGCTCTTCGTGGACCTCGCGCGCTTGTCCGGCGAGGCCGACTCCCTGAATTGCCCTCATGGGTTCACCTTGTTCCGTGCGGATCGCAGGCGTCGTGCCAGGCGGATTCGCACCAGCACCACACCGGCGAAAGCGACGACGAGCATCGCGAGGAGGACGTACCCGGCGGTCGAGACGGGGTCGTCGCCGGTGATGACGTTGGTGAAGAACCCGAGCACCGCGCCGACCAGGCTCCACAGGACGCTGTCGAACAGGGTCCGATCGGCTTCCGCGTCGCGCAGCCGGTCCAGCGAGTGCTGCGTGACCAGGCGCACCACCAGCTCTTCCCTGGCGGGCATCACGATGGGCGCGGTCGAGTGCCCGGCCGGCTCACCGCCGACCGTCTTGTTGATGATGTCGGCGACGTAGGCGTCCAGCGGCGACTCCCCCTCGGTCCCGTCGGCCGGTTCCGCCGACCCGAGAACGCTCATGTGATCACCGCCAAGGAGTCGACAGCCCGGGAGCTTCGCAGGCCGGACGAATAGTCGTCGAGAGGGGTGTGCGTATTCCGAACGGCGGGCGGGACGCGGTTTCGGCGAGGTTTTCGCAGCTAGTCGGAACCGGCTGCCGAACCGGGCAAGATCGACGCGGCCACCCGCCCCGCGAAATCGTGATCACGACTTCACCCGCTCAGGTGACAACCCCCTTTCGCAGGCGCGTACAGGCCGTTATAACCGACCACCGGGGCCGCCCTGCCGCACATTTGCGGGCGCACGCTGATTTCAGCCACAAAGGCGGAATTCGGAGGGGTGATCGCGGCCCACCACGCTCGGCGTGGGACTCGACCGCGCAGACGACGCTGGGGCCCTCCCCGGAGGGAGAGCCCCAGCGCTGTATCCCGCGAGCCGCCTGTCGGAATCGAACCGACGACCTGCTCATTACGAGTTCTCTAGTGATCGTGTCGAGCGCTGACAGGTAGTACCGCCCCGGTCTGATCCGTGCAGGTCACACCGGGGCGGCTGCCGTTTCGGGACGATCCCTGTCGCTCGGTGATCGTGCGTCCGGGCACACCTCGGGCACACGTCGAGCACACTCGTTGACGCCTAGAAGCGCAGGTCAGAGATGGTGTTGAGGTCGATGCCGTAGAGGGCGTAGACCTTGATCGTGTTCTCCCCGGTCAGCTCCTCCTCGGCGTAGCCGAGCAGTGCGGCGACCCGAACGACCTCGTCCTTCGTTCCGGCCTCGATCTCGACGTAGGGCGGGATGCGCGGCCACGTGTCGATCTCGACCTGTGCGCCGTCGAGGACGAAGCTCGTGCGCTTGGTCTCCTGGTACGACTTCGCGGTGAAGCCGAGCGCGCCGAGCAGGGCGTTGGTCTCGGCGAAGTCGCTCACGGTCACTTCGGTCTCGTGCGTGCCGTCGATGGCGTCGCTGGTGATCTGCTTGACCGTCAACGTCACCTCGTCCCCGGTGTCGCGCAGCCTGATCCACTTCGACTGGTCGCCGGGCGTGATGTCGTAGACGTAGCGGCGCATGAACCGCTCGCCGAGCTTCTGCCCGCCCTTGTCGAGGATGAGCTGTTCCATCTCGGCGGGATCGACGTCGAGGATCTTCGCTTCGTGCTCGATCGGCACTCGCGGCCGTCCTTCCTGGTTGATCGGTGCTGGTCCGACGCTATGCCGCGTGGCGGCGGGTGAGTCGGTCGTACTCGACCTCACGCAGTGCCAGCACTTCTGTCAGCACCGGCCCGGTGAGGAAGTCGTCAAGGGGCATGGTCAGGTCCATCCGCTGAATGCAGACACCGACCTGGTACCGGCCGTTGCGGTCGTAGTAGAGCCGCACGCCGTAGAAGCCCTCTTGGCAGTCGGTGTCGTTGTTGAACCGGCATCCGGCGCACGTCTCGGGCAGCCGGACGCGGCGGATCTGCTTGAAGTACACCCGACGCCCGTCCGGGAGGCGGTAGGCGGTGCGCGCCCCGGAGACGCCTGCGGTGATGTAGTGCGCTTCGGCTACCGCTCCGCGTTCGGCCAGGATGCGCTCGATGGCCTCGACGGAGGCCGGGCCGTGGTCCAGCGAGTTGAGCAGTCGAACCGACAGGTGCGGGGAGTATTCATCGAGCAAGCGGTGCACGCGCGGCGCGTGGCTGTAGTCGAGTACCACGATGTTGGCGCTGGCCTTGACCCCGTGCGCCTCACAGACGGCGATCGAGCGCTTCAGGGCGTTGATCTTGCGCTGTGCGCGTTCGGGGTCGCGGTAGCGGGCGTGCTGGGTCTGGGCGAGTTCGGCGGCCGTGGTGCCGAAGATCGAGAAGTTCACCCGGTCCAGTCCGGCGTCGGCGCAGGCGGGCAACACCTCCGCGCCGTTCTCGCCGTTGGACGTCATCCCGACCCGCAAACCCGCCTCGGTGGCGATCTTCGTCAGCCGCGCGATGGCGGGGTGCTTGGAGGGTTCACCGCCGGTCAGGTGGACCTCGGTCAGGCGCAGCGCCTCGCATAACGCGATCAGCGCGTGCCCGAACTGCTCGTTCGCGGGCATCGGGGCAGGAAGGAAGGTCGCGCCGTTGGTCGCGGCGTAGATCGACATGCGCCCGCTCGGACCGGCAATCGTGAAGTCGCCAACGGGACGGCGGCGGTTGTCCACAGCAACGGGTGTGCCCTCGTTGTGGCAGAACGTGCACGTCAGACCGCAGGCGTCGATCACCTTCGCGCGGGCGGTCTTGTCTTGCTCGATGTGAACGGGCAGATCCGTGGGGATCATGGGGAGTTGCTAGCCCTTCTGGTGGATGGTGTCCGAGGACGCGGCGGGAGGGCTGTCCGGGTCGGGACGGACGGCCCTCCCACCGCGTCGGGTGCCTCGGCGGCCGGACGGCCGGGAGCGGGAGAGGTTCCGCCCGGTGCTGCCGAAGCGGTCAGGTGGTCTTGTCGCGGAACGGGCGTCCTCGGCGCGGGCTCGGCGGCGGCCTTCGATCTCGCCGTAGCCGATGACCAGCGCGACCAACGCCAACGTCACGGCGATCAGTTGCCAGCCGCAGACGCACATCTGGTCACGCGACGTGCGCCGCGGGGCGGTCGCCGAGGTCCGGTCGAGTCATGGCACCCACAGCACGGGGGCCGACGCGACCACCAGGCGGGGCGCGTGCCGCTGAGTCGGCGCGGGCAGGCTCAGCAGGCCCTCGACCACGTCGGACAGCGAGCCTGTGCGCTCCCACACGATGCCGGGCGGCTCGTCGCCGTTCGCGCGCAGCGCCATCGCGTCGGTGCTGCTGCGCACGCGGATGGCGTCGTGCCACCCGTCCGGCCACAGGCGGAACCCGTCCACCTCGGTGGGGACGCCGTCAACGACCCGTTGGTGCACGAACTGCCATCCCGCGTCCCGGATGGCGACCAGCCCCGCCAAGGCGGGGAACGCACCCACCGCCGCCTCGTCGCTCATACCGCACTGCTCCGCGCGCTGGTGGGGATGCCGGTCCGGATGCCGAGGTGAGGCAGCGGGTTCGCGTTGACGCGGTGCACCACGCGGTGCCCGGTGAACGCTCGCCGACCGTGCAGCCATCGGTGGTTGTCGAGGATGTAACCCTGTCCGGCGCTCAGGTCCAGCTCGTGCATGTGCCAGGCGATCGCCGCTCGCAGCGTCGGCAGCCACCGACTCACCTCGGGCGAGAAGTGCACGAGGTCGTCCTGGCGCAGCCTGATGGTGACCCGTCCGCCGTCGTACTCGGTGAAGATCGCGCCGAGATGACCGGACGCACCGCCGAACAGCACTGACCGGGGCGTGCACAGCGCCGCCAGGGCGTCAGGTGCGGTGTCGGCGAGCGTGTCGTACACCGCCTGTCCGTCGATCAGCACGCACTGACCGCCGCTCGTCGCGGGCTGCGAACAACCCAAGACCAGCAAGGCGGGCGGGTTGGCGACACCGGAGCGATCCGTGTGCGGCGGGAGCGCGCACGAGCTGAACCCGGCGAACGCGCCGTTCTGCTCGGAGCCGAGGTCCACCAGCGTCGTGACGCCGTCCGACGCGCTGTCCCGGTGTGGCACGACCGTGGCGACGGAGCGAGCGAGACGGAGCAGGTCCGCCGAGTCGGCGAGCCCTTCCACCAACACCAGGCCGTGACGGCTCAGAGCGCCCACCACTGCAGACTCGTCATCGGCCGTGACCCAACCGCCATCAAAGGGGTTGTCCATCGTCTCTACCTCCCGAAACGCTTGTTCCGCGAGATCATGGGAGCGCGATCCGGTCCGGCACGTCTAGTGACAAGCTGTCAACACAGCGTCGCCGGGCGTCTGGTGATCGGGTGCTACGTTGCGGTGAGCAGATCGCGCACGCCTTCCGGAGGTCAACGCCGATGAGCCAGCCCGTCTACCCCGTCTCGATCAAGGGCGTGGTGGTGCGTGACGACAGGGTGTTGCTGCTGAAGAACGAGCGCGAGGAGTGGGAACTACCCGGCGGCCGGATCGAACCCGGCGAGACGCCCGAGGAGTGCGTGGCCCGCGAGATCGCAGAGGAGACGCAGTGGCAGGTGACCACCGGGCCGATCCTCGACACGTGGATGTACTACATCAACGTGGCGGAGAAGAACGTGTTCGTCGTGACCTACGGCTGCTACCCGGACGGCGACGCTGAACCCGTGCTCTCCCACGAGCACAAGGAGATCGGGCTGTTCACCGAGTCCGAGGTGCGCGGGCTGAACATGCCGGACGGGTACAAGCGTTCGATCGGGAGTTGGTTCGCGCGGCTGCGCGAGACCGACCGGGAACTGATCCGGTAGCCGCTCATGACCGGCGGACGCTGCGAGTCGTGCGGAGCCGAGTTGAGCAGGCTCGCGGTCGAGCCTGTCTGTCCGACGTGCCACGCAAGCGCACGACACGCGCCGCCGAACATGCCGGTCCGCCCGCTGACACCGGCAGTGTGGCTGTGGTCGACTCCCGAGGCGGCAGCGGCGCTGAGGACTCGTGACCTGGCGACGATCCTGCGCGTCTACCGCCGGGTGAACCGCCTCAACCAGGAACGGCTCGCCGCGCTGCTCGGCTACGACAAGACCTACGTGTCGATGATCGAGACCGGTCGGCGCACCATCAGCGACGTCACCACCCGACGCCACATCGCCCGCGTACTCGGCTTGCCGATGCACGTGCTCGGCGTGACGGACAACGACGATGCCGACTTCGCCGCGATGATCCAGTTCGGTGACTCGACCATCCGACTCGCCGAGATCGCCCGCCAGTCCGGGCGCGCGGTCGACGCGGTCAACGAGCTGTGGCCGCTCGTCGCCAGGTTGGAGGCACGCGCCGCCGAGGGCCGCGCCGAGCGCGACACGATGATCCTGCTCGGGCAGGGCAGGGCCGCACTGGGCGTCTCGCTGGGCACCGTCTTGCCCGAGGAGCGGTTGGCCGCTGCGGCGCGCTGGACCGGCAAGGCCCTCGTCGTCGCCGAGCGGCTGGGCGATCCCGTGTTCCTCGCGCACGCGCTCCGGATGCACGGCAACGAGCTGCGCAAGGCGGATCACGTCGGCGCGGCGATCGCGCGACTGAGTCGAGCCGTAGCCGTGTCCGGTGATCGGGAAGGCCAAGGCGCGGCGTTCGCCCTGCTTGCGCGTGCGGCAGGCGAACAGGGCAACGCGGACCTCTTCGACCAGGCGATCACCGGCTACCGCGACCTGCTCGACGCGGAAGCGGGCCGGGGGATGCTGTTCAACCGGTTCACGTTCCGGGAGATCGAGCTACGCGGCCTGATCTCGACCGGCCGCGCCGCCGAGGCCGTGCGCGCGTTGCAGGCCGACGTCAGCGGTCCACCTGTCGCGCCGCAGTGGCACATCATCGAGCGGGTGACCGCCGGGCAAGTGCTGCTCGCTGCGCGGCATCGTGACGGTGCGACGGAGGCGTTCCGAGCGGCGCTGACCGCTGCCGAGGTCCACCGGTTGCCGCACCAGGTGCAACGGACGATCCGAGCAGCCGACGACGCCGGTCTTGCCGAGATCAGTGCGGACGGTCGCGCAGCTCTCCAACGGTTGACCGACCAGCTCGCGCCGTCGTCGGCGGGGCGGTAGCTCCAGGTCACCCAAGCTTCGTGCACGGTGCGAGTCGCAATGACATACCTCTTCCATCGACGCTCTTGCCTGAGCGTGCCGCCGCGGCCAACCCAACGAGTACACATCCGGCGACAGGCCGTCGAACGGCACGTGAGAACCGAGGACCAGTCGTAAGCCTTAACGTTGCGATTGCGCCGGTTCGCACTCGACCAGTGGCCCGGGATGGCCATGTTCTACGCGACCTCCGTGGCGTGCAGACATCGGGACTAGCGCTAGACCGATCAGGTGGTTCCAGGAACGCTCGTACAGAATGTGCCGCCCACCAGGCCATCATGAGCGAGTGGTTACAGCAATAATAGCCGGCACAGTAGCGCTCATCGTGGCACTTATTGCCGCATTTGCATCCGTGCACACAAAAAGACTCGAACTTGTCGGACAAAGCGAACAGCGCCGCGCCGAAGCACTGAAACGCGGCTATGACACGACCCTCGCCGCCTTCGATCTTGCGTGGCACTATCGCTGCCATCTCAAACTATCCAACATGTCCCAACCTCCACCGTTCGACTGGAAAAAAGAGTGGCCATCACTGCTCACAAAAATCGAAACGACACTCTCCACAGGGATCGACCGACTTCGCGAGCACTCACTGCACTACGACCACCTCGCCCCAGCTTTGACGTGGCTATTCCGGACCGCTTTCGCTGGCGTTAATCTGAAGCAACTTGAGGCGATGCCAGAGGATTACGAAGAAGCACGGCTAATGCTAGTAAGGTTCGCCCGAATCGACGCCAGGATCGACAAGCCCGTGAAGAGGCGGTTTTGGAAGAGGGTCGTCAAAGACAACAAACCAAAAGAGTTCCAAGAACTGGCATCAGACGAGACCTTCAGACGAATATATGCAATGATTCAGGCGAACCCCGATGCTACCGTAATCTACCAGTCGGACCCAAGCAAACCAGACTCAAACCCAATCCTGGAGTACATTCAGAGATTCGAAAAGGTACCTCCCATGCTGGCGGCGAGCCTTCAGATCACTTCCGGTAGGATCGAGAACTGGATCATGGCTGACGTGATCGACTACGACACTCCATGCACAAGAATGAGTATTCCATGCTTCAAAGAATTGACCGAGAGACTATCTAGAGAGAAGTCGGATAGTTAGCCTGGCGGAAACAGGCAAGCCCATTCATAGACAATAGGTAAGCGACACCGGAAGCCAATCAGGATGGCCTTATCGGTATCGATGGTCTCGACGGGCCGCAAGGCACTCCCATCACCAGCGGGCAAAAAGAGGAGCACACGGCGTGGGCTAGGAACGACGGCCCCGATCCCCGAGTTTCGTACACAGCGCGAGCTGCTATGACGTACCGGTCGGGCGGACGGCAGCCGGGGGCATCCCCCACCCCCTGGTCAGGACTGCCCGCGTGCGCGCGGGGAGGCTGCCGACCGGTCGCGACCGTGCTCGTTCGGATCACCATTCGGCTCATTCAGATCAGCACCCGTGACGTGATCCGAACGGGCCGAATGGTGATCCGGATGACGGGTCACAAGTCGAGCGACCAGACCGACCCCTGTCCGAAGCCCTGCCGGGTAGTGGCGATTCCGGCGCGCTTGCGGGCACGCTTCAACGTCGCCTCGGCGATGCCGTCCGCGCGTGCGGCCTTAATGATCTCGGCTGCCTTGCCGCTGCCGCCGTGCTGGATCAGGTAGTCACGCAGCCATCCGGCCGCCTCGTCGCGCTCCAAGCGTGCTTCGGGATCAGCGCCGGTCTCGGCGAGGATGTCGCGCACGCTGCGCTCGGTCTCACCCATCATCACCAGCCGACCGACCTCGGCGGGACCGTCGTCGGTCGGGATCACGGCGGACTCGATGCGGTAGCCCAGTGACGGCAGGTCCAACCGCCCGAGGTTGTTCTTGGCCAGACTGATCACACACGCGCCGTCGTCGCTCTCCTCGTCGCGGGCGACCGCCAACACGGCGCGTGCCACAGCGGAGAACGCCCGACTGCCGGTAATCAGGTTCAGCGGGTCCGGGCTCGCCGACTTGTTGAAGTGGGCGAGGCCGACCACCGCGCACCCGGTTCGGTCCGCCATGCGTGCCAGCGGTTCGAGCGCTTGCCGCAACTCCCTGTCCCGATGGGTGTCGATCCCCGCACCGATGACCGACAGGAGCGGGTCGAGGATCAGCAAGCCGACGCCGCGCGCCGTGATTTCGTCGCCCAGTGCCTCACAGTCCCGAGGCAGCGTCAGCCCCGTGACAATGCCGTCCACGTCCACCTCGGCCCGGTAGACCGCGTCGAGGTCGGCACCGGCAGCGGCGAGCCTGGGCGCCACTGTGTGCGCCCAGGAGTCCTCGGTTGCGGCGTAGATGACCGGTCGCGGCTCACCGTGCAGAGCACCCGGCAACGTGCCGTTGGTGACCTGCGCTGCCAGCCAGCAGGCGAACTGGCTCTTACCGATGCCCTCACGACCGGGCACCAACGACAGGGAGCCCGCGGGAACCCTGTCCTGCCAGATCCAGCGCACCGCACGCATCCGGATACCGGAAGCCGGGGTGAGCCTGATGTGCCTACCCGGCGGGGTCTCGGCGCTCGGCGGGTCGGTGCCGTAGACCAGCGTCACGCGGCATCACCGAGGCTCCACCGCGCCGTGTGGCGCGCGTGCTCGACCTCGGCAAGGGCGTAGCGCTCATGGGCGCTGCGCACGTACCGCACGACCTCGGCGATCACGCCGCTGTCCCGACCGACCACCTCGACGCCCGCCGCGCCCCACGTGAGCTGTGCGGCACGTTCCAACGTCGCCGAGTCGATCCATCGGGCGTCCGCCAGATCGACACGCACGCGCACGCCGAGCGGCACCGGGGTCGCGTCGCCGAGCGCGTCAACGCGCAGCTCCAACACGCCGTAGATCGTCCCGTTACGCTGGACAGGGTTCACTTCTCGATGCCGGGCGGCGGCTCCTGCCGGGGAGCCGCCGCTGTTCGTCTGCGTCACGCGGCGTCGTCCTCCTCGACGCCGAGCACCCGTAGCAGGTCGGCCGTTGCGACGCGGTACGTGCTGCCCAACCGCAGCACGCGCACCGGCAACTGATCGGATCTCGCCAGTTCGTAAGTCTTCGTCCGCCCGATGCCGAGCGCACGGCCAGCAGTCACCAGGTCGACCGAAGCGGCAGCGCGAGCAGTTCCTGGCGGGTCATCTCCCCAGACACTCAAACCTCATTTCGCAGCACTGATGTTGCAATTTGCACTCTTGATATGACATGATCGTCCTGCCGGACAGGACCGGACGCTACCGACCTTGTCCAGCCACTGCAAGGGAATCACCAGGAGGACACAGTGCATGAGCTGAGCGAGACGGTGGCGCAGGAAGTCCAGCGACACCGCAATCGGCACGGCTGGACACGCAAACAGCTCGCTGAGCGCTGCCAGGAACTCGGCGCGGACTGGCTGACGTTCTCCGCCATCACCAGCATCGAGACCGGCAGGCCGGACGAGACCGGTCGCCGACGTCGCGGCGTCACCGTGGACGAGGTCGCGGCGCTCGCGCGTGCGCTCCTGGTGCCCCCGGTGGTGCTGATGTTCCCCCTGCACACCGAGACCGAAGTCACCTGGTCCCCCGGCGTGACCGCACACCCCTGGCACGCGATCCGCTGGTTCAGCGGGGAAGGCCGCCAGCCCATCAAGCCACGCGGCGGCGGGGAGTACGACGCCGCGACCGGTCTCTACGAGTGGTACGAGGAGGAGCCCAAGGACAACCACGAACAGCTCGACCTCCTGCGCCAGCACGAACGGCTCATCCGTGCGCTGGCCGAGTCGGAGCAGCGAGCGGTGAACGCGCACCGCTTCGCCGAGCTTGCCCAGTCACCCGAGACCAGGCAGGCCCGGCTGATCGAGGCCGACTCCGAAGACCTCTACCGCGCCCAGGTCATCGAGCGCGACCTGATCAACGTTCGCCGCGCGATGCGCAGGGCAGGTCTCACCCCACCGACCAACGAAGAACTCGACCAACTCGACAGGAAGGACACCAACCGGTGAAAGCGGGAAGCATCACCCGCCGCTGTGCCTGCCGGAACCCTGACACCGGCAAGCAGTACGGCAAGTCTTGCCCGAAGGCCAACAAGAGGGGCACGGCACCCTCGCCGTTCGCCAGGAACTCCCACCGACCGCAGACGGCGAACGCCGAGTCTTCCGCCGCTCGGGCTACCCGACCGTGGAGAAGGCGCAAGCCGACCTCGACAAGGTGCGAGCGCTCCTGGCGATCCTGGACAAGGACGACGACGAGGGCCGTGACGCAATCGCCGCGCTGCTCGTCCAGGTGGCCGCCGACAGCAAGCAGCCGATCCCCGACCACGAGGAGACGACGCGCCGTTTGCGAACCGGTCAAAGCCTCGTCAGCCGGATGACGGTCGGCGAGTGGCTGGACCAGTGGCTACCGGGCAAGCGCATCCGCAAGACCAGCCGCAGGCACTACGAATCGGCGATCAGGGTGCACCTGAAGCCGCTCATCGGGCACGTCCCGCTGAACCGGCTCCGGGTGAGCCACCTGAACGAGATGTTCGCCAAGATCGCGGAGAACAACGACGAGATCATCTCGGCGAACGCCGCACGTCGAGCGGTGGATGACGCGCGCAAGCAGGCGACCAGGCGAGCGGAACAGCGCGCACTCCGCGCGCAGCTCCGGGAGATGCCGCCGTTCCGCCGAACGACCGGACCGGCCGCACAGCACCGGCTGCGCGCAACGCTGCGAGCAGCCTTGAACGACGCCATCGCGCAGCAGATCATCACGTTCAACCCTGCCGCCCACGTCGAGCTTGACCCCGCCAAGCGTCCCAAGGCGCTCGTGTGGACGGCTGACCGCGTCGAGCAGTGGCGGCGGACCGGGGAAAAGCCGTCACCGGTCATGGTCTGGACTCCGGAGCAGACCGGCGACTTCCTCGACCTGGTCCACGAGGACCGGCTGTACGCGCTCTACCACCTGATCACCTTCCGAGGCATGCGCCGAGGCGAGGCGTGCGGCCTCCGGTGGGCTGACGTCGATCTGGACGCGAAGACGGCGACGGTGGCGACTCAGCTCGTGCTCGACGGCTGGGAGGTCGAGGAGGGCGACCCGAAGACGTCCAGCGGTGCTCGCGTGATCGCCTTGGACGGCGAGACGGTCAAGGTGCTGCGTGCCCACAAGGCGCAGCAGGCCGCCGAGAAGCTGAAGTGGGGCGAAGCGTGGATCGACACCGGCCGCGTGTTCACCGAGGCTGACGGCACCCTGCTGCACCCCGGCAAGGTGTCCGAGGCGTTCGAGAAGATCGTGCGGACCTCGGACCTGCCTCCGGTCCGGCTGCACGACCTCCGGCACGGTGCGGCCACGCTCGCGCTCGCTGGTGGCGCTGACCTGAAGACCGTGCAGGAGATGCTTGGTCACTCGTCCATCACGATCACGTCGGACATCTACACGAGCGTGCTGCCCGAGGTCGCGCACCGGGCGGCAGAGGCAGCGGCTCAGCTCGTCCCGCGCCGGTCCACCGGGCCCGATGGGCACACTTCGGGCACACACGACGCCCGAGACGGTGCAGCCCTACAGCTCGTCACCAGCCTGGGGAATGAAAAAGGACCAGGTCAGACGCGCTGACCTGGTCCCTATCTCACCGAGCCGCCTATCGGAATCGAACCGATGACCTGCTCATTACGAGTGAGCCGCTCTGGCCGACTGAGCTAAGGCGGCGAGACGCGACAACTATAGCCGACGTCACCGGCGTCACCGAACCGGGGGTGGCTCGTTAGCCCCACAGTGACGGTGCTCACGCGGCGTCGCGCGATGACGTCGCAGTCATGGAGGTCCGACCACATGCGCCTGATGGCCGTGCCCGCCGCCGCGATGCTGGTCGCGCTCTGCGCCGCTCCCGCCCTCGCCCAGCCGGCGACGACGCCGGTGCCCGGACCGCGTGACCCGGCCCAGCCGCCGGCGTCCGCCGGGCCGACCCCGCCCACGCACGCGATCGGCGACGCGGGCACCGGCCTGGCCGTGGTCAGGCTGGCCCCCGACTCGACGCCCACCGGCACGATCCTGCCCGGCTTCGGCGAGCAGCTGCCCAAGCAGTCGGCGGCGGAGATCGGTGTCGGGCTCGCCTCCGCCCAGGCCAACACCGAGGCGTACCTGTCCTACGAACGGTCGGTCGCGCAGGCCTCGCCGCTGGGCTTCGCCGTCCAGGGCCGGGCGCCGCAGACGCCGGGCACACTCGTGCAGACGGCCTCGCCGGACAACGCCGAGCCGGTCACCGGCGGCCTCACACCACCCGCCACCCCGCTGGACGCCCTGCTCAAGGTCGGCCTGCTCAACGGCAGCGCGCACGCCCGCTGGCACGACGAGCTGGGCCCGTGCGTCCAACCGCTCGCCGACGCCAAGACCTCCGTCGCGTCCCTCAGCGTGCTCAACGCCATCCCCGCCCTGCCCGCGACACCCGACTTGACCGGCCTGCTCACCCAGGACACGCCGAAGCTCGACGCCGCCGCCAAGCAGTCGCTGATCGACAACGTCAAGCAGCTCACCGCGCCGCTGAGCCAACTGGGCGGTCTGCTCTCCGGCACGCCCGACACCGGCGCGAACGGATCGCTGCTCAGCCTTCCCGACACGCTCAGCGCCCGGTCCACGGTGGAGCTGGTCGACCTGCCCGGCAGCCCGAACAAGGCCGTCAGGTCGACGTCCACGCTCCAGGCGGCCGGCGTCCGGCTCCTGGCCGGCACGCCGGCGGAGATCCGGATCGACGTGGTGAGCCAACCGACGCTGGTCGCGCTGTCCACCGGCGACCGGGCCACGTCCGCGATCAGCTACACCGCACCCGTGCTTCGGGTCAGCCAGGGCGGCAAGGAGCTCGGCACGCTCGACGCGGCCAACCCGAAGCTGGACGTCCCGATCGGCGTCACGGCGGGGCAGGAGCTGCCGCTGGTCGGTGCGCTCGCCGAGGGCCTGCCCAAGCTCGACATCGGGGTGCTGCGGTTGCAGATCGCCCAGCTCAACCAGCGCGACGTGGAGCTGGACGGCCCCCTCCAGCAGGGCGGCCCGACCATCAAGGGGTTCATGCTCGGGGCCACCGCGCGCCTGCTCGACCTCCAGCTGCTGCCGACCGACGCCCTCGGTCTGCCGAACCTGCCGTCGGCGCTGGCGCAGGTGTCCCTGGGTGAGCAGATCGTGCGCGCGGCGGCCCCGAACGGCGGCGTGGTGTGCGCTCCGGCGCAGGCCCCGCCGGGTGGTGGCGGGCAGGCCGCCCCGCCGAAGAAGGGCCAGCCGTTGGCCTACACGAACGCGGCGTACAAGACTGTCCCGATCTTCTGGACCGGCACGGCCCTGCTGCTGGTCGGCGTGGTCGTGGTCGCCGCCCTGCCGACCCGCCGCCGGCCGACGGCGAAGACCACGTGACGCTCAGCCCCGCTGGAGCGTGGTGAGCATGGCCTCGATGGCGATGCGCGGCTTCACGTTCTGCTCCAGCGCGGTCCGGCAGCTCAGCACGGCCTCCAGCCGGCGCAACGTCGACTCCGGCGTCCACGCCGAGGCCGCCGACCGCGCGTCCTGTTCCCGGTCGGGGTGGTTGAGCGCGGCGGTCGCGCCCGTCGCGGTCACCAGCACGTCCCGGTAGAACGCGGCCAGGTCGACCAGGGCCTGGTCCAGCGAGTCGCGCTGGGTCCGGGTGGCGCGCGACTTCTGCCGCTTCTCCAGGTCCTTGATCGCGCCCTTGGCCCCGCGGGTGGCGGCGGCCGTGCCCTTGCCCGTGCCGCCGGCGCCCATGGCGGTCTCCAACGCCTCGCGCTCGGCCTGGTCACGGCCCTCGTTGGCGGTCAGCGCGTCCGCCTCGGCGGCCGACACGAGCTGGTCGGCGCACGTGAAGATGTCCGCGGGCCGGCGCAACGCCAGCGGGATCCGCAGCACGGCCTCGCGCCGCGCCCGCGACTCCTCGTCGGTGGCCAGCCGCCGCGCCCGGCCCACGTGCCCGCCGCACACCGAGGCGGCCCACGACGCCACCTCCGGCGCCACGCCCTCGTCCTCCAGCGCCGACGCGATCGACGCGGTGCGGGGGGTGGCCAGCGACACGATCCGGCACCGCGACCGGATGGTCACCGACACGTCCTCGGGGTGGTCCGACGGCGCGCACAGCAGGAACACGGTCCGGGCCGGCGGTTCCTCGACCGCCTTGAGCAGCGCGTTCGCCGCGCCCTCGGTGAGCCGGTCGGCGTCGGCGATGATCACCACCTGCCAGCGGCCGGACGTCGGGCGACGGGCCGAGACCTGCACCAGCGACCGCATCTCGGCCACCGAGATCGACAGGCCCTCGGGCGCGACCACGCGCACGTCGGCGTGCGTGCCGGCGATCGTGGTGTGGCAGCCCGCGCACGAGCCGCAGCCCGGCCGGTCGTCCACGGCGGTGCACTGCAAGGCGGCGGCGAACGCGCGTGCCGCCACCGAGCGACCCGAGCCGGGCGGTCCGGTGAACAGCCACGCGTGCGTCATCGCACCCGGCGCGGGCGACCCGCCCGCCACGATCGACGCGGCGGCCTCCGCCGCCGCCGACAGCACCGCGACCGCCTCGGGCTGGCCGACGACGTCGCCCCACACACCACGGTTCACCAGGCGACCGTACCGAGCCGTCAGGACGTCTCCGCCACCGGCTCGACCGCCATCCGCGTGCGCCGCGCCAGCAGCGGCAGCACCGCGGACCGCACCCGTTCGGCGACCTCGTCCGGGGTGCCGTCGGCGTCGACCACGACGTAGCGCTCCGGGTCGGCCGAGGCCATGTCGGTGAGCAGCTTCTGCACCCGCCAGTGGTGCTCGACGGTGTCCAGCGTGCCGCCGGAGGCCCGCACCTGCGACGGCGTCCGGTCCAGCAGCACGGTCATGTCCGGCCGCAGCCGCCCGGTGGCCCAGTCGACCAGGCCCTCCACCTCGCGCGGCTCCACGCTGCCCGCCGCGCTGAAGTGCGCCAGCGGGCTGTCCACGTACCGCTCCATGACGACCAGCGCGCCGTTGTCCAGCGCGGGCCGCACCTCGCGTTCCACCACGTCGGCGCGCACGGCGGCGGCCACCAGCGCGTGCGCCCGCACCCCGGCCAGGTCGGCGGTGGACAGCAGGTTGCGCAACCGCTGCTCGTCCAGGTCCGGGTCGGAGGCCAGCACGACCTCCCGGCCGGTCTCCCGCAACGCCTCGGCCAGCCGCCTGGCCTGCACGGACGTGTCCTGCCGGGTGTCGCCCTCGACCGCGATGAGCACGCCGCCGGTCCGCCGCGCCCGCCCGCGCAGCGCGGCGAGCAGGTCGGACAGGAACGGCTCGGACCGCCGGTTGTCCATCTGCCGGTAGGCGATCAGCCCGAGCAGCGCGGCGATCACGCCCGCGCCGAACATCACCGGGCGCGTGCCGTCCACCACCATCGGGTGACCGAAGATCGTGACCGTCCGCTTCTGCACCAGCGTGACCAGCAGGGGCGCGGCGGCCGACGAGGCGAACAGCACCACCTTGAGCAGCGACTGGAGCAGCGCCACGGTCCGGCCGCGCATCGCGTCCTCGACCTGCGAGCCGACGATGGTCAGGCCCGTGAGGAACGCCATGCCCGCCGACGCCCCGACGCACGCGACCGCGACCAGCGCCACCCACAGGTGCGGCGCGAACGCCACGAACAGCAGGCTCACGCCGGCGACCAGGATCGTGACGCCGAACAGCCGGTCGTAGGGCAGCCGCCGGGCCATCCGCGGCGCGGTGGCCATGCCCAGCGCCAGGCCCGCGAACACGGCCACGAACAGCAGGCCGAACGTGGAGTCGCCGCCCAGCAGCGACAGCGAGTAGGGGGTGGCCGTGCCGATCACCGCGCCGGCCGCGGCGAACGCGCCGATCATGCCGATGACCAGGCCGCGGACCAGCGGCGTGCGGGCCGCGTACTTCATGCCGTCGCGCAGCATGGCGAAGAAGCCGGGCGCCTCGCCGTTCTCCCGGGTGCGCTTGACCGCGGCGATCCGGCCCGACAGCTCCGGGATGCGGGTGGCCACGATGATGGCCGAGGTCACGTACAGCGCGCCGTTGACCATGACCGCGATGGTCGCGATGCGGAACTCGAGGTCGCTGTTCTGCAGGCCCAGGTAGCCGGGGATGCCGGAGATGATCGAGTACAGGCCGGCGCCGGAGATGACCGAGATGCCGTAGGTCATCACCAAGCCGAGCTGGTTGGCCGTCTCCACCTGGTCGGGCCGGCGCAGCAGGTTCGGCACGGCCGAGTCCTTGGCCGGGATCCACAGCATCGCGCAGCAACCGACCAGGAAGTTCGCGATGAACAGCCACCACGCCGTGCCGACCAGGGCGATCGAGATGAACAGGCCACCGCGCAGCAGGTCGCAGACCACCATGATCTTGCGGCGGTCGAACCGGTCCGCGAGCACGCCGCCCAGCGGGGCGAACAGGATGCCGGGCAGCAGCTGGGTGAGCACGACCAGGCTGAGCGAGAAGCTCTGCCACTGGTAGCTGTCCATCATCTTGGTGACCAGGCCCGTCAAGGCCAGCAGTGACAGCCAGTCACCGACGCTGCACAGATAGGTGACACCCCAGAGCCTGCGGAACGGCCGGATCGCCAACACGCTGCGAATCCGGTGGCTGGTCGAGGCCGCAGTGCCGCCTTCTTGGATGGTGCTCACCCCCGCCGATGGTGCAGGCAGTCAGGGTAGCCGGACCGATTCACCCGCCTGACCACATCCGCCGTTCGGGTGACCGAAGCGAGATCATCGCAGTAGGTCGACCACTGCTCCGATGATCTCACGCACCACGGTGAACAGCAGCCCGCTGAGCGTGGCGAGCGCGACCAGGCACCCGATGAGGCCCGCCCTGCTCTTCTTCGGCCCCTGTTCGACGACCACGCGCCCCGGCGCGCGCCGGACCGGCTCCGCGGGCTGTCCCCGCTCTTGCCGCACGGGTGCCCGCACCGGCCGTGAACTGGGCTGAGCCGGCCGCCGGGCCGCCGCACGTGTCGGTGGCACGTCCACCGGGCCGGGTGGCGGCGGCACGACCGGGACCACCGCCTCGGGCGGCCGGTAGCGCTGCTCGCCCGTCACCAGGCCCGCGAGCGGGTCGGCGAACAGCGGCGGGGGCGGGGGCGGCTGCGTGCCGTCGTGGCCGGGTCGACCGGCGCTCAGCTCGTCCACCGCCCCGCCTCCCCTAGCTCTTCGACTTCGCCGGGGCCTTCTTGCGCGCGGGCGCCTTCTTGGCCGCCGGGGCCTTCTTCTTCGTCGTCGGCCCCTTGGCCCGCTTCTCGGCCAGCAGCTCGGCCGCCCGCTCGTCGGAAAGGCCCTCGACGCTGTCGGACTTGCGCAGCGACGCGTTGGTCTCGCCGTCGGTCACGTACGGGCCGAACCGGCCCTCCTTGACCACCATCGGCTTGCCCGAGACCGGGTCCGCGCCCAGCTCCTTCAACGGCGGCGCCGCCGCGGCCCGGCCCCGCTTCTTCGGCTCGGCGTAGATCTTCAACGCCTCGTCGAGGGTGACCGTGAACAACTGGTCCTCGCTGGTCAGCGACCGCGAGTCGGTGCCCTTCTTCAGGTAGGGCCCGTACCGGCCGTTCTGCGCGGTGATCTCCGCGCCCGTCTCCGGGTCCTTGCCGACCACCCGCGGCAGCGACAGCAGCTTCAGCGCGTCGTCCAGCGTCACCGTGTCCAGCGACATCGACTTGAACAGCGAGCCGGTGCGCGGCTTCGGCGCCTTCTTCGCGCCCTCGGGCGCCTCCGGCAGGACCTCGGTGACGTACGGCCCGAACCGGCCTTCCTTGGCCACGATCTCGTGCCCGGTGACCGGGTCCGTGCCCAGCGAGCGGCCCTCCTGCGGCGTGGCGAACAGCTTCTCCGCGACCTCGCGGTTCAGCTCGTCCGGCGGCAGGTCGTCGGGCAGGTTCGCCCGCTGCGCGCTGACCGCGCCGTCCTCGCCCTCGACCTCGCGCTCCAGGTACGGCCCGTAGCGGCCGACCCGGACGTAGACCGTGCGGCCCTCCAGGTCGGGGAACAGCGGGATCGAGTTGACCTCACGCGCGTCGATCTCCTCGACGCTGGAGCCGACCAGCTTCTTCAGCCCGCCCGACCGGCCGACCGACGACTCCGGGCCGACGTTGCCGCCGAAGTAGAACCCGGACAGCCAGGTGGTGCGCTCCTGGCGCCCGGCGGCGATGCCGTCGAGCTCGTCCTCCAGCGCGGCGGTGAAGTCGTAGTCGACCAGCCGGCCGAAGTGCTGCTCCAGCAGCCCGACCACGGCGAACGCCACCCACGACGGGACCAGGGCGGAGCCCTTCTTCCACACGTAGCCGCGGTCCTGGACGGTGCTGATGATCGAGGCGTAGGTGGAGGGGCGGCCGATGCCCAGCTCCTCCATCGTCTTGATCAGGCTCGCCTCGGTGAAGCGCGGCGGCGGGCTGGTCGAGTGGCCGTCCGCGGACAGCTCGGCCGCCAGCAGCGACTGGTCCTTGACCAGCTGCGGCAGGCGCGACTCGGCGTCGTCGGACTCGCCGCCCGCCTCCGAGTCGACCGTCTCCACGTAGGCCTTCAGGAAGCCCGCGAACGTGATCGTGCGGCCGGAGGCGGCGAACGTGACGTCCTCGCCGCCCGCCGTCGTGCCGGAGATGCGCACGGACGTGGTGTTGCCGCGGGCGTCGGCCATCTGGGAGGCGATCGTGCGCTGCCAGATCAGCTCGTAGAGCTTGAACTCGTCGGACTCCAGCTCACGGGCCACCTGGCCGGGGGTCCGGAACACCTCGCCGGCCGGGCGGATGGCCTCGTGGGCCTCCTGCGCGTTCTTGACCTTGCGCGTGTACTGGCGGGGCTCCTTGGACACGAACTGCGAGCCGTACAGCTCGGTGGCCTGCGCCCGCGCCGCCGCGATCGCCGTCTCCGACAGCGTCGTGCTGTCGGTGCGCATGTAGGTGATGTAGCCGTTCTCGTACAGCTTCTGCGCGGTGCGCATGGTCCGGTCCGCGGAGAACCGCAGCTTGCGGCCCGCCTCCTGCTGGAGCGTGGAGGTCATGAACGGCGCGTACGGCTTGCGCGTGTACGGCTTCTCCTCCACCGAGGAGACCGTCATCGTGGCGTTGACCAGGCCGTCCGCGATGGTCCTGGCCTGCGCCTCGTCCAGCACGCGGACGTCGGAGGAGGCCTTGAGCCTGCCGTCGGGGCCGAAGTCGCGGCCCGCGGCCAGGCGGGTGCCGTCGACCGCGACCAGCCGCGCGCCGAACGTGCGCGGCGAGGCGTCCTCGCCCGCGTCCATGGTCGCCGAGACGTCCCAGTACGAGGCGGTGACGAACTTCATCCGCTCGCGCTCGCGCTCGACCACGATCCGGGTCGCCACGGACTGCACGCGGCCCGCCGAGAGCTTCGGCATGACCTTCTTCCACAGCACCGGGCTGACCTCGTAGCCGTAGAGGCGGTCGAGGATGCGGCGGGTCTCCTGGGCGTCGACCAGGTCCTGGTCCAGGTCGCGCGGGTTCGCGGCGGCGGCGAGGATCGCGGGCTCGGTGATCTCGTGGAACACCATCCGCCGGACCGGGACCTTCGGCTTCAGCGTGTCCAGCAGGTGCCAGGCGATGGCCTCGCCCTCGCGGTCGCCGTCTGTCGCGAGGTACAGCTCGTCGACGTCCTTGAGCAGCTCTTTCAGCTCGGCGACGGTCGACTTCTTGTCCGGCGTGACGACGTAGAGCGGCTCGAAGCCGTGGTCGACGTCCACCCCGAGCCGGGCCCACGACATGCCCTTGTACTTGGCGGGCACGTCGGCCGCGCCGCGGGGCAGGTCCCTGATGTGCCCCTTGGATGACTCCACGACGAAGTCGTTGCCGAGGTAGGACGCGATCTTCCGCGCCTTCGCGGGCGACTCGACGATCACCAACCGCCGGTTGCCGCTCGCTGATCCCCCGTTTGTCTTCCTCGCCCGTGTCGATCCAGCCACGCCGTCCCGCTCTCTTCGAACACTGTGTCCCGACCCGCCAGTGTGCACTGTCCTTTGTCGCCGCTGGGCAGCCCTGGTCGGGACAGGGTGACACAACTGTGCCGGATCCTCTGCCAACCCGACGCGCTACGCGGCCGGCCAGGTGCGCTCCGCGACGCCCGTCGGCGCACGTCCGACCAGCTCCGCGAGCCGTTCCAGGCGCCGTCTGCCGGCGACGCGCAGCGCCGGTCCCCCGGCTTTCCCGGTCAAGAGTGTCGAGGGCAGGCCCGACGTGGCCAATGCTTTTCGCAAGGGTTCGTGCGTGTCGGGGGCGTCGGGGTCCAGGCCGAGGAGGTAGCCGGAGCCGGACTCGACCCACCGGCCGGAGGCCAGCGCCCACAGCCGCAGGGCCGCGCCGTCCAGCGTGAAGTCGGGCGGGACGACCTTGCCGTCGCCGTCGAGCCACTGCGCGGCCAACCCGGCCAGATCGGTGCGGAAAGCCGTCGTGACCTGCCACGACTCCGTGACGACCGGCTCGTCCTCGACGGGCTCGTCGGCCACGGGCCAGGTCGGTCCGGTGTCGGGCTCCGCGGGCTCGGCCACCGGCTCGGCCGGGCGGCTGCGGCCCGCCCCGATCACGACGGGCGCGAAGCCGTCCGGCTCGTCGTCGACGGGCAGGTCGACCACGTCGTCCAGCGGCTCGTCGGGCACGTCCTCGTCGGGCACGTCCTCGTCCGCGACCGCCTCCGGCTCGGCGGGCTCGGCGGCCCCGGGCTCGTCGGCGGGCACGGGCTCGTCCTCGGCGGCCTCGACCAGGACCGGCGTCCTGACCAGCTCGACCCGGGCCTGCACGCCCCGCTCGGCCAGCGCCGCGGCCACCGCGACGGCCCGGTCCCGGGTGTCGACGGTCACCGACACCCGGGCCGCACGTCCGCGGGCGAAGCCCAGCGCCCGGCCGGGCCCGCACAGCAGGCCCGCCAGGTCACCGACGCAAGGCTGTCTCGCCTCGGCCGAGTAGAAGGACAGTTGCCCCACGAAGACGCAGCGTAGAACACACGTTCGACCACGGCCAGTCTCCGAAGGGCTGAACCACCTGCCCCACGTTTCCCACGCGTCCCAGCGGTGTCAGCCGCCCAGGCCCTTCAGCGTGTCCTGCATCGCCACGCACTCCGGGGCCTGCTTGAACGCCTCGCCGAGCTTCGGGTCGTCCTGGAGCTTCTTGATCTGCTCCTGGAGCTTGGACGGGTCGGCCTGGTCGCCGCCCAGCTGCTCCAGCTTGGTCGAGAACTCCGGGTCGGCCGGGTCCAGCGCGGCCAGCTCGGTGTTGACCTGGGCCAACGTCTTGCCCGAGTCGGTGAAGAACTTGACCAGCTCGTCGTGCAGCTCCTGGCTCTCGGCCGACGGCGCGCCGAGGTCCTCGAGCTTCTCGCCCGCCGCGGACAGCGACGTGCCCGCCTTGGAGCTGTAGTCGAGCAGCGCGGCCTTCTGCACGGCCGGGTCCTCCGCGCCGCCCTCGAACATCGTCTTCAGCAGCGACAGCACGCCCTCGATCGTGGGCCCGATGCCCTCGCAGAACGTGCCCGTCCACTTGACGGGGTCGGCGTTGGCCGCCGCGGTGGTGGTCGTGGTGGTTGCCGACGACCCGCCGGCCGAGGACGACGAAGCGCCACCACCGCCGCACGCGGCCGTGACCAGGACGGCGGCGAACACGCCGGCGAGCGCGACACGGTGCTTCACAGGAAAGCCCCCCAAATCGGGTGAAAATGGTGAGGGGGCAACGTACTACGACGTCGGTGCGGGCGATTCCGACGGCCGGAACGTCCGCAGGTCCTGGCAGGACTCCGCCTTCTCGGCCGCCTCCGACAGCTCCGGTGACGCCTCGAGCTGCTTCAGCGGTGCCACGAAATCATCCAGGCGGGTGATGGCCTCACCGGCGGCCTGCAACCCGCCCACCGGGTCGTTGGCGTCCGCCGCCTCGATGGCCGCCTTCGCGTCGGTGAAGTTCTTCGCGATGTCGGTGAACGTGGCCGCCATCTGCTCCACCTGCTGGTCACCGCCCGGCACCGGGGACGGGCCGACGCCGCGCAGCTTCGCGGCGGTCTGGCCGAACGCGTCGGCCATCTGGCCCATGTACGCGCCCATGTCGGCCTTGAGCTTGGCCGGGTCGTTCGCGTCCAACTGCGGCGGCGTCTTCGGCACCGAGGCGAACGACGCCGCGGCCGTGCACACCTTGTCCATGTACGCGACCGCCGCCGCGTCCGACGGCGCGGAGGAGGAGGACGTGGGCGCGGTCGAGTCACCCCCGGACCCGCACCCGGCGACCGCCACGACCACGGCGGTCGCGGCGACCAGCGGAAGAAGTCTCATCAGGGTGCTCCCCCTCCGTCTCGGCGTTCACCGAACAGTGTGCCCCCTTCCGGACGCGCCCACCCGACCTGCCCTTGGACGTGCGAGGGCGGGGTGCCCCGACCGCGGCACCCCGCCCCTGCCCGCACGTCACGTCACGCGGAGGTGGTGGCCTCCGCCGGGGCGTCGGCGATCGCCGTGCCGCGCCGCTTGGACACGACCACGGCCGCCACGATGACCACCGCCGCCACGATCGCGATGGCGTAGCGGATGCCCGCCGACTCGCCCGCGCCGACGGTGAAGCCGACGATGGCGGGCGCGATCAGCACCGAGACCAGGTTCATCACCTTGATCAGCGGGTTGATGGCCGGGCCGGCGGTGTCCTTGAACGGGTCGCCGACCGTGTCGCCGATGACGGTGGCGGCGTGGGCGTCGGAGCCCTTGCCGCCGTGGTTGCCGTCCTCGACCAGCTTCTTCGCGTTGTCCCAGGCACCACCGGAGTTGGCCAGGAACACCGCCATCAGCGTGCCGGTGGCGATCGCGCCGGCCAGGTACCCGGCCAGCGGGCCGACGCCGAGGCCGAAGCCGACCGCGATCGGCGCCAGCACCGCGAGCAGGCCGGGGGTGGCCAGCTCGCGCAGCGAGTCCTTCGTGCAGATGTCGACGACCTTGCCGTACTCCGGCTTGACCGTGCCGTCCATGATCCCGGGGTTCTCGCGGAACTGGCGGCGCACCTCGAACACGATCGCGCCCGCCGCGCGGGTCACCGCGTTGACCGCGAGGCCGGAGAACATGAACACGACGGCCGCGCCGATCACGACGCCGACCAGCACGTTCGGGCTGAACACCACGTTGGTGAACGACACCGGCACGTCGGCGAGGCCCACCTGCACGTCCCGCAGCGCCTGCTCGATGGCGTCCTTGTAGGAGCCGAACAGCGCGGTCGCCGCCAGCACCGCGGTGGCGATCGCGATGCCCTTGGTGATCGCCTTGGTGGTGTTGCCCACGGCGTCGAGCTCGGTGAGGATCTGCGCGCCCTCGCCGTCCACGTCACCGGACATCTCGGCGATGCCCTGCGCGTTGTCGGAGACCGGGCCGAAGGTGTCCATGGCCACGATGACGCCGACCGTGGTCAACAGGCCGCAGCCGGCCAGCGCGACCGCGAACAGCGACACGACCACCGAACCGGACAGCAGGAACGCGCCGTAGACCGCGCCGCCGATGACCAGCGCGGTGTAGACCGCCGACTCGAAGCCGACCGAGATGCCGGACAGGATGACCGTCGCCGCGCCGGTGAGCGAGGTGCGGCCGACCTCCTTGACCGGCTTGTGCTCGGTGCCGGTGAAGTAGCCGGTCAGCCACAGGATGACGCCCGCCAGCACGATGCCGATGATCACCGCGACGGCGGCGATGAGGGCCGGGTTGCCCGACGTGCCCGCGATCTCCTCGGACACGCCCGCGAGGCCCGCGAACGAGCTGGGCAGGAAGACGAACGCCGCCACCGTGCACAGCACCGCCGAGATGACCGCCGAGATGTAGAACGAGCGGTTGATCGCGGTGAGGCCGTTCTCGCCGGTCCGCGCGCTGGTGATGTAGACGCCGATGACCGCGGTGAGCACGCCGATCGCCGGGACGATCAGCGGGAACAGCAGGCCCTTCGCGCCGAACGCGGCCGTGCCGAGGATCAGCGACGCCACCAGGGTGACGGCGTAGGACTCGAACAGGTCCGCCGCCATGCCGGCGCAGTCGCCGACGTTGTCGCCCACGTTGTCGGCGATGGTCGCGGCGTTGCGCGGGTCGTCCTCGGGGATGCCCTGCTCGACCTTGCCGACCAGGTCCGCGCCGACGTCGGCGGCCTTGGTGAAGATGCCGCCGCCGACCCGCATGAACATGGCGAGCAGGGCCGCGCCGAAGCCGAAGCCCTCCAGCACCCGGGGCGCCTGGCCGACGTAGACGAACACGACCAGGGCCGCGCCGAACAGGCCGAGGCCGACGGTGAACATGCCGACCACGCCGCCGGTGCGGAACGCGATCCGCATGGCCTTCTCCCGGCCGCCGTCCTCCTTGGCCGCGGCGGCGACGCGCACGTTCGCGCGGGTCGACAGCCACATGCCGAGGTAGCCGATGACGGCGGAGAAGCCGGCGCCGACGAGGAAGAACAGCGACCTGCCGATCCGCTCGCCGATGTCCTCGGCCGGCAGCGCGAACAGCAACACGAACACGATGACGACGAAGATGCCGAGCGTTCGGAACTGCCGGTTGAGGTAGGCCGCCGCGCCCTCTTGGACCGCCTTGGCGATGTCCTGCATCTTGGAGGTGCCCTGGCCCGCGGCCAGCACCTCCCGGAGCAGCACGTAGCCCACGGCCAGGGCAGCCAGGGCGACCACGGCGACCACGGCGACGAGGCCGCGATCACCTCCGGAGAGCTCTAGGCCCTCCGCGAGGAATTGCCGGGACATCCGTCCTCCTGGTGAGTTTTCCAAGCCCAATCCGGGGCCATCCCGCTGGTGTGAGGCGGGTCACTCACGCGACTGTCAGCCCCGACACAACGTGATGCACCCCTCATTGGATGCGATAGCGGCGGAGTCTATTCATAGTGCGCAAGGAGGCAACGATCAGTCCCGATCCGTACACACACCGTTATCCGCACAGGCAGGGTTCGGCTGTCGGACAGGTGTGCGAAGCTGCGCCCCGTGGCGAACCAGGGACGACGTTTGCTGGACCGCGTCCTCGCCGGTGTCCCGGCGGGCGAATCGCCGTTGACGCACACCGAAGAGCAGCCGCCCCGGCCCGCGCGACCCGTCCCGTGGCCGTCGTGGGCGCCCGAACCGGTGGTGTCCGCGCTGGTGCGACGCGGTGTGGCGCAACCGTGGCGGCACCAGGTGGAAGCGGCGACGCACGCGTGGTCCGGATCACACGTGGTCGTGGCGACCGGCACCGCGTCGGGAAAATCGCTCGCGTACCAATTGCCGGTCCTCAGCGCGTTGACAGTTGATCCGAAGGCAACAGCTCTGTACCTCTCGCCGACGAAGGCGTTGGGCGCGGACCAGTTGAGATCGGTGACCGGTTTGGGCGTGCCGGGCGTGCGCGCCGCGTCGTTCGACGGTGACACGCCGATGGCGGAACGCGATTGGGTGCGCGCGCACGCCAACTGGGTGTTCAGCAACCCGGACATGCTGCACCGGGGCGTGCTGCCCAACCACGCCCGGTGGATCAGGTTCCTGCGCCGGCTGTCGTACGTGGTGGTCGACGAGTGCCACACCTACCGGGGTGTTTTCGGTTCGCACGTGGCGCTGTTGCTGCGCCGGCTGCGGCGGGTCGCGCAGCGCTACGGCGCGGACCCGGTGTTCGTGCTGGCGTCGGCGACGGTGGCCGACCCGGCGGCGTCGGCCGCGGCCCTGCTCGGTGCGCCGTGCGAGGCGGTGACGGAGGACGGCTCGCCGCGCGCCGGGCGGACGGTGGCGTTGTGGGAACCGCCGCTGCTGGACGACCTGGAGGGCGAGAACGGTGCGCCGGTGCGGCGGTCGGCGGGCGCGGAGACGGCGCGGATCCTGGCCGACCTGGTGGTGGAGGGCGCGCGGTCGTTGGCGTTCGTGCGGTCGCGGGTGGGTGCGGAGCTGACCGCGTTGGGCGCGCGGCGGGTGCTGTCGGAGGTCGACCCGTCGTTGGCGTCGCGGGTGGCCGCCTACCGGGGCGGGTACCTGCCCGAGGAGCGGCGGGCGTTGGAGCGGGCCGTGTCGTCGGGCGAGCTGCTGGGCGTGGCGACGACGAACGCGTTGGAGCTCGGCGTGGACATCGTCGGGTTGGACGCCGTGGTGGTGGCCGGTTTCCCGGGCACGCTGGCGTCGTTCTGGCAGCAGGCCGGGCGGGCGGGGCGGACCGGGGACGGTGACGCCCTGGTCGTGTTCGTGGCGCGGGACGACCCGTTGGACACCTACCTGGTGCACAACCCGTCGGCGGTGCTGGACAAGCCGGTCGAGGCGACGGTGCTGGACCCGACGAACCCGTACGTGCTGGAGCCGCAGTTGGCGTGCGCGGCGGCCGAGCTGCCGCTGACGCCGGAGTCGCTGGAGTCGTTCGGCGGTGCGGCGGCGCTGGCCGTGGTGGAGGACATGACGGCGCGGCGGGTGCTGCGGCGGCGGCCGAACGGCTGGTACTGGACCTCGCACGACCGGCCGCACGGCGACGTGGACATCCGCGGGTCCGGCGGCGAGCAGGTCGTGGTGGTGGAGGCCGACTCGGGGCGGATGCTCGGCACGGTCGACCCCGGCTCGGCGTGCTGGCAGGTGCACTCCGGGGCCGTCTACCTGCACCAGGGCGAGTCGTACGTGGTGGACGAGCTCGACCTGGACGCGGGTCTGGCGATGGTGCACGCGGAGAAGCCGGACTGGACGACGACCGCCCGGGACACGAAGGACATCTCTGTGGTGCGGGTGCTGGAGCAGCGCTCGTTCGAGGGGGTGACGGTGTGCCTCGGCGAGGTGGAGGTGACCTCGCAGGTGGTCGGCTACCTGCGCAAGCTGCCGTCCGGTCAGGTGATCGACTCGGTGCCGTTGTCGCTGCCCGCGCAGACGTTGGTGACGCGGGCGGTCTGGTACACGGTGTCGGCGGAGTTGTTGGGCAGTGCGCCGGGGGGCGCCGGTCTGACTCCGGCGCGCGTCCCCGGCGCACTGCATGCCGCCGAACACGCGGCGATCGGCCTGCTACCGCTCTTCGCGACCTGTGACCGTTGGGACATCGGCGGGGTCTCGACCGCTCTGCACCAGGACACCGGGGAGGCGACGGTGTTCGTGCACGACGGTCATCCCGGGGGAGCCGGGTTCGCCGACCGCGGGTTCAACGCGGTAGTCCCGTGGTTGGTCGCTACTAGGGAGGCCATCGCGGCTTGCGCGTGTCCGGCCGGGTGCCCGTCCTGCGTGCAGTCGCCGAAGTGCGGGAATGGCAACGATCCGCTGGACAAGGCGGGCGGTGTGGCCGTGCTGGACGTCGTGCTCGGGGTGGTCGGGGAGAGACGCCACGACGTCCGGCACGGCCACGTCGGTCACGACCTGTCGGCGGTGACCAGGCCGTAGTCGGAGGTGCGGTCGGCGGCCTGGAGCAGGGCCTCGCGGACCACGTCCACGTGCGGCAGCTGCCACGCGCAGATCTGCGGCTTGACCCGCCAGTGCACGACGCCGACCTGGCCAGGGCTGGGCGGCAGCGGGACGTACTCGCCCTGGCCGTGGTGCTTGACGCCCTCGTCGGTGACCGGCGTGCCGCCCGAGGCGACCAGGAACATCCAGCGCCCCTCGGGCGTGGCCACGATCGGCACCGGGACGCCCGCGGCACGCAGCTCGACCGCGGCGCGGCGGCCGAGGTCGGCGCTCACCTCGACGGCGTCCACGCCGTGGCCGGTGGCCAGCAGGATGCTGTAGGAGTGGCCCGCCCACCAGGTGGCGACCTGCTCCGCCTTCGTGCCGATGCGCTCCTGCCAGTCGTCGTGCACCGGGACCGGCCCGGTGTCCTCGACGCCGTCGCGCCCGGCCCACCGGTCACCCGCCGGATAGGTGCCCGGCAGCACAGGCCACCCGTGCCACGCGAGGTTGACCGCCTCTGCGCGCAGCTCGATGCGGAAGGCCCCGCGCCAGCTATCCGACCACTCCATCTTTCGTTCGCCTCCTGCGTCCTGCGTCCACGACACCGTGTCGCGTGGTGTTCGACACCGTGTCGGTGCCGCCACTTGAACTAACGCCATGACCGGCGGTTTTGGTAACCCGCCTGTCGGCAACTGGTCGTTGTGGCACGGCGAGCGCAGCCCGCGGGGGCGTGCGGCAGAACGCCGTGCCGACCGCTCACCCACCACCAAGCCGCGAATCTGCGGTCGTGTGAGTCCGCTCACCGTCGACGGGCGACCGTTCGTCGCGCCGGCCCGGGGTCACGGTTCAGCCGGACCTGCCCGTGCCCGCGCGCTGACCGCGCCGAACACCGCCACCTCACCGGAGACCTGGACCTCCACCTCCCATCCCTCGACCAGGCAGGCGACCAACCGCCCACCCATCCGCTCGACCACCCACTCGGCCCGCGCGCACGCGTGCGCACCCCCACCACCCAACTGCCCAGCCGCCGCCAACGCCCCGAGATCCGCCGCCGCACCAACCCGCCGCCGGTCCACGAGCACCTCCCCTACCTGCACCCCGACCACCACGAGCCCGAACCACAACCCCGCCACCACCACCGCCACGACCGACGCCGACCCCCGATCACCCACCACCCACCACCTCCTCCGTCGCCCACCAACCGACCGACTCCCGCCTTTCCCACCAACCGCCCTTCGCCCACCGGACCGCCACCCTTCACTGACCCACCAACCGCCACCCCTCTCCCTCCACCCGGCCACCACCGTCTCCTCCGCCAGCCCGCTCCACCACGCCGGCCACCACCGCCCGGCCCATTCCTCCCACCGCGCCCGCGCCGCCTCTCGCCTCCACCGACGACCCGGGCCTCCCGCCCCACCCAGCACCACCACCTCCCGCGCCCTCACCTCCCGGACCCTGACCCGCCGCCGCCCTCACCGCCCGCGCCCTCACCCGCCGCGGTTCGCACCCGCCGCCGCCCTCACCCGATCGCCCAGCGACCGCCTCTTCCACCCCGCCCCCTCCCGCCCGCTCCGCGCCCTCCTCTCATCGACCACCCGGCCTTGGTCCCGGGATCAGCGACCAGCCACCCCGGGCTCCACCACCGCGTAGGCCCACGCCCGCAGCTCGATGCCCAGCCGTGAGACGACAACCTCCACCGACGCCGTGTCGCCCTCACGCCGAACCGTCCACTGCGCTCCTTCCGGCGCGATGGCCTCGACCACGCCGGAGACCCGTGCGCCCTCACCCCGGGCGACCAGCCGAGCCGCCTCCCGCGCCGCATCGGTGCACCGGAGCTGCCCGATCACCGCCATCACGGCCGCGACCCCGAGCACCAGCACGGCGACCAACCCGCACACCGCCACCGCCGCTTCGACCGTCACCCCACCCCGGTCGTCGCCGAGCACCCCGCGTCTCACGCGTCCACCGTGAACGCCCGTTGCAGCAGCGCTTGGACCAGTCCTTGCACCCAGTCACCGCTCATCAGCGAGTACAGGAGCAACGCGAGCGCCGCGGCGGCGAGCGTGCCGATCGCGTACTCCACCGTCGACATCCCGCGGTCGTCCGACAGGTTCTCCTTGACTGCCAACATCATTCTCTCCTTCACTCCACAGTGGACGTTCACCAGTCGTCGCTCACGCCGGCGACGATGCCGAGCACCACCGGCACGACACCGAGGCACAGGAACGCGGGCAGGAAGCACAGGGCCAGCGGCCCCGCCACGAGCACCGCGGCACGTTGCGCCCGGGCCTCGGCCTGGTCGGCCACCTGCGCCCGCGCTTCCGCCGCCAGGTCCGCCGCCGCACCGGCCAACGCCGCGCCCGACCGCGCCGTGCGGCGTGCCGCTCTCGCCAACGGCGCGGTGTCGGGGTGGGCGAGGGCTTTGGCCCACGCCTGGACCGGGTCCGCGCCCAACGTCAGCAGGTCGACCACCTCGCGCAGGCGATCGGCCGGCCCCGGTGGGACGCCCGGCAGCACGGCGCGCACCGCACCGGCCACCGGCAGACCCGCCCGCAGTGCGGCGGCCAGCAGGTCCCAGGTCGCCGCCGCGGCGAACGGGTCCGGCGGCCGAACCTTGGGCTCGGGTTTTCGCCTGACCCTCGGTCGCAGTCGAGCCGCGGCCCGGCCCGGCGCGGGGAACGCGACGACGGCCAGCGCGAGCAGCAGCAGGCTCATGCGATCACCTGCCTGGTCAACCGACCGCTCCACCGCAACCCGGCGCAGATCAGGACCACCCCGGCGACCAGGAGGGCCTGCCCCGGCGGCGTGCCGGACAGGACCGCCAGCGGCCCCGCACCGCCGAGTTCGCCGAGCACCACGCCGAGGAGCGGCAACCCGGCCAACACCGCCGCCCCGGCCCGCGGACCGGCCATGCGGGCGTGGACCTGGCCGGCGAAAGCGGTGCGCCGGTCAAGATCCCGCCGGACCGCGTCCAGCACGTCGGCCAACGGCACCCCGTGCACCGCCGACAGCCGCCAGGCCCGGGCCAACTGGTGGGCGTCCGGGAAGTCGGCGAGCGCCGCCTCCACGTCACCGCCCCGCGACGACGTCGCCGCGATGGCCCGCAGGACGTCCGCCGCCGGCCGGTCCGCGTCCTCCGCCGCGCCCATCGCGGCCTTGGCCGGGTGCGCGCCCGCCCTCAGCTCGGCGACGAACGCCTTCAGCCCGTCCGCCAGCGCGCCGGACGCCGCCAGGTGATCACGTTGACGAGCCGTCTCCCGGTACGTGCGCCACACGGTCGCCGCCAGCAGCCCACCCGCGATCGCCCCGCCGACACCCACCAGCGCACCCAGCGCGATCCCCGCCGGCACGACCAGCACACGACTGGGCCTCACCGGCTTCCACCGCGGTCCGCTCCTGAGCCCGGCAAGGCGTCGTCGTGCGTGCGCGGAGGGCAACACCAGCAACGCTGCGGCCAGCAACAGCAGGCTCATGACGCCCCCACCATGCGTTCGAGCACCGCACCGGCCTCCTGCCAACCGCCGTCGCGCCGCCACGCGGGCCGGACGACGAGGTTCCCGGACCGCCGTTCCAACACGCCGATCTCGGCCAACCGCCTGCTGCCGTCGCCGTCACGGCGCATGTGCAGCACCACCTTCACCGCCGCGGCCAGTTGGCTGTGGAGGGCGTGCCGGTCGAGCCCGCCGAGCGCGGCCAACGCCTCCAACCGGGCGGGCACCTCGGCCGGCGAGTTGGCGTGCAGCGTCCCCGCGCCCCCGTCGTGCCCGGTGTTGAGCGAGGACAGCAAGTCGCAGACCTCCGCGCCCCGCACCTCCCCGACCACGATCCGGTCGGGCCGCATCCGCAACGCCTGCCGGACCAGGTCGCGCATCGTCACCTCGCCCGCGCCCTCGACGTTCGGCCCGCGGGCCAGCAGCCGGACCACCTGCGGGTGGTCGGGCTGGAGTTCGCCTGCGTCTTCCACGCAGACCACCCGTTCGTCGTGCGGCACGCACCCCAGGAGGGCGGCGAGGAGCGTCGTCTTCCCCGAGCCCGTGCCGCCGACGACCAGGAACGCCTGCCGCGCCACCACGACCGCCCGCAGCAGGTCGGCCGCCACCCGGTCGAACGTGCCGCACGCCTCCAGGGTCGCCAGGTCGTGCACCGCCGGCCGCAGGACCCGCAAGGACAGGCAGGTGAACGGCGAGATCGGCGGCAACACCGCGTGCAACCGCACCGAGCCGGGCAACCACCCGTCCACGCAGGGCGACGCGTCGTCCAACCGCCGCCCGGCCACCACCGCGAGCCGCTGCGCGAGCCGGCGGACCGCGGCCTCGTCGGGGAACGTGACGTCGGTGCGCCGCAACCCGCCTACCCCGTCGACCCAGACCTGGTCCGGTCGCGTGACGAGGACGTCGGTCGTGTCGGGATCGCGCAACAACGGCTCCAACGGCCCGGCCCCGACGAACTCCTGCCGCAACACCGCGAGCGCCCGCTGGACGTCCTCGTCACCGAGCACCCCACCGGCCTCACCCCGCACCGCCGCCGCGACGGCCGCCGACGTGAGATCCCCCCGCCCACTGGCCAAACGGAGCCGGACGCGCTCAACGAGGTCGTTCACGATCCCTCCTTCCACGACGCCCGAGGCCGCCGTTCCACCACGTCCCGAGCCGCCTCGACCAAGACCTGCCGCCCGTCACCCACCTCAGCGCGCAAGGACGCGGACAACTCGGCCAGCACCAACGTCGACAGCAACACCGGCCGACATCTGCGGAACCGGACCGGCTCCCGGAACCGGGGATGCCGCGTCACCCGAGGGCCGCGATCACAACTCATGTCCAACCTCCAGTTCTCGTCGGGACTTCATCGCTCTGGCAGTGCGGGCTTGGTCGGTTCGCGCGCTCGAGGACGCGGCGGTTCGGGGCGGTTTCCTGTTGGCCCACCGGTTCGGGGTGTCACCGGCCACTGGCGGGCCGGTGCTTCTTGGGGTCGTTGCGGGCCGGTAAGCCTCAGTGATGCCGACCTCCGTTGGCACAGTGGGCCGGCCACGGGTGGTGTTGGTGGGTGGCGCGGTCGGCTGGGGCCGGCCGCTGTTGGGAGGGCGGGCTGTTGGCTGTTGTGCGGCCTGGTGAGAGCGGTGGGGTGAGCCGGTCGAATGCATGACGAGGCCGATCGCTGTGGGGCGGCGGGGGTAGTGAGCACTGTGGATCCCATGGCGGTGAGGCACGTGGGTGCCAGGAGCCGTGGTGAGGCACCGCCGGCCGCAGGGGCACGACTGGGGCCGATCGCCGTTGAGGCGGCAGGGTTGGCGGCCGCAGTTCGCCAGATGAGAGCGGTGTGGGGGAAGGCCGGAGCGAGTGCATGGCGAGGCCGATCGCTGTGAGGACGGTGAGGTTGGTGAGTTCTGGGGGCTTCGTGGCGGTGAGGTGGAGGGGTGGCAGGAGGCGTGTGGAGGCAGGGCACGCCGGGTGCAGGGCCTGTGCGGTGGCAGGACCACGCGGCGGTGGGGCCGCGTGCGGAAGCTGGATCCCAGGTAGGAGGCGGAGTCCGGACGGGAGGCGGAGTGCGGATGGGAGCCGGAGTCCGGGTGGTGGGGTGAGGTGGTGGTTGGTTAGGCGGTGTGGAGGGCGGCCAGGACTTTGCGGGCGGCTTTGGACAGGGGGCCGCGGTTGGAGTCGGGGAAGTGGCCGTTGTCCAGGGATCTGGCCAGGCCCGGTTCGGGGCGCATGGTGGTCAGCAGGGGGAGGTTGATCGCTGCCACCACTTGGGCGGTGGTCAGGCCGCCCGGGGCGGGGCCGCGGACGACGGCTTGCAGCCGCACGCCCCGTTCGGTGGCCTGGTCGATCAACGTCCTGGCCGCCATGCACGCCTTCACGTCGGCAGGCACCACGAGCACGGCCAGGTCGGCGCGGTCCAGGGCGGCGCAGGCGGCGGGGGTCGGTTGGCGCGGGACGTCGCACACGACCGTGTCACCCGCGCGCCTGCCCGCCTCGACCACGGCCACCACGGCGTCCGGCTCGGGGCCCGGACCGGTCCGGCCGCACGAGAGCACGGTCAGGCTGCCCCGCCCACCCGAACGGCCCGGCAGCGCCGAGCGCAGCGCCGAAGCGGGCACGCGGCCGCCCGTCACCCGCAAGGTCGGCCACCGCAGTCCTTCCTGCCGCTCCGCGCCCAACATCAGGTCGAGCCCACCGCCCCACGGGTCGCAGTCGACGAGCAGCCCGTGGCCCCCGGCCGCCAGCACCGCTTGACCCACCGCCACCGCCAGCACGGACGCCCCGGCACCACCGCGCGCGCCCAGGATCGCCAGCACCCTGCCCTGGCCGACCGGCCCGCCCTCCGACGCGTCGGCCAGCACCGCCCGCAGCCGCTCCTGGTCGGCGGGCAGCTCCAACACCTGCTCCGCGCCCAGCGCCAGGGCACGCCGCCACACCTCCGCACCCGGCGGACCGGCGCCGACCACGTGCACCCCCGGTCTGCGCGGGAACCCGGCGCACGCGACGACCGCCTCGAAGTCCAGCACCAGCGCCGCCGCGCCCTGCCAACGCCCGCGCAACGCCGTCACGTCGACCACGCGCTCCAGCTCGCAGCCCACGACCGCCGCCGCGTGCAGCACCTCCTCCACCAGCCCCGCGTCCGTCACCAGTGCCACCGGTCGCCTCATGCCGCCCTCCCCGCTTCCGTTGTGGTGGTGCGGGTTCCACGGTCTCGGGCGGTGAGGAAGGACACAACGCCACATGATCAACATGTGGACAACCGGATGGGCTGTGGACAACTCGGCGCGCCGGGGACCGCCGAACGGCGGTCTTCCCGCGCGGCGCGGCGAAAGATCGGGGTTCGATGCAAGAAGGAGGGCAAGTGCGCGGAGGTCCAGCGCGACGACCCGGGAGAACCGACCCCGGACATGGGACGACCCCCGCCAGGGGGGAGGGACGGGGGTCGTCATTGGTTCAGTCCCGGGGGGTCGGACTGAACCCGTCCGGTCGAGCCGGACCCGTCTACTGTATCCCCACGGGACAGGGTCATGCGTGTCTTCTCGTGAGAGGGAGACCAAATTTCGATGGACCGCACACCTGATTCGTAAAGTGGCGAACTACCGTCGACGGCTCGCGCGGCCCACCCCGCTTAAGCTTGACCGGTGACCGAGCACGCCACCGAAGGCAGTCGAGTCGCCGCGTTCTTCGACCTGGACAAGACCGTCATCGCCAAGTCGAGCACGCTGGCGTTCAGCCGGCCCTTCTTCCAAGAGGGCCTGATCAACCGGCGTGCGGTGCTCAAGAGCGCCTACGCGCAGTTCGTGTTCATGCTGGCCGGCGCGGACGCCGACCAGATGGACCGGATGCGCTCGCACATCACCGCGCTCTGCGAGGGCTGGGACGTCGAGCAGGTCCGCTCGATCGTCGAGGAGACGCTGCACGACATCGTCGACCCCCTCGTCTACAAGGAGGCCACGCAGCTCATCACCGACCACAAGGGCGAGGGTCACGACGTGGTCGTGGTGTCCGCTTCCGGTGAGGAGCTGGTCGCGCCCATCTCCACCATGGTCGGCGCCACGCACAGCGTGGGCACCCGGATGGTCGTCGCGGAGGGCCGCTACTCCGGCGAGGTCGACTTCTACTGCGCGGGCGAGAACAAGGCGATCGCGGTGAAGCAACTGGCCGAGCAGCACGACTACGACCTGAGCCGCTGCTACGCCTACTCCGACTCCATCACCGACCTGCCGCTGCTGGAGGCCGTCGGCCACCCCACGGTGGTCAACCCGGACCGCGCCCTGCGCCGCGTCGCGGGCCAGCGCGGCTGGCCGGTGCTGACGTTCTCCGACCCCGTGTCGCTGCGGGCCCGCATCCCCCGCCCGTCGGGCGCGGCGGTCGCCGTCACCGCGATCGGGTTGGGCGCGGCGACGGCCGCCGGCGTCGCCTGGTACGGCCTGCGCAGGCGCCGCCGGAGCTGATTCACCCCGCCGTGGCCCGGACAGCGGTACCGGGGGTCGCGAAAGGCACGGAATCACTGTCACAAAAGACTTTCCGCTACTTACGGTGGCTTGAACGGTGCACCCCATCGAGCCCTTGCTGTGACGCCGGACACGCACTACAAAGGAAGTGCGGACCTCGGGTCGGCCAGGGACGAAGCGGAAGAGAAGCAGCGTCCACCCCGACGGAGCTCCGTGCGCGGACTTCGAGACACCCACGCGCAGCACGCCGCGGGAGGCTTGTCGTCTAGGGCCTGCGTACCGGGACGCCGGACGCCGAGGCCAGGTCGGTACGACACGAGTTGCACGCTTGGTAACTCGAAGGCCCGCGCTGACGACGGTGGGACCCCTCAGCCGAGGGGCCCCACCGTTTTTCGTGCCACTGCTTCCTGCCCTGAAAGCGCGACTCCCCGAACAAGTGCCCGAACGAGTGACGCGCCAAACCCCTGGTTCTGTCGGTGCCCCTCCGCACAATGGCCACGCAACGCAACCCGTTGACCCGCCTCTGTGACGTGGGTAACTTGCCAAACGCACCACGTTGTGGTGGAAGATTCCCAGTGGGGAGGCCGCAGTGCTCCGTCCGCTCGTCGCCGTCGCCGTGGCCGCGGCGTCCGCAGTGACCACCCCGACACCGGCGCAGGCCGCCCCCGACCAGGCACAACACGTGGCCGCCCTGGTCCGCGGCATGTCGCTGGAGCAGAAGGTCGGCCAGCTGTTCGTCACCTACCTGCACGGGCAGTCCCCGGACGAGGCCCACCCCGGCAACCTGCGCGACTTCGGCGTGGCCACCCCGGCCGAGGTGGTGGCCAAGTTCCAGCCGGGCGGCGTCGTCTACTTCAACAACACCAGCTACGACAACATCGACACCCCGCGCCAGATCGCCACCCTCTCCAACGGCCTGCAACGGGCCAGCCGCGTCCCGCTGGCCATCGCCACGGACCAGGAGATGGGCATCGTCACGCGCATCGGCGCGCCCGCCACCCAGTTCCCCGGCAACATGGCCCTCGGCGCGGGCCGCCGCGCGCAGGACGCCGAGCAGGCCGCCCGCATCACGGCCACCGAGCTGCGCGCCATGGGCATCACGCAGAACTTCGCACCGGACGCGGACGTGAACTCCAACCCGGCCAACCCGGTCATCGGCGTGCGCTCCTACTCCAGCGACCCGGCGCTGGCGGCCGAGCTGACCGCCGCCCAGGTGCGCGGCTACCAGGGCCGGTTCCTGGCCAAGCACACCGTGAGCGCGACCGCCAAGCACTTCCCCGGCCACGGCGACACCGACCAGGACAGCCACAGCACGCTGCCGACGGTCGACCGCACCGAGGCGGAGTGGGCGCGGGTGGACGCGCCGCCGTTCCGGGCGGCCATCGCCGCGGGCATCGACTCGATCATGACCGCGCACATCCAGATGCCGAAGATCGACCCGTCGGGTGAGCCTGCGACGCTGTCGGAGCCCGCCATCAGCCTGCTGCGCGAGAACCTGGGCTACGACGGCGTGGTCATCACCGACTCGCTGGCCATGGCGGGCGTGCGGCAGTTGCACAGCGACGCCGAGATCCCCGTGCTGGCTTTGAAGGCGGGCGTGGACCAGTTGCTCATGCCGGTGAACCTGGAGCTGGCCGTCAACAGCGTCCTGGCGGCCGTGCGCAGCGGTGAGCTGTCCGAGCGGCGCATCGACCAGAGCGTGGTGCGGATCCTGCGGATGAAGTTCCTGCGCGGGATGCTCACCGGCCCGCTCG
Source organism: Saccharothrix sp. S26 (assembly GCF_021390395.1). Lineage (GTDB taxonomy): Bacteria > Actinomycetota > Actinomycetes > Mycobacteriales > Pseudonocardiaceae > Actinosynnema. The sequence continues at coordinate 164,875 of NZ_JAJUWT010000024.1, forward strand.
TGGACGTCGACAAGGTCGACGCGGCGGTCGGCCCGGCCGAGCACCTCGCCGCCGCCAGGCGCATCACCGACCGCACGATCACCGCCGTGCGCAACGACGCGGGCGTGCTACCCCTGCGCGCCAAGCCATCCGCCGCCCTGGTCACCGGCTGGGGCGAGACGACGACCCGCACGCTGGCGGGCTTCCTCGGCGGCACGGCCCTGCCCACCGGCAGCACCCCGACGCAGGCCCACGTGACGGCCGCCGTGCAGGCCGCGGCCGGCGCGGACGTGGTCGTCGTGCTCACCAACGCGCTGTCCCGCCAGCCGGCGCAGCAGAACCTGCTGACCAGCCTGCTGGCCACCGGCAAGCCCGTCGTCGCGGTCGCCGTGCAGAACCCGTACGACGTGGCGCACACGGACGCGCCGACGTGGCTGGCGACCTACTCCTACGGCGCGGTGTCGATGGAGGCGCTCGCCCGGGTGATCACCGGCGAGGTGGGCCCGACGGGCAGGCTGCCGGTCGAGGTGCCCGGCCCGAGGCCCTACCCGTTCGGCCACGGGCTGGAGTGGTGACGGCCATGGACCGCAGGCACTTTTTCGCGGCAGGCGCGGGCGCCCTGGCCGTCCCCGCGCTCGGTGCGTTCGACCGCGCCCCCGAGCACCCGGACCGGCCGCGCCCGGTCAAGACGGGGGCCGAGCAACTGGCCGAGGACGGCTGGCGGCGGTTCGCGGGCAGCCGGATCGGCGTGGTCACCAACCCGACGGGCGTGCTGCGCGACCACACCCACATCGTCGACTCCATGGTGGCCGCCGGCATCAGGCCGCTGGCCGCGTTCGGCCCGGAGCACGGCTTCCGCGGCACGGCGCAGGCCGGCGGCTCGGAGGGCAGCTACCTCGACCCGCGCACCGGCGTCCCGGTCTACGACACCTACGGCGCGAGCACGGCCAAGATCGCCGACATGGTCGCCAAGGCGGGCGTCGACACGCTCGTGTTCGACATCGCCGACATCGGCGCGCGCTTCTACACCTACATCTGGACGATGTACGCGGTCATGCAGGCCGCCGCCGCGACCGGCGTGCGGTTCGTCGTGCTCGACCGCCCAAACCCGGTCGGCGGCACGGCCCGCGGGCCCCAGCTCGACCCGGCCTACGCGACGTTCGTCGGCCGCAAGCCGATCGCGCAGCAGCACGGCATGACGATCGGCGAGCTGGCCCGGCTGTTCGACGGCGAGTTCCTGCCCACCGACGGCGGCCGCGTGTCCAGCCTCGAAGTGGTCGACGTGAAGGGGTGGAAGCGCGACGACCTGCACTCGGGCCTGCCGTGGGTGCCGCCGAGCCCGAACGTCCCCACGCACGACACCGCGCTGGTCTACCCCGGCACGTGCCTGTTCGAGGGCCTGGTGTTCTCCGAGGGCCGCGGCACGACCCGCCCGTTCGAGACGATCGGCGCACCGGGCCTGGACTGGCGCTGGGCCGAGGACCTCAACGCGCTGGGGCTGCCGGGCGTCCGGTTCCGCGAGACCTACTTCACGCCCACGTTCAACAAGTTCGCCAACAAGCTGTGCGGCGGTGTCGCCCTGCACCTCACCGACCCGCACGGCTTCGACGCGCCCCGCACGGCCGTCGCCATGATCGTCACCGCGAAGGCCCGCTACCCCGAGGTCTTCGCGTGGCGGCCCGACCTCTACATCGACAAGCTCAGCGGCTCGGACCGGCTGCGCCGCATGGTCGACGCGGGCGCGGGCACCGACGAGGTGGTCGGCGCCTGGGCCGACGAGCTGGCCGCGTTCGACCGCACCCGCCGGCCTTACCTGCGCTACCGGTAGAGGGAGAACAGCGATGCGCGTCCCTGCCCTGCTGATCGCGACCACCCTGGCCCTGTCCGTCACCCTGCCCGCCCACGCCGAGGGCCGCGAGGCCCGCTTCGACCAGCCGCACGAGGGGTGGTCGAGCTCCGTGCTGCGAACGGGTACCCCGCAGCGCGTGGGACTCGACCCGGCGCCGCTGGACGCCGCACTGGCCCAGATCGAGCGGTACACCGTTTCCGCTTCTTCCGGGCAGGACCCGACCGGCCACCCGCTGTTCGCGGGCGCCGTCACGCTGTTCGCGCACGACGGCGTGGTGGTCACCCACGAGCCGACGGGCTGGGCGGTCCGCTACGCCGACGCGGCCGGCACCGAGCTGCCCGAGGCGCAGCGGGTGCCGATGGCCCGGGACACGATCTTCGACCTGGCCTCGATCTCGAAGCTGTTCACCTCCATCGTGGTGATGCGGCAGCACGAGCTGGGCAGGTTCGGGCTGGACGACCCGGTGGCGCGCCACCTGCCGGAGTTCGGCGTCAACGGCAAGGAGTCGATCACCGTCCGCCAGTTGCTGACCCACACCTCGGGGCTGGTCGCGTGGCTGCCGCTGTGGTCGCAGTACCCGGACGTCCCGTCCCGGATCAAGGCCGTGATGGACACGACGCCCCGCAGCGCGCCCGGCACCGCGTACCTGTACTCGGACCTGAACCTGATCACGCTCGGCCTGCTGGCCGAGAAGTGGTCGGGCAAGAAGCTGGACGAGCTGGTCCGCGACGACATCACCCGCCCTTTGGGCCTGGTGGACACCGGCTACAACCCGCCGGCGGCCAAGCTGGACCGCGTCGCGGCGACCGAGTACCAGGCGGGCCGGGGCATCATCCGCGGCAGCGTGCACGACGAGAACGCCTGGTCGCTGGGCGGCGTCGCCGGTCACGCGGGCGTGTTCTCCACCGCGCGCGAGCTGGCCGTGCTGGGCCAGGCGATCCTCAACGGCGGCGAGCACGCGGGCGCGCGGATCCTGCGGGAGGAGACGGTCGAGCTGATGCTCACCGACTTCAACCAGGGTTTCCCCGGCAACTCGCACGGCCTGGGCTTCGAGCTGGACCAGCGCTGGTACATGGGCGCGCTGACGTCGCCGCGGGCCGCCGGGCACACCGGCTACACGGGCACCACGCTGGTGCTGGACCCGTTGTCGCGGTCGATCGCGATCCTGCTGACCAACCGGGTGCACCCGAGCCGGAACTGGGGCTCGATCAACCCGGCGCGGCGCGTGGTGGCCAACGGCCTGGCGCAGGCGTTGGCGGTGCGCCCTAGGCACGGCACGGCGTGGACCCCGGAGTCGGACGGCGCCACGTTGACCACGCGCGACCTGCCGCGGCGCGGTGAACGGCAGCGGCTGTCGTTCTGGGCGTTCGTCGACCTCGACCCCGGCGACGAGGTGGTGGTCGAGGCGACCGACGACGGGTCGGCGTGGCGCGAGGTGCACGTGCTGGCCGGGTACGGGCAGCGGCGGTGGCAGAAGGTCGAGCTGGACACCGGGTCGGCGGCGAAGCTGCGCTGGCGGTACGTGCGCGGCACGGGGTACGGCGGGCGTGGCGTGTACGTGGACGCCGTCCGCGTCACGGACGAGCGCGGCGTGGCACTGGACGCGGAGCGCGAACCAGCGGGTTTGCACCCCGAAGGGTGGCGGACCGCGGACCGTTAGTGACGCTCGCGACGATCGGACCCCGCCAAGTGGTGCCTTTGGGTCACGGTTGGGGTGAGTTGCACCCACCCTGCGTTGACCACAGGTTGGGCGGTTAGTAAGTTTCCCACGTGTCCACCGAAAGTTCCGCCGACTCCAGTCCCCTGGTCAAGATCCGTTCACTGCTGCCGGGCCTGGCCCGCGCGGAGCAGCGGGTCGCCAAGGTCGTGCTGGACAACCCGGCGACCGTCGCCCACCGCAGCATCACCGAGGTCGCCGAGGCCGCGGGCACCAGCGAGACCACGGTGACCCGGTTCTGCAAGGCCATCGGCGTCGGCGGGTACCCGGAGCTGCGCATCGCGCTGGCCGCCGACACGGCTCGCACGTCCATGCGCACCGACCGGGACCTGGGCGGCGACATCGGCCCCGGCGACGACCTGCGCCAGGTGGTGGGCAAGGTCGCGTTCGCGGACGCGCGCGCGGTCGAGGAGACCGCCGAGCAGCTCAACGTGGAGACGCTCGAAGCGGTGGTGGAGGCCGTCGCGGGCGCGGGCCGGGTGGACGTCTACGGGTTCGGGGCGAGCGCGTTCGTCGCGTTCGACCTCCAGCAGAAGCTGCACCGCATAGGGCGCACGTGCTTCGCGTGGAACGACACGCACATCGCGCTCACGTCGGCCGCCGTGCTCACCGACGCGGACGTGGCGGTCGGGATATCGCACACCGGCTCCACCTCCGAGACCGTCGAGGCGCTGCGGGTGGCCAAGGAGCACGGCGCGACCACGGTGGCGCTGACGAACTTCCCGCGCTCGCCGATCAGCGAGATCGCCGACCACGTGCTGACCACGGCGGCGCGCGAGACCACGTTCCGCTCGGGCGCGATGGCCAGCCGGATCGCCCAGCTCACCGTGATCGACTGCCTGTTCATCGGCGTCGCGCAACGGCACGTCGACAGCGCCAAGACCGCCCTGGAGGCGACGTACGACGCGGTGTCGGGGCACCGCCTCGGCGCGCGGCCGGACGGCAGGCGACGCCGGGAGTCCGGTAAATGACGCCGCCCCGGGACGGTGTCGCGGTCCGCGTGGACTCACCCACCGAGGCCAGGAACCCGCGGACGCTGGACATCGACCGGCTCTCCACGCTGGACGTGCTCCGCCTGATCAACACCGAGGACCACCTCGTGCCCGACGCCGTCGCGGCCGTGCTGCCCGAGCTGGCCCGTGCCGCGGACCTCGCGGTCGGCGCGCTGCGCGCCGGCGGCCGGGTGCACTACGTGGGCGCGGGCACGTCCGGCCGGTTGGCCACGCTCGACGCCGCCGAGCTCGTGCCGACGTTCAACTCGCCGCCGGACTGGTTCGTCGCCCACCACGCGGGCGGCCGGGACGCGCTGGTCAACGCCGTGGAGGACGTCGAGGACCAGGCGTCCGACGGCGCCGCCGAGATTCGCGCGCACGCGGCCGCGGGTGACCTGGTCGTCGGCGTCACGGCGTCGGGCCGCACGCCGTTCGTGGTGGCCGCGCTGGAGGAGGCGCGGACGCTGGGCGCGCGCACCGTGCTGGTGTCGAACAACCCGACCGCGCCCGCGCCGGTCGAGGTGGACGTGCTGATCGCGGTCGACACGGGTCCGGAGGCGATCGCGGGGTCGACCCGGATGAAGGCGGGCACGTCGCAGAAGCTGGTGCTGACGTCGTTCTCCACCGCGGTGATGGTCCGGCTGGGCCGCACGTACTCGAACCTGATGGTGTCGATGCGCGCGACCAACGCCAAGCTGCGCGGCCGCACGGTCCGCATCCTGCGCGAGGCCACGGGCCTGGGCGAGCAGGAGTGCACGACGGCGTTGGCCGACTCGGGCGGCGACCTGAAGGTCGCGTTGGTGCACCTGCTGTCCGGCGCGCCCGCGGCGCTGGCCGCCGAGGCGTTGGAACGCACCCAGGGGCACGTCCGGATGGCGCTCAGCCAGCTCGCACCGGGCGCCACGGGATAGGCGTCGACAGCACCATCGCGCTGGACGTCTCGCCGTAGCCGCCCAGCCGCACCAGCAACCGCTCCAGCTCGCTGATCGACGTGGTCACGACCTTGACCACGGAGCAGATGTCGCCGGTCAGCCGCACCACCTCCACCACCTCGGGGCAGTCGTCGAGCAGCTCCGGGTGCACCGTGATGCACCGCGGCCCGTAGCACTTCATGCGCACCAGGGCGATCACCGGACGTCCCACCGCCGTCGGGTCCACGGTGGCGCGGTAGCCCGTGATGACGCCCGCGTTCTCCAGCCGCCGCACGCGTTGCGCGACCGTCGGCGGCGACACGTGCACCCGCCGTGCCAGCTCGTTGTACGACAACCGCGCGTCCTCCTGGAGGGCCTCCAGCAGGGCCCAGTCCACGCCGTCCAGTTCGATGCTCACGGTCGCAAAGCTACTCCGCGCATTTGCTTTCCAGTCATAAGAACTTTCCAGCGAAAGTGCATCCGTCACCCATTCAGCCAGCCCGAACACGCGGTCATGATGGAACGCATGACTTGCCCTGTCTCACCCAAGCTCGACTTCGGCGGCACGACGCCCTACGAGGACTACGTGCACGCCTCCGTGCTGCACTCGCTGCAACAGCAGTGGTCCAAGGATCCGCGTGAGATGTCGTTCCTGGTGATCACGCAGGTCATGGAGCTGTACTTCGGGCTGCTGTGCTTCGAGTGGCGGCAGGCCAAGGCCGAGCTGCGCGCCGACGACCTGCGTGCCGCGGTCCGCACCCTGCGCCGCAGCGACCTGCACATGCAGGCGCTCAACGCGGCGTGGCGGCCGATCGCCCGGATGACGCCCGCCGAGTTCAACTCGTTCCGCGACGCCCTCGGCGAGGGCTCCGGCTTCCAGTCCGGCCGCTACCGCGAGGTGGAGTTCCTGCTCGGCGAGAAGTCCCGTTCGATGCTCGTGCCGCACCGGGCCGTGCCGCAGCAGCACGACGCGCTGGAGAAGCTGCTCAACGAACCCAGCCTGTACGACGACGTGCTGGCCGCGCTGCACCGGCAGGGCCTGCCGATCCCGGCGGAGGTGCTCGAACGTGACGTCAGCGGACCGTACGAGCCGAACGCCGACGTGGAGGCCGTGTGGGCGGACATCTACCGCGGCGGGTCGCGTGACCTGCTGGAACTGGGCGAGGCGTTGACCGACATCGCCGAGGAGTTCGCCCGCTGGCGCTACGACCACCTGCTGGCCACCCGCCGTTCGATGGGCGCGAAGACCGGGACCGGCGGCTCGGCGGGGGTTGCGTGGTTGGAGAAGCGCACGCAACGCTCCGTGTTCCCCGAACTGTGGACGGCCAGGAGCTACGTATGAACGACCGGTTGGCGCACATCCGCGACCTGTTCGACCTCGACGACGACGTCGTGTACCTGGACGGCAACTCGCTGGGCGCGCCGCCGAAGGCCGTCGCCGAACGCGTGCAGCACGTCGTGCGCGAACAGTGGGGCCGGCGGCTGATCCGCAGCTGGTCGGAGGGCTGGTGGGAGGCGCCGGAACGGGTCGGCAACCGCATCGGCCGGCTCATCGGGGCCAAGCCGGGGCAGGTCGTGGTCGCGGACTCGACCAGCGTGAACCTGTTCAAGGCGCTGATGGCCGCGGTGCGCAACACCGACCGCATGGAGATCGTCGTCGACGAGGGGACGTTCCCGACCGACGGCTACATCGCCCGGTCGGTGGCGGAGCTGACCGGCCTGGCGTTGCGGCCCGCGCCGCCGGAGGAGCTGGACCTGCGCGACACGACGGCGGTCGTGCTGCTCAACCACGTCGACTACCGCACCGGTCGGCTGCTGGACATGGCGAAGCTGACCGAGCAGGCCCACGCCGTGGGCGCGAAGGTCGTGTGGGACCTGTGCCACAGCGCGGGCGTGCTGCCGATCGAGCTGGACGCGCTCGGCGTCGACCTGGCCGTGGGGTGCACGTACAAGTTCCTCAACGGCGGGCCGGGGTCGCCCGCGTTCCTGTACGTGCCGAAGCACGCGCAGGCGACGTTCGACCAGCCGTTGACGGGGTGGACGGGCCACGAGGTGCCGTTCGCGATGTCGCCGGAGTACACGCCCGACCCGGGCGTCTCCCGTGCGCGGGTGGGCACGCCGGACATCATCTCGATGCTCGCCCTGGACGCCGCCCTGGACGTGTGGGACCACGTGGACCTCGCCGACGTCCGCGCCAAGGGCCTGGCCCTGACCGCCCACTTCCGCTCGCTGGTCGAGGGCCTGCCGGGCATCGAGGTGATCACGCCGGCCGACGAGTGGCGCGGCCACCAGATCAGCCTCCGCCACCCCGAAGCCGCCCGGCTGATCGAGGAGCTGATCGAGCGCGACGTGATCGGCGACCACCGCCCGCCGGACCTGCTGCGCTTCGGCTTCGCCCCGCTCTACAACACCTTCGACGACGCCACCCGCGCCGCCACCACCCTGAAAGAACTCCTCTGACCCGCGAGTCCAACGTTCGGAACGCGAGTGTCCTACGTTCAGGTACCCCGAGTTGAACGTTCAGAACAAGATCCACTGTGCTGAGCGTTCAACTCGCGCGTTCCGAACGTAGGACACTCGCGTTCCGAACGTAGGACACTCGCGTTCTGGAGGTAGGACTCGCGCGGGGGTCAGGTGGAGGCGGCGTCGGCGATGCTGCGGGCTTCGCGGGAGCCGGCTTGGAGCGCTTCGCAGAAGAAGAGCAGCCAGCGGGTGATGCCTTCGGGGTCGCCGGTGGAGAAGCCGTGCAGGGCGGAGGCGTAGTCGTCCTGGCGGCGCAGGCAGAACACCTCCGGCACGCCGAGCGACTTCGGGTCCAGGCCCGTGGCGATGGAGGCCAGCCGGGACGCCGCACGCGCCACCACGCCGTTGGCCGTGTGGAACGGCGCGAGGGTCATCAGCTCCCCGTGCACCACGGCCACCAGCAGCGGGCCCGGGACGGAGGTGCCGCCGGTGACCAGTTGCGCGAGCAGGTCCAAGCGCTCCGAGACGCCCGGCGCGGAGCGGGGACGGCCCAGTTCGCCGCCCAGGTCCGCGCCCGCCAGCACGTGCAGCCGCGCCAACGCCTGCAACGGCGCGCGCTGCCACGTCGGGAACACCACGCCCAGCGACTCGGCCACCCGCAGCGCACCCGCCAGCACGGGGTCGCTCACGGTCCCGTCGGTCGGGATGGCGGTCGGCCCGCCGTCCAACGCCGCCGACGCGCGGGCGGCACGCACGGACGCCTCGGCCGCGGTGGTCGCCCAGCCGCGCAGGTTCACCCGGTGCCGGTGCACCTGGAACACGGCGTCACGCGCCGCGGCGACGGCGTCGGCCACACCGGGCAGGTCCAGCAGCGGGGCAAGCGGATCGGTCACGCCGCAGCACACTACCCGCCGGTAAGTGGCCATCCACACCAAGCCGAAAATGGCTATGCGAAGTAGCCACTGGCGGATTTATCGTCGAAGCATGAACTGGTACGACCGCCCCGTGCTCATCGGCGACCACGTCCGCCTCGAACCGCTCTCCCCCGAGCACGCGGAGGGCCTGCACGAGGCCGGCAAGGATCCCGAGATCTGGAAGTGGCTGAGCACCCACCAGCCGGCCACGGTCGAGGAAACCCGCGAGTACATCGAGCGCGGCCTGGCCGACCCCACCCGGCTGGCCTGGGCGCAGATCGACCCGCGGACGAACGAGGTCGCCGGCACCACGTCCTACTACGAGATCGACCCGCGCAACCGCGGGCTCTACATCGGGCACACGTGGATCGGCACGCGCTGGCAGCGCACCGCCCTCAACACCAACGCCAAGTTCCTGCTCCTGCGCCGCGCGTTCGAGGACCTGGGGGCCCTGCGCGTCGGCTGGCACACCGACCTGCGCAACGAGCGCTCGCAGAAGGCCATCGAACGGCTCGGCGCGACCCGCGAGGGCGTGCTGCGCGTGCACCGCATCAGGCCGGACGGCACCCTGCGCGACACGGTCGTCTACTCGATGACCGCCGACGAGTGGCCGGAACTGAAGGCCAAGCTCACGACGTGACGCGAGTCACGCGGGGTGCCGCTGGTCGCAACCTAGGTGTCGTTCGGCGGAATCGCGGTGGTCAGCGGGCTCGCACCGGGTTACACAGTTACCCACGCGTTTCGAACTCGGCCGAAATTGGTCTGAACCTTTTGGGTGCGCAGTGAGCTGAATCGCACTACCGTCAGTGCGCACCCCCACGGATTCAGGAGGTCCGCCCGCCATGACAGAGCCGCAAGCCGCCCTGGACAACCTGTTGACGGAGAACAGGACGTTCCCGCCCAGCGAGGACTTCGCCGCGCAGGCCAACGCCACCGCCGCGCTGTACGAGGAGGCGGACGCCGACCGCGAGGCGTTCTGGGCGAAGCAGGCCGAGCGGCTGTCCTGGGACACCAAGTGGGACCGGGTCCTCGACTGGTCGAACGCCCCGTTCGCGAAGTGGTTCGTCGGCGGCAAGCTCAACGTCGCCTACAACTGCGTCGACCGGCACGTCGAGTCCGGCCACGGCGACCAGGTCGCCATCCACTGGGAGGGCGAGCCCGGCGACAGCCGCGCCATCACCTACGCCGACCTGCAGCGGGAGGTCTCCAAGGCCGCCAACGCGCTGGTCGAGCTCGGTGTCGGCGCGCAGGACCGGGTCGCCATCTACATGCCGATGGTCCCCGAGGCCATCTTCGCCATGCTCGCCTGCGCCCGGCTCGGCGCGATGCACAGCGTGGTGTTCGGCGGCTTCTCCGCCGAGGCCCTGCGCACCCGCATCGAGGACTCGCGGGCCAAGCTGGTGATCACCACCGACGGCCAGTACCGGCGCGGCAACCCGGCGGCGCTCAAGCCCGCCGTGGACGAGGCCGTCGCCAACGCCGAGAGCGTCGAGCACGTGCTGGTGGTCAAGCGCACGAACACCGACGTCGAGTGGACCGAGGGCCGTGACGTCTGGTGGCACGACGTGGTGGACCGCCAGTCCGACCAGCACACGCCGGAGGCGTTCGACTCCGAGCACCCGCTGTTCATCCTCTACACCTCGGGCACCACGGGTAAGCCGAAGGGCATCCTGCACACCTCCGGCGGCTACCTGACCCAGGCGTCGTACACGCACCACAACGTGTTCGACCTCAAGCCGGACACCGACGTGTACTGGTGCACCGCCGACATCGGCTGGGTCACCGGGCACAGCTACATCGTGTACGGCCCGCTGTCCAACCGCGTCACGCAGGTCGTCTACGAGGGCACGCCCAACACGCCGCACGAGGGCCGGCACTGGGAGATCGTGCAGAAGTACGGCGTGTCGATCTACTACACCGCGCCGACGCTGATCCGCACGTTCATGAAGTGGGGCGCGGACATCCCGGCGAAGTACGACCTGTCCAGCCTGCGCGTGCTGGGCAGCGTCGGCGAGCCGATCAACCCCGAGGCGTGGATCTGGTACCGGGAGACCGTCGGTGCGGGCAAGACGCCCGTCGTGGACACCTGGTGGCAGACCGAGACCGGTTCGATCATGATCTCGCCGCTGCCCGGCGCGACGTCCACCAAGCCCGGCTCGGCGCAGCGCCCGCTGCCCGGCATCAGCGCGAAGGTCGTCGACGACCAGGGCAACGAGGTCCCGCACGGTGGCGGCGGCTACCTGGTGCTCGACCAGCCGTGGCCGGGGATGCTGCGCGGCATCTGGGGCGACGACGAGCGCTACCGCGACACGTACTGGTCGCGGTTCGCCGAGCAGGGCTACTACTTCGCCGGTGACGGCGCGAAGTACGACGCCGACGGCGACATCTGGCTGCTGGGCCGGGTGGACGACGTGATGAACGTGTCCGGGCACCGCATCTCCACCACCGAGGTCGAGTCCGCGCTGGTCTCGCACCCGACGGTGGCCGAGGCGGCGGTGGTCGGCGCGACCGACCCGACCACGGGCCAGGGCATCGTGGCGTTCGTGATCCTGCGCGGCGGCGTGGCCGAGGGCTCCGACGGCGCGGAGGCGATCAAGGCGCTGCGCGACCACGTGGCCAAGGAGATCGGCCCGATCGCGAAGCCGCGGCAGATCATGGTCGTGCCGGAGCTGCCGAAGACCCGCTCGGGCAAGATCATGCGCCGGCTGCTGCGCGACGTGGCGGAGAACCGGCAGGTCGGCGACGTGACCACGCTCGCCGACTCGTCGGTCATGGACCTCATCTCCAACGGCCTGAAGTCGGGCGCGTCCGAGGACTGAGCACAGCAGGACGGAGATCGTCACCCGGAGGGGCCCGCCGTTCGTCGGCGGGCCCCTCCGTGGGTTAGGGTCGTTCCCGGTGAGCCGGGAAGCCTGGTCGGCACGAGGATGAGTCGTTGCCGAACCACCGGAGTCGATCTTGATCAGCAAGCGTGGCGCCGCCGCCGAGTTCGCGCGTTACCTGCGCACCGAGACCGTCGGCGGGATGATCCTGCTCGCCGCCACGGCCGTCGCGCTGATCTGGGCGAACTCCCCGTTCTCCGGCGCGTACACGGCGTTGCGGGACTTCCACCTCGGCCCGGAGTCGCTGCACCTGAGCCTGAGCGTCGGCGACTGGGCCAAGGACGGCCTGCTGGCGATCTTCTTCTTCGTCGCCGGGCTGGAGCTCAAGCGCGAGCTGGTGATCGGCGAGCTGAACGACGTCAAGTCGGCGATCCTGCCCGTGGTGGCCGCGGTCGGCGGCATGGTCGTGCCCGCGGTGATCGCGCTGGGCGTCGGGTGGGGTGAGCCGGGGGTCGAGCGGGCGTGGGCGATCCCGGTGGCCACGGACATCGCGTTCGCGCTGGGCGTGCTGGCGATCACCGCGTCGGGACTGCCGAACAGCCTGCGGTTGTTCCTGCTCAGCCTGGCCGTGGTGGACGACCTGGGCGCGATCTTCCTGATCGCGGTGCTGTTCACCGCCTCGTTCGACCTGGTCGCGGCGGCGGCCGCGGTCGCGCTGCTGGCGCTGTACGCGTTCCTGCAGCACAAGCGGGTGACCACGCCGTGGCTGTACGTGCCGATCGCGGTGGGCACGTGGGTCGCCGTGCACGCGGCGGGCGTGCACGCCACGATCGCGGGCGTCGCGCTGGCCCTGCTGACCCGGGTGCGCAAGGACCGCTACGAGCACGAGGCGCCGGCGTTGCGGCTGGAGCACCGGTTGCAGCCGTGGTCGGCGGCCGTGGCGGTGCCGGTGTTCGCGCTGTTCGCCGCCGGTGTGCCGGTGAACGGCGAGGCGTTGGGCTCGCTGTTCGGCGACCGGCTGGCGCTGGGCGTGATGCTCGGCCTGGTGGTGGGCAAGGTGGTCGGCATCGTCGGCGCGTCGGCGTTGGCGGTGCTGTTCAAGGCGGCCGTCTGGCCCAGCGGCGCGGGACCGCGGGACATCGTCGCGGTGGCCATGCTCGGCGGGGTCGGCTTCACGGTGAGCCTGCTGATCGCCGACCTCGCGCTGGACGGCGCGGCCGCCGAGCAGGCCAAGGCGGCGGTGCTGCTGGCGTCGATGACGGCCTCGTTGCTGGCGTCGGTTCTGCTAGTCCGGCGCAGTCGGGTGCACCGACGCGCCGACGAGGAGGGGTAAACGGCCCGTCGAGCGGCCTCGGTGCGCCGTGCATGGCACGATGAGCCGGTGACCAGCGCTCGGGAGAACACCAACGGCAGCGGACTGCCACCTGTTCCGTCGATCCCGTTGACCGCGGAGAGCGCGGCGAAGATCGCGGAGGAAACGTCCATCGGCGGCCTGGTGCGCGACGCCACGGCCCACCTGTCCACGTTGGTCAGGGCGGAGGTCGAGCTCGCCAAGTCCGAGGTCGCGGGCGAGGTCAAGAAGGGCCTCAAGGGCAGCGTCTACTTCATCGTCGCGCTGACGGTGCTGCTGTTCAGCTCCTTCTTCTTTTTCTTCTTCGGCGCCGAGCTGCTGGACGTGTGGCTGCCCCGCTGGTCGGCGTTCCTCATCGTGTTCGGGCTGATGCTGCTCACCGCGGTGCTGTTCGCGCTGCTGGGCTACCGGAAGGTGAAGAAGCTGCGCGCGCCGCAGCGGACCATCGACTCGGCCAAGGACACCGTCGCGGCACTCCGGCACCGCGGCGAAGGCCACTGAGCCGCGCCGTGCGGCTGCCACCGGACCCGTCGACCGCTCGGGTGCCCGGCCCGTGGGCGCACCGGGACGTGTCCGCCAACGGCATCCGCCTGCACGTCGCCGAGCTGGGCGACGGCCCGCTCGTGCTGCTGCTGCACGGTTTCCCGGAGTTCTGGTGGACGTGGCGGCACCAGCTCGTCTCGCTCGCCGAGGCGGGCTACCGGGCCGTGGCCGTCGACCTGCGCGGCTACGGCGACTCGGACAAACCACCGCGCGGGTACGACGGCTTCACGCTCGCGGGCGACGTCGCCGGCCTGGTGAAGGCCCTCGGCGAACCGCGGGCGCACCTCGTCGGCCACGCGTGGGGCGGCATGCTGGCGTGGACGGTCGCCGCCATGCACCCCCGGCTGGTCTACTCGGTGACGGCGGTGTCCGCGCCGCACCCGCTGGCGCTGCGCCGTGCCATCCGCCGCCACCCGCGCCACCAGGGCCGGGCGAGCGCGCACCTGTTCCGCTCCCAGCTCCCCGTCTACCCGGAGCGGTGGCTGACCCGGGACCGGGGTGCGGCCGTCGCCGGGATGCTCGGCGCGTGGGGCGGTCCGAAGTGGAGGGTGTCGCCGGAGTTCGACGAGGTGGTGCGGCGCAACCGCGAGGCGTTCCTGGTGCCCGGCGTCGCGCACAGCTCGCTGGAGTACCACCGGTGGGCCGTGCGGTCGCAGCTGCGCGGTGACGGCCGCCGCTTCGCCGAGGCCGTGGACCGCAGGCTGGACGTGCCGGTGCTGCAACTGCACGGCGCGCTGGACCCCGTGATGCTGGAGTCCACCGCGTCGGACTCGGCGGTGTGGACGGGCGCGCGCTCCTCCTACCGCGTGCTGCCGGAGGTGGGCCACTTCCCGCACCAGGAAGCGCCGAACACGACCAGCCGGCTGATCACCGAATTCCTGGCGAAGGTCTAGGTCAGGACGCGCAGGTCTGGGTGGACGCCCGGCGCACCATCGTCGGCGCCTTCGCCACTTCCTCGGCGACCTCGTCGGCGGTCAGCACGAACCCGGTTTCCTGGTCGTCCACGGCCGCGCCGAACACCACGCCCATCACCCGGCCCCGCGGGTCGACCAACGGCCCGCCGGAGTTGCCGCTGCGCACCTTCGCCCGCACCGTGTACACGTCCCGCGTCACGGTCTGCGCGTCGTAGATGTCCGGCCCGCGCAGCATCCTGATCCGCTCCCGCACCCGCGCCTCGGACGCCGTGTACGGCCCGTCCAACGGGTAGCCGAGCACGATCCCGTCCTCGCCCGGCGCGATCTCGTCGGTGCGGAACTCCAGCGGCGTGGCCTCCAGGTCCGGCACGGCCAGGATCGCGATGTCGGTCTGCGCGTCGTAGTGCACGACCGTGGCGTCGAACTCGCCGACGCCGACCTCGACCGTCACGTCCGTGGTGCCCGCGACCACGTGCGCGTTGGTCATGACCCGTTCCGGCGCGATGACGAACCCGGTGCCCTCCAAGGCCCGCGAGCACGACGGCGCGCGCCCGCGCACTTTGAGCACGCTGGGCTGCAACCGCCGCACGACCGGGTTCGCGCTCAGCGCCGGGTCCGGCGGACCCACCTCCCGCAACGGGGTCCGGTCGAACGGGTCCATCGCGGCCGGGAAGCCGGACACGTCGAACAGGTTCTGCAGGTCGTCGGCCAACGTCCGCGCGGCCGGCGGCATGGCGTCGTCGACGTGGGACAGGATCACCGACTGGTTGAGCGTCTTGGCCAGCGACGGCAGGCCCGCGACCATGGTCAGCGGCAGCGCGATCATCCACGCCACCACGAACACGACCGCGCCCTGCACGATCGCGCCCAGCGCGTTGTCCAAGCCGCGCAACGGGCTCGCGTTGACCTTGGGCTTGATGCCGCGGCCGATGTAGACGCCCAGCGTCTCGCCCAAGGCCACCAGCAGCACCACGATGCCGACCGCGAACACGACCTTGGTCACCACGTTGTCGAACTGGGCGACCACCAGCGGCGCGAGCTGCGTGCCCAGCACCAGGCCGATGAGCACGCCGACGAACGCGGGCAGCGCCACGACCACGCCCTGCCGCGCGCCCGAGACCGCGGCGAAGGCGGCCAGCGCCAGCACGAGCAGGTCGACCCAGTTCACGGCACCTCCACCGCGCGCAGCGCCAGGTCGAGGTCGCGCACGTCCGAGGTGTCCCACGGCCGTTCCCAGCCGCCCAGCGAGAGCAGGCCGTCGAGCAGGCCGGCGGTGAAGCCCCACACCAGCATGCCCGGCGCGGAGAAGGCCGGGCCGACGTAGCCGGACGGGTGGCTCACCCGGAACCGGTTGGCCGGGTCGGCCAGGTGCGAGATCGGCACCCGTGCCACGGCGGCGGTCTCGGCCGGGTCCACGGGCGCGACCGGCGACGGCGCGTCCCAGTGCGCGAGCACCGGCGTGACGACGAACCCGGACACCGGCACGTACAGCCGGGGCAGCGTGGCCACCGGCCGCACGCCCTCGCGCAGCACCCCGGTCTCCTCGAACGCCTCGCGCAGCGCCGTGTCCACCGGCCCGTCGTCGGTGGGGTCGGCCGCGCCACCGGGGAACGCGACCTGGCCGGGGTGCGAGCCGAGCGTGTCGGCACGGCGCAGCAGCAGCACGTCGGGACCGTCCGGGCCGTCGCCGAACAGCATGAGCACGGCGGCGGGGCGTCCGCTGCCGTCGGGCGGCGGCTTGATCCGGGTGAACGCGCGGGCGTCGATCTCCGCGGTGGCCTTGACCAGCGCGCCCATCCACTCGGGGACGTCGTCCGGATCGACCAGGGCCGTCATCCGACCACCTCGCGCACCTGCTCGACCGACGTGAACACGACGGGGTCGGTGACCTGGGTCAGCGAGCCGTCCGCCCCGACGACGTAGCTCAACGGCAACGTCCGGGGCACCCGGGCGGCCTTGCGCACCCCGTCGGCCGGATCCGCGACCGAGGGCAGGCGCACGCCGAGCTTCGCCAACAGCTCCAGACCGTCAGCCTCCTTGCTCTCCACCAGGACCGCGACCACCGGCACCGCGCCGGGCTCCTGCGCGTAGGCGTCGAGGACCTTCAGCTCCTCCTGACAGGGAACGCACCAGGTGGCCCAGAAGTTCACCACAGCGCGGCCCGTGACGGTGGACGCCACGTCGACCGGGCGTCCATCGCCCAGGCAGGTGACCGTGACGCCGCGCAGGGGCTGCGGACCCGGCGCGTCCGGCGGGCCCTGCGGGCACGGCCTCAGCGCCGCCTGGCCACGTGCCGCGTCCAGGTCGACGGTCCGCTCGGTCCGGGTCGGGATCGCGCCCTGCTCGGCCGGCTCGGGTGAGCGGGGCCACAGCGCGACGGCGCCCGCCACCGCCAGCACCACGACGACGACGGCCCACCGCGCTGGTGCGCTCACGCCAACTTCTCCCCCGCCCGCACCCGTTCGGCGAGCTCGATCAGGTGCGGCGCCTCGTCGCCCTTGACCAGCTTCTGCGCCTTGACCGGGTCGACCTGGCCGATGCCGTAGGACGGGCACAGCGGCGCCAGCAGGCACGCGCCGCACGCCGGGGTGCGGGCGTGGCACACGCGGCGGCCGTGGAAGATCGTGCGGTGGGAGAGCAAGGTCCACTCCTTGCGCTCGACCAGCGCGCCGACCGCGTGCTCGACCTTGACCGGGTCCTCCTCCTGGGTCCAGCCCCAGCGGCGGACCAGCCGGCCGAAGTGCGTGTCGACCGTGATCCCCGGCACACCGAAGGCGTCGCCCAGCACCACGTTGGCGGTCTTGCGGCCGACGCCGGGCAGCGTCACCAGGTCCTCCAACCGGCCGGGCACCTCGCCGCCGAACCGTTCCACCAGGGCGGAACCGAGCCCGATCAACGAGGTCGCCTTGTTGCGGTAGAAGCCGGTGGGCTTGATCAGCTCCTCCAGCTCGGCGCGGTCGGCGGAGGCGTAGTCGGCCGCGGTGCGGTACCGCCGGAACAACGCGGGGGTGACCTGGTTCACCCGGACGTCGGTCGTCTGCGCCGAGAGCACGACCGCGACCAGGAGCTGCAACGGGTCGGCGAAGTCCAGCTCGCAGTGCGCGTCCGGGTAGCCCTGGCCGAGGACCCGCACCACGCGACGCGCCCGGCGGACCAGCCCCAGCCTCGTCTCCGGCTGCTTCACCGCGCTCTTCGCCATGCCGACGAGATTACTGGCCGCGGCGGCGATCACGGCGGCTCGGCCCTCGGCGGCGATCCCTCGCCCGGTCGTGGGAAGTCCCACCCTCGCGGGGGATGGCTCCCGGCGGGCGGCCCCCGGTTTCAACCGCGACGATCGGGGGCAAGCAACCACCGGCCGACCGCGCACGTCCCTTGAACGACGCCGGTGCACGACTGAACGACCTCGAACCGACACGCCGGACTGACCCCCTTGACCGCGCGCCGAACCGGATGCGCAAGGATCGGAGCCATCATGACTGCCTGGTTCGTCATCGCCGTTCCGATCGTGATCATGTTCTTCGCGCTCTTCATGGAGCGCGTGGAAGCTCGTCTGCGGCACGTCGCCGTGCAGGAGGACGAGGTCGAGGAGTTCCTGGAGTCGGCCCGCCCCGACGAGGTCAGGGCGCTCTACGGGCACGGCATCGGCCGCGCGCTGGAACTGTTCCGGCTGCGCAGGCTGGGCGGTCGTGCCAGGAACCTGCGTCAGCGGCGCACCCGCCGCTAACCGGGGAAGGACCGTGCAGGCCCACGGGGTCAACCCCCCGCGGGCCTTATCGGGCTGTCCGGGCAGCGTGGACGGCGCGCCGAAAGGCGATCCCGACCACAGCCCTTAGACTGCACTCAGTGATCGGCGGCAGGCGCTGATCCGCCAGAAGGCGGAACGCGCTCAACCATGCCGCCGCGTCTCGACAGGAGGGACGAGGTGGACGAGACCCTGGCCCGCGCGGGCATTTTCCAGGGGGTTGAACAGGCCGCGGCGGAGGCGCTGGCGCAGACGCTGGAGTCTGTTGAATTCCCGCGTGGCCACGTGATCTTCGCGGAAGGCGAGCCGGGCGACCGGCTCTACATCATCCAGTCCGGCAAGGTGAAGATCGGCCGCAAGTCGCCGGACGGCCGGGAGAACCTCTTGGGGATCTTCGGACCGTCCGACATGTTCGGCGAGCTGTCGATCTTCGACCCGGGTCCGCGCACGTCCACCGCCACCACGGTGACCGAAGTGCGCGCGGTCAGCATGGACCGCCCAGCGCTGCGGCAGTGGATCACCAACCGGCCGGAGATCGCCGAGCAGCTGCTGAGGGCCCTGGCCCGCAGGCTGCGCCGGACGAACTCCATGCTGGCCGACCTGATCTTCACCGACGTGCCCGGCCGGGTCGCCAAGGCGTTGCTGCAGCTCGCGCAGCGCTTCGGCAGCCAGGAGGCCGGCCTGCTGCGGGTCACGCACGACCTGACGCAGGAGGAGATCGCCCAGTTCGTGGGCGCCTCGCGCGAGACGGTGAACAAGGCCCTGGCCGACTTCGCCCACCGCGGTTGGCTGCGGCTGGAGGGCAAGAGCGTGCTGATCCTGGACCCGGAGCGCCTGGCCCGCCGGGCCCGCTGAGGAGTGAGAACAACAAGACCGGGCGCCGCCCCCGACGCGGCGCACCGGTCTTGTTGCCGCACGGCCCATCCCCCGACAGACCGCGCCTTCCACACCTCCGACGCCCGCAGGCCCCGACCCTCGTGGCGCCGGAAGGAGGCTTGGTTACCCGCTGCGACCACACCCGAAACGGGCTGGCGGTGGTTCGGCGGTGGCTGCTTCCACGATCGCACGCCACCTCCCCCGCAACTCAAGCCCGTTCACCCTCAGGGACCCTCTGTTCAGCGGTTTCTCCAGGTGGTTTCACCCGGTCATCCCAGTGTTGTGACCGAACTGCAACCCGCTCCCAGCCGGTGGACGGTCCAAGACCGTTTTCCGGTCCGGTGACGGATCACACCGGGCAATGACTGGTACGGGCGTACCAGTGCGAGGCATACTGGTACGCATGTCCCACTCTGCCCGCCTGTCCGACTACCGCACCGCCCTCACCACCCCCGGCATGCGCGGCCCCGTCGTCGCGTCCCTGCTCGCCCGCCTGCCGATCGCGATGGTCGGTCTGTCGCTGCTGCTGTACGTGCAGCGCGAGACCGGCTCGTTCGCCGCGGCGGGTCTGGTGTCGGCGTCGTCGTTGGTCGGTGTCGCGGTCGGGTCGATCGTGCAGGGCAGGCTGATGGACCGGCTCGGTCCGACGCGGCCGCTGCTCGGCGCGGTGTCGTTGTTCGCGGTCTTCGTGGTGCTGGCGATCAGCGCGGTCGAGGCGGGCGCGGGGTTGGCCGTGCTGACGCCGGTCGCGTTCCTGGTCGGGCTCACCGAGCCGATGGTGGGCTCCGCGTCGCGTGCCCTGTGGGCGCACGTCCTGCCCGCCGGGTCCGCCCGGCTCGCCGGGTACGCCTACGAGGCGATCAGCATGGAGGTCTTCTTCATCCTCGGCCCCGGCCTGGCCGGGCTGCTGGTCACGGCGCCGTGGGCGGGGACCGGCGTGGTGATCGGCGCGGCGTCGATGGCGGTCGGCGCGCTGTGGTTCGCGTTGAACCCGACGGTGCGCGGCGTGCGGCCGGCGGCGAGGAGCCGGAACCTGCTCGGCGCGTTGGCGTCCCCCGGGATGCGCACGGTCGCGTTGGCGGCGTTGGGCTTCGGCGTGACGATCGGGTTCATCGAGGTGGCCGTGCCCGCCGCGGCGGCGCGAGCCGGGCACGTCGGCATGGGCGGTGTGCTGCTGAGCCTCTGGTCGGTCAGCTCGGTGCTGTTCGGCATCCTGTACTCGATGAAGCCGTTCCCGCGGGCGATGCACCTGCGGCTGCCCGTGCTGCTGGGCGGTTTCGCGGTGCTGTCGCTGCTGCTGGCCGTGCCGGCGACGTTGGTCGGCCTGGGCGTGGCGCTGTTCGTGGTGGGCACGTTGATCACGCCGCAGGCGACCACCCACTCGGCCGCGATCGAGCAGGTCGCGCCCGCCGGGACGGCCACCGAGGCGTTCGGCTGGGTGGTGACCGCGGTGACGGTCGGGTTGGCGATCGGCCAGTCCGCCAGCGGTCAGCTGGTCGAGGTCTACGGCACGGGCGTGGCGTTCGTCGCCGCCGCGGTCGCCGGTTTGGTGATCGCCGCGCTGGTGTGGGTCTTCCGCGGCACGGTGGCGGCCGGCGTGCCGTCGCGCCGGGACGACCTCGCCCTCGTCGCGCCCTGAATTGTCGGTGGTCGGGTCTAGCTTGTCCGGCATGGACCTGACCGCCACCACCACCGACCTGGCCGCCGCCGCTGCCGATGTCGCCCGCCTCCTGCCGACCAGGGTCTACGACCCGGTGCTGGCGGGTTTGGTGCTGCGCGCGTCCGCCGAGGGGATCGAGCTGGCGGGCAGCGACCGCGAGCACGCCGTGCGCCTGACCCGTGCCGCGACCGTGCACACCGACGGCGCGGTCGTCATCCCGGCCCGGCCGCTGGCGGAGACCTTGCGCAGCCTCGACGACCCGCAGGTGCGCCTGGTGGTGGAGGGCTCCCGGCTGGCCGTGCGCACGTCCACCGCCCGCTTCGCGCTGCCGTTGTTGGACCTGGCCTCCCACCCCGGCATCCCACCGCTGCCACCCGCCGTGGGCTCGCTGCCGGCCCGCACCCTGACCGCCGCCCTGACCCCGGTCTCGTCGGCCGCGTCCAAGGACGACGCCCTGCCGATGTTCACCGGCGTCCGCCTGCACAGCGCGCCGGGCGGCCGCCTGGAGCTGATCGCCACCGACCGTTATCGCATGGCTTTCGCTTCGCTACCGTGGGTGCCGACAGGTGAGCTGGACGCCTTGGCGCCGGCGGTCGTGCTGGCCGAGGCGTCCCGGCAGCCGGACCGCGAGGCGGCCGTGACGGTGCACGCCGACGCGGACCGGATCGCCTTGTCGTGGCCGGGCGGCAGCGTGAGCACCGCGCTGCTGGCGGCCCCGTTCCCCGACGATCGAGTGCGGAAGTTGTTGGAGGCGGTCATCGACAGCACGGTGTTGGTGGAGGCCGATGTGCTGGCCGGAGCGGTGCGACGGGCCGTCCCGTACGCCGGTCCGCACGGTTCGGTCACCATCCAGGTGGACGACGGCGAGCTGAGGGTGCGCGGCAGCGATCCCCAGAGCGGCGAGTCGGAGGAGTCGGTCAAGGCCACGATCGACGGCAATCGCGTGACCAAGACCTTCCAAGCCAGATACCTGGCGGATGCGCTGCGCGCGTTCAGCGGCCGGCGGGTCGAACTGCGCATCCAGGACGGCCTGCGCTCCACTGTTCTGACGAGCCAAGCGGGCGACGACGGCGTGGAACTGACCTACCTGGTCGTCCCCCTCCGCACCGTCTCCTGATGTCGGCCACCTAGCCCGATCGGGTGAACCTGCCCCGGAAATGTACGGAAACACCGTTACCTCACCTCGGTTGAAAACCAGCGGAACCGCCTCGACCACCGCCCCACCCCCCCACACCCCGGAGCCGCCGTCCCGACCCACAAGCCGCAGCCACACCGAGCCGGAACCCCCGCTGAGCCGCAGCCATCAAGCGGCCCCACCGGCCTGCCACCACCGGCCTGCCGCCACCGGGCTGCCGCCAGCCGGCCCACCGGGCTGCCGCCAACCGCCGTCAGCCGGCCCTGTCGAGCCGGGACCGCACCGGGCCATCGCCGCACCAGGCCGGCCCCACCGGGTCACCGCCGCACACGCCCGGGCCGGCCCCACCGGGCCGCCGCCTGACCGGACCGCAGCCTGACCGGACCGCAGCCTGACCGGACCGCAGCCTGACCGGACCGCAGCCTGACCGGACCGCAGCCTGACCGGACCGCAGCCTGACCGGACCGCAGCCTGACCGGACCGCAGCCTGACCGGACCGC
>NZ_JAJUWT010000025.1 GCF_021390395.1 Saccharothrix sp. S26
GCGCCCGACCTGAACCCGCCCAACCTCCGCCCGCACCCCCGACTTGCACCCGCGCCACCAACCTGCGCCCGCGCCCAACCCGAACCCGAACCCCCCCAACCAGCACCCGCACCCCCCACATGCACCCCCCCCCCACTCCACCGCCCGCGCCCACCCCCGGACCCGGAGCTAACCGGCACCTGTCACCCCGGATCGACTGGCACAGATCCCCGCCCGACCCGTCAACGCGCGGACGTCACGTGCGGGAAGCGCGCGACCCACCGCTTCTGCCACGGCGTCTCCACCGCACGCCGGTTGAAGTGCGTCCGCGCCCAAGCCACGGCCTCACCCGAAGGCACGCCCGCCAGCACGGCAAGGCAGGCGATCACCGTGCCGGTCCGCCCGACGCCGCCGCCGCACGCGACCTCGACCCGTTCACCGGCCACGGCCCGCGCGTGCAGGTCCCGGATCAGCGTCACGGCGTGCTCCGGCGACCTGGGCAACCGGAAGTCCGGCCACTCGACCCACTCGTGCGGCCACGTCGGGGCGTCCGCGCGCGCCATCACCGAGCGTCGCATCCGCGGCGAACCGAGGTACAGCCCGTACTCGGGCGTGCCCTCGGGGGTGGGATAACGCAGGCCACGACCGCGCACCAGAGCGCCGTCGGGCAGTTCGATCGCACCAGGAAGGCTCATCGCCACATCATCGCGCCCGCACTCCTGCGGGCGGACGGGAGGCCGTCCGCGTGGGACATCCGGCCCCACATCCAGCCGGAACCTTGATCGCACGCCCGCCGGCGCAGTTGGCTGGACGACAATCGGGGACGGTCCGATGACGCAGAGGGGAACCAGATGGCCGACATCGTGGTGAGGCCCGCCAGGGAAGACGAGTGGGCGACGGCGGGTGCGATCACCGTTGCCGCCTACCAGGCCGACCGGCACATCGACAGCCACACCGGCGGGTACGCCGACACGCTGGTCGACGCGCGCACGCGGGCCCGCGAGGCGGAGTTGCTGGTGGCGGTGGACGCGGAGAACACCGTGCTCGGCACCGTCACGGTGGTCCGGCCCGGCACCCCGTACGCCGAGGTCAGCCGGGACGGCGAGGTGGAGTTCCGGATGCTCGCGGTCAGCCCGGCCGCCCGCGGTCGAGGTGTGGGGGAGGCGTTGGTGCGCGCCGTGATCGCGCGGGCGCGGGAGCTGGGCGCGACGCGGCTGGTGATGAGCAGTTCCGAGCACATGACCACGGCGCACCGGCTCTACCAGCGGCTGGGCTTCCAGCGCTTGCCCGAGCGCGACTGGCGGCCCGTGCCGGGCGTGGACATCACCGCGCTGGGGTTCAGCCTCGCACTCGCATGACCTCGTCGCGCAGCGTCCGGTCCCGCGCCGCCCGGTCGTAGAGCAGCCGCACGAGGGTCGCGTGGTCGAGTTCGGCGAGGCGCAGGCGCAGCTCCTCGTCCTCCGCGTCCGGCGGCGGCACGGTCAGGCCGCGCTCCAGCAGCACCAACCCGACCGCGACGCAGTGCTTGCAGAAGAACCCCTGCGACCCGTACGGGCACGTGCACGCGCCGACCAGGCGGGTGTCCTCCCACTCCAACGTCACCCGGTACTCGGCCGCGCCGACCACGGCACCTTCGACGTGCCGCGAACGCACGGCCAACTCGACCACGGAGTCCCGGTAGGTCAACCCGCGCCAGTACGACTTCGCGCCCGCGTGGTGGCGCAGCAGGGCTGGGGTCAGCGTCGGCATGGCGGTATCCAACACCTTGTGGTTCGGTGGGTTCCGTGCTCCAGGCTTGTTTGAACGGTGCCCGTGAGCCGGGCAGCCACCCTAGTCTGCCGATCACCCCGCAGCAGTTGGCGGCCGACGCCGCCGCGTGCGCCGAGCTGGGCGTGACGTCGTTCCACCTGCACCCGCGTGACGCGGTCGGGTTGGAGGTGCTGGCCGGTCCGGAGGTCGCGACCGCGGTGTCCGTGGTGCGGACCGCGGTGGCGGGGGCGCGGATTGGCGTGACGACGGGTGCGTGGATCGTGCCGGACCCCTTGCGGCGGGCGGAGCTGGTGCGCGGGTGGGCGGGGCTGTCGGCGGGACGTCCCGACTTCGCGTCGGTCAACGTCCACGAGGACGGTTGGCTCGCGGTCGCGGCGGCGTTGTGCGACGCGGGTGTCGGGATCGAGCTGGGCGTGTTCCACCTCGAGGCGGCGCGGACGTTGCTGGACGCCGGGGTGCCCGCGGGGACGGTGCGAGTGCTGGCGGAGGTGCAGCCGGGGCAGACCGCGCAGGACGCGGCACGGCTGGTCGACGCGCTCGCGCCGCTCGGGGTGCCGATCCTGCTGCACGGCGAGGACGACAGCGCGTGGCCGGTGCTGGACCACGCGGTGGCGCACGGGCTGGACACGCGCATCGGGCTGGAGGACACGCTGACCGCGCGTGACGGCACGGAGGCGGTCGACAACGCCGCGCTGGTCCGCCTGGCGCTCTGACATCCGGGAAAAGCACTGGTGGCACGGGCTGCGGACGTGGTTTCGTGACGCCATGGTGACCACCGACCGGCTCCTCGCCTTCGCGGCCATGTCGTTGCTGTTGATCGTGATCCCCG
Organism: Saccharothrix sp. S26; assembly: GCF_021390395.1. Taxonomy (GTDB): domain Bacteria; phylum Actinomycetota; class Actinomycetes; order Mycobacteriales; family Pseudonocardiaceae; genus Actinosynnema. Next base: position 2,579 of record NZ_JAJUWT010000025.1, read on the forward strand.
GACCCAGCGTCCTGTTCGTGGTGGGGCGGGCGTTGGCGCAGGGCCGCCGGGCCGCGTTGATCACCGTGCTGGGCAACACGCTCGGCGCTTACGCCCTCGTCGTGGCCGTCGCGTTCGGCGTCGGGGCGATCGTGGAGCGCTCCGCGGTGGTGTTCACGACGTTGAAGCTGGTCGGTGCCGCGTACCTGGTGTACCTGGGGGTGAAGGCGGTGCGGCAGCGCGGGTCGTTGCACGCGTCGTTCACGGCCGGCGGTCCGGCGCACGGCGGGCTGCGCACGTTGTGGGAGGGCTTCGCGGTCGGCGTGGCGAACCCCAAGACGATCGTGTTCTTCGCCGCCGTGCTGCCGCAGTTCGTGGACCGCGCACAGGGCCACGTGGCCGTCCAGATGCTCGTGCTGGGCCTGGTGTTCAACATCATCGCGATCGCGTCGGACAGCGTCTGGGGCCTGGCCGCCGCCACCGCCCGCACCTGGTTCGCCCGCTCACCCCGCCGCCTGGCCCTGGTGGGCGGCTTCGGCGGCCTGACCATGATCGGCTTGGGCGTCACCATCGCCACCACGGGCCGCAAAGACTGAAACCCGCGTGCCCTACGTTCGCGTCACGCGTGTCCTACGTTCAGAACACCCGAGTTGAACGCTCAGAACAAGATCGACTGTTCTGAGCGTTCAACTCGGGGTACGCGAACGTAGGACACGCGCGTTCCGAACGTAGGACACGCGGGTTAGTCGGGGAGGACGACGGAGACGATGCCGGCCAGGTGGGCCAGGCGGGCGACCTCGGCGGCGCGGAACATCGGGCCGCCCGGGCGGCCCACCAGCAGCACGCGGTCCGGCTTGCCGAGCGGGGTGGCGGCCAGTTCCGTGCCCAGCTCCTGCCACGTCTCGGGCACCCACGAGTCCTCGCCGTCCAGCACGGTCGCCCGGGCCAGCGGCAGCCACGGCGGGGTCGCGAGCTTGGTCTCCGGGGCGGCGGACGACGAGGTCAGGCGGTGCACGGTGCTGCCGTCCCACGACACCACCACCGCCCAGCCCGCCCGGATGATCTTCGGCACGCCCTCGGTGAACACCGCGAGCCCGTGCGCGGGCTCCTCGGCGACCTCCTCCACCAGCTCCAGCTCCCGGTGGGTGTCCAGCACACCGGCGTACGGCCGGACCGCGTCCACCTCGACCCCGTCGATGGACTCCGCCGCCGTGATCAGCACGTCCGGCAGCCGCCCGGAGGGCAGCTCCACCACCAGGTCGTCGATGGCCAGGCCGGCCCCGCGCTCCACCACGTCCACGCTGAGGATGTCGGCCCCGATCGCGCCGAGCGCGGTCGCGACCGCGCCCAGGGTGCCGGGACGGTCCGGGAGCTGGACCCGGATCAGGAAGGACACGGTGCACGCCTCCAAAGGCTGTGGTGGAGCATCGACGTGGAAACTCGCCGGTCGATGATTCTCGCAGACGCAGCTTCGCTTTCCGACCCACCAGGGGCGTTGCGCACGGGTAAAATCGCGCACCCACGCGCGCGAGCGCGGGTAACCCGGTCGGAGGTCGGCCTGACCAGCCAATAGACTCGGCAGGTCCAAAATCCGAAGAACCGACCCACGGGGGTTGACGAGGTGCCCAGCATCTCCCGCGACGAGGTCGCGCACCTGGCCCGCTTGGCGAGGCTCGCCGTCACCGACGACGAGCTGGACCTGTTCGCCGGCCAGCTGGACGTGATCCTGCAGTCGGTGGCCACGGTGGGCGACATCGCCACCGCGGACATCCCGCCCACTTCGCACGCCGTTCCGCTGACCAACGTGTTCCGCGAGGACGTGGTGCGTCCCAGCCTCGGTCAGCAGCAGGCGCTCGCGGGCGCCCCCGCCGCCGAGGACGGACGCTTCCGCGTGCCCCGCATCCTGGGGGAGGAAGCATGACCGCCGACGTTATCTTCCGCGCGGAGGCGGAATCATGAACAGTCTGATCCGCAGCACCGCAGCCGAGCTCGCCGCCAAGATCGCGAGCCGCGAGGTCTCCGCGGTGGAGGTCGCCCAGGCCCACCTCGACCGGATCGCCGAGGTCGACGGCGCGGTCAACGCGTTCCTGCACGTCGACACCGAGGGCGCGCTGGACGCGGCCCGCAAGGTGGACGACGACATCGCCGCGGGCGTCCAGGTCGGCCCGCTGGCCGGCGTGCCGGTCGCGCTCAAGGACGTGCTAACCACCGAGGGCGTGCCGACCACGGTCGGCTCGAAGATCCTCGAGGGCTGGGTGCCGCCCTACGACGCCACGGTCACGCGCAGGCTGAAGGAAGCCGGCGTGGTGATCCTCGGCAAGACCAACATGGACGAGTTCGCGATGGGCTCCTCCACCGAGAACTCCGCGTACGGCCCGACCCGCAACCCGTGGGACCTGGACCGCATCCCGGGCGGCTCGGGCGGTGGCTCGGCGGCGGCGCTGGCCGCGTTCGAGGCGCCGTTGTCGATCGGCACGGACACCGGCGGTTCGATCCGCCAGCCGGGCGCGGTGACCGGCACGGTCGGCGTGAAGCCCACCTACGGCGGGGTCTCGCGGTACGGGCTGGTGGCGTTCTCGTCGTCGCTGGACCAGGCTGGCCCGTGCGCCCGCACGGTGCTGGACGCGGCCCTGCTGCACGAGGTCATCGCCGGGTACGACCCGATGGACTCCACCTCGATCGACGCGCCCGTGCCGCCGGTGGTGGCGGCGGCACGCGAGGGCGCGAACGGCGACCTGTCCGGCGTGCGCGTCGGCGTGGTCACGCAGTTCAGCGGCGAGGGCTACCAGCCGGGCGTGCTGCGCAGCTTCGAGGCGGCCGTGGCGCAGCTCAAGCAGCTGGGCGCGGAGGTCGTCGAGGTGTCGTGCCCGAGCTTCGACTACGCGCTGCCCGCGTACTACCTGATCGCGCCCAGCGAGGCGTCGTCCAACCTGGCCCGCTTCGACGCGATGCGCTACGGCATCCGGGTGGGCGACGACGGCACCCGCAGCGCCGAGGAGGTCATGTCGCTGACCCGCGAGGCCGGCTTCGGCCCCGAGGTGAAGCGCCGGATCATGATCGGCACGTACGCGCTGTCGTCGGGCTACTACGACGCGTACTACGGCTCGGCGCAGAAGGTGCGCACGCTGATCAGCCGCGACTTCGAGGCCGCGTTCGCGACCGTGGACGTGCTGGTCTCGCCGACCACGCCGACCACGGCGTTCCCGATCGGGGAGCGCACGGACGACCCGATCGCGATGTACAAGGCGGACCTGTGCACGATCCCGGCGAACCTCGCCGGCAACGCCGCCATGAGCGTCCCGAGCGGACTGTCCGACGACGACGGCCTGCCGGTGGGGTTGCAGATCATGGCACCGGCGTTGCAGGACCACCGCATGTACCGGGTGGCGGCGGCGTACGAGGTGGCGCGGGACGCGGCCCTGGGTGCGACGGTCATCAGCGGCGTGCCGCAGTTGGCGGGTGCGTCCCGGTGAGGAGGGCACGGACGGTCCTCGCGCTGGTCGGGGCCGCGGGTGCGGCCACCAGCGCGTTCTCGACGTTGAAGTCGGCTCGCGGCAAGAACGACAAGCTCGCCCTGGTCAACGCGGCGGCGAGCATCCTGGTGGCGATCACGGGTGCGGCGCTGGCCGTGCGGGGTCTGCGGAAGGACGGGAAGGCATGACGTCGGTGCACGAGCTGATGGACTACGCCGAGGTCATCGAGCGCTTCGACCCGGTGCTGGGGTTGGAGGTGCACGTCGAGCTGCACACCAACACCAAGATGTTCTGCGGCTGCGCGAACGTCTTCGGTGGTGAGCCCAACACGCAGGTGTGCCCGGTCTGCCTGGGCATGCCCGGCGCGCTGCCCGCGGTGAACGGCAAGGCGGTGGAGTCGGCGATCCGGATCGGGTTGGCGCTCAACTGCGAGATCGCGGAGTGGTGCCGGTTCGCCCGGAAGAACTACTTCTACCCGGACATGCCGAAGAACTTCCAGACCTCGCAGTACGACGAGCCGATCGCGTTCAACGGCTTCCTCGACGTGACGCTGGACGACGGCTCGCTGTTCCGGGTCGAGATCGAGCGCGCGCACATGGAGGAGGACACCGGCAAGTCGCTGCACGTCGGTGGGTCGGACGGGCGCATCCACGGCGCGGAGCACTCGCTGCTGGACTACAACCGCGCGGGCGTGCCGCTGATCGAGATCGTCACCAAGCCGATCACGGGCACCGGCGAGCGCGCGCCCGAGGTGGCGCGGGCGTACGTGACTGCGTTGCGCGACCTGCTCAAGGCGCTCGACGTGTCGGACGTGCGGATGGACCAGGGTTCGCTGCGCTGCGACGCGAACGTGTCGTTGATGGCCAAGGACGCGACGGAGTTCGGCACGCGCACCGAGACCAAGAACGTCAACTCGTTGCGCAGCGTCGAGCGGGCGGTGCGGTTCGAGATGACCCGCCAGGCGGCGGTGCTCGCGGCCGGCGGCACGGTGACGCAGGAGACGCGGCACTTCGACGAGTCCACGGGGTCGACCTCGTCGGGCCGCACGAAGGAGACCGCGGAGGACTACCGGTACTTCCCGGAGCCCGACCTGGTCCCGATCGCGCCGTCGCGCGAGTGGGTCGAAGAGCTGCGCGGCACGCTGCCGGAGCTGCCGTGGGAGCGCCGCAAGCGGGTCCAGCAGGAGTGGTCGCTGACCGACGCCGAGCTGCGCGACCTGGTCAACGCGGGCGCGGTGGACCTGGTGACGGCCACGGTGGAGGCGGGCGCGACGCCCGCCGAGGCCCGGTCCTGGTGGGTGGCCTACCTAACCAAGGAGGCCAACAACCGGGGCGTGGAGCTGGCCGAGCTGACCATCACGCCGGCGCAGATCGCGCGGGTGATCGCACTGGTGAACGCCGGTGAGCTGACCAACAAGCTGGCGCGCGAGGTCGTCAGCGTCGTGCTGGAGACCGGCGACGAGCCCGAGGCGGTGGTCGAGGCGCGTGGCCTGAAGGTCGTCTCGGACGACTCCGTGCTGGAGCGGGCGGTGGACGAGGCGCTGGCGGCGCAGCCGGACGTGGCGGCGAAGATCCGCGACGGCAAGGTGGCCGCGGCCGGTGCGATCGTCGGCGCGGTGATGAAGGCGACGAAGGGCCAGGCGGACGCGAAGCGCGTGCGAGAGCTGGTCATCGCCCGCTGCTCGTAGCGGGTCGGTTCGGCGGTGGGGCGGTGTCGCGGTCGCGGCGCCGCCCCACCGCCGTTCCAGCCCGTTGTCCGGGTGCGTCCACTCGCGCGCGGTCCATTCGGGAACGGTCCCTTTCGGACACCGTTGGTCACGATTTCGGGACGGGCCGTGGTCGTGGTGGAAATACCCCGGATGTGATTCCACGTCAGGGGGACCGGGTGGGATCGCCTTATTGCGGGCCCTGAGTGCTTGCGCGCTGTCAACATATTCGCCCGTTCGGGTGGTAACACTTTCGGAGCAACGCCTCCCGTGCTGGTCAGTGGAGGGTCCGAACGGTCCATTGGTAGCTCTGGGTAAATTTACTCCTCCCCACATGCGTCCATCTGTGTCAGGCTTGGGCCGTTCGGCAGGGCCGGGGGGCCACCGAAACGACCTGGACCAACCGACCGGATGCCCCGTTCGAGGGGACCCGTTGTAGGGGAGGCAACGCCATGACCCGCACAGACCCGAAGCTCGTCGCGGAGATCAACGCCATCGACAGCACGGTCGTCGACGACCTGGACGGCACCGACCGGACCAGCGCCGACCTGCTCGACGTCGGTGGCGTGGAACCGACCGGCGGCCCGTACAAGCCGACCGGCGACCCCGAGGTCGAGCGGCTCGTGAAGCCGATGGGCGGCCCCTACAAGCCGACCGGCGACCCCGAGACGAACGGCGGCCCTTACAAGCCGACCACCGACGAGCCCGCGGCTGTCACCCAGACGAAGTAAACGGTCACCGACAATCACGGTGGCGTCACACTGAATGCCGTCGGCCGCCGGCCGGCGGCATTCCGCGTCCCCGTGTGATCTCATATGACCGTGCCTGGCGAAACGCGTGGCTCCTCCGGACCGGATCACGCGGTCAGGCTGGCCCGGCAGTTGCACCGCAGCGCGCGTGACGCGGCCACCGCCGACCGCCACCCGTCCGCCATCCGGCAGATGCGCAGGGGCCTGGCACTGCTGGAGACCCCGGGCATCGACCCGCAGGAGCGGCTCGAGGTCCGCACCCGGCTGCTCAACACGCTGGCGTTCTGCCTCGCCGAGACCGGGAAGGTCGACGACGGCCTCACCCAGCTCGCGGGCGTGGACTCCGAGCTCGCCGGGCTGCGGAACGAAGGGCTGCGGGCCCACCTGTCCACCCTGGTCAACCTCAACCGCGCCGCCCTGCTGTGCCGGGTGGGCCGCATCGACGAGGGCATCGCCCAGCTCGACCGGGAGATCGAGCGCAGCGAACGGCGGCTGCCCGCGCACGCCGACCCCGAGGCCGTCGACCTGCTCGCGCTGGCCCTGTCCAACCGGGGCAACGCGCACGGCGAGGTGCACCGCCACGACCGGGCCGTCCGCGACCTCAACCGCGCGGTCGAGCTCGCCGACGCGCACGACCTGCCGCTGCGCGCCGCGATCGCCAAGCACGCCTTGGGCAACGCGGTGCAGCGCGCCGGCGACATCCCGGCCGCCCTGCGGCACTACCGCGAGGCCAACCGGGCGTTCCAGGAGCTGGAACCCGGCCTGCTGCTGCGCCTGCGCATCGACCAGGCCGAGGCGATGATCAGCGTCGGCCTGGCCGACGAGGCGGGCAGGCTGCTCGACGAGGTGCTGCCCGAGCTGCGCCGCCAGCGCATCGGGCAGGACGTGGCCGAGGCCGAGCTGTTCCGCGCGGCGGCGGCGTTGCAGGACGGCGACCTCGTGCTGGCCCGGCGGATGGCCGACTCGGCGCGGCGCAAGCTCGTCCGGCGCGGCAGCCCGGCGTGGGCGGCGGTGGCGGGGCTGATCGCGTTGCGGGTGGACGTGGTGCGCGCGCTCGACTCGCGCCGCCCGGTCGCGCCGGTGGTGCGGCGCGCGGTCGAGCTGTCCGCGCGGCTGGCCGGGCTGAAGCTGCCCGACCAGGCGGCGTTCGCGCTGGTGCTGGCCGCCCGGCTGGAGATCCGCCGCGGTGACCCGGACCGGGGCGCGCGGCTGCTGCGCAGCGTGCCCAAGTCGCGTCGCATCACGCCGATCGACCACCGGATGCTGCTGCGGCTGTGCCGGGCGGAGCTGGCGCTGGCCCGCGGCAACCGGCGGGTGGCGTTGGCGCAGGCCAAGGCGGGCCTGGCGGAGCTGGGCAGGCTGCGGGACCGGCTCGGCGGGCTGGAACTGGTGTCCGGCACCGCCGTGCACGGCCGTGAGCTGGGCGAACTGGCCGTGCGCCTGGTGCTGGCGGGCCGGGACTCGGCGGCCGACGCCAAGCGCCTGTTCACCTGGCTGGAGCGCACGAGGGCGCAGCTGTACCGGTACGACCCGGCCGAGTCCACTGTGGACTCCGAGCTGGGCGAGCGGATCGCCGAGGTGCGCACGCTCAGCCGCGCCCTGCTGCGGGCCCGCCTCGACGGGCTGCCGACCGCGGAGCTGGAGTCGCGGCTCAAGGCGAGCCAGCGCGCGGCCACGCGGATGGGCTGGAGCGCCGGCCCGTGGGGCACGCCGCGCCCGGTCGTGACGCCGGACGAGGTGCTGGCCCGGCTGGACGGGCAGGCGATGGTGAGCTTCGCCGTGTCCGGTGACGAGCTGGTCGCCGTGGTGTTCGCCGGTGAACGCGTGCGCATGGTGCGCCTCGGGTCGGCCGCCGAGGCCACCGAGGGCGCGCGCCGCCTGCACGCCGACCTCAACGCGCTCGCACCCGACCACCTGCCGCCCCCGTTGGCGCAGGTCATCTCGGCGTCCGCGCGGCGTGAGGCGGAGAAGCTGGACCGGCTGCTGCTGCGCCCGCTGGCCCCGGTGATCGGCGACCGGCCGTTGGTCGTGGTGCCGACCGGCGCGCTGTACGTGGTGCCGTGGGGCGTGCTGCCGACGTGCGCGAACCGGCCGACGACGGCGGTGCCGTCGGCCACCGCCTGGGTGTCGGCGATCCGGGAGGAACGCCCCGAGGCCGACGGGGTGCTGCTGGTGCGCGGCCCCGGCCTGCAGGCCGCGCAGGGCGAGATCGACCGGCTCGCGGGCTACCACGGTGACGCGAAGCTGCTCGGCGTGGGCGAGGCGAAGGTCGGCGCGGTGCTGGAGGCGTTGGACGGGGTGCGGCTCGCGCACATCGCCGCGCACGGCGAGCACGAGCCGGAGAACGCGCTGTTCTCCCGGCTGGAGCTGGCCGACGGCGCGATGTTCGCGCACGAGATCGGCCAGGTGCGCCGCCCGCCGCACCAGGTCGTGCTGGCCGCGTGCGAGCTGGCGTTGAACCGGGTGCGGCCCGGCGACGAGCCGCTGGGGTTCGCGGGCGCGTTGCTGGCGGGCGGCGCGCGCACGGTGATCGCCGCTTCCAGCCGGGTGGGCGACCAACCGGCGGCGGCGGCGATGGCCGACTTCCACCGCACCCTGGCGGGCGGCGCGTCACCGGCCGTGGCGCTGGCCGAGGCGGTCGCGGTGGACCCGCTGCGTCGCCCGTTCGTGTGCCTGGGTTCGGGGTGACGCGGCTGACCAGCCGTTCGACCGGTTGACCGGGATCACCCGCACCCACTAGTCAGGGTGGAGGAGTTCTTCGGCGATCACCCCCAGGGGGCCCGGTGCGCTGGTTGACGCTCACGGTGTTGTTGCTGGCCACGATGACCACCCCCGCGACCGCCGCGCCCGCGGTGGGCCGGGCGCACGAGCCGGGCAACGGCCCGGAGCGCAACCAGGTCGCCGCCGTCGACCCGCCGCTGCACGCCACCGCGCGCGGCGACAACTGGCCCGACGCGAACCCCGGCTACCCGCGCCGCACGCTGCTGCGCGTCTACCCGGAGGACCAGTCGGACCGGGCGGTCAAGCTCGGCCTCGCGCCCTACCACGCGCTCGCGCCACGCCTCAACGACCTGCAACGGCGCAGCGACCTGGTGTCGGTCGAGGTCGTCGGCCGCTCCACGGCGGGCCGCGACCTGTACCTGGTGACGCTGACCGCGCCGGAGAGCCCGGGGCAGACCCGCAGGCAGGAGGCGTGGCGCGACAAGATCGAGAACGACCCGGTCGCCGCGTCCCGCGACGTGTTCCTGCGCAGCGGCTACAAGGCACCGGTGTGGATCAACGCCAACATCCACGGCGACGAGTGGGAGGGCACCGACGGCGCGCTGCGCGTGATCGAGGACCTCGCCACCGACCCGGCCGCGCGGGACTTCCTGCGCCGCCACCGGGTCTACGTGAACCTGACCGCGAACCCGGACGGACGAGTGGCCGGCACACGCGCCAACGCGCACGGCTTCGACCTCAACCGCGACTTCGTCACCTCCTCGCAGCCGGAGTCGCGGGCGATGCGGGACGTGGTCAAGCGCATCCAGCCGCTGCTGGTGCTCGACGAGCACGGGTACGTGGCGAACACGCTGATCGAGCCGACGACCCCGCCGCACGGCCAGAACTACGACTTCGACCTCTACATCGAGCACGGCTACGCGGGCGGCCTGCGCATGGAGCGGGCGGTGCGAGCGCTCGGCCACCCGGAGACCGCCGCGCCGGAGATCCCGTTCCGCGACTACGAGCCGGGCGTGTGGGACGGCTGGGCGCCGATCTACACCGCCCAGTACTCGATGTACCACGGCGCGGTGTCCTACACGATCGAGATCCCCATGCGCGTGAACCGGGGCGACTACGCGACACAGCCGGTGACGGAGTTGCGGCGGCGTTCGGCGATCAACACCGACGTTGTCGAAGCCACGATCCGCAGCGCGCTCGCGTACGTGGACGAGCACCGGGTCTCGATGGTCGACAACCAGATCGAGATGTTCCGCCGGGCCCTGGCGGGTGAGCCGCAGCGGCACGTGCCGGACGGGTTCGTGCCCGGGTTCGGCCCCGAGGACCGCTACACCACGCAGTTCCCCCGCGCGTACGTCGTGCCGGTGGGCGACGGGCAGCGGTCCGGGCAGGCCGCCGCACGGCTGGTCGACCACCTGGTCGCGCACGACGTGCGGGTGAAGCGGGCCGACCGGCCGTTCACCGCGGGTGGCCGCGAGTACCCGGCCGGGTCGTACGTGGTGGACCTGCGCCAGCCCAAGCGGGCGCTCGCGAACGTGATGCTGGAGGCCGGCCGGGACATCTCGGCCGACGTCCCGGTCATGTACGACATCAGCGGCTGGAGCCACCGGCTGCTGTGGGGCGCGTCGGTGGACGTGGTGCGGGACGGGCCGCTGGACGTGCGGGGGCGTGAGGTGGCGGCGGCCTCGCCCACCGGCTCGGTGGACGCGCCGCGGGGCAGTGACCTGGCGCTGCGGTTGGCCGACGGCAAGGACGCGGCGGCGGTGAACGACCTGCTCGCCCGGGGTGTCGAGCTGCGCAGGCAGGACGACGGCACGATCGTCGCGCCCGCGTCGGCGCGGCCGGCGGCCGAGGAGGTGTCGGACCGGTACGGCGCGCGGTTCACCGCCGCGCGGCCGGGCGGCACGCCGCTGCGACGTCCGGCGGTGGCGGGCGCGGTGGCGGCGGACGAGCTGAAGGCGTTGCGGGACATGGGCTTCGACGTGCGGCCGGTGTCGACGGCGGCGCTGGACGCCGGGTTCGACCTGTCCGGCGTGGACGTGCTGCTCGTGTCGTCGGGGTTGCGCTACGACCAGCTCGGCGCACCGGCCAGGGCCGCGGTGGACGCGTTCCTGGGGCGCGGCGGCGTGGTGACGCGCGGCGCGACGGGCGTGCGGTTCAACGACGAGGCGGGCGTGCTGCCGGTGCGCGCGGTGGCGGGCCGGGAGGACGCGAACGGCGTCGTGTCGGTGGTGGACGAGTCGGGCGCGGCCGATCACTCGTTCGTGTACGCGCCGTACTGGTTCACCGACCTCGGGCCGGGCGTGAGCGCACGGCAGCGCTACCACGGCCTCGTCGCCGGGCACTGGGCCGCGCGCCCGGACGGCTCGGGCGGCAGCGCGGAGGCGGCCGGTCAGGCGGCGGTCGTGGTGGGCACGTCGCCGAAGGGTGCGCGGGCCGTGCTGTTCGGCACCGAACCGCTGTTCCGCGACCACCCGAAGGGCCTGTACTGGCAGGTGGCGGACGCCATCTACCGCACGGCGGCCTCGTCGTCGCGATAGGCGTGCAAGATCGCCTGCACGGCGTCGTGCCGGTCGACGCCCAGCGCCCCGGCGCGGGCGACGTACTCGGCGGCGGCCTCGGTGAGCGCCGCGGCGGTCCCCGCGTCGCCGTGCGGCACGGACGCCACGACGGTGCCCCGGCGCCGCGCGGTCTCCAGCACGCCGGCCGCTTCGAGCTCGCGGTACCCGCGCGCCACGGTCCCGACCGAGAGCCCGAGGTCGCGCGCGAGCTGCCGGATCGGCGGCAGCGGCGTCCCGACCGGCAGCTCGCCGGCCCGGATCAGGTGCACGAGCTGGTCGCGGACCTGCCGCCACGGCGCCACCCCGCTGTCCGGGTCGACCACGATCCGGGTCATGCGGCCGCCCTCGCGGTCGACGGCCGGGACGGGGTGGCCACCCACATCCAGCCGACCACCCCGACCAGCAGCGCCACCAGCGCCACCGAACCGGCGGCCGACGCGTGCTCCAGCCACGCGGGCGCGGGCGGCATCCCGGCCACCGGCAACCGGACGGCGCGCAGGAAGTCGAGCCGGTTGGCCGCCACGACCACCATCGAAGCCATCCAGGCCAGGCCGATCCCGACCGCCACCCGTGCGCTGCGCGTGCGCAAAGCCAGGTCCACCGCCGGGTCCGGCAGCGACCGCCGCCGCACCGCGAGCCGCACCACGCCCAGCACGGCGCACAGGCCGCACACCACCCCGACCAGCGCGATCAGGCTCACCGGCACGCCGATCCCCGCGTAGTGCCGCTCCGACACCGTCACCACGGCGCCGTCCGCCGAACGCCAGGAACCGCCCGCCGGGATCGCGGCGGCGACCCGGTTCGCCCAGGGCTGGGCGGCCAGCCCCGCCACGGCCAGGACGGCGGCCGCCGTGCCGAGCGCGAGCAGCACGCCGATCGCCCACCGGGGCACCAGGTCGCGCCAGTGCCGCGGGGTCAGCGTCGCGATCCTGGTCCCGCGCGCCGGGCGCAGCGCCGCGACGGCCTCCGCGAGCAGCAGCGCCACGAGCACGGTCGCGAGGCCGCGGAAAGCGCCGGCGTCGGGGTGCTCGAAGCCCAGGATCCGCGCGACGGGCGCGACCACGACCGGTGCGAGCAGGAACAGCACCGGGTAGAGCAACCGCCGGTCACGCAGGTAGGCCACCGCCCGCGCGGTCTGCCGGTCGTCCGGCTCGGGCACGCCCCACCGCCGGAGGAACCGCCGCGCGGCGGACGCGGTCGGCCACAGCAGGACCACCAGCAGCAGGCCCGCCAGGCCCCCGCCCAGCGCCGCCCAGAGCACCTCGGCCACGACACCGCCCCCTTTGTGTCATCCCCTTGACACAAAGAGTCCCACGGTCGTCAACCGGTCAGTCCTTGCCGCCGACGCTGCCCGCGTCCCGCACGATGATCACCACGCGGTCGTCGCTGGAGATCGGCGAGCCGCCCGCGTTCTTGTTCACCGTGCCCGCCAGCGCCGTCGTGTCGTCCAGCATCACCAGCGGCCCCAGCCGGCCGAAGCCGTCCTGGTCGGCCAGGCTCGGCTCCGGCTTGCCGGTGAAGCTGCCGTCCGGGTTCATCGGCAGGTTCAGCAGGCCGGGCGTGGCGCTCGCGGCCACCATCACCAGGTTCGAGAACGACGCGCAGCCCGCCACGCCGGGGCGCTCGGGCCACGACCAGGCCGGGTCGCCCAGCGCCTTGCCCGGCTCCACCCGGTACAACAGGTCGGCGCTCGCGCCCGCGTCGGTCACCCACGTCTTGGAGCCGTCGCCGGACACGCACAGCCCTCCGGGCGACCGCAGCCCGCTCGCCACCGCCCGCGAGCCCGCCGTCGGGTTGCCGGGCGCCGGCTGGCCCGTGCCGTCGATCCGCAGCACCTTCCCGGCCAGCGAGTTCGGGTCGGCCGCGGCGGCCGGGTTGCCCGCGTTGCCGGTCGCCACCAGCAACGCGCCGGTGCGGTCGTGGGCGAGCACGCCGCGGTTGCCGGTCGGGCCCTTCGGGATGCCGGTCAGCACCGGCTTCGGCACGTCACCCGGCGCGAGCCGCAGCACCCGGTTGTCGGTCGCCGTGGTCACGTACACGTAGACGAGCTGGTCCTCGGGGTAGGTCGGCGACAGCGCGAGCCCGGTGAGCCCGCCGTCGGCCGCCGCGTCCACGTCGAACTTCGCCACCTCGACCGGGTCGACGTCCTTGGTCACCTTGAGCAGCCGCCCGGTGGCGCGCTCGGTCGCCAGCGCCGTCACCGCGCCGGTGGACTGGTTGACGTCGGTCAGCGCCACGCCGGAGATCGGGTTCAGGCACGTGCCCACCACAGCCGGGTTGAAGTCCTTGCAGCCCTGCGGCGGCGGCACGGACGAGGGCGGCTGGCCGGGTTGCTGACCCTGCCCCGGTCCCTTCGGCAGCTCGCCGGGCAGCTCGGGCACCGGCCCGGCCTGCGGCGTCAACTGCTGCGCCGCGCTCCAGCCCGCCGGCGGCGGCTGCTCGGGGAAGCTCGCGCAGCCCGCGGCCAGCAGGCCGAGGGCCGAGCCGATCAGCACTCCACGCAGTCGCGACACGCGTCCCAGGTTAGGCGCGCGGCCGTGAACGCGGGGTGAGCGGCCCTTCCACGTCCTCGTGCACGGCCCGGCGCACGGCCTCGGCGCGGTCGAGCAGCAGCTCCAGCTCCTCCACCACGACCCGCGGGTCCTCCAGCGGCAGGAAGTGGGTGTTCGGCAGCACCCGCACCCTGGCCTGTGGCAGCGCGGCGACCGGGCCCAGCACGCCGTCCGCGCACGCCAGGAAGTCGTACCGGCCCGCGAGCACCGTCGTGGGGCACGTCACGCCGGTCAGGTCCAGCCGGGGCGCGCGGCCCAGGGCCAGCGCGAGCGTGAAGTACCAGCGCCAGTCGTGCCGCAGGTAGTGGCGCAGCGACCCCAGCAGCGGCCCGCCCAGCTCCGGCACCGGCACGCGGTGCAGCACGGCGTCCAGCAGCGGCCCGGCCGCCTTCAACGCCGTCAGCCCGCCCACGCCGACCAGCCGCCGCACCTGAGCCGGCACACCGGGCAAGTCGAGCGCGCTCCCGAACGCGTCACCCGGCGCGCCCGCGACCAGCATCAGGCCGCTGACCCGGTCGGGGTGGCGCAGCGCCAGCTCGGCGGCCACCGTCACGCCCATCGACCAGCCGATCACCACGCACCGCTCGACGCCGCCGTCGTCCAGCACGGCCAGCGCGTCGGCGACGTGGTCGGCGGGCTCCACGCGGGACGGGTCGGCCGGGCGGTCCGAACCCGCCGTGCCGCGGTGGTACCAGCCGTGCACGCGGGCCGACGGCACCTTCGGCCACAGCGCGGGCGCGGCGCCGAGACCGGAGCTGAGCAGCACGTCGGGCCCGTCGGCCTCGGTCCGCCACAACCTGATCCGCGTGCCGTCCGCGGAGAAGACGTCGTGCTCCCGCATGGCGGCCAGTGTGCCGTAACGTGCGAACCCGTGAGCCTCACCGTTCTCGTCCCCGACGACCTGGGTGTCCGCGTGCTGTCCGACGTGGAGGGTGTGCGTGCCGTCCGCTACGAGCCGGGGCAGCCGCTGCCCGCCGAGGCGGCCGGCGCGGAAGTCCTGGTGCCGAAGTTCCTGACCGGCACCGACCCCCGTGACGTGTTCGCGCAGTTGCCGTCGCTGCGGCTGGTGCAGTTGCTGTCGGCGGGCGCGGAGCGGTTCATCGGCGTCGTGCCCGAAGGGGTGATGCTGTCGACGTGCCGCGGCGCGCACGGCGGCAGCACGGCCGAGTGGGCGATCGGCGCGCTGCTCGCGATCTACCGGGACTTCCCGGTGTTCGAGCGGGCCAGGCAGGAACGCCGGTGGGACTACCACCTCACGGAGACCTTGCAGGACAAGAAGGTGCTCGTGGTCGGCGCGGGTGACCTGGGCGAGCAGTTCCGCCGCAGGCTGGAGCCGTTCGACGCGACCGCGACCCTGGTCGGCCGCACGGCGCGGCCCGGCGTGCACGGCGTGGACGAGCTGCCCGACCTGCTGGGCCGGTTCGACGCGGTGCTGGTCGTCGTGCCGCTGACCGAGGAGACCACCGGGATGGTGGACGCGAAGTTCCTGTCCCGGATGAAGGACGGCGCGATCCTGGTCAACGCGGCGCGCGGCGCGGTGGTCGACACCGACGCGCTGCTGGCCGAGCTGACCTCGGGGCGGCTGCGCGCGGCGCTGGACGTGACCGAGCCGGAGCCGCTGCCGTCGGACCACCCGCTGTGGGGCGCGCCGGGCCTGTTCCTCACCCCGCACGTGGCCGGCAGCTGCACGGGGCACGCCGAGCGCGCGTACGCCGTGGTGGCCGCCGAGGTCGCCCGGTTCGCCCGCGGCGAGGAGCCGAGGAACCTGGTCCGAGGCGACTACTAGCCCGTTCGGGTGAATTCGCGCGGCGGAACGGACGCTCGCGGACGTCGTCCGAACCTCCTAACGTGCGGGTGCGTGGCTACTCACGACGACCGTTCGAGCACCTCGGGCGGCTACTCCGACGACGGGTTCTACTCGACGAGTGGCGTGGGCGGAGGAGTGCACCACTTCGACGACGGCACGCGGGCGATCGGCGGCGACGCGTTCGACAAGGACACCAAGAGCTTCGACACCACCGGCTACACGCCGGTCGCCGACTTCGACGAGCCCGCCCACCACGACGACCTCGAGGACGAGCGCAGGCCGTTCGGCTGGACCGCCGGCCCCGACATCGGCCTGCTCGTGCTGCGGTTGGCGCTGGGTGGCGCGTTCGTCGTGCACGGCCTGCAGAAGGTGTTCGGCCTGTTCGGCGGGCCGGGCATCGACGGGTTCGCCCAGTACCTGCAGTCGGCCGGGTTCCGCGAGGCGCGCATCCTGGCGTGGGTCACCGGCGTGACCGAGCTGGGCGGCGGCGCGCTGCTGGTCCTCGGCCTGTTCACGCCGCTGGCGGCGGCCGGCGTGCTCGGCGTGATGGCGAACGTCATCGCGCTCAAGTACCGGGGCGGCTTCTTCGCGCCCGAGGGCGTCGAGCTGGAGGTGGCCTACGCGGCGATGGCCTTCGCCGCCCTGTTCGCGGGCCCCGGCCGTGCCGCCCTCGACTACAACCGCGGCTGGTTCCGCCACCCCCTGCTGTCCGGCTTCCTGTGCCTGCTGCTGACCACCGGCGCGACCGCGGCCACCCTCTACGTCTTCCGGTGACGACCGGGTGCCTCGCGACCTCGGGGTGAGCCGGCCGGTCTCGGCCCGCGGCGAAGCTTCTCCACCTGCGAGAACCGGCCGACGTCGAGCGCCGGCCGGTTCTCGTGCCAGGCCTACTTGGTGACGTCCCGGACCGCGCCCGTGGACGCGTCGGTCGCCATCCGGGCGTAGGCGCGCAGCGCCGCGGTCACCGGGCGGACCCGGTCGACCGGTTGCCACGGCCGCTCCGACGCCTCCATCTTCGCCCGCCGCTCGGCCAGCACCTCGTCGTCCACCAGCAGCTCCAGCCGCCGCTCGTGCACGTCGATCAGGATCCGGTCGCCGTCCTGGACCAGGCCGATCACCCCGCCGCCCGCCGCCTCCGGCGAGACGTGACCGATGGACAGGCCGGACGTGCCGCCGGAGAACCGGCCGTCGGTGATCAACGCGCACTTGCGGCCCAGGCCCGCGCCCTTGAGGAACGCGGTCGGGTGCAGCATCTCCTGCATCCCCGGCCCGCCCGCCGGGCCCTCGTAGCGGACCACGAGGACGTCACCCGGCTGGATCTCCTTCTTCAGGATCGCCGAGACGGCCTCCTCCTGGGACTCCACCACCCGCGCCGGGCCCTCGAAGTGCCACAGGTCCTCGTCGATGCCCGCCGCCTTGATCACCGCGCCGCGCTCGGCCAGGTTGCCGTGCAGCACGGCCAGCCCGCCGTCCTTGGTGTAGGCGTGCTCGACGTCGCGGATGCAGCCGCCCGCCGCGTCCGTGTCCAGCTTCGACCACCGGTTGGACGTGGAGAACGCCTGCGTCGTGCGCACCCCGCCCGGCGCGGCGTGGAACAGCTCGATCGCCCGCGGCGACGGCGAGGAGGCGCGGACGTCCCACTGGCCCAGCCACGACGCGATGTCCGGGCTGTGCACCGTGCGCACGTCCTCGTTGAGCAGCCCGGCCCGCCACAGCTCGCCCAGCAGGGCCGGGATGCCGCCCGCCCGGTGGACGTCCTCCATGTGGTAGTCCGAGTTCGGCGACACCTTCGCCAGGCACGGCACCCGCCGGCTCAGCGCGTCGATGTCGGCCAACGTGAAGTCGACCTCGCCCTCCTGCGCGGCGGCGAGGATGTGCAGCACGGTGTTGGTGGAGCCGCCCATCGCCATGTCCAGCGCCATCGCGTTCTCGAACGCCTGGCGGTTGGCGATGGAGCGCGGCAGCACCGACTCGTCGTCCTGCTCGTAGTACCGCTTGCACAGCTCGACGACGGTCCGGCCGGCCTCGGCGAACAGCTCGCGGCGCGCCGAGTGCGTGGCCAGCGTCGAGCCGTTGCCCGGCAGCGCGAGGCCCAGCGCCTCGGTGAGGCAGTTCATCGAGTTCGCGGTGAACATGCCCGAGCACGAGCCGCAGGTCGGGCACGCCGACCGCTCGACCTCGGCCAACCCGGCCTCGTCCACGTCCGGCGAGGCGGACGCGGAGATCGCCGTGATCAGGTCGGTCGGCGCGACGGCCACGCCGTCCACCACGACCGCCTTGCCCGCCTCCATCGGCCCGCCGGAGACGAACACGACCGGGATGTTGAGCCGCATCGCCGCGTTGAGCATGCCGGGCGTGATCTTGTCGCAGTTGGAGATGCACACGATCGCGTCGGCCTGGTGCGCGTTGACCATGTACTCGACCGAGTCGGCGATGATCTCCCGCGACGGCAGCGAGTACAGCATCCCGCCGTGCCCCATGGCGATGCCGTCGTCCACCGCGATCGTGTGGAACTCGCGCGGCACCCCGCCCGCCTCGCGGACCGCCTCGGCCACGATGTCCCCGAGGTCGCGCAGGTGCACGTGCCCGGGCACGAACTGCGTGTAGGAGTTGGCGATGGCCACGATCGGCTTGCCGAAATCGCTGTCGGTCATGCCGGTCGCACGCCACAGCGCGCGTGCGCCCGCGGCGTTGCGGCCGTGGGTGGTGGTGCGGGAACGGAGCGGTGGCACGGCTCCTCCAGAAGTCTTTGCCTAAAGAGGTTCGCGAACGACGCGCGCGGGGGTGAGGGCGCGGGAACGGCGGGAGCGGTGCCTCAGAGGTTACTCCGCCGCAACGCCCCGACGACCAGCACGCCGGCCAGCGCGAGCGTGATGACGTGCACAGCCGTGCACCACAGGCAGATCTTCCCGATCAGCAGGAACTCGGCGGCCACCAGGTACACCACGAACAGCACGCCGACGCCGACCGACACCAGCCGCGCCCAGTGCAGCGCCTCGCTGCGCCACGCGAACGGCAGGCAGGCCACGGTCAGGAACGCGAAGAACACCAGGCCCAGCACCGCGACCGGGATGCCGAACAGCTCCGACTGCTCGCTGGTGGTGACCGTGCCGCAGTCGATCACCTCGCCCTCGGCGCACAGCAGCACGTCCGCGGTGAAGTGGGCGACGGTGAGGTAGGTCGAGACGGCCAGGCCCGCGACGGCCAGCACCACGCTGGCGACGGGCACCCACCCCGGGGGGCGCGTGTTCGAACTCACCCCTCGGACTCTACGGGCGGCGGCGTTGCGTCCCGGTCAGGCGCGGCGGGCCCCTCCTCGGCCTCCGCGGCGGCGGGGTCTGCCGTCGGATCGGCCACCCGGCCACCGCTGACCTGCGACAACAGCGGCAGGTGCGCGGCGCGGACGGCGGGCAGCCGCACGAGCGAGTCGTCGGTCAGCACCGCCGACAACCACCCCTTCGGGACCACCTTGATCGCCTTCACCTCCGACCACGGCACGACCCGCCGGC
This sequence comes from Saccharothrix sp. S26, assembly GCF_021390395.1. Classification (GTDB taxonomy): domain Bacteria; phylum Actinomycetota; class Actinomycetes; order Mycobacteriales; family Pseudonocardiaceae; genus Actinosynnema. The sequence continues at coordinate 21,635 of NZ_JAJUWT010000025.1, forward strand.
CGAACGTGGCCCGCGCCACGATCCGCTCGCCGTCCACGGTCGTCCGGTTGCGCACCACCCACCACGCGAACGCCGCCGGGAGCAGGTAGAGGACCTGGAGACCGGGGACGCCCCAGGCCACGGGCGTGGCGCAGATGGCGGCGGACCCGGCCGCGAACAGGGCCGGGGAGGGGATGCGGAACACGACTTTCGGCACGTGTCGAGATGCTGCCACCCATCGTCCGAGCGGGTGACCCGGGCCCACGTCCGCGCACGTGAGGGCTTCCACCATCCGGGAGTGCCGTCCCGCACAGTTGACGCTCCGCCCGCTTGACGGTTAACGTCAGCGGCATGCAGCGCAACCTCGTTCTCGTACTTCCCAGGCGCGTCGACGCCTAGGCATTCGAGCTTGCGTCGACGCGCGACCCTCGTGCGACCCGTTCGGGTTGGCGAGGGTTTTTTCGTGCCCGGACCGTGCATTCTCCTTACCCACGAGGCAGACAGATGACCAGCGCAACCTCGCGACCGGCTCCCGGAGAGTCGTCGTCGCCCCGCCCTGGACCGCGGCCGAAACCGGCCCCGCCGAGCGGTGCCCCCATCCGCGTGACCGGTGCCCAGTCCCTCGTCCGCTCGCTCGAGGCAGTGGGCTGCGAGGTGGTCTTCGGCATCCCCGGCGGCACCATCCTGCCTGCTTACGACCCGCTCCTCGACTCCACCAAGGTGCGCCACATCCTGGTCCGGCACGAGCAGGGCGCGGGGCACGCCGCGACCGGGTACGCGCAGGCCACGGGCAAGGTCGGCGTCTGCATGGCCACGTCGGGGCCCGGCGCCACGAACCTCGTCACGCCGCTGGCCGACGCCAACATGGACTCCGTGCCGGTGGTCGCCATCACCGGCCAGCAGTCGCGGCCGCTGATCGGCACCGACGCGTTCCAGGAAGCCGACATCTGCGGCATCACGATGCCGATCACCAAGCACAACTTCCTCCTCACCGACGCCGCCGACATCCCGCGCGCGATCGCCGAGGCGTTCCACCTGGCCGCCACCGGCCGACCCGGCCCAGTCCTGGTGGACATCCCCAAGGACGTGCTCCAGGAGATGACCTCGTTCTCCTGGCCGCCGGAACTGCGCCTGCCCGGCTACCGGCCGACGACCCGGCCGCACGGCAAGCAGGTGCGCGAGGCCGCGAAGCTGATCGCCGCGGCCCGTCGCCCCGTCCTCTACGTCGGCGGCGGCGTGATCAAGGCCGAGGCGTCGGCCGAGCTGCTGGAGCTGGCCGAGTCCACCGGCATCCCGGTGGTCACCACGCTGATGGCGCGCGGCGCGTTCCCCGACTCGCACCCGCTGCACCTGGGCATGCCCGGCATGCACGGCACGGTCTCGGCGGTCGCCGCGATGCAGAAGTCGGACCTGCTGATCGCCCTGGGCGCGCGGTTCGACGACCGGGTCACCGGCCAGCTGTCCACGTTCGCACCGGACGCGCAGGTCGTGCACGCCGACATCGACCCGGCGGAGATCTCCAAGAACCGCCGCGCGGACGTCCCGATCGTGGGCGACTGCAAGGAGATCATCAGGGAGCTGGTCGACGCGGTCCGCGCGGAGAAGGAGAACACCTCCCGCACGGTCGACCTCACGCCCTGGTGGGAGCAGCTCAACGCGCTGCGCGAGACGTTCCCGCTGGGCTACGACTGGCCCGAGGACGGCACGCTGTCCCCGCAGTACGTCATCGAGCGGATCGGCGCGCTCACCCCGGCGGACACCGTGTTCACCGCGGGCGTCGGCCAGCACCAGATGTGGGCCGCGCAGTTCGTGAAGTACGAGCGGCCGCGCACCTGGATCAACTCCGGCGGCCTCGGCACGATGGGCTACGCGGTGCCCGCCGCGATGGGCGCGAAGGCGGGCGTGCCGGACGTCCAGGTGTGGGCGATCGACGGCGACGGCTGCTTCCAGATGACCAACCAGGAGCTGGCCACCTGCGCCATCGAGGGCATCCCGATCAAGGTCGCCGTCATCAACAACGGCAACCTGGGCATGGTCCGCCAGTGGCAGACCCTGTTCTACGGCGAGCGGTACTCCAGCACCGACCTGGGCACGCACAAGCACCGCATCCCCGACTTCAAGCTGCTCGCCGAGGCCTACGGCTGCGCCGGGCTGCGCGCCGAGTCGCGCGAGGAGGTCGACGCGGTCATCCAGAAGGCCATGGAGATCAACGACCGGCCGGTCGTCATCGACTTCGTGGTCGGCAAGGACGCGCAGGTGTGGCCCATGGTGGCCGCGGGCACGGGCAACAGCGAGATCATGGCCGCGCGTGGCATCCGCCCGCTGTTCGACGAGGACGAGTGACGAGATGACTAGGCACACCCTGAGCGTTCTGGTCGAGGACAAGCCCGGTGTCCTCGCACGTGTGGCGGGCCTGTTCTCGCGGCGCGGCTTCAACATCGAGTCGCTGGCCGTCGGCCGCACCGAGCACCCGGACATCTCCCGGATGACCATCGTGGTGTCGGTCGAGGAGCTGCCCCTGGAGCAGGTCACCAAGCAGCTCAACAAGCTCATCAACGTCATCAAGATCGTCGAGCTGGAGCCCGCCGCGTCGGTCCAGCGCCAGCTCCTGCTCGTCAAGGTGCGCGCCGACGCCACGGTGCGCAGCCAGGTGCTCGAGACGGTGCAGCTCTTCCGCGCGAAGGTCGTCGACGTCTCCCCGGAGGCGGTCACCGTCGAGGCCACCGGCACGTCTGAGAAGCTCGACGCGCTGCTGCGGATGCTGGAGCCCTACGGGCTCCGCGAGATCGTCCAGTCCGGCATGGTCGCCATCGGCCGTGGCGCCCGCTCCATCACCGCGACCGCGGTGCGCTGATTTTCCAGTTCCGAGGAAGGAAGTACCACCAGTGAGCGTCGAGATCTTCTACGACGACGATGCCGACCTGAGCATCATCCAGGGGCGCAAGGTCGCGGTCATCGGCTACGGCAGCCAGGGCCACGCCCACGCGCTGAGCCTGCGCGACTCCGGCGTCGACGTCCGGATCGGCCTGCCCGAGGGCTCCAAGTCCCGCGCCAAGGCCGAGGAGGAGGGCCTGCCCGTCGGCACCCCCGCCGAGGTCTCGGCCGAGGCCGACCTGATCATGATCCTGGCGCCGGACACCGCCCAGCGGCACATCTACGCCAACGACATCGCGCCGAACCTCAAGGACGGCGACGCGGTCTTCTTCGGCCACGGCTTCAACATCCGCTACGGCCTGATCACCGTGCCGTCCAACGTGGACGTGGCGATGGTCGCGCCGAAGGGGCCGGGCCACCTGGTGCGCCGCCAGTTCGTCGACGGCAAGGGCGTGCCCGCGCTGATCGCGGTCGAGCAGGACGCCTCCGGCAACGCGCAGGCGCTGGCCCTGTCCTACGCCAAGGGCATCGGCGGCACGCGGGCGGGCGTCATCAAGACGACGTTCAAGGAGGAGACCGAGACCGACCTGTTCGGTGAGCAGGCGGTGCTCTGCGGTGGCGCGTCCGCGCTGGTGCAGGCCGGTTTCGAGGTGCTGACCGAGGCCGGTTACGCGCCCGAGGTCGCCTACTTCGAGTGCCTGCACGAGCTCAAGCTCATCGTGGACCTCATGTACGAGGGCGGCATCGCCCGCATGCGCTACTCGATCTCCGACACCGCCGAGTACGGCGACCTGACCCGCGGCCCGCGCGTGGTCACGCCCGCGGTCAAGGAGGAGATGCGCAAGATCCTGGGCGAGATCCAGGACGGCACCTTCGCCACGGAGTGGGTCAACGAGGACGACGCCGGCCGCGGCAACTACAAGAAGTTGCAGCAGGAGGGCGAGCGGCACCCGATCGAGGAGGTCGGCAAGAAGCTGCGCGGCCTGATGTCCTGGGTCGACCGCCCCATCACCGAAACGGCGTAAGATCAGCGGCTTTTTCACCGGGGCCCGCGGTTTCGACCGCGGGCCCCGGTATACCTAGGGCCCATGACCGACAGCGCGCCGATCTACGACGACAAGGCCCACGTCCGGGGCAACCTCGACCTCAGCTCGGCCGAGTGGATCCGCAGCGACGAGGGGGCCGAGGACGAGGAGGAGCACGTCGAGATCGCGTTCGTCGAGCACACCGACGGCGTGACGTACACGGCGATGCGCAACTCCGCCCACCCGGAGGGCCCGGTCCTGGTGTTCACCCCCGCCGAGTGGGAGGCGTTCATCCTCGGCGTGAAGGACGGCGAGTTCGACGAGCCCTGGTAGCCGGCCGGCGTCCGAGCGCGCGTCCGACGCCCGCTATGACCGGTTCGTCGCACACTACGTCGAGCGGGTCCAAGTAGGACGCGCGTACCGGGTTCCAGCAGGTGAAACGGGGCACCCGGGTGATGAGCACCCAGTGGGCGCTGACTATGCTCGTTAACAACCCGGACACATTGCCGTGGCCGGCCGGCGCGGGTGACGACCTGCTCGACGGCCCCGCGCTCCCCACCCGTTCACACCACCGGGAGCGACGTCCGTGACCAAGCCCGTTGTCCTCATCGCCGAGAAGCTCGCACCGTCCGTTCTCGACGTCTTCGGTGATGGCATCGAGGTGCGCCACGTCGACGGCACCGACCGTCCCGCGCTGCTCGAAGCCGTCGCCGACGCCGACGCCCTCCTGGTCCGCTCCGCCACCAAGGTGGACGCCGAGGTCTTCAAGGCCACCACCAAGCTCAAGGTCGTCGCCCGCGCGGGCGTCGGGCTCGACAACGTCGAGGTGCCCGCCGCCACCGAGCGCGGCGTGATGGTGGTCAACGCGCCCACCTCGAACATCGTCAGCGCCGCCGAGCACGCGGTCGCGCTGCTGCTGGCCACCGCGCGCCAGATCCCGGCCGCGCACGCCACGCTGCAGAACCACGAGTGGAAGCGCAGCAAGTTCAACGGCGTCGAGGTGCAGGGCAAGACCGTCGGCGTGGTGGGCCTGGGCAAGATCGGCCAGCTGTTCGCCGCGCGCATCGCCGCCTTCGGCACCACGCTCATCGCCTACGACCCGTACGTCAGCGCCGCCCGCGCCGCGCAGCTCGGCATCGAGCTGGTGACGCTGGAGGAGCTGCTGGAGCGGGCCGACTTCATCTCGATCCACCTGCCGAAGACCCCGGAGACCAAGGGCCTGATCGGCGCCGAGCAGCTGGCCAAGGCCAAGCGCGGCGTGATCATCGTCAACGCCGCCCGCGGCGGTCTGGTGGACGAGGAGGCGCTGGCCGAGGCCGTGAAGGAGGGCCAGGTCGGCGGCGCGGGCATCGACGTGTTCTCCACCGAGCCCACCACCGAGAGCCCGCTGTTCGGCCTGCCGAACGTCGTGGTCACCCCGCACCTGGGCGCGTCCACCACCGAGGCGCAGGACCGGGCGGGCACGGACGTGGCCAAGTCGGTGCTGCTCGCCCTGGCGGGCGACTTCGTGCCGGACGCGGTGAACGTGCAGGGCGGCGGCGTGGTCGGCGAGGAGGTCCGCCCGTACCTGCCGCTGGTGCAGAAGCTGGGCACGGTGGTGGCCGCGCTGAGCGCGAAGGCCCCGACCAGCGTCACCGTCGAGGTGCGCGGCGAGCTGTCCAACGAGGACGTCGCGGTGCTGCCGCTGGCCGCGCTGCGCGGCGTGTTCTCCAGCGTGGTCGAGGAGCAGGTCACCTTCGTCAACGCCCCGGCGCTGGCCACCTCGCTGGGCGTGAGCGTCGACCTGGTCAAGGAGCCGGAGAGCGCCAACCACCGCAGCCTGGTCACGGTGCGCGCGGTGCAGGCCGACGGCGCCGTCATCACGGTGTCCGGCACGCTCACGGGCCTGGACCAGGTCGAGAAGCTGGTCGGCATCAACGGCCGCGGCTTCGACCTGCGCGCCGAGGGCAACGTGCTGCTGCTGGAGTACCCGGACCGGCCGGGCGTGATGGGCACCGTCGGCACGCTGCTGGGCGAGGCGGGCGTGAACGTCGAGGCCGCCCAGATCAGCCAGACCAAGGACGGCGCGGACGCGTTCATGCTGCTGCGCGTCGACCGCCCGGTGGACACCGCGGTGCTCGACCCGATCGGCGCGGCCGTCGGTGCGCGCACGGTGCGCTCGGTCAACTTCGACTGACCTGAGCGTCCCCGTAACGGACTAACGCCGCCGAGACCTGTTGTTGTATATCGCCGCAGGTCTCGGCGGTGTCACAGTTAACCGTTAGTCGTCAAAACTGTGGTTGCCATCACTCGTTCGGGCTAGCTGATCAGCTCGACCGAGCGATTAGGTTCCACCCACGAGGTTGACCCGGTGCCGTAGAGGGCACGGCACCACGCGGGCAGTTCCCTTCCCTCACTGGACGACGCTGCCTGCCCGGTCGAATCCGACCTCGCTTGGGGCACGTTGTGAGCCGATCTCGCGTTGTCGCCAGATCTGCCGTACCGGTGCTGGCCGCGATACTCGTCGCCGGGTCCACCACCGGTACCGCGCTGGCCGCGGAAGATCCACTGGCACCGTCCGTCGCGAACGCGCGCGGGCTGGATGCGGGCAAGTTGCAGTTGAAGGTGTCCGACCGGCTGTCGGCCGCCAAGGGCAGGGTCACCGCGTTCGTGGAGCTCGAGGCCAAGCCGGCCGTCGACACGTTCGCCGAGAAGACCAGCCAGGGCGCGACCAAGCAGCAGGCCAAGGACGCCGCGAAGGCGACCAGGAGCGACGCCGGTCGGATCACCGACCAGGTCGTCGGGGCCCTGAAGGGCAAGGACTCCGCCACCAAGGAGCTGTTCCGGACCGCCAACGGCGTGCCCGGCGTGGTCGTGCAGGCCGACGCCGCCAAGGTGCGCGAGCTGGCGCAGCGCCCGGACGTGAAGTCCGTGCGCACGGTGGTGCCGAAGACCCGCCAGAACTCCACCGCCGTGCAGCTGACGAACACGCTCAAGGCGTGGCAGCAGTACGGCAAGCTCGGTGACGACACCCGCATCGGCATCATCGACACGGGCATCGACTACACCCACAGCGACTTCGCGGGCCCCGGCACCATCGAGGCGTTCAAGGCGATCGACGAGACCAAGGTCGACGCCTCGTACTTCCCGACCGCCAAGGTCGTCGGCGGCTACGACTTCGTCGGCAACGCCTACGACGGCGAGAGCGACGACCCGGCCGTCAACACCCCGAAGCCCGACCCGAACCCGCTGGACTGCAACGGCCACGGCTCGCACGTCGCCGGCACCGCGGCGGGCTTCGGCGTCAACGCCGACGGCTCCACCTTCAAGGGCGACTACACCAAGCTCACCCCGGAAGCGCTGGACGCGATGCGCATCGGGCCCGGCACCGCCCCCAAGGCCCTGCTGTACGCGCTGAAGGTGTTCGGCTGCGACGGTTCGACCAACGTCACCGCGCAGGCGCTGGACTGGGCGCTGGACCCCGACGGCGACGGCGACTTCTCCGACCACCTCGACGTGGTCAACCTGTCGCTGGGCTCGGACTACGGCGCGCCGGACGACCCGGACAGCCTGTTCGTGCGCAAGCTCAACGCCTCCGGCGTGCTGACCGTGTTCTCCGCGGGCAACGGCGGTGACCTGTACGACATCGGCGGCTCGCCGGGCAGCACCCCCGAGGCGCTGACCGTGGCCAGCACCCGTGACGCGTACGTGCTGCGCGACGCGGTCGAGGTGACCGCGCCGGCCGGTGTGGCGGGCCGCAAGCCCGGCCAGTACAGCGTGGCGTTCGACTACGAGGGCCTGGAGCTCACCGCGCCGGTCGTGGCGATGAGCGACGCGGCCAACAAGGACGGCTGCCTGCCGTTCTCGGCCGCGGACAAGGCGGCCGTCGCGGGCAAGATGGTGTGGCTGGAGTGGGACGACAACGACGCCACGCGTCGCTGCGGCTCGGTCGGCCGGACCAACAACGCCACGGCCGCGGGCGCGGTCGGCGCGCTGTTCACCTCGAACCTGGAGCACTTCAACGCGGGCATCTCCGGCAACGCCGTGATCCCGGTGTTCCAGCTGACCGGCTCCGCCACCGCGGCGCTGCGCCCGGCGCTGGCCGCGGGCACGCTGACCGTCCGCCAGTCGGGCAACCTGCGCACCTCGCTGGCCACGTTCGACCCGTCCATCAGCGACACCCCGAGCTCGTTCACCTCGCGCGGCGTGCGCGGCCCGGTCGTGAAGCCGGACGTGGCCGCCCCCGGTGACACCATCGCCTCGGTGCTGGTCGGCTCGGGCAACAAGACGATGGTCAACTCGGGCACGTCGATGGCCGCGCCGCACATCTCCGGCATCGCGGCGCTGGTGCGCCAGGTCCACCCGGACTGGACGCCGGAAGAGGTCAAGGCCGCGGTCATGAACACCGCGGGCCACGACGTGAAGGCCGACGGCAAGACCTACGCGCCCAACCGCGTCGGCGCGGGCCGCGTCGACGGCAAGGCCGCGGTCGAGAACCAGGTCCTCGCCTACGTGCAGGACGACCCGGGCGCGGTGTCGGCGTCCTTCGGCACGGTCGAGGTGGCCGGTCCGGTCAGCCTCACCAAGACCATCAAGGTGGTCAACAAGTCCACCAAGTGGGTGGACTACACCGTGGGCTACGAGGCGCTGACCCAGATCCCGGGCGTGCGCTACGAGCTGTCCACGAACACCGTGCGGCTCAGCCCGCGCGGCATCGCCCGGGTCACCGTGACGCTGAAGATCGACGACCCGGCCGCGCTGCGCAAGACGGTCGACCCGACGGTCGAGGCGAACCACCTCGACGTGCCGCGCCAGTACCTGGCCGACGCGTCGGGCCGGGTCGTGCTCACGCCGACGTCCGGTTCTGCCGTATCCGGTTCCGGGGTGGCATTGCGCGTGCCGGTGTACTCCGCGCCGAAGCCCGTCGCCGACATCAACGTGGCGGGCAGCGTGCGGGTCAACGGCAACGGCCAGGGCGTGCTGAACCTGACCGGCCGGGGCGTCAACCAGGGCGCTTACCAGTCCCTGGTGAGCGTGCTGGAGCTGCAGGCGTCCTCGCCGCAGCTGCCGGACTGCCGCCGCAACGTGACCACCAACTGCGTGCTGAACAACACCGCCAAGGGCGGCGACCTGCGCTACGTCGGCGCGGCCTCGACCGCGCCGCTGGCCAAGGCGCAGGGCAACCCGCAGGACGCGATGCTGGCGTTCGGCCTCGCGACCTGGGGCAACTGGTACAACCTGGGCAGCAACACCATCCCGTTCATCGACATCGACACCAACGGTGACGGCGCGTTCGACTACGAGGTCTACGCGACCAAGCTGACCGACACCGACCTGCTGGTGGCCGCCACGGTGGACCTGCGCTCCGGCGCCACGGTCGACCTTCAGGGCGTCAACGGCCAGTTCGGCGACGTCGACACGAACGTGTTCGACACGAACGTGGTGGTCCTGCCGGTGCTGCTGTCGGCGCTGGGCATCGACGCCGCCGCGGACACCTCGCGGATCAGCTACCAGGTCGGTGTGGCCGGGTTCTACGTCGCCCCGGGCACGTCCAACGGCCTGATCGACTCGATCCCGAACGCCCTGTCGTTCGACCCGCTCAAGCCCGGCGTGTGGGTGCAGGGCGGCGGTGACCCGGCGCTGTCGTACCTGGCTCGCCCGGCGACCGCGCTGGTGGTCAACCACGACGCCGGGTCGGCCGCGGCCGACGGCTCGGACAGCCTGCTGGTCCTGCACCACCACAACGCCTCGGGTGACCGGGCGGACGTGGTGAGGGTGCGGGCGCAGACGCGGGTGAACCCGGCCGTGCGCTCAGTGGCCTGATCGTCGTGCACCGCTCTGGCCGGTCGGGGACTGCCCCGGCCGGCCAGAGCCGTTTACGCGCATCGGGTGACGACCGAACGGGGGCACTGAACCGTTCGGGTGTCCCGCAGTCCGGGAGATATGGCCACGGAGGGGTGTTCCGAGTGCGGTTTCACCGCTTCGGACCGGTAGCCTTTCGCAATGGAAACTAGTCCCGTGCAATGGGACTGATACCTGGGAGGTGTGTGGATGCGGCTCGCAGTGATCCCAGGAGACGGGATCGGGCCCGAGGTCGTCGCCGAGGCCCTGAAGGTGCTCGGTGAGGTCGTTCCAGCGGCTGAGATCACCCGCTACGACCTCGGCGCGGCGCGCTGGCACGCCACAGGTGAGTTGCTGCCGGAGTCCGTGCTCGGGGAGCTCCGCCAGCACGACGCGATCCTGCTCGGCGCCGTGGGCGACCCGTCGGTGCCCAGCGGAATCCTGGAGCGTGGCCTGTTGCTGCGGCTCCGGTTCGAGCTCGACCACCACGTGAACCTGCGCCCGGCCCGGCTCTACCCCGGCGTGCGCAGCCCGATCGCCGACCCGCCGGAGATCGACATGGTGGTGGTGCGCGAGGGCACGGAGGGGCTGTACGCGGGCAACGGCGGGCTCCTGCGCAAGGACACGCCGCACGAGATCGCGACCGAGGTGTCGATCAACACCTCGTTCGGCGTGGAGCGGGTGGTGCGCGACGCGTTCGCCCGTGCCGCGAACCGGCCGCGCAAGCACCTCACGCTCGTGCACAAGACCAACGTGCTCACGCACGCCGGGTCGTTGTGGTCGCGCGTGGTGGAGGAGGTGTCGTTGCAGCACCCGGACGTGACGGTGGCCTACCAGCACGTGGACGCGGCGACGATCCACCTGGTCACCGACCCGGGCCGGTACGACGTGATCGTGACCGACAACCTGTTCGGCGACATCCTGACCGACCTGGCGGCGGCCGTGACCGGCGGCATCGGGCTGGCGGCGTCGGGCAACCTCGACGTGACCAGGCGCAACCCGAGCATGTTCGAGCCGGTGCACGGCAGCGCGCCGGACATCGCGGGCCAGGGCATCGCCGACCCGACCGCGGCCGTGCTGTCGGTGGCGTTGATGCTCGACCACCTGGGCGAGTCGGAGGCGGCGCGGCGGATCGAGGCGTCGGTGGCGTTCGACCTGGCCACCCGCGACCACTCGTCGCCGGGCGCGACCTACGCCGTGGGCGACCGCCTGGCCGCCCTGGTCTCCTCCAACGTCCGCACCGCCTGACCCCGAGAGTCCTACGTTCGGCCCGCGAGAGTCCTACGTTCACGACCCCCGAGTTCAACGCTCAGGTCCATCCCGACCGGAGCTGAGCGTTGAATTCGACCTCGCTGAACGTAGGACTCTCGCGGCGTGAACGTAGGACTCTCGCGTGGGGGAAGTGATCAGGGCCACCACGGCGGTGTCGTGGTGGCCCTGAGCGCGTCACGGGCCGTAGGGTCGCCCCTGCCGCCCGTGGGGGAAGTCCGGTCGAAGTCCGGCGCTGACCCGCAACGGTAGGCCGAGCCCGGTGCTCGGCGAGCCCGATCACCCGCGGGCGGTGGGAAGAAGCTCCAACTCCTGCCGTGGTCTGCGGGACGGGCGCGCCGGCCTGCCACGAGCGGGCACGGGTGGCCGGGCCGGGCCACCCGTCCGGAAGGCGACCGGTGACGCCCACCAGCAGCCAGGCACGTCCCCCGACCGCACGCCGCCCGCCCACCGCCGGCCTGTGCCTCGCCCTCACCGCCGTGCTCGCCGCCTCGGTCGTCGCGGGCGTCGCGCTCGGACCGGTCGGCATCGGGTTCGGCGACGTCCTGCGCTTCCTCGCCGCCGCGCTCACCGGCGGCACGCTCGACGCGGCCGAGGCCGGCCCCTACCGGATCGTCTGGGACATCCGCCTGCCCCGCGTGCTGCTCGCCGCCGTCGTCGGCGCGGGCCTGTCCGCGGTCGGCGTCGCCATCCAGGCCATGGTCCGCAACGCCCTGGCCGACCCGTACGTGCTGGGCATCTCCTCCGGCGCGAGCGTCGGCGCGACCGCCGTCGTGACCACGGGCCTGTTCGCCTCCCTCGGCATCTACGCCCTGTCCACGGCCGCGTTCCTGGCCGCGCTCGCCGCGATGGGCCTGGTCTACGTGGTGACCGGCCGAGACCTGACCCCGTTGCGCCTGGTCCTCACCGGCACCGCGATGGCTTACGGCTTCTCCGCGGTCGCCATGCTGCTGGTGTTCCAGTCGCCGCGCGGTGAGGCCGCCCGCGCCGCGATGTTCTGGCTGCTCGGCAGCCTCGGCGGCGTCACGTGGACGTCGCTGCCGATCGCCGCCGCCGTCACCGCCGCGGGCATCGCCTACCTGCTGACCCGCGCCAAGCACCTCAACGCCCTGTCCATGGGCGACGAGACCGCCACCACCCTCGGCATCGACGTCTCCCGCACCCGCAAGGCGCTGTTCGGCGTCACGGCCGCGATGACGGGCGTGCTGGTCGCGGTCAGCGGCGCGGTCGGGTTCGTCGGCCTCATGCTGCCGCACCTGGTCCGCCTCGTCGTCGGCGCGGACCACCGCAAGGTGCTCGCCGTGGCGCCCCTGGCGGGTGCGTGCTTCCTCATCTGGGTGGACGTCGCCGCACGCCTGCTCGCCGCCCCGGAGGAGTTGCCGCTGGGCGTCATCACGGCCGCGCTGGGCGTGCCGTGCTTCATCCTGCTGATGCGCCGCCGCGGCTACGTGTTCGGCGGTCGCTGATGGACGTCCGACTCGACGACCTCCGCGTCGACGGCATCCTGCGCGGCGTCGACCTGCACGCGCCCGACCGCGAGGTGCACGGCATCGTCGGCCCGAACGGCAGCGGCAAGTCCACGACGCTGCGCTGCGTGTACCGGGCGCTGCGGCCGTCCGGGGGAGCGGTCCTCCTCGACGGCCGCGACATCGCCGGGGCGAGGGTCCGCGACACCGCCGAGCACCTCGCCGCGCTCACCCAGGACAGCCACGTCGAGTTCGACTTCACCGTCACCGAGGTGGTCGCGATGGGACGCCTGCCGCACCGGGGCTCGCCCGAGGACGACGAGGAGGTGGTCGCCGAGGCGCTGTCCCGGGTGGACGCCGCCCACCTCGCCCACCGCGGTTTCCTCAGCCTCTCCGGCGGCGAGCGCCAGCGCGTCCTCATCGCCCGCGCCCTCGCCCAGCGGCCGAAGGTGCTCGTCCTGGACGAACCCACCAACCACCTCGACATCAACCACCAGCTCGCGGTCCTGTCGCTGGTCCGGGGCCTGGGCGTGACCGTCCTCGCGGTCCTGCACGACCTCAACCTCGCCGCCGCCCACTGCGACCGGCTGCACGTGCTCGACGGCGGCCGGGTGGTGCGCAGCGGCACGCCGGAGGAGGTGCTCACCCCCGAGGTGCTGCACGAGGTCTTCCGCGTCCGCGCCCACGTCGTGCGCCACCCCACCAGCGGCGTGCCCCAACTGCTGTTCGAACACAGGGAGTCGACCCCGTGAAGAAGCTCGTCGCCCTCGTCCTCGTGCTCACGACCGGCTGCGGCGCGACCATCGCGCCCGCCGCCACGACCGGCGCGGTCACCGTCACCAACTGCGGTCGGGAGGTCACGTACGCGACACCGTCCCGTGTGGTCACCAACGACACCGGCATCGCCGAGCTGATGTTCGCGCTCGGCCTGGGCGACCGGATGGCCGGGTACGTCATCGGCGGCGGCCAGGCCCGTGACGTCGCCTCCTCGCCGTGGAAAGCGGACTTCGAGCGCGTGCCGAACCTCGGTGAGCAGATCACCAAGGAGCTCGTGCAGGGCGTCGGGGCCGACTTCGTGTTCGCGGGCTGGAACTACGGCTTCTCGGAGGCGACCGGGTTCACCCCGGACGCCCTGGCGGACCTCGGCATCGCCACCTACCAGCTCACCGAGGCGTGCCGAAACGGCGTGGGCAAGCAGCGCGGCATCATGCCGCCGCTGGACGCCCTCTACACCGATCTGCGCAACCTCGGCCGCGTGTTCGGCGTGGAGGCGAAGGCCGAAGAGCTCATCGCGGGGTACCGCAAGCAGGTGGACGACGCCGCGAAGCTCGTCAAGCAGAACCGCCCGAAGGTGTTCCTCTACGACAGCGGCCTCGACCAGCCGTTCACCTCCGGCCGCAACGCCGCACCGCACGACATCATCGGCAAGGCGGGCGGTGACAACGTCTTCGGCGACCTCGACGACAGCTGGACCACGGTCGGCTGGGAGGCCGTCGTGGACCGCGCGCCGGACGTGGTGCTGATCAACGACTACGCCGACGGCGAGGCGACCACACCGGACGAGAAGCGGGCGTTCCTCCAGTCGTACCCGCCGCTGGCCGACGTGCCCGCCATCAAGCACGGGCGGTTCTTCGTGCTGCCTTACGCGGCGTTGGTGGAGGGCCCGCGCAACCCGGCCGCGATCGAGGCGTTCGCCAGGTTCTTGGCCGATAGCTTCCACCCATAGTGTGGGACGACCCGTCCGCGGCTTGGTATCCGCGGACGGGTTGTGGCACCATCGCTGACGTGGCTCTCCACACCGTGATCATTGTTTCCCAGCGCGTCGGGTAGTGCTGCCTCGAAGCACCCGGCGCGCCGACCTCTCGCATCCTGCGGGGGGTCTTTTTGTTTTCCAAGATCTCTAGGAGCCCCCTCGTGACCCCCCTCGGCGATTCATTCCACGTCTTCGACACGACCTTGCGGGACGGTGCCCAGCGCGAGGGCATCTCCTACTCGGTCAACGACAAGCTGGCCGTCGCCCGCCTGCTCGACTCGCTCGGCGTCGGCTTCATCGAGGGTGGCTGGCCGGGCGCCATGCCGAAGGACACCGAGTTCTTCGCCAGGGCCGCCGCGGGGGAGCTCACGCTCAAGCACGCGCAGTTGGTCGCGTTCGGCTCGACCCGCAAGGCGGGCGTCAAGGTGGAGGAAGACCCGCAGGTCAGGGCTCTGCTGGAGGCTCAGACGCCGGTCGTGACGCTGGTCGCGAAGTCCGACCGCAGGCACATCGAACGGGCGCTGCGCACCGACGTGGCGGAGAACTGCGCGATGGTCCGCGACACGGTCGCGCACCTCGTCGGCGAGGGCCGCCGGGTCTTCCTCGACGCCGAGCACTTCTTCGACGGCTTCGCGTTCGACCCGGACACCGCGCTGCGCGTGCTGGAGTCCGCTGTGGAGGGTGGCGCGGACGTCGTCGTGCTGTGCGACACCAACGGCGGCCAGCTGCCCCTGGGCCTGGCCGAGACCGTCGCCGACGTGGTCGCCCGCACGGGCTTCCGGGTCGGCATCCACTGCCAGGACGACACGTCCTGCGCGGTGGCCAACACCATCGCCGCGGTGCAGGCGGGGGCGACCCACGTCCAGTGCACCGCGAACGGCTACGGCGAGCGAGCGGGCAACGCGGACCTGTTCGCCGTCGTCGGGAACCTCGTGACCAAGCTCGGCCTCCAGGTGCTACCCACCGAATCGCTGGCCGAGCTCACCCGGGTCTCCCATGCGCTGGCCGAGATCGCGAACATCGCGCCCGACACCCACCAGGCCTACGTCGGGTCGTCGGCCTTCGCCCACAAGGCGGGGCTGCACGCGAGCGCGATCAAGGTGGACCCGGAGTTGTACAACCACATCGACCCGGACACCGTCGGCAACGACATGCGGGTGCTGGTCACCGAGATGGCGGGTCGGGCCAGTCTCGAACTCAAGGGACGTGAGTTCGGGATCGACCTGACCCGCCGGCCCGACGCGCTCACCAACGTGGTGCGCAAGGTCAAGGACCTGGAGGCGGGCGGCTGGTCGTTCGAGGCCGCCGACGCCTCGCTGGAGCTGCTGCTGAAGGCCGAGATGTCCGATCTGGACGAGCCGCCGTTCACGCTGGAGTCCTACCGCGTGGTGCTCGACCACCACCAGGACGGCGCGATCGTGTCCGAGGCCACGGTGAAGGTGCACGTGGCGGGCGAGCGGGTCATCGCCACCGCCGAGGGCAACGGCCCGGTGCACGCGCTGGACGCCGCGTTGCGCAAGGCGCTGCTGCCCCACCTGTCGTGGTTGGACGCGGTGGAGCTGAACGACTACAAGGTGCGCATCCTCCCTGGATCGCACAACTCGGCCGAGCACGGCACCGACGCCGTCACCCGCGTGCTGGTGGAGTCGACCGACGGCGAGCGCGAGTGGACCACCGTGGGCGTGCACGGCAACATCGTCGAGGCCAGTTGGCTCGCCCTGTGCGACGCGCTGGTGCACAAGGCGCTGCGGGTCAGCCCGTCACCAGCGTGAGCCCTTCGGCGGTCAGGACGCGGTTGAGCGGCTCGAAGTAGGAGGTGCCGCCGACGGTGCAGTTGCCGCTGCCGCCGAGCACGTGCCCCTGGGCCTGGGAGCCGGTGAAGACCGGGGCCCACTGGTCGCCGGGCTCGCTGCACAGGTTGGTCCGGGTGAGGCCGTAGACGACGCCGGTGGGGTAGTTGACCGTGACGTTCTTGGCCTGCACGGTGCCGCACCGCAACCCGGTGGTGCGGCCCGCCGCGCACACCGTCCCGCCGACCGGCGTCTCGGTCGAGCCGGTGATGGTGCCGCCGCTCCCGGCGATGGTGGGCCGCTGGACCCAGGCGGTCGTGTTGGTGATCCGGACGATCGCGTAGGTCTGGCGGACCGCCACGATCGGGCCGACGTCCACGAGGCCGGGGCCGCGGACCACCGTGCCGAGCGCACCGCAGGAGGTCGGCACGATGAGGTGGCCGCGGGCGTTGAAGCCGTTGGCGCAGCGTCCGCCGGACGACGGGTACAGGCTGGTGCCGGCTTCCAGCGGGGTCGGCAGCGCGGCACCGATCTCTTCCGGGGTGGCCGCGGCCGGCGCGGCCGCGGCGACGAGCAGGGTCAGCACGATCAGCAGGGTTCGCATCTCTCCGACGCTAGGCACGCACGGTGGCGTTTCAAGCCGCCGGTTAGGGTGATTGCCGTGCGCATTGCCCGTATCGCCCAACCCGACGGCCTGGCCTTCGCCGCGATCGAAGGCGAAGGCGACGACCTCACCGCGGTCGAGATCGCCGACGACCCGTTCGCCAACCCGACGTTCACCGGCCGCCGCTGGCCGCTGGCCGACGTCCGGCTGCTGGCCCCGTTCCTGCCGCCCAAGATCGTGGCCATCGGCCGCAACTACGCCGAGCACGCCGCCGAGATGGGCAACGAGGTGCCGGCCGAGCCGTTGATGTTCCTCAAGCCCAACACCGCCGTGATCGGGCCGAACGCGGAGATCAAGCTGCCCGCGGTGTCCGAGCGGGTCGACTTCGAGGGCGAGCTGGCCGTCGTGGTCGGCGTCGGCGGCCGGGACATCCCCGCCTCGCGCGCCCGCCAGTCCGTGCTCGGCTACACGATCGCCAACGACGTCACCGCGCGTGACCTGCAGAAGTCCGACGGGCAGTGGACGCGGGCCAAGGGCTTCGACACGTTCTGCCCGCTCGGCCCGTGGGTGGAGACCGAGTTCGACCCGTCCGACGTGGCCATCCGCACCGAGGTGGACGGCGTGGTCAAGCAGGACTCGCGCACCTCGCTGCTGCTGCACGGCATCCCCGAGCTGATCGAGTACATCTCCTCGGTGATGACGCTGCGGCCGCTCGACGTGATCCTCACCGGCACCCCCGCCGGGGTCGGCCCGCTGACCGCCGGGCAGACCGTGTCGGTGACCGTCGAGGGCCTGGGCACGCTCACGAACACCGTCGCCAACCGCTGACCGTCAGCTCCTCTCGATCCGCTCGGGCGCGCGCCGGGCGAACCCCGGCGCGTGCTCGGGCCGCAGCCCGATGGCCACCAGGTAGGCGGGCACGCCTTGCAGCAGCGGGAACCGCCGCATCAGCCGGACCGGCAGCGGCGGACGCCCCGGTGCGGCGGCGGCCGTGCCGGTGAGCGCCGGCTTGAGGAACGAGTCCTGGATCCGCCGCTGCACCGCCTGGGTCACCACCGTGGGCAACCACCGCCTGCGCCGCACCTTGGCCAGCACCCGCGGGTGCAACTCGCCCCGCCGCAGGGGCGCGGCCACGATCCGCGCGGCGGCCACCGCGTCCTGCACGGCCAAGTTGATGCCGACCCCGCCGATGGGCGACATGGCGTGCGCCGCGTCGCCGATGCACAGCGCGCCGTCGGTGTGCCACTGCCGCAGCCGGTCGAGCTTGACGTCCAGCAGCTTCACGTCGTCCAGCGACTCGACGGTCTCCATGCGCTCCTCCAGCCACGGCAGGAGCCGCACGACCCGCTGCCGGAACGCGGCGATCCCCTCCGACCGCAGCAGCTCGTCGGTGCCCTTGCGGATCAGGTAGGCGCACTGGAAGTAGTCGCCGCGGTTGATCAGCACCATCGCCTGGCCCTGGGTGAACCGCCCGGTCGCGCCGCTGAGCTCGCCCGGGTTGCGCGGGATGCGGAACCACCACACGTCCATCGGCGCACCGAACTCGTGCACCGGCAGCCGGAGCTGCTCGCGCACCAGCGACCGCCGCCCGTCGGCCGCGATGACGAGGTCCGCCGCCAGCTCGCCGGTCTCGCCACCGCGCGTGCGGTAGCTCACGCCCGTCACCTTGCCGCCGGTGCGCAGCAGCCCGGTGAACTCGGTGTTCATCCGCAGGGTGAACATCGGCTCGCGCTTGCCCGCGTCGGCCAGCAGGTCCAGGAAGTCCCACTGCGGCACGAACGCGATGTGCTTGTGCCGCCCCGGCAGGCGGGTGAGGTCGCCCATCGTCTGCGGGCCGGTGTCCAGCAGCACCTGCACCTTGTCCACGAGCTGGTGCGGCACCTCGGCGAACGACGGCCCGAGCCCGAGCTCGTCAAGCAGCGTCAACGTCGACGCGTGCACCGTGTCACCGCGGAAGTCGCGCAGGAAGTCGCCGTGCTTCTCCAGCACCGTGACCTCGACACCGGCCCTGGCCAGCAACAACCCGGCCACCATGCCCGCCGGGCCGCCCCCGACGACCACGACACCAGTCCTCTCCATGATCCACCCCTCTGTTTTCAACGCCAGTTGAATAAGTTCAGGATGCTCCGGAGTGCGGTCCCGGTCAAGCCGGATACGCTGATCGGGTCATGAGCGCATCAGCAGCTCCGCCGGTCGGAGCAGGCCCGGCGGTCCGCGTCCGCTTCAGCCCGTCGCCCACCGGCGCGCCGCACCTGGGCCTCGCCCGCACCGCCCTGTTCAACTGGGCGTACGCGCGCCACACCGGCGGCGCGGTGGTCTTCCGGATCGAGGACACCGACGCGCCCCCCGACTCCGAGGCGTCGTACCTGCACCTGCTGGAGGCCATGCGCTGGCTCGGCCTCGACTGGGACGAGGGCCCCGAGGTGGGCGGCCCGCACGCGCCGTACCGGCAGAGCCTGCGCCGACACCTCTACGACGACGTCGTCGAGCGCCTGGTGGAGGCGGGCGAGCTGTACGAGTCGTTCTCCACGGCCGACGAGGTCGAGGCGCGCCGCAAGGCCGCGGGCCAGGATCCGAAGCTCGGCTACGACGGCCACGACCGCGACCTGACCGAAGAGCGCAAGGCCGCGTTGCGCGCCGAAGGCCGCGAACCGGTGCTGCGCCTGAGGATGCCCGACGAGGACATCACGTGGGTCGACCTGGTGCGCGGCGAGATCACCGTCAAGGCGGGCAGCACGCCCGACCCGGTGCTGGTGCGCGCCGACGGCGACCCGCTGCACCCGTTCGCGGACCCGGTGGACGACGCCCTGATGGGCATCACGCACGTGCTGCGCGGCGAGGACCTGCTCCCGTCGACGCCGCGGCACATCGCGGTGCACCGGGCGTTGGCCCGGATCGGCGTGACGTCGTCCACGCCGAGGTTCGGGCACCTGCCGCCCGTGGTGGGCGAGGGCGACAAGAAGCTCTCCAAGCGCGACCCGCGCTCGAACCTGTTCCACTACCGCGACCGCGGTTTCCTGCCCGAGGGCCTGCTGAACTACCTGGCACTGCTGGGCTGGTCCACCGCCGACGACCGCGACGTGTTCTCCGTCGCCGAGCTGGTCGAGGCGTTCGAGCCGCAGCGGGTCAGCCGCAACCCGGCCCGGTTCGACCTGAAGAAGGCCGAGGCGGTCAACGCCACGCACCTGCGCGCGCTGCCCGTCGAGGACTTCGTCGACCGCGTGGTGCCGCACCTGGTCAAGGACGGCGTGCTGCCGGCCGGGCCGAGCCCGGAGCAGCTGGCGGTGCTGACGGCCGTCGCGCCACTGGTGCAGGAGCGGCTGGTCGTGCTGTCCGAAGCGTCCGGGATGGTGCGGTTCCTGTTCGTGGCGGAGCAGGACTTCGCGCCCGAGGAGGACGCCGCGGCCACCGCGCTCGGCGAGGACGCCCGGCCCGTGCTCGAGGCGAGCGTCGCCGCCCTGGAGCCCTTGCCGGAGTGGACCGCCGCCGCGATCGAGGGCGCGCTCAAAGCGTCTCTTGTGGACGGAACGGGGCTCAGACCGCGCCGGGCCTACGCGCCGGTGCGGGTTGCCGTGACGGGCCGTACCGTCTCGCCGCCACTCTACGAATCCATGGAACTACTGGGTCGGAGTCGCTCGATCGGGCGATTGCGCCGCGCGCTCGGGGCAATCTGACTGGTTCGTTCGGGCGGTTCAGGGGTGCTTGACCGTGCAAGAACCCCTAGATATCACCTCTCTGGTCGAGTCGGACGGGGGTCGCCCGCACCTAGCCTCACGGGGTGACAACCGCAGCCCCGACTTCCACCCCTCGGAGAACCGGCGAGATCCGGGCCGTGTGCCTCGACGTCGACGACACCCTCGTCGACTACAGCACCTCGTCCCGGGCCGCCCTGGCCGCGATGGTCGGCAACGCCGACGCCTGGCCGCTGTGGCAGCGCATCACCGATGAGCACTGCGAACGCCTGCTCGCGGGCGAGCTCGAGTACGAGACCATGCGGAACATCCGGACCCGGGCGTTCTTCGCGGCGCTGGGCGAGGAGCTGGACGAGGAGGAGGCGACCCGCCGGGAACTGCACCGGCAGGAAGTCCTCGCCTCCGGCTGGCGGCTGTTCCCGGACGTGGTGCCCTGCCTGGAGTGGCTGCGGGCCACCGGTCTGCCCATGGCGGCCGTGAGCAACGCCTCAGGGCGACACCAACGGGTGAAAATCGCCACGCTGGGACTGGCCCAGTACTTCGACACGGTCCTCATCGCCGGCGAGGTCGGCGCGGCCAAACCGGACCGGGTGATCTTCGACACCGCGTGCGCCGACCTGGGGGTGGAGCTCAGCGACACGGTGCACATCGGCGACCGCCTGCACGCCGACGCGATCGGCGCGCGCGACGCGGGCATGAAGGGCGTGTGGCTGAACCGCCAGGGCCCGCGCGAGGGTGCCCTGCCCGCCGGCATCTCGGCCATCAGCAGCCTCGCTGAGCTGCCGGAACTCCTCGTCTGCGAGCTGTCGACCGCCTCGGCGTGACCCCGATTTCCGTTCCGCCGGGCCCGTGGTCTAGTATTCCTTCCGGCGGAACGGAGAGGCCCCCTGAGCAAGACTGACGGGGAGCCGGGCCGGGAACCCAATGGGGTATGGTGTAATTGGCAGCACGACTGATTCTGGTTCAGTTAGTCTAGGTTCGAGTCCTGGTACCCCAGCTGCGAAGTAGAAAACCAAGTGTGGTAAGCTACTCGCACCGCAGGACAGCAAGGCAAGACGTGCTAAAGTGAATAAGAAAGTTCCTGGCCCCGTCGTCTAGCGGCCTAGGACGCCGCCCTCTCAAGGCGGTAGCGTGGGTTCGAATCCCATCGGGGCTACAGATCCGGGAGATCCCCGTTTCGCTTACGCGAAACGGGGATCTTTCGCTTTTACACCGGGGGTGCGACCCCTGGGCCCCGCGCAGGAGGGGCTTCGCCCCCTACACCCCCGGCGCGAGCGGGCACCGTGGGCAATCCGCAGCGCCCCCGCCGGTCTGGCTGTGGCGGGGGCGCGTAAGAGCCGGTGGAGGGCCCTAGAGGCGGGATTGGAGGGCTTCGGCGGCGGCCAGGAGGTCGGCGGCCCAGCGAGCGCCCGGACGGCGGCCCATGCGGTCGATGGGGCCCGAAACGGAGACCGCGGCCACCACCGAGCCGGTGCTGTCGCGGACCGGGGCGGAAACCGAAGCTACGCCCGGTTCGCGTTCCGCTACGGATTGCGCCCAACCGCGGCGGCGCACTTCCAACAATGTGCGCTCGCCGTAAACCGCGTCGGCCAGAACGGAGCGCTGAGTTCCCGGATCGGCCCACGCGGCCAATACCTTCGCGCCCGAACCCGCCGTCATCGGCAATCGCGCGCCGATCGGCACGGTGTCGCGCAAACCACTCGGTGGTTCCGCCGAGGACACGCAGATCCGCTGCATCCCGTCCCGCCGGTACAACTGGACGCTCTCGCCCGTGATGTCGCGCAACCGCGGCAACACCGAGGACGCCGCGTCGAGCAGCGGGTCGGTGGCCCCGCCCGCCAACTCCGCCAGTGCCGCGCCCGGACGCCAGCGGCCGTCGGAACCCCGTCGCAGCAACCGGTGCACCTCGAGCCCGACCGCCAACCGGTGCGCGGTAGCCCTCGGCAAGCCCGTCCGGTTGCACAACTCGGCGAGCCCACACGGATCCTTTGCGACGGCGTTCAAGACAGCCACTGCCTTGTCCAGCACGCCGATCCCGCTATGCTGTCCCACAAGCCGATACTAACTTCCCACTGTCTGGGAAGTCCAGATCTATCGACTGTCCAGATCTTGGGAGAGTTGCGATGAGCCGCACGCTCGCGGAGAAGGTGTGGGAAGCACACGTCGTGCGCCACGGCAGTGGCGCGGAGCCGGACCTGCTCTACATCGACCTCCACCTGCTGCACGAAGTGACCAGCCCGCAGGCGTTCGACGGCCTGCGCCTGGCGGGTCGACAGATCCGCCGACCCGACCTCACGATCGCCACCGAGGACCACAACGTCCCGACGATCGACATCGAGCTCCCCATCGCCGACCCGGTCTCGCGCACGCAGGTCGAGACGCTGCGCAAGAACTGCGCGGAGTTCGGCGTGCGGCTGCACCCGATGGGCGACGCCGAGCAGGGCATCGTGCACGTGGTGGGCCCGCAGCTGGGCCTGACCCAGCCCGGCATGACGGTCGTCTGCGGTGACAGCCACACGTCCACGCACGGCGCGTTCGGCGCGCTGGCGTTCGGCATCGGCACGTCCGAGGTCGAGCACGTGATGGCCACCCAGACGCTGCCGCTGCGACCGTTCAAGACGATGGCCATCACGGTCGACGGTGAGCTCAAGCCCGGCGTCACGGCCAAGGACATCATCCTCGCGGTGATCGCGAAGATCGGCACCGGCGGCGGCCAGGGCTACGTCCTGGAGTACCGGGGCAGCGCGATCGAGGCGCTGTCCATGGAAGCCCGCATGACCGTGTGCAACATGTCGATCGAGGCGGGCGCCCGCGCGGGCATGATCGCGCCGGACCAGACCACGTTCGACTACATCCAGGGCCGCCCGCACGCCCCGTCCGGCGCGGACTGGGACGCGGCGGTGGAGTACTGGAAGACCCTGCGCACCGACGACGACGCCGAGTTCGACGCCGAGGTCCGCCTCGACGCCGACGAGCTCACGCCGTTCGTCACCTGGGGCACCAACCCGGGCCAGGGCCTGCCGCTGAGCGCGTCGGTGCCCGACCCCGAGGCCATCGTCGACGAGAACGAGCGCGTGGCCGCGGAGAAGGCGCTGACCTACATGGGGCTGGAGCCGGGCACCCCGCTGCGCGACATCCACGTCGACACGGTGTTCCTCGGCTCGTGCACCAACGGCCGCATCGAGGACCTGCGCGCCGCGGCGGACGTCCTGCGCGGCCACAAGGTGGCCGACGGCGTCCGGATGCTCGTCGTGCCCGGGTCCATGCGGGTGCGCGCGCAGGCCGAGTCCGAAGGCTTGCACGAGGTGTTCCTGGCGGCGGGCGCGGAGTGGCGCCAGGCCGGTTGCTCGATGTGCCTGGGCATGAACCCGGACCAGCTCAAGCCGGGCGAGCGCAGCGCGTCGACCTCCAACCGCAACTTCGAGGGCAGGCAGGGCAAGGGTGGGCGCACCCACCTGGTTTCGCCACTCGTGGCCGCCGCCACCGCCGTGCGCGGCACCCTTTCGTCGCCCGCCGACCTGGTCTGAGGGAGTACTACGAACATGGATGCGTTCACCAGGCACACCGGGGTCGGGGTTCCGCTGCGCAGGTCCAACGTGGACACCGACCAGATCATCCCGGCCGTCTACCTCAAGCGCGTGACCCGCACGGGCTTCGAGGACGGCCTGTTCGCCGCCTGGCGCGGCGACGAGCAGTTCGTGCTCAACCAGGAGCCCTTCCGGGCGGGCAGCGTGCTCGTCGCGGGGCCCGATTTCGGCACCGGGTCGTCCCGGGAGCACGCCGTCTGGGCGCTCATGGATTACGGCTTCCGGGTGGTCATCTCCTCCCGGTTCGCCGACATCTTCCGGGGCAACGCGGGCAAGCAGGGCCTCGTGGCCGCCCAGTGCGAGCAGTCCGATGTCGAATTGCTGTGGAAGCTGCTGGAGAACGACCCCGGCACGGAGGTCACCGTCGACCTGGCGGAGAAGACCGTTGTGGCGAAGGACTTCACCGCCCCCTTCACCATCGACGACTACACCCGCTGGCGGCTGCTGGAGGGATTGGACGACATCGCCCTGACCCTTCGGCACGCCGACGACATCACCGAGTTCGAGCGCCGCAGGCAGGGTTGGTTGCCGACTACCGATCCGCTGCCCGCCCGGTGACGCCGAAGGGGTCGGATTCCCTCCCCAACAGCGGGAATCCGACCCCTTCGATCCCTCCGCCGGCCGCCCGGGTGTCCCTCGACAGGTCGTAATTGCCCACGCCACAACAAGAAATCTGGCGTGGCGATTGGTATTTCCTTGCATATGGGCTTACCGTGGGCAATCAGTCGGCCCGACTAGGGCCGTGAGCGTCCTGGGAGGGACTGAAGGTGAACAAGGCCCAGCTCATCGAGGCGCTCGCCGAGCGCCTTGGCGACAAGAAGAACGCCGCTGCCGCCGTCGACGGCCTCGTCGACGTCATCGTCCGCAGCGTCCACAAGGGCGAGAAGGTCAACATCACCGGCTTCGGTGTCTTCGAGAAGCGTGCCCGTGCGGCCCGCACCGCTCGCAACCCGCGCACCGGTGAGACCGTGAAGGTCAAGAAGACCAACGTTCCCGCGTTCCGCGCGGGTTCGACGTTCAAGGACGTCATCAGCGGCACGAAGAAGCTGCCGCGCGTCACGGCCGCCAAGCCCGCCGCGGCCGCGGCGGCCAAGCCGGCCGCCGCGACGAAGGCCCCGGCGACCCGCGGCACCACCGCGCGGGCCACCACCGCGCGCGCGACGCGCAGCACCGGCACCGCCACGCGTGCCGCTGCGGCAGCCACGAAGGCGCCGGCGACCCGCCGGACCGCCGCGGCGGCGAAGCCCGCCGCCGCGACCGCCACCAAGGCCGCGCCTGCCAAGAGCACCGCGACCAAGGCCACCGCCGCGAAGTCGACCGCGGCCAAGGCGAGCACCGCGGCCAAGCCGGCGGCCAAGAAGGCCACCAGCACCGCGGCGAAGGCGACGACGGCGAAGGCCACCACGGCCGCCGCCGCGAAGCCCGCGGCGGCGAAGAAGGCCCCGGCCAAGAAGAAGTGAAACCGGGCCGGGTGATCAACCGGCCAGGTACGCAACACACGCTCAGGGCCCGGTGCGGACGCGCACCGGGCCCTGAGCGCTGTCCGCACCGGAACCCCGAACCCCCGCGCGAGTCCTACGTTCAGAACGCGCGTGTCCTACGTTCAGAACCCCCGAGTTCAACGCTCAGAACGTGGCGGGGGTGTTCAGGTCGGTGAACGGTCGGCGCGAATGGCGCGCGGGCCCCAACGGGTGCACGGTGTGTTCGGGACTTCACCAGTCGCGCGTGCGGAGACCCGAAACCCGCTTCGGCGTGATGCCGAAGACGCTTCGCAGGGGTCTCCCTGCTTTCAGGCTGCCGGCTGGGTGTACTGCCCACGGAGGTTGTGGACGCTCGGACACGTAGTCGGATGATGTTGGCATGAGGCCCTGGTGACCCACGCCGACGCACCGTTTACGCCCGCGGGCCGACTGCGCCTGGCCCGCTGTGGCGTGGACGAGGGGTGGCCGCTGCGGCGGGCCTGGTCGACCGGTCCGGCCGCCCGCGCAACAGCCCGCGCCGCGCGCCGACACGGACCGGGCGGCGGACCGTCGACCTGCGGGTCACCCGCCGGTGGGGCCGGTCCGCATCACCCCACCACCTGAGCCCGCACCCGTCCACGGTGCACCGGGTGCTGTCCCGTCACGGCCTGCACCGGGCCACCGGACGGGTGGCCCGCCGCTACGAGCACGACGCCCACGGGCGACCTGGTCCACGTCGACATCAAGAAGCCGGGCAACATCCCCGACGGCGGCGGCCACAAGGTCCAGGCCTTCTTCGCCGCCAACGGCACCACCGCCAGGTCGAGCGCTACAACCGCACCCTGCTCCGACACCGCACTGGGCGGCCTCCCACCCGCCGGCCGCGTTCCCGACCTCACGGGACAACACAGCTGGGTCTGACATGTCCGGCGTGGTGGAGAACTCACCGTGCTCGAACGGACTCGTCCGGTGACCCGACCGGCCCAGTCGGGGCGCACGAGTGGCCGAGTCGGGTCAGGTGGTCGGCGTCGGCAGGGCGGTGGGGAAGTAGTGGGCCGAGACCAGGCGCGGCCACGAGGTGTGCGAGTCCGAAGTGGACCACCCCGGCTCCGGTCGGCGGAACGCCAGCAGCCACGTGCTGCCCTTCTTGCACGGCGTGCCGCTCAACGACACCCCGCCCAGGTCGGCGAGGGTGGACACGATGTCCGGGATCACGCCGCCCTGGCTGCACACGACCGGCGTGCCGACGCCGTCCGCGATCTCCAGCAGCCGCACCAGCCCGGCCTCGCGGTCCGGCCAGTACCCCTCCTCGGACAGCCGCGGCTCCAGCAGCACGCCCACGCCGAGGTCCTCCGCCACGCCCCGGACGGTGTCCACGCACCGCACGCGGGGCGCGGAGTGCACGCGCGCCGGCCCCCACAGCGGCAGCATCGACCGCAGCCCGCCGGCCTGCCGCCACCCCGCCGCGCTCAACGGCCGCAGGCTGTCGTCACCCGGCCAGTTGTCCCGCTTGCCCGCCTTCGCGTGCCGCACCAGCAACACCGTCGCCAGGTCCGGCGGCGCCGCCGCGAACGCCGCCAGCACCGAGCGGTCGGTGTCGGACGTGACCAGCGCGGACGCCTCGGCGAACGGCACCCACCGCAGCTCGTCCACCTCGTCGTTCGGCGTGAACGCACCCGACTCGGCCCGCGCGCTGAAGTAGTCCACGACCTTCGGCTTGCCGAAAGCCCGGTACGACACCTGGCACAGGTACCGGCCCAGCACGGCCCGGAACCCGGTCTCCTCCAGCACCTCGCGCACGGCCGCCGCCGGCACGGTCTCACCGGGGTCCAACTTGCCCTTCGGCAACGACCAGTCGTCGTAACGCGGCCGGTGCACGACCGCCACGGATCCATCGCGCCACAGCACGGCGCCCGCTGCCCGGATCAACGACTCACCCCAACGCGCGGTGGTTGCGCAACATCTCGGTCTGGTGGTCGCGCACCCGCGTGCCGTCCGCGGGCGACGCCTCCCACTCGCCGTCCGGCCGCAGCACCCAGCACCGCGTGGTCGGCTCCAGCGCCGAGTCCATCATCGCGTCCAGCTGCGCGGTGAGCTTCGGGTCGGTCACCCGCACCTGCACCTCCACCCGCCGGTCGAGGTTGCGGTGCATCATGTCGGCGCTGCCGATCCAGTGCTCGCCGGAGCCGACGAAGTGGAACACCCGCGAGTGCTCCAGGAACCGGCCGAGGATGGACCGCACGTGGATGTTCTCCGACAGCCCCTTGATGCCCGGCTTGAGCGCGCAGACGCCCCGCACGACCACGTCCACCCGCACACCGGCCTGCGACGCCCGGTACAGCGAGTCGATGACCTGCTCGTCCACCAGCGAGTTCACCTTGATGCGCACACCGGCGGGCGCGCCCGCCCGCGCGTGCTCGATCTCCCGCTCGATGCGCTCCACGATGCCCCGCCGCACGCCGTACGGCGCGACGAGCAGGCTGCGGTAGTGGTCCTGCCGGGCGTACCCGGTGAGCACGTTGAACAGGTCGGTGAGGTCCGCGCCGATGGTCGGCTCGGCGGTGAGGATGCCGATGTCCTCGTACAGCCGGGCCGTCTTCGGGTTGTAGTTGCCGGTGCCGATGTGGCAGTAGCGCTGGATCCGCGAGCCCTCCTGCCGCACCACCAACGCGATCTTGCAGTGCGTCTTGAGCCCCATCAGGCCGTAGACGACGTGCACGCCCGCCTTCTCCAGCGCACGCGCCCACTTGATGTTCGCCTGCTCGTCGAACCGCGCCTTGATCTCCACCAGCGCCACGACCTGCTTGCCCGCCTCGGCCGCGTCGATGAGCGCGTCCACGATCGGCGAGTCGCCGGAGGTGCGGTAGAGGGTCTGCTTGATGGCCAGCACGCGCGGGTCGGCCGCTGCCTGCTCGACGAACCGCTGCACGGAGGTCGAGAACGAGTCGTACGGGTGGTGCACGAGCACGTCGCCCTCGCGGAGGGTGGCGAAGATGCTCTTCGGCGTCTCCCGTTCGCCGAACGCCGAGTGCGTCGCCGGCACGAAGGGCGCGTCCTTGAGCTGCTTGCGGTCCACGCTGTAGAGCTGCCACAGGCACGACAGGTCCAGCAGGCCGGGCACCTGGACGACGTCGTGCGGGTCGACCTCCAGCTCCCGCAGCAGCCGTTCCAGCATGTGCTCGGTCATGTCGTCGGCGATCTCCAGCCGCACCGGCGGCCCGAACCGGCGGCGGGCGAGCTCGCGCTCCAACGACTTGAGCAGATCCTCGTCCTGGTCCTCCTCGACCTCCAGGTCGGCGTTGCGGGTGACGCGGAACGCGTGGCACTCGATCACCTGCATGCCCGCGAACAGCTCGTTCAGGTGGGCCGCGATCAGTTCCTCCAACGGCAGGAACGTCGCCGTCGGGCTGGTCCGGTCGCTCTCCACGCGCACCAGGCGGGGCACGTTGTCCGGCACCTTGATGCGGGCGAACCGCTCCGCGCCGCCCTCCGGGTCGCGGACGGTCACGGCGAGGTTCAGCGACAGGCCGGAGATGTAGGGGAACGGGTGCGCGGCGTCCACGGCCAGCGGCGTGAGCACCGGGAACACCTGGTCGGTGAAGTAGTTCGACAGCCGGAGCTGCTCGAAGTCGGTCAGCTGCGCCCAGTTGACGATGCTGATGGCGTGCTTCTCCAGCTCCGGCTGGATGTGGTCGAGGAACGCCCGCGCGTGCTGCTCGACCAGCTCCTGGGTGCGCTTGGAGATGTTGGACAGCTGCTCGCGCGGGGTGAGGCCGTCCGCGCTGCGCACCGACAGGCCCGTCTCGTCGCGGCGCTTCAGGCCCGCGACCCGGACCATGTAGAACTCGTCCAGGTTCGACGCGAAGATGGCCAGGAACTTCGCCCGCTCCAGCAGCGGCTGGGAGGCGTCCTCGGCCAGCGCGAGCACCCTGGCGTTGAAGTCCAACCAGGACAGCTCCCGGTTGAAGTACCGGTCGTCGGGCAGGTCGACCTGCGCTTCGGTGGCCGTGGCGGCCGGTGGTGAGCTCGGGAACGACCGGGACGCGGCCTCGGCCGGTTGCTGCTGACCCGGTTGCTGCTGGGCCGGTTGCTGGACAGCCGCCGAGGTGCCCGCCCGCGTGCCGGCGCCGCGGCGGGTGGCCGGGCGCGGGCGGCGGCGGGGCGTGCTCGCCGCGGGCGTGGCCCTGGGCGTCCTCGTCCGTCGCTTGGGCGCGGGCTGCTCGGGAGTGTTGTCCGTGCTCACGATCAGCATTGTTCCCCAATATGGGCGACAGCGCGCTGAACGAAGCCGACGAGGAGATGAACTCCGCGTCACACCGGGCGGAGGACACCCCGCACGTCACCGGCGGCATCCCGCAGGAGGGTGACCCGCTGGCCGGGGCGCAGCGTGCGCCAGCCGCCCTCGGCGACCGCCTCGGCGGGCACGTCCACCAGCACGCCGTCGTCGCGCAGCACGGTCGCCGAGCCGTCCGGGTGGTGGGCGCTCACCGTCGCCTGCTCGCGCGGGTGCTGGGTCACGTGCCAAAGCTAGCCGATTGGCGGGTGGTGGGTGGCCGGGCGGCGCTGCCACCCTCCGGAATGGCCCCATCACCGAAGGGAGTCGGCATGAGGGTGGTAGCAGGGGTGTTGACCGCGTTGCTGGTCGGCGGAGCGCTGGCGGGGCAGGGTGTGGGCACGGCGGCCGCACAAGGGGAGGGCGTGTCGTCTGCGCGAGTCGAGGGTGCGGCTTCCGGTCTCCAGGCGGCGGCCGAGAACGTCGAGTTGCGGGCGGCGATCCCCGAGACCGAAGGCGCGATCTCGATCAACTTCATGCAGTACCGGCACCGGGACGTCATGTTCCTGAGCGGCACGTTCGGGCTCAAGACCTACGACGTGACCGACGTCGACCGGCCCCGGCTGCTCGACCACCTGACCAAGCAGGAGCTGGCGCTGCCGGGCGACGACCCCGAGCAGCGGTTCTGGGAGAACGAGGACGTCACCGTCGACCCGAACCGCAAGCTGGTGTTCCTGGCGCGGGAGCGCAGCGCGTTCGGGCGTCAGGCGGGAGCCGAGCGGCCGACCGGGGTGTACTTCGTGTCGGCGGTCGACCCGGCGCGGCTGGAGCTGCTCAGCTTCGCGCCCATGGGCACGGGCCACATCACGTCGTGCGTCAACGACTGCACGTACCTGTGGACGACCGGGTACGACGGCACGCCGTCCAGCGACCCGGACACGTACCGCAGGTCGGGGAAGGTGTTCGTCACCGACATCCGCGACCCGCGCAACCCGAGGACGCTGAGCACCTACGTCGACCTCAACCGCAACCAGGGCGAGACGCACATGACGCACGACGTCCAGGTGGACGCGGCGGGCGTGGCCTGGGTGGCGGGCACGGGCGGCACGCGCGGCTACTACACGCGCGGTTGGCACCGCGATCCGCTCAGCGGGCGGGTGCGCGAGGCGACGCCGGTGGACCCGGTCCCGTACGCGGGCGGCGCGGCACCCAAGCTGGACATGCCGACGTCGTTCTCGCACAACTCGTTCCGACCGGTCGGGCGGACGCTGAAGGACGGGCCCAGGCCGACGCGCGAGCACCCGGCGGGCAGCCTGCTGCTGCACACGGAGGAGGCGTTCGGGTCGGCGACGTGCAAGGACCAGGGGCGGTTCGTCATCTCGTCGTTGGAGGGGTCGACGGGTGGCGAGTCGTGGCGGGCGACGCCGGAGCGGCCGTTCCACCTCAGGACGGTCGGCGTGTGGTCGCCGGACGACCAGGAAGGCACGCTGCCGGGGCCGGACACGTTCTGCTCGGCGCACTACTTCGACGTGCACGAGCGGATCGTGGCGTACTCCTGGTACGAGCAGGGGACGCGGTTCCTGGACATCAGCGACCCGGCGAACCCGATCCAGGTGGCGTACTGGC
Source organism: Saccharothrix sp. S26 (assembly GCF_021390395.1). Lineage (GTDB taxonomy): Bacteria > Actinomycetota > Actinomycetes > Mycobacteriales > Pseudonocardiaceae > Actinosynnema. The sequence goes on from NZ_JAJUWT010000025.1 coordinate 52,853, forward strand.
GGCCCGAGGGCGCGGTGTCGTTCGCCCCGTACTGGCACCGCGGGCGCGTGTTCGTGGCGGACCTGGCCCGCGGGGTGGAAGTGGTGAAGCTCACCGATGCGGCGTATCAGGCGCAGGCTTCGCACACGAAGGTGACGTTGAGGACGGAGCCGGTGGCGGCGTCGTACAGGCCGGTGGAGAGTCCGCGGCGGAAGTTGCCGTTGGCACCGGACCCCGATTACGGGTTCGCCTGTCCGATGTTGGTCGGGAGGTGTGTGCCGGGGCAGCCCTGTTGTTGAGGGTGAACCCCCGCGTTCTTCCCCCGAAGCCCTTCCTTCGGGGGAAGAACGCGGTGAAGTGCTCCGGGGGTGGGGTCAGCCGCCGACGGGGGTGAAGGTGGCGGCGGTGCGGGGGCCCAGGCCCAGGTCGGCGGCCAGGCGGAGGTCCTCGGCGGTGTCGACGTCGTGGCGCAGGGTCGGCCACGGGCCCAGCAGGGGGGTCGCGCCGGAGGCGGTGTGGGCGGCGGCGGAGTTCGGGCCGAAGGCCGGGGTCAGGTCGCCGCCGGGGGCGGAGAGCAGCAGGGTCGTGCCCGTGCCTTGGCGGTCGGGGCAGAAGGCGCGGCCGTGGGCGGTGGCCAGGGCGGCGACGAGGTCCTGGGTGCGGAGGGCCGGCAGGTCGGCTTGGAGTGCTCCGACGACGGAGTCCGGGTCGCGGGAGCGGAGCAGCTCGAAGCCGAACCGGAGGGACTCGTTGAGGCCCTCCGGGCCCGGTGCGGAGTCGACGCCCAGGGTGCGCAGCTCCGCGATGACGGCGGGGTCCTCTGTGATGGCGAGCACACGGCGGACGGCGGGCAGCGCGGCGGAGATGGTGTCCAAGGCGAACGCCAGGGCCAGCGCGGGGCGGTCCAGGCGGGTGCCCACCAGGCGTGACTTGGCCCGTTGCAGCGTCTTGACCGGCACCACCAGGTCCACGTCGGCTCCCACACCGCCATACTCCCGGATGCCGGCTGGACCTGGCCAGGGGCGGCGGGGAAGACTCCACAGGTCCACGACGAAGAGGGAGTGCACGTGGCCAAGGAGAAGGGCGGCTTCTGGGTCGGGCTCGCCGCGGCGGTCTTCTACCCAGCCACCGCGCTGATGGCGCGCAGGCGCGACGAGGGCGGGGAGCGGGTGCCCCGGACAGGTGGGGCGCTCATCGTGATGAACCACGTGTCGCACCTGGACCCCGTGTACGACGCCGTCTTCACGCACAAGCAAGGCCGCGTGCCGCACTTCCTCGCCAAGCACAGCCTGTGGAACGTGCCGTTCGTCGGCACGGTGGTGAAGGGCGCGCGGCAGATCCCGGTCTACCGGGGCACGGCCGACGCCCAGCAGAGCCTGCGCGCGGCGCACGAGGCCCTGGAGCAGGGCTTGGTCGTGATCATCTACCCGGAGGGCACGATCACCCGCGACCCGGACGGTTGGCCGATGACCTCGCGGACCGGCGTGGCGCGGCTGGCGCTGGAGCACGACGTGCCGGTGCTGCCGGCGGCGCGGTGGGGCACGCGTGACCTCTACGACCACTACCGGAAGAAGTTCCGGCCGTTCCCGCGCAAGACCGTGGTCACGAAGGTCGGCCCGCCGGTCGACCTGGACGCCTACCGGGGCAAGCCGCAGAACCTGGCGTTGCTGCGCGAGGTGACCGACGTGCTGATGAGCGAGGTGAAGGACCTGCTCGCGGACATCCGCCAGGAGCAGGCGCCCGACGGCTTCTACACCAAGAAGGTCTGACGTGGACCGGGTCGCGGTGCTGGGCGCCGGGTCGTGGGGCACCGCTTTCGCCAAGGTGCTCGCCGACTCCGGCACGGACGTGGTGCTGTGGGCGCGGCGCGCCGACGTGGCCGACGCCATCTCCAAGGAGCGGGTCAACGCCGACTACCTGCCGGGCGTGACGCTGCCCGCGAACCTGGGCGCCACGTCGGACGCGGAGAAGGCGTTGGACGGTGCGGGGGCCGTGGTGCTGGCGGTGCCCAGCCAGACGTTGCGGGAGAACCTGGGCGGGTGGCGGCCGTGGCTGCCCGCCGGTGCGACGCTGGTCAGCCTGGCCAAGGGGGTCGAGCTGGGCACGTTGAAGCGGATGAGCGAGGTGATCCGCGAGGTCGCCGGGGTGCCGGAGGACCAGGTCGCGGTGGTGTCCGGGCCGAACCTGGCCAAGGAGATCGCGGCCGAGCAGCCCACCGCCACGGTCATCGCGTGCACCGACCACGACCGGGCGGTGCGGTTGCAGCACGCGTGCTCGAACTCGTACTTCCGGCCCTACACCAACGTCGACGTGGTGGGCTGCGAGCTGGGCGGCGCGTGCAAGAACGTGATCGCGTTGGCGTGCGGCATGGCGGCGGGCCTGGGGTTCGGGGACAACACGATGGCCTCGATCATCACGCGCGGGCTCGCGGAGACGGCGCGGTTGGGCGCGGCGCTGGGCGCGGACCCGTTGACGTTCGCCGGGTTGGCGGGGTTGGGCGACCTGGTGGCCACGTGCGCCTCGCCGCTGTCGCGCAACCGGTCGTTCGGGGAGCGGTTGGGGCGCGGTGACTCGCTGGCGCAGGCGCAGGAAGCGGCGCACGGGCAGGTCGCCGAGGGCGTGAAGTCGTGCTCGTCGATCCGGGAGCTGGCGGCCCGGGTCGGGGTGGACATGCCGATCACGGACGGGGTGCACCAGGTGTGCCACGAAGGGTTGGACCCGCGCGTGCTCACGGCGGCGCTGCTCGGGCGCGAGCGGAAGGCGGAACGGCAGTGACCGACGGCGAGTGGGGCGACGGCACGCGGGTGGTGCACTCGACGGCGGCCGTGCCGGGTGAGCCGTTCCTGGCCGGGCCCGTGTTCGCGTCGGCGTACCACCTGGGTGGCGCGGACACGTACGGGCGGGTGCACAACCCGACGTGGCGGGCGTTGGAGGCGGCGCTGGGCGAGCTGGACGGGGGCCCGGCCGTGCTGTTCCCGTCCGGCATGGCGGCGATCTCGACGTTCCTGCGGGTGGTGCTCGCGCCCGGTGACGTGGTCGTGCTGCCCAGCGACGGCTACTACCTGACCCGCACGCTGGTCGCGGAGATGCCGGTGGAGGTGGTGGAGGCGCCGACGGCCGGGCCGTACCCGTCGTTCGAGGGCGTGCGGCTGGTGTTGTTGGAGTCGCCGTCCAACCCCGGGCTGGACGTGTGCGACATCACGGCGTTGGCTTCGGCGGCGCACGCGGCCGGGGCGTTGGTGGCGGTGGACAACACGACCGCGACGCCGTTGGGGCAGCGGCCGCTGGCGTTGGGCGCGGACGCGGTGCTGAGCAGCGACACGAAGGCCGTGGCCGGGCACAGCGACGTGCTGCTGGGGCACGTGTCCACGGCGGACCCCGACCTGGCGGAACGGGTGCGTGCGGCGCGGACGACCGGTGGCGCGATCCCCGGGCCGTTCGAGGCGTGGCTGGCGCACCGGGGCCTGGGCACGCTGGACCTGCGGTTGAGCAGGCAGGCGGCGAACGCGGCGGCGTTGTACGACGTGCTGAAGGCCCACCCGGCCGTGACGGGGCTGCGGTGGCCGGGTGCGCCGGAGGACCCCGCGCACGAGGTGGCGGCGAAGCAGATGCGGCGGTTCGGCGGGGTGCTGACGTTCGAGCTCGCCGGTGCCGACGCGGTGGCGGCGTTCCTGGAGCGGTCGAGGCTGGTGTTCGCGAGCACCAGTTTCGGCGGTTTGCACACGAGCCTGGACCGGCGGGCGCAGTGGGGCGACCCGGTGCCCGAGGGCCTGGTCCGGCTGTCCGCGGGGTGCGAGGACACCGCCGACCTGGTCGAGGACGTGCTGCGGTCACTCTGACGGGTCCATTGCGTGGGAGGGGTTGCGTGGCGGCCGGGCGGCTGCCACCCTCGTCACCATGTCTTTTCGCGCCATGACCGACGGGCGGGGTCACATCGACCTGCGCCTGGTCGCCAGCGCGCTCTGTCCTTCCCGGTGATCGTCTCGCGTCCCGCGGGCCCGTGAGGCCCGCACCTCACCGAGTCCCGAGAAGGAACCATGTTCGCCGTTCCGGAGAACACCATCGCCCTGCCCCAGTCGCACGCCGCGCTGCACCCCGTGCGGATCGCGCTCGACACGGCGGCGCGGCGCGAGCGCTGGGCCCACCTGCTCCGCTACGACCCCGACACCCGCTTCGCCGCCCTGGTCGAGGCCACCGACGAGCAGGAGGTGTGGCTGATGAGCTGGTTGCCCGGCCAGCACGCCGACCTGCACGACCACGGCGTCACCAGTGGCGCGTTCACCGTGGTCAGCGGCTCGCTGACGGAGGTCGTCACGCCCGGCCCGACCCAGGTGCTGCACCACCTCGTGGCCGGGCAGTCGCGCGTGTTCGGGCCGGGGTACGCGCACCAGGTGCGCAACGACGGTGGCGACCCCGCCGTCACGATCCACGTGTTCCGCGGCGGCGGGCGCACCGTGCGGCCGGTCCGGTTCGACCCGCTGTCGGGGACTACCTCCGCGCGGTGACGTGCGGCGGCACGTCCCAGTCGCCGACCAGCGCCGGGTCCGGCTCGGGCTCGCCCCACACCGTGCGCAGCGGCAGCACGCCCGCCCAGCGGGCGTTGGCGGCGACGTCCTCGGGCTCGTCGCCGGGCGGGCCGCTGCGGATCTTCACCGACGCCTCGGCGAGGTCGAGGGACAGGACGGCGGTGGCGGCCAGCTCCTTCGGTGTGGGTGGCCGGGCGTAGTCCCACGAGCCGGGCGCGATGTGCTCGGTGAGCACGCGCAGGCCGTGCAGCTTGGCGTCGGGGTCGGTGACGGGGACGGCGGTGCCGTGGACGACGGCGGCGCGGTAGTTCACCGAGTGGTCGAACGCCGAGCGGGCGTAGACGACGCCGTCCAGGATCGTGACGCCGACGCACACGGGCACGCCGGTCGCGGCTTCGCGCAGGCTGCGCGCGCCGGTGGAGCCGTGCAGGTAGAGCGTGTCGCCGTCGCGGCCGTAGCCGGTGGGCAGCACGAGCGGCGCGCCGTCCACGACGACGGCCAGGTGGCAGACGAGGGCGGCGTCGAGGACCGCGTGCAGCGCCTCGCGTTCGGTCACGGCCCGGTTGCGGCCGCGCTTGATGGTGCTGCGGTCCGTCGGTGACAACGTCATGGGATGAGCCTGTCCGGTAAAGTGGCCTCCTTCAAGTGCCAATTCTTGGCGATTTGAGGAGGCCACTGTGGCGGAGACGGCGTTGGCGGTGGTGTTGGACCGCGAGTCGGCCGAACCGCTGGCCGTGCAGCTCGCGGACGCCCTGCGCGCGGCGGCGGCCGACGGCCGGTTGCGCAGCGGCGACCGGCTGCCCTCGACGCGGGCGCTGGCCGAGCGGCTGGGCGTGAGCCGGACCGTGACGGCGGCAGCATACGAGCAGTTGCACGCCGAGGGCTGGATCGCCGGGCGGCACGGGTCGGGGACGTACGTGACGACCACGCCGCCGGGCGCGTTGAAGGCGCGGGCACGGCGTGCGGCGGCACCGGTCGCGGCCGAGGACGTGGTGGACCTCGCGCCCGGCGCGCCGTGGGCCGAGGGGTTGGACCGGGCGGCGTGGCGGCGGGCGTGGCGCGCGGCGGCGGACGTGCAGCCGATGTTCCGGCCGGCCCGGGGCGGGTTGCCGGAGTACCGGGCGGTGGTCGCCGAACACCTGTTGCGGCACCGGGGGTTGGCGGTGCGCGGCGGGTTGCGGGAGGAGCTGGTGCTGGCCACCGGTGGCACGACGGCGGCGTTGGTGGAGCTGGGCGCGGCCGTGCTGCGGCCCGGTGACGCGGTGGCGGTGGAGGAGCCGGGGTACCAGCGGGCGGTGTGGGCGTTGCGGTCGGCCGGGGTGAAGGTCGTGCAGGCGCCCGTGGACGCCGAGGGGTTGCTGGTGGAGGCCGTGCCGCCGGGCGTGCGCGGGGTGTACTGCTCGCCGGCGCACCAGTACCCGATGGGCGGTCGGATGTCGGCGGCGCGGCGGGTGGCGCTGGTGGAACGGGCCCGGGCGGAGGGGTGGCTGGTCGTCGAGGACGACTACGACGGCGAGCTGCGCTACGACGTGGCCCCGTTGCCGTTGCTGGCGGCGTTGGCGCCGGACGTGGTGGTGCACCTGGGGACGACGAGCAAGATCCTCACGCCGACGTTGGGCGCGGGGTGGATGGTGGCGCCGGAGCCGATCGCGGCCGACGTGCTGGCGCACCGGGACCGGACCGGCACGAGCCCGTCCGCGGCGGGGCAGCGGGTGCTGGTGGAGCTGGCGCGCAACGGCGACCTGGGCAGGCACCTGCGCAAGCTGCGGCGTGAGCTGTCCGAGCGGCGGGCGCTGCTGTCGGCGGCGTTCGGCGACGCCGGGATCCCCGTGCTGGGTGACGACGCGGGCGCGCACATCGTCGTGCCGCTGCCGTCGGCGCAGGCGGAGCGCGACGTGCTGGCCGAGGCGCACGAGCGCGGGCTGCGGCTGGACGGCCTGGCCCGCCACCACGCCGGCCGGCCGCGGGTGCACGGTGCCGCGATCGGCTACAGCGCCTGCTCCCGCGACCAGTTGACGGCCGCCATCCCCGCCTTGATCCGCATCCTCGCCACCCGCGCGCGACCGTCCTGAGCGTTGAACTCGGGGGTCCTGAACGTAGGACTCTCGCGACCTGAACGTAGGACTCTCGCGCGAGTCCTACGTTCAGGTCGGGTGTGTCGAACGCTCACGACCCCCGGGTTCCACGCTCGGGTGTGCGCTGGAGGTCGGGGGTTACGCCATCCGGGTAGGGTCCGAGCCATGACACAGCGCAAGACCAAGGTCGCCGTGGTGTTCGGCGGGCGCAGCAGCGAGCACATGGTCTCCTGCCTGTCCGCCGGCAGTGTCCTGCCCCACCTGGACCGGGACCGGTTCGACGTCGTGCCGGTCGGCATCACCGAGACGGGCGCGTGGGTGATCGGCGCCGACGACACCAAGGCGCTCGAAGTGCGGGACCGGCGGTTGCCCACCGTCAACGCGCTGGTCCCCGTGTCCGGCAGCGAGCTGGTGCCGGTGGCGCCCACCGAGGTGCTGGCCGACGTGGAGGTCGTGTTCCCCGTGCTGCACGGCGCGTGGGGCGAGGACGGCACGATCCAGGGCCTGCTGGAGCTGGCCGACATCCCGTACGTGGGACCGGGTGTGCTGGCCAGCGCGGTCGCCATGGACAAGGAGTTCACCAAGCGCCTGCTCAAGGGCGCGGGCCTGCCGGTCGGCGAGTTCGCGGTGCTGCGCCGCGACCAGGAAACCCTGTCCGAGCAGGACCGCGAACGCCTGGGGCTGCCGGTCTTCGTCAAGCCGGCCCGCGCCGGGTCGTCGGTGGGCATCTCGAAGGTCGTGGACTGGGCCCACCTGGACAGCGCGATCGCGCTGGCCCGCAAGACCGACCCGAAGGTGATCATCGAGGCCGCCGTGTCCGGCCGCGAGGTCGAGTGCGGCGTGCTGGAGTTCCCGGACGGCCGGGTCGAGGCGTCGCTGCCCGCCGAGCTGCGCATCGTCGGCGGCGAGGTCGACTGGTACGACTTCGACGCCAAGTACCTCGACGATGTGTGCGAGTTCGACATCCCGGCCAAGCTCGACGCCCACGTCACCCGCGACCTGCGCGAGATGGCCGTGGCCGCGTTCCGCGCGCTGGACTGCCAGGGCCTGGCCCGGGTCGACTTCTTCGTCACCGACTACGACGAGCTCGTGGTCAACGAGGTCAACACGATGCCCGGCTTCACGCCGATCTCGATGTACCCGCGCATGTGGGCCGAGACGGGCGTGGACTACCCGGCGCTGCTGACCACGTTGATCGAGACCGCGCTCGCCCGCGGCACGGGCCTGCGCTGAGCTAACCCGCGGTGTCCACGGGGCCCTTCGCCAGGGTGTCTCGGATCGTGGCCGAGACGTCCTGCAAGGGCCCCGTTCCCGCGTCCGACGGCACGGTCAGCGCCACGTAGACCGGCCGGTCCACGACGTACCAGGTGGCCGAACCACCCTCGGACACCTCCAGCCACTGCACGTCCGAGATCACCCGCAGCTGGGAGGTCGGGGTGAGGTCACCGGGACGGTCCAGCCCGCACCGCAGCACGACCGGCTCGTGCCACTCGTCGCCCCACGCCACCGCACCGGCGGGCGCGGGTGAGGCCAGGTCGCGGCGCGGCAACGCGACGCCGTTGGACACCAGTTGCCCCGGCAGCGCGGGCAGCAGCGCCTCGCACTCGCCGGACCCGGCCTTCGGCGCGGGCACCGGCACGAGCGCCAGCGGCCCGGTGTGCGGGCCGGGTGCCTTCTCCTCGCCGCCGAGCAGCAGGCCGACGGCCGCGACCCCGGCCACGAGCAGGCCGGTGAGCCCGACGGCCACGATCAGCAGCGGGCGGGGCAGCGGCGGGGCGGGTGACGGTTGCGGTGCCACCCCGTTATGACAGCACGGCCCTACAGGTGGACCACCGGGCAGGTCAGCGTTCGGGTGATGCCCTCCACGTTCTGGATGCGGGCGACCACGAGCTGCCCCAACTGGTCGACGGTGTCGGCCTCCGCGCGGACGATGACGTCGTACGGGCCGGTGACGTCCTCCGCGGTGGCCACACCGGGGATGCCGGAGATCTCCGCCGCAACGGCGGCTGCCTTCCCGACCTCGGTCTGGATGAGGATGTATGCGTGCACCACGGCGTGCCCCTTCGTCGCGACAGGTTAGGTCGGGGTAGGAACGTGCACAGCAACGTACCCCAGTTGGGGTTCCGAATGCTCAGAACGGGAGGCAATCTTGCGTCCGGAGCCGCCGCGCAACGCGGACACGGTCGCTGAGGTGGGTGAGTTCGGTCTCATCCGCCGGGTGACGGCAGGTCGGACGCAGCCGCCCACCACCCTGCTCGGGCCGGGTGACGACGCGGCTGTCGTCGCGGCGCCCGACGGCCGCGTGGTGGTGTCCACCGACGTGCTGGTCGAAGGTGTCCACTTCAGACTCGACTGGTCGTCTCCCGAGCAGGTGGGACGCAAGGCGGCGGCCGTGAACCTGGCCGACGTGGTGGCCATGGGCGCGCTGCCGACGGCCCTGCTGATCGGCCTCGCGTGCCCCTCCGACACGCCCTCCTCGGTGGTCGAGGGCATCACCGCCGGCCTGTGGCAGGAGGCGGCCGTCGCGGGCGCGGGCGTGGTGGGCGGCGACATGGTGTCGTCCGCGACACTGGTGATCTCCGTTACGGCGATGGGTGACATGGGCGGGCTGGAGCCGGTCACCCGGTCCGGCGCGCAGGTGGGTGACGTCGTCGCGGTGTGCGGGCGGCTGGGCTGGGCGGCGGGCGGGTTGGCCGTGTTGCAGCGCGGTTTCCGGTCGCCGGTCGCGGTCGTCGGCGCGCAGCGGAACCCCGAACCGCCTTACGCCGCCGGGCCCCAGGCCGCCGCGGCGGGCGCCACGGCGATGATCGACGTCTCCGACGGCCTGCTGGCCGACCTGGGCCACATCGCCGACGAGTCGGGCATCGGCATCGACATCCGCACCGAGCTGCTGGAGGTCCACCCGCGGCTGATCGACGTCGCCGCGGCGCTCGGCGCGGACGCCCGGCACTGGGCGTTGACCGGTGGCGAGGATCACGCGCTGGCGGCGACGTTCCCCGAGCCGGCGGCCGTGCCCGAGGGCTGGCGCACCATCGGCACGGTCCGGCACGGCAGCGGTGTGACCGTCGACGGCCGTGCGTACGAGAAACCCCCTGGCTGGGAGCACTGGCGGTAGGTAGCCTGGCGAGTGTGGAACTATGCACGCTCGCGTATGACCATCCAGACTCGGTGAAGTTGATCTCCGACATCCAGCAGGTCTACCTCGACCGCTACGGCGAGGTCGACGTCACGCCGGTCGACCCGACCGAGTTCGCCGCGCCGCTGGGGCACTTCGTGGTCGGCTACGTCGACGGCGTGCCGGTCGCGTGCGGCGGCTGGCGCGCGCACGACGAGGACGAGCACCCGTTGCGCCCCGGCGACGCCGAGATCAAGCGCATGTACGTGGCGGAGGCCCTGCGCGGGCGCGGGCTGGCGCGGCTCGTGCTGGCCTCGCTGGAAGCGGCGGCACGGGAGGCCGGGCGCAAGCGGATGGTGCTGGAGACCGGGTTGCGCCAACCGGAGGCGATCGGGTTGTACCAGGCCAATGGATACGCGCGCATCGACAACTTCGGCGTCTACCGGCATCATCCGGAAAGCCTTTGCTTCGCGAAGGATCTCTGAGGCCGGGAGGACCGCGGTGGCGATCTACGCGTTGGGTGACTTCGAGCCGGTGATCCACCCGGACGCCTACGTGCACCCCGACGCGACGGTGATCGGCGACGTGCGGATCGGCCCCCACGCCTCGGTGTGGCCGCGAGCCGTGCTGCGCGGCGACTACGGGCGCATCGAGGTCGGCGCCCGGACGTCGATCCAGGACGGCACGGTCGTGCACTGCACCGAGGTGCACCCGGCGTTGATCGGCGCGGAGTGCGTCGTCGGGCACAACGTGCACATCGAGGGCGCGACCATCGCCGACCGCTGCCTGATCGCCTCGGGCTCGGTGGTGCTCAACGGGGCCGTGGTGGAGACCGGCGCGATCGTCGGCGCGGGCGCGGTGGTGTCGTTCGAGGGGCACGTGCCGGCGCGGTCGATGGCGCTCGGCGTGCCGGCCCGCGTGCGCGAGGGGTACGTCGTGCCGGACGGCGCGTGGCAGTTCGCGGTGGACAAGTACGTGGACAACATTTTGCTGTACCGCAAGGAACTGCGCCGCCTGGACTGAGATAGGGTCCGGCCGTGGCACGTCCGCTTGAGGAGATCATGGAAGCCGGCTGGGCCGCGGCACTCGCGCCCGTGGCCGACCGCATCGCCGCGATGGGCGAGTTCCTGCGGGCGGAGGTCGCCGCCGGGCGCACCTACCTGCCGGCCGGGGAGAACGTGCTGCGGGCGTTCCAGCAGCCGTTCCACTCGGTGAAGGTGCTGATCGTCGGCCAGGATCCCTACCCCACGCCGGGGCACGCGGTCGGCCTGAGCTTCTCGGTGTCGCCGGAGACCCGGCCGATCCCGAAGAGCCTGGTCAACATCTACACCGAGTACATGTCGGACCTGGGCCACCCCAAGCCGTCCACCGGTGACCTCACCCCGTGGACCGAGCAGGGCGTGCTGCTGCTCAACCGAGCCCTGACGGTCCAGCCGGGCAAGTCGAACTCCCACCGCAACAAGGGCTGGGAGCCGGTGACCGAGCAGGCCATCAAGGCGCTGGCCGAGCGGGACGCGCCGCTGGTCGCGATCCTGTGGGGCAGCCAGGCCCGTGCCCTCAAGCCGCTGCTGGGCGCCGACCGCTGCGTGGAGTCGGTGCACCCGAGCCCGTTGTCGGCGGCGGGCGGCTTCTTCGGCTCGCGGCCGTTCAGCAAGGCCAACGAGCTGCTGGTGAAGCAGGGCGCGGAGCCCATCGACTGGAAGCTGCCCTAGTCACCTCCGGTGACCCGCGGTGAGGGCGCCGTTCAGCCCCGCCGGTGAATCGCCGCACCACGGGATGACCTGGCTGTCGCACGCCCCGGTCGCGCTGCGAACGTCGAGCGCATGAGACTCAAGAACGCGCTCGTCGCGCTGACGGCAGCGGTTTCGGCACTGGTGTTCGCGGGCTCGGCGGCCGCCGACCCCGTGCCCGTGACCGGGCTGTGGTGCGACGGTGACACGTACAAGTGCACGGCCGCGCTCGACTTCGGTGACGGCCAGTGGGTGGCCGACTGGGGCGTGAACGTCCACCACAGCCGCGCGGAGACGCGGGCCATGGTGCCGGTCACGCGGCTGCAGTGCGACGGCGACACCTACAAGTGCACCGCGAACCTCCGCTACGGCGACGGGCGGTGGGTCGCGCGGTGGAGCGTCAACGTCTACCACCAGGACCGGGCGCAAGCGCCGGACCCGGTCGGCGTGACCGGGCTGTGGTGCGACGGCGACACGTACAAGTGCAAGGCGGCGCTCGACTTCGGCGACGGCCGCTGGGTGGCCGACTGGAAGGCCGACGTCTTCCACTCGTGACCCCCGGACGCCGAAAGGCCCCCGGGAACGGATCCCAGGGGCCTTCGACAAGCTCAGGCGCGGGGTGTCAGCCGCGCACCACCTTGCCCGCCTTCAGGCACGAGGTGCACACGTTCAGCCGCTGCCGCGTCGAAGAGGAAACCTTCGCGCGCACGGTCTGAATGTTCGGGTTCCACCGGCGGTTGGTGCGCCGGTGGGAGTGCGAGACCGACTTGCCGAAGCCCGGCCCCTTGCCACAGACGTCGCACACGGCAGCCACGTCAGCCACTCCTTAAGGTTTCTTCAGCGGTACTCACGCCCCGGCGGGCGCGCAAGCGTGCACAAGCCTCAGCCGGGCATGGCAACCTGGACAGGGTAGCCGGTGGCGCGTTCTGCCTCCAAACCGGGTCGAATACCCTCGCCGGCATGCAGGCTCTCGATGCGGTCGCGGTGCGCCAGTGGGCGGACGCCTGCGTTCGGTCCCTGGACGCCAACCGCGAGGCCATCGACCGCATCAACGTCTTCCCCGTGCCGGACGGCGACACCGGGACCAACCTGCTGCAGACCATGCGCTCGGCGCTGGACGCCCTGCTCAGGACACCCGTGGACACGGTCGGGGCGGCGCTGGGCGCGCTCGCGCGCGGTGCGCTGGCCGGGGCGCGGGGCAACTCCGGGGTGATCCTCTCCCAGGTGCTGCGCGGCTTGGCGGAGGCCGCGCAGGGCGCTTCCACGGCGTCCGGCGCGGCCCTGCGGCGGGCGTTGTGGCGGGCCGACGAGCTGGCCACGGCCGCGGTGTCGAAGCCCGTGCCGGGCACCGTGCTGTCCGTGCTGCACGCGGCGGCCGAGGCGGCCCGCGACTGCGCGTCCGACGAGCTGGACGAGGTCGTCACGGTGGCCGCGAAGGCGGGGGCCGAGGCGTTGGCCGACACGCCGCGCCACCTGGCCGTGCTGGCCAGGGCGGGCGTGGTCGACGCGGGCGGGCGCGGGCTGGTCGTGCTGCTGGACACGCTGGCGGCGGTGATCACCGGGCGGGCGGTCGAGGCCGTGCCGGTGGCGGGCTCCGTGCCGCGCGAGTCGCTGACGACCGCGCGCGAGGCCGGGTCGGCGGAGTTCGAGTACGAGGTCATGTACCTGCTGGACGGCTCGCCGGACGTGGAGGCGCTCAAGGACGAGCTGGCGGCCGTCGGCGACTGCGTGTCCGTGGTCGGCGACGGCGCGGGGCTGTGGACCGTGCACGTGCACTGCAACGACATCGGCGCGGCCGTCGAGGCGGGCATCCGGGCCGGTCGGCCGCACCGCATCACGGTGGCCCGGTTCGCCGACCAGATCGCCGCCCAGGCGCCCCGGTTCGTGCGCGACCGGGCCATCGTCGTGCTGGTCGAGGGCGACGGCGCGGCCGAGCTGTTCCGGTCGGAGGGCGCGGTGGTGTTCCAGCCCGGCGACGAGGTCACGGCGGCCGACCTGCTGGCCGTGGTGGTGAGCACGCGGGCGCGGCAGGTGACCGTGCTGCCCGGCGACCCGACCTGGCGGCAACCGCTGGACGACGCCGTCACGCAGGCCGTCGCCGCCGGTCAGGACGTCGTGGTCGTGCCGACGTTCTCCCCGGTGCAGGCGCTGGCGGCGCTGGCCGTGCACTCGCCGTCCCGGCGCGCAGGCGACGACGTGGTCGCGATGGCGGAGGCCGCCGCGGCGACCCGGCGCGGCGAGGTCGCGGTGTCGGACCGGGAGGCCATCACGTGGGTCGGCCGGTGCCGCCCCGGCGACCTGCTCGGCATGGTGGACGGCGAGGTCGTGGTGATCGAGCCCGGTGACGCCGACGTGGGCGCGCTGGCGTGCCGGGTGGTCGACCGGATGCTCGCCAGCGGCGGCGAGCTGGTCACCGTGCTGCTGGGGCGGGCCGCCCCGGCCGGGGTGGAGCGGGTGCTGGAAGATCACCTGCGCGTCGCCCACCCCGAGGTGGAGCTGGCCGCCTACGAGGGCGGGCAGCGTGACGCCCTGCTCACTGTCGGTGTGGAGTAGTTGAATAGGCCGCGATGACGACCTTCGACGAGAAGCTGGTGTCGGTGCTCGGCAAGAAGAGCGCCGACGCACTGGAGGCGGGCCTCGGCCTGACCACCGTCGGTGAGCTGCTGCGCCACTACCCGCGCCGCTACGACGAGCGCGGCAAGCTGACCGAGATCGCCGGGCTGGAGCTGGGCGAGCACGTCACCGTGCAGGCGCGGGTGAAGAGCGCGCGGCAGCGGCGGATGAAGTCGCGCAGCGGCGAGCTGCTGGAGGCCGTGATCACCGACGGCAGCAGCGACCTGCACCTGGTGTTCTTCGGGCGCGGCTCGCGCAAGGTCGAGCGGGAGCTGCTGCCCGGGCGCGAGGCGATGTTCGCGGGCAAGGTCGGCATGTTCAACGGCAAGCTCCAGCTCGCCCACCCCGACTACCAGGTGCTCGACGGCGAGGACGTCGCGGCGGCGGACTTCGCGGGCGCGTTGATCCCGGTCTACCCGGCGGCGCAGGGCATCCAGTCCTGGAACGTCTCCAACTGCGTCGAGCAGGTGCTCGCGGTGTGGGACGGCGTGGCGGAGGACCCGTTGCCGGAGTCGCTGCGCGCCGAGCGGGGCCTGATCGGGCTGGAGCGGGCGTTGCGCGACATCCACCGGCCGGACGGCTGGGCGGCGATCGCGGTGGCCCAGCAGCGGTTGAAGTGGGACGAGGCGATGGCGGTGCAGCTGACGCTGGCGCAGCGCCGCCGTTCGGCCACGGCCCGTCCCGCGCCCGCGTGCCCGCCCCGGCCCGGTCTCGTGCGCGACGCGTTCGACGCCCGGCTGCCGTTCGAGCTGACGGCGGGGCAGCGCGAGGTCGGCGACCAGATCGCCCGCGACCTGTCCGGCGAGCACCCGATGAACCGCCTGCTCCAGGGGGAGGTGGGCTCGGGCAAGGCGCAACCGCTCGACGCCAAGGTGCTGACCCCGACGGGGTTCCGGCTGATGGGCGAGATCCGGCCGGGTGACGAGGTCATCGCGGCCGACGGCGAGGTGACGGTGGTCACCGGCGTCTTCCCGCAGGGCGAGCGCGAGGTCTACCGGGTCGTCCTCTCCGACGGCACCGGCGTCGAATGCGACCTGGAGCACCTGTGGGCGGTCAACACGGATGTTCGGCGGGACCGCGACAACCCGCTGGAGGTGCTGACCCTCCGGGAGATCCGGGACGACCTGGTGACCGCCGACGGCGCGCCCAAGTGGCACCTCCCGACCGCTGCGGCCGCGGAACTCGACTGCCACGAAGACCGGCCGGTGGACCCGTACCTGTTGGGCCTGCTGCTCGGCGACGGCAGCCTGCTCGACGGGCGGGTCACGTTCACGAGCGCGGACCGGGAACTCGTCGACGGCCTCGCCGAAGCCCTGCCCGCCGGCTGCGAGTTGTGGAAGTCGCCGGCGAGCCGCCCGGACGACTGGTACGTCGTGGGCTGCGAGCGCGGGCGCAACCCGTTGCTCGCCGCCCTGCGCGAACTGGGCGTGCACGGCCACCGCTCGCACGCGAAGTTCGTGCCCGAGTCGTACCTCGTCGCGCCGGTGAAGGACCGGCACGCCCTCTTGCAGGGCCTGCTGGACACCGACGGGACCCCGGACCGCGCGCACGGGTCGAACGTGACCTTCGAGTCGGCTTCGGCGAGGCTCGCCGAACAGGTCGGATGGCTGGCGGAGTCCCTGGGCGGCACCGGTCGGGTCCGGCAGGTGACCAAGGGGGGGAACACTCACCACCAGGTCAGCCTGCGGCTGCCGATCGACTTCCCGCCGTTCCGGCTCGCGCGCAAAGCCGAGCTGGTGGCGAAGCGGACGGAGCACGCGGAACCGGTGCGTGCTATCCGCCGGGTCGAGCACGTGGGGCGCAAGCCGGTGCAGTGCATCTCCATCGCGCACCCCGACCAGCTCTACGTGACCGACCACTTCATCGTCACGCACAACACGATGGTCGCGTTGCGGGCGATGTTGCAGGTCGTGGACGCGGGGCGGCAGGCGGCGATGCTCGCGCCGACCGAGGTGCTGGCCGCGCAGCACGCGCGGTCGTTGCGGGAGCTGCTCGGCGACCTCGGGCAGGCGGGTGAGCTGGGCGGGGCCGAGCACGCCACGCGGGTGACGTTGCTGACCGGGTCGATGGGCACGGCGGCGCGCAAGCGGGCGCTGCTGGAGATCGTGTCCGGTGAGGCCGGGATCGTGGTCGGCACGCACGCGTTGATCCAGGACAAGGTGGAGTTCGCCGACCTGGGGCTGGTCGTGGTGGACGAGCAGCACCGGTTCGGCGTGGAGCAGCGGGCCGCGCTGAGCGGGCGCGCGGGCGGGTCGACGCCGCACGTGCTGGTGATGACGGCCACACCGATCCCGCGCACGGTGGCGATGACGGTGTACGGCGACCTGGAGGTGTCCGCGCTGCGCGAGCTGCCGCGCGGTCGTTCGCCGATCAGCACGTCCGTGGTGCCGGTGGCGTCGAAGCCGGGGTGGCTGGACCGGGCGTGGCAGCGGATCCACGAGGAGGTCGGCAAGGGCCACCAGGTGTACGTGGTGTGCCCGCGCATCGGCGACGGCGCGGCGGAGGACGACGCGGAGGCTCCCCCGAAGGAGGGGTCGGGCAAGGGCGACGGCTCGGACCGCAGGCCGCCCCTGGCCGTGGTGGACGTGGCGAACAAGCTGGCCGAGGGGCCGTTGCGCGGGCTGCGGATCGACATCCTGCACGGCAGGCTGGCCCCGGAGGACAAGGACGCCGTGATGCGGGCGTTCGCGGCGAACGAGGTGCAGGTGCTCGTCGCCACGACCGTCGTCGAGGTCGGCGTGAACGTGCCCAACGCCACCGTCATGGTGATCATGGACGCGGACCGGTTCGGCGTGAGCCAGTTGCACCAGCTGCGCGGTCGGGTCGGCCGGGGCAGCGCGCCGGGGCTGTGCCTGCTGGTGACCGAGATGCCCGACGGCACCTCCACGATGGAACGGCTGCGGGCCGTCGAGTCCACTTTGGATGGCTTCGAGCTGGCGCAGCTCGACCTGGAGCTGCGGCGCGAGGGCGACATCCTCGGCGCGGCCCAGTCCGGCAAGCGGTCGGGGCTGAAGATGCTGTCGCTGCTGCGCGACGAGGACGTGATCGCCGAGGCACGGGTGGTCGCGCAGCGGGTCGTGGAGGCGGACCCGGAGCTGACCGCGCACCCCGGGCTGGCCGGCTTGGTGGCGGGGCTGCTGGACGACGAGCGCGCGGAGTACCTGGAGAAGGCGTAGCGGCGGTCCGGTTACCCTGGCTCGTGCGCCGATTCCTGCTCGCCCTGGTTCCGCTGGTGCTCGTGGCCTGCACGGCCGCGCCCACCGGCGACCCGGCTCCCGCCACGTCCTCGCTGCCCAAGGGTGACCTGGCGGTGCTCGCCGAGCGCATCGAGCAGCGGCGGGCCGAGCTGGCGACGGCGACGTTCCACACCGAGGGGTTCGCCTCGGACGGGCAGGCCACCGAGGTGCGCAACGTCGTGGACGGCGTGGTGCGGCACGACGGCGGCGACGTGACCGGGTCGATGACGATGGACGTGTCGACCGGCGGGCAGCCGAAGAAGATCGCGTTGGTGGTCGTGCGCGACGGCACGTACGTGCAGGTCGAGGGCGCGCCGATGCCCGCGGGCAAGAAGTGGGGCTACTACCCGGCGGCGAGCGGCGGCGAGGTGGCGGCGCTGCTGCGCGGCTTCGGCCCGAGCGCGACGGTCGGCGCGGAGCTGGACTACGTGCAGCCGCGGGCGGCGTTGATCGTCGGCAAGGCGGCCGAGCAGGTGGACGGCGTGCCCGTGACGCGGTTCGACCTGGTCGTGGACGCGTTGAAGATGGCCAAGGTCATCGAGGACCAGGACATCCAGCTCCAGCACACCCAGTTGGCGCAGTACGGGGTGAAGATCGCGGCTTCGGTGTGGGTGGACGACACGAGCGCGCCCGTGCGGGCCGAGTACCGGTTCGAGCTGGACGGCAAGGTCGTGAAGCAGTCCACGACCCGGTTCCGCGGGTGGGGCGAGCCGGTCGAGATCGCCGTGCCCGACCAGGCGGAGGTCGTGCCGGCCGACCAGCTGCCCCAGTAGCCGCGGGGGCCGGGCCGGGTTATCTGGACTGCCTGCCCTTGGGGACCCGGAGTTGGGCGGTCGGCTGCTCGGACGGCTCGACGTCGTCGGGCTTGGCGGCCGGGGACTTGCTGGTCGAGGGCTTGGCGGTGGCCGGCTTGGTGGGCGCGGGCTTGGCGGGCGCGGGTTTGACGGTGGCCGGCTTGGTGGGCGCGTCGGCAGCCGAGTCCGGTTCGGTGGGTGCATCGGCACCCGAGTCCGCGGCGGCCTCGTCGTCCAGCGGCTTGAGGGTCGCCACGGCCCGTGACACCGCTTCCTGGGCGGCGGCGAACTGCTCGCTCAGCTCGCGGTGCACGCGGTGCAGTTCGCTCAGCTTCTCGTCGGCCGCCGTGGTGCGGCGGTCGGCGTGGGCGTCGGCCTCGGTGATGGTCTTCTCGGCCCGCGCGGTGGCCTCGCTGATCGTCTGCTCGGCCTTCGCCAGTGCCTCGGACTCCAGCTCGGCGACCTGCTTCTCGGTCTCCGCGCGCAGCTCGGCCGCCTCGGCGCGGGCGGCTTCGAGGAGCTTCGCGGCCTCGGCCTTGGCCTCGACGACGTGCACTTCGTGCTCCTTGCGGAGCTGGGTGCGCAGCCCGTCGTACTCCTTGTCGAGGTCGTCGTGGTAGCCCTTGTACTTCTGCTCCAGCTCCACCCGCTTGGCCTCGAGCTCGGCGGTCTTCGCCTCGAACTCCGCGGTCAGCTTCTCGCGGTCGGCGCGGGTCTCGGCCATCAACGCCTCGTGCTCGGCGGTCAGCTTGGCGCGCAGCTCCTCGTGCGAGCGCTCCAGCTCGGTGCGCCGCTCCTCGTGCTGACGCTCCAGCTCCGCGGTCCGCTGCTGGTGGGCCGCGTCCAACTGCCGACGCCGGTCCTCCAGCTCGGCCATCGCCCGCTGGTGCGCCGCCTTGCCCTCGGCCGCCGCCCGGTCGGCCTCGGCGCGGGTGGCGTTCGCCTGGTCCAGCGCCGCCTTGCGGATGTCGGCGATCTCCTCCTCGGCCAACGTCATCATCACGCGCACGCGCTCGGTGACGTTGGACGCGCTGGCCGGGCTGGTGGCCAGCTTGCTCAGCTGGGACTTGACCTTGTCGAGCTCGGCGCGGGTGGAACCGAGCAGCTTGCCCAGCTCCGCGACCTGGGCCGACGCCGCGTCGCGGGCCCGGTTCGCGTTCTTGAGGTCGAACTCGAGTCGTGTCACCCGCTCGTTCACCTGGCGCTGGTTGTACCCGCGCAGTACGACGTCGAAATGGGTGCGGGCAGCAGGCTGCCCAGTCCCTTCAGCCCCGGCCATGGGCCAACCCTACCGAGAAGTCGACCGGCGCAGTCACTCGATGCAGCGAACGCACCGTGACCGGCCGATGATCGACGGTACGGGGATCATCGCGGCCGGGGGCTGCGCGAGACCGGTTCACAAGGGAGAATCCGAGGGCGTGATCCCAGGTCGCGCTCGCCTTGACCGGATGAGTGAACGATCACGATGACGTCCGTCACGTGAGATGGAACTCCCGAGGGGCGGGAAGCGCACGGTAGCGTGCCTTGATTCCTCGAGTCCCGACCCCGCAGGGGCGGGACTCGCCGAGTAACCGGGAGGGAACGCCGCATGTTCCGCAAGGTTCTTGTCGCCAACCGCGGCGAGATCGCGATCCGGGCCTTTCGCGCTGCCTATGAACTGGGCGCCGGCACGGTTGCCGTCTTCCCCCATGAGGACCGCAACTCCCTGCACCGGCTGAAGGCCGACGAGTCGTACGAGATCGGTGAGCCCGGCCACCCGGTCCGGGCCTACCTGTCGGTCGAGGAGATCATCAAGGCGGCCCGCAAAGCGGGCGCCGACGCGGTCTACCCCGGCTACGGCTTCCTGTCGGAGAACCCCGAGCTGGCCAGGGCGTGCGCGGAGGCGGGCATCACGTTCGTCGGCCCGCCCTCGGACGTGCTCGAGCTGACCGGCAACAAGGCCCGCGCCATCGCCGCGGCCCGCGAAGCCGGTCTCCCGGTGCTCAAGTCGAGCGAGCCGTCCAGCGACATCGACGCGCTCGTGCGCGCGGCCGAGGACATCACGTTCCCGGTGTTCGTGAAGGCCGTCGCGGGCGGCGGCGGTCGTGGCATGCGGCGCGTCGAGGACCCGGCCGCGCTGAGGGAGTCCCTGGAAGCCGCGTCCCGCGAGGCGGAGTCGGCGTTCGGCGACCCCACGGTGTTCCTGGAGCAGGCCGTCGTCGAGCCGCGGCACATCGAGGTGCAGATCCTCGCCGACGGCGAGGGCAACGTGATGCACCTGTTCGAGCGCGACTGCTCGGTGCAGCGACGCCACCAGAAGGTCATCGAGATCGCGCCCGCGCCGAACCTCTCGCCCGAGCTGCGGGACCGGATCTGCAACGACGCGGTGAAGTTCGCCCGGCACATCGGCTACCGCAACGCCGGCACCGTCGAGTTCCTGCTCGACCCGAACGGCAACTACGTCTTCATCGAGATGAACCCCCGCATCCAGGTCGAGCACACGGTCACCGAAGAGGTCACCGACGTGGACCTGGTGCAGTCGCAGATGCGCATCGCCAGCGGCGAGAACCTCGACGACCTCGGCCTGAGCCAGGAGACCGTGCAGTTGCGCGGCGCGGCCCTCCAGTGCCGCATCACCACCGAGGACCCCGCCAACGGCTTCCGCCCCGACACCGGCATGATCAGCGCCTACCGCTCGCCGGGCGGCTCGGGCATCCGGTTGGACGGCGGCACGACGGGCGCGGGCACGGTCATCGGCGCGCACTTCGACTCGATGCTGGTCAAGCTGACGTGCCGGGGTCGGACGTTCTCCGCGGCGGTGGCCCGGGCGCGGCGCGCGGTGGCGGAGTTCCGGATCCGGGGCGTGTCGACGAACATCCCGTTCATCCAGGCGGTGCTCGACGACCCGGACTTCTACGAGGGCCGCGTCACGACGTCGTTCATCGAGAAGCGCCCGCACCTGCTCACCGCGCGGCACTCGGCCGACCGCGGCACGCGCATGCTCACCTACCTGGCCGACGTGACGGTCAACAAGCCGAACGGCCCGCGTCCGTCCGTGGTGGACCCGAAGGTCAAGCTGCCGGTGGTCGACCTCAACGCCGAGCCGCCCGCCGGGTCGAAGCAGAAGCTGGTCGAGCTGGGCCCGGAGGGCTTCGCCCGCTGGCTGCGCGAGAGCAAGGCGCTGGCCGTCACGGACACCACGTTCCGCGACGCGCACCAGTCGTTGCTGGCCACGCGCGTGCGGACGAAGGACCTGCTCGCGGTCGCGCCGCACGTGGCGCGGATGACGCCCCAGCTGCTGTCGCTGGAGGCGTGGGGCGGCGCGACCTACGACGTGGCGCTGCGGTTCCTGGCCGAAGACCCGTGGGAGCGGCTCGCGGCGCTGCGCGAAGCGGTGCCCAACATCACGTTGCAGATGCTGCTGCGCGGCCGGAACACGGTCGGTTACACGCCGTACCCCGAGGCCGTGACCAGCGCGTTCGTCGAAGAGGCGACCAAGACCGGGATCGACATCTTCCGGATCTTCGACGCGCTCAACGATGTCGAGCAGATGCGGCCGGCGATCGAGGCGGTGCGCGAGACCGGCACGGCGGTGGCCGAGGTGTGCCTGTGCTACACCGCCGACCTGTCGAACCCGGACGAGCGGCTCTACACGCTGGACTACTACCTGAAGCTCGCCGAGCAGATCGTCGGCGCGGGCGCGCACGTGCTGGCCATCAAGGACATGGCCGGCCTGCTGCGGCCGCCGGCGGCGGCACGGCTGGTGACGGCGTTGCGCAAGGAGTTCGACCTGCCCGTGCACCTGCACACGCACGACACGGCGGGCGGGCAGTTGGCGACCTACCTGGCCGCCATCCAGTCCGGCGTGGACGCGGTGGACGGCGCGGTGGCGTCCATGGCGGGCACCACGTCCCAGCCGCCGCTGTCGGCGATCGTGGCGGCGACGGACTACACGGAGCACGCCACCGGGCTGGACCTGCGGGCGGTGTGCGACCTGGAGCCGTACTGGGAGTCGGTGCGCAAGGTGTACGCGCCGTTCGAGTCCGGCATCCCCGGGCCCACGGGTCGGGTGTACTCGCACGAGATCCCCGGCGGGCAGCTGTCCAACCTGCGCACGCAGGCGGTCGCGCTCGGCCTCGGGCAGAAGTTCGAGGAGATCGAGGCCATGTACGCGGCGGCCGACCGGATGCTCGGTCGGCTGGTGAAGGTGACGCCGTCGTCCAAGGTGGTCGGCGACCTCGCGCTGCACCTGGTCGGCGCGGGGGTCAAGCCCGAGGAGTTCGAGGCCGACCCCGGTCGGTTCGACATCCCGGCCTCGGTGATCGGGTTCCTGCACGGCGAGCTGGGCGACCCGCCCGGCGGGTGGCCGGAGCCGTTCCGCAGCAAGGCGTTGCAGGGGCGGGCCGCGCCCAAGGGCGTGGCGGAGCTGACCGACGACGACGTGAAGGGGCTGGAGCTCGACCGGCGCAACACGTTGAACCGGCTGCTGTTCCCGGCTCCCACGAAGGAGTTCCTGGCGCACCGCGAGGCGTACGGCGACACCAGCGTGCTGGGCAGCAAGGACTTCTTCTACGGGCTCAAGCCGGGGGAGGAGTACCAGGTCGACCTGGAGCCCGGTGTGCGGTTGCTGATCGGGTTGGAGGCCATCGGTGAGGCCGACGAGCGCGGCATCCGCACCGTGATGGCGACGTTGAACGGGCAGTTGCGGCCGATCCAGGTGCGGGACCGGTCGATCGCGGCCGAGGTGCCCGTGGCGGAGAAGGCGGACCGGGGCAACCCCGGCCACGTCGCCGCGCCGTTCGCCGGGGTCGTCACGCCCAACGTGGCGGAGGACGACGTGGTCGAGGTCGGGCAGACGATCGCGACCATCGAGGCGATGAAGATGGAGGCCGCGATCACGGCTCCCAAGGCCGGGCGGGTGAAGCGGTTGGCCGTGCGCGGGGTGCAGCAGGTCGAGGGTGGCGATCTGTTGATCGTGTTGGAGTGATGGTGAGGGGTTGGGGGTGGGTGGTTCCGCTCACCCCCGGCCCGATTCGACATGGGGCCCGTACGGGCACTCCCGGCCTGCCTGAAGCACCCGAACCCATGTCAAATCGAGCCTCGGTGGGGTGGCGGCGGGATTTGCGGAAGGCGCGGTCGGGGTGAGTGGTGGGCCACACGTGGTGGGGGAACCCCCGCGTTGCGGATGGCGTTGGTGGTGGCATGAAGAAGGTTGCCGCTGCATTGCTCGCGCTCACGGCTGGTGCTGTCGCCTGGGCGGCGCGTGACGTGCCGCTCGCGTTGGGTGGCAGGCCGGACGGTGAGCGGGTGCGGCGGTCGCCGCGGTACCGGGACGGGAAGTTCCACAACTCGGCGCGGACGCGGACGATGCCCGACGGGGCCGCCGGGACGGTGCGGGAGATGTTCTTCGGCGGGCAGCAGCGGCGGCCGGTGGGTGAGGTGCCGTTGGTGCCGCCGGTGGCCGGGTCGGCCGACGGGTTGCACATCACCTGGTACGGGCACGCGTCGACGTTGGTGGAGATCGACGGGGCGCGGGTGCTGGTCGACCCGGTGTGGAGCGACCGGTGCTCACCGTCCCCTGTGGTCGGTCCGCGGCGGTTGCACCCGGTGCCGCACGCGTTGCACGACGTGGGGCGGGTGGACGCGGTGGTGATCTCGCACGACCACTACGACCACCTCGACCTGCCCACGGTCCGGGCGTTGACGCGGGACACCGAAGCGGTGTTCGTGGTTCCGCTCGGGATCGGGGCGCACCTGCGCAGGTGGTGGGTGCCCGAAGAGCGGATCGTGGAGCTCGACTGGGACGAGTCGCACGAGGTGGCCGGCGTCACGTTGGTGGCCACCGAGGCGCAGCACTTCTCCGGGCGGGGGTTCCAGCGGGACACCACGTTGTGGGCGTCGTGGGTCTTGAAGGGGCCGCGGCACCGGGTCTACTACAGCGGTGACACCGGTTACTTCGACGGCTACGAGCGGATCGGCCAGGAGCACGGGCCGTTCGACGCCTCGCTGATCCAGATCGGGGCCTACGGGCCGGGGTGGCCGGACATCCACATGACGCCGGAGGAGGGCGTGGCGGCGCACCGGGACGTGCGGGGCGGGCTGTTGATCCCCGTGCACTGGGCGACCTTCAACCTCGCGTTCCACGACTGGTCCGAGCCGGTCGACCGGGTGTGGCGGGAGGCCAAGGCGCACGGGGTGGCGCTGGCCGTGCCGCGGCCCGGCGAGCGGGTCGACGTGGCGCGGCCCCCGGAGGTCGACGGGTGGTGGCAGGCGCTGTCGGTGGGACGATGACCCCGTGACCAGGATTGTCGCGGGTGTGGCGGGTGGGCGCCGGTTGCAGGTGCCGCCCAAGGTCACCCGGCCCACGTCCGACCGCGTGCGCGAGGCGTTGTTCAGCTCGCTGGAGAACGTGATCGACCTCGACGGCGCGGTGGTGCTCGACCTGTACGCGGGGTCGGGTGCGCTGGGGTTCGAGGCGTTGTCGCGGGGCGCGGTCCGGGCCACTTTCGTGGAGGCGGACAAGCGGGCTGCCGAAGTCTTGAAGAGCAACGCCAAGGTGGTCGCCCTGCCCGGTGCGACGGTGCTCAACCGCACCGCGGAGTCGGTGGTGGGCGGTGCGGCCGAAGCGGCGTGCGACGTCGTGTTCGCCGATCCGCCCTACGCGGTGACCGCCGAGCAGCTCGACCGGGTGCTCTCGTCGCTGGTCACGAACGGTTGGACGAAACCGGGGTCGTTGATCGTGGTGGAACGCGACGCGCGCAGCGCCGAACCGGTGTGGCCAACCGGTGTGGAATCCTTGCGCAGCAAGCGATATGGCGACACCAAGCTGCACTGGGCAGAACACGTTGACGCCTCTGGGTGATGCCGACCACGCACCTGAGTGGATGCGTCCGATCGGGTGCTACCGTCCGAAACCATGACGCGTGCCGTGTGCCCCGGCTCCTACGACCCGGCCACCAACGGACACCTGGACATCATCGGCAGAGCGGCGAAGCTCTTCGACGAGGTCGTCGTCGCCGTGCTCATCAACAAGAACAAGAAGACCTTGTTCTCGGTCGAGGAGCGCACGGAGATGCTGCGCGAGGTCACCGCCCAGTGGCCGAACGTCCGCGTCGACTCCTGGCACGGCCTGCTGGTCGACTACTGCCGCGAGAATGACATCAAGGCCATCGTCAAGGGCCTGCGGGCGGTCAGCGACTACGACTACGAGCTGCAGATGGCGCAGATGAACCACCAGCTCTCCGGCGTCGACACGCTGTTCATGCCGACCAACCCCATTTACAGCTTCCTGGCCAGCTCCCTGGTCAAGGACGTGGCCACCTACGGCGGCGACGTGACCAGCCTGCTGCCGCCCTCGATCAAGGACCGGCTCGCGGCCCGGCTCGCTGAGGGTCGCTGACCGGTCACGGATCGTTAACTCGAGCACCGCTTGCTCGTCGCTCGGTGTGGTTAGCGTTCACCGGCATGAGCGAGATCACATCGCGCACCGCGAAGGTGCTGCTGTCCCTGCTCCTGGTCCTCGCGGGCACGTTCACGACCTCCGCCCAGGCGGTCGCGGTCGAGTCGGTCGCGGTCGCGCAGGCGGCCTGCGGCGACACGTCCGGCTTCCGGTCCGTGGCGCTGTCGGGCCTGCCGAGCCAGGCGACGGACACCGTGCGGCTCGTCCAGCGGGGCGGTCCGTACCCGTACCCGCAGGACAACCAGACCTTCTACAACCGCGAGGGCGTCCTGCCGGCCTGCCCGACCGGCTACTACCGGGAGTACACGGTCAAGACGCCGGGCATCTCCACCCGCGGCGCGCGGCGGATCGTGACCGGCAACGCCACCCCGAAGCTGTACTTCTACACGGCCGACCACTACGCGACCTTCGTCCTGGTGGACATCACCCGTTAGCCGGACACGCCCTGCCGATCTCCCGGCGGCGACGAGATCGGCAGGGCACACTAGGACGGGTACTGCTGTGGGCGCGAGGAGTGTGACGTGTACCGGGTGTTCGAGGCCCTCGACGAGCTGGTCACGATCGTCGAGGAAGCGCGTGGCGTGCCGATGACCTCCGGGTGCGTCGTGCCGCGCGGCGACGTGCTCGAACTCCTCGACGACGTGCGCGACGCCATCCCCGCGGAGCTGGACGACGCGCAGGACGTGCTCGACCACCGCGACGAGCTGGTCGGCAAGGCGCAGCACGAGGCGGACCAGGCGCTGAGCAAGGCGCGCTCGGACGCCGAGCGGATGGTCGCCGAGGCGCAGCACGAGGCCGAGCGGATGCTGTCCGAGGCGCGCGCGCGTGCCGAGCGGATGGTCGCCGAGGCCGAGGACCAGGCGCAGCGCACCGTCGCCGCGGGCCGCCAGGAGTACGAGGACCTGGTGGGCCGGGCGCACGCCGAGGCCGACCGGATGGTCCAGGCGGGGCGGGCGAACTACGAGCGCGCGATCGAGGAGGGCCGGGCGGAGCAGGCGCGCCTGGTCGACGGCACCGAGGTGGTGCAGGCCGCGCACGCCGAGGCGGCGCGCGTGCTGGACGCGGCGCAGACGGAGGCCATCCGGCTGCGCAGCGAGTGCGACGCGTACGTGGACGGCAAGCTGGCCGACTTCGAGGACCTGCTCGCGCACACCCTGCGCAGCGTCGGCAAGGGTCGCTCGCACCTGCGCGGCCCGGCCGTCGCCAGCGCGGCGGCACCGTTCGACTATCACGAGTAACCCGACCGGACGAGGCTTCGACCAGCCGATTTCACTCCGACGCCCGTTGTCCCGTACCCTTGACCGGCTGGTCGTGGTAAGTCCCCGACGGCAACACCAAACATCATGTCTGAGCATCGTCACGCCTCCGCGCGTCCCACAGCGACCGGGCCCTGGGTCATCGACACCAGGGACCTCGGGCGTCGTGCGGGCTCCAGCCGCGGGTTGCGCAGGACGGTGCCCGCGGAGGGCCTCGGCCTGCAGGGCGTGATCGCGGTACCGGCGGGGGGCGAGGTCGAACTCGACCTCCTGCTGGAGTCGGTGGTCGAAGGCGTGCTCGTGACGGGCACGGCCGCGACGGTGGTCGAGGGCGAGTGCTCGCGCTGCCTGGAACCGCTGTCCGCCCAGGTCGAGGTGGAGCTGACCGAGCTGTACGCGTACCCGGACAGCACCACCGACGAGACCACCGACGAGGACGAGGTCAGCCGTCTGCACGACGACCTGATCGACCTCGAACCCGTGGTGCGCGACGCCATCGTGCTCGCGCTGCCACAGGTGCCGCTGTGCTCGCCGGACTGCCTCGGGCTGTGCGTCGACTGCGGCGGCAAGCTGGCTGACCTCGGCCCCGACCACGGGCATGAGACGATTGACCCCCGTTGGGCCGCTCTGCGAGAGCGGATCGACGGGAATCGTGACAATCCAGAGGAGAACTAGTCGTGGCCGTCCCGAAGCGGAAGATGTCGCGCTCGAACACGCGCTCGCGCCGCGCTCAGTGGAAGACCGCTGCCGTGCACCTGGTGGCCTGCCAGAACCGGGCGTGCCGCCAGCCGAAGCCGCAGCACGTCGCCTGCCCGGCCTGCGGCCAGTACGACGGCCGCCAGGTCGTCCAGCCGGCCTGATCACCCCTCTGGCGAAGGTAGCGGCGAATCGTGGGGGGTAGGTCGTCGCGCGGTCGGTCCGCCGACCGCGCCCCGTTGCTCGAAGCGCTCGGCGTCCCGTTGGACGCCGAGCTGCTGACGCTCGCGCTCACACACCGGTCGTACGCGTACGAGAACGGCGGCCTGCCGCCGAACGAGCGGCTGGAGTTCCTGGGCGACGCGGTGCTCGGCCTGGTCGTCACCGACCACCTGTACCGCACGCACCCGGAGCTGCCCGAGGGGCAGCTCGCGAAGCTGCGCGCGAGCGTGGTGAACATGCACGCCCTGGCGGGCGTGGCCCGGGGCCTCGGCGACGACGGGCTCGGCGGGCACCTGCTGCTCGGTCGCGGCGAGGAGCTGACCGGGGGCAGGGACAAGGCGAGCATCCTCGCCGACGGCCTGGAGGCCGTCATCGGCGCGGTCTACCTGCAGTTCGGCATCGACACCGCGCGTCAACTCGTTCACCACCTGTTCGACCCGTTGTTGGCGGAAGCGCCACTTCGAGGTGCTGGACTGGACTGGAAGACGAGTCTCCAGGAGCTGACCGCGTCCGCGGGGCTGGGCGTCCCCGAGTACCGGGTGGACGACCAGGGCCCGGACCACCGCAAGGAGTTCACCGCCACGGTGCTCGTCGGTGGCCAGGCCCACGGCACCGGCGACGGGCGCACGAAGAAGGAAGCCGAGCAGAAGGCGGCCGAGGCCGCCTA
The DNA here is from genome assembly GCF_021390395.1 of Saccharothrix sp. S26. GTDB lineage: Bacteria > Actinomycetota > Actinomycetes > Mycobacteriales > Pseudonocardiaceae > Actinosynnema. Next base: position 81,200 of record NZ_JAJUWT010000025.1, read on the forward strand.
CCGCGTGCTGCACGAACGGGTCCGCGCCGAGCAGGAGACCGGCGCGTCCGGGAACGGCCACGCACCCGGCTCGGCGTCGCAGGCATCACCTCAGGCTTCACCTCAGGCTGCACCTACTCAGGAAGACTGACGCCGAAATGTATGCCACGAACGTCCGGACGAACCGGCGCGCGCGCCACACGCGCCCTTCCCGCCCGCTGAACGCCAGCCGCAACGGCGGCATCCAGGGCCTGGTACTCGTGCGCGACACCGCCCAGGCGGGCGGCTGGATGCTCAAGCCGACCAAGCCGCAGGCCGCCGCCTACGAGATGCTCGAAGAGCTGGAGCAGGCCGAGGCCGCCGCGGCTGCCGCCGAGCGCGACACCGAGGACTGACCGCCCGCCCGTGCCCGAGCTGCCCGAGGTAGAGGTCGTCCGCCGAGGTCTGCACGAGCACGTCGCGGGCAGGACCGTCGACGCGGTCGAAGTCCTGCACCCCCGTGCGATCCGCCGACACCTCGCCGGTGCGGCGGATTTCGCGCTGCGCCTGACCGGTCAGCGACTCGATGCCGCGCGCCGTCGCGGCAAGTACCTGTGGGTCGACCTGTCGGGCGGTGACGCCATGCTCGCGCACCTCGGCATGTCCGGGCAGATGCTGGTCCAGCCGGTCGGCGCGCCGGACGAGAAGCACCTGCGGGTGCGGCTGCGGTTCACCGACGGCGGCCCTGAGCTGCGCTTCGTGGACCAGCGCACGTTCGGCGGGTTGGCGTTGGCGGACCTCGTCGAGGTCGACGGGACCCGCCTGCCGCGACAAGTGGCGCACATCGCGCGCGACCCGATGGACCCGGCGTTCGACCCGGTCGCGGCGGTCGCGGCGCTGCGCGGGCGGCGGACCGAGGTCAAGCGCGCCCTGCTCGACCAGACGCTGGTCTCCGGGGTGGGCAACATCTACGCCGACGAGGCGCTGTGGCGGGCGCGGCTGCACGGGCTGCGGCCCGCGGACAAGCTGACCAGGGCCAAGGCCGCCGAGCTGCTCGCGCACGCCACCCAGGTGATGTACGAGGCGCTGGGCGAAGGCGGCACGTCGTTCGACGCGCTCTACGTCAACGTGAACGGCCAGTCCGGCTACTTCGACCGGTCCCTGGCCGTTTACGGGCGGGAGGACGAGCCGTGCCGGCGCTGCGGGACCGCGATCCGGCGCGAGCCGTTCATGAACCGCTCGTCCTATTCCTGCCCGCGTTGCCAACCCCGGCCTCGGGGCTGACGGTCACCGCGCCGGATCGGCGAGCCTGCGCAGCAGCGGTGTGACCGATCTGAGCGCGTCGCGTTCCTCCGGTTCGAGCCGGGAAATCCGTTCGGACAGCAACTCCGCCTCGCCGTGCGCGAGCGACAGGATGGTGTCGCGCCCGAGACCGGTCAGCTCGACGATGGTGGCCCTCCCGTCGGCCGGATCGGATTCGCGGCGCACCAGGCCCGCGGATTCCAGACCCGTCACCACCGTGGTCGCCGTGGGCTGCGAGCACAGGGCCCGCACCGCGATCTCGCCGATCCGCATGGGCCCCTGCGACGCGAGTTCCGCGAGCACCAGCAGTTGCGTGGGCTGCAAGCGCCGGACGGACGCGGACTGGCGCAGGCTGCGGATCAGCCGGTGCACGGCGACCACGAGTTGTAACGCGTCCTGATTAGTCACACTGGTGGTCATCAGACCTCCTCGTGGCTCACCGTGAGTGAGCAAGTGTCCGAATTCGGACAGGACATTCGCACTTTCGTAGTACGGCTGTCCAGAGAACGGTTTCATTCGCACCCGGATGTACTCACCCTTTCCGCACCGATGCGGAGAAGGAAGCGTCAAAACGGCATAAAGGGTGAACGCGGTTCGCATCAAGGCGTCGTCAGGAAGTTCGCCGAACGTAGTCGGGCACGGTGGCCGCACGCCGCGGCGGGCGTAGTGTCTGAGCGTGACAAAGGTGCTGGTGGTCGATGACGAGCCGCAGATCGTGCGGGCGTTGCGGATCAACCTGTCGGCCCGCGGCTACTCGGTCCTGACCGCCCACGACGGCACGGCGGCGCTCAGGGCGGCGGCCGAGGGCAAGCCGGACGTGGTGGTGCTCGACCTCGGGTTGCCGGACGTGGACGGCACCGAGGTGATCGCGGGCCTGCGCGGGTGGACGACCGTGCCGATCATCGTGCTGTCCGCGCGGGTCGACTCGGCCGACAAGGTGCAGGCGCTGGACGCGGGCGCGGACGACTACGTCACCAAGCCGTTCGGGATGGACGAGCTGCTGGCCAGGCTGCGGGCGGCGGTGCGGCGCTCGGCGGTGGCGGAGGGTGAGGACGCGGTCGTGGAGACGGCGTCGTTCACCGTGGACCTGGCGGCGAAGAAGGTCCGTCGGGACGGCGTCGAGGTGCACCTGACGCCCACCGAGTGGGGCTTGTTGGAGATCCTGGCCCGCAACCGGGGCAGGCTGGTGGCGCAGAAGCAGCTGTTGCAGGAGGTGTGGGGTCCGGCGTACGCGAAGGAGACCCACTACCTGCGCGTCTACCTGGCCCAGCTGCGGCGCAAGCTGGAGCCCGAGCCGTCGCACCCGCGGCACCTGGTGACGGAGCCGGGTATGGGCTACCGGTTCGAGCCGTAGGGGTCACCGGTGGCGACCTCGCCCCGGCGGCCGCACCACCCCGGCGACCTGCGTGCCGCCCTGGTCAACGCCGCCCGTTCGCTCGTCGTCGCGGGGGACGCCGAAGGGCTCACCCCGCGGAAGGCCGCTGCGGTGGCCGGTGTCTCGCCCGCCGCGGCCCTCCGGCACTTCGCGGACGAGGCCGAACTGGTGGCGGCGGTGGTGGTGCAGGGGTTCGACGACCTGCGCGCCGCGGTCGAGGCGGCCTCGGGCGGGCTGCACGGCGTCGGCCGGGCGTACGTGGCGTTCGCGGTGGCCAACCCGTCGCTGTACCGGCTGATGTCCGACGGCGAGGCGGTGCGCCGTGACGCGCACCCGGAGCTGTCGGCGGCCGAGCGGCGGGTGCACGCCGTCCTGTCGTCCGCCATCGTCGCGACGGGGGTGTCCGGCGAGCAGGCCGCGCACGACGTGGCGGACGTGACCGTCCTCGTGGTCTGCGCCCTGCACGGCCTGTGCTCGCTGCTGCTCGCCGGACAGCTGCCCGTCGACCGGGCCGACGACCTCGCGCGCACGGTGACGGCGCTGGTGGCCGGGGGCCCGGCGATCCGGTGACCGCTCACCCCGCCGACATGGTGGGGTGGCTCTGGAACATCAGCGCGCTGCGCACCACGAGTTCCTTGGTCAGCGCCGCCAGCCGACCGGTGAGCACGCGCTCCTTCGGGGTGTCGTCGCCGTCCACGAACTGGATCAACCCGTCGCGACGACCGAGGCTGATGCACCGGATGCGGTACTGGAACTCCAGCCGGTCGGCCGGCTCGTCGCCGCCGAGCCGCTTGGCCAGCGCGCGCACGGCCTGCTGCGAGGTGGGCAGACCGGTGGCGCACGCCATGCGCAGCTCGAGGCCGTCGTGGCGCTTCATCGCGGCCGCGTCGCCGATGGCCTGCACTTCCGGGTGCGAGACCGACGTCAACGTCTGGTCGACCAGCACCCGGCCGCGGCCGTCCACCGCCAACCCGGCCCGCGCGGCCAGGTCCGGCACGGCGAAACCGGCCGTCCAGACCACGGTGTCGGCCGCGACCAGCTCACCGCCGTCGAGCACCAGGCCGTCGGCGCGGACCTCCGCGACGTGCGCGTGGTCGCGCACCCGGACGCCGAGCCGGTCGAACGCCTTGCGCAGGTGCCGCGCGCCCTTGTCCGACAGCGCCTGCCCGAACCCGCCCGCGGTGACCAGGACCACGTCCAGGTCCGGGCGCGCCTCGGCCAGTTCGGCGGCGGCCTCGATGCCCGTCAACCCACCGCCCATCACGGCGACCGTGCGCGCGGTCTCGAGCGCCACGGCCAGCTTCTCGGCGTCCTCCCGGGTCGCGACGGCGTGGGCGTGCTCGGCCGCGCCCGGGACGCCGGTCAGGTCCGCGTGGCTGCCCACGGCGTAGATCAGCCGGTCGTAGGCCAGCGCGCCACCGGTGAGCTGCACCTTGCGGGCGTCCAGGTCGATGTCGGTCACCCGGTCCACCACCAGCTCGACGCCGGTGCCCTTGAGCAGGTCGGCGAGCGGGACGTCACGCATCCGCTGCCCGGTCACGAGCTGGTGCAGCCGGACCCGCTCCACGAACCGGTCCCGCGCGTTTACCAGCGTGACCCGCGAGCCGGTCCACTTGGCCGCCAGCTTGGCCGCGGCCAGACCCGCGTAACCCGCACCCACCACCACGATGTGCTCTGCCATGTTCCCGTCCTTTCTCGTTCGTGGAAGGAGCGAGACCGGGGCCTTCGGTGTGACGGCATAAGGTGTGAACCGTGTCACTTGTTTCCGTGCTGCACACCTGGCAGGTGCCCGAGGCGACGCTCACCGCGGCCCGCGAGCTGCTGGACGAGGCGTTCGACGGCGATTTCGGCGACGAGGACTGGGAGCACAGCCTGGGCGGCGTGCATGCCCTGGTCTGGGACGGCGACGAGCTGATCGGCCACGGCGCGGTCGTCCAGCGTCGGTTGCTGCACGACGGTCGCGCGCTGCGGGCCGGGTACGTCGAAGGTGTCGCGGTGCGGGCGGACCGACGCCGCCAGGGGGTCGGCGGTGCCGTGATGGCGGCTCTGGAGGACGTCGTGCGCGGCGCGTACCCCCTCGGCGCTCTTAGCGCGTCGGAGGACGCGCTGGCGTTCTACGCGGCGCGCGGGTGGCAGCGGTGGCGCGGCCGGACGTTCGCGCTGACGCCCGCCGGGGTCGAGCGCACCGAGGAGGAGGACGACGGGGTCTTCGTCCTGCCGGTCGTGCCGCTGGACCTGGCGGGCGACCTCACGTGCGACTGGCGTGACGGCGACGTCTGGTAGCTACGGGGTGTCGCCGCCGTCCTTCGTCGTCGGCGTGGTGGTCGGGGTGGCCGAGGACGTGGAGGACGAGGACGACGGCGTCGGGCTGAACGACGTCGGCGGGTTGCTCGGCGAGTGGTGGGTGGCGGGCACCGGCTCGGGCGTCGTCTCCGCGACCGACTCGGGGGTCGCGGCCGACCGCTCGTCCGGCTTGGAGCCCGGCTCCTGGCGCGGCTGCTGACCCGGCCGCTTCGACACCGTGACGACCACCGTGGCCGTGCTCGCACCCGGCGCGTCGACCACCGGCACGTCCGCGGTCGCCCGCGTCTCGGCCAGCGGCTCGGGCGGCGGCGCGGACGTGGACCCGCCGCCGGCCAGCACCGACGCGAGCGTGGCGATCACGGTGGCGACGACAGCGCCGCCCGCGGCGAGCAGCACGACCGAGGACAGCTTCTTCTTCGACGCGGGACGATCTTCCTCGAACACACCATCTCCCAGTGGGGGATCAGGACGGATGGTCAGTGCTCGGGTTATCGGCCGATCATGGCGCGCGCCTCATCGTTGGGCCGGTCCACCACCCGATGGTGTGGAGGACCGTCACCCCGGGCCGACGGTCTCGTTACTGGCCCGTCCCGCTGGCCGTCGTGGTGGTCGGGGCGGTGGTGGTGGACGACGAGGTCGTGGTCGGCTCGGTGTCCTTCGTCGTGGTGACGACGGGGGACGTGGTGGTCGTCGTCGGCTGGGGTTGCGGCTGCGGGTCGTCGACCACCGAGGTCGTGGTGGTGCCGTCCGGCCTGGTCACCGTGGTCACGCGGGTGCGGCGCGACGTCGTGGTGGTGGTCGTGGTGGTGGTCTCGGTCGTCGTGGTGGTCGACTCGGCGGTGGTCGTGAGGCTGACCGAGGACGACGAGGTGCGCGGGAGCGTGGTCAGGGTGTTGCGGGAGACGACGTCCTCGCGCGGGACCTGGTTGCCGGGTGAGGCGTCCGGGGTCGCGCCCGCCAGGGAGGCGATGGTGGCGAAGATCGTCGACACGGCGACACCGGACGCGGCCAGCAGCACGTGGGGCGACACGCGCCGGCGGGAGCGCTCGGGCTCCGGGGTCTCGTACAACGGTTCTCCCAAGGTGTGTCGGACGTCTTCTCTACCAGCCGAAGTTCTGGGTCCAGTACCAGCCGCGGGTGTCCAGACCCACGCCGATGGTGGTGAACCCGCAGTTCAGGATGTTGCGGCGGTGCCCGTCGGAGTTCATCCAGGCCTTCATGACCTGCTCGGCGGAGCGCTGGCCCATGGCGATGTTCTCCCCGCCGGGGCTGGGGTAGCCCGCGGTGCGCATGCGCTGCGCGAAGTCCACGCCCTCGGGCGTGGTGTGCGAGAAGTAGTCGCGCCGCGCCATGTCGGTGCTGTGGCCCTGCGCGGCCTTGACCACCCGCTCGTCCACCGCCAGCGGCTTGCAGCCGGCGAGGTCGCGGGCCTCGTTGACCAGGGCGACGACCTGCTGCGCCTGCGGCACGTCGGCGGGCGTGGTCGTCGTGGTGGGCTCCGGGGACGGCTCGGACGTCGTGGTCGTCGTCTCCGTCGTCGTGGTCGTCTCGGTCGTGGTGGTGGTCGTCGCCGCGGTGGTGGTCCCGGTGGACGGCGGCGGCGCGGTGGTGGTCGGCAGCAGCACGGGTTCGCGGTCCTGCGCGGGCTCGCCCACGCCGCCCACCCCGCCGACGCCGGTGTTGTCGGAACCGCCGCGCTGTGCTGCGCTTTCCCCGACGAACGGGGCGAGCTGGTCCGGGTTGGCGACGGCGACGCCGGTCGCACCGGCCGCGCCGAGGAGCAGGCCGACGAGTGCGCCGATCACGGATCGGTTACCACGCCGTGCTGTCACGGTCGCGCACCGTACCACTATCGGGTGAAATGACAGGATGGCTCTTGTGGCTGGAGTAGAGCGGACCGTGCGCCTGACCGCCTGGGTGCGGGGTCACGTGCAGGGCGTCGGGTTTCGGTGGTGGACCCGCGCCAGGGCGCTTGAGCTGGGACTTGTCGGGTCGGCGTCCAACCTGCGTGACGGGCGGGTCGAAGTGAACGCCGAAGGCCCGGAAGCCGCGTGCCGTGATCTGCTGACCGCGTTGCGTTCCGGTGACACCCCCGGTCGGGTGGACTCGATCGTGGAGCGCTGGTCGGAGGCCCGCGGCGGCCTCACCGGTTTCGTGGAGCGTTGAACGCCGAGGGGCGCGGTGGCGTAGTACTTCGATGTGGACCGTGGCGAAGATGTCGTCAGGCAGCTGTACGGCCGTTGGCGCGGCCCGCTGCACGGCTACGTCCTGCGCCTGGTCGGGGGTGACCACCAGCAGGCGGAGGACGTCGTCCAGGAGACCTTGCTGCGGGCCTGGCGGCACGTCGACGAGCTGACCCCCGCGGACGCGGGGCCCTGGCTCTACACGGTGGCCCGGAACCTGGTCATCTCCGGTTTCCGCAAGCGCGGCGGCCGCCGCTGCGAGGTGCCGATCGAACCGGGTGACCTGCCCCCGGTCGCGGACGAGGTCGACCACGTCCTGCGGAGCTGGCAGGTGGCGGAGGCGTTGCGCGCGCTGAGCGCCGACCACCGCAACGTGGTGGTCGAGCTGTACTACCGGCGGCGTTCGGTGGCGGAGGCGGCCGCGGTGCTGGGCATCCCGACCGGCACGGTCAAGTCGCGCTGCTTCTACGCCCTGCGGGCGTTGCGCGACGCGTTGGAGGAGCGGGGGGTGACCGAGTCGTGAGCTGTGCGCGGACCGTCGCCCTCGGCGCGTACCTGCTCGGTTCGCTCGACCCGGCGGAGCGGTCGTCGTTCGAGCGGCACCTGCCGGGGTGCGCCGCCTGCCGGCGGGAGATGGTGCGGCTGGCCCCGCTGCCGGGGCTGCTGGGGCAGATGCGGCTGTCGGACCTGGAGCTGCCGTTCGAGGATCCCGCGCCCGACCCCGACCTGCGGCCGTTGCCGCCCGAACCCGAACCCGAACCCGAACCGGTGCCGGAACCCGCGCCGACCCGTCGGCGGCGGTGGCCGGTGCTGGTCGGCGCGGCCGCCCTGGCCGTGCTCGTGGCGCTGGGTGTGGCGTTCGTGCCGCGCCTGGTCGGCGACGACGCCGTGACCTGGCACGCCGCCGACGCCTCGTCCGGGGTGGTGGCCAGCGCGGACCTGGTCCGCAAGTCGTGGGGCACCGAGCTGTGGGTGAGCACCGAGAACATGCCCAAGGGCGCGCGGTGCAAGCTGATCGTCCACGACCGGGACGGGCGGACGGAGATCGGCGGCTGGTGGGGCACCGACCACGCGGACGACGAGCGCATCCCCGGCTCCACGTCGTTCCCGGTGGAGCGGATCGAACGGCTCGACATCGTGGTCGACATGACGGTCCTGGTCTCGGTGCGACCGTGATCGCGCTGGTCAGCGTGCCGACGACTCGTCGAGGGCCCGCACGGGTACTCTGCCCCGCGTGCACCTCAAGAGCCTGACGCTGAAGGGCTTCAAGTCCTTCGCCTCGGCTACCACGCTGCGCTTCGAGCCCGGCATCACGTGCGTCGTCGGTCCGAACGGGTCCGGCAAGTCGAACGTGCTCGACGCGCTGCGCTGGGTGATGGGCACGCAGGGCGCGAAGGACCTGCGCGGCGGCAAGATGGAGGACGTCATCTTCGCCGGCACGTCCGGCCGCGCGCCGCTCGGCCGCGCCGAGGTGACGCTGACCATCGACAACTCCGACGGCGCGCTGCCGATCGACTACGTCGAGGTGTCGATCACCCGCCGGATGTTCCGCGAGGGCGCGACCGAGTACGAGATCAACGGCAACTCGTGCCGGTTGATGGACATCCAGGAGCTGCTCAGCGACTCCGGCATCGGCCGCGAGATGCACGTGATCGTCGGCCAGGGCCAGCTCGCCGCGATCCTGGAGTCCAAGCCCGAGGAGCGGCGCGCGTTCGTCGAGGAGGCCGCCGGCGTCCTCAAGCACCGCAAGCGCAAGGAGAAGGCGCTGCGGAAGCTGGAGGCGATGCAGGCGAACCTGACCCGCCTCACCGACCTCACCGCCGAGCTGCGCCGCCAGCTCAAGCCGCTGGGCAAGCAGGCCGAGATCGCCCGGCGCGCGCAGGTCGTGCAGTCGGAGCTGCGTGACGCCAGGATGCGCCTGCTGGCCGACGACCTGGTCACGCAGCGCGAGGCGTTGGCGCGCGAGGAGCAGGACGAGGCCGCCGCCCGCGCCCGCCGCGCCGAGGTGGAGAAGTCGCTGCAACAAGCCCAGTTGCAGCAGAACGAGCTGGAGGACCAGGTCGCGGCGGACGCGCCGAAGCTCCAGCAGGCCCAGGACACCTGGTACCGGCTCTCCGCGCTGGAGGAGCGCCTGCGCGGCACGGTGCGCCTGGCCGTGGAACGGGAGCGGCACCTGTCGGCGGCGGTGGACGCGCCGCGCGGTGGGCGCGACCCGGACGAGCTGGAGGCCGAGGCCGAGCAGACCGCGATCCTGGAGCAGGAGCTCCAGGACGGCGTGACCGAGGCCCGGGTGGGCCTGGCGGAGGCCGTGGAGACGCGGGCCGAGCTGGAGCGCATGGTGTCCGCGGCGGAGAAGGCGCACCTGGCCGCGGTGCGGGCGATCGCCGACCGGCGCGAGGGCCTGGCCCGGCTGTCCGGGCAGGTGGAGGCGCTGCGGTCGAAGACGAGCGCGACCGCCGAGGAGATCGAGCGGATGTCGACCGCGCTGGCCGAGGCGGTCGAGCGGTCGGAGGTCGCGCAGCAGGAGCTGGCCGAGGCCCGTGAGGTGACCGGGACCGAGGACGAGGACGACGTCGGGCTGGACGAGCGGCACCGGCTGGCCGTCGAGGCCGACGACGCCGCGCGCCGCCGGGTCGAGGAGCTGGTCAAGGCCGAGCGGACGGCCGAACGCGACATCGCGTCGTGGAAGGCGCGGGTGGACGCGCTGTCGTTGGGCCTGACCCGCAAGGACGGCGCGGGCGCGTTGCTGGCGTCCCGGCTGCCGGGGCTGCTGGGGTCGGTGGCGGCGCTGCTGACCGTGGAGCCGGGTGCGGAGGTCGCGCTGGCGGCGGCGCTGGGCCCGATCGCGGACGCCGTCGCGGTGGCGTCGGGCGCGGACGCGGTGGCCGCGTTGGAGCTGTTGAAGGAGCAGGACACCGGGCGGGCCGGCGTGCTGGTGGGCGGCGCGCCGGTGAGCGTCGACCGGTCCGGGTGGCCGTCGTTGCCGCCGGACGCGCGGTGGGCCGTGGACCTGGTGCAGGCCCCCGAGCCGCTGCGGCCCGCGTTGCACCGGGCGTTGGACAAGGTCGTCGTGGTGGACGCGCTGGCCACCGCGCGGGCGTTGGTGGACGAGCACCCGTCGGTGCGGGCGGTGACGCGGGACGGCGACGTGCTGGGCGCGGACTGGGCGGTCGGCGGGTCGGGGCGCAGCCAGAGCGTCATCGAGGTGCAGGCCGCGGTGGACGAGGCGTCGGAGAAGCTGGCGCTGGCCGAACGCGCGCTGGAGCAGTCCACGGCCGCCCTGGAGGGCGCGCGGGCCGAGCAGCAGGCGCGTCGGGCCGAGGTCGCGGCGGTGAAGGAGCAGCTCAACGAGGCCAAGGTGCGGCGCGCCCGGTCCTCGGAGCGGCTGAACCGGCTGGCCGCGGCCGTGCGCTCGGCCGAGGCCGAGGTGGAGCGCGTGCGGGCGCAGCGGGAGAAGGTCGAGGCGGCCCGCGAGGAGAACCTGCTCAAGCTCGGCGAGCTGGAAGAACGGCTGCTGGTGGCGCAGGAGCAGCCGCTGGACGACGAGCCGGACACCGCGCACCGCGACGAGATGGCCGCCGAGCTGGCCGCCGCCCGGCAGGGCGAGGTGGACGCCCGGCTGGCGCTGCGGACCGCCGAGGAGCGGGCCCGCGCGTTGCAGGGCAAGGCCGAAGGGCTGCGGCGGGCGGCGCGGGCCGAGCGCGAGGCACGGGAACGCGCTCAACGCGCGCACGCGGCCCGTGCGCGCGGCGCGGTCGTGGCGAAGGCCGTGGTGCGCGGCGGCGAGGTCGCGCTGGAGAAGATCGCCACGTCGCTGGCGCGGGCGGCCCGGGAGCGCGACGCGGCGCAGGAGCGCAAGGCGCAGCGCGAGACCTACCTGGCCCAGGTGCGCAACCTCGTCCGCGAGATGTCGGTCGAGCTGGAGAAGCTGACCGACGCCGTGCACCGCGACGAGGTGCTGCGGGCCGAGCAGCGGATGCGCATCGAGCAGTTGGAGACCAAGGTCGCCGAGGAGTTCGGCATCGGCCTGGAGGACCTGGTCGCCGAGTACGGCCCGGACGTGTTCATCCCGCCGTCGCCGCAGGAGGTCGCCGAGTACGAGGCGGCGAAGGAGCGCGGCGAGATGGTGACCGCGCCGCAGCCCATGCCGTACGACCGCGACACGCAGGCGCGGCGGGCGAAGCGGGCCGAGCGGGACCTGTCGCTGCTGGGCAAGGTCAACCCGCTGGCTCTGGAGGAGTTCGCGGCGCTGGAGGAGCGGTACAAGTTCCTGTCCAACCAGCTGGAGGACATCAAGGCGACCCGGCGCGACCTGCTGACCGTGGTCAAGGAGGTCGACGACAAGATCCTGGAGGTCTTCACGTCGGCCTACGAGGACGTGGCGCGCGAGTTCGAGGTCGTGTTCAAGGTGCTGTTCCCCGGCGGCGAGGGACGGCTGGTGCTGACCGAGCCGGACGACATGCTGACCACCGGCATCGAGCTGGAGGCCCGGCCGCCGGGCAAGAAGGTCAAGCGGCTGTCGCTGCTGTCCGGTGGCGAGAAGTCGCTGGCGGCGGTGGCGATGCTGGTCGCGATCTTCCGCGCCCGCCCCTCGCCGTTCTACGTGATGGACGAGGTCGAGGCGGCGTTGGACGACACCAACCTGCACCGGCTGATCGGCCTGTTCGAGCAGTTGCGGGAGCACTCGCAGCTGCTGATCATCACGCACCAGAAGCCGACGATGGAGATCGCGGACGCGCTGTACGGCGTGTCGATGCGGGGTGACGGCATCAGCCAGGTGATCTCGCAGCGCCTGCGCGGCGAGGACAAGCCGAAGCGCGCCAAGGCTGCTCGGGAGTCCCCGCCGGACTCGGAAGCCGCCGCCCCGGTCGCGTCCGCGGCCGAGCGTGAGTCCGCCGCTGCTCCGGCTGGGTCCGAAGCCGGGACGGGGTCCGAAGCGGCACCGGTCGTGCCCGACGGCTCGTCGGAGCCCGAGGTCGAACCGGACCCGTCCGCCTAGGACTCAGCGGTCGTCGAGGCGCTTGGCCTCCTCCGGCGTGGGCGCGGTGCCGCCCAGGTGCGCCGGTTGCCACCACTGGCCCTGCCCGGACTCGGGGTAGCGGGTCTGGGCGTCGTCGAGCAGCTCCTGCATCCGCTCGCGCAGCGCGGCGTCCGTGGTCGGCTCCATCGGCTCGCCCACGATGATCGTGATCGGCACGTGCCGCTGGGTCAGCGACTTCGGCCGCCCCTTGGTCCACAGCCGTTGCGTGCCCCACACCGCCGTCGGCAGCAACGGCACACCGGCCTCCGCCGCGAGCCGCACCGCGCCGCTCTTGACGTCCTTGACCGTGAACGACCGGCTGATCGTGGCCTCGGGGAAGATCCCGACGACTTCACCGGACCGCAGCGCGTCCAGGGCGTGCTGGTAGGACGCCTGCCCGGCGGCCCGGTCCACCGGGATGTGGTGCATCCCGCGCATGAGCGGGCCCGACACGCGGTGGGCGAACACCTCGTGCTTGGCCATGAACCGGACCAGGCGGCGCGCGGGGTGCGCGCCGTACCCGGCGAAGATGAAATCGAGGTAGGAGACGTGGTTCGAGGCCAGCACGGCCCCGCCGGTGGTCGGCACGTGCTCCGCGCCCTCCACGGTGATCCGCAGGTCGAGCAGGCGGAACATCAGTTTGGCCGCGGCGATCACCGGCGGGTACACGCGATCTGGCATGAACCCAGCGTACGTTACTCGTCAGTAGTGCGATCGTGTTCGCGCACCACGCGGGGAACGCCTGCCAGGTCCTCCTCATTGCACAGCAGCTTCAGGGCGTAATACGGCGAACCCTTGGTGTCGTCGTAGTCCAAGTGGACCGCGATCACGTCGACCGCTTCACCGAGCCACTCCTGCGTCTGCCGCAGCCAGGAGGCTGCGCGCTCCAACGCGTTGGGCAGGTCGTCGTCACGGAACTCGACCGGCCGATAGGGGACCTCCTGCACCTGGTCCCGCTGGTTGGCAGGCATCGGCAGGTCTACCGCCACCCCGCTGTCGTTGAGTTCGAGTTGGATCGTTTCCTCGCTCACCCTCCCAGGGTTCCCCAACGCGAAACGCGCGGCAAGAGATGTCGGTCATCCGAGGCTGACCGGCAACTCGGCCAGACCGCTGACCAGCACCCTCCGCCAGGCCAGTTCGTCGACCGGACGGGCCGCCCGCAGCCGGGGAAACCTCCTCAGCAGCACGGACAGCGCCTCCCGCAGCTCGATGCGCGCGAGCTGCGCCCCGAGGCAGAAGTGGGGCCCGATGCCGAGCGCCAGGTGCGGGTTGGGCGTGCGAGTGAGGTCCACCACGTCCGGTTCGGCGAACGCGCGCGGGTCGCGGTTGGCCGAACCTATGGCGGCCATCACACCCTCGCCCGCCCGGACGACCACGCCCGCGATCTCCACGTCCTCCAGTGCCACCCTCAGCTGCCCCACCTCGCTCAGCCGGGTGAACCGCATCAGCTCCTCGACCGCGCTCGGCACCAGTGACGGATCGCTCACCAGCCGTTCCCACAACGACCGCTCGCGCAGCAGCGTGGCGACGAAGCCGGTGATCTGGTTGGCCGACGTCTCGTGCCCCGCGACCAGCAGGTTCAACGCGAACGCGACCAGCTCGTCGTGCGTCAACGGCGTCGCGCACAGCTCGTCGAGCAGGTCGTCCGACCGCGCCTCGCGCCGCTTCGCCGCGATCAGCCCGCCCATGTACTCCAGCAGGCTCGCCATCGCCGCCTCGACCCGCGGCCGCTCGGACAGCTCCAGGCTGTAGGCGAGCTCCACCCACTCGCGGAACCGCTCCCGGTCGGCATAGGGCACGCCGAGCAACGTGCAGATGACCTGGATCGGCAACGGCAGCGCGTACACCTGCCGCAGGTCCGCGCCGTCCACGACGTCGTCGGCCAGCCGTTCGCACAGCCGCCGCACCCACGGCTGCGTCGCGGAGATCCGCCGGTGCGAGAACGCGCCGGACACCAGCTTGCGCAGCCGGGTGTGCTCGGGCGGGTCGGTGGTCGGCAGGGTGCCGGGCAGCGGGCGGGACACCCCGACGCGGGGCGCGCCCGCCGCCACCACGCCGGCCCGGGAGAACCGCGGGTCGGCCAGCACCAGCTTCACGTCGTCGTAGCGGGTGAGCAGCCACACCTCCGCGCCGGTGAGCGTGCGGACGCGGGCCGCCGGCCGCTCGTCCCGCAGCCTCCCCCACGTGGGGGAGGGGTCGAACGCGAAGGCGTCGGCGAAGGGGATGTCGAGGACGTCGTCCGTCATGACCTCGACGCTAGGAGCCGACGGGGGCGCGGTGCGAGCGCCATCCGGTGCGCATCGGCGGCCCGTGGCGGCGCGACACGGCCCTCCGGCCGGCTGCGCCGCAGGTCAGCGCCTGGCCGGCCGGTCGAAGCGGGCACGGACGAAAACTCCCTCGCGTTCGCCCGACCCCGCGGGCGACCATTCCAGACATGTACGACATCCGTCCCGCCGCCCAGGACGACCTGGACGCCGTGCTCGCGTTGGTGCTGCGGTTGCAGGCCGACGACGCGCACCACATCGGCTACCTCGGCGAGACGCTCGGCGACATCTCCGCGGAGCTGGCCGAGTTCGAGCCCGACTGGGCCTCGTGCACGCTGGTCGCCACCGACGACTCCGGGTGGGTCGTCGGCGCGCTCAGCGTCGAGGTCGACCCCGACTCCGGCCGTGCCTACCTGCACGGGCCGTTCGTCGACGTGCCGGTCAACCACCCGGCGGGCAGCCGGATCTGGGACCAGACCGCCGACGCCCTCTACGCCGCCGCCGAGCCGCTGCTCGACGGGGTCGCCGACCGCGAGCTGCTGGGCCACACCGGGCACCGGCGGCTGGCCGCGTTCGCCGAACGGCACCGCTTCGCCCCCGCGCGCCCGTGCGGCATCCACGTCCTCGACGGCGACGGCCTGCGCGGCCTGCTGCTGCGCGAGGCGAGCTGCCCGCGGACCGGGCCGGCCCGCGAGATGCGGGTGCTGCCGACCGACCCGGCCGTGCACGAGGCCGTGGCCATCCTGCACGAGCGGTGCTTCCCCAAGACCCACCTGTCCGGCCGCAAGCTCGTGGACGGCAGCCGCGGCCACACCGTGGTCGTCGCCATGGACGGCGACCGGGTCCTCGGCTACGCCTCGGGCAAGGCCGAGCCGGGCGAGTTCTACCTGGACTTCGTGGCCGTGGAGCCGGACGTGCGCGGGCAGGGCGTCGGCGCGGCGCTGGTCACCGAGCTGGTCTGGAAGCTCGCGGAGAAATCCGGGGCACGACCCCAGGCCACCGCCGCGATACTGGCCGGCAACCGCTCCTCCCAGCGGCTCTTCGACCGGCTCGGCTTCCGCCTGCACCTCGAACTCGTCGCCTACCGCGCCAACGCCGCTTGACCGCGTTACGCCACCTTGGCCGACACCGCGTCGTCCGCCACGTCCGGCGGCTGGTAGCCCTTGTGCCGCAACGACATCAGCCCGCCCACGACCAACGTGACGAGCACGCCCAGCACCGTGTACCAGGGGTAGGCCAGGGACACGACCTTCTGGGCCGGGGCGGCCGGCGAGAAGTCGATCGCCAGGGTCGCGTCCGGCCCGACGAACTTCACGCCCAGGATCACGAACGCCATCACCACCACCGTCACCGCGAACGCCACCACCGCGTCGAGCTCCTTGGCCTTGCGGAACACCAGGCCGAGCAGGAACGCGCCGAGCAGCGCGCCGTAGGTGAAGCCGGCGATCGACAGGCCCTGCTCCACGATCGGGTTGCCGCGCCGCGTGAGCGTGGCGAACAGCCCGGCGCACACGATCAGCAGGCCCGCCCACACCACCGTCCAGATCCGACCCTGGCGGAACACCTCGGCCTCGCTCATCGGCCGCCGCACGACGCGCTGCACGATGTCGGTCACGGTCGAGGACGCCAGCGCGCCCAACGACGACGACAGCGCCGCCGCCAGGATGCCCGCGATCACGAACCCGGACAGCCCGGACGGCATGTCGTTGACGATGAAGTTGGCGAACAGCTCGTCGTTGTTGTTGAGCCCGAGGTCCTTGACCGGGTTGGCCGCCTTGTAGAACGCCCACAGCATGACGCCGATGAACAGGAACAGCGCGAACTGGAGGAACACCACCACACCGCTGGCGATCAGCGCCTTCTGCGCCGAGCGCACGTCCTTGGTCGCCATCAGCCGCTGCACGATCAGCTGGTCGGCGCCGTGCGAGGCCATGGACAGCACCGCACCGCCGACGAACGCCACGACGATCGCGTACGGCGAGGTGAGCGGGCTGGCGTCGAAGTCGAGAACCTGGAACTTGCCCGCGTCGGCGGCACGGGCGAACCACCCGTCGGGCAGCTTCCCGTTCAGCACCAGGATCACCGCGAACGCGCCGACGACGTACCAGAGCATCTGGATCGCGTCGACCCACACCACGGCCCGCACGCCGCCGAGGAAGCTGTAGACGACCATCGCGATGCCCAGTGCCGCCACGATCACCCAGTACGACACGTCCACGCCGTACGCGACGAGCACCACCTTGATCGGGATGGCGGTGGCGAACAGGCGCAGGCCGTCCGCGAGCAGCCGGGTGACGAGGAACGTCACCGACGCCGTGCTCTGGATGTTGCGCCCGAACCGCTTGCCGAGGAACCCGTAGGCGGTGATCAGCTCGCCCGCGATGTACTTCGGCAGCAGCACGAACGACACCACGATCCGGCCGATCAGGTAGCCGATGGCCAGCGACAGGAACGTCATCGTGCCCAGGTAGGCGACCGTCGGCACGCTCAGCACGGTGAGCGTGGACGTCTCGGCCGACACCACCGACACGCACACGACCCACCACGAGATGCGGCGCTCGCTGACGAAGTAGTCGGTGGCGGAGCGCTGGCGCCCGGCGATCCACACGCCCAGCAGCGGCATGCCCACCAGGAACAGCACGATGATGCCGACATCAAGTGCGCGCATGGCCTCTCCCATCCGACTGCCTCTCACGGCGGCCGATCGTCAATCCCGTCACGGCGGTGATCACGGGCTCGGGCAGGCGCAGCGGGTAGCGGCCGGGGGTGATCGACCCCAGCGGGCGCGGACCGGCGGCGCCGGTGGCGGACGGCACGTTCGCGGGCAGGCCGTGCCAGGTCAGGAAGCCGAGCAGGGCGGCGAGGTAGGCCTCCTTGCCCGCGGCGGGCAGCCCCAGTTCGTCGCTCGTGCGCAGGTCCACGTGCCGGCGCAACGACTCGACCAGGACGGGGTTGCGCATTCCGCCGCCGGAGCCGATGACGGTGCCCTCGCACTCGGCGGCGATCGTGCGCGCGGTCAGCTCGGTCAACGTGGCCAGCAGGTCCTCGGCGGGCATGGTGAGGCCGTCCGTGACGCGGTCGAGGTAGGCGCGGTTGAAGTGCTCCTTGCCGGTCGACTTGGGCGCGGGTAGCGCGTAGTAGGGGTCGGCGAGCAGGCGGTCGAGCAGCTCGGCGTGGATCCGGCCGCGCCGGGCGAACTCGCCGTCGGTGTCCTGGTCGCGCAGGCCGCCGGACAGGGCAGTCATGGCCGCGTCCATGAGCGCGTTGCCCGGTCCGGTGTCGTAGGCGGTGACACCTCCGGGCGAAACCTTGGTCACGTTGGCGATGCCGCCGATGTTCAGCGCGGTGGCGGGGCCGTCGAAGTCGGCCAGCCAGAGGGCGTCCAGGGTGCTCGCCAGCGGTGCGCCGTGACCGCCCGCGGCGACGTCGCGCACCCGCAGGTCGGCGACGACCGGCAGGCCGGTGGCTTCGGCTATCCACGCGGGTTGGCCGAGCTGGAGCGTGCCGAGGCAGCGGCCGTCCTCGACCCAGTGGTGCACGGTCTGGCCCAGCGACGACACCAGCTCGCCCCGGTGGCGGGCGGCGACCTCGGCGAAGGCCTGGCCGAGCCGCGTGTCGAGCGCGCAGAGCTCCGCGGCGCTGGTCGGTGGCCTGCGCAGGTCCTCGGGGAACGGGTACTCGGCGTGCTCCACGGGGGTGAGCACGACGGTGCGGCCGTTCAGGGACAGGTCGGCCACGGCCACGTCGATGGCGTCCATCGAGGTGCCTGAGATGAGCCCGATCACCCTCACGCCCTGTGGTCTATTCCACACTGCACGCTAGCGCAAGGGTGTTCGTTGGAAAGTTGCCGGAAATCGACCTGGTTCGTAGATCGTCAACATACGGTGGCGTGCGAGGATTGCGCCGTGTCCACCACGTCCCTGATCTGGATCATCGTCGTCGTCGCGGCACTGCTCGCGGTCGCCCTCGTGACGGGCGTCGTGCTGGCGCGACGCCGGCGGATCAGCCTCACCGAGCCCGAGCAGGACAAGCCCGCCAAGGGGTACCAGGCCGGTGGCGCGATCACGTTCAACGCGCCCGCGCCGCCGGTGGCCGAGCCGACCAGACCGGCCGAGCCGGTGGAACGCGGTGGCGCGTCACCCGCGCCGACCCCGACCGCCGCGCCCGTCGAGCCCGTCCAGCACCCGGTCGCCGACCGCACCGAGGTCGACGGGCAGCCGGGCGTCGGTGACGACGCGGCGGTGCCACGTGACTCGGTCAAGCGCGGGTTCGTCGAGGTCGACCTGCCCGAACAAGCGTCCGAGATCGAGGAGATCGAGCCGACCGCCGGTCGGTTGGAGCGGCTGCGCGGCCGGCTGTCGCGGTCGCGGTCGACGTTCGGGCAGAGCCTGCTGGGGTTGCTCGGCGCGGGCGACCTCGACGAGGACTCGTGGACCGACATCGAGGACACGCTGCTGATGGCGGACCTGGGTGCGGCGATCACCGACCAGGTCGTGACGGCGCTGCGGGAGCAGATCGTGGCGCGTGGTGTGCGCACGTCCGAGGAGGCGCGGGCGTTGCTGCGCGACGTGCTGGTCGACGCGCTGCACCCGGAGATGGCACGCGCGGTGAACGCGTTGCCGCACTCGAACGGCTCCGGTGGCGTGAAGCCGGCCGTGGTGCTGGTGGTCGGCGTGAACGGCGTCGGCAAGACCACGACGACGGGCAAGCTGGCGCGGGTGCTGGTGGCCGACGGGCGCACCGTGCTGCTGGGTGCGGCGGACACGTTCCGCGCGGCGGCGGCCGACCAGTTGGAGACGTGGGGTTCGCGCGTCGGTGCGTCGACCGTGCGTGGCGCCGAGGGCGCGGACCCGGCTTCGGTGGCGTTCGAGGCGGTCAAGCAGGGCGTGGCGGCCGGTGTGGACACCGTGCTGATCGACACGGCGGGCCGGCTGCACACCAAGACCGGCCTGATGGACGAGCTGGGCAAGGTCAAGCGCGTGGTGGAGAAGCAGGCTGAGGTGGACGAGGTGCTCCTCGTGCTCGACGCCACCACCGGCCAGAACGGCCTGACCCAGGCGCGGGTGTTCGCCGAGGTGGTCGACGTGACCGGCATCGTGCTGACCAAGCTGGACGGCACCGCCAAGGGCGGCATCGTCTTCCAGGTCCAGCGCGAGCTGGGCGTCCCGGTCAAGCTCGTGGGCCTGGGCGAGGGCGCGGACCACCTGGCCCCCTTCGAACCAACCGCCTTCGTCGACGCCCTCCTCCACTAACCCGAGAGTCCTACGTTCGGCCCGCGAGAGTCCTACGTTCGCGACCCCCGAATTCAACGCTCAGGCCGACCGACCGGTATGCCGAGTGTCGAACTCGGGGGTGCCGGACGTAGGACTCTCGCGGCGTGAACGTAGGACTCTCGCGGTTAGGTGGGGGTGGTGGAGAGGCGGGTGGCGATGGTCAGGAGTTCGGGGATGATGCGGGACAGCGAGTCCTTGGTCAGGCGGCTGTCCGGGCCCGAGACGGAGATGGCGGCCAGGGTCGGCGCGCCGTGCACGGGCACGGCGACGCAGCGCACGCCCAGCTCCTGCTCGCTCTCGTCGAGGGCGTAACCCTGGGCCGCGATCTGGTCCAACGACGCCAGCAGCTCGTCGGCGTCGGTGATGGTGTTCGGCGTGTAGGCGGGCAGGCCCGTGCGGGCCAGCAGGGCGCGCACCTCGTCCCGCGGCAGCTGCGACAGCATCGCCTTGCCCACGCCCGTGCCGTGCGGCAGCAGGCGGCGGCCGACCTCGGTGAACATCCGCATCGAGTGCCGTGACGGCACCTGCGCCACGTACACCACCTCGTCGCCGTCCAGCACGGCCAGGTTCGCCGTCTCCTCCACCTGGTCGACCAACTGCGCCAGGAACGGCCGCGCCCACGTGCCGAACTGCCGCGACGCGCTCTCGCCGAGCCGGATCAGCCGGGGCCCGAGCGTGTACCGCCGGTTGCTGTTCTGCCGCACGTACCCCAGCGTGACAAGGGTGCGGATCAGCCGGTGGATCGTCGGCAACGGCAGCCCGGAGGCGGCGGCGAGCTCGGACAGGCTCGCCTCGCCGCCCGCGTCGGCCAGGCGTTCCAGCAGGTCGAAGGCGCGTTGGAGCGACTGGACGCCGCCCGTGGACTCCCGTGCCACCGACATCACTCCTTCGTTGCCGTTCCGCGTGGCGAAAACTATAGTCCGCGAAGTAGAAACCGACTCGGATCGAGGTGGGCTTCCATGTCCGGTGTTCGCGTCCTCGGGGGCGAAGTGGAACGCGGTGACGAGATCCTCACGCCGGACGCGCTGGAGTTCGTGGCCGGGCTGCACCGCGACTTCGCCGCCACCCGCGACGAGCTGATCGCCCGCCGGGCCCGACGCCGCCCGCTGGGCTTCCTGCCGGAGACGCGGTCGGTCCGCGACGGCGACTGGACGGTCGCCGAAGCGCCCGAGCCGCTGCGCGACCGGCGGGTCGAGATCACCGGGCCCACCGAGCGGAAGATGACGATCAACGCGCTGAACTCCGGCGCGAAGGTGTGGCTGGCCGACCTGGAGGACGCCAACACCCCGCACTGGCACAACGTCGTCTCCGGCCAGGTCAACCTTTACGACGCCGCCCGCGGCACGATCGAGCACACCTCCCCGGAGGGCAAGCGCTACGCCCTGCGCGACGACGTGGCCCGCCCGACGATCGTGGTCCGCCCGCGCGGCTGGCACCTGCCCGAGCGGCACGTCGAGATCGACGGCCGGCCGGCCGTGGGCGCGCTGGTCGACTTCGGCCTGCACTTCTTCCACAACGCCCTCGGCGGTGCCGAAAACCGGGCGACAGGGCTGGGCAGGCCCTACTACTACCTGCCGAAGATGGAGAGCCACCTCGAAGCCCGGCTCTGGAACGACGTCTTCACCGCCGCCCAGCAACGCCTCGGCGTCCCGCACGGCACGGTCCGCGCCACCGTGCTGATCGAGACGATCCCGGCCGCGTTCGAGATGGACGAGATCCTGTACGAGCTGCGCGACCACGCGTCGGGCCTGAACGCGGGCCGCTGGGACTACCTGTTCAGCATCATCAAGTACTTCCGCGACGCCGGGTCGGACTTCGTGCTGCCCGACCGCAACAGCATCACCATGACCGTGCCGTTCATGCGCGCCTACACCGAGCTGCTCGTGCGCACGTGCCACAAGCGGGGTGCGTTCGCGATGGGCGGCATGGCCGCGTTCATCCCGAACCGGCGCGACCCGGAGGTCACCGCGCAGGCGTTGGAGAAGGTGCGCGCGGACAAGACCCGTGAGGCGGGCGACGGGTTCGACGGTTCCTGGGTGGCGCACCCCGACCTGGTGCCGGTGTGCCGGGAGATCTTCGACGCGAAGCTGGGCGACAAGCCCAACCAGCTCGACGTGCTGCGGCCGGAGGTGTCGGTCACCGCCGAGCAGTTGCTGGACTTCACCTCGGCGGGCGGCGGCGCGACCCGCGCGGGCGTGGAGTCGGCGGTGGACGTCGGCGTGCGGTACCTGCTGTCGTGGCTGGGCGGCAACGGCGCGGCGGCCATCCACAACCTGATGGAGGACGCGGCGACCGCCGAGATCTCCCGCTCGCAGCTGTGGCAGTGGGTGCACAACGACGTCGTGCTGGACGACGGCACACCGGTCACCGCGGAGCTGGTGCGGACCGTGCTGGCGCAGGTGAAGGAGAAGCTGGACGGCGAGCACCTCGACCTGGCGGTGGAGCTGTTCGAGCAGGTGGCGCTGGCCGACGAGTTCGTCGACTTCCTGACCCTGCCGGCCTACGAGCGGATCGGCTGACGTGCCGCGCACGTCGTTGTCGCCCGAGGCGGTGCGGGCGGTCACCGCGCGGTTGTCCGATGTGGAGCTGCGCGCGTCGGCGGGTCGGCAGCCCGTGCACACGTGCTACGTGCCCGCCGACCGGGTGCGCCCGTCGACGCTCGCCGACTGGGGTGCGCAAGCGCTTGCGGCGTTGGCCGAGCACGCCCCGGGCGGCCTGGCCGACGTGCTCGACCTGGCACCGGAGCCGGCGGAGGTCGTGGACGGGCGGGTGCGGGCGAAGCTGGCCGCCGAACCCGTGGAGGACCTGCGGATCGACTTCGAGGACGGCTACGGCGTCCGCACCGACGCCGAGGAGGACGGTGACGCCGAACGCACCGCGCACGTGGTGCGGGACTGGCTGCGCGCCGGCGTCGCGCCCCTGCGGTTCGGGCTGCGGATGAAGTCGTTCGACACCAGGGCGTCGCGCGAGCGCGGCATCCGCACCCTGGACGTCTTCCTCACCGCGCTGGGCGAGGCACCCGAGGGTTTCGTGATCACGTTCCCGAAGGTCACCTCGGTCGCGCAGGTGGAGGTGCTCGGCGACGTCCTCGACCTGTTCGGCTTCCCGCTGCGGTTCGAGATCCAGGTGGAGACGACGCGGTCGATCGTGGACCCCGAAGGCAGGCTGGCGCTGCCGAGGTTCATCGAGGCGGGCCGCGGCCGCGTCACGGGCCTGCACTTCGGCACGTACGACTACACGGCGGGCTGCGGGCTGGGCGCGGCGCACCAGCA
The DNA here is from genome assembly GCF_021390395.1 of Saccharothrix sp. S26. Lineage (GTDB taxonomy): Bacteria > Actinomycetota > Actinomycetes > Mycobacteriales > Pseudonocardiaceae > Actinosynnema. Next base: position 104,151 of record NZ_JAJUWT010000025.1, read on the forward strand.
CCTCGCGCACGGCGCGTGCGACTTCGCCCGCAACGTCATGCAGGTCTGCGCGGCGGGCACGGGCGTCGCGCTGTCCGACGGTTCCACCAACGTGCTGCCGGTCGGCGACGCCGTGCACGAGGGTTGGCGCACGCACTACCGGCTGGTGCGGCGGTCGTTGGCGCACGGCTTCTACCAGGGCTGGGACCTGCACCCGGCGCAGTTGGTGACCAGGTACGCGGCGGTGCACGCGTTCTACCTCGAAGGTGCGGAGGCCGACGCGCGCAGGCTCAAGGCGTACGTGTCCCGGGCGGGCGGTTCGGTGCTGGACGAGCCCGCGACCGCCCAGGCGCTGTCCACGTCGTTCCTGCGCGCCTTGGACTGCGGTGCCCTGGACGGGGACGAAATCCGCCGTGCGACCGGACTGTCAGTGACGGAATTGCAGGCTCTAGCCAGAAGAGAGTGATCGTGGCATCGCTGGATGGGGTGATCCTGGAAGCGGTGAAAAGCCGAATCCCGCGGCACCGGTCAGTGTGTGTGCATGACCATGCGAGCCGGGTTGTGGACCGGGCTGCCGGACCTGGAGCGGGCCGAGTTCCGCTACCAGGTGGTGGCGTGCGCGGCGGACGTGGACGTGCTCATCGCCGCCCTGGCGCGGCCCGAGTGCAATGACGGGATGCTGGAGCACTTCGGCCGCGCGCCGGACGCGGAGGGGGAGAGCGACCACAACCTGGTGCTCGCCGTGCGCGGCCGGTGGGGCTACCTCAACTACGTGGACGACGAGTTCACCGGCTGGCCGAAGGGCGAGCCGGACGCGCCTTACGTGGACGAGACCTACACCGACTTCCCGCCGGGCGTGGGCGTGCCGTTGACGACCTACCGGGAGATCCTGCTGGAGTTCATGTTCACCGCCCGCCGGCCGACGGTCGTGGACTGGTACGAGGAGGCCGACCTGTTCCACACCTGGCGGCTGCAACGCATGGCGCTGCACAAGAAGTGACCGCGCTCCCCGCGCCGGGGAGCACGGTCGACGCTCAGAACGTCGGCAGCGCGTACCAGGCGGACCCGGCGTCCTCCGCGTCGTCACGCAGCACGCAGCCCTCGATCAGCCCGTACGGCCGGTCGGCCGCGTAGAACACCTCGTTGTCGTTCTCCAGCCCGAACGGCGACAGGTCGACGGCGAAGTGGTGCTTGTTCGGCATCGACAGCCGCACCTCCGCCACCTCGGGCCGCTCGCGCAGCACCGCCTCGCCCATCGCGTACAGGGTCTGCTGCAACGACAGGCTGTGCTTGGTCGCGAACGTCGTCAGCAGCAGCCGCCGGATCCGCGTGAAGCTGTCCGCCCAGTCGATCCCGTCGCCCTGGTAGCGCCACCGGGCCGTGACCGAGGTGGCCAGGATCCGGTCGTCGGTCTCCTTCAACGTCGTGTACTCGTCGCGCGGGAACCCGTGGAACTCCGACCCTGTCGTCTTGAGCACCACCACGTCCCGCACGCCCGACACCACCCACGCGCGCTCGCCCTCGACGGTCACGGCGGTCGTGCGCTTCTCGCCGCTGCCCTGGACGAACGAGTGGTCGTTGCCCTCGATGCGCTGCCAGGCGTGCTCGTCGATGAGCACGCGCGCACCGGTGATCGCCTCCTGCGACGCCACGAAGTGGCGGCCCAGGCGCAGCGCGAAGTCCTCGATCTCGCCGACCGGGGCCTGCTTGGCGAACGCGTACACGGTGTTCTTCTGCGTGTCGGTCGCCAGCACCTTGGAGTTGTCGCCGGTGAGGTGGGTGTCGGCCAGGTCGCCGCGCAGGGAGGTGCTGACCGTGAGGTCCCTGATCGCGTGCACGGCGCCGTCGCGGGTCACGGTGACGAGGCGGTTCTCCGCCTTCCCGTACTGGTTGGGGCCCAGGACGATGGCCATCGGTCAGCTCCCTCGGTAGGTCGTGAAGGCGAACGGGCTCAACAGGATCGGCACGTGCAGGTGCGCCGGGTCGCCGGTGGCCCGGAACGCGACGGTGATCTCCGGGTAGAACGGCGTGTCGACCTCGAACACCAGCCGGTGCGCGCCGGGCGACAGCTCGCGCGCGAACCGCAGCCGGCCGTCGTCGTCGGTGACGCCCTCGGCCAGCACCTCCCCGTCGCGCTCCAGCCGGACCGGCACGCCGACGCGCGGTCGGCCCGCCTCGGCGTCGAGCACGTGGGTGGACAGCGTCGTCGGCTTCGCGTCCGTCATGCCAGCACCTTCCTCAGCCGCAGCGCCGCGATCTTCGCCAGCTCCCGGTTCACCACGCGCAGCTCCCGCGCCGGCGGGTTGTCCATCCGGGAGGCGAGGTCGGCCAGCACCTGCTCGCCGCTCAACCCCGTGGCGCACACCAGGTAGATGTGCCCGAACCGGTCCTCGTAGGCGGTGTTGGCCGCGCGCAGCCGGTCGGCGAGCGACGCCGTGACGCCGGACTGCTCGTCGGCCGACCACCGCGCCGACACGCCGCCGCCCCCGGCCCGCTCGCCGATGCGCGGGTGGCCCGCGATGGCCGCGCGCACCTCGTCGTCGGTCAGGTCCGCGTGCCGGTCCGAGGCGGCGAGCAGCGCGTCCACGTCGGCGTAGGGGCGGCCGGCCAGCAGCGCGTCGACCCAGCGGGGCACGGCGAGGCACTCGGCGAGCAGGGGGCGGAGCACGGCGTCGGGCGCGGAGTTGAAGCCTGCCAGGTCGGGCACAAGGCTCTCTTTTCTGTATCGCGGAATCCCGTTTCCGCAAAGAGGGACGGTACGAGTGCCCTCCGAGCGTGTCAACAGTCTTGCGCCGGTGTCCGAAGCGTGCCTAGTCTCTCGTTTTACGGAAGGTAGCTTCCGCACTGTGGAAGCCCTTAGTGTCACGACGTCAACCTGTTCATCCTGTTCACCGACCTGCCGGTGCTGGACCGACCCGCCGCAGCGGCGGTGGCCGGGTTCGACGCGGTCGAGTTCTGGTGGCCGTTCGCCGAAGCCGTGCCGTCACCGACGCCGGCGTCCAGCTCGTCTCGCTCAACTTCTTCGCCGACCACCTGCCCGGCGCGCGGCTCGTGATCACCGGCGAGTGCTCGCCTGACCACCAGCCCGCGCACGGCAAGGCGCCGGCGGGCGTGGCGAGGGCGGCGTGCCGGTCGTGGCGGTGGCCGGCCGGTGCACGGTCGACCCCGACCACCTGGGCATCAACGCCGCCTACGCGCTGCTGGACGTCGAACCCGACCTCCGCCGCCGCCTGACCGCGCCCGCGCCGATCCCACGACGTCTGGGTGGTCGCATCGCCGCCGACCGGCTGGGAGAGTGACCCGCATGGACCTGGTGCTCCGCGCTGCCCGAGTCGTCACCCCCGACGGTGAACGCCGCGCCGACGTCGGCGTCGCGGACGGTCGGATCGTCGCCGTGGCCGACCACCTGGACGCCGAGCGGGTCGTGGCGCTCGCCGACGACGAAGTGCTCCTGCCCGGCCTGGTCGACACGCACGTCCACGTGAACGAGCCGGGCCGCGGCGAGTGGGAGGGCTTCGAGACCGCGACCAGGGCGGCGGCCGCCGGCGGCGTCACCACGATCGTGGACATGCCGCTCAACAGCCTGCCGCCGACGACCACGGTGGACGCGCTGGACGCCAAGCGGGAGGCGGCGCGCGACAAGGCGCACGTCGACGTCGGCTTCTGGGGCGGCATCGTGCCGACCAACCTCGACCACCTCGAAGCGCTGCACGACGCCGGCGTGTTCGGCTTCAAGTGCTTCCTGATCCACTCGGGCGTGGACGAGTTCCCCCACGTCACCGAGGACCAGTTGCGCGCCGCCCTGACCAGGCTGCGCGACCGCGACGCGCTCACCATCGTGCACGCGGAGGACCCGCACGAGGTCACCGACCCCGGTCCCGGCTACCGCGCCTTCCTCGACTCCCGGCCGCACCGGGCCGAGACCCACGCCGTCACCACCGTGGTCGACCTGGCCAACGAGACCGGGGCCAGGCTGCACGTGCTGCACCTGTCCAGCGGCGAGGCCGTGCGGCAGGTGCGCACGGCCAAGGAGCTGGGGCTGCGGGTGAGCGCCGAGACGTGCCCGCACTACCTGACGTTCGTGGCGGAGGAGATCGGTGACGCGGCCACGGAGTTCAAGTGCTGCCCGCCGATCCGCGACGCGGCCAACCGCGAGCAGCTCTGGCGGGCGTTGGGCGAGGACCTGATCGACCTGGTCGTCACCGACCACTCGCCGTGCACCCCGGAGTTGAAGCGGGGCGACTTCGCCACCGCGTGGGGCGGCATCGCGAGCCTGCAACTGGGCCTGTCCGCGGTGTGGACGCAGGCCCGGCAGCGCGGGCACGGGCTGACCGACGTGGTCCGGTGGATGGCCACGAACCCCGCCGACCTGGTCGGCCTGACCGGGAAGGGCCGCATCGCGCCCGGCGCGGACGCCGACTTCTGCGTGTTCGCCCCGGACGAGGCGTTCGTGGTGGACCGCGCCGCGCTGCGCCACCGCAACCCCGTCACGCCCTACCACGGCCGCCCGCTGGCGGGCGTGGTGCGGCAGGCGTGGTTGCGCGGCCGGCCGATCGACGACCGGCCGCGCGGCCGGTTGCTGAGCAGAGGAGACGCATGACGGGAGTCCCCGGCTGGACCCGACTGCCCGACCTGGCGTGCCGCCCGGTGGGCGGCAGCGTGGTGTGGGCCAACGACGAGTCGTTCGCCGAGCGCGAGAACCTGATCCGCAAGCCCGAGCCGGAGTACCGGAGCTACACGTTCGGGCACAAGGGCCAGGTCTACGACGGGTGGGAGACCCGCCGCAGGCGTGACAGCGGCGAGGACCGGGCGATCGTCCGGCTGGGGCTGCCGGGCGTGATCAAGGGCGTGGTGGTCGACACCGCGTTCTTCAAGGGCAACTACCCGCCGTTCGCGTCGGTCGAGGCGACCTCCGCGGCGGGCCACCCCGCGCCGGACGAGCTGACCGGGTGGGAGACCGTGGTGCCGAAGTCGCCGCTCGGGGGCGACCGCAAGCACTACTTCGACGTGTCCGCGCACCGCCGCTACACGCACGTGCGGCTGACCATCCACCCGGACGGCGGGGTGGCCAGGCTGCGCGTGCACGGCACGCCGGTCGCCGACCCGGCCCTGATCCTGCCGGACGCGCTGGACCTGGCCGCGGTGGAGAACGGCGCGTCGATCACCGGGTGCAGCAACATGTTCTACAGCGACCCGGGCAACCTCATCGCGCCCGGCCAGGCCGCGGTCATGGGCGAGGGCTGGGAGACCGCGCGCCGCCGTGACGACGGCAACGACTGGGTCGAGGTCGAGCTGGCCGCGCCGGGCGTCATCCGGTTGGCGGAGCTGGACACCACGCACTTCAAGGGCAACGCGCCGGGCTGGGCGTCGGTCCGGGGCCGGGACGCGCGCACCGGTGCGGAGTTCGACGTGCTGCCGCGCACGCGGTTGCAGCCCGACACCCGGCACCGCTTCCCCGTCGCGGACGCGCCCGAGGCCACCCACGCGCGGCTCGACATCTACCCGGACGGGGGGATGGCACGGCTGCGGCTGTTCGGCCGCTTGACCGCCGACGGTCTCAGGGTGATCACCCAGCGCTACCAGGATGGGCGCTGACGCCCGGGAAAGTTGTCAGCCCTTGGGCTGATTCGAGGCAAGACTTCAGTCGGTTGTGGCACGTTCGGCCGCCCTGGAAGCCTGCGAAAACCCGATTGGGTGAACAGGAACTAGGGAGGAACCTGTGCGACCGATCATCAGGGCGCTCGGCGGGGTGGCCACCGCGCTGGCGCTCGCAGCGGGCACGACGGCGGTGGCGTCGGCCGAAGGGGACCCGGAAGCGTCGGGGGTGGGCCGGATCGACTGGCGGCCGTGCCCGGAGCTGGCCGAGGTGGAGTGCGGCACGCTGCGGCTGCCGATCGACTGGGCGAACCCGCGCGGAGAGGAGTTCGACCTCGCCGTGGCCCGCCGCAAGGCCACCGACCCGGCCAAGCGGATCGGGGCCCTGGTCATCAACCCCGGCGGTCCGGGCGGTTCGGGGGTGAACTTCGCGCTCGGGGCCGACGGCTACTTCAGCCCGGAGGTCCAGCAGCGCTTCGACATCATCGGGTTCGACCCGCGCGGCGTGGCCCGCAGCCAACCCGTCCAGTGCTCGGTCGAGGTGCTGCGCGCCCAGCCGTCGCTGTACCCGACCAACCAGCGCGAGTTCGACGCGCTCGCCGCCTACAACCGCGAGCTGGCCGCCGACTGCCGCGAGCACAGCGGCCCGATCTACGACCACGCCGACACCGGCGCGGTCGTCAAGGACATCGACGCGCTGCGCAAGGCGCTCGGCGAGCGCAAGATCAACTACTACGGCGTGTCCTACGGCACGCTCATCGGCCAGCAGTACGCCGAGCGGTTCGGCCGCGACATCCGCGCCATGGTCATCGACTCGAACATGGACCACAGCCTGGGCACGTGGCGGTTCACCGAGACCGAGGCCGCGACCGCGGAGGACTCGTTCCGCGAGTTCGCGCGGTGGTGCGAGCGCACCGAGTCGTGCGCCCTGCACGGCCAGGACGTCGGCAAGGCGTGGGACGACCTGCTGGCCCGCGCCGACCGCGGTGAGATCGCCGACCCGTTCGACCCGACCCGCGAGGTGACCGCCGACGACATCATCGGCGTCGCGTTCAGCGCGTTCTACGGCCCGGAGTGGCAGCCGCTGTCCGAGTTCCTGGTCGAGCTCGGCGCGGGCACGTCGACCAGGTCGTTCGCGGCGGAGGAGACCGCGCGCAACCCGTTCCCGGCCGTGTTCTGCCAGGACTGGGCGGTCCGCGTGAAGGACCACCGCCAGTTCTCCGCCCTGGTCGACCGCGCCCGGCAGCTCGCGCCGCACATGCGCGGCTCGGCGCTCGGGCACACCGCGGTGGCGGGCTGCGTCGGCCTGCCGGAGAAGGTGAACAACCCGCAGCACCGGCTGCGGATCAAGGACGCGCCGAAGATCCTGATGCTCAACGCGCTGCACGACCCGGCCACCGGGTACGAGTGGGCCGCCAACGCACACCGGCAGAGCCGCGACACCACCGTCCTGCTCACCTACGAGGGCTGGGGCCACGGCGTCTACGACCGCAGCGAGTGCACCCGCGGTGCGACGGACGACTACCTGATCACCCTGAAGACCCCGCGGCCCGGCGCCCGGTGCGCGGCCGTGGAGCCCGCACCGCAGTCGGTCGCGGCCACGACCGCCCGGCCCGTGCCGGCCGGCCCGACCCGGCACATCCCGGGCTGGCTCCGGTAGGCACCACCGCGGGCCGCCCCCACCCGGTGGGGGCGGCCCCGGCCGGTCCGGCAGGATCGACCCCGACCACGCCGGACGAGCGGTGACCGAGCGTCGTCGGGGCACACCGCCGGATCACACGAACCACCGCAAAGGCGAGACGGGCTCGCACGGTCGGTCACCGGAAATTCCACGGTGACGTGGACTCGGCACCGGCCGAACCGCTGCCTTCAAGCCCGCGAAACGTGCCCGTAACACCGGGGGCGGGACAGTTCACCTCCGCGAAACCTCGGGCGCAATCGCGCGAAACAGGGCATACCGATGCTCCCTGCAACCGACGTGCAGTGGAGGTCGACGTGGATACAGGGGACACCGCCTGGGTGCTCACCAGTGCCGCACTGGTGCTGTTGATGACGCCGGGACTTGCCTTCTTCTACGGGGGCATGGTCCGGTCCAAGAGTGTGCTCAACATGATGATGATGAGCCTGGGCGCAATCGCCGTGGTCGGTGTGCTCTGGGTGTTGGTCGGCTATTCCACGGCGTTCGGCACCGACGTCGGCGGGGGCCTGCTCGGCAAGCCGTTCGAGTTCTTCGGCCTGGACGGGCTGCTGGGCAAGGAGTCGGCGTTCGGGACCATCCCGACGACCGTCTTCGTCGCGTTCCAGGCGATGTTCGCCATCATCACGGTGGCGCTGATCTCCGGCGCGATCGCCGACCGCGCCCGCTTCGGGCCGTGGCTGCTGTTCGCCGGCCTGTGGTCGCTGCTGGTGTACTTCCCGGTCGCCCACTGGGTGTTCGACTTCGACGGCAAGGACGCCGACGGCAACGTCGTCGACCCGGGCGGCTGGATCGCCAACAAGCTGATGGCGATCGACTTCGCGGGCGGCACGGCGGTCCACATCAACGCCGGTGCGGCGGGCCTCGCGCTGGCGCTGGTCCTCGGCAAGCGCGTCGGTTGGCCGAAGGACCGGATGAAGCCGCACAGCCTGCCGCTGGTCGTGCTGGGCGCGGGCCTGCTGTGGTTCGGCTGGTTCGGCTTCAACGCTGGCTCGGCGGTCGCCGCCAACGGCACCGCGGGCGTCACCTTCGTCAACACCCTGGTCGCCACCTGCGCCGCGATGCTCGGCTGGCTGCTCGTGGAACGCGTCCGCGACGGCAACGCCACCACCCTCGGTGCCGCCTCCGGCATCGTCGCGGGCCTGGTCGCCATCACCCCGGCCTGCTCCTCGGTCACCCCGCTGGGCGCCATCGCGATCGGCGCGATCACCGGCGCCCTGTGCGCCCTCGCGGTCAGCCTGAAGTACCGCTTCGGCTTCGACGACTCGCTCGACGTGGTCGGCGTCCACCTGGTCGGCGGCCTCTCCGGCACCATCCTGATCGGCTTCTTCGCCAGCTCCTCCGCCCCGGCGGGCATCGACGGCCTCTTCTACGGCGGCGGCGTGGACCAGCTGTGGCGGCAGGCCGTCGGCGCGCTCGCCGTGCTCGCCTACTCGTTCGTGCTCAGCCTCCTCCTGGGCTACCTGGTCAAGGTCACCATCGGCTTCCGCACCGACGAGGAGTCCGAGGTCGGTGGCATCGACGAGGCCGAGCACGCGGAGACGGCGTACGAGTTCGGCAGCGGCATCGGCACCCGTAGCGGCAGCAAGCCCAGTGTCGCCGCCGGCGCCACTGCGGTCCTCGAGGGGAGCAACAAGTCATGAAGTTGGTCACCGCGATCATCAAGCCCTTCACGCTGGACGACGTGAAGGCGTCCCTGGAGCAGCTCGGCGTGCTCGGCATGACCGTCAGCGAGGTCCAGGGGTACGGCAGGCAGAAGGGCCACACCGAGGTCTACCGCGGCGCGGAGTACGCCGTGGACTTCGTGCCCAAGCTGCGCATCGAGGTCCTGGTGGACGACACCGCCGTGGAGAAGGTCCTCGACGCCGTCGTGGAGGCCGCGCGCACCGGCAAGATCGGCGACGGGAAGGTCTGGGTGACGCCGGTCGACACGGTCATCCGGGTCCGCACCGGGGAGCGCGGCTCGGATGCCCTGTAGGGATCCGGCGTAGGAACGGGGGACGGCCGTATGGAGAACGCCGAGACGGCCGTCGTCACGGCTGACGACCTGGTGCGAGCACGCGATCGGCTGCTCGCGCCAGGTCGGCGCCGTCTGACGGGGGAGTCGCTGCGCGAGGCGCTGGTGGACCTGCACGAGTTCTGGCTCACCGCGCACGCCTCGCAGGCGGGCGTCGGCGGGCCGGGCAGCGGGGTCGCGCTGGTCGCCGTGGGGGGATTGGGCAGGCGGGAGCTGGTGCCCTATTCCGACCTGGACCTGCTCCTGGTGCACAACGGGCACAAGGGCGTGGACGAGATCGCCGAGAAGCTGTGGTACCCGCTGTGGAACTCCGGCATCGGCCTGGACCACTCGGTGCGCACGGTCGGCGAGGCGCTGCGCGTCGCGGCCGGCGACCTGCGCACCGCGTTGGGGTTGCTGGACATCCGCCACATCGCGGGCGACCAGGAGATCGGCCAACGGCTGGCCGACAGCGCCCGGCAGGCGTGGCGCACGGGGGTGCGCACGCGGTTGGACGAGATGGCCGAGTCGGCGTCACGGCGCTGGGCGCGCAGCGGCGAGATCGCGCACCGCGTGGAGCCGGACCTCAAGCACGGCCGGGGCGGGCTGCGCGACGTCACGCTGCTGGACGCGTTGAGCGCGGCGCAGCTGACCGACCGGCCGTCCGCCGAGGTCAACGAGGCCCGCAAGCTGCTGCTGGACGTGCGCACGGAGCTGCGCCGGGTGGCGCGCAAGCCGCGTGACGTGCTGCGCGCGCAGGACGGCGACGAGGTCGCCACCGCGTTGGGCATGCAGGACCGCTTCACGCTGGCCCGCTCGATGTCGTCGGCCGCGCGCACGATCGTCTACGCGGTGGACGTGGCCATGCGCACGGCGCGTGCGGCGGTGCCCAAGCGCGGGCTGGGCGTGTTCGCCCGCTCCCCGCTGCGCCGGGCACCGGCCCGACGCCCGCTGGACGAGGGCGTGGTGCTGCACGGCTCCGAGGTGGCGCTGGCGCGTGACGCCATGCCCAGCCGCGACCCGGCGCTGCTGCTGCGGGTCGCCACGGCCGCCGCCCGCAGCAAGCACCCGATCGCCCCGGGCACGTTGACCAAGCTCGCCGACTCCGCGCCCGAGCTGCGCCAACCGTGGCCCGCGGAAGCCCGCGACGAGCTGCTGGCGCTGCTGGGCACCGGCACGGGCCTGATCGACGTGGTCGAGGCGCTGGACCGCACCGGCCTGTGGGGCAGGTTGTTCCCGGAGTGGGGCGCGGTGCGCGACCTGCCGCCCCGCGACGCCGCGCACACCTGGACCGTGGACCGCCACCTGGTGCAGGCCACCGCGCACGCGGCACGCCTGGTGACCAGGGTCTCCCGGCCGGACCTGCTGCTGCTGGGCACGCTGGTGCACGACATCGGCAAGGGCAGGCAGGCCGACCACTCCGAGGTCGGCGCGGCGATCACCACCCAGATCGCCGAACGGCTCGGCCTGTGGCCGCAGGACGTGGCCACGCTCACCGCCATGGTGCGGCACCACCTCCTCCTGCCGCACACGGCGACCCGCCGTGACGTGGAGGACGAGGCGACCGTGCGCCGCGTGGTGGACACCCTCGGCGGCGACCCGGTGCTGCTGGAGCTGCTCTACGCGCTGGCCGAGGCGGACGCCGTGGCCACCGGGCCGGGTGTCTGGTCGGACTGGAAGGCCTCGCTGATCAGCGACCTGGTCGCGCGCTGCCGCACGGCGATGGCGGGCGACCCGCTGCCCGAGCCCGAGCCGTTGGACCAGCGCCAACAGGATCTCGCGCGGGCCGTGCTGGCCGGCGGCAAGCCCGACGTGCTGATCGACCCGGGCCACCACGCCGCCACCGTCACGGTGGTCGCGCCCGACCGGCCGGGCACGCTCTCCCGGGCCGCGGGCGTGCTCGCGCTCAACTCCCTCGAGGTGCACGCCGCGTCGCTGCGCTCGCACGAGGGTGCGGCGGTCGACGTGTTCACCGTGTCGCCCCGGTTCGGCTCGCTGCCGGACGTGACCCTGTTGCGCGAACAGCTCACCAGGGCGTTGGACGGCTCCCTCGCGCTGGCCGACAAGCTGGCCGCGAAGGAGCGCGACTACGGCGGCCCGCCGCTGGACCCGCCGCCGCCGAAGGTGCTGTGGTTCGACGACGAGTCGACCGGTGCGGTGGTGCTGGAGCTGCGCGCGGCCGACCGGATCGGGCTGCTGCACCACGTCGCCGACGCGTTGGAGCAGTCCGGTGTGGACATCGCGTGGGCGAGGGTGTCCACGCTGGGTTCCACGGTGGTGGACTCGTTCGCCATCACCGTGCCGACCGGCCTGGACACCGCCCAGCGCCGACGGGTCGAACGGGCCGTGCTGCTGGCCGCCCGCTGAGGTTGCGTAGGTCTACGCACAACCGACCGAGGGGGCTCACGCTGCCGGTGGACCCCCGTGCCGGGAGAGGCTTCTCCCCGTGGCGCGGGGGGACCGCCGGCGTTCGGGGGGACGCGGCGGGGACGGCGCCACCGCGTGATCGGGAGCGGCCCGTCGAGGGGTTGGGCCGCCCCCGATCACGCCGGAACTCGTGGACGTCCGAAACGTCTCTTTAGTATGGATGCGATGACCGCTGTCGCCGTGAGGCCGCGCTCGCTGGTCGTGCTGGCCGGACTGCCGGGAGCGGGGAAGTCGACGCTGCTCGCCGCCGCCGACACGGACGGCGCGCCCGCCGTGGTGCTGGATTCCGACCAGGTGCGCACCAGGCTCCGCGCCTTGGTCCCCGCTGCCCTGCCCTACCGCTTCTACCGGCCGCTGGTGCACCTGGTGCACCGGCTTCGCATCGTCTGGTTCGCGGTGACCGCGGGCGGCCTGCTGCTCGTGCACGAGCCGTCCACCCGACCGACCACCCGCGCCGGCCTGGTCGTCGTCGGCGCGCTCACCAACCGGCCCCGGCACTTCCTGTGGCTCGACGCGAGCCCCGAGGAGGCGCTGTCCGGCCAGGTCGAGCGGGGGCGGCTGATCCGGTCGCGCTCGTTCGCCCGGCACGTGCGCCGCGCGGCCAGGCTGGGGCCCCGGTTCGCGGCGGGCGTGCCGCCGCGCGGCTGGCACGGCCTGACCCTGCTGACCCGGCGTGACCACCTGCGCCTGTCGGTGACGCCGACGTGAACGGCTACCCTGAGGGCGAGGAACCCACCGACGACGTGCGAGGTCTGGCGGCATCGTGTTCAACACCCTTTCCGACCGGCTCACCTCGGTCCTGCAGAACCTGCGGGGCAAGGGGCGGCTGTCCGAGGCCGACATCGACGCCACCGCGCGCGAGATCCGGGTCGCGCTGCTGGAGGCCGACGTCGCGCTGCCCGTGGTGCGCACGTTCATCGCGAAGGTCAAGGAGCGCGCCAAGGGCGCCGAGGTCAGCCAGGCGCTGAACCCGGCCCAGCAGGTCGTCAAGATCGTCAACGAGGAGCTGGTCGGCATCCTCGGCGGGGAGACCCGCAGGCTCAACCTGGCCAAGAACCCGCCGAGCGTGATCATGCTCGCCGGCCTCCAGGGCGCCGGCAAGACGACCCTGGCGGGCAAGCTCGCCAAGTGGCTCAAGGGCCAGGGCCACACCCCGATCCTGGTGGCGTGCGACCTCCAGCGACCCAACGCGGTCACGCAGTTGCAGGTGGTCGGCCAGCGGGCGGGCGTGCCCGTGTTCGCGCCCGAGCCCGGCAACGGCGTCGGCGACCCGGTCGACGTGGCCCGCAAGGGCATCGAGGAGGCCAAGCGGGCGCAGCACGACATCGTCGTGGTCGACACCGCGGGCCGCCTCGGCGTGGACGAGGAGATGATGCGCCAGGCCGTCGACATCCGCGCCGCCGTGCAGCCCGACGAGGTGCTGTTCGTGGTCGACGCGATGATCGGCCAGGACGCGGTGAACACCGCCACGGCGTTCCGCGACGGCGTGGGCTTCACCGGCGTGGTGCTGACCAAGCTCGACGGCGACGCCCGCGGTGGCGCGGCGCTGAGCGTGCGCGAGGTCACCGGCCAGCCCATCCTGTTCGCCTCGAACGGCGAGAAGCTGGAGGACTTCGACGTCTTCCACCCGGACCGGATGGCGAGCCGGATCCTGGGCATGGGCGACATGCTCACCCTGATCGAGCAGGCCGAGCAGGCGTTCGACGCCGAGCAGGCCGAAGCCGCCGCGGTCAAGATGGGCTCCGGCCAGCTCACGCTGGAGGACTTCCTGGAGCAGATGCTGGCCCTGCGCAAGATGGGCCCCATCGCGAACCTGCTCGGCATGCTGCCCGGCGCGGGTCAGATGAAGGACCAGCTGGCCAACCTGGACGAGAAGCACCTGGACCGGGTGCAGGCGATCATCCGGGGCATGACCCCGGCCGAGCGCGACGACCCCAAGATCATCAACGCGTCCCGCCGGTTGCGCATCGCCAACGGTTCGGGCGTGCGGGTCAGCGACGTGAACGACCTGGTCAACCGCTTCTTCGAAGCCCGCAAGATGATGAGCCAGATGGCCGGCCGCTTCGGGCTGCCGGGCGCGGGCGGCAAGAACAACCGCAAGGGCAAGGGGAAGAAGGGCAAGAAGGGCAAGGGCCGCGGCCCCACGCCGCCGAAGGTGCGCGGCGGGTTCCCCGGCATGCCCGGCATGATGCCCGGCATGCCCGGCATGCCGCCCCAGGGCGGCGGGCCCGCGCTCCCGCCCGGCCTGGGCGGCTTCGACCAGCTCCCGCCCGGCTTCGACCCGTCGAAGCTGAAGTTCGACAAGTGAGCGGCCTGCACCTGCGGGGCGTCGTGCTCCCCGAGGGTGGCGACCCGCGGGACGTCTGGGTGGTCAACGGGCGCATCCGCACGAACCCGGTGCCGGGCGCGAGGACCGTCAGCACCGGCGGCTACCTGGTGCCCGGCCTGGTCGACGCGCACTGCCACGTCGGCCTGGGCGCCAAGGGCGCGGTCGACCTGCCCGAGGCCGTCGACCAGGCGCTGGCCGACCGGCAGGCGGGCACGCTGCTCATCCGCGACTGCGGCTCGCCGCTGGACACGCGCCCGTTGCAGGAGCGGCTGGACCTGCCCCGGATCATCCGCGCGGGCAGGCACCTGGCCAGGCCCAAGCGGTACATCAAGTACCTGGGCGTCGAGATCGAGGACCCGGCCGACCTGCCGTCCGCCGTGGCCGAGCAGGTCGAGGCGGGCGACGGCTGGGTGAAGCTGGTCGGCGACTGGATCGACCGGGAGACCGGCGACCTCGCGCCGCTGTGGACCGAGGACGTGCTCACCGAGGCGATCAAGGTCGCGCACGAGGCCAAGGCCAGGGTCACCGCGCACGTCTTCGGCGAGGACGCCCTGCCCGCCCTGCTCAACGCGGGCATCGACTGCATCGAGCACGGCACGGGCCTGACCGACGACACGATCGCGCAGATGGCCCGCGCCGGGACCGCGCTGGTGCCGACGCTGATCAACGTCGAGAACTTCCCGGCCATCGCGGCGGGCGCGGACAAGTACCCGACCTACCAGGGCCACATGCGGGACCTGTACGCCCGCAACCGCGAGACGATCGCCAAGGCGGTCGAGGCGGGCGTCCCGGTGTTCGCGGGCACGGACGCGGGCGGCGGCATCCGGCACGGCCGGATCGTGGACGAGGTCAAGGCGCTGCACGGCGTCGGCATGAGCACGACCCGGGCACTGGGCGCCGCCTCCTGGGCCGCGCGCGAGTGGCTGGGCTTCCCGTCGCTCACCGAGGGCGCGGCGGCCGACATCGTCGTCTACGACGGCGACCCGCGCGACGACCTCGACGCCCTGCGCCACCCCAAGCTCGTCATGCTGCGCGGCCGGATCCACGCCTGACCCGATCACGGAGGAAATCCGTGATCAGACCGGGTGGCGAGGAGTTCTTCCGCCACCCGTGGCGAGTGCTGCCGCCGTCAGGGTGATCTTGAACGACCTCGGGCAGCACTCCGCCCCGCCGGCCCACTACGTTCGGACGAGTGGAGGAACAGCGGGACCGGGACACCGGCCGGGCGCACTGGGGCTTCCTGGCGTTCTTCACCGGCCTGGGCGGCTACCACCTGGCGATCCTCGTGTTCACCGCCGCGACGGCCGACCGCTTCGCCGAGGTCGACATCACCGACCCGCCGGTGCTGGGCCCGCTCCTGCTGCTCGTGTTCCTGCCCAACGTCCTGCTCGGCCTCGGCCCGGTGGTCGTCTCGTGGCGCCGCGGCGACGGGCCGGCCAAGGACTTCGGCCTGATGCCCACCGCGCGGGACTTCAAGGTCGGTCTTGCCGCCGGCGGCGCGGCGCTGCTGGCCGCCTGGCTGCTGGGCGCGCTGCTGCTGCGCATCAACCCGGACCGGTCCGGCTCGTTGGACGAGATCGAGGCCCTCTCCGGCGGCCGCACGATCTGGCTGGCCGCGGCGGCCCTGTTCGTCTTCCTCGGCGCGCCGCTGACCGAGGAACTGCTCACCAGGGGCGCGCTGTGGCAGGGGCTGGCGCACTACCGCATCCCCAAGTTCGCGATCCTGGCCCTCACCGCGCTGGTCTTCGCGTTCCTGCACGAGGAGAGCTGGCGCGTGCTGAGCCTGTTCGCCCAGGGGCTCGCCATCGGCGCGGCCCGCATGATCACCGGCCGGGTGGCCTCCAGCGTGGTGGCGCACGCCACGAACAACCTGCTGCCCGCCGTCTACCTGTACATCGGCTGACTAGGGTGGATGGCTGTGACACGACCGGATGAACCGCCGCCGAGCCTGATCGCCAGCGTCCGCGCGGTGGGACGGGAACCGGAAGCGGTGCCCGCCGGCCAGCGGTGGGGCTTCGGCGCGTTCCTGTTGGTCGAGGCGGTGTTCATCCTCAGTGCGGTGTTCATCACGGCGGTGGCCCGCACCTCGGGCACGGACATCGGCTCCTCGGTGACGTTCGTGCTGGTCGGCTCGATGGTCCCCACGGTCCTGGCCGCCGCCGTCGCGGTCACCATCACCTACCTGCGCGGCAACGGCCCGTTCCGGGACCTGCGGCTGGCCTGGGACTGGGCCGACGTCAAGGTCGGCCTGAAGCTGGGCGCGCTCGGCCTGGTGCTCACCTACGTGGCCGCGGTGATCTGGTCGAGGGCCGTGGGCGACAAGAACGCCACCTCGGCGATCGGCGAGCTCGTGGACGGTGCGGGGCTGCCCGTCTCCGCCGCCGTCGCGATGTTCCTCTACGTGTGCTTCGTGGGCCCGGTGTGCGAGGAAGTGATCTACCGCGGCCTGCTGTGGGGCGCGATCGAGCGGCAGCGCTGGAGCCGGTGGGCGGCGTTCGTGCTGACCACCCTGATCTTCGCGGCGAGCCACCTCGAACCCCTGCGGACGTCGTTGCTCATCGTCATCGCGCTGCCCATCGGCATCGCCCGCCTCATCACCCGACGGCTCACCGCCAGCGTGGTGGCGCACGTCATCAACAACTTCCTGCCGGGGCTGACCCTGCTGCTCGTCTCCGTTGGAGTGATGCCCGCGTGATCGACCTCAACAGCGACCTCGGCGAGGGCTTCGGCATCTGGCGCCTGGGCGACGACGAGGCCCTGCTCGGCATCGTGACCAGCGCGAACGTGGCCTGTGGCTTCCACGCGGGCGACCCGTCGACCATGCGCCGGGTGTGCCGGCAGGCCGCGGTCGCGGGCGTCGCGGTGGGCGCCCAGGTGTCGTACCGGGACCTGGCGGGCTTCGGCCGCCGGTTCATCGACGCCGACCCGGTCGAGCTGGCCGACGAGGTGCTGTACCAGATCGGGGCGCTGGACGCGTGCGCCAAGGCCGCCGGGACCGCCGTCGAGTACGTCAAGCCGCACGGCGCGCTCTACAACGCCACCGTCCACCACGACAGGCAGGCGCAGGCCGTGGTGGACGGGGTCAAGGCGTTCGGCGACCTGCCCGTGCTCGGCCTGCCCGGCTCCCGCCTGCTCCACCACGCCGAACGGGCGGGCCTGCGCCCGGTGCGGGAGGCGTTCGCCGACCGCGCGTACACCCCGCAGGCCACGCTCGTGCCGCGCACCGAGCCGAACGCCGTGCTCACCGGCACGGACGAGGTCGTCGCGCAGGTCCTGCGGCTCGCTCAACGCGGTGAACTGGTCGCCGTGGACGGCTCGGTGATCGAGGCGGAGGTCGACTCGATCTGCCTGCACGGCGACACGCCGGGCGCGGTCGAGCACGCGAAGCGGGTGCGCGCGGCACTGGAGGACGCGGGCGTCACCGTGGCCCGATTCGTGCCGCGCTAGGCCCGTCTGGCAGAATGGTTGGTTGTTCGCCGAGGTCGGTCCCTCTCACCGTGCCATGGCGCCCCAGACACCTGGGCTTTCACCACCCGTGCCCCACTCGGGTGAGGACTGCCCGCACCTGAGCACACGAGAGCACGAGGAGCACCCACACCCGTGGCCGTCAAGATCAAGCTTCAGCGGCTTGGCAAGATCCGTCAGCCGTACTACCGGATCGTCGTCGCCGATGCCCGCACCCGCCGCAACGGCAAGGCCATCGAGACGATCGGCAAGTACCACCCGAAGGAAGAGCCGTCGTTCATCGCGGTGGACAGCGACCGCGCGCAGTACTGGCTGGGCGTCGGCGCGCAGCCGACCGAGTCGGTCCAGCGCCTGCTCGAGATCACCGGTGACTGGCAGAAGTTCAAGGGCCTGCCGGGCGCCGAGGGCACGCTGAAGGTCAAGGAGCCGAAGCCGAGCAAGGCGGACCTGTTCGCCGCCGCGCTGGCCGCCGCGGGCGACGCCCCGTCCACCGAGGCGACCACCCCGAAGAAGAAGTCGGCCAAGAAGGACGACGCCAAGAAGGCCGACGCCGAGGCCACTGCCCCCGAGGCCGCCAAGGACGAGGCGTGAGCTTGTTGGCTGACGCCCTCGAACACCTCGTTCGGGGCATCGTCGACCACCCGGACGACGTCCGGGTGAACCTGGTCACGACCCGCCGCGGTCGCACGCTCGAGGTCCACGTCCACCCGGACGACCTCGGCAAGGTGATCGGCCGCAGCGGCCGCACCGCGACCGCCCTGCGCACCGTGATGGCCGGTATCGGTGGTCGTGGCGTGCGCGTCGACGTGGTCGACACCGACCGCTGAACGCGCGCATGGACGTCGTCGTCGGCCGAGTGGCCAAGGCGCACGGGATCAGCGGCGAGCTCGCCGTCGACGTGCGCACGGACTCACCCGAGACCCGGTTCGCCAAGGGCTCGGTGCTGGCCGCCAAACTGCGTGACGGCACGTCCCGGAACCTCACCGTCGCAGCCGCCCGGAACCACTCCGGGCGGCTGCTGGTGCGTTTCGAGGAAGTGCTGACCCGTGACGTCGCCGAGACGCTGCGCGGCACGTTGCTGCTCGGCAGCACCGAGGACCTGCCGCCCACCGGCGACCCGGACGAGTTCTACGACCACGAGCTCGAAGGGCTGACCGCGCAGCTCGCGGACGGCACGGAGGTCGGCACCGTGCTGGAGGTCGTGCACGGTCCCGGCGGCGAGCTGCTGGTGGTCAAGCGCCCGAACGGCCAGGAGACCCTGGTGCCGTTCGTGCGCGAGATCGTGCCGACGGTGGACGTCGCCGGCCGGCGCGTGGTGCTGGACCCGCCCGAGGGCCTGCTCGATGCGGATTGACGTCGTCACGATCTTCCCCGAGTACCTGGACCCGCTGCGCGCCGCCCTGCTGGGCAAGGCGATCGACAAGGGCCTGATCAGCGTCGGCGTGCACGACCTGCGCGACTGGACGCACGACGTGCACAAGGCCGTGGACGACAGCCCGTACGGCGGTGGTCCCGGCATGGTGATGAAGCCCCAGGTGTGGGGCGAGGCGCTGGACGAGGTGTGCACCCCGGCCACCCGCCTGATCGTGCCCACGCCCGCCGGTCGGCCGTTCACCCAGCGCATGGCCCACGAGCTGGCCGCCGAGGAGCACCTGGTGTTCGCCTGCGGCCGGTACGAGGGCATCGACCAGCGGGTGGTGGACGACGCGTCCCGCCGGATGCGCGTGGACGAGGTCTCCATCGGCGACTACGTGCTGGTGGGCGGCGAGGTGGCGGTGCTGGTGGTGGTCGAGGCCGTCGCCCGGCTGCTGCCCGGCGTGCTCGGCAACCCGAAGTCGGCCGCGGAGGACTCGTTCTCCGACGGCCTGCTGGAGGGACCCAGCTACACCCGGCCCGAGGTGTGGCGCGACCTCGCCGTGCCGGAGGTGCTGCGCTCGGGCAACCACAAGGCGATCGACCGGTGGCGGCGCGACCAGTCGCTGCGCCGCACCCGCGAGCGCCGGCCCGAACTGCTCGACGCCCTGCCCGAAGGCGCGCTCGACAAGCACGACCGCGCGCTGCTGGAGGGGCTGGACTAGGGGCGATTTCTCCCCGCCGCCCCTCGTCTGGCACACTGGACAGGTTGCTGCACCCGGTTCAACTCATCCGGCGTGCGCTAGGCCCGCCCCCGTGCGCGTGTGTAACTCGAGATGTTCCGCGCCCTGGGGGAGTACGCAATACACGTGAGGACGAGGACGGACCACCGATGAACACCCTGGACGCTCTTGACGCCCAGTCGCTGCGCTCCGACATCCCCAGCTTCCGGCCGGGCGACACGCTGAAGGTCCACGTCCGCGTCATCGAGGGCTCCCGCGAGCGGGTCCAGGTGTTCCAGGGCGTCGTGATCCGCCGCCAGGGCGGCGGCATCCGTGAGACCTTCACCGTCCGCAAGGTCTCGTTCGGTGTCGGCGTCGAGCGCACCTTCCCGGTGCACTCCCCGAACATCGCCGAGATCGAGGTCGCCTCCCGCGGTGACGTCCGCCGGGCGAAGCTGTACTACCTCCGCGACCTGCGCGGCAAGGCCGCGAAGATCAAGGAGAAGCGCGAGGCCAAGCCGGCCTCCTGACGCCGGGCACACGCGGAAGCAGTAGCCTGCCCACGTGGCAGATCCCGTGCACCGCTCCGCTGACGAAGACGGTCAGGATCCCGCAGTCGAGTCCACTCCGGACTCGGCTGCGGGCGGCAAGTCGAAGAAGGACAAGAAGAAGCCGCCGCTCTGGCGCGAGCTGCTCGTGCTCGGGGCCACGGCGCTCGTCCTCACGGTCCTGATCCAGACGTTCCTCGCGCGGGTGTACGTGATCCCGTCGCAGTCGATGGAGCAGACCCTCCACGGCTGCCCCGGTTGCAACAACGACCGGGTGCTGGTGGACAAGCTGGTCTACGACTTCACCGACATCGAGCCGGGCGAGGTCGTGGTCTTCCGCGGCCCCGAGACGTGGGGCAACAACGACTTCGCGTCCAACCGCTCGGACAACCCGGTCGTCGCGGGCATCCAGTCGGTGGCCTCGCTGGTGGGCCTCGCGCCGCCGGACGAGCGCGACTTCGTCAAGCGCGTGATCGCGGTCGGCGGGCAGACCGTCGAGTGCTGCGACGAGCAGCACCGCGTGAAGGTCGACGGCAAGCCGCTGGACGAGCCGTACATCTACTGGCAGCCCGGCACGTCACCGGAGAACCACGACCCGTTCGAGCCGGTCAAGGTCCCCGAGGGCCACCTCTGGGTGATGGGTGACAACCGCACGAACTCCACCGACTCCCGCAAGCAGGGCGGCGGCGGCCTGGCGGGCACCGTGCCGGAGGAGAACGTCATCGGCAAGGCTCGGGTCATCGTGCTGCCGCCGTCGCGCTGGCAGGGCATCGGCGACCACAACCCGCAGGCCGTGGCGCTCGGCGCGCCCGCCTGGCAGGGCGCCATCCCGGCGGGCGCGGGGCTGGCCGCGGCGTGGCCGCTGGTGTTCTTCGGCCGGAAGTTGCGCAGGCGGTTGACCAGGGCCTCACAGCCCTGATCGGTACGCTGAGCACGTGGTAGACGTCGCACCGTCGCGCGGGCCCTCCGACGAGGAGGGCCCGGAGCACGAGGAAAAGGTCGAGCAGTGGCGTGCCCGCACGCGCAAGGCGGCCAAGCGCAAGGGCTCGTTCTGGAAAGAGCTGCCGATCCTGATCGGTGTCGCGGTGGTGCTCGCGGTGCTGATCCAGTCGTTCCTGGCGAAGGTCTACATGATCCCGTCGGAGTCGATGGAGCAGACGCTGCACGGCTGCTCCGACGGCTGCTTCGGCGACCGGGTGCTGGTCGACAAGCTCACCTACGACTTCAGCGAGCCCGAACCCGGGGACGTGATCGTCTTCCACGGCCCGGACAGCTGGATCAACCAGGACTTCGTGGCCGCGGAGCCCGCGAACCCGGTGGTCAGGGCGGTGCAGGGCCTCGGGTCGCTGCTCGGGTTCCCCTCGGCGAACGAGGAGGACTTCGTCAAGCGGGTCATCGCGGTCGGCGGGCAGACCGTGCAGTGCTGCGACGACCGCAACCGGGTCATGGTCGACGGCAAGCCGCTGGACGAGCCGTACGTGTACTGGGCGCCGGGTCGCAGCACCTCGCAGGAGTCGTTCGCCGAGCTGAAGATCCCCGAGGGCTACCTGTTCGTGCTGGGTGACAACCGCAACGACTCGTGCGACTCGCGGTGCCAGGGCGACGGGCGCGAGGGCGGCCTGGTGCCGGTGGGCAACGTGGTGGGCAAGGCGCGGGTGATCGTGCTGCCGCCGGCGCGCTGGCAGGGCGTGGGTGACCACAACCCGCAGGTCGTTGCCATCGGCGCACCCGCGTGGCAGGACGCGCTGCCCGCCGGCGCGGGTCTGGCCGCGGCGTGGCCGGTGCTGCTGCTGGGCAGGCGGGTGAGGTCGCGGTTGCGGGGTTCGCGGCTGAGATAAGGTCGACAGGTGATCCGCAAGCCGCCTCGCGTCCAGGTTCGGCAGACGGCGGGCATCTGGGCCTTCGAGGCCGCGTTGGACCGGCGCGGGTTCGGCCCGGTGGCCGGCGTGGACGAGGCCGGTCGGGGCGCCTGCGCGGGACCGCTGGTCGTGGCGTCGTGCGTGCTCAAGCCGGGTGACGCGGCGAAGTTCGACGGGCTCACCGACTCGAAGCTGCTCACCGCCGCCGCGCGCGACCGGATGTACGACCTGGTGCTCAAGCGCGCGCTGGACTACGCGGTGATCGTGATCCCGGCCGCCGAGGTCGACCTGATCGGCGTGCACGTGGCGAACATCGAGGGCATGCGGCGTGCCGTCGCACGATTGGGTGCACATCCGGGGTACGTCTTGACCGACGGCTTCCCGGTGCCCGGTCTCACCGCGCCGAACATGCCGGTGGTCAAGGGCGACCGGGTGGCCGCGTGCGTGGCGGCGGCGTCCGTGCTGGCCAAGGTCACGCGGGACCGGATCATGACCGGCCTGCACGAGGAGCTGCCCGTCTACGGGTTCGACGTGCACAAGGGCTACAGCACGCCGGAGCACGCGGCGGCGCTGGCGGAGCACGGCCCGAGTGCGCAACACCGCTGGTCGTATGCGAACGTGGCCGCCGCGGCGCAACGGCACGGGCTGGAACCGCCGCACCGGGTGGCGCGCGGCGTGGTCGCCGCCGCCGTGGTCCAGAATGGGACAACCCCGCAGACCAGCGGTGGCAGGCTCGCGACGAGGAGGGGCGCGGATTCGATGATTACCCGCGCGGAGGCGTAATGAGTGCAGAGGATCTCGAGAAGTACGAGACCGAGATGGAGTTGTCGCTGTACAAGGAGTACCGCGACATCGTCAGCCAGTTCTCGTTCGTCGTGGAGACCGAGCGGCGGTTCTACCTGGCCAACTCGGTGGACGTGCAGGTCCGCAACGCGGACGGCGAGGTCTACTTCGAGGTGCGGATGTCCGACGCGTGGGTGTGGGACATGTACCGCCCCGCCCGGTTCGTGAAGAACGTCCGGGTCATCACCTTCAAGGACGTCAACGTCGAGGAGTTGGACAAACCGGAGCTCAGGCTGCCCGAGGACGGCCCGTTCAACTCCTGACACCCGCAAAGTCGCAGGGGCCCGCCCGATGGGGCGGGCCCCTTTGCGTGTTCCGCCCATTACCACGTGGTACCGACAATTCCGTCGGAGCTGTCCACAGCCCCTGAAGTTGTCCACAGTCGGCGAACTCCCCATCGCCGGCTCTCCTCCCGCTCGGCAAGGTCGAACCAGGACCGATCGCGGAGGAGTGGGACATGAGCACGGCAACCGAGCTGGGCAGGCGCGGCGAGGACGCGGCCTGCCGGTACCTGGAGCACCAGGGGCTGTCGATCCTGGCGCGCAACTGGCGGTGCGACGACGGTGAGCTGGACGTCGTCGCCACCGATGGCGCGGTGTTGGTGGTGGTCGAGGTGAAGTGCCGATCGGGCACCACCCGCGGTGCGCCGCTGGAGGCCGTGACGCCGGAGAAGCTGGAGCGGGTGCGCAAGGCGGCCTTGCGCTGGCTGAGCGCGCACCGGGTCGGCCGGGTGGAGATCCGGTTCGACGTGATCTCGATCGAGTGGCCGCCCGAGGGCAAGGTCCGCCTGCACCACCTGCGGGGTGTGTGATGGCGCTCGCGCGGACGTGGTCGGTGGCGTTGTTCGGCGTGGACGGCGTGCCGGTGGAGATCGAGGCCGACGTGGGTGTCGGCACCGTGAAGACGCAGCTGCTGGGCCTGCCGGACGCCGCCCTGCACGAGTCGAAGGACCGCGTGAAGGCGGCGGTGCGCAACAGCGGGCACGACTGGCCGTCGCAACGCGTGACGCTGGGCCTGTCGCCGGCCACGCTGCCCAAGAACGGCTCCGGTTACGACCTGGCCATCGCGTGCGTCGTGCTGGCCGCCGCGCGGGCGATCCCGGGCGAACGCCTGGCCGACACGGTCCTGCTGGGCGAGTTGGCGCTCGACGGCCGGGTCCGTGCCGTCCGGGGCGTGCTGCCGGCGTTGCTGGCGGCCAGGCGGGCGGGCCTGACCGAGGCCGTCGTCCCGGCGGAGGTCCTGCGTGAGGCGGCGCTGGTCGAGGGCATGACGGTGCACGGAGCCACCACCCTGGCCGACGTCCTGCTGTGGCTGAGCGGCGAGCACCGGCTCCAGCACACCAGCCCGCCCGCGGTGTCCCCGCCACCGGACGGCCCGGACCTGGCGGACGTCATCGGGCAGCCGGAGGCCCGGTGGGCGCTCGAGGTGGCGGCGGCGGGTGGCCACCACATCCTGCTGACCGGTCCGCCGGGCACGGGCAAGACCATGCTGGCCCAACGCCTGGCGGGCCTGCTGCCGCCGTTGTCGCAGGAGGAGGCGCTGGGCGTGACCGCGGTGCACTCCATCGCCGGGCTCCTGACCCCGGAGTCCCCGCTGGTCACCACGCCGCCGTTCGTCTCGCTGCACCACTCGACGTCCACCGCGGCGTTGATCGGCGGCGGCACGGGCATGGCCAAGCCGGGTGCCATGAGCCGGGCGCACCGGGGCGTGCTGTTCCTGGACGAGGCGAGGGAGTTCGGCGCGGCCAAGCTGGAGGCCCTGCGCACGGCGCTGGAGGAGGGCGAGGTCCGGTTGGCGAGGCGGGACGGCATCGCCCGCTACCCGGCCCGGTTCCAGCTCGTGATGGCCACGAACCCGTGCCCGTGCGCCCCGCCGAAGGACATCGACTGCGTCTGCCTGCCGGCGGCCCGCAGGCGTTACCAGAGCAAGCTCTCAGGCCCCCTGCTGGACCGCGTGGACCTGCGAGTGGTGATGCGCCCGCTGACCGCCATGAGCGGCGTCGAAATCACCCCACCGGAACCGACCGCCGCCGTCCGCGAGCGGGTGCACAAGGCCAGGACCCGAGCCACCGAACGCTGGTCCGCCCACGGCTGGCTGACCAACGCCGAGGTCCCGGGCCCCGCACTGCGCCGCGAATACGCCCTGCCCAGACACGTGACCACCGTTTTGGACCGAGCCCTGACCACCGGGGCCCTGACGGGCCGAGGGGCCGACAGGTGCCTGCGCGTCGCCTGGACCCTGGCCGACCTGGCCGAAGTCGACCAACCAACCTCCGACCACGTGGCCGCCGCCCTGGAATTCCGAGAGCGCAGGAAATCATGACCACGAACCCCCACCTGTCCTCACCACCCCAAACCCCAACCCCGACCCCTCCACCTCACCAACCACCCTCACCCACCACCGCCCCACCGCTCGCCGTCACCCGGCCCACCGTCCCTCCACCGGCGGCCATTACCTCGCTGGCCTCGACCCCGCCACCCCACACCTCACCGGCCTCCACCTCACCGACCCAGGCCCCATCCACCACCCCGCAGATCTCCACCGCGCCGCCCTCGGCCTCAACCCCATCCACCGCCACCCGATCCACCACAACCCCATCCACCGCGGCCTCACCAACCGCCATGTCCCCAACCACCGGCCTGCTGCCCACTGCCTCACCGACCGCCACCCCACCCATCGCCGCTCTGCCGACCCTCACCCCGCCGACCCTCACCCCACTGACCTTCGCCCTGCCGAAACGCGCGCCGCTCACCGCAACCTCCCCGAGCCCTGGGCAACCGAACTCGGTCGCGCCGAATCCCGGACCACCGAGCCCTCCGCTTTCGAGCGCAGCGCCGCTTCACCCAGCCGTGCCGAGCCTCGCGTCACCGACCCCTGTGGAGCTGAACTTCCCGCATCCCCAAGACGTGTCGCTCGCCCCAGCCGCCCTCGTCTCGGCCCCGCTCAAGGCGGTCTTCGCCAACCCGGCAGCCCCCGTGCCCGCCGTGCCGCCATCACCGAAGGTTGCCGTCCAAGAGTCGGCACCCCACCCCAGCCGAGCGTGGCCGATTGCGGGCCCGGGCGGTGGCGAGGTGGACCGGTCGGTGGTCGGGGTTGGGTCCGGTTCCGGCTCGGCCGCCCGTTTCGGTCCGGATGAATGGTGGCGGTGGCCGTGAGCAGTGATCAGGTCCGGTTGGCGCGGGCTTACCTGTCGCGGGTGGCTGAGCCGCCGGCGGCGGCGCTGGCGCGGTTCGTCGCGGAGGTCGGGCCCGTTCAGGCGGCGGAGATGGTTCGGGCCGGTGAGGTGCCTTCCGGGGTGGACAGCCAGACGTCCGCGCGGCGGGCGCTCGACCAGGCGGAACAGGACTTGGAGGCGGCTGCGAAGGTCGGCGGGCGGCTGGTGGGACCCGAGGACGACGAGTGGCCCCGCTGGCCCTTCAACGCCCTGACCATCGCCGCCGCCAACGGGCTGCGGTGTGGGTTGGAGCCGTTGGCGTTGTGGGTTCGAGGCGAGGCGGATCTGGCCAAGATCACCGAACGGGCGGTCGCGGTGGTCGGCAGTCGGGCGGCTTCCGGGTACGGGCAGCACGTGGCCGGTGAGTTCGGGTTCGGGCTGGCGCAGGCCGGGGTCACCGTGGTGTCCGGCGCGGCCTACGGCATCGACGGGGCCGCTCACCGGGGCGCGATCACGGCCGGCGGGTTGACGATCGCCGTGCTGGCCTGCGGGATCGACGTCGCGTACCCGGCAGGCCACCGCGCCCTGCTCGAACGCATCCCGAGCCAAGGCCTGTTGGTGAGCGAGTACCCGCCGACGCACACCCCCGCGCGTCACCGGTTCCTGACGCGCAACCGCCTCATCGCCGCACTCGCCGAGGGCACCGTGGTCGTCGAGGCCGCACAGCGCAGCGGCGCCAAGAACACCGCGGCGTCCACGGCGGCGCTCGGGCGGGTGCTCATGGCGGTGCCCGGGCCGATCACCTCGGTCAGCTCGTCCGGGTGCCACGAGCTGCTGCGATCCGGGATCGCGCTGCCCGTGACGAGCGTCGCCGAGATCATCGAGTCGACCGGACGGCTCGGCGTCGACCTGGTCGAGGCGACCAAGAACACCGACACCGGACCGCCGCAGGGCGACGCGATGCGGGTCTTCGAAGCGTTGGGCCTGACGTTCGGACACAGCCCGGAGGCGATCTCCGTCGAGTCCGGTGTGGAGCTGGCCCGGGTGCGCGCATTGCTGCCACAACTGGAACTGGCCAGTCTCGCCGAGCGCACGGAAAGCGGTTGGAAGCGCTCCCAGGACGGGAGTTGGCGTGGCGATACTTGACCAAGAGCGCTCGAGGGCGGAGCGTCAGGGGCTATGTCCCCGCCGCCGCCCGCTCGGACACGTCGTGTCGACCTGGTTCGCCTGCGTCGCGCGCTGCCCGCGGACGTCGGCGAGGCCCTGGACCGCTACGAACGCCACCTCGCGATGGAACGCGGGCTGTCACCGCACACCGTGCGCGCGTACCTCGGCGACGTGGTCGCCCTGCTGGTCCACTTAGCCGGCGGCACGCCCGACAACGCCACCGTGGAAGCGATCGACCTGACCGGCCTGCGGTCGTGGCTGGCTTCCCAGCACTCCGCCGGCGCGAGCCGGACGACGATGGCCAGGCGTGCCGCTTCCGCCCGAACGTTCACCGCCTGGGCTTCCCGCAACGGCCTGCTCGCCACCGACCCGGGCCCCCGGCTGTCCGCGCCCCGCCCCCACCGCACCCTCCCCGCAGTGCTGCGGCCGGACCAGGCCGACGCCGCCATGGCGGCTGCCGAAGCAGGTGCGGAACAGGGCGATCCGGTTGCGCTGCGTGACCAAGCCGTGGTGGAGTTGCTGTACGCGACAGGCGTCCGGGTCGCCGAGCTGTGCGGGCTCGACCTCGACGACGTGGACTACTCCCAAAGGGTGATTCGAGTTCTGGGCAAGGGTAGTCGTGAACGCATGGTGCCGTTCGGCGTTCCGGCCGAACGGGCGGTACGGCGCTGGGTGGAACAAGGTCGATCCGCCCTGGTCAACGACCGTTCACAGCGCGCGCTGCTGCTCGGTGCGCGAGGCGGTCGGCTCGATCCCCGTACCGCCAGGCGGGTTGTCCACGATGTAGTGGGTGCGGTGCCCGAGACGGCCGACACCGGCCCCCACGGTCTCCGCCACTCCGCGGCCACGCACCTGTTGGAAGGGGGAGCGGACCTGCGCACCGTCCAAGAGCTACTTGGTCACGCTACGCTCGCAACGACTCAGCTCTACACACACGTCACCGTCGAACGGCTGAAGGCGATCCATGACCGAACCCACCCCCGCTCCTGACGTCGCAGGGGGAGGTTCGCGGACCGCAACCGTGACCTCTCCCTCCGCCGCGCACGTCGGGACCTCGTCGGCGGCGCGCACCGCGACTGGGACGAACGGTCACCACGTGGACGGCGAGTCGCTGGGCACGAACGGGCACGCGTTGCCCGCCGCCCCGGGCAGACCCGCGCACGCGGCGTCCGAGTCGAGGACCGCCGATGACGTGGAAGCCGGGATCATCGCGCTGTGGCACACCTACGGCGAATCGCGCCGGCAGGCCCTGCGCGACCGCCTCGTGCTGCACTACGCGCCGCTGGTGAAGTACGTGGCCGGCCGGGTCG
Organism: Saccharothrix sp. S26; assembly: GCF_021390395.1. Lineage (GTDB taxonomy): Bacteria > Actinomycetota > Actinomycetes > Mycobacteriales > Pseudonocardiaceae > Actinosynnema. The sequence continues at coordinate 132,594 of NZ_JAJUWT010000025.1, forward strand.
GCACGGGCCTGCCCGCGCACGTCGACGTGGCCGACCTGATCCAGTCGGGCATCTTCGGCCTGGTCGACGCGATCGAGAAGTTCGAGCCCGAGCGAGGGCTGAAGTTCGAGACGTACGCGATGCAGCGCATCCGCGGCGCGATCCTCGACGACCTGCGCTCCCAGGACTGGGTGCCGCGCTCGGTGCGCAGCCGCGCCCGTGACGTCGAACGCGCCCTGGAACGCCTCGGCGGCCGCCTGCAACGCACCCCGACCGACCGCGAGCTCGCCGCCGAGCTGAAGATCGGCCTCGGCGAGCTGCGCGAGCTCTACGCCCAGCTCCAGCTCACCAGCGTGGTCGCCCTGGACGAGCTGATCGCCGCCGGCCGCAGCACCGGCGGCGCTGGTTCGTCGCTGGCCGAGTCCCTGCCGGACGAGGGCGCGGAGGACCCGATCGCCACCCTGGTCGACCAGGACAGCCGCCGCCAACTCGCCGACGCGATCGCCCAACTCGCCGAACGCGACCGCGTCGTGGTCACCCTGTACTACTTCGAGAACCTGACGCTGGCCGAGATCGGCAAGGTCCTGGGCGTCACGGAGTCCCGCGTGTGCCAACTGCACACCCGCGCGGTGCTCCGGCTGCGCACCAAGCTGAACGAGCAGCTGGACGCTTAGCGCTCGCCGGTCGGCGGGGCTCGGTCGCGGGCTTGGTGGCTCGGTGCGGAGGGGCGCTCGCCGGGTCGAGGGCAAACCGGCGGGGCGCTACCCGAAGTGGTGTTGATGCGCGGGGACGTCGGGCTCGTTGCGGGGCGCGAGCCGGTACCTCGGTCGAGGGAATTCAGGTTGAGGGCGACGCAGCGGCGGGTTGGCTCGCCGGTGCGGGGTGCGGGGTGCGGGGTGCGGGGTGCGCGGGTGTGGCGGTGCCGGGGGTGCCGGGGGTGCCGGGGGGTGAGGCGGTGCGCGGTGAGGCGGTCTGGCCGGTCGACTGTCTGAGTGGTGGCTGTGATGAGCGGTGGCGGGGGTGCGGCGGTGGGGCGGTGCCGGGGGTGCCCGGCGGTGTCGGGGATGTGGAGGGTGCGGTGTGGGCGGGTGCGAGACGAGGCGGGGTGAAGGCTGGCCGGTGCGGTGCGGTGCGGTGCGGTGCGGTGCGGTGCGGTGCGGTGCGGTGGGGTGGGGTGGGGTGGCGGTGCGGTGGGTGGCGTAGGTGCCGGGTGGGGAGGTCGGGGGCGGTGGTTGGCGGGTGGTCGGGTGGGTCAGGGTTGGTCAGGTGGTGGGGATGGAGGGGCAGTGGGGTGTGTGAGGTGGATGGCGGCTGGTAGGGGTGTTATCGCAGGTCAGAGTTAGTCTGGCGGGAGATGTGGGAGTGGTGGGTGGAGGGGGGAGTGCGGTTTGGGGTGGTCCGGCTTGGGAGGAGGCGGACGCGGCCGTTGGTCAGGAGGTGCAGTGGGTCCAGGTAGGTGTGGGTGTCGGGTGGGGTTCGGCGGATGGCGCCCCAGTGCAGGCAGGACGGGGTCGGGCAGCCCTCGTGGCCCGCGGTGAGGGTGCCGATCGGGGTTCCTCGGGGCACGTGTTGGCCTCGCTGGACGGTGGGGGTCACCGGTTCGTAGGTGGTGCGCAGGCCGCCCGCGTGCAGCAACGAGACCACCGTGCGGTGGGCTACCGGGCCCGCGTGCAGCACCACGGCGTCGGCGGCGGCCAGGACCGGTGTGCCCGGTGGGGCGGCCAGGTCGACGCCGCGGTGGCCGGCGGCGTACTCGGTGGCCGGGGCCTCGAAGGCTCGGACGACCTGGTGCGGTGGGGCCAGTGGCCAGGCGAAGCGCGGTGGCTTGGCGGCGTGGCCGGTCGGGGCCAGGGGTAGGGTCGTGGCGGCTGTCAAGGCCAGGACCAGCAGTGTTCGCATCGTGGGAGTCATGGGTCCAGCGTGGCGGCGCGGACCGGGGGCTACCAGTGGCTTCTCGCCACCTGTGGACAACTCGGTGGCCTGTGGACAACTGCGGGCCCGGTTCGTGGTTCTCCGGCCTGTCGGCGTACACTCGGTCCGCGGCCCGTGTGAGTGCGGGGCGACTTCGCGTGCCAATGCAGATCCGACCAAGTTTTCGGCGTGGTCGAGTCACGGCGTCCGGCGGTCCTGAGGTGAGACGCCTCCGGTTCGGACGGCGGCAGGGGCACCAGGGCGGCGGTCCGACCCGGCCCGCCGCGATGAACCGGAACGCGCGCCGGCCCACCGCCAGGCGCGCCTGAACGAAGAGGTGCGAACCCGGCCATGGCCGTCGTCACCATGAAGCAGCTGCTCGACAGCGGCGTGCACTTCGGGCACCAGACCCGTCGCTGGAACCCGAAGATGAAGCGCTACATCTTCACCGAGCGCAACGGCATCTACATCATCGACCTGCAGCAGACGCTGACCTACATCGACCGGGCTTACGAGTTCGTGAAGGAAACGGTCGCGCACGGCGGGTCGATCCTGTTCATCGGCACCAAGAAGCAGGCGCAGGAGGCCATCGCCAACGAGGCCCTCCGCGTCGGCATGCCCTTCGTCAACCAGCGCTGGCTGGGCGGCATGCTCACCAACTTCTCCACGGTGCACAAGCGCCTCCAGCGGCTCAAGGAGCTGGAGTCGATGGAGCAGACCGGCGGTTTCCAGGGTTTCACCAAGAAGGAAATCCTGATGATGAACCGCGAGAAGGACAAGCTGGAGCGCACGCTCGGCGGTATCCGCGACATGTCCAAGGTGCCCAGCGCCGTGTGGATCGTGGACACCAAGAAGGAGCACATCGCCGTCGGCGAGGCGCGCAAGCTGAACATCCCGATCGTGGCGATCCTCGACACGAACTGCGACCCGGACGAGGTCGACTACCCGATCCCGGGCAACGACGACGCGATCCGGTCCGCCGCGCTGCTGACCAAGGTCGTGGCCGAGGCCGCCGCCGCCGGTCTGATGGCGCGCTCGGGCGCTCGCACCCAGGCCGCCGACGGTGCCGACAAGCCCGAGCCCGGCCAGGACGAGCCGCTGGCCGAGTGGGAGCAGGAGCTGCTGGTCGGCGCGGACGCGCCTGCCGCTCCGGCTGCCGACGCCCCCGCCGCCGAGGCGCCCGCCGCCGAGGGCACCGAGCCCGTCCAGTCCTGATCCGCGCGCACGCCGCGCCTGCCTCGACCACGGCGGGCGCGGCGTGCGCACCGGGCCAGCACCGACCGGCTCACCACCGCACCACACCCCAGCGCGTACACGCGTCGGCGAGCGAAGCCGACGATCAGACCGCAGAAGGAACGGAAATCGCACGATGGCGAACTACACCGCCGCTGACGTGAAGCGCCTCCGCGAGCTGACCGCCGCAGGCATGATGGACTGCAAGAAGGCGCTTGAGGAAGCCGACGGCGACTTCGACAAGGCGGTCGAGATCCTGCGCATCAAGGGCGCCAAGGACGTCGGCAAGCGCGCCGAGCGCACGACCTCCAACGGCCTGGTCGTGGCCGAGGACGGCGTGATGATCGAGCTGCGCTGCGAGACGGACTTCGTCGCCAAGAACGCCGACTTCCAGGAGCTGGCCTCCCGGATCGTCGCGGTCGCCAAGGCCACCCGCCCGGCGGACGTCGAGGTCCTCAAGGCCACCGACCTCGACGGCAAGGCCGTCGACGCGGTCGTCCAGGAGTTCTCCGCCAAGATCGGCGAGAAGCTGGAGCTGGCGAAGGTCGCCGTCTTCGACGGCACCGTGACCACCTACCTGCACCGCCGCGCCGCCGACCTGCCGCCCGCCGTCGGCGTCGTGGTCGAGTACACCGGCGACAACGAAGAGGCCGCCCGCGGCGCCGCGATGCAGATCGCCGCGATGCGTCCCCGCTACCTCACCCGCGACGAGGTCCCCGCGGACGTGGTGGCCAACGAGCGCCGCATCGCCGAGGAGACCGCTCGCGAGGAGGGCAAGCCGGAGGCGGCGCTGTCCAAGATCGTCGAGGGTCGCGTGAACGGCTTCTTCAAGGACGTCGTGCTCCTGGAGCAGGCGTCCGTGACGGAGTCCAAGAAGACCGTCAAGGCCGTGCTGGACGAGGCCGGTGTCACCGTGACCCGCTTCGCCCGGTTCGAGGTCGGCCAGGCCTGATTCGCGTGAGGGCGGGGTTGCGCGCAGTCGTCGCGACCCCGCCCTTGCCGTGTCCAGAGGAGCACCTGTGAGCGCAGAGGTAGACCACGCGAAATCGGATCACGCCGACGACGAGCCGATCCACGGCTACCGCCGGGTGATGCTCAAGCTGGGCGGCGAGATGTTCGGCGGTGGCGGGGTCGGCGTCGACCCCGACGTCGTGCAGACCGTCTCACGCCAGATCGCCGCGGTCGTCCGAACAGGGGTCCAGGTCGCGGTCGTCATCGGCGGCGGCAACTTCTTCCGCGGCGCGGAGCTCCAGCAGCGCGGCATGGACCGCAGCCGCGCCGACTACATGGGCATGCTCGGCACCGTGATGAACTGCCTGGCCCTGCAGGACTTCCTGGAGCGCGAGCACGGCATCGAGACCCGGGTGCAGACCGCCATCACGATGGGCCAGATCGCCGAGTCCTACATCCCCCGCCGGGCCATGCGGCACCTCGACAAGGGGCGCGTGGTGATCTTCGGCGGCGGCGCGGGCATGCCGTACTTCTCGACCGACACCACGGCCGCGCAGCGCGCGCTGGAGATCGGTTGCGACGTCGTGCTGATGGCCAAGGCCGTGGACGGCGTCTACACGGCGGACCCCAAGACCGACCCGGACGCGCTGATGTTCGACAACATCACCCACCGGGAAGTGCTCGAACGGGGCCTGAATGTCGCCGACGCGACCGCGTTCAGCCTGTGCATGGACAACAACATGCCGATCATGGTCTTCAACCTGCTCACCGAGGGGAACATCGCGCGAGCCGTGCGCGGTGAGAAGATCGGCACGCTGGTGAGCACCCCCGGTGGTCGCCCGTCCTTCTAGACCTGCTGGGATTCGAGCCGAACTGCGCACACCAAGGGAGTCAGTCGTGATTGACGAGACCCTCCTCGACGCCGAGGAGAAGATGGAAAAAGCGGTGTCCGTGGCGAAGGAGGACCTGGCCGCGGTGCGCACCGGCCGTGCCAACCCCTCGATGTTCTCCCGCATCGTGGTCGAGTACTACGGTTCGCCCACCCCGCTCAACCAGCTGGCCAGCGTCGCCATCCCGGAAGCGCGCATGGCGGTGATCAAGCCCTACGACGCCAGCCAGCTCAACGCCGTCGAGAAGGCCATCCGCGACTCCGACCTGGGCGTGAACCCCAGCAACGACGGCTCGATCATCCGCGTGGTGATCCCGCAGCTGTCCGAGGAACGCCGCCGCGAGATGGTCAAGGTCGCCAAGGGCAAGGGCGAGGACGCCAAGGTGTCCATCCGCAACATCCGCCGCAAGGCGAAGGAAGAGCTGGACCGCCTGGTCAAGGACGGTGAGGTCGGCGAGGACGAGGGCACCAGGGCCGAGAAGGAACTGGAGAACGTCACCCACCGCTACGTCGCCCAGATCGACGAGCTCGTCAAGCACAAGGAAGCCGAGCTGCTCGAGGTCTAGTGACCTCGGCGGGTCCGGTCGGGAGTCCGCGCGCGGTGGCCGGTGGACGGCCGTGATGGGAGCACAACAGGTGTCAGGCGGCGGTGACCAGGGCGCGCCGGGGAAGAGTGCGTCACGCGCAGGGCGCAACCTGCCCGCGGCCATCGCCGTGGGCGTCGGCTTGGGCGCGGTCATCCTCGTCGCGCTGCTGACGGTGCGGCAGCTGTTCGTCGGCGTGGTCGCGATCGCCGTCGCGGTGGCGATGTACGAGCTGGCGGGCGCGTTGCGGCGCGGCGCGGGCATCCGCGTGGGCCTGGTGCCCGTGCTGCTGGGCGGTCAGGCCGTGGTGTGGCTGGCCTGGCCGTACGAGCGCGGCGGCGTGCTGAGCGCGTTCGTGGTGACGATCCTGGTGTGCCTGCTCTGGCGGCTCAAGGACGGCGCGGACGGTTACCTGCGCGACGTCACCGCGTCCATCTTCACGGTCGCCTACGTGGCCGTGTTCGCGGCCTTCGCGGTCATGCTGGTGGTGCCGGACGACGGCGTGTTCCGCGTCCTGGCGTTCCTGATCGGCGTGGTCCTGTCCGACACCGGCGGCTACGTGGCCGGCGTGCTGTTCGGCAAGCACCCGATGGCCCCCACCATCAGCCCGAAGAAGTCCTGGGAGGGTTTCGCGGGCTCGATGGTGGCGGGCATGGTCGGCGGTGCGCTCACCGTGGGCCTGATGCTGGACGGCCAGTGGTGGCAGGGCGTGCTGTTCGGCGCGGCCCTGGTGGTCACCGCGACCGCGGGCGACCTGGTCGAGTCGCTGATCAAGCGCGACCTGGGGATCAAGGACATGGGCACGCTGCTGCCCGGTCACGGCGGCCTGATGGACCGGATGGACTCGCTGCTGCCGTCCGCCGTGGTCGCCTGGCTGCTGCTGCACGTGTTCGTGCCCGGCTAGTCGTCGTACGGGTCGTCCACCCGGGTCTCGGTGGCGTCCTCCTCCGGCAACGGCGTGGTGCGGGACGGGTCGATGACCGAGAACACCGCGCCCGTGTGGTCGGCGACGACCGTGATCCGGCCGAACGGCGTGTCGTACGGCTCCACGGTCACGCGCCCGCCCAGCTCCAGCACCCGGGACGCGGCGGAGTCCGTGCCGATCTCCGGCGCGGCGGTGAAGTACACCATCCAGTGCGCCGGCGTGTCCGGCGCGAACGCCCGGCCCATCCGCTGACGCCCGAGCACGGTGTGCCCCTGCACGGCCCAGAGCGTGTAGTCGACCGCCTGACCATCACCGATCTGGGTGATCTCGTACCCGCACAGCTCGCCGAAGAACTCGTCCGCCGCCTGCCCGTCCCGCGTGTTCAGCTCGGCCCACGCGTACGCGCCGTGGCCGTCCGTGCCGAACACCCAATCGGGTGGAACGTGCCGGAAGCCGACCACCGCGCCGGTCGGGTCGGCGAGCACCGTGACGGTGTCCGAGGGCTCCCCGAGCACGTGCCCGCCCAACACCTGCGCCTTCTCCGCCGTGGCACGCGAGTGCGGCGTGTTCAGGTACAGCGTCCACGCGCTCGGCTGTTCGGCGACCACCAGTTCGGCCACCGGCACCCCGTCGACCAGCGCGATCGCGTTGCCCGGCGCGTCGGCGAAGTTCCAGCCGAACAGGCCCGAGTAGAAGTCGATCGCGGCCGGCAGGTCGGTGGTGGCGATGTCGACCCAGCACGGCGCTCCGTGGTGCTGCTCGGCCAGGGCGGGGGAATTGGGGACGATCGACACCACGTACCTCCTGCGAGCCGATTATTCGATCACGCTACGGCTCTAGAGTCGTCCCGTGAAGGGATTCGTACGCGCCGCGTTGGCCGCGGTCCGGCCGGTCGACGTCCTGCCGAGCCCGAACATCTGGCACTGGCCCGAGGTCTACGAGGTCGAGAACCGCGCGCAGGACGTGGACGGCGCGATCTGGAGCGCGCTGCGCGAGGAGTGCGACTGGGTCGGGCGGGACGTGGTGGACGTGGGCTGCGGCGACGGGTTCCACCTGCCGGTGTTCGCCCGACAGGCCCGTTCGGTGATCGGCGTCGAGCCGCACCCTCCGCTGGTGCAGCGCGCTCGGGCACGTGTGGCGGACGTGCCGAACGCCGAGGCGGTGGCCGGGCCCGCGCAACGCCTGCCGCTGCGTGACGCGACCGCGGACCTGGTGCACGCGCGCACCGCGTACTTCTTCGGCCCGGGCTGCGAACCCGGCCTGCGCGAGGCCGACCGCGTGCTGCGGCCCGGCGGCGCGCTGGCGATCGTGGACCTCGACGGCCTCGCCGAGCCGTACGGGCCGTGGTTGTGCGCCGACGAGCCGCGGTACAACCCCGTGGACGTGGAGCGCTTCTTCGCCGACCAGGGGTTCTCGTTGCGCCGCGTGCGCGCGCTGTGGCGGTTCGAGAGCCGTGCGGACCTGGAGGCGGTGTTGCGCATCGAGTTCTCCGCGGCGATCGCGGAGAAGGCCATCGCGCGCACGCCCGGCCTGTCGTTCGAGGTCGGCTACCGCGTGCACGTGCGGCGCAAGCCCGCCGGGATTGTGCTGCCCTGATAGCGCTCACATAGGATCCGGACCGTGGAGAACAGGAACGCGGGCAGGTTGGGTCGGCAGGTCGGGGTCGTGGGTCTGGGCTGCTGGCAGCTCGGCGCCGACTGGGGCCAGGTCGAGGAGTCCGACGCGCTGGCTGTGCTGCACGCGGCCGCCGACACCGGCGTGAACTTCTTCGACACCGCCGACGTCTACGGCGACGGCCGCAGCGAGACGCTGATCGGCAAGTTCCTCCGCGAGCGCGGCGACGCGGGCATCACGGTCGCCACCAAGATGGGCCGCCGCGTCGACCAGACGCCGGAGAACTACACCCGCGAGAACTTCCTGGCCTGGAACGACCGGTCGCGCGCCAACCTCGGCGTGGACACGCTCGACCTGGTCCAGCTGCACTGCCCGCCGACCCCGGTCTACTCGACCGACGAGGTGTTCGACGCGCTGGACGAGATGGTCGAGGCCAAGCGGATCGCCGCGTACGGCGTGAGCGTGGAGACCGTCGAGGAGGCGCTGACCGCGATCGCCCGGCCGGGTGTCGCGAGCGTCCAGATCATCCTGAACGCGCTGCGGCTCAAGCCGCTGGAGCGGGTGCTGCCCGCGGCGGCGGAAGCGGGCGTGGCGATCATCGCCCGCGTCCCGCTCGCCTCGGGGCTGCTGTCCGGCAAGTACACGGCGTCGACCACGTTCTCCGCGGACGACCACCGCAACTACAACCGCAACGGTGACGCGTTCGACGTCGGCGAGACGTTCTCCGGCGTGCCGTTCGAGGTGGGCCTGGAGGCGGTGGAGCGGCTGCGGCCCCTCGTGCCCGCCGGCGCGACCATGGCGCAGTTCGCGCTGCGGTGGGTCGTGGACCAGCCCGGCGTCACGGTGGTCATCCCCGGCGCCCGCAACGCCGAGCAGGCGCGCGCCAACTCGGCCGCCGCGGACCTCGCGCCGTTGCTGGCGGAGGCGCTGGACGAGGTCCGGGCTGTGTACGACTCGCTGATCCGGCCGCTGGTCCACGACCGCTGGTAGGTCACTCCTCGGCGGTGTCCTCCTCGACGTCGAGCTCGCCGAGGATCGCGTACAGCTTGCGGCGGGCCTCGCCGATCACCTCGACGGCGCGGGCCTGCTGTTCGCGCGTGCCCGCGTGGGCCATCTGCTGCATGGCCGCGTGCAGGTGGCGTGCCGCCGTGCGCAGCTTCGCCGCGTGCGCGCCCAGGTCGTCGGTGACCTGCTGCCAGGGCGGCGCGCCGTCGAGGTTCGCCGCCTCGTCCCGACCGGTCTCGGTCAGCGTGAACAGCTTCTTGCCGCCCGCCTCCTCGGTGGAGGCGACGAGGCCCTCGTCGGCCAGCAGTTGCAGGGTCGGGTAGACCGAGCCGGGGCTGGGGCGCCAGAGGCCGTCGGTGCGGCGGCCGATCTCCTGGATCATCTCGTAGCCGTGCATGGGGCGTTCGGCGAGCAGCGTGAGGACCGCCGCGCGGACGTTGCCCTTGCGCTGCCTGCCGCCGCGACCCCGGCCGTGGCCGAAGAAGCCCGGTGGCTCGGGCGGCAGGGGCGGTCCGGGGAACGGGCCGCCGCGGTCGAAGCCGCCGCCGCCGAACCCCCGTCGCGGGTCGCCGAAGCCGTGCTCGCGGTGCAGCCGGTGGTCGTGGTGCCGGTGTCCGTGTCCGTGGAAGTGCATCGTCTTGCTCCTTTACGTCGATCGGTTTCGACGTGTCGACGATATATCGGAACGTATCGCGATGCAACGGTGATGGCGGTCGCAGCCGCCGTGGTCCTGGGCACGTCGTGCGCGTGGGACACTGGACGGTGCTATGACTGCCCTCCCCCTCGTCTTCGACGCGCCCAAGCGCGGGCTGCCGCCGCGCCACCTCGCCGACCTCTCCGCCGACCAGCGTCGAGAGGCCGTCGCCGCGCTCGGTGAGAAGCCGTTCCGCGCCGCGCAGCTGTCGAACCACTACTTCGGCCGGTTGACCGTCGACCCCGACGCGATGACCGACATCCCCGCCGCCGCCCGGGAACGCCTGGTCAACGACCTGATGCCGCCGTTGTGGACGGAACTGCGCAGCGTCGAGGCGGACGGCGGCACGACGCGCAAGACGTTGCTGCGGGCGCACGACGGCACGTTGGTCGAGAGCGTCCTGATGCGCTACCCCGACCGCGCGACGCTGTGCATCTCGTCGCAGGCGGGCTGCGGCATGGCGTGCCCGTTCTGCGCGACCGGCCAGGGTGGGCTGACCCGCAACCTGTCCACCGCGGAGATCGTGGACCAGGTGCGGCGCGGCGCGGCGGCCATGCGCGACGGCGAGCTGCCCGGCGGGCCGGGACGGCTGTCGAACATCGTGTTCATGGGCATGGGCGAGCCGTTGGCCAACTACAAGCGCGTGGTCGAGGCGGTGCACCGGATCTGCGACCCCGCGCCGGAGGGCCTGGGCATCTCGCAGCGCTCGGTGACGGTGTCCACGGTGGGCCTGGTGCCCGCGATCCGGAAGCTGACCGAGGAGAACCTCCAGGTCCGCTTGGCCGTGTCGCTGCACACGCCCGACGACGAGCTGCGCGACACGCTCGTGCCGGTGAACACCCGGTGGAAGGTCGCCGAGGTGCTGGAAGCCGCCCGCGGCTACGCCGACCGCACGGGCCGCCGCGTGTCGATCGAGTACGCGCTGATCCGCGACATCAACGACCAGCCGTGGCGCGCGGACCTGCTGGGCAAGCTGCTGCGCAAGCACCTGGGCCAGCTGGTGCACGTGAACGTGATCCCGCTGAACCCCACGCCGGGCTCGAAGTGGGACGCCTCGCCCAAGCCGGTGGAACGGGAGTTCGTGCGCCGGGTCAACGACCAGGGCGTCGCCTGCACCGTGCGTGACACCAGGGGCCAGGAGATCGCCGCCGCCTGCGGTCAGCTCGCCGCCGAGGGCTGAGCCCCGACCAGCGCGACGGCCGCCGGTGTCCGGGGCCGTCGCGGGCGGGTGTCAGGCGACCTCGTTCAGCTTGCCCGTCGCCACGTCGAAGACGAAGCCCCGCACCGAGTCCTTCACCGGCACGAACGGGCTGTTGCGGATCCTGGCGATCGACTGGCGCACGTCCTCCTCCAGGTCGCTGAACGCCTCCGCGGCCCACGAGGGCTTGACGCCCGTCTCGTCCTGGATCGAGCGCTTGAACTCGTCGTCGGTGAACGTCAGCATGCCGCAGTCGGTGTGGTGGATCAGGATCACCTCGCGGGTGCCCAGCAGGCGCTGGCTGATCGCCAGCGAGCGGATCTCGTCCTCGGTCACCACGCCGCCCGCGTTGCGGATCACGTGGGCCTCGCCCTCGTTCAGGCCGAGCACCCGGTAGACGTCCAGGCGCGCGTCCATGCACGCCACGACGGCGACGCCCTTCGCGGGCGGAAGGGGGAGGGGGCCGGAGAAGTCGGCCGCGTAGGCCGCGTTGTTCGCCAGGAGTTCGTCCGTCACGGACATGCCGGAGTCCTCATCTGCGGGAGCGGGTGACGTGTGCGCTGCGTCACCGAGCCAACTGCCGCACCGGTCGTTCGGGCAACCGGTGCTCAGCCCGTGGGACCGATTGACCGCGTCCTACCCACTGTTCGGGCCAGGAGAGGACCGCTCACGTCGAAACCACCCGCGGACGGCGAAACTCCCGGCACGCACGAGCGCGCCGGGAGTTCGGGTGTCACGGGGGTCAGCGGCGCCAGGAGGTGCGGCTGCGGACCTGGTCCCAGATCAGCAGGCCGGCCATGGTGACGCCGGTCAGGACGACCCAGATGTCCTCGGTGCGGCCGTGGTGGTTGCCGATCAGCAGGGCGAACACGCCCAGGGTGGAGAGCCAGCCGGCGATCTTGATGCCCTTGGGGAAAGTGCCGTGCCAACCCCACTCGGCCGAGGGCTCCTCGTGGGGGTCGACCGACGGACGCTTGTCCAGTTCCGAGGACGAAGACACAGCCGCACGACCTTCCTGCCCGATCACGTTCACCAACGGCGTCATCGTCCCACACGCGCGCGCACGCCGGGACGTGAGGTGCGCGGCACCGCCGGGCCGATCGCGGACGTGCCGGTCGGCGGGCGTCACCTGCGTCAACTTTCGTCGGCGAGGGTCGAGACCAAGGAACGCGGCCGGCGGGCGGGCGGTTCTTTACCGTTGCCCCCGTGACGTCCGTCGTTCAACGGCTCCGGCCCGCCCTGCCGGATCTGCGGGAGGCGCCCGCCGCGTTCCTGCGCGCCCACGCCGAACGCCTCCGCCGGGTCACGCCCCTGCGCGTGGGCCGCGAGGTGCTGGCCGTCCTCGTGTTCGTCGGCCTGGACCTGTTCCCCGGCTGGGTCTCGGGCAGTTCGCCGCTGTCCGGCTGGGCGATGATCGCCCTGGGCATCGGGTACGTGGCGATCTACCTCACCAGGCTGCTGTTCCCCGCCGTGGCGCTGCTGGCCGCCACCTGGGTCGTCTTCAGCTCCGAGCACGGCGGCATCGCGTTGGTGGTCATGCTCGCCTACGCCGCCGGCTACCGGATCGCGCCGTGGCAGCGCGCGCTGCTCACCGGCGTGCTCGCGCTCGCCCTGCACATGTTCGCCTGGGGCGTGTCCACGCCGGGCCTGTCCGGGCCGTTCGGCCAGTGGGTGATGCTGACCGTCTACTGCATGGTCGTGGCGCTGCCGTTCCTGGTCGGCCGGTACGCCGCGCAGCGCAACGCCCTGGTCGCGGCCTTGCAGGAGCGCGAGGAACGGGTGGTGCGCGAGCGGCGGATGGTGTCGCGCCAGGTGCGGCTGCGCGAGCGCAACCGGATCGCCCAGGACATGCACGACAGCCTCGGCCACCGGCTCAGTCTCATCTCCGTGCACGCGGGCGCGTTGACCATGGACACCGGCCTGGACGAGCGCCAGCGGGAGGCGGTGCGGGTGCTGCGCAGCGCGGCCCTGACCGCGATGGAGGAGCTGCGCGGCGTCATCGGCGTGCTGCGGCGCGACGAGGAACCGGAAGAGGACCAGGTGCGCCGGACGGTCGACGCGATCGACGAGCTGGTCGACGGCGCGCGGCGGGCCGGCGTGCGGGTCAGCCTGGTCCGCGGCGGCCAGCCCGTGCCGCTGCCCGCGAAGGTCAGCCACGCCGCGTACCGCATCGCGCAGGAGGGCCTGACCAACGCCAACAAGCACGCGCCGGGCGCGAGCGTGCAGGTCACCGTGAAGTACGAGCCGGACGCGCTGGTCGTGGAGGTGCGCAACAACCCGCCCCGCGCCAAGCCCGCGGGCGGCGGTGGGTTCGGGCTGATCGGGCTCGGTGAGCGGGTGCGGCTGGCGGGCGGCATGCTGCACGTCGGCGAGCTGCCGACCGGCGGGTTCCGGATCGCGGCCGTGCTGCCGTACGAGGACACGGCGGCGGCGGGCGATGAGCCGTCGGACGACCCGGTGGACGGCGAGGCGTCCGCGCCGGCCAAGCCGACCGGCATCCGCAAGTGGGCGGGCGTCGGTTCGATCGTGCTGGCGGGGGTCGTCGTGCTGGTGGTCGTCGGCGGCTACACGTGGATCGGGTCGCAGCCCGTCACCAAGGTGGTGTCCCAGGAGCTGTACGACTCGGTGTCGGTGGGGCAGTCGCAGGCCGAGGTGATGGCGAGGCTGCCGGGCGGGGCGGAGCCGCCGTTGGGCGACATCAGGTCCAAGGCCGCACCCGAGCCCCCGGGTGCGCGGTGCGAGTACCGCGTGGCCGACGTGCAGACCTACTCGTCCCGGGCGACCAAGATCGTGCGGTTCTGCTTCGCGAACGGCACCCTGGTCGAGAAGAACACCCACTTGCAGGGGATGTGAACGTGATCCGGGTCCTCATCGCCGACGACGAGCCGCTGATGCGCGCGGGCATCAAGGCCATCCTCGGCACCGCCGACGACATCGAGGTGGTCGCCGAGGCCGGTGACGGGCGGGAAGCCGTCCGGCTCGCCCTGGAACGGCGGGTGGACGTCGCCGTGCTCGACATCCGCATGCCCCGCCTGGACGGCCTGGCCGCCGCGCGCGAGCTGCGCACCGCCGCCCCGTCGGTGCGGGTGGTGATGCTCACCACCTTCGGCGAGGACGACAACATCGTCCGGGCCCTGTCCGACGGCGCGGCCGGGTTCCTGCTGAAGGACTCCGCGCCGGAAGAACTGCTCCGCGCCGTGCGCGCGGTTCACTCGGGCGAGGCGTACTTGTCGCCCATGGTGACGAGCCGGGTGGTGGGGATGGTGGCGCAGGTGGGCCAGCCGCGCCGCCAGGAGGCGATGCGCCAGGTCGAAGGGCTGACCGAGCGCGAGGTCGAGGTGCTGGCGCTGCTCGGGCTGGGCATGTCCAACGCCGACGTGGGGCAGCGGCTGCACATGAGCGAGGCGACCGTGAAGACCTACGTGAGCAGGCTGCTGGCCAAGCTGGGGCTCACCAACCGGGTGCAGGCCGCGCTGCTGGCGCGGGACGCGGGCCTGGCCAACTGACCGCGCACACGGGTGTGCCCCGCCGATTGCTCGACGGGGCACACTCAGAGTAGTTGTCGACTACGAGCGTCGTCATGCCCTGGCGCGGTTGCCGGTCACCATCCGGTAGATGCCGAGCACGATCAGCGAGCCGAGGATGGCGAGCAGCCAAGTGCTCAGGTCGAAGAAGGTGTTGATGTCGGTACCGAAGATGGCACGGCCGACGAAGCCACCGATGATGGCGCCGACGATGCCGAGCAGCATCGTGATGATGATGCCGCCGGGGTCCCGACCAGGCATGATGGCCTTGGCGATGGCACCCGCGATGAGGCCGAGGACGATCCAACCCAAGATGCCCACGGGGGCTCTCCTTCCTGAAGGCCGCGACGGGCGGATCCGTCGGGCGCTTGATCGAGGAATGCCCACGTTCGAGTGAGACCACGCGTGCGTTATCGTTCCGTTATCGAAGTACCGCTGTGCGGCCTATCAGGAAGCCTCGGGAACAATGGGTGGTGATGAGCACACCACGCACGATCCTGGTCCTCGGGTCGACCGGGTCGATCGGCACCCAGGCCCTGGACGTCGTCGCCGCCAACCGCGACCGGTTCTCCGTGGTCGGACTGGCCGCGGGCGGCGCGGACCCGGCCGCCCTCGCCGCCCAGGCGCTGGACTTCGGGGTCCGGGCCGTGGCCGTCGCCCGCGCCACCGCGGTCGAGGACGTCACGCTGGCCCTCTACGCCGAAGCGCAAAAACGCGGTTACTCGCGCGGCGCCTTCACGTTGCCGCGAATTTACGCCGGTCCGACCGCAATGACCGATTTGGTGGATTCGACGCCGGCCGACGTGGTGCTCAACGGCATCACCGGCTCCATCGGCCTGGCGCCCACCCTGCACGCGCTCAAGACCGGCGCCACGCTCGCCCTGGCCAACAAGGAGTCGCTGATCGCGGGCGGCCCCCTGGTGCTGCGGGCGGCCAGGCCGGGCCAGCTCGTGCCGGTCGACTCCGAGCACTCCGCGCTGGCCCAGTGCCTGCGCGGCGGCCGCGCCGACGAGGTCGCCAAGCTCGTCCTCACCGCCTCCGGCGGCCCGTTCCGCGGCCGCACCCGCGCCGACCTGGCCGGCGTCACGGCCAGTGACGCCCTGGCGCACCCCACGTGGTCGATGGGCCC
The DNA here is from genome assembly GCF_021390395.1 of Saccharothrix sp. S26. Lineage (GTDB taxonomy): Bacteria > Actinomycetota > Actinomycetes > Mycobacteriales > Pseudonocardiaceae > Actinosynnema. Next base: position 148,230 of record NZ_JAJUWT010000025.1, read on the forward strand.
GGTCATCACGGTCAACTCGGCCACCCTGGTCAACAAGGGGCTGGAGCTGATCGAGGCGCAGCTGCTGTTCGGCGTGCCCTACGACCGCATCGACGTGGTGGTGCACCCCCAGTCGATCGTGCACTCGATGGTCACCTTCACCGACGGCTCCACGCTCGCCCAGGCCAGCCCGCCGGACATGAAGCTGCCGATCGCGCTGGCCCTGGGCTGGCCCGACCGCGTCCCGGGCGCCGCCGCCGCGTGTACTTTCGATGTCGCGACGGCGTGGACGTTCGAGCCGCTGGACGACGAGACGTTCCCGGCGGTGCGACTGGCCAGGCAGGCGGGCTCCGGCGGCGGCTGCCTGCCGGCGGTCTACAACGCGGCGAACGAGGAGGCGGTCGCGGCCTTCCTCGGCGGCGGCACGTCGTTCACCTCCATCGTGGACACTGTGGAACGGGTGCTCGCGGAGGCGGACGGCTGGGCGCACGAGCCGGTCGACGTCGACGAGGTTCTCGCGGCGGAGCAATGGGCCCGGGCGCGGGCGCGGGAACTCGTGGCCACTTCGGTGGGGTCTGGAAGGGACTGACGTGCTCGTTTTCCTGGGCATCCTGCTGTTCGCCCTGCTCATCGGCATCTCGATCGCGCTGCACGAGCTGGGCCACCTGGCCACGGCGAAGATGTTCGGGATGAAGGTGACCCGGTACTTCATCGGGTTCGGGCCGAAGATCTGGTCCTTCCGCCGGGGCGAGACCGAGTACGGCCTCAAGGCCATCCCGGCGGGCGGCTTCTGCGAGATCACCGGCATGACCGCCCTGGAGGAGGTCGCGCCGGAGGACCAGCACCGCGCGTTCAACCGGCAGAAGACCTGGAAGCGCGTGGTCGTGCTGTCCGCGGGCTCCGTCACGCACTTCATCGTCGGCTTCGTCATCCTCTACTTCATGGCCTTCACCATGGGCATCCCGAACCTGCGCGACAGCGCGGTGATCGCGGAGGTGGCCCCGTGCGTGCAGAACAGCACCGACGCCGCGTGCGCCCCCGGCGCCCCCTCACCGGCCAAGGACGCGGGCTTCCGGGCCGGCGACGAGATCGTGGCGGTGGCCGGCGCGTCCACGCCCACGTGGTCCGACGTGCTGACCAAGACCCGCGAGCGGACCGGCCCGACCGAGTTCCGGGTGCTCCGCGACGGCGAGGAGCTGACCCTCACCGCCGACGTGGCCCGCGTCGAGCGCGAGCTGGAGCGCAAGGACGGCACCCGCTACAAGGAGGAAGTCGGCGCGATCGGCGTCATCCAGCAGCGCAACTTCGAGTACAACGCGATCACCGCGTTCGGCGGCGCGACGCAGTTCACCGGCACGATGTTCGAGAACACCTGGCGCGGCCTGATCAACTTCCCGAAGAAGATCCCGGCCGTGATCGAGGCCATCGGCGGCGGCGAGCGCGACATCGACAGCCCGGTCAGCGTGGTCGGCGCGAGCCGGCTCGGCGGCGAGGCGGTCGACCGCGGTCTGTGGCAGCTGTTCTGGCTGATGCTGGCGGGGCTGAACTTCTTCGTGGGTGTGTTCAACCTCCTGCCGCTGCTGCCGCTTGACGGTGGTCACATTGCCGTCAACCTGTACGAACGGGTGCGAAACTGGATCCGGAAGCTGCGCGGCCTGCCCGCCGGAGCGCCCGTCAACTACCTGCGGTTGCTGCCGCTGACCTACTTCGTGATCTTCGTCGGCGGCTCGGTGACGCTGTTGACGATCACCGCCGACATCGTCAACCCCATCAAGCTCTTCCAGTGATCCCAGTGAGAGGTGCCAGTTCATGAGTGACGGCGTCATGCTCGGTCTTCCGGCGATGCCTCCTCCGGTGTTGTCGGAGCGGCGCAAGACCCGCCAGCTCATGGTGGGCTCGGTCGGTGTCGGCAGTGAGTTCCCGGTCTCGGTGCAGTCGATGACGACGACCGTCACGGCGGACGTGAACGCGACGTTGCAGCAGATCGCGGAGCTGACCGCGGCGGGCTGCGACATCGTGCGGGTGGCGTGCCCGTCGCAGGACGACGCCGACGCGCTGGCCGCGATCGCGAAGAAGTCGCAGATCCCGGTGATCGCGGACATCCACTTCCAGCCGAAGTACGTGTTCGCGGCCATCGAGGCCGGGTGCGCGGCGGTGCGGGTCAACCCCGGTAACATCAAGAAGTTCGACGACAAGGTCAAGGAGATCGCGCAGGCGGCCCGCGACCACAACACGCCGATCCGCATCGGCGTGAACGCGGGCTCGCTGGACCCGCGGCTGATGGCGAAGTACGGCAAGGCGACGCCCGAGGCGCTGGCGGAGTCGGCGCTGTGGGAGGCGTCGCTGTTCGCCGAGCACGACTTCCACGACCTGAAGATCTCGGTCAAGCACAACGACCCCGTGGTGATGATCCGAGCCTACGAGCTGCTGGCCGAGCAGTGCGACTACCCGTTGCACCTGGGCGTGACCGAGGCCGGTCCGGCGTTCCAGGGCACGATCAAGTCGGCGGTGGCGTTCGGCGCGCTGCTGCGGCAGGGGATCGGCGACACGATCCGCGTGTCGCTGTCCGCGCCGCCCGTCGAGGAGGTCAAGGTCGGGCACCAGATCCTCCAGTCGCTCAACCTGCGCCCGCGCAAGCTGGAGATCGTCTCGTGCCCGTCGTGCGGGCGGGCCCAGGTCGACGTCTACACGTTGGCCGAGCAGGTCACCGCCGGTCTGGAGGGCATGGAGGTGCCGCTGCGGGTCGCCGTGATGGGCTGCGTGGTGAACGGGCCGGGCGAGGCGCGTGAAGCGGACCTGGGCGTGGCGTCGGGCAACGGCAAGGGCCAGATCTTCGTCAAGGGCCAGGTGATCAAGACCGTGCCCGAGCACCAGATCGTGGAGACCCTGATCGAAGAGGCCATGCGCATCGCCGAGGAGATCGGCGAGACCGCCGAGGGCGGCGAGCCGGTCGTGACGGTCGGCTGAGCGGGTGGCGGACGCGCGGGGAACGGTCTCCATCTGGCAGGCTTGACGGCGTGCTGAGGTTGGCTGGCGCGCGCTTGCTCGACGAGCGGGACCTGTCCGAGGTGCTCGCCGTGCTCGCGGCCGACCCGGTGGCGTCCTGCATGGTCGCCGCCCGGGTCGAGGCCGCGGGCCTGGACCCGTGGCGGCTCGGCGGCGAGGTGTGGGCGTACGACCACCGGTCGCTGCGCGGCGGCCGGCTCGACGCGCTGTGCTTCGCCGGGCCGAACCTCATCCCGCTGCGCGGCAACACCGCCGCGCTGCGCGGCTTCGCCGACCGCGCCCGCCGCCGCGGCCGCATGTGCTCGTCGCTGGTCGGACCCGCCGAGCAGGTGCTGGGCCTGTGGGAGGAGCTGTCCCCGGACTGGGGCCCGGCCCGCGAGGTGCGCGCCGACCAGCCGCTGATGGCGCTGGGCACCGGCCCGTCGATCCCGCTGGACCCGCTGGTGCGGCAGGTCCGGCCCGACGAGCTGGACCGGTACCTGCCCGCCGCGATCGCCATGTTCATCGAGGAGGTCGGCGTCGACCCGTGCGCCGAGGACGGCGGCGCGTCCTACCGGGCGCGGGTGGCCGAGCTGATCGCGGGCGGGCGGGCGTTCGCCCGGTTCGAGGGCGGCGAGGTCGTGTTCAAGGCCGAGATCGGGGCCATGTCGGCGCAGGTCGGCCAGATCCAGGGCGTGTGGGTGCGGCCGGACCGGCGCGGCCGGGGCATCGGCGCGGCGGGCACCGCGGCCGTGGCCGAACGCCTGGTCAAGGGCCTGGGCCGGACCGCGTCGCTGTACGTGAACTCCTACAACGACGTGGCCAAGGCGGCGTACCGCAAGATCGGCTTCTCCCAGGTCGGCCAGTACGCGACCGTGCTGTTCTGAGGCCGACGCGCCGCGCCGCCGGCGGCACCCGGCATACTCGGCGCCGTGATCGCGCGCAAGGTGGCCCTCTTCGGGGTGGTCCTGCTGCTCGTCAGCGGCTGCGGCCTGTTCTCCTCCCGGCCCGGTCCCGACCAGGTGGCGGGCGACTTCCTGGCCAAGCTGGCCGCCGGTGACGTCGACGGCGCGGCCGGCCTGACCGACGACCCGGGCGGGGCCAAGGACGTGCTCGGCAAGGTCCGGGAGGTGCTCAAGCCCCAGGGCCTGGGCGCCAGGGTCGAGCAGGTGCGCTCGGCGGGCGAGTCGACCACCGCCGACGCGACCGCGCAGCTGGACTGGGACCTCGGGCACGACCACGCGTGGAGCTACCAGACGAAGTTCGACCTGCGGCGCGAGGACGAGGACTGGAAGGTGCACTGGGCGCCCTCGGTCGTGCACCCGAAGCTCGCCGTGCAGCAGACGCTGGGCGTGGCCGACGTGAAGCCCGCGCTCGCGCCGGTGCTGGACCGCGACGGGACGCCGTTGCTCGCGCCGGAGCAGGTCGTGTCGATCCTGCTCGACGCGAAGGAAGCGGGCGACGTGAACGCGGTGGCCCAGGCGCTGGCCGCGGCGCTGACGCCGATCGACGCCGCGATCACCCGGCAGTCGATCCTGGACGGGGTGGCGAAGGTGCCCGCCGGTCAGGTCTACCAGGTGGCCGCGCTGCGCGACGCGGACTACCAGACCGTGAAGCCCGCCATCTACGAGCTGCCGGGGGTGCGGTTCACCACGCAGACGAGCCTGCTCGCGCCGTCGCGCACGTTCGGCTCGCAGGTGCTGCCCGCCGTGCGCAAGGCGGTGGAGGAGGAGATCGCCGGCAAGTCCGGGGTCCGCGTCTACACGGTGAACGCGGCCGGTGACGAGGTCGAGGCCCTGCACGAGCAGGATCCGGAGCCCGCGCAGGCGATCTCGACCGCGTTGAGCCGGGCCGTGCAGGTGGCGGCGGAGGACGCGCTGGAGCCCGTGGCGCAGGCGGCGATGCTGGTGGCGTTGCAGGCGTCGACCGGCGAGATCCTGGCCGTGGCGCAGAACGGCCCGGCCGACGCGGAGGGCCCGGTGGCGCTGACCGGCCGCTACCCGCCCGGGTCCACGTTCAAGATCGTGACGGCGGCCGCGGCCCTGGCGTCCGGGCAGGCCACGGCGGACAGCCCGCTGCCGTGCCCCGGCAGGACGGTGATCGACGGGCGGCGCGTGGTGCCGAACGACCACGAGTTCGACAAGGGCACGATCGGGCTGCACTCGGCGTTCGCGTTCTCGTGCAACACCACGTTCGCGCAGCTCGCGGCCGGGATGGCGCCGGACGCGCTGACCAAGGCCGCGGACTCGTTCGGCCTGGGCGTCGACTTCGAGATCCCGGCGATCACCACGATCACGGGTTCCGTGCCGCCCGCCTCGGACGTGGTGGAGCGGGCGGAGGACGGCTTCGGCCAGGGCAAGCTGCTGGCCAGCCCGTTCGGCATGGCGGTGGTGGCGGCGACGACGGCGACGGGCAAGGTGCCGGTCCCGACGCTGCTGAAGGGCCGGGAGACGAAGGTCGACCACACCCCGACCCCGCCCGCGCCCGCCGTGCTGGAGCCGTTGCGCGCGATGATGCGCGAGGTGGTCGAGACCGGCACCGCGCCGCAGCTCAAGCCGTACGGGGACGTGCGCGGCAAGACGGGCACGGCGCAGTTCGGCGACGGGACCAACTCCCACGGCTGGTTCGTCGGCTACCGCGGCGACGTGGCCTTCGCGACCCTGGTGCTCGGCACGAACAGCTCCGCCCCGGCGGTCGACGCCTCCGCCCGCTTCCTGGCCGCGCTGGGCTGAACGGCGCAACATCAATGTGATACCATGTTTCACATGGAGAGCATCGGGCTTCGCGACCTGCGCCACCACACGAGCGAGTACGTGCGGCGTGCCGAGGCCGGAGAACGGATCGCGGTGACCGATCACGGTCGTGTGGTCGCTGAGATCGGGCCTCCGCAGAACGGGACGTCGAGCCTGAGGGACGAGCTCATCGCCAACGGTGAGCTGCTCCGCGGTCGAGGCGGGCGGTTGCCGGAACCCCTGCCCGCCACGTCCGGCACGCCGATCTCGGAAGTGCTGCGCCAGATGCGTGAAGCGGAGCGTTGGTGATCTACCTCGACACCTCGGCACTGGCCAAGCTGGTGCGGACCGAGGCGGAGACGTCCGCGCTGCGGACCTGGTTGGACGACCGAGCCGGCGCTCGGTTGGTCAGCAGCTCGCTGGCCAGGGTCGAGCTGATCCGAGCAGTGCGCGCGGAAGGCGACGAGGCGATCAGGCAGGCCATGTTGCTCCTGGTGGAGCTCGACCAGATGACCATGACCATGGACCTCTTGGACGCGGCGGGCGCGTTGCCGCTGCCGCTCAAGTCCCTCGACGCCATCCACCTCGCGTCGGCCTTGCGGCTGCGTGGTGACCTCGACGGGTTCGTGGCCTACGACAAGCGGCTCCTGACCGCCGCCGACGAGATGGGGCTGCCGATCGCCTCCCCCGGAACGGTCGAGGCGACCGCGTAGGGGACACGTGGCGCATGCCTCATCACGCTGAGCCGTAATCTGGGGGCATGTCCGTGCGTGCCGTCCTCAAGCCAGGTGTGCTGTCCCCACGCCGTCCGGTGCCCGCCCACATCGAGCGGCCCGAGTACGTCGACCGGCCCGAACCCAAGCGCAACACCGATCCCTGGGTGCAGCCGCCCGAGGTGATCGAGGCGATGCGCGTGGCGGGCCGGCTCGCGGCGCAGGCGTTGCAGGAGGCGGGCAAGGTGATCGTGCCCGGCGTGACCACCGACGAGATCGACGCGGTCGCGCACGAGTTCCTGTGCGACCACGGCGCGTACCCGTCCACGCTCGGCTACCGCGGCTTCCCGAAGTCCTGCTGCACCTCGCTCAACGAGGTCATCTGCCACGGCATCCCCGACTCGACCGTGGTCGAGGACGGTGACATCGTCAACGTCGACGTCACCGCCTACATCGGCGGCGTGCACGGCGACACGAACGCCACCTTCCTCGCGGGCGACGTGAGCGAGGAGGCCCGCCTGCTGGTCGAGCGCACGCACGAGGCCACCATGCGCGCGATCAAGGCGGTCAAGCCGGGACGCCAGCTCAACGTGGTGGGCCGCGTCATCGAGTCCTACGCCAACCGCTTCGGCTACGGCGTGGTGCGCGACTTCACCGGCCACGGCATCGGCCGCACCTTCCACAGCGGTCTGGTCGTGCTGCACTACGACGCGCCGCACGTGCCCACGATCATCGAAGAGGGCATGACCTTCACCATCGAGCCGATGATCACCCTCGGCGGCATCGAGCACGACCTGTGGAAGGACGGCTGGACGGTCACCACCCGCGACAAGAGCTGGACCGCCCAGTTCGAGCACACGATCGTGGTGACCGCGGACGGCGCGGAGATCCTCACCGTCTGCTGAGCAGCGGCACCAGCGCCGCGGCCACCTCCCGGGGCGACGTCACGGCCCCCAGGTGGTGGCTGTCCAGCTCGACCACCGGCCAGCCCCGCTCACGCGCCGCCGACGCGGCGGCGGTGTAGGCGGGGCTGAGCTTGACGTACGAGCACGGCCCGGCCCACGCCACGGTGGGCCGGGGCTCCTTGAGGAACGCCAGCGGCACCTCGGGCGCCTCGGACACGATCTCCTCCAGCAGGCGCACGTCCGGCACCATCGCCGACAGCGCCTCGGGCGCGAACCACAGGTCCCAGCGCGGCATCAGCCCGTCCCGCGAGATGGCCTTCAGGTGGGCCATGCGCTCGGCGGGCGCGTCGTCGCGCCAACTGCGGCCGGGCGTGGGCAGGTCGGCGTCGAGGAACACCAGGCCGCGCACGGGCGTCTCCAGCGCGTCGGCGAACGCGGGCAGCAGCGGTCCGGCGCCGCTGTGCCCGACGAGCACCAGGTCGCCTTCCACCGGGGAGTCCTCCACCGCGTCGGCGAACACCCCGAGCAGCCGCTGGTGCACGGGCGCGGCGTTGACCGTGACGCGCAGGTCGAGCAGCACGACGGGGTGGCCGAGCTCGGCCAGCGCCTCGGCGAGCGGGCGCAGGCTCGCGGGCCCGAGGTAGGGGCTGTGCACCAGGACCGCCGTGGCGGGGACGTCGACCATGCCGTGGATGATGTCAGCCGGGACCGACAGCTAGGGGACGTTGTGCGCAGTGCGTTGCTGGTGGCCGGCACGACCTCGGACGCCGGGAAGAGCGTGCTGGCGGCCGGTCTGTGCAGGTGGTTGACCCGGCGAGGGGTGCGGACGGCGCCGTTCAAGGCGCAGAACATGTCCAACAACTCCGTGGTGACGCCCGACGGCGGCGAGATCGGCCGGGCGCAGGCGTTGCAGGCCGCCGCGTGCGGGTTGGAGCCGAGCGTGCGGTTCAACCCGGTCCTGCTCAAGCCCGGAGGTGACCGCAGCTCGCAGGTCGTGGTGCTGGGGCGGGCCGTGGGCGAGGTGTCGGCCCTGTCCTACCGCGAGCGCAAGGCGGAGCTGTTCGCCACGGTCCTGGCCACGCTGGACGGCCTGCGCGACGACTTCGAGGTCGTGGTCTGCGAGGGCGCGGGGTCGCCCGCCGAGATCAACCTGCGGGCGAACGACATCGCGAACATGGGCTTGGCGCGGGCGGCGGACCTGCCGGTGCTCGTGGTCGGCGACATCGACCGGGGCGGGGTGTTCGCGCACCTGTTCGGCACGCTGGCGCTGCTCGACCCGGCCGACCAGGCGCTGGTGGCCGGGTTCGTGGTGAACAAGTTCCGCGGCGACCCGGCGTTGCTCGAACCGGGGCTGCGGCAGCTCGACGCGCTGACCGGGCGCCCGGTGCTGGGCGTGCTGCCGTGGCGGGAGGAGCTGTGGCTGGACGCCGAGGACTCGCTGTCCTACGCGGCCGACGGCGTGATCGGGCGGCCACGGCCGCCGCACGGCGACCAGTGGCTGCGGGTGGCCGTGGTGCGGTTGCCGCGGATCTCCAACGCCACGGACGTGGAGGCGCTGGCCTGCGAGCCGGGCGTGTCGGTGCGGTTCGTGACCGAGCCGTCGCGGCTGGCCGACGCCGACCTCGTGGTGGTGCCGGGCTCGAAGGCGACCGTGGCCGACCTGCGCTGGCTGCGCGCCACGGGGCTGGCCGACGCGATCGCCGCGCACGACGGGCCGGTGCTCGGCATCTGCGGCGGGTTCCAGATGCTCGGCCGCACGATCGACGACGCGGTGGAGTCACGCGCGGGTGAGGTGGCCGGGCTGGGCCTGCTGGACGTGGATGTGCGGTTCGAGCCGGACAAGACGCTGCGCCGGCCGCGCGGCGACGCGTTCGGCGAACCCGTGACGGGCTACGAGATCCACCACGGCGTGGTCGTGCGCAACACCGAGGCCGGTCTGGTGACGCTGCCGGACGGCACGCCGGAGGGCGCGCTGCGCGGCCGGGTCGCCGGCACGCACTGGCACGGGCTGCTGGAGAACGACGCCTTCCGCCGCGCGCTGCTGCGCTGGGCCGCGGGCCACGCGGGCCGGGACGGGTTCACCCCCGCGCCGGACGTGGACTTCTCCGCCCGCCGGGCCGCGCAGCTCGACCTGCTCGGCGACCTGGTCGCCGACCACCTCGACACCGACGCGGTGTGGGCGTTGCTGGAGCAGGGTGCGCCGCCGGGGCTGCCGGTCATCCCTCCCGCTGGTGCGCCACCTGTCGCCTGACGGCTCCCGCCCTCGGTGCGCGCGCGGCCGGCAAGCCGTGCGGTGGTGCCACCGGTGGGGCGGGAGCCGGGTCGACGACCGGGCCTCGGGACGGTCGGCGGGCGGCGGCTCGGCCGGCAAGCCGGGCGCACCTGTCCGCGTGGTGCCGTCGAGGGCCGTGCGGTCGCATCCGTGCGTGGGGGACCAGGGGTGTCCGGGTGGACGTCCGCCTAGAAGTCCGCGCCGACGCGGAGGGACGTGGGGAAGCAAGCGCGCACGTCACACCTCCGCTCACGGGTAGTTGCACAGTGAAGGTGCCCGCGGCGGACCGGGGGATACGTCGCCCGTTCGGGTCACGGGGTCCGGCGGGCGGTCGCGAGCACGGCCCAGTCGGGTTCCGCGGCCTGCTCCACCCACCCCTGCGGCCACTTCCGCCGCAGGTCACGGGTCCGTGCCCGGGCACCGGCCAGCTTGGCGGCGGTGTGCACGCCGAAGTCCGCGCCGCCCTCGAACTCCGCGCCCCGGAACACCGAGTCGCCGAACGAGACGCGGCGGAAGTCGGCCAGGTCGCGGAAGCACGTGTCGCGGAAGTCCGCGGTCCCGGCGAACTCGGTGCCGCGGAACGTCGCCGGGCCGACGAACGTGGTGCCGGCGAACGACGCCGCCCTGATCCGGGCGTGCGTGAGGGTCAGCTTGACCAGGGTGGCGTGGGACAGGTCGAGCGCGATGTCGGCCCAGAACGCCTCGGGCCGGTCGGGGCGCAGGTGGGCGGCCAGCAGGGCGGTCGCGGTCTGCCGCACCTCCAGCTCCTGGAACCGGTGCGCGTCACGCGGCCCCAGGCGTGTCCTGGCCCGCGCCTCCGGGGGCGGGGTGAACGGCATCCGCAGGTAGGCGCAGACCAGGTGCACGATCGTCTGCCGGTGCGCGGGGTTGCCCTGCGCGAGCCGTTCCAGCGCGTACAGCCCGGCCAGCCGCACCGGCGCCTTGTCGCTGCCCAGCTGGTCGGCGGCCTTGCCGTACAGCTCGGTGACGCGGCGCTCGGTCGCGTCGTGGTCCTTCTGGACCAGGTCCAGCTCCGCGCAGCGCTGGCGGCGTGCGGTGAGCAGCAGCGCCGCCGCGCCGCCCGTGCCGAGCACGATGCTGGAGGCGGTGCGGACCACGTCCAGCCGCACGCCGTCCTGCGGCTCACCGGACCCGAGCGTGACCAGCAGGACCGCGACGGACCCGACCGCCACGACACCCAGGCCGACCGCCCAGAACACGATCGTCCTGGCCGACAGCACGCGGTGGTCCACGGCGTCAAGCCCATCGGACCGCCGGCGGGCCGTCAATCACCGATGCGGGCGGTAGAGGGGTTCACGGCGTCGTCGAGCCGACCAGCTCCGGTGCCGGCTCGGGCGCGCGGGGCTCGCGGCGCTTGATGGTGGTCGCGGCCATGCCGGCGACCACCAGGGCGGCGGCGGCCAGGCGCACGGCGGTGACCGCCTCGTCCAGCAGCAGCCAACCGGACAGCATCCCCGCGACCGGCACCAGCAACGCGAACGGCACCACGGCGCTGGCCTCGTAGGTCCGCAGCAGCAGGTTCCACAGGCCGAAGCCGAGCAGCGTGGACACCCAGGCGATGAACAGGATCGCGCCCACGCCGGTCCAGCTCAGGCCGCGCAGCGCGGCCAGGTCGGCGGCCGGGCCCTCGAAGACCAGGGACAGCCCGAGCAGCGGCAGCACGGCGACCGCGCTGACCCAGACGATGAAGTTGATCGGGTCCGGCGGCCGGGCGTAGCGGGTGGCGACGTTGGCCACGCCCCACGCCACCGCGCCCAGGACCACCAGCAGGAAGGCCGAGATCGGGCTGCTCACGCCGTAGTCGAACGCGATCACCACGATCCCCGCCGCCGCCACGCCCATGCCGAGCAACTGCACGGGCCGCGGCCGTTCGCGCAGCAGCACGGCCGCGAACAGCACGGTGAAGAACACCTGGCTCTGCAACACCAGCGACGACAGCCCGGCGGGCATCCCGGCCGCCATCCCGACGAACACCAACCCGAACTTGGCCACGCCCAGCGCCAGCGCGACCGCGACGACCCACTTCCACGCCACCTTGGGCCGGCCGACGAACCACAGCGCGGGCACGGCGGCGGCCAGGAAGCGCAGCGCGGAGAAGAACAGCGGCGGGAAGTCGCGCAGGCCCACCTTGATGACGACGAAGTTGACACCCCAGATGGTGGCGACGAGCACCGCGATCGCGACGTGACGTGGTTTCACGCCTCCGAGTCTCAGGGCCCGCACCGTTTAGCACTAGCGACATCTGGTGAACCTTTTGGTTTAGGATCGCTACATGTTGGATCTCGGACGGCTCCGCGCGCTGCACGCGGTCGCCCAGCACGGCTCGGTGGGTGCGGCGGCCACGGCGCTGGGCTACACCCCGTCGGCGGTGTCGCAGCAGATCGCCAAGCTGGAACGGGAGACGCGCACCACGCTGCTGGAACGCCGGGGCCGCGGCGTGGCGCTGACCGACGCGGCGCACCTGCTGTCGGCCACGGCGGGGCAGGTGCTCGCGCTGGTCGAGCACGCCGAGGTGGCGTTGGAGGAGCAGCGCGGCGCGGCCGTGGGCGAGCTGCGGGTCGGCGCGTTCGCCACCGCCGCGCGCGGCCTGCTGCCCGCGACCGTGGTGCGGCTGGCCGAACGACACCCGCAACTGGACGTGCGGCTGGTCGAGCTCGACCCACCGGACTGCCTGGAGGCGGTGGCGCGCGGCGAGCTGGACCTGGCCGTCACGCACGACTGGGTCAACGCGCCGCTGGCCGTGCCCGAACCGGTGTCGCGGACGCGGCTCGGCGAGGACGTGGCGGACGTGCTGCTGCCGTCCGCGCACCCGTTGGCGGAGCGGGACGCCGTGGAGCCGGAGGACCTGGCGGGCGAGCGGTGGATCTGCCAGCCGGAGGGCACGATCTGCCACGACTGGCTGGTCAACACCTTCCGCGGCGCGGGCATGGAACCCGACCTGGCCTACCGGATCGCCGAGTACGAGACGCAGTTGTCGTTGCTGGCCAAGGGGATCGGCGTGGCGCTGCTGCCCCGGCTGGGCCGCGGCGCGTTGCCGGACTCGGTGCGCGCGGTGCCGTTCCGGCCGACGCCGACGCGGCGGGTGTTCGCGGTGTGGCGCACGCAGGCCGGTCGACGTCCCGCCGTGACGGCGACGTTGGCGGCGTTGCGGGACTGCTGGGAGCAGCGGGAGACGGCTTGAGGCGGCGGTCCGGGGATAACGATCGCGCAACCCGGTGGTACGGCGCGCCGGTTCGCGACGACTATCGGAGTGGGCCGTCGGGGGACTCGTGATCGCGTGCCCGCACCAAGCCACTCCCCAGGGGGCCTCCCGCGGAAATCCGCCGCCGGGGGAGGCCCCCGCCCCGACGCGCGAGCCTCACCGGGTCGGGAGGTCGAGGAAGAACGCCCGGATGTCGTCGGCCAGCGGCCCCGGTTGCTCCAGCGCCGCGAAGTGCCCGCCCCGGTCGAACTCGGTCCAGCGCACGATGGTGTTGGTGCGTTCCGCGATCCGCCGCACGGGCAGGAAGACCTCGCGCGGGAACACGGCCACCCCGGTGGGCGTGGTCGACGGCGTCACGCGGGTCCAGGCCGACGACGCCTCCTTGTACAGCCGGGCGGACGAGCCCGCGGTGCCGGTGAACCAGTAGACCGACGCGGTGGCCAGCAGCACGTCCCGGTCCACCGCGCCCCCGGCGGGATCGGTCCACTCCTCGAACTTCTCCGCGATCCAGGCGAGCTGGCCGACGGGCGAGTCGTGCAGCGCGAAGGCGAGCGTGTGCGGGCGCGTGCCCTGGATGGCCGCGTAACCGGACCTGTCCCGGAACGAGTCGTACCCGGCCAACCGCTCGAAGTCGGCGTCGGTGAGCCCGGACGGGTCGCCGCCCGGGAACGTGGGCAGCAGGGTGAGGTGCACGCCGACGACGTGCTCGGCGTCGACCACGCCGAGCTCGCGGGACACCGCCGAGCCCCAGTCGCCGCCGTGCGCGCCGTAGCGGTCGTAGCCCAGCCGGCGCATCAGCTCCGCCCACGCGCGGGCGATGCGCCCGACGTCCCACCCTCGTTCACGGGTCGGTCCGGAGAAGCCGAAGCCGGGCAGCGACGGGATGACGAGGTGGAAGTCCCGTGACAACGGCTCGATGACGTCGAGGAACTCCACGACCGAGCTGGGCCAGCCGTGGGTCAGCACGATCGGCAGCGCGTCCGGACGCGGCGAGCGGACGTGCAGGAAGTGCACGGTCTGGCCGTCGATCCGGGTGGTGAACTGCGGGTGGGCGTTGAGCCTCGCCTCCCAGGCGCGCCAGTCGTGGTGGTGCAGCCAGTGGTCGACCAGCTCGCGCAGGTGGGGCACCGGCACGCCGTAGTCCCACCCGGCGTCGGGCAGGTCGGCGGGCCAGCGCGCGGCGGCGAGGCGTGCCCGCAGGTCGTCGAGGTCGGCCTGCGGGACCTCGACCCGGAACGGCGCGATGGCTTCGGCGTCGGTGCCGATGGTGTCGGCGGTGTCGGTGGCTGTGACGGCGGCGTCGGTGGCGTTGCCGGCGGGGGTCGCTGCGGTCATGACCTCGACTGTAGGCATGATCGCGGGCGCCGTCGGCGCGCGGTCCCGGCGGTCGGCGTCAGTCCTTGTGGCGTTCGAGCAGGTCCTCCAGGAAGCCGCCCGCCTCGGCGGCGGCGCGGGCCGCGTCCCGTTCGCGCACGGCGTCGAGCAGGCCGGCGTGCGACACCTGGTCGTGGTCGGTCTCCACGGTGGCCGTGATGCTGGCCCGGACCGCTTCGGTCAGCCCCTGGTACAGCTCGGCGAGCAGGGTGTTGTGCGAGCACTGGACCAGCAGCACGTGGAACGCCGTGTCCCGCTCGACCAGCCGCTCCCAGTCCTTGGCGGCCATCGCCTCGTCGCGTTCGCCCAGCAGCTCCTGGAGCCTGCGGACCTCGTCGTCGGTGCGGTGGGTCGCGGCCAGGCGGGCTCCCTCGACCTCCAGCGTCCGGCGGACCTGGAGCACCTCGCGCAGCTCGCTGCCGCACAGCCGGCGGACCGCGCCGGACAGCTCGCTGGTGGCGCGGACGAACGTGCCGTCGCCCTGGCGCACCTCCAGCAACCCGGCGTGGGACAGCGCGCGCACCGCCTCCCGCACGGTGTTGCGACCCACGCCCAGGGCGGTGACCAGCTCCGGCTCCGGCGGGATGCGGCGGCCGACCGGCCATTCACCGGCGGCGATCGCTCCCCTCATCTGGTCGATCACCTGGTCGACGAGCCCGGCCCGCCGAGTAGTGGCCAACGGCACAGCGTCATCCTTTCATCCGAACATCCCATGTCTGCGATAGTAGTCCGGTGCCAATCCAGCAGACCCGGCCAGACTGGTCACCGTCGAACGCCCACATTGCCACCGATGGTGGTGCCAATGCGACGATCGCCGACCATCCTGGCCGCACTGCTGCCGGTGAGGTGCGGCGGAACCGCCAAGTTGCCCTGGTCGGCAGCACCCTGTTGGCGATCGGCGTAGCGCTGGCCGCCGCGAACCTCCGCCCGGCCGTCACGAGCCTGGCCTCCGTGCTGGGTGACGTGCGCACGGCGCTGGGCGTCTCGACCGCGTGGACGAGCCTGCTGACCGCCGTGCCGACGCTGTGCTTCGGCATCGCCGCCTTCCTCGCGCCCTGGCTGGGCCGGCGGCTCGGGATGGCGCGGGCGGTCGCGCTGTCGTTGCTGGTGCTGACCGTCGGCCTCGTGCTGCGGGTGGTGGACGGTCCGATGGCGGTGCTCGGCGGCACGTTCATCGCGTGCGCCGGGATCGCGGTGTGCAACGTGCTCATCCCGGTCGTGGTGAAGGAGTCGTTCCCGGGCCGGGTCGGTCTCGTGACCGGTGTCTACACGGCCGCGCTGGCGGCCGGGGCGGCGGTGGGCGCGGCCTTCACGCCGGGCCTGGAGTCCGCGTTCGGCTCGTGGCGGCCGGCCGTCGGGGCGTGGGCGTTCCTGTCGTCGGCGGCGCTGGTGCTGTGGCTCGCGGGCGCGCGGCACGGGTTCTCCGCCCGGCCCGTGACCCGGTCGGTGAAGGCCGGGCGCTCGTTGCTCCGCAGCCCGCTGGCCTGGGTGATCACGGTGTTCTTCGGGTTGCAGTCGCTGCTGGCCTACACGGTGATGGGCTGGCTGCCGCAGATCCTGGTCGACTCCGGCGTCGACCGGACGACCGCCGGGCTGCTGCTGGCCATCACGATGGTGCTCGGTGTGCCGGTGAGCCTGGTCGTCCCGCCGCTGGCGGCGCGCTGGGCCGGGCAGTCGTGGCTGGTCCTGGTGCTGGGTGCGCTGTCGGTGCTGGGCGTGCTGGGCCTCGCGCTCGCGCCCGCCGCCGCGCCCGGGCTGTGGGTCGTGCTGATCGGCGTGGGGATGGGCATGTTCCCGCTCGCGCTGGTGATGATCTCGCTGCGCACGTCGTCCGGCGCGGACACCGCGCGGCTGTCGGCGATGGCGCAGAGCATCGGGTACCTGATCTCGGCCGCCGGGCCGTTCGCGTTCGGCGTGCTGCGCGGGGTGACCGGGACGTGGACCGCGTCGATGCTGGTCCTGGTGGGTCTGCTGGTCGCACTGACCGCGCTGGGGTGGGTCGCGGGTCGGCCGCGGACCGTGTAGTCGGAGGCGTCGCGGATCGCACGCCGCAGTTCGTGTGAGGCATCGCGCGGGCGATCGCACGGCGGATCGTGCGGGCGATCGCATAACTGATAACGCCTCGACTTGTCCGCGCGATGTGTCGGTTACGGACACGAACGGGAGATCCGGTCGCACGAGGGGTACGACCGGGTCTCCCGTCGACTCCGGGGCCGACGCCGAGGTCGGCGCGGGTCGCGCTACCCGTTCAGCGGCAGGTTGAGCAGCGCGTTCTCGATCACCTCGGGCATCGCCGGGTGGATCCAGTACTGGCCGCGGGCCATCGTCCGCGCGTCCAGGCCGAAGCTCATCGCCTGGATGACCGGCTGGATCACGCTCGACGCCTGCGGCCCGATCACGTGCGCACCGAGGATGAGGCCGGTGTCCGGGTCCGCCAGCACCTTCGCGAAACCCGTGTCGTCCTCCATCGCCCAGCCGTAGGCGATCGACGCGTACGCCTGCGACGCGGCCACGTACCGCACGCCGCGCTCGACGGCCTGCTCCTCGGTCAACCCGACCGACGCGACCTGCGGCGACGAGAACACGGCGGCCGGCACGAACCGGTGGTCGGAGGAGATCGGCTCGTCCGGGTGCAGCAGGTTGTGCTGCACGACCCGCGCCTCGTGGTTGGCCACGTGCTTGAGCTGGTACGCCGAGCTGACGTCGCCCATCGCGTAGATGCCCTCGACGGACGTGCGCTGGTGGGAATCGACGACCACGCGCCCGTCGGGGTGCACGGCGACGCCGGTGGCGTCCAGGTCGAGCAGGTCGGAGTTCGGCGTGCGGCCGACCGCGACCAGCAGCTCGTCGGACTCCACGACCTCCGCGCCGTCCGGGCCCTCCAGGTGCAACCGCACCACGCCGTCGACCCGCTCGGCCCGCACCGCCTTGCGCTTGAGCCGCACGTCCCACTTCTGCGACGCAACCTCGGTGAACCGGGCGGCGACCTCGCGGTCCTCGTGCCGCAGGAGCAGGTCGGACCGCCCGACCACGGTCACCGCCACGCCGAACGACGAGAACACGTGCGCGAACTCCGCCGCGACGAACCCGCTGCCCAGGATGGTGAGGCGGGCGGGCAGCGCGTCGAGCCGCATGATCGTGTCGCTGGTGTGGTAGCCGACCGCGTCGAGGTCGGCGACGTCCGGGATCACCGGGCGGCTGCCCGCGGCCAGCACGAACCGGTCCGCGGTGATCACCTCGCCGGTGCCCGTGTCGAGGGTCTTCGGGCCGGTGAACCGGGCCGTGCCCTCGTAGACGGTGACGTTGGCGTTCTCCTCGGCCCGCCAGCGGCGGCCGCCCGCGGAGATGGGGTCGATGCGGCCGAAGATCCGGTCGCGCACGTCGGTCCACCGCACGCCGTCGAGGTGGGCGTCCACGCCCAGCCGCGCGCCCGAGGCGGGTGCGGCGGCGACGTCGGCGGTGTGCACGAACATCTTGGTGGGGATGCACCCGACGTTCAGGCACGTGCCGCCGAAGACGCCCTTCTCGACGATCGCGATGTTCCAGCCGGCGAACCGCTCGTCCGCGATGGAGTTGCCGGAACCGGTGCCGATGATGACCAGGTCGAAGTGCCTCACGTCGTGCTGCAACCCGTGAGGTGAGGCGCTTGTTCCCGGCGGTGGCCGCCGGTCATCAGTGGGCGTAGGTCGGCGCGATGATCGCGCGGGCCAGGGTGTGGAACGCCAGGTTGAAGGCGACCACGGCGGGGGACGCGTCGCCGTCGACGTCCAGCTTGTCGACGTCGACGGCGTGCACCACGAAGTAGTAGCGGTGCACCTGGTCGCCGGGCGGCGGGGCCGCGCCGCCGAACGCGCGGGTGCCGAAGTCGCTGCGCACGTGGAACGCGCCGTCGGGCAGGGTGTCGTCCGACGCGCCCGCGCCGGTGTCGAGCGAGGTCACCGAGGCCGGGATGTTCACCGCGACCCAGTGCCAGAAGCCCGACGGGGTGGGCGCGTCCGGGTCGAAGCAGGTCACCACGAAGCTCTTGGTCTCCGGCGGGAACCCGCTCCAGCTCAGCTGCGGCGAGGTGTTGCCGCCCTCGAACACCTGCTCCTGCGACAGCGGTTGGCCGTCGGACACGTCGGTCGAGCTGACCGTGAACGACGCCACCTGCGGCAGCAGCGAGTACGGGTCGGGGGCCACGGGGCGTTCGAGGCTCATCGGGTCCTCCACGTGATCTTGCGGGCCGGACCCGCACGACCTTATCGCCGGCGTGCGGGCGACGCAGCGAGGTGGTGTGGTGGGTCGGGGTCGGGCTTGCGAGCAACCTGAGTGATCGTCGTAGCGTCTCCAGTCGAGTGAGCGCCACCTGGATGGGTGACGCCTGGTCGAGGGGGATTCCGGGATGAGACCCAGGGGAGTGGCGGTTCTGCTCGCCGTCATCGCAGTGGTGGGCGGTTGTTCGGCGCAGCCGGAGGATCGGCAGGAGCCGCCGGCCGCGCCGAGTACCGCTGCGACGACCACCACGACGACAACGACGACCACCACCGCGCCGCCCACGGCCCTGCCGGGGCCGGGTGGGACCACCATTCCCGTCTTCCAGCAGCCCTACGCCTTCGGCACGTCCCAGCAGCAAGCGCCCCCGGTCGTGGACGGCCTGGTGCCGGTCGTGCGGCGGATCGAGACCAACCAGCCCTACGTGTTCATCACGATCGACGACGGCGCGGTCCGCCACCCGGCCGCGGTGGAGCTGATGCGCAAGAGCGGCGTGCAGCCGACGTTGTTCCTCAACTCCAAGCACGTGGACGGGCACGCCGACTACTTCAAGGGGTTCGAGGGCCTCGCCACCGTGCACGCCCACACCGCGACGCACCCGGACCTCACCGGCACGTCGTACGACTTCCAGCGGCAGGAGATCTGCGGCAACGCGGAGCTGCTGCGTGCGCAGCTGGGCGCGCGGCCGAAGCTGTTCCGGCCGCCGTTCGGCAACTTCGACCAGACCACCCGGCGGGCGGCGGCCGACTGCGGGTTCTCGGCGCTGGTCATGTGGACGGCGGCGGTCAACGACGGGGTGGTGCAGTTCCAGGCGGGCGGTCGGCTCAACGCCGGTGACATCGTGCTCATGCACTTCCGGCAGACGTTCGTGGAGGACTTCCTGGCGTTCTTGCAGCGGTGCAGGGTCGACGGGTTGACGCCGGTGGTGCTGGACGACTTCCTGGTCGATCCGAAAGCGTCCGTGTGATCTTTACCTTTTGACGCCGGATGAAGTCGCGGTGAACGCCCACGGTGGGCCGGTTCCCGGTTGGTCCGCCGACCGCGAACCGGTTTGTGCAGGTGCCGCGTTGCGCGTTCGCCTTGGCGGTCCCGGTCCGGTGGCTCGGGTTCCGGGTGCTCTGCAACTCCAAGATCGACGGACCGGATGAGCATCGTGGTGATCCGCGTCCGGAACACGGGCAGCTACGCCGGGTATCTGCTGTGTTGGATTTGTGCGGGTTGAGGTGAGGGGTAGGGCGGGTTCGGGGTGTGGTGGTCGGTGGTCAAGCCCGGCCCGATTTGACATGGGTTCGAGTGCTTCAGGCTGGTCGAAGCCATGTCGAATCGGGCCTCTGCGGGCTGGTGCCTGGTCCGTTGTGGGGTGGTCAGGCCGCTGCGGTCGTGGTTGCGGTGGTCGGTTCCAATGCGAGGTTGAGCACTTCTTGGACATCCGCGACGAGGTGGACGGTCAGTTCGTCGAGGACCGTTTCCGGGACGTCGTCCAGGTCCGGTTCGTTGCGTTGGGGTAGCAGGACGGTGGTGATGCCGGCGCGGTGGGCGGCGAGGAGTTTTTGCTTGACGCCGCCGATCGGCAGGACGCGGCCCGTCAGGGAGACCTCGCCGGTCATGGCGACGTCGGAGCGGACCGGGCGGCCCGAGAGCAGGGACGCCAGGGCCGTGGTCATGGTGACGCCGGCGGAGGGGCCGTCCTTCGGGACCGCGCCGGCCGGGACGTGGATGTGGACGCCCCGGTTGGCCAGGGCTTCGGCGCGGTTGTCGTTGGAGCGCAGGTAGGACAGGGCGATTTGGGCCGATTCCTTCATGACGTCGCCCAGTTGCCCGGTCAGGGTGACGCCCGACGCGCCCGTTTCGGCGGGGGCCAGGGATGCCTCCACGAACAGGACGTCGCCGCCTGCTCCGGTGACCGCCAGGCCCGTCGCGACGCCGGGGACGGCGGTGCGCTCGGCCGATTCCGGGGTGTGCTTGGGCGAGCCCAGGTAGGTGCGGAGGTCGGGGACGTCGACGGTGACCGGGAGTTCGGTCTGGTTCAGGGCGACCCGGGCGGTGACCTTGCGGAGGATTCGGGCGAGGGAGCGTTCCAGTTGGCGCACGCCCGCCTCGCGGGTGTACTCGCCGGCCAGTTTGCGCAGCGACGGTTCGGTGATCGTGACGTCCTCGGGGGTGAGGCCGGCGCGTTCGACCTGGCGCGGCAGGAGGTGGTCGCGGGCGATGGTGACCTTCTCGTCCTCCGTGTAGCCGTCGAGCTGGACCAGCTCCATCCGGTCGAGCAGGGGGCCCGGGATGGATTCCAGGACGTTCGCGGTCGCCAGGAAGACGACGTCGGAGAGGTCCAGTTCGACCTCCAGGTAGTGGTCGCGGAACGTGTGGTTCTGGGCCGGGTCCAGGACTTCGAGCAGTGCGGCGGTCGGGTCGCCCCGGTAGTCGGCGCCGACCTTGTCGATCTCGTCGAGCAGCACGACCGGGTTCATCGAGCCCGCTTCGGAGATGGCGCGGACGATCCGGCCCGGCAGCGCGCCGACGTAGGTGCGGCGGTGGCCGCGGATCTCGGCTTCGTCGCGGACGCCGCCCAGGGCGACGCGGACGAACTTGCGGCCCATGGCGCGGGCGACGGACTCGCCCAGGGAGGTCTTGCCGACGCCGGGAGGGCCGACCAGCGCGAGGACCGCGCCGGAACGGCGGCCGCCCACGACGCCCAGGCCCCGGTCGGCGCGGCGGCGGCGGACGGCGAGGTACTCGGTGATGCGTTCCTTGACGTCGTCCAGGCCCGCGTGGTCGGCGTCGAGCACGGCACGAGCGCCCGCGATGTCGTAGGCGTCCTCGGTGCGGTCGTTCCACGGCATGTCGAGGACGGTGTCGAGCCAGGTCCGGATCCAGCCGACCTCCGGGGACTGCTCGGCGGTGCGCTCCAGCTTGTCGACCTCGGCCAGGGCCGCCTTGCGGACGTTGTCCGGCAGGTCCGCGCCTTCGACGCGGGCGCGGTAGTCCTGCTCCTCGGTGGCGGGCTTGCCGTCCAGCTCGGCCAGTTCCTTGCGGATCGCGGCCAGTTGCTGGCGCAGCAGGAACTCGCGCTGCTGCTTCTCGACGCCTTCCTTGACGTCCTTGCGGATGGTCTCGGCGACGTCCAGCTCGGTCAGGTACTCGCGGCCCCACTCGAGCAGCTTCTCCAGCCGCTCGGTGACGTCGCTGGTCTCCAGCAGCCAGACCTTCTGCTCGTCGCTGAGGTACGAGGCGTAGCCGGCCAGGTCGGCCAGCGCGGACGGGTCGTCCACCTGCTGCACCGAGTCGACCACCTGCCACGCGCCGCGCTGCTGGAGGATCGTCGTGACCAGCGCGCGGTACTCGCGGGCCAGCTCGCGGGTGCGGTCGTCGATCGGCGCTTCGTCGGTGACGGTGGCCTCGACCCACAGGGCCGCGCCGGGGCCCGTGGTCCCGGTGCCGATGCGAACCCGCTCGGTGCCGCGCACGACGGCCGCGCGTTCGCCGCCGGAGAGCCTGCCGACCTGCTCGATCAGCGCCAGCGTGCCCACCTTCGCGTACTTGCCGTCCAGCCGGGGCACCAGCAGCACCTTCGACTGGCCGCCCGCCGCCGTCGCGGCTTCGATCGCGGCGCGGGCCTCGGCGGTGGCGTCCGAGCCGCTGATCCGGATCGGCACGACCATGCCCGGCAGCACGACCACGTCGTCCAGCGGCAGCACCGGCAGCGCCAACGTCTCGCCCATGATCCCTCCAAAGTTGAGTCTGACTGGCTCAACCAAGATGAGCCCGGGATTGTTTCCGGTAGGTGTTCGCCCAGAGCGAGCGTCCGTTCGGGGGTTGTGCCCGGTTTGCGTCGCCGCGACGATCACGCCGTCGACTGACGAGGAGATGTGCATGGAGCAGGCGAGCTGGGTCCCGTCCTCGGTGGACCTGGACCGGCCGAGCGCGGCCCGGATGTACGACTACTTCCTGGGCGGGTCGCACAACTTCGCGGTCGACCGGGAAGCGGCCAAGTCGGTCGAGCAGATCTTCCCCGGCATGTCCGGCGCGGCGCGGGCCAACCGGTCGTTCCTGCGGCGGGCGGTGCGGTACCTGCTGGCGCAGGGCATCGACCAGTTCCTCGACCTGGGCTCGGGCATCCCGACGGTCGGCAACGTGCACGAGATCGCCCAGCAGACGAACCCCGGTGCGCGCGTGGTGTACGCCGACGTCGAGCCGGTGGCCGTCGCGCACAGCACGGCGCTGCTGGCGGACAACCCGCTGGCCGGCGCGATCCAGGCGGACCTGCGCGACCCCGACTCGGTGCTGGGCAACGAGGAGGTGCGGTCGATGCTCGACTTCGACCGGCCGATCGGGTTGCTGATGGTCGCGGTGCTGCACTTCGTGCCCGACGCGGACGAGCCGCACGAGGCGATCGCCCGCTACCGGGAGGTGCTCGCGCCGGGCAGCCACGTGGCGATCTCGCACGCCAGTTGGGACGGTGTGTCGCAGGAGGAGCGGGAGAGCGGCGAGCGGGTGAACGCCATCTACCGCAAGACCGACAGCCCGCTGGTGCTGCGGTCGGGGCCGGAGATCGCGGCGTTCTTCACCGGGCTGGAGGTCGTGGAGCCCGGTGTCGTGCCGCTGAGCGAGTGGCACCCGGATTCCGACGACGCCTACATCAGCGCGTACGCGGGGGTCGGCCGGAAAGCCTGAGGTGCTCGACGGCCAACCGGGCGGCCGTGCCGACGACCGCGTCCGCCCGGGGCACCGTGAAGGCGGTGCTCGCGCTGCGGGTGAACACCGCCACCGCGTACCGGCCGCCGTCGGGGTACTCGACCACGCCGATCTCGTTGCGGACGGTCGGGAGGGTGCCCGTCTTGCCCGCCACGCGCACGTCGTCGAACGGGAAGCCGGACGCCAGGCGGTGCGGCCAGACCTGCAACGCCATGGCGCGGCGGATCGGCGCGCAGTCGTCGTGCTGCCACACGTGCCGCAGCAGGGTGGTCAGGTCGCGCGCGGTGCCGCGGTTGGTCTGGTCGGGGTCGAGGGCGCGCAGGCGGGACAGCACGACCGGGTCGGTGAGGGCGGAGGGCGGTGCGTCGGGGGCGGCGTCCTCGGCCATGGTGCGCATGAAGTCCCTGGCCCGGTGGACGATCCGGGTGCGTTCGAGGCGCAGCCGGTCGAGGGTGTCGTTGACCGCGTCCAGGCCGATGAGGTCGACCAGGGCGTCCGCGGCGGCGTTGTCGGAGACGGTGACGGCCAGGTAGGCCAGGTCGCGCAGGGAGATCGTGACCGGGTCGAGCATGCCGCCGATGCCGGTGGGGCCGGTGCTGCGGTCGAGGTCGAGGGTGGTCCTGCGGGTCAGGTCGTGGTCGCTGTGGTGCAGGGCGACCAGCAGGGGGATCTTGAAGACGCTGGCGAGCACCACCGGGTCGTCCGCGCCGACCGACAGCTCGCGGTCGGGGTGGTCGAGGTCGACGGCGTGCAGCGTGCCGGTGACGCCCGCGTCGGCGAACGCGGCCCGGACCCGTGCGGCGGTCACGACAGGTACTCCGCGGCCGGGCGGGGGTAGCGCGGGAGCGTGCCCTCGGCGTGGCGCATCCCCTGTGCGGTGAGCACCTCCGTGACGGCGTCGGCGAACGCGGTGACGGCCGGGGTCCGGCGGTCGCGCGGCCAGGCGGCCGAGGTCTGCCAGAGCAGCGGCGTGCCGCGCAGCGGACGCCACACCACGCCCGGCGGGGGCGTGACGCCGTCGTGCAACGCCACCGCGCCGCCCGCGAGGACCAGTCCCAGCGCGAACTCCGGGTTGCCCGCCTGGTGGACCTCGGTGGGCGTGTAGCCGTGCCGGGCGCACGTGGTCAGCACCTCGTCGTGCAACGCGGGCGCGGTCGCGCGGGGGAACAGCACCAGCGCCAGGCCGTTCAGGTCGGCCAACCGGACGTCCGGTGCGGTGGCCAGCGGGTGGTCTTGCGGCAGCAGGACGCCGAGCGGGCTGGTCAGCACCGGACCCAGGGCGAGCCACGAGACGTCGAACGGGAACCGCAGCACGCCCACGTCCAGGCTTCGGTCGGCCAACGCGCGCAGCTGCTCGGCGGTGCCGATCTCGCGGAGCTTGAGCTCGACGGGGCTGCGGCGGCGGAACGCGGGCAGCAGCGCGGCCACCGCCCGTCCACCCAGGTCCGGCGGCACGCCCGCGCGCAGCGACCCGGCCTCGCCGCGGCGGAACCGCCCGGCCAGCGCGCGGACGCGGTCCTCGCCCGCCAGCAGGCCGCGGGCCTCGGTGAGGATCTGGCGACCCGCGTCGGTGAGGGCGACGTGCCGGGCGTCGCGGTCGAACAGGCGGACGCCGAGTTCGCGTTCCAGGCGTCGGATGCTCTGCGACAGCGGCGGCTGGGACATGTGCAGGCGAGCCGCGGCACGGCCGAAGTGCAGTTCCTCGGCCACGGCCAGGAAGTGCCGCAGGTGCCGCAGGAGGTCCACGAGCTGGGAGGATAGCCGTTCGGATATCGCAAGCGTGGTGATATCGGACTTGGACACCTCGGGTCGGGCGCTGGTCTTGTGGGTGGCATGTGCGTGAGCAGACGACAGGTGTTGATCGGTTCGGCGGCCGTCGCGGTGGCGGGCGCGGGGGTGCCGGGCGGGGCGTTCGCGTCGGGGCGCGGCGGGATGAGCCTGCGGTGGCTGGGTGTGGCCGGGTGGGAGTTGCTGGTCGGTGGTCGACGGGTGCTGATCGACCCGTACCTGAGCCGGCTGCCGGTGTTCGACGGGGAAGGCCGGTTCATCCCCGACCACCCGCTGACGGTGCGCGAGGACCTGGTGGACCGGCACTTGGCCGAGCGGCCGGAGCTGGTGCTGGCCACGCACGGGCACTACGACCACCTGCTGGAGATCCCGCACGTGGTGGCGAAGCACGGGTCGCGGGTGATCGGGACCGAGACCCACCGGCACCTGCTGACCGCGCAGGGGGTGCCCGGTGACGACGTGATCGTGGCGTCCGGCGGCGAGCACCTGGACTTCCACGGCTTCACCGTGCAGGTGCTGCGCAGCCTGCACAGCCAGTTCGGTTCCTACGGCTACTTCGCGCCCGGCACCCTGACCGCGCCGCCGCCGTCGCCACCGGCCACGATCAGCGACCTGGTGGAAGGCGGCTCGCTGGCCTACCAGGTCAGCGCGGGCGGCTTCTCGGTGCTGTTCCTGTCCGGTACGGCCAACTACGTGGAGCGCGAGATCGCGGGCCTGCGCCCGGACGTCCTCGTGCTCGGCATGAGCGGACACGCAAACGTTTACGACTACACGGCGCGGGCGTTGCGGGCGACCCGGCCCAAGCTGCTCGTCCCGAGCCACCACGACGACATGGTGACCCAGCTGGACGACCCGGCCCTGCCGCCGCGCGGCAACCCGGCGGCGGCCGCGGAGCTGGCGGAGACGGCACGGCGGATCGGCTTGGCGGCCCGCGTGCTCGACCCGGAGCTCCTGCGCTGGTACGAGCTGTAGGTCAGAGCAGCCCGGCGCGGGCGGCGGCGAGGGCGGCTCGGGCGCAGCGTTCGGCGATGGCGCGGTCGACCGGCTCGCCGGTGACGAAGACCCGGTAGTACAGCGGGGCGCAGGTGAGGCGGATCAGCTCGACCGGGTCGGTGCCCGGTGGCAGCTCGCCGCGTTCGACGGCCCGGGTGACGACCTCGGCCGCTTCGGCGTGGCGGGCGGCGTAGAAGGCGCGTTTCGCGTCGTGGGCGCGCTCGGACTGGAGGGCGGCGATGACGATCGCGACCGGCACTTGGCGGAGCGCGGGGTCGGCGAAGGTGTCCGCGACCTCGGTGGCGATGGCGATCAGGTCGCCCTCGACGGTGCCGGTGTCCGGGACGGGCCACGCGGTCTCGCGGGTGTGGTCGAGGGCGTCGGCGACGAGCACGTCGACCGTGCCCCAGCGGCGGTACACGGTGGTCTTGTGCACGCCGGCGCGTTCGGCGACCTGTTCCACCGTCATGGCGGGGTAGCCGCGTTCGACCAGTTCGGCGTGCACGGCTCGGAGGACGGCTTCGCGGACGCGGGCGGATCGACCGCCAGGGCGGGAGGTCAAATGCAACTCCAGTTGCGTTAGCGGGGCGGGCGTGTCACTCTAACGCAACCCGAGTTGCGTTAGGAGCCTTGCTGGTGATTCCCGACCCCACCGTCCTGCACCCGCTGCCGCACGCCGACCGCGTCGTGCAGCTCAAGCCGTTGGTGACCTCGCCGACGATCGAGGTCGGCGAGTACACCTACTACGACGACCCGGAGCACGCGCTGGAGTTCGAGACCCGCAACGTGCTTTACGGGTACGGCGAGGAGAAGCTCGTCATCGGCAGGTTCTGCGCGCTGGCCACCGGCACCAGGTTCATCATGGCCGGCGCGAACCACCTCACCACCGGCGTGTCGACGTTCCCGTTCACGATCTTCGGCGGCACGTGGGCGGAGCGGACGATGGACCTGATCACGGGGATGCGCACGCGCGGTGACACGGTGGTCGGCAACGACGTCTGGTTCGGCTACGAGTCGCTCGTCCTGCCCGGCGTGACGATCGGCGACGGCGCGATCATCGCCGCGGGCGCGGTCGTGACGTCGGACGTGCCGCCGTACACCGTGGTGGGCGGCAACCCCGCGCGGCCGGTGAAGCGGCGCTACTCCGACGAGGACGTCGCCCGGCTGCTGCGCGCCCGGTGGTGGGACTGGCCGGTCGACCTGCTGACCGAGCACGTCCGCACGATCATGTCCGGCACGCCGGAGGAGGTCGAGCGCATCGCCCGCGCCCACCTGTGACCCGTGGCGGGACAGCCGGTTGGTCCATCGCCACGCCCGCCGGTGACGGGAGATCATGGTGGGCGGGAGGTTCGCCATGGCCGAGGACTTCAACCGGTACTGCGACCTGACCATGCGGGGTGGGACGGCCAGCGGTGTCGTCTACCCGCTGGCGGTCGTGGAGTTGGCCAGGCACTACCGGTTCCGGTCGTTGGGCGGTGCGTCGGCCGGTGCGATCGGGGCCGCGTTCACCGCCGCGGCCGAGAAGGGACGGGATCGGGACGGCTTCCGCAAGCTGGCAGAGGTCGTCGACTGGTTCGCCGCGCCCGGCTGGCGGTTGGCGCAGCTGTTCCAGCCCAGCGCGCACACCCGCAAGCTGTACCGGATCGTGGCCGCCTCCATGCAGCGCCGCGACTCGACCGGGCGCAGCCCTCTCACCTGCCTGCTGCTGGCCCTGGTCAGCGCGATCGGCTGGCGGGCCAGGGTGTTCCTCGCGCTGGCGTCGGCGCTGTGGCTCGTCGGCCCGACCCTGTGGTCGCGCGCGATCGACTGGGGCTCCACGCCGACGTGGCTGCTGATCGGCCTCACGGTCGTGGTGGCGGTCGCCGTGCCGTGGATCGTGCTGAGGGTGCTGCCGAGAGGTCGTGACGCCTGGTTGCGCCGCATCGGCACCGGGCTGCTCCTGGTGGTCCCGTTGATCCCGGTCGCCCTGGGCACGCGGTGGACGGCGCAGGACCTGGCGAGCGCGGCCACCGCGGCGGTGTGGTGGCTGGTGCTCGGGTTCGCGTTCGTCAGCGCGGTCGCGGTCACCTACGGGTTGGGGGCCAAGCGGTTCCTGGACCGCATGGCCACGACCATCCACTTCGGACTGGTGCCGGGCACCGGGGCGTTCCGGCCGAACTTCTGGGACCGCCGCTGCGGTGTGCCCGCGTCGACCGGTGTGCCGCCGTTGAGCGACTGGATCGCCGACGTGCTGGACGACCTGTCCGGTGCCACCGACCTGATGTTCGGCGACCTGACCACGAACCTGGTCCTGATGACGACGGACCTGTCCGAGGGCCGCCCCTACCGCCTGCCGTTCACCGAGCCGCGGGCCGAGTGGCTGTTCTGCCCGACGTGCCTGACGACCGTGCTGCCGAGACGCATCGTGGACAAGCTCGGCCGCGACGCCACCGCGCACCGCTGCCCGCTGCACCCCGACGAGACCGTGAACGTGCTGCCGCACGACCTGCCGGTGGCGTTGGCCGTGCGGATGAGCATGCCGTTACCGGGCCTGATCGCCGCCGTGCCGCTGGTGCGCGCCGAACCGGAGCCGCGCGTGCACTGGTTCTCCGACGGCGGCATCACGAGCAACTTCCCCATCCACTTCTTCGACACCCTGCTGCCGCGCTGGCCGACGTTCGGGCTGAGCCTGCAGTCCTACCCGCCGGGCGACGACCGGGACGTGTGGCTGCCCGAGCAGGACGCGTCCACGGACGGCACGCCGTGGCGCGGCATCGGCCTGGTGCAGCACTTCGCGTCGGCGATCCTCAACACCATGCTGGACTGGCGCGACACCATGCAGTCCGCCCTGCCGGGCTACCGCGGTCGGATCGCGCACGTCCGCGTCGGCGCGCTGGAGGGCGGCACGAACCTGTTCATGCGCCCCGAGACGATCCGCGCCCTGGCCGAACGCGGCGCGCGGGCCGGACGGCTGCTGCGCACCCGGTTCACCGAGGACGACGCCACCAAAACCGACCGCTACCGCTGGATCCGGATGCGACTGGCCATGCGCGAGTACCGGCAACTGGCCCGGCAGGCCGCCGACCGCACCACCCTGTACCACGACCTGACCGCTCGTTACCGCATCCCGGAGGACCTGCACGCGTGGTTCGAGCACCCGCCCGCCGGCACGGACCCGAACGCCGGGGAGATCGGCCTCACCCTCGACGCCCTGGGCGCGGTACCCGACGGCCCGCTCGACGGCGAACCACCGATCGACCCCGACCTGCGCCTCACCCCACCGGAGTAGCCGACGGACATCCCCCGGAACCGCCCGCACATGGTTCGCCATCGGGTCATGGGCGTCCGTGCTCGACGTTGAGTGCCGGTTCGGCGGTGGCCGTCCGCTTTGGTTTTGCTACGTCGGAGTTGTTCGGCTGATCCGCCGAGGCCCGGTGTCCGGACTCCGGCGCGTCGTCATCGTCGGACGACTTGCACACGGTTCGCGCATCGGGTCATGGGCGTCCGTGTCCAACCCCGACTGCCGGTTCGGCGGAAGCCGTCGGTCAGGCCCGGTTCCGCGGCGAGGCCCGGAATTGTCGTACCCCGCCGGCAGAATAAGAACAGGGGTCCCCTGGGCGGGGACGCCTGCGAAGCGTCGGCGGGTGCGCGAGGTCGGCTGCGGGAGCGTTCGGGTGAAGGGCCGGCCGAGCGTGGCGGTCGTCCGGTCATGGGTTGTCGGTGGTGTCAGAGGTCCACGCGGCGGCGACGTCGACATGGCGCGGGCCGCCCGATTCGGTGATGGGGCGGAACCACGAGGCGCACTGTGGGACCGAGTGGACCTCGCGCGCGGCCTCCCCGGCTTCGGCCCGGCTGCGCCACATCACCACGTCGAGCCGGCCGCCGTCGTCCTCCTTGGTCAGGTACGCGGCCAGGCGGCCGGGGAAACGCCGGCGCAACGCGGCCACCACCGCCGGGCGCTCGGCGAGCAACTCCGCCCCCTCGCCGATCCGGAAACGCGCCGGTTCCGTCGTCACCACGGCTCCGCACGACAGCCGGGGCCACCGACAAGGTCAGATGTCGTCCAGGAACTCGTCGACCTCGGCCAACGCACGCCGCCGCACGGGCTCCGCGGACAGGAACAGGTCGTGCATCCCGCCCTCCACCGGCACGATCCGCACCCGCCCGCCGATCTTCGGCCCCCACCGCCGCATGTGCTCCACGTCCAGCACGGTGTCCGCGGTCATCGCCTCGGGTGTCCAGCGCTTCGCCCGCAGGTGGCTGCGGCCCGACGTCAGCAGCAGCACGGGCACCCGCACGTCCAGCCCCCGGTGCAGGCGGGCGTGTCCGCGGCGGACCGCGCGCAGCCACCCCGCGTGCACGGGGAACGCCTCGACCGGCTTCCACGCCGTGTCGAAGTCCCACTCGCCGTGGTGGTCGCGGTGGATGCTCTCGCCGTACACCGGGCCCAGCCCCGGCTTGAGCACCAGCTTCGGCGTGAACCGCCCGACCGCCCGGATCAACGCCGTGCCGACCGTCCGCACCAGCCACGGCTCGGCCAGGTCCAGCCACGGGCTGTTGAGCACCAGGGCGTCCAGCACGTCGTCCGAACGCCGCTCGTGCGCCCACAGGCTGGTGATCAACCCGCCGGTCGAGTGGCCCATCACCACGAGGTGCCGGTGGCCGTCCTCCTCACGGATCACCCGTGCCGCGGCGTCGATCTCCTCGAAGTGCTCGGCCAGGTCGGTCACGAAGTTCGCCACCTGGCCGGGCCGCAACGACCGCCCGTACGCGCGCAGGTCGATGGCGTAGAAGTCGAAGCCGCGCGCGGTGAAGTGCTCGGCGACGTGCCGCTGGAAGAAGTAGTCCGCGAAACCGTGCACGTACAGCACCGCGCCGCGGGTGGCGGGACGCGCGCGTCGCCGGACCAGGGTCGCGGTCGTGACGCCGCCCCCCAGGGGCAGCGCGCGGGTCTCGTAGTCGGTGCCGAGCACGTCTTCGTCCACGTGGTCAGTGTGCACGCCGATTCCTCCGATCGGGGACAGGCGGGGCGTGGGTCGTGGCACTGTGGGAGGCATGAGCAGCGAGGAGATCGAGCGGTCGAACGCGCGTGTGCGGTTCCCCGGCATCAGCCCGCGGGCGTACGAGCACCCCGTCGACCGGGGGGCGTTGGCGGTCTTGCGCGCGGTGCCGGGCATCGGCCCGGTGTTGCAGGCGGTCGCGGGCGCGTTCACCGAACGCGGTGAGCGGTTGGGTTACCTGGCGTCGAGCATCCGGGTCGGCCCCAAGCAGTACCCGGAGCTGGACCGGCTGCGGTTGGAGGCGGCGGCGACGCTGGACGTCGACCCGGTGCCGGAGCTGTTCGTCAAGCGCGACCCGGTGCCCAACGCCATGACGCTGGGCATCGACCGGCCGTTCATCGTGCTCACCACGGGTCTGATCGAGTTGCTGGACACCGAGGGCCTGCGGTTCGCCATCGGGCACGAGATGGGTCACGTGCTGTCCGGTCACGCGCTGTACCAGACGATCCTGCAGCGGCTCATGCAGTTGCAGCACGGCCTGGGCTGGATGCCGGGCGGCTACTGGGCGATCACCGCGATCATCGCCGCGCTGCGCGAGTGGTACCGCAAGACCGAGCTGTCGTGCGACCGCGCGGGCCTGCTGTGCGCGCAGGACCCGGCCGCCGCGCTGCGGGTGCACGTCGCCATGGCGGGCGGCATGGACCTCAGCCAGGTGGACACGGCGGAGTTCCTCAAGCAGGCCAAGGAGTACGAGCAGGTCGAGGACGTGCGCGACAGCGTGCTCAAGCTGATCCGGACGTGGCCGCTGACGCACCCGATGGCCGTGGTCCGCGCCGCGGAGCTGCAGAAGTGGGCGGCGGGCGAGGAGTACCGGGCCATCCTGACCGGCTCGTACCCGCGCCGCGAGGACGACCGGCCGACGAGCTCGTTCACGGAGGACATCAAGTCGGCGGCCCGGTCGTACAAGGAGTCGGCGGCCCAGTCCGAGGACCCGCTGATGAAGGTGGTCAACGAGGTCGGTGACGTGCTGGTGGGCGCGGCGGGCAAGGTGCGCAGCAAGTTCACCGGGGCGGACTAGCCTTTTCGGCCCAGCGGATTCGGCTGTTCTGGCTAACCTCCTCCTGAGGCTTTCGATCAGAAGGAGGGGCCGATGCGGCTCGCCGGGTTGTTGATGACGTTGTTGATCGCTCTCGCGGGCACCGCCACCGCGGCGGACGTGGACGAGCGCGTGGTGGGTGGCCACCGGGTGTCGATCTCCGACCACCCGTGGGTGGTCTACGTGACGGACTCGAGCGGCAACCAGTTCTGCGGCGGCACGCTGGTCGCGCCGACGAAGGTGGTCACGGCCGCCCACTGCGCGACCACGCGGACGCCGCGCAACACGCGGGTCGTGCTGGGGCGCGAGGACCGCCAGAGCAGCGGCGGCGTGGTCGCCCGGCTCACCGACATCTGGGTCCACCCCGACTACGTGAGCGCCGACCAGGGCGAGGACGTCGCCGTGCTGACGTTGCGCTCGGCGGTGAGCTACACACCGCTGCCGCTGGCGCACCCGGACGACGCGGCGCTGTACGAGCCGGGCACCGAGGGCCTGGTGCTGGGCTGGGGTCGGACCAGCGAGCAGGGCGCGTCGTCGCGGTACCTGCTGGCCGCGACCGTGCCGGTCATGGACGACGCGCACTGCGAGGACGCGTACCCGCAGTTCGACCCGGACGAGATGACGTGCGCGGGCTACCCGGACGGCGGGGTGGACACCTGCCAGGGCGACTCGGGCGGCCCGTTCGTGGCGGGCGGGAAGCTCATCGGCATCACCTCTTGGGGTGAAGGTTGCGCCCGTGCGGGCCGGCCCGGCGTCTACGCCGAGGTCAAGCGGTACGCCGACGTGCTCGAAGCGCAGCTGAAGGCGTGAGCGGGCGGCGTGGGCGCGGCCACCGCGCCGGCGCGCCGGC
>NZ_JAJUWT010000026.1 GCF_021390395.1 Saccharothrix sp. S26
AGCGGTTGGGGAACACCCGGTCCCATTCCGAACCCGGTAGTTAAGCCTTCCAGCGCCGATGGTACTGCACTCGTGAGGGTGTGGGAGAGTAGGACGCCGCCGAACATATTTTCGCCTTCAGGGGCACCCGACATATCGGGTGCCCCTGAAGGCTTTTTCGCGTTCGACGCACGTTTCCACCCGACCGCGAACCGTCACTTTCCGACGGCCGCCACGGCTGTTCGGGCGACGTCCACGGCGCGACCGGGTGACGCGCCATAGACGACCTTGATGCGTCCATAGCGTTGCCGGCGTGAGCAGCCGTGGTCGTGCGAGGGAGGCGTCGGTGCCGTGGCGCGTGCGCAGGCAGAACAGACGAAGAGGCAGGCACTCCCGAGCCCGCCCCCCGTCGTCGGAGACACCGATCTGGGCCTCGGTCGTCTTAGCCGTGGTCGTCTTCGTCTCCTTGATCTTGCTGTTGTTGACTTACGTCTAGCGGCTTCAGGTCACCGGTCGGGAAACGGCGCTCGTTGCGCTCGATCTTGGCGAACGCGGCCTCGATGAGGTCCACGTCCAGCTTGTCGGCCAACCGCACGAGGTAGTGCATGACGTCGGCCAGCTCGTCCCGCACGTTCCACGCCAGCTCGGGGTCGTCCATCGCGTGCGCGGCCTGCTCGGGCGTGAGCCACTGGAACAGGTCGGTCAGCTCACCGACCTCCCCGGACAACGCCATCACGAGGTTCTTCGGGGTGTGGTACTCGTCCCAATCCCGTGCCGCGGCGAACCGGCGCAACGCGTCTCGCAGGTGTACCAAGCTTCGTTCCGACGGTGAGTTCATGGCCGCACAGCTACCACATGCCACGTAGACGATCGAACATGCATCCGCGACGGTCAGCCATGTCCCTTCCACCACGATCTTGATTGCCTGGTGGCATGACGATCCTGGTTCTCGGAGCCACCGGCAAGACCGGTCGCCGCGTCACCTCCGCCCTCGACGCCCTCGATGTCGACCACCGTCCCGCGTCCCGCCGCACGGACCTCCGCTTCGACTGGCACGACCAGTCCACCTGGGCTCCCGCCCTGAACGGTGCCACCGCCGTCTACCTCGTCCCGCCCGCGATGAACCTCGACGACGCCGAGGTGGCCGCGTTCGTGCCGCGTGCCGTCGAGGCGGGTGTGCGGCGGTTCGTCCTGCTGTCGGCGCGCGGCATCGCGTCCGACGACGGCCGTGAGCGCGCGGTGCGGGAGTCGGATGTGGACTGGACGATCCTGCGCCCGACGTGGTTCTCGCAGAACTTCAGCGAGGACTACTTCCTGCCGGAGATCCTGTCCGGCGAGGTCACCCTCCCGATCGACGGCGCCAGTGCCGGCGCTGACGGCGCACACCCGTTCATCGACGCGCAGGACATCGCCGACGTGGCGGTGGCGGCGCTGACCCAGGACGGCCACGCGGGCGTCGTGTACGAGCTCTCCGGCCCGGAAGCGGTGACGTTCGGCGAGGCGCTGGCACGCATCGGCGACGTGTCGGGCCGCCCGATCCGCATCAACGACGTGCCCGCCGCCGACTACACCACGATGCTCGTGCGGGCCGGCATCGCGGAGCCCTACGCGCACGTGCTCACCATGTCGTTGACCGCGATCCGCGCCGGCCACGACGCCGCGCTCTCCGACGGTGTGCCGACCGTGCTCGGCCACGACGGCCGGCTGTTCGACGACTACACCAAGCAAGCCGCCCGCGCCTGGGCCTGAACCCCTATGCCTGCGCCAGCACGAGCAGGTGCTCCTCGTCGGGCTGGCCCTCCCGGTCGGGGGAGAAGGCGGTGCTGCGGGTGTCCAGCACCGTCAGGCCGGCCTGTTCGACCCGGTTGATCAGGTCGGGCGTGGCGAAGCTGGTCAGCCGCACGGTGTGGCCGAGGAACGGCACGACCAGGTCCTCCACGTCCATCGGCACGGTGACCAGCGCCAGCACCCCGCCCGGCGTCAACCAACGGGCGATCTTGGCCAGCACGGCGACGACCTCGTCCCGGGTCATCTGCAGGAACGGGAAGAACGCGCACACCGCGTCCCAACTCGCGTCCTGCGACTCCCACTCGCGGATGTCGGCGTGCACGAACCGGGCCCGCGGCACCTGCCCGCGGGCGATCTCGACCATGGCGGCCGACACGTCGACCCCGAGCACGTCGTGCCCGGCCGCCGCGAGGTCCTCCGCCACCGGCCTGCCCGTGCCGCTGCCGATGTCGAGGATCTTGGCGTGCGGCGGCACGCGGTCGAGCACCAGCCGCACGCCCTCGTCCACGGCCGGTGGCCGGCCGAACGCCTCCTCGTAGTCCTGCCCGACGGCGTCGAACAGCTCAGCGGCGGTGACGGGCTGGTGGTCCACGGTTACCTCCGGACGAGGGTCAGGTTCGGTCGGGCGGGCGGCCCGGGATCACCGCCACCAGGCGGGCCGGGCTCACCGCCGGGCACGGCGGTGAGCACCAACCCGAACACCAGCCCGTTCAGCTCCTCCACGTCCAGCAGGAGCTCCCGGGCGATGTCGTGCGGCGTGGTGCCCTGCGCACGCAGGGCGCGGAAGACCTTGGTGAGCAACTGGGACGTCTCCCGGCGGGCCAAGCCGTCCTCACCCGCGGCACGACGGGCCAACTGGGCGCACACGGTCGCGTGCTGCGTGCGGCTGAGCAGCCCCAGGTCGCGCAAGCGGTGCGCCAACCGCGCCGGCGAGACGTGCCACGTGGCGCTGTGCGCGACCACGTGCTCGGTGAGCGGACCTCGCGGCACACCGGCCAGCAGTCCCGCGCGCGGCAGCAGGAACGCCGTCGCGAACGCGTGCGGGTCGGCCACGCCGGTCAGCCGCCCCAGCTCGCGGGCCGCGTCGAAGCGGGCCTGGTCGGGTGACGCGGTCGGGTCGAGGAAGACGTACGGCGTGCCGGCGTGGCGGCACGAGAACGGGCCCGCGCCCGCGCAGTCCGGCGGCAGCGAGAAGACCCGGACGCCGTGCGCCTCCAGCAGGTGGACCAGGTTCGGCGCGGGCCGGTGCGGGATGCCCCAGCGGGCGCGCACCACCTCCGCCGCGGTCTCCGGGTCGTCGTGCTCCCACGTCGGCACGTCCGGCTCCGGGAAGGTGAACGCGCTGGTCAGCCAGCCGTCGAAACCGATGGCCAACCGGGCCGCCCCGACCGCGGCGTCACGCTGCCGGCGGGCCGCCTGCCGGGTGAACGCCACCTCGACCTCGGGGACGTCGTCGGCTTCGAGGAAGCCCGGCGGGAAGCCCAGGGCCTCGGTGAGCCTGGCGGTGGTGGCCGGACCCGGTCGGCGGCGGCCGTGCTCGTAGTCGCCGATGCTCGCCGGGCTCGTGCCCGCCTTGCGCGCCAGCTCCACCGCGGTGAGGCCGCGACGGGTCCGGGCGAGGACGAGGCGGGAAGGCGTGAGCATGATCGCGCCATTCTCGCACCCGCCTACCGGCGTGGCGTGACGGTGACGTCGACGTCCTCCGGGCCGTGCTCGCGCGGGGCCGGCAGAGGTCCGAACACCAGCGGCGGCAGCGTGATCCGGTGCGCCCACCGGTCCACCACCTGGCCCTGCGGTGTGGGCTCCGGCTGCGCGACCTCACGCAGCACGACCAGCCGTTCGCCTTCTTGTCGCGGGTAGGTGACCAGGAACCACAGCTTCCACTCGTGCGCGTGCAGCGAGTCGAAGAGGGTGAACTGGTCGCGGTCGTTGCCTCGCATCATCGCCGCGATGGCCGGGCCCTTGGCGTAGTCGCTGCGCAGCGGAGCGCCAGGCGTGCCGGTGTGGCGGTTGCCCTGCAACGTGCCCAGCACGACGGGTCTGGTGGGGTGCTGGACGAGGCCCGCGTTCCACTTGTCGACCCGGGTCCAGCCCTCGGCGACGAGGACCTCGCGGAGCCTGCCGACCCGGTGGATCCAGTCCAGCAGCCCGGCCCCGTTGGTCGGCCCGAGCGGCGGCGCGGAGGCCCGCGCGTCCACCCCGGCCCAGATCGCCTCGTCCAGGTGGTCGACGCGCAGGCCCAGCTCGGCCAGCTGCGCGTGGTGCTCGGCGGTCAGCTCGGTGGCGTTCGACATCCTCATGCCCGGCACGGTAGCCGTGACCACCGACAATCCCGCTCATCCGACGAGGCCGGGCAGAAGTGACACGATGGTGGACGTGGATGTGCGGACCAGGAACAACGTGGTCGTGACCGGGAACCCCGACGGGCCGGTCGTGATGCTCGCGCACGGCTTCGGGTGCGACCAGGCGATGTGGCGGCTGGTCGTGCCGGTGCTCGAGCCGACGTGCCGGGTCGTGCTGTTCGACTACGTGGGCGCGGGCCGGTCCGACCTGTCCGCGTGGACCGAGCAGCGTTATTCGACGCTCGACGGGTACACGCGGGACGTGCTGGAGATCTGCGACGAGCTGGACCTGCGCGACGTGGTGTTCGTGGGCCACTCCGTCTCGGCCATGGTCGGGGTGCTGGCCGTCGCCGCGCGTCCGGCCGTGTTCGCCAAATTGGTGCTGGTCACGCCGTCGCCGCGCTACCTCGACGACGGCGACTACCGGGGTGGGTTCAGCGCCGCCGACATCGACGAGCTGCTGGACTCGCTGGAGAGCAACTACCTGGGCTGGTCGGCGCAGATGGCGCCGGTGATCATGGGCAACCCCGACCGGCCGGAGCTGGGCGCGGAGCTGACCAACAGCTTCTGCCGCACGGACCCCGAGGTGGCGCGCGTGTTCGCTCGCACGACGTTCCTGTCCGACAACCGGGCGGACCTGGAGAAGGTGTCCGTGCCGGCGCTGGTGCTGGAGTGCCGGCACGACGCGATCGCGCCGCCCGAGGTCGGCGCGTACGTCCACGCCCGCATCCCCGGCAGCACGCGCGTCACGCTCGACGCCACGGGCCACTGCCCGCAGCTCAGCGCGCCGGACCAGACCGCCGCCGCGATTGCCCGGTTCGTGACGGGCGCACCGTGAAGGTTCACCGCGAGGAGTTCTCGTCGTTGCTCGAGGACAGCGCCGAGGACCTCTACGAGAACGCGCCGTGCGGCTACCTGTCCACCACGCTGGACGGGCGGATCGCCAAGGTGAACGCGACGCTGCTGCGGTGGCTGGGGTACGAGCGCGAGCAGGTGGTGGGCCGGCTGCGGTTCGCGGACCTGCTCAGCGTCGGCGGCAAGCTGTACCACGAGACGCACTTCGCGCCGTTGCTGCGGATGCAGGGCGAGATTGGCGGGGTGGCGCTGGAGATGGTCGCGGTCGACGGCCGGCGCCTGCCGGTGCTGGTGAACTCCGCGGTGAAGACCAACGGTGACGGCGAGCCGCTGCTGATCCGCACCACCGTGTTCGACGCGCACGACCGCCGTGCCTACGAGCAGGAGCTGTTGCGCTCCCGGCGGGAGGCGGAACGGGAGCGCGACGAGATCCGGCGGCTCGCCACCACGTTGCAGCGCACCCTGCTGCCGCCCGTGCTGCCCGCCGTGCCGGGCCTGGAGACCGCGACGCACTACCACCACGCCTCGCCGTTCGAGGTGGGCGGCGACTTCTACGACCTGTTCCCGCTCGCGGACGGCCGGTGGGGGTTGTTCCTCGGCGACGTGTGCGGCAAGGGCCCGGGTGCGGCGGCCGTGACGTCCCTGACCCGGTACACGCTGCGTTCGGCGGCCGTGTACGACCCCGACCCGGTCGCCGTGCTGACCAACCTCAACACCGTGCTCAACCAGGAGCCGGACACGGGGTTCTGCACGGTCGTGTTCGGGGTGCTGACCGTCGAACCGGGCCACTGCACGCTCGCCCTGGCCGCCGGCGGCCACCCGCCCGGCCTGCTGCTGCGCGCGGACGGCGACACGTCGTACGTGACGATCCCCGGCGGCCAGCTGATCGGGATCCTGCCGGACGCCCGCGTGACCACGACGACCGTCCACCTCGGTCCCGGCGACACGTTCGCGCTCTACACCGACGGCCTGATCGAGGCCCGGACCGGCGGCGACACCCGGTACAGCGAGGAG
This sequence comes from Saccharothrix sp. S26, assembly GCF_021390395.1. GTDB lineage: Bacteria > Actinomycetota > Actinomycetes > Mycobacteriales > Pseudonocardiaceae > Actinosynnema. Next base: position 5,979 of record NZ_JAJUWT010000026.1, read on the forward strand.
GACCTGCTGGACTTCGCCGCCACCCTGCCCCCGACCTCCGCCGCGGGCGTCGTGGAGGCGTTCGTCGGCCTGCTGGAACGCCTGGGCGACGGCGTCGAGGACGACACGGCGGTGCTGGCGATCGGCGTCCCGGCTCGTTAGGACCGCTCGTCGGGACCGCTCGTCAGGACCGCTCGTCAGGATCGCGGGCGGTCCGGCAGGGCGAGCAGCCGTCGGCCCGTGACCAGGGCGATGCTGGTCAGCACGAACGGGGTGGCCATCAGCAGCATGAGCGTCCACACGCCGGGCCAGGAGATGGTGCGGGCGTTCGAGCCGAGCGGCGCCAACGACGCCCCGAGCGAGAGGCCGCTGAAGGCCAACACGGTCAGCAGCAGCGAGGCCGCCCACGCCACGACGATCCCCGAGCGCAGCTTGCCGACCTCGTGGAGGTCGAGGTGCTCGGCGGACACGTGGCGCCGGGCGGCGAGGAGGAAGGCGCCGGTCAGGACCGCCATGACCACGCTCGTGCCGGTCAGCGCCCAGCTGAAGAAGCCGAGCGCCGGGTACACGGGCGGCAGGTGGCCGCCGAACAGGACGAGCAGCGGGACCAGCACCGGGCAGGCGGTGAGCAGCAGCACGGCGACCCGCCCGCAGCTCGTGCGGATCCGGTGCGCGTGCGGCGCCGGCACCCACACGTACCGGGGCGGCAGCGGTGGTGGCGGGTAGCTCACGGTTGTACTCCTCGCAACGGGCCCCAGGTTCTCGCGGAGCGTAGTCAACCAGGCTCTCCGCGTAGTGGCCGGTGAGGCGCGCCGCTAGGGCTCCCAGACCTGGATCGCGCGAACCACGAACGGGGCGTCCGGGACGTACGTGCCCTTGCCCGGGTAGGTGGTGAACTCCGACTCGGTCGAGCAGGTCTCCCGCTGGTACACCGACGTGTCCCTGGTCAGGTTGTTCACGAAGGACCGGGCCACGAAGCCGTTCGGCAGCGGGATGCACTCGCGCGGGTTCGCGGACTCCAGGTCCAGCCGATGGGAGTCACCGGTGTACTTGGTCCCCGACCACACGCAGAACTCGCCGCGGTCGCAGGACGGGTCGGGTTGGTGCGCCACCGCCGTGCCGCTCGACGCCAGGGCGCCGGCGGTGAGGGCCAGCGCGGTCACGAGGCCGCTGGTCGTCACTCGGATCACCTCCACCGCCCCAGGGTGCTGCGGTCGGCGGCGGTGCGGGGTCGTGGCGGCCGCCGTTCACCTGATTGTGTGGGCGGTTCGGGGTTTCGGCGCGGCGAGGCGGGCGGCGAGGCGGAGGGCGTCGTGCGGCGCGACCGCGTCGGTGTCGTTGTCGAAGTAGACGTACACGTCGTGGTCGGCGGACCACGCGCGGATCTTGGCCGACCACTCGTCCAGCTCGTCGTCGGTGTAGCTGCCGACGTAGAGGGCCTGGTTGCCGTGCAGCCGCACGTAGGCGAAGTCCGCCGTGACGTCTTCGAGGTACGGGAACCGGCCGGCGGAGTGGGAGACGACCAGCGCGATGCCGTGCGCCCGGAGCAGGTCGTGGAACTCCGGGACCAGGAACGTCGGGTGCCGGACCTCCAGCGCGTGCCGCAGGGGGCGGTCGGCGTCGGTGGTGGTCCAGGCGCGATCGGGCGACAGCCGCTCGTCGTGCCGTTCGGCGAGCTCGGCCGCGGCGGTCGTGGAGCGGGGGAGCAGGTCGAAGAACGTGGTCAGGCGCTCGGGGTCGAAGGCCGTCGTCGGGGGCAGCTGCCACAGCACCGGCCCGAGCTTGGGGCCGAGGGCGAGCACGCCGGAGGCGAAGAAGTTGGCCAACGGGATCTCGACGTCCCGCAACTGCTTGAGGTGCGTGATGAACCGGCCGCCCTTGACCGCGAACAGGAAGTCCTCCGGCGTCTGCTCGGCCCACGTCCGGTAGCTGGACGGGCGTTGCAGGGAGTAGAACGAGCCGTTCAGCTCCACCGAGGTGAGCAGCCCGGAGATGTGCTCCAGCTCCCGCCGCTGCACCAGGCCCTTCGGGTAGAACGCCCCGCGCCACGTCGGGTACACCCACCCCGACGTCCCGATCCGCACATCACCCGTCACCTCCCAGTGGTACCCGGATGATCGCCGACGTACCCCGTGCACCGGTGGGACCATGTCCACATGAGGTTCGCCGACCGCGTCCTCCGGGTGCTCGCCGAGCACCCGGAAGGGCTGTCCGATGGCGAGATCGCGGCAGCGCTGCACGTCAATCACGCGCAGGCGAACCTCTACTGCCGTCATCTGGCCCGGGAGGGGCGCATCGAGCGGGACGACCTTGCACGGCCGATCCGCAACCGCTTGCTCGAGCCTGACCGGCCCGTGCCCGCCGAACAGCACACGGGCACGTCCACGGAAGTCGATCGCCGGGAGAGGACGGTCCAGGACCGGGTCGTGGCGTGGTTGGTGGCGCAACGGTGGCGCATCGTGCGGGTCGCCGACACGGACTCGCGTGAGCGCGGGACCGACATCCGCGCCGAACGTGACGGCGTACTGCTGCACGTCGAGGTGAAGGGCTACCCGTCGACGTCCTACGCCGACCCTCGGCGGGCGGACGAGATCAAACCCACTCGACCGGCCACGCAGGCGCGGCAGTGGTTCGGGGGTGCGGTGGTGAAGGTGCTCCAGCTCAGGCAGGAGCACCCCGACGACGAGGTGGCGTTCGCGTTCCCGGACGTGCCGACCTACCGCGCGCTGATCAGCACGATCGAGACGACCGTGGCGACGATGCGCCTTGCGGTGTTCTTCGTGCGTGATGACGGCTTGGTCGACGCGCGGTGGGCCGGACCCGCTTGACCTCCACCGCACTCGAAGGTGCACCGTGGTGGGCATGGACGACCGCACACTCGACGCCTACCTGGCCCGCATCGGGGCGACGCGCGAGAGCACCCTGGTGGAGCTGCACGAGCTGCACGTCGCCTCGGTGCCGTTCGAGAACCTCAGCATCCACCTCGGCGAGGAGATCGTGCTCGACGAGGACCGGCTCGTGGACAAGATCGTCAACCGGGGGCGCGGCGGGTTCTGCTACGAGCTCAACGGCGCGTTCGCGGCGCTGCTGAAGGCGCTGGGGCACGACGTGCGGATGCTGTCCGCCAAGGTGTTCAACGACGGCGCGTACGGGCCGCCGTTCGACCACCTGGCGTTGCGCGTGGGCGAGGTGTTGGTCGACGTCGGCTTCGGGCGGTTCAGCCTGCGGCCGCTGGTCCTCGTCAGCCGGGAGGACCAGCACGACCCGGCCGGTGTGTTCCGGATGGTCGACACGCCCGAAGGGGACGTCGACGTGCTCTTCAACGGCGAGCCGCAGTACCGCGTCGAGCTGCGACCCCGTGCGCTGGACGAGTTCCGCGCCACGTGCTGGTACCAGCAGACGTGGCCGGGGTCGCCGTTCCGGCGCGGTGCGACGTGCTCGCTGCCCACACCGACCGGCCGGATCACCATCGCCGGGAACAAGCTGATCACCACCACCGGGGACGACAAGGTGGTCGAGGAGCTGGATGACGACGAGCTGCTCGATGCCTACGCCAAGCACTTCGGCGTCGTGCTGGACCGCGTGCCGCGGCTCGGGTGAGCCCGGTACCCGCTCAGTCCAGCCGGTCGGCGAGGGCGAGGGCGTCGAACGGCGCGGCCCCGCGCATCGTGTTGTCGAAGTAGACGTACACGTCCCGCTCGGCCGACCACTCCCGCACCCGGCCGGCCCAGCGGTCCAGGGCCGCGTCGGAGTACCCGCTGACGTACAGCTCCTGGTCGCCGTGCAGCCGGACGTAGGCGAAGTCCGCGGTCAGCTCGCGCGGTTCCGGGAAGCGGCCCGCCGACTCGGCGACGACGAGCGCGACGTTGTGCCGTGCCAACAGCTCCGCCAGTTCGGGCGTGTCCCAGCTCGGGTGCCGGACCTCGAGCGCGTGCCGGACCGGCGGGCCGGGTAACAGCTCCAGGAACGCGGCGACCCGCTCGGGGCGCCACGGCAGCGTCGGCGGCAGCTGCCACAGGACGGGCCCGAGCTTCAGCCCGAGGTCGAGCACGCCGGAGTCGAAGAACTCCGCCACGTCCCTGCCGACGTCACGCAACCGCTTCATATGGGTGATCTCGCGATGTCCCTTCACCGCGAACACGAAGTCCTCGGGTGTGCGCTCGAACCACGACTTGTAGTCGGTCGGCTTGCGCAGCCCGTAGAACGAGCCGTTGATCTCGACCGTGTCGAACCGCCGTGACAGGAACTGCAACTCCAACCGCTGCTGCAACCCGCGCGGGTAGAACTCACCACGCCACTCGGGATAGTGCCAGCCGGACGTCCCGATCCGTATTTCACCCACGGTGACGATGTTGCCCATGTCGGTGACCACCCAAACGTGCCGATCTAGAAGCCGGCCCCGTCCAGTGCCCCGCTGACCACGCGGTCCACCCTGGCCTGCTGCGGATCGCGGGCCAACGCCTCCGTGCACGGGCAGCCGGCCAAGTCGTTGCCGCACAGGTACACGCCGAGCACGCGCAGGCTGCGCGCCGTCTGCCGCAACCGCGCCGCACCCCGCAGCCGCACCTGCCCGTACACCGCCTTGGCCAACTGGTACGGCACACCGGGCCCGAGGTCGACGCACGCCTGGCTGTCCAACTCCTCCGCCACGTGCGCGATGGGCCGACACCCGTACGTCCGCGCCGACCGCACGAGCCTCTGGTCCAACCGCGCCACGAGCCGCTTCGCCACCTCGTCCCGCCAAGCCCGATCGGCGCGCAGGTAAGCGACCAACTCCTCCACCCGGACGGGATCGGGCCTCGGGCGGCGAGCGCGGGCTCTCCGTCGTTGCGACGTCATGACACTCAAGATCGTGCGTCCCCAACCGCCGTGAGCCCCCCTCACCCACCTGCGCGACCAGTGCACTCTCACGCACTAATACCTCGGCCACCGAGAGGTACGACCGCGCCGCGTCAGCGCGACATCTTCTCCAGGTACTCCTGGGTCTCCGGATCCGTCGAGCAGACGCACACCCCGCGCATCCCGCGGGTGAGCAGCACCCGGTACGTGTTCCTGATCAACTCGTGGAAGTTCGTGCCCTCGGCCTTCTTCACCGCCGGGTCACGCGAGTGCTCGGGACGCGCCACCCACCGGCCGTCCTGCCGGACGAAGTCGGGCCCGAAGACCACACCCGCCCAGTCGTACTCGAATCGACGGCCTGCTTCCACTGCGCCGGCAGCGTCACGGACAGCACGTCGGCGGAGTCGTCGACCGTCACGGTCACGACGCCGCCGGAAACCTGCCTCCCACCCGGCTGGTGGTCCTCTTCGTCCCCCTCTTCGAAGCCGAACCTGAATGTCTCGCTAACGTCGGCCTATTGCGATTCGTACTCAATCGGCTCCTGACTGTAGCGACGTGGCCAGTCCGCTGTCCGGTGACCGCACTACCTCGGTTCGACGGAGCCTCAGGTCGCGGCTCGGCGTTTGAACCCCCTGGGTCGTCGCTCAGCGGCCTTGCCAGGTCGGCTGCATGTACCGACGGCGCTCGTGCGGTGCTTCTTCTGCGGTGAAAACGTTGTCGGCGGAGCGGTATGCACAGTCGATGCCCAATCGGTGCATCAACTGGATGCCGTCCGTGTCGGGCGCTCCGGGAAAAGAGCCATCAATCGGGTGGCTGGCTCAGGGGTGCTCGCCGCGTAGTCGAGCAGTTGGGCTACCGCTTCACGAACCTTGCCGTGTGTGGTCAGGCTTTTCGCTTCCACCACAACGACATCGGAGTCGGTCGTGTAGTAGAGATCAGCCCGCTTGCCGCTTGCCGTCACGAAACTCGTCATGGCGATGTGCGGCTGAGATCTGCGGAACTGGGCTACCAGTTGGGCTTCCACCCGTTACTGTGCGTACTTGCGCGCGGCGATTTCTTGCCAAACGACGTCCACGTGGGCCCGCTCGACGGGGACGACGCGGGAAGGAGCGCCGACCAGTTCGGCAGTCGCGATCAACTTCGCGTCGAGTTCCGCTTCCACCGTGCTGGGGTTGAGTCGGAAGGCGCGTATGAGACGGTCGGCATTCTCAGGGTCGACCACGCGCTGGCCACAGACGTAGTCACCTTCTGTGAAGCCATCGATGCTCCACAGGTCGGTGATCGGATATTGGGTGATCTGCACGTTCAGCACGCTGTAGACGTTAACGAAGCTGTCGCTGTTGGCGTGCTGTCGCCACATCAGGTCGGCGAGTTCCTTGTTGCGGAACAGATGTCCGATCTCGCCGGTGGCTTTGATCTTCTTGTTTCCGGCGGAGATCACAACGGCGCCATCGCGAAGGCGCTCCATTGACTTGTCATGACGCGAGATGGGCCCCCAGAAGTGGGCCTTGCCGGATGGGTGGAGTGACATGAGCCGGTCGAAGTCGGCCGGTCGCAGAAGACTCCGGTGCCTGCTCTCGGTGAAGTCGACCGATCCTTCGATCGTGTGGTGGAAGCGCGCACGCGTCTCACGGTTGCCGTAGCAGGGCGCGAGCAGTGCAAGCGTCATTGGCCATGGATCGTGTCGGTGTTGACCATATGTCCTTGGGTAGTGTTGCGTCATCCTCCCGGGTAAGGGTGAGTGAGCGACCCAGGGGGCGTGCTGGGTGCTTTTCCAGGCGTCTCCACTGCTAGGGGTTTCTGAGGCGCAGGGTGATGGGTGTTCAGCCTGGTGCTGCCGGGTGGTGTTTGCGAGTCACCGGAGTGCGCGTCGCGCAGCGATCTCCGGCTTGCCCTGATGCCCCGAGGACATGACGGTGGCGGAACTCCTGACCACCAGGTCGATCAGGAGTCCGTCGAGTCCGATCAGCCGGTCAGGTGCAGCAACTCTGACACGGCGTGTACGAGCCGCTGGGGGTCGGCCGGGCTCAGTGTCGACCACTCCCGCCCGTCGGCGGACGGTCGGCGGGTGAACTGCCACCGCCCTTCCGGCGTGTCGTAGAAGGACACCGCGTACGGTCCGCGCTTCCTCGGCCCCGGCCGGCCGTGCGGGGTCGGGCGGACCGCCGCGCCGAACTGGCCCATCCGCTGCACGTTGCCGAGCACCGAGCCGATCTTCTGCGCGTCGGGCCGGGGCAGGCCCGTGTCCCGCAGCGCGGTCTCCAAGCGCGTGGCGGATTCACCGGCGGCCGCCGCCGCACGTTCCAGGTCAGCCGCGAGGAGGCTGATGGACCGTGACCGGGGCGTCGGGTGCGGGGGCAGGAGTGACACCATCGACGCGGCGAGCGAGTTCTCGTCGATCCGGCTCAGCGCCAGTACGTCCGCGGTCAGGACGGCCGACACCGCGTGCCCGCGCCGGGCCGCCGCGACCGCACGGACCCGTGGGCCGGAGTCCAGTCGCAGCCGGGCGTCCACCTCGCGTTCCGGGCGTGCCAGCAACTCCAACGAAGCGGCCAAGCGGGAGTCCAACTCGCCGCGGTCGGCCAGCCCGTTTGCCTCCAGCGAGCGCCACGCGTCGTTGAACAACGCGCGGCGCTCGTCCAGAGTCGCGCCGTGGGAGGGGATCGACAGGATCGTGGGGTACTCGCCCAGCTTCAAGTGATCCCAGCACAGCTCGAACTCAAGCCGGGACAGGGTGAACCTCACGGGCCGTCGTCCCCGATCACCGGTGGCGCGACCCGGGGCATGGAGTCCTCGCCCCACACGTCGTCCAGCTCTTCCAGGTAGGGCGCGGCCTTGTGCTCGATGTCGTCCTCACCCCGACCGCCCTGTGGCCCGCCGGCCATACCACCCACCATCGGGCTGCCCGCCGCGCCCCGCGCGCCCGCCGCACCGCTGCTGGCGCCTGCTCGGTTGGTGTGCTGGTCCCCGGCGATGCCGGAGGCCCGGCCGGGGCCGAAGGGCTGTCCGCCATGACCGGGCTGGCCCGGAACGCCGGGCAGGCTGCCGCCGAGCCTCGGCGTGCCACCCGGCGGGTTACCGCCGAATCCCTTGGGAATGCCCGGACCGGTGCCCTTGCCGGGAGGGGTGCCACCGGACGGGTTCCGCCGGTCGTAGAAGCCCAGGGCAGGGTTCGGCCTGATCATGCCTGGCGGGGGTACCGCCACAGGCGGTTGCGGCGGTCCCGGCGTGTAGGGCGGGGGAGTGATCGGCGTGGGTCCGGGGCGCGGCGTGACGTCCGGTGTGGTCCCGACCGCCGAGGTGTTGGTGTCGCCGCCGATTGGTGCGACGGACGGGGGAGTGCTCACCGGTTGCTGCGGCTGAGTGGTGGTGGTCCGGCTCGGGTCGGTGGAAGTGGGCGTGCTCCACCGACCGTCCGAGAACTGCTGGGAGTACCGGCTCTGCGCCTCGGACTGCTCGAACGTCGGCTCGACGACCTGCGTCGTCACCTGGGGTGGCGGCGTGAACGTGCCCAGGAGGCCCACCACCGAGGAAGCACCGTCGCGGTAGCCGTTCATCACGCGGACCGCCTCGCGCTTGGCTTCGTTCGCCTGCTGTTCCTGGACGTCCTGGTCGGTCTGGCCGCCGACCAGGTGCGTGAAACCGGCGGGGATGCCGAGGAAGTCGTCGTTCGCCGTGGAGGTGACCTCGACCGGCTCCGGCATTCGTGTCTTGGCACCGCTGTAGAAGGAGGTCTGGGCGGAGAATGCGTTGTGCGTCTCGACACCGGCGACGCGGGCGTCCTCGGCCCACTGCACCAGCGGAGCCGCGCTGCCGGTGAACCGCTCGCCCGCCGCACCGACCCAGATCGCCCCCGCGTCCCGGATCGCCGACTCCAGCTCGCTCTTGGCGTTGCCCATCACCGCGCGGAAGCTGTTCCAAGCGTCGTCCACGGTCTGGGCGGCGGAGTGACCCGGCCCGCCGTGGATCTTCTCGTAGAGCTGCTTGTGCGACTGCGCGTCGAAGTTGTGGTTGCCAATCCCGCCCATCGAGTGCTCCCCCTCACTTCAGCAAGTTCTGCATGGCCGCTTCCGCGAGTTGCCGCGCCCCGTCACACGGCTCAGGAAAGCGATCTTGAAAACCGAGGTCGACCGAAAAGGCCACCGCGAGGTACTGGTCGTCCGCAGTGTCGATCATCAGGTCACAGCGGTCGGGGCTGTTCGGGATCGGAACCGTAATGGCAGGGAAGCCAGCTACCGGATCGACTTCCCGAGGTTGTCCGGTGCGCTTGCCGTCGGTCCACGTTTCAATTCCCTCGTGGAGCACTGGGACCAATATGTTGGACGCGCCTGTCACGGTCCAAGTGCATCCGGTGGCCTTGAGCGCGCTGACTTCCAAAGGGCGGCCGACGCGGTCGATCTTCAAGGCTCCAAGCTGCTCTGGCGTGAGCAGACTGCACGGCTCTTTGTCGTCCAACGTGACAGGCTTGGGACGTGTGACGGCTGCCGCCGTCGTGGTGACCGGCGGACTGACCGTGGTCGTCGTCTGCGGGGTCGCGGTGCCTCCGGTGCTGCACGCGCCGGTCACGAGAAGTACGCAGGCCACCGCCAGCAGGGTTGTGCGCATTGCTTCAGATGCCCCCGGTCTGCTGGATATTGGTCTTGTTCGTGTCTTCCGCCAAACCGTAGGTGCGTGCGGCCTGGTCGAGTTGTTCGATGCTCCGATTCAGTTCACTGATAAAATGCCTGGCTACTTCGATAGCAGTGTCCGCGTTCTCGCGGAAGACCGAGGCAGCGTCCTTGGACACGTCGTCCTCGGCCAGCGGATTTCCGATGAGGTTGTACCCCTCCAGGTCCACGAAGTCCCGGATGGTGTCGCGGACGGCCTCGTAGCGGGCCTTGAGAGCCAGGATCTGGCCCGGCTCGACCTGCATGGTGACCGGCCCCGCCGGCGCCGGAGCACCGACTCCGCCACCACTCGCCATGAACGGCATGAGTCTCCCCTCCTCCTGCCTTGACCACTGTGCGCACGTGAGACGTCGCTGTGCGTGTCCAGGCTCCCACATGGCAAAGCTGCCGAGTGGTGGAACCGGACGACTCAACCCACGAGCGAGTGAAGTATCCCGGCCGGCGGCCACGGAGACCCGGCGATGATTAATTCTCCCGGCGTGTTCACCCTTATGAAGTAATCGTTTATGCGAGGAACCGTCGTCTCAGCACCGGTTGAGCGCCGCCCGAACACCCGGTTGTGTCAGTCGACGCTGATTACCGGAAAGATCAGGTGTTCGCCCTCCCACCGCTCGACCTCCGGCTGCGCGAGAGCCGCGATCGGACGGCTGTCGCCGCGCTCCCGGTCGAGCACCTTGCGCCACTCCGGCAGGGTGCCGGTGACCACGAACGGCCCGATCGGCACTTCGAGCAACTCGTCCTGGACCCGGACCGGGGTGCTCTCGCCGGCGATGACCAGGTCGCCGTCCACCCCGGCCTCGGCGGCGGCCACCATGTCCTCCAAGTCGACGGCGGACATCGTCCCCGACCACGTGCCGCTGTTCGTGCGTGCCCGTGCGAGCAGGACGTCGTCACCTGTCGCGTTGTCGAACCACTCGAATTCGAGGACAGCGCCGGACAGCGGGTCGGCGGACTCGGACGCCGGGGAGAGCCACGCCGGCCGGAACCTCTCCAGCAGGCCGGTCATCGCGTCGGCCAGCAGGCGCCGCCGCGCGCTCAGGAACAAGCGGTAGCGGTCCGCGTCCCGCAGGTCTTCGTCCACGGGGATGAGGTGGGCGGTCAGCTCCTGGTCGCCCAGCGTCGGGAAGTAGTCCCGGGGCGACCTGTGGCTGATCTTTCGGTTGGCCTTGCCGGAGATGAAGGCGAGGTTGGCCAGGTCGTTGATCTCGCCCTTGCTGTACTTCTCGGGGTGGTTCTTCAGTGTGGCCTGCGGGTGGATGTGGTGGTACTCCAGCGCCTGGCTGCCCTCGGCCGCCGCCGAGATGCCGATGCTGCCCCACCAGTCCTTGGCCCCCGCTTCCTTGGCGACCAGGAAGCTCAGGAAGAAGTACGGGCTGCCGACGGTCCGGCCCGCGAGGTCGTCCGGTCCGATCGACACGCCGCCGGTGACGCCCAGGTTGTCCAGCAGTCGACGCACCGGGTCCTCCGTGCGGGCCGCCGGGATGTCCTGCCCGAGCCGGGTGTCGGTCGACCCGCTGTACCGGTTGCGGATAGTGGCCGCCAGGAACCAGAAGAGGATGGCGTCGGCCGTGCCGCCGTCCAGTTGTTCGTCCTCCCGCTCACCGAGCAGGACGATCAACGGCAGCAGGACGACCATCGACGGCAGCAGCTTGCTGTGCGAGACACCGAGGTTGTTCTGCAGCAAGGGCACGAGGTGCTGGAGCCCGCGCCGCACCGTGGCCCAGCCGCGGTCGAGTTCGTCGTCGGTCGCCGCCACCAGGCGTGCGTGCGACCAGGCGGACAGTCCGCGTCCCAGCACCGCGCCGGTGAGGGCCCGGGTGAGGAACGTGACGTCGATGTCGCCGTAGCCGCGGTCGGCCCAGTGCTTGGCCTCCGCCTCCAACTTCTGGAGCACACCCGGCCACCGCGCCGACAGGGTGGCGAGTGCCAGGTCCGAGGTCTTCAGCGAGCGGCCCCCGCTGTTCACGCGCACGAAGATCTGCGTGACCTCGTCGTAGGGGAAGTCGCGCAGCACCTCCATGTGGAACTTGTGGCCGGGGATGGCGGCGAGCTTCTGCAGCCGCTTGCTGATCTCGTTCGGGGCAATTCCCGGATTGCGCTCGTGCAGTTCACCGACGAGCCGCCACTGGTCGGCCTCGGGCTTGAGGACGTCGTAGACCTTGATCCACCGGGGGTCCTTGGCCGTGGCCGCGCTCTGGTTCTGGAACTTCTCGCTCTCGACGTTGAAGACGATGGCCGCCTGCGGGTGATCGGTGAAGACCCGGTGCAGCGACGTGACGCGCTGTTGGCCGTCCAGGAGGTAGAGCGGCACGACAGCGGCCTTGCCCGCCGGACCGCTGATCGCGGCTTCCCTGGTTTGCGGCGCCTCGTCGGTCTGCCAGAAGAGCAGGGACCCGGACGGGTAACCGCGGTAGAGCGACTCGACCAGCTTGGCCACCTGGGTCGGCTTCCACACGTAGCCGCGTTGGATCTCCGGCAGCCTGATCTCACCTTGTTCGATCTGGCTGACGAGAGTCCTGACCTCGCGTTCGGTCTTGTCAACAGGCATCCAAGCGGCTCCCGCCGTACGCGTTCGAAGATGGACAGCTCATCGTTGGGCGCTGCCGCGCCGTTATCCGGGTGTAGGCAACAGCGCTCGTCCGACGTAAGTGAGAACGCCCGCCAGCGCCGCCGGTGCGGCCAACAGCAGCAGGTACGCCCATGTCCCACCGGTGAGCCCGACCGGCTTCTCGCCGCTTCGAGCGGTCATCACCAGCAGGAACCAGGACAGGGGGACGAACAGGCTCGAACTCACCCAGCTGCCCGTCAACGCGCGCCGGGCCTGCCACATCCGGAAGACGTCGAACTGCTCACCCCACGCGTACGAGCGGGCCATGCCGAGGCTGATCGAGGACAGGAACGGCCCGATCACCGAAGCAGCCCCCGCGCCCCACACCATGGTGTTGATCGGGTGGTAGGCCGTGGGCAGGGCCCGTCCGAACCCCACGATCGCCGCCGCGAGGACGAGGCAGGCGACCAGGCCCACCGACGCGAGGACTGCGCACCTGCCCTGGATCCAGCGGACACGGGCGGCGGGTATCCACATGTACCGCGACGGTGGGCCTGGTCGCGTCACGAGCCGGGCCGCCAGTCCGAGCCGTCGCCGTCGGTGGCGCTCGCATCGGCCATGTCCGCGGTGTTCGGCATCGTCCACGTCGAGCCGAGGTCCCGGAGCTTCTGCCGGATCGCGGCCTGCTCGACCTCGATCGTGTTGATGTGCGATTCGAGTGCCATGATCGCCGCGGCGATGAGGCCGAACGCGGCTGCGGCCGCGGTGAGGATGACACCGATCGCCGCCGGGATGCCCACCACGGTGAACGCGGCGACCACCGCCCCCGCGATGGCGACCGCGAACCCGACGAACGCCAGGCCCATCGCGATCCAGAACATGTCGATCGAGTTCGCGAGGCTGTTGAGCGACGAGCGCATCTGCCCGGCGATGTCCTTGATCGAGTTCAGCCCGGCGGCCTGGGGTGGCACGGTGGCCTGGTAGGCGCGGGCCGCGCGGCCCTCCCACTCGATCGTCGTGCGGAGCTTGTCCAGCCCGATCGTGCCCGCGATGTCGCCCAGCGCGTTGCCCACCTGCGACACCCATTGTTCTCCGACCTGCTTGAGCCGGTCGGAGTCGCCTCGCTGGTCCCACAACTGGTTGACCCGATCCTGGAACTCGCGCAGCCTCCCGTCGAGCAGCGCCAGGTTGCGGACGATCGGGTCCACGAGGTAGTCCAACGGCGCGGGCACCCAACTCATGACGCTGTTGACCTGCTCGAAGAACCTCCGGCTCTCCTCGTCGATCTTCCGGGTCTGCTGGTGCGCTTTCTGCACGAGCGGGTTCATCGACCACCGCCGTCGGTGTGGATGCTGTTCATGGCGTGCCGGTTGGTTTCCTCTTCGGCCTCGTAGGTGTTCGCCGCCGCGTGCAGGCTCTCGCTGAGGCTGCGGAACGCGTGGGTCGCCTGGGCGAGCATGTCCTCCAAGGTTGCCCGGGCGTCGTTGTAGGTGCGGTCCAGACCCCGGTCGGCCGCCCACATGGACACATCGGCGCCGGTCAGTGCCAGCCCGCCGAGCGCGGAGCGCGGGCCGTCGAGATCGTCGGCCGCGGTCGCCCAGGCGGTGGCGTCGGACCGCATGGCTTCGAGGGCGACGGAGACGTCGGTCATGGCAGCAACCCCACTCGGCGTAGCAGCGCGGTCGGATCGCTCACCAAGGCGGTGAGCTCGGTGATGGCGGGGCTCTGCGGGCCTCGGGCCAGATCGGCGGGGACGCCTTGGGCGCGGAGGGCCCGCAGCACTTCGAGGAACTCCTGCTGCATCTCGGTCACGCGGGCCGTGTGCGTCCAGGCGGGATCGGCCTCCAGGTCGAGGACTTGCCCGCGGTGGGCCGTGCCGCGCACGTGGCCGCCCCTGCTCTCGGTGGTCGTCGGTCGATCCGCCACCTCGGTCATGCGCTGCGTGTGCCGGGCGAGGTCGGCAGTGACCGCATCCATCAACCGCAACGCCTGCTCGGGCGTGATGCGCTCGGTCGACGGAGGCGGTGGCGGCGGTGCGGGCACGGGTTCCGCCGGTCGCTCGACCTGCTTCGCCAGCGCTCGCACGGTGGCCGCGTTCGCCGCCTGGGTCACCGCCGAGCCGAGGGCGCGCGGGTCGACCGACCGGCGCCACTGCCCGGCGATGGTGACGAACTGGATCTCCGCCAGGTCGTTCACCGCCACGGTGACCACACCGTCCGGATCGCGTCCGATCAGGACGTCTTGTTGTGGTTCCGCGTCGGGTGACGGCCGAGCGCGCTGGTCCTCCTCGCCACCCTCTTCGAAGCCGAATCGGAATTCGCCGCCCACGTCTCCCCCTGCGGTCGGTAACCAACCGAGTTCGCACCGTATCCGATGGCAGAAGCCACTCGCAGGCAGTTGACGTCCTCGGTGAGCGTCGGCTCAGGTGGACCAGTCGACTGCTCCTGGGTTTCACCCTTCCGCGCAGGCGGCGGAGTCGGGAGGACCGGTGGCTGCGGTCGCGGGGTGGCGAGGTGTCAGGGCAGGCGACGCCCACGCACTCGGTCACCCTGACGTTGTCGGTGACGTGCCCGTACCCCGCTGCCAGTGGCTCATGTTCGCCGGGCTCGCACCCACGTCCCGTGCCGGTTCTCCACCCGGCACCTCAGACTCTCGACTTCGACCCGGTGCAGGCCGCTCGGCGTGGCGACCGGCAGGTCCACCTCGCGGATGTGCCCGTGCGGAGAGGTGGACGTGCAGTCCGACCACGCCTCGTACGAGTGCCGGTCGGGCAGCAGCTCGCGCACCTGCCGCAGTGCCGCCCGCTCGTGCGTGAACGCGGACTGCGTGATCCCGTCGCCCGCTCTACTGCTCGTCCGCCCCGCACTTTCGACTCGACGCCCCTCCATCCCCGATCGTGCGATCCGGGGGGTACGCGTTACCCGCCGGACCGGCACGACCGAGCGAACGTCACGGCTTGATCGGCACCTTGGCCACGCGTGAGAGGTACTCGTTCACCTCGTCGGCGTCGAAGGCTGCCGGGTCGAAGTCGGCGGCGGAGTCCAGTTCCAGCCACTCCAGCCGTTCGGCGTGCTCGGGGTGCTCGGGGTCGGCCAGCACGTCGCACAGGTCCGCGTAGCCCCAGATGCCGCCGCTGTCCTCTGGCGGCGCGGCACGGCGACCGGTGAGGCAGCGGGGGTAGGCAACACCCGGTTCGGCTTGGACGACGTCCTCCACCAGGATGTCGTGGTCCCAGGCGTCCCCGAAGTCGTACAGGTAGCCGATGCGGTCCTTCGGACGCGACGCGACATCGGCCAGCGTCACGGTGGCGGCGTCACCGTGGCCCAGTTCCGGGTCGGGCATCCCGTACTCGCCCAGCGGCGTGTCGAAGACCCACAGGTGGTAGTCCTCCCAGGCGAACAAGTCCTGGATGGCCTGGTGCAGTCGCACCAGCGACGTGGAGGACGGCACCTCCACCCGGCGCCAGATCGGCGGTTTCGACCCGCGCAGGGTGACCTTCAGCCGGTGCACGCTGGTGTCGAGGGCGGTCCTCGGGGCCTCCGGGAGCAGTTCCAGCCGCTGCTCCAGCAGCGCCAGGTTCGTCGTCACGTCCTCCACCTGGTCCGGCTCGACCGGGCACGGCTCGCGTTCCAGCACGTCCGCCACGATCCTGCGCGCCTGTTCGGGCGTGTACTCCCGGAACGGGAAGCCCAGCTCCTCGGCCGCGTGGACGTACCCGGCCCGGATCTCCTTCGGCTGGTCGCTGACGAAGCAGTCCTTGAGGCCGCCGAGGTCGTGGTCGATCAACAGGACGAGGACGTGCGACTTGCGTCCGTACGAGAAGGTCAGCGCCAATCCCTCTTGTGCGCCGCGCGGGTCCGCGTAGCCGAAGCAAGCGCCGACGGTCGGCTTGCCCACCGTCCTCGCCCACTTCGGGTCGTGCAACCCGCTCGCGACGAGGCGGTCGGCGGCCTGGGCCGCGATCGGCCGCACCTCCGGCGGCGCGAGCACCGCGAACGACCTGGCCAGCGCGAGGGCTTCCGGCCTGCCCGTGGCCTCGGCATCGGCGATCAGGGCGGCCACCATGTCCGGGAAGTCCTGAGGGTCGGTGGTCTCGGCCATCGCGCCCAAAAACTCGGAAGCGGCCAATTCGGCGTCCAGTGGTCCGCAACCCGGCTCCAGCAGCGGTGAGAAGCCGTCGAGGAACGCCATCGCGAGCTCGGCCACCGGCTGGACGAAGCCTGCCGCGGTCAGGCGCTCCAACGCGTCGGGCACGTGCCGGGCGGCGTCGACCAGCCGCAACGCCTCTTCGGGGGCTCCTTGATCAGCCAGCATCGCGCGGAGGTCGGCCAGCGTGGGTTGGACATCGTTCAACACCCGCCCGATCGTGCCACCCGCGTCAGTGGCGTCGCACACGGCCTCTGGACCTGAACATTCCTCACCACGAATGGGGCGCGGGTGCCTTGCCGGGTGGTTCAGCCGGACTCGAAGGGACCGCTAGGACATCCGCCGGTCGTGTTCGTCAAGCGGCGGAGCTGGGCGGCCAGGTAGGGGCGGGCACGGCGTTGGCCGCCCCGGTCCGCGATGGCCCGGGACAGGGATTCGAGAAGGTCGGTCACGCGCGCCCGGTCCGGCTGCCAGCCGCGGCGGTCGCACTCGGCCAGCCAGTCGGCCGGGGAAGTGTGGCCGCGTTCGCGGTTGCAACGGCGGCAGGAGGCTACTTCGTTCTCCTGCCACGACGGGCCGCCCTTGAGCTTGGGCACCAGGTGGTCGGTCGTCGGGGTGACCTGACCGGTGAACGGGCGGCGGCACCACGTGCAGTCATCGCCGTCGCGGAGGAGCACGTCGGCCAGACGGGTCGGACGGTCGCGGGCGTCAGGCATCGCATCCAGGAAAGCACTGCGCCCCGGCCGTCGCACGACAGCCGGGGCGCAGGGTCTGGGGGTCTAGGCAGGCACGGAGGCGATGCCGGGTGCCAGGAAGCGCTTGCCCGTCACCTTCTCCGAGATGCCCGAACGGTCCAGGTAGGGGGTGATGCCGCCCAGCCAGAACGGCCAGCCGGCGCCCAGGATCATGCACAGGTCGATGTCCTGGGCCTCCGCGACCACGCCCTCGTCGAGCATGATCCGGATCTCCTCGGCGAGCGCCTCCAGCGCACGCGCGAAGACCTCGTCACCGGTCAGCGGCTGGTCGCCGAACGACCACAGCGCCTGCACCTCGGGGTCGACGCTCTGCTTGCCCGACGAGTCCCACTGGTACACGGCGGTCTTGCCGGCGGCCACGAACTTCTTCATGTTCTCCGACACGCCGAACCGGTCGGGGAAGGCGGCGTGCATGGTCTCCGCCACGTGCAGCGCGACGGCCGGGCCGACGAGCTGCAGCAGGATCAGCGGCGACATCGGCAGGCCCAGCGGTTCGGTGGCCTTGTCCGCCACCTCGAACGGGGTGCCCTCGTCGATCGACTTCACGACCTCGCCCATGAAGCGGGTCAGCAGCCGGTTCACCACGAACGCGGGCGCGTCCTTCACCAGCACGGACGACTTCTTCAACTGCTTGCCCACCGCGAACGCGGTCGCCAGCGTCGCGTCGTCGGTCTGCCCGGCGCGCACGATCTCCAGCAGCGGCATGATCGCGACCGGGTTGAAGAAGTGGAAGCCCACGACCCGCTCGGGGTGCTTGAGGCCCGACGCCATCTCGGTGATCGACAGCGACGACGTGTTCGTCGCCAGCACGGCCTCCGCCGAGACGAACTCCTCGACCTCGGCGAACACCTTCTGCTTCACGCCCAGATCCTCGAACACGGCCTCGATGACGAAGTCCGCGTCCGAGAACGCCGCCTTGTCCAGCGAACCGCTCACCAGCGCCTTGAGCCGGTTCGCCTTGTCCGCCGACACACGGCCCTTGCCGAGCAGCTTGTCGACCTCGGCGTGCACGTACCCGACGCCCTTGTCCACCCGTGCCTGGTCGATGTCGGTGAGCACCACCGGCACCTCCAGCCGCCGCGCGAACAGCAGCGCCATCTGCGACGCCATCAGGCCCGCGCCGACGATGCCGACCTTGGTGACCTTGCGCGCCAACGACTTGTCCGGCGCGCCCGCCGGCCGCTTGGCCCGCTTCTGCACCAGGTTGAACGAGTACAGCCCGGCCCGCAGCTCGTCGCTCATCACGACGTCCGCCAGCGCCTCGGTCTCGGCCGCGTACCCGGCGTCGAGGTCGTTGGCGCGGGCCAGCTCCAGCAGTTCGAGGGCCTTCAGCGCACCCGGCGCGGCACCCTTGGTCTTGCCCTCGACGATCGCGCGGGCCCGTGCCACCGCCGCGTCCCAGCCCGCGCCGCGGTCGATCTCGCGGCGGGCGGGCACGACGTCGCCGCGCACCACGGACGCCAGCCACAGCAGCGACTGCTCCAGGTAGTCCGCCGAGTCGAACAGCACGTCGGCGATGCCCAGGTCCAGCGCCTGCTTCGGGTTGAGCATCTTGTTCTGGTTCAGCGCGTTCTCGAAGATCACGGTGACCGCGTCGTTCGCGCCGATCAGGTTCGGCAGCAGCTGCGTGCCGCCCCAGCCCGGGAACAGGCCGAGGAACACCTCGGGCAGCGCGATGGCCGCCGCGTTGGACGCCAGGGTCCGGTAGTGGCACGACAGCGCCAGCTCCAGGCCGCCGCCCATCACCGCGCCGTTGACGAACGCGAATGTCGGCACGGAGGACTCGGTGAACTTGCGGAACACGTCGTGCCCGAGCTGCCCGATCGTCACGGCCTGCTCGCGCTTCGACGCGCCCTCGACGGCCGTCAGGTCCGCGCCCACGGCGAAGACGAACGGCTTGCCGGTGACCGCGATCGCCACCGGGGACGCCGCCGCGGCCTCGTCGAACGCCTCGCTCAGGCTCACCAGGGACTGCGGGCCGAACGTGGACGGCCGGGTGTGGTCGTGGCCGTTGTCGATGGTGATGAGGGCGACCTGGCCGTCCAGGCCGGGCACCGGGACGAGCTTGGTGCGGGCGCGGGTGACGACCTCGTCGGGGAACAGGGCCTTGGCCTCGTCAGCGGTCAACGTGGTCACTTGTTCTCCCCGTTCCAGTGCGGGTTCTCCCAGATAACGGTGCCGCCCATGCCGATGCCGATGCACATGGTGGTGATGCCGTAGCGCACGTCGGGCCGCTCGGCGAACTGCCGCGACAGCTGGGTCATCAGGCGCACGCCCGAGGACGCCAGCGGGTGGCCGGTGGCGATCGCGCCGCCCCACTGGTTGACCCGCGGGTCGTCGTCGGCGATGCCGAAGTGGTCGAGGAAGGCGAGCACCTGCACGGCGAACGCCTCGTTGATCTCGAACAGGCCGATGTCGTCGATGGTCAGGCCGGCGCGCTTGAGGGCCTTCTCGGTGGCCGGCACCGGGCCGACGCCCATGACCTCGGGCTCGACGCCCATGAACGAGTAGCCCACCAGGCGCATGCCGACCGGCAGGCCCAGCTCGCGGGCGGTCTCCTCCTCGGCCAGGATGCAGCCGGTCGCGCCGTCGTTCAGGCCGGCCGCGTTGCCCGCGGTGACCCGGCCGTGCGGGCGGAACGGCGTCTTGAGCTTGGCCAGGTCCTCGACCGTGGTGCCGGGGCGGGGCGGCTCGTCGACGGTGGCCAGGCCCCAGCCGTTCTCGGCGGACCGGGTCGCGACCGGCACGAGCTCCGGGCCGATCTTGCCGTTCTTCACCGCGTCGGCGTACTTGGCCTGCGACGCCGCCGCGTACGCGTCCGCGCGCTCCTTGGTGATGTGCGGGAACCGGTCGTGCAGGTTCTCCGCCGTCGAACCCATGACGAGCGCGGACGGGTCCACGATCTTGTCGGACAGGAACCGCGGGTTGGGGTCGACGCCCTCGCCCATCGGGTGGCGGCCCATGTGCTCCACGCCGCCCGCGATCACCACGTCGTACGCGCCGAACGCGATGCCGCTGGCCGACGTCGTCACGGCCGTCATGGCGCCCGCGCACATGCGGTCGATGGCGTAGCCGGGCACCGACTTCGGCAGGCCCGCGAGCAGCGCCGCGGTGCGGCCGATGGTCAGGCCCTGGTCGCCGATCTGCGTGGTGGCGGCGATGGCCACCTCGTCGACCCGCTCCGGCGGCAGTTCGGGGTGGCGGCGCAGCAGCTCGCGGATCACCTTGACGACCAGGTCGTCGGCACGGGTCTCCGCGAAGATTCCCTTGGGGCCGGCCTTGCCGAACGGCGTGCGCACGCCGTCCACGAAGACCACGTTACGAACGCGTGCCGGCGCTTCTGGTGCGGCCACGGCGTCTCCTCCGCTTGTGGTGACGATTCGCCCGAGCGGTCGGGCGCGACTCCTACCGATCGGTAACACAACTCTAGCCCCTGTTACTGACCGGTAACCACCGAGGTCGCCCTGTTCGCTCGGTCACAGGACGCCCGGACGGCCACAGGAACAGCCCGAACCCGAACGGGGACAGGACGATCGTGAGCACCAGCAGGGAGCACATGAGCAGCGGGTGCAGCCCCAAGCAGCGCCCCAGGCGGTGGACAGGAACTCCCTGGGCGTGTCCAGGTCCGGACTGCTCATCGTCGCCCACAACCGCAGCAGGTGCGCGGCGACCAGCGGGGAGGATGTGACGCGGGCCGTCACCGGCGAGGTTGGCGCGGAGATCATCAGGCCCCAGCACGGGGCGGCAAGCCGGAACGTGACCTGAACAGCAAGCCGGTCATGCTGGCACCACCTCCTGCACCACCTCCCGAGCTGACCAGCCTCAACCGGGCCAGGTACGCCGACGACCACCTGCACCGGCTGCGGCTCGTGCGGGCGATGGTGGAGCCGGGCGGGTTGTCGATTGCCGACGCCGCCCTGGCCCGCCGCGAACCCTCCGACCGCGCGAGTCCTACGTCCGGAACGCGTGTGTCCTACGTTCAGGACCCCCGAGTTGAACGCTCAGAACAAGATCAAGTGTTCTGAGCGTTCAACTCGGGGTGCGCGAACGTAGGACACACGCGTTCCGAACGTAGGACTCTCGCGTTCTGGAGGTAGGACACACGCGTTCCGGACGTAGGACACGCGCGGGTTTTAGGGGGTTAGGGCGGTGGAGAGGGGGGTGGCGGTCAGGGTGATCTGCCAGTTGCGGGCGCCGCCCTCGCGCAGGGTGGCGGCCACGCCCTCCGGCGAGGTGTCGGCGGGTGGCTGCCAGCACGTGCGCCGCACCAGGTCGGGCAGCAGCAGGTTCTCGACCGGCAGGTTGTTCGCCTCGGCCACGGCCGCCAGGGCGGTCCGCGCGGCGGCCAGGCGGGCCGCGGCGGCGGGGTCCTTGTCGGCCCAGCGGTTGGCGGGCGGCGGGCCGTCGTGCTGCTGCGACGGCTCCGGCAGCTCGGTGCGCGGCAGCGCGGCGGCGCGTTGCAACGCGCCCAGCCACACGCCGACCATGCGTCGTTGCGCCCGACCGCGGAACACCGGCAGCGCCGTCAGCGCGGCCTCGTCCGCCGGGTTGCGCACGGCGGCGTCGACCAGCGCGGAGTCCGGCAGGACCCGGCCCGGCGCGATGTCGCGTTCACGGGCCAGCGCGTCCCGCGCCTCCCACAACGCCCGCACCGCGGCCAACTGCCGCGGGCTGCGGATCCGGTGGATGCCCGACGTGCGGCGCCACGGCTCCGCGCGCGGGCGCGGCAGGGGAGCCGTGCGGGCCGCCTCGAACTCCTCGAGCGCCCACGCCAGCTTCCCCTGCCGCTCAAGCTCCTGTTCGAGCACGTCACGCAGCTCGATCAGCAGTTCGACGTCGAGCGCGGCGTAGTTCAGCCAGTCGGCGGGAAGGGGCCGGCGCGACCAGTCGGCCGCGCCGTGCCCTTTCTCCAACCGATAGCCCAACAACCGCTCGACGAGCGTGCCCAGCGCCACCCGCTCGAACCCGGCCAGCCTGCCCGCCAGCTCGGTGTCGAACAGCGCGCTCGGACGCAGGCCGAGTTCGGCGAGGCACGGCAGGTCTTGCGACGCCGCGTGCAACACCCACTCGGTCCCGTCCAGCGCCTCGACCAGCGGATCGAGCCGACCGCCCAGGGCGATCGGGTCGACCAGCACGGTCCCGGCGCCTGCCCGGCGCAGTTGCACCAGGTAAGCGCGTTGCGAGTAGCGGTATCCCGAGGCTCGCTCGGTGTCCACCGCAACCGGACCCGTCGCTCCGGCGAGCGCGTCAGCGGCACGCCGGAGCGACGGTGCGTCGGCGACGACAGGCGGAACGCCGTCAGCGGGTTCCACCAGCGGCACCGGATCAGCACCGGTTGGTTCGGTTGGCTCGTCGGAGGGTACGTCCACGGCGGAAGACCCTACGACGAACGCACCACTCGCGGGTGTGTTCGGCCGGTTCAGTGTGCCGACCTGCTCAGCGGATCACGCCGGCACGCATGGCCAGCGCCACCATCTGAGCCCGATCCCCGGTGCCCAGCTTGCGCCCGATCCGCGACAGGTGAGACTTCACCGTGAGCGCGGAAAGGCTGAGCGCTTCGCCGATCTCCTTGTTGCTCTGGCCATCGGCGACCAGCTGGAGGACCTCGACCTCACGCGCGGAGAGCTCCCGCGGCGTGTTGTCGGTGCCCGGCACCCTCGTGCCCGCGGCGAGCACGGGCGCGACGCTCGGGTCTGCGTAGACGCCCCCGTCGAGGACCCTGCGCACCCCGTCGGTGACCACCATCGGCGAGGCGGACTTCAGCAGGTACGCCTGAGCGCCTGCCTGGAAGGCCGACCTGACCGCGTAGGGGTCGTCGGAGGACGCGAGGACCACGATGCGGGGCCAGCCCTGGGCACGGAGTTCCGTGACCAGGTCGATGCCGGTGCCATCCGGCAGACCCAGATCGAGGATCGCGAGGTCGCACGGTCCGGTAGCGAGTGCCCGCGCCCGAGCCTCCGCGACCGAAGCCGCCTCATGCACTGTCCCGGCTCCCATCTGGGTGAGCCGAGCCGATATCGCCTCCCTCAGCAGTGGGTGGTCGTCGACCACCAGCACTGAAAAAAGCTCCTCCCGCGGGTGCGGGACCATGTTCGCCGGCAACGTGCCGGCTGGCGTGGTACGAACGGCCTGACCTAAGCCGACGGCAGCCACGTCACTACCTCCCTGGAGTCGGTCGTGCCCCCCGACCGGCACCGGGACTTTCGTCCAATCAGCCGCGCCACTGATCGACCGAAAGTGGTGTCGTCTGGGGCAGCGTAGCCGCCCAAGCGGGTCTACGGGACGATCAATCGGGTATCTATCCCGAATGAGTTGTCACTGATGGCCCCCGCTGTCACACGATCGGCTGACAACTCGATCGGGGGCGTAACGCGAGCGGTTCTCACGACGACATCAAGGAGTTGCGGGTGGCGAGCACCACAGGTCGAGGCCGGGCCGGGGAACTGCTGGCACGCGTGCCCCTCGTCGACGGGCACAACGACCTGCCGTGGGCACTGCGCGACCTCGCCGCCGCGGGGGAATTCGGTGAAAAGTCAACGGCGGGCGACCCGGTCTCGTCCGTCTCAACCGTCGACCTGACCGTGCGCCAGCCCGCCCTCCAGACGGACCTGCTCCGGGCCCGCGAGGGCCGCTTGGGGATGCAGTTCTGGTCCGTCTGGATCCCCTGCCGGCTGGCGGGCGACGCAGCCGTCACCGCCGTGCTGGAGCAGATCGACCTCGTGCACGACCTGGCCGCCCGCTACCCCGACCACCTGCGCATCGCGACCACCGCCGACGAGGCCGAACGGGCCTTCCGGGACGGGCGGATAGCCTCCCTGATCGGCGCGGAGGGCGGGCACAGCATCAACGGCTCGCTGGGCGTGCTGCGGGCGCTGCGGCGGCTGGGCGTGCGGTACATGACGCTCACCCACAACGAGAACACCCCGTGGGCGGACTCGGCGACCGACGAGGCCGTGCACGGCGGGTTGACCGACTTCGGGCGCGACGTGGTGCGCGAGATGAACCGCATCGGGATGCTGGTCGACCTCTCGCACGTGGCGCCGTCCACCATGCGCGACGCGCTGGAGGTCTCGACCAGGCCGGTCGTGTTCAGCCACTCGTCGTGCCGAGCGGTCGCCGACCACCCGCGCAACGTGCCCGACGACGTGCTGACGCGGTTGAGGGACAACGACGGGGTGTGCATGGTGACGTTCGTGCCGCACTTCCTGTCGCAGGCGTACGCGGAGTGGGACGCCCGCCTGAAGGTCGCGATGGACGCGGCGGGGGACAACCACAACGACCTCGACGCCCGCCACCGGTTCGTCGACTCCTGGACCGACGGCGGCCCCCCGCCCCGCGTCACGATGGACGACGTCGTCGCGCACCTGGAGCACGCCCGCGAGGTGGCCGGGATCGACCACATCGGCCTCGGCGGCGACTACGACGGGACGCGCGCCCTGCCGGAGGGCATGGAGGACGTCTCCTGCTACCCGGACCTGGTCGGCACCCTGCTGGACCGCGGGTGGAGCGAGGACGACTGCGCCAAGCTGGCCGGCCTCAACGCCCTGCGCGTGCTGCGCGCCAACGACTGACCGGCGTCAGCGCAGGGTGCTCACGCCCACCGGGGGCAGGCCCACGGCGGTGGCCATGACGTCGAAGAACGCGGTGCCGTGGGTGGCCAGGTCGGCGGTCCGCGCGGTCCACGAGGCGCGCAGTTCCAGGTCGTCGGTGCGGGCGGGGCCGGCGATGTCGCCGAACCTCGCCGACGACGTCTGGGTCACCGTGCCGCCCAGCGCCAGGAACTCGGCACCGGACACCTCCAGCGCCTCCACCAGCCACGACCAGCCGACCTCGGGCAGCAGCGGGTCCGCGGCCAGTTCCGCGTCCAGCTCCACCCGCACGTACGCGACCAGCCGGAACACGCCCGACCACGCCTCGACCCCGTCCGGGTCGTGCAGCAGCACCAGCCGTCCGGTGGACAGCTCGTCGGCGGGCCCGGTCGCCTCCGCGGTCAGCGCGAAGGACCAAGGCGCCAGCCGCTGCGGCGGGCGCACCTCGGTCAACTCCAGTTCGGGCCGGGTGCGCACCGACCGGAGCGTCGCCACCGCCCGCTGGAACAGTTCGGGCTCCGTCACACCACGGACTGTAGGCCCCGCCACGTCGGAACGTGAGCGCGGCACGCCGGGCCCGCGGACGCCGCCCGAAGACGCCCTCCGCCCAGCCCGTGGGACGATGGACGGCGAGATGAACGACATCACCGAAGCCCCGTTGCTCGTCGCCGCACGCGGCGGCACGCCGTCGCGCACCCCGGTCTGGTTCATGCGCCAGGCGGGCCGCTCCCTGCCGGAGTACCGCAAGCTGCGCGAAGGCACCGCGATGCTGGACGCCTGCCTGGACCCGGAGATGGTCTGCGAGATCACCTTGCAGCCCGTGCGCCGCCACGACGTGGACGGCGCGATCCTGTTCTCCGACATCGTCGTGCCGCTCAAGGCCGCGGGCGTCGACCTGGACATCGTGCCCGGCACCGGGCCGGTGGTGGCCAAGCCGATCGCGACCGAGGCCGACGTCAAGGCCATCCCCGAGCTGCACGAGGAGCAGGTGCGGCCGGTGGTCGACGCGATCGGCCTGCTCAACGCCGAGCTGGGGGACGTGCCGCTGATCGGCTTCGCCGGCGCGCCGTTCACGCTGGCCTCGTACCTGGTCGAGGGCGGCCCGAGCAAGCACCACGAGCGCACCAAGGCGCTCATGCACGGCGACCCCGACCTGTGGCACGCCCTGCTGGACCGGCTGGCGGGCATCACCGCAGAGTTCCTCCGCGTGCAGGTGCGCGCGGGCGTGAAGGCGGTCCAGCTGTTCGACTCGTGGGCGGGCGCGCTGTCCGAGCGCGACTACCGCGAGTTCGTGCTCCCGCACTCGACCAGGGTCCTGCAGAGCGTCCGCGGCGTGCCGCGCATCCACTTCGGCGTCGGCACGGGCGAGCTGCTGCCCGCGATGCGCGAGGCGGGCGCGGACGTGGTCGGCGTCGACTGGCGCACCCCGCTGGACGTGGCGGTCAGGCGGCTGGAACAGGCCGCGCCGCACCTGCCCAAGCCGGTGGTCCAGGGCAACCTCGACCCGGCGCTGCTGTTCGCGGGCCTGCCCGCGCTGGAGCGCGAGATCGAGCGGATCAAGCGCGAGGGCCGCGCCGCCGCCGGGCACATCTTCAACCTCGGCCACGGCGTGCTGCCCGACACCGACCCGGACGTGATCACCCGGGCCGTCGAGCTGGTGCACCGGGCCGCATGAGGGCGCCGCGCGTGGCGGTGGTCGGGGGCGGGATCTCCGGCCTCGCCGCCGCGCACCGGCTGCGCCACCTGCTTGGGCCGCGGGCCGAGGTCACCGTGGTCGAGCAGTCGAACCGGCTGGGCGGCAAGCTGCGCACGGTCGAGGTCGGCGGGCGGGCCTACGACGTGGGCGCGGAGGCGTTCCTGCACCGCCGCCCCGAGGCCGCCGAGCTGGTCGCCGAACTCGGCCTGGCCGACCGGGTGGTGCACCCGACGAGGGCCGCGGCGAGCATCCACGCCGCCGGTGGCACCCGGCCGATCCCCGCGCACACCCTGATGGGTGTCCCCGCGTCGGTGGACGCCGTGCGCCAGGTGTTGTCGCCGGAAGGGCTGCGCCGGGTCGCCGCCGAACCCGGGCTGCCGCCGATCCGGCTGGACGGCGCCGACGTGGCCGTGGGCGCGCTGCTGCGCGAGCGGTTCGGCCCCGAGGTGGGCGACCGCCTGGTCGGGCCCCTGCTGGGCGGCGTCTACGCGGGCCGCACGGACCAGCTCGGGCTGCGCGCGACCATGCCGCAGCTCGCCTCGGCGCTGGACGCCGGCCTCGGTTCGCTGCTGGACGCCGCCGCGACCACCGTCCCCGCTCCGCCCCAGCCGGGCGTCACCCGTCCGCCGGTCTTCGGCACGCTGCGCGACGGCCTGTCAACGGTGGTCGACCGGCTGGCGGAGGCGGCCGCGATCCGGCTCGGCCTGCCGGTGCGCGCCCTGCTGCGCCGCGAGCACGGCTGGCGGCTGGAGATCGGCTCCGCCGCCGCGCCCGAGCACCTGGACGTGGACGGCGTGGTGCTCGCCGTGCCCGCTCCCGCCGCGCGCAAGCTGCTCGCCGACGTCGCGCCCGCCGCGTCCCGCCGGTACGCCGAGGTCGAGGTGGCGTCCATGGCGGTGGTGGCGCTGGCCCTGCCGCCGGGCACCGAGCTGCCCGAGCGGTCGGGCGTGCTGCTGGCCGAGGGGGAGCGGGCGGCCGACGGCGTGCCGTTCACCGCGAAGGCGTTCACCTTCTCCAGCCGCAAGTGGGCGCACCTGGCCGGTGAGCCGGTGCTGGTGCGCGGCAGCGTCGGCCGGCACGGCGAGGCGCACCTGTTGCAGCGCGACGACGACGAGCTGGTCGCCGCCGTCCGGCACGACCTGCGGGAGCTGACCGGCGTCACGGCCGAGCCGATCGACACCCTGGTCACCCGCTGGGGCGGCGGCCTGCCGCAGTACGGGGTCGGCCACCTGGACGTGGTGCGGGGCATCGAGGACGCCGTGGGCGAGGTGCCCGGCCTGGCCGTGGCGGGGGCGACGCTGCACGGCGTCGGCATCCCCGCGTGCATCGCCACCGGCCACGCCGCCGCGGCTCGTGTCGCCGCTCACGTCCTCGGCCCCGATCCCTCGGACGAGCGCAGTGAGAGGATGGGGTCATGGCCCGCCTGAACTACAACGAGCTCAACGACACCATCCGCTACACCATGTGGTCGGTCTTCCGGGTGGAGCCCGGTCGCCTGCCCGACGACCGCGGCCCCGCCGCCTCCGAGGCGCAGGAGTACCTGGACGGCCTGGAGGCCAAGGGCGTCGTGGTGCGCGGCGTGTACGACGTGGCGGGCCTGCGCGCGGACGCCGACTACATGATCTGGTGGCACGCCGAGGAGATCGAGCAGGTCCAGCAGGCCTACACCGGGTTCCGCCGCACCGCCGTGGGCCGGGTGTCCACCCCGGTGTGGAGCCAGGTCGCGCTGCACCGGCCCGCCGAGTTCAACCGCAGCCACATCCCGGCGTTCCTGGCGGGCGAGGAAGCGCGCAAGTACGTGTGCGTGTACCCGTTCGTGCGGTCCTACGAGTGGTACCTGCTGCCGGACGAGGACCGCCGCCGCATGCTCGCCGACCACGGCAAGGAGGCGCGGGACTACCCGGACGTGCGGGCGAACACGGTCGCGTCGTTCGCGCTCGGCGACTACGAGTGGATGCTGGCGTTCGAGGCCGACGAGCTGCACCGCATCGTGGACCTCATGCGGCACCTGCGCGGCACGGAGGCGCGTCGCCACGTGCGCGAGGAGGTCCCGTTCTACACCGGCACCCGCGTCCCGGCCGCCGAGCTGGTCGCGAACCTGCCGTGAGCGGACGCGGTGGAGGGACGCCCGACCTCGGACGCCCCTCCCCGCCGGCCGTTACGCGGTGAGCCGGTAGGCCCGGAGCACCGTGTGCTCGAACGTGTTGCCCTTGCTGTCCGCGCCCTTGGCGCGCAACGACGCGAAGCCCGCGTGCGCGGCGTTGCGGACGAGCGCCGCGCCGCCGACGACCGGGACCGCGGACCACGTCTTGCCGTCGTCGAACGACACGTCGACCTCGACCGCGCGGACGCGGCCGTTGTCGGCGCCTTGCTGCTGCTGCACGGTCAACGGGATGCGCAGCAGGCGTCCGGCGGGCGTGCCGCCGGTGGCGTCGAGCCGGGGCGCGAACCGCACCACCGAGATCGGCAGCTTGCGCACCTCGCCCTCGGGCGTGGTGTCGGAGCGGAACGTCCACGCGCCGGTGACCCGCGTGCTCAGCTCCGAGACGCCCGGGGCCCGCACGACGTCGACCTCCGCCCGGTAGCGCGCCGCGCCCGCCGGCACGGTGAACGAGCCGCCCGGGTCCGCGACCTCGCCGATCTTCTGCCCCTCCCGGTACAGCGCGGTGCGCGCGGACTCGTAGGCCGATCCGCCCCAGTTGTTCGCGGCGTCGTTGAGCATCGGCACCTGCACGAACAGCTGGTCGCCGACCCGGCCGAGGGGTTCGAAGCGGGATGCGGGCAGGCCCGGCCCGTGCACGGGGAAGTTGAAGCTCTCCGCGCCGCGCTCACCGGGGCGGTAGGCGCGTCGGGGTGACGCGTACTCCGCGACGATGTCGAACTCTCCCTTGACCTGGATCATGCGCCACGTCCACTGGACGTCGGCGGTGGTCACGTAGTCGACCGCCGAGCCGCCCGGTCGGACCGGGAACAGCACCGCCCAGCCACCGCCGCCCGACGGGCCGCTCGCGTTGCCGCCGTGCGCGAACTCGTCGCCGGCCGGGCCGGGGCCGAACCTCGTGCGCACCTCGGCCAGGTCGCGCTTGGCGGGCGCGCGGACGAAACCGGTGGGCACCCGGCCGCGCTCGATCCACGCGAACCGGTAGCTCACCCGTGCGTCGCCTGCCGGTCGGCCCTCGAACTGCGAACCGATGGTGACCTCGAGGTTGTCGGCGGGCAGCTCGGGACCGGTGTGGCCGAGCGACAGGTGCTCCGGCAGGCCCTCGAAGAACGCCACGCCGAACCCGGCGCGCCGGTCGCCGGTCGAGCGGTCGAGGTTGATGTCGCCGATGTAGGACACCGCCTCCGGGTCCGGCGCCGTCACGCGCACCGGCTTGGCGGTGCGGGCGTCGAACGTGACCGAGGTGTCCCCGGTGATCGACAGCGAGGGCCGCGGCAGCACGGCGACGCGGCCGCCCGCCTCGTCACCGGTGAGGATGGTGGTGTGCACCATGTACTCGCCCTTGGGCAGGCGGATGGTGGGGGTGTTGTCCGCGGACTGGAGGAACGTGAACGTGTTGTTGTCCACGCCCATCACCGCGCTCGCGTAGCTGCTCGGCGCACCGCCCTCGGCATCGAGGAACGTCGCCTTGACGTCGTAGCTCTCGACCTCGCGGTCGATGCCCACCGGGGTGCGCAGCACGTCGCCCGCGACCACCGCGCCGGAGTACGCGCCGTCGACCGCGCCGACCCTGGTGTCGGCGGTGACGGTCACCTTCGCCGCACCGCCGGCGGGCACGGTGACCGTGCCGGGCGTGACGGTGAACATGCCGTCGGGCGCGGGCTTGCCGTCCGGGCCCTTGGCGTCGACCGACACCGGGAACGTGACCGGCTCGGTGCCGCTGTTGCGGTAGGTCAGGTCCCGGGTGACCGGCGTGTCGTCGTTGTGCGGCCATTGCCGGATGCCCATCGACAGGCTCGCGGGGTCGGTGGTGACGGTGGTGGTGATGGCCTTGGCCAGGTCGACCCGGCCCGCGCCCTGGTCGAACGCGGTGAGCGCCGGGTTGGCCTTCGCCGAGGCCATGAGCGCGGCCTTGAGCTGAGCGCCGTTCCAGTCGGGGTGCTGCTGGGCGAGCAACGCCGCCGCGCCCGCGACGTGCGGGGTGGCCATCGACGTGCCGGACAGCGCCACGTGCCGGTCGTCCACGGGCGTGCCGATGGTGCCGGAGGCGGCCTTCGCCGCGACGATGTCCACGCCCGGCGCGGTGATGTCGGGCTTGACCCCGCCGTCGCCGATGCGCGGGCCGCGGCTGGAGAAGTACGCGATGTCGTCGTCCCGGTCGACCGCGCCCACGGTCAGCGCGGCGTCGGCGCTGCCCGGCGAACCGACCGTGCCGGGCCCGCCCGAGTTGCCCGCGGCGATCACGAACAGCGTGCCGCTCTGCGCGGACAACGTGTTCACGGCCTCCTCCAGCGGGTCGACCTCCGGCGAGTCGTTGCCGCCCAGGCTCAGGTTGACCACGTCCGCGCCCTGGTCGACGGCCCACTGCATGCCGCCGAGGATCCACGACTCGGCGCAGCCGTAGCGGGCGCACACCTTGCCGTCGAGGATCCGCGCGTCGGGCGCGACACCTCGGTACTTGGCCCCGGAGCTGGCGATGGTCGAGGCGACGTGCGTGCCGTGGCCGTCGGCGTCGGTGGCGTCGGGCTCGTCGGTGAAGTTGTGCTCCGCGACCTCCTTGCCCTCCAGGTCGGGGTGCGTCTGGTCCACGCCGCCGTCGAGGACGGCGACCTTCACGCCCTTGCCGGTGTACCCGGCCTGCCACGCGGTCGGCGCGCCGATCTGGGCGGTGGAGCGGTCGAGGTCGGGGTGGCGCAGGCCGTCGAGCCAGACCTTCTTCACGCCCGGGTCGCGCACGAGGGCCTGGAACGTCGTAGCGGCCTCGGACTTGGCCGTGGTCGCGGCGACCGAGCCGACGGCGGGCAGCGCCCGGGTGACCTGGACGGCGGCGGAGCGCGGCTGGTCGCCGGTGACGATCAGCGGCAGGCTGTCGCGCCGGCTGTCGTCGTAGCCCGCCTCGACCAGCCCGGTCACGTCGAACAGGCGCAGGTCGAGCTTGCCCGCGGCGACCGCGGCCACGGCGTCGCCGGGCACGACGTGCAGGTTGCCGTCGCGGTGGAACGTGTGGAACGTGACGCGTTCCCGGCCGGGGCCGGGTCGCAGCGAGCCGGACGTGGGCCTGTTGAGCACGACCTTGTCGCCCGTGATGAGGGTGACCGCCGGGCCGGTGTGCCCGGCCGCGGGGTCGGACCGCCGGGGCGTCGCGGCGGCAACCCCCGTTGCCGTGCCTGCCGCGAGGCCGGTCGCGAGGGCGGCGGCCGCCCACCGCGCCCCGCGCCTTCGTGATCTCGACGTCAACACAGATACCTCCCGAATCTGGTTGTCGCGCTGGGAAAAACGCGCAGTCGGAAGGCGCCGCTGACCTGCGGCGGCAGCGGTGTGCCAGAACAGTCGAAGCCCCCCAACGACTTCGACGCTATCCACCCTTAAAGGTGGGGTCAGCGTCTCTTGGTGGGGACTTCGCCACCCGGTCGGCCCAGCGAACGGTTACCTGACGTCGACTTCGTGGGCGAGGGGGCATCCGCCCGAGCGAATGCCCCCTCGCGTCACGTGATCCCGCTCAGCCGACCCGGTAAGCCCGGATCACGGTCTGCTCGAACGTGTTGCCCGCGCTGTCGGAACCCTTGACGCGCAACGAGGCGTGCCCGGCGGCGGCGGGGTTGCGCACGAACGCGGTGCGCCCGAGCACCGGCGCGGGCGACCACGTCCGGCCGTCGTCGAAGGACACCTCGACCGCGAGCCGGTGGACCCGGCCGTTGGCCGCACCCTCCTGCTGCTCGACCACGAGCGGCACCCTCAGCACCCGACCCGCGGGCGCGGCGCCGTGCGCGTCCAACTCGGGCGTGAACCGCACCACGGACAACGGCAGCGGCACGTTCCCGTCACCGGGCGCGGTGCCCGAGCGGAACGTCCACGCGCCGCTGACCCGCGTGGCGAACTCCGAGACGCCCGGCGCGCGCACGCCCTCGGTCTCCAGCCGGAACGCCGCCGCGCCGGGCGGCACGGGGAACTGGCCGCGGCCCGCGTCGCCCGTCTCGCCGACCACGGATCCGTCGCGGCGCAACGTCGTGCGCGCCGACGAGGTCACCGACTGGCCGAGGTTGCCGTCCCCGTCGCCGAACAGCGGCAGGGAGAAGGTGATCACGTCACCGGACCTGGCCAGGTACGGGAACGGGCTCGCGGGCGCGCCCGGCCCGAACACCGGGCGGTTGAACCGCTCCTGGTAGGTGCGCCCCGGTTTGTGCACGCGCAGCGGTGTGTCGAGCTGCGCCTCGATCGCCTCGCCCTGGAACTGCGCGAACGACCACGCCCACCGCACGCCCGGCTCGGTGGTGGCGTAGTCGAGGGACCGACCCGGCGCGGTCACCGCGGTGTCCGCGGCGAAACCGGCCATGCCGTTGGGCAGCACCGGGAAGCCCGCGAAGGCGTGGCGCTTGCCCGCGAGGCCGGGCGTGAAGTGCGACCGCACCTCGGCGAGGTCCCGCTTGGCCGGCGCGCGGACGAGCCCGGTGGGCGCCTTGCCGTGCTCGGCCCACGCGAACCGGTACGTCACCGGGGTCGTGCCGACGGGCGTGCCCGCGGTCTGCGTGCTCACCATGACGGTGAAGTCCTCGGCGGGCAGCTCGGGGCCGAGGTGCCCGATCGACACGGTGCCGAAGCCGCCCGAGTAGAACCCGCCGAGCCCGACCAGCGGCCTGCCGCCACGGCCGCGGCTGAGCAGGATGTCCCCGGCCGGCGGATCGGCCGGGGGTTCGGGGAACGTGATCGAGATCGGCTTCGCCTTCCGGGCGTCCGCCACGACCGGCGGGGTGTCGCGGGCGACGCGCAGGCTCGGTTGCGGCAGCACGGCGGTCTTCGTGCCGTCGGTCAGCACCTCGGTCAGCACCAGGTACTCGCCGACGGGCAGCCGGGCGGTGGCCTTGCCGACGCCACCGCCGGGGAACGCGAACTTGTCGTTGTCCAGGCCGATGACCAGCGCGAAGTAGTCGGCCGCCGGTCGGCCCGCCGCGTCCACGAACTCGAACGCGACGTCGTAGCTCTCGACCTCGCGGCTCACGCCCACCGGCACGCGCAGCTCGACACCGCCGCCGGAGGCGACGACCGTGCCGCTGTACGCGCCGTCCGCGGTCGCGGCCCCGGTGTCGGCGGTGACGGTGGCCTTGGCCTCGCCGCCCGCGGGCACGGTGATCGTGGCGGGGCTGACGGTGAACACGCCGGCCGGCGCGGGCGTGCCACCGGGGCCCTTGGCGTCGACGGCGAGGTCGAGCGTGACCGGCTGCGGGCCGGCGTTGCGGACGGCGAACTCCTTGCTGGTCGGGGTGTCGTCGTCGTGCGGCCACTCCCGCAGGCCCAGCGCGAGCGACGGCGGGTCGGCGGTGACCGCGGTGGTGATGGCCTTGGTCAGGTCGACGCGGCCGGTGCCCTGGTCGAACGCGGTGAGCGCCGGGTTGTGCTTGGCCGAGGCCATGAGCGCGGCCTTGAGCTGAGCGCCGTTCCAGTCGGGGTGCTGCTGGGCGAGCAAGGCCGCCGCGCCCGCGACGTGCGGGGTGGCCATCGACGTGCCGGAGATCGCCACGTGCCGGTCGCCCACGGGCGTGCCGATGCGGCCGGTGCTCGACTTGGCCGCGACGATGTCCACGCCGGGCGCCGTGACGTCCGGCCTGGGCGCGCCGTCGCCGACCCGCGGACCGCGGCTGGAGAAGTCGGCGATGCTGTCGTCGCGGTTCACCGCGCCCACGGCGAGCGCCGCGTCCGCGCTGGCGGGGGAGCTGAGCGTCTCGGGCGCGCCGGAGTTGCCCGCCGCGACCACGAACAGCGTGCCGGTCTGCGCCGACAACGTCTCGATCGCCTGCTCCAGCGGGTCCACGTCCGGGGTGTCCGTGCCGCCGAGGCTCATGTTGATCACGTCCGCGCCCTGCTCGGCGGCCCACCGCATGCCGTCGACGATCCAGGACTCGGCGCACGACAAGGAGCACACCTTGCCGTCGAGGATCTGCGCGTCGGGCGCGACGCCCCGGTACTTCTCGCCGGCGCTGGCGACCGTGGCGGCGACGTGCGTGCCGTGGCCGACGAGGTCGCTGTTGTCCGGGTCCTCGGTGAAGTTGCGCTCGGCGACCTCCCGGCCGGCCAGGTCGGGGTGCGTCTGGTCCACGCCGCTGTCGAGCACGGCGACCTTCACGCCCTTGCCGGTGTACCCGGCCTGCCACGCGGTCGGCGCGCCGATCTGCGCCACGGACCGGTCGAGGACGGGCTCGCGGATGCCGTCCAGCCAGACCTTCTTCACGCCGGGGTCGGCCACGAGCGCTTCGAAAGCGTTTGCGGTGTCGGATTTCGCGGTGCGCGCGGCCACCGAGCCGATCACCGGCAGCGCGCGCGTGACCTCGACGTCGGCCGAACGCGGCTGGTCGCCGGTGATGATGAGCGGCACGGTGTCGCGCTTCGCGTCGTCGTAGCCCGCGTCCACGAGCCCGGTGACGTCGAACAGGCGCGGGTCCAGCTTGCCGTCGGCGAGCGGTTTCGCCGCATCACGTGGGATGACGTGCAGCCGGCCGTCGCGCACGAACCGGTAGAACGCGGTGCCGTCACGGCCCGGACCGGCCGTGACGTTGAGCAGCCGGTCGCCGGAGACGACGACCCGGTCGCCGGTGACCAGGGTGACCGTGTGCCGCTCGGCGTTGGTGTGGCTCGGTGGTGGCGGCGCGGGTGACGCGGTCGCCGTCGCCGTGCCGGCGGCCAACCCCACCGCCAGCACCGCGGCCCCCCAAGCGGTCCCGCGCTTTCGTGATCTCGGAGTCAACGCAGATACCTCCCGAATCTGGTTGAGCGCGCTGTGGAACGCGCTGGCGGGAGGCGAAACAACTGTGGCGTGCACCGAAACGTGAAGTCGCCCCCCGACGGTTCGACGCTATCGACGCGGGGGAACGGATTCAGCGGCCCAACGCGGTACCGGCGGGCGGCCGGGCAGCCCAACGGGCGTTGCTCGCCGAGGGCCGACCAGCGGACCCGAGGGGCAGGTGCCGCGGTCACCTACCGCGCGCTGACCGAGCCGTCGGCACCGACCGAGATGCGTGCCTGCGGTCCACCGGCCGGGCAGTTCGGACCGTTGGGGTGGGCCGGCTCGGGGTTCAGCGCGAGATCGCGGTCCACCAGGGGGGAACCCGCCTGGTCCAGCACGCGCAGGGTCGCCGTGACCGGCTTCGCGGGCAGCCGGGGGAGCGAGGCGAACCCGTGCTTGCCTCCCGTCGGCTCGGACCGCGCGCTGCACGAGTCGTCCGGCGACGTGCCGGTGCAGGTCGTCTCCACGGCCCTGCTCGACGGGTGCAGCTCCAGCGCGGGGGTCGCGCAGGAGCCGTCCCAGCACACCTCGATCGTCGCGGCGACCGCGTCGGGGTGCTCGACGTCCACGCTCACGCCGACGGGCGTGCCGATCGCGGTGCAGGCCATGTCGTCGCCCGCGTCGACCACGCCGCACGCGGTGGCCAGCAACAGCACGCCCAGGGGCCAGGTCCGTCTCCACATGCCCGGGGGACGGAACGCGGCCGTGCTCAGGTTGCCCGCCGCCACCAACGCTTCTTCTTCGGCGGCTGGAGCTCGCCTCGTGCGATCGCCCACTCGGCGAAGCGGGCGGCGTCCTCGCGGAAGCGCGTGCCGACCTCCTTGGGGTGGGCGGCGGCGTAGCCGTCGAACAGCGGGCGGAACCGGTCGCCCAGCTCGGCGGCGACGTCGGGTCGCAGCACCGCCACGATCCCGCGGCGCTTGGCGAGCAGCGCGCGCTTCTCGACGCGCACCCGTTCCGGGTCGAACCCCGGCGGCACGGCCCCGTCGGCCAGCAGCGCGCGCAGCAGCTCGGCCTGGGCGGCGGCCAGGCGCTCGCGCTGCGGCCCGGTCACCCCAGCACCGCCCGGATCGCGGCCAGCTCGGCGGCCAGCTCGGCGTCGGCGGGGTAGTCGTCGTCGCGTTCCAGCAGCACGCCGGGCGGGTCGACGCGGGCACGCAGTTGCGCGAGCACGTCCAGCACCTCGGGGAGCACGGCGTGGGCGTGCGTGTCGTGGTAGACGCCCCGGTTCTCCTCGCCGCCCGCCACGTGCACGTAGGCGAGGCGTTCCAGCGGGATCTCGTCGAGGAAGCGGGCGACGTCGGTGCCGAGGTTGCGGGCGTTGGCGTAGAGGTTCGCCACGTCCACCAGCAGGTGGCAGTCGGTGCGCTCGACCAGCTCGGCGAGGAACTGGCCCTCGGTCAGCTCGCCGTCGGGCCAGTCGAGCAGCGCGGCGACGTTCTCCAGCGCCAGGGGCACGGGGAGGTCCTGCTGGGCCGCCTTGACGTTGGCGACGAGGACGTCCAGCGCGTCGCGGGTGCGCGGCAGCGGCATCAGGTGGCCCGAGTCCAGGCCGCCCGCGCGCACGAAGCAGACGTGGTCGCTGACCAGCGGCGCGTCGAGGGCTTCGGCCAGCGCGCCCAGGTGCGCGACGCGGTGGGCGTCCACGGGTTCGGCGCCGCCCAGCGAGAGGGACACCGCGTGCGGCAGCACGGGCACGCCCCGTTCCCGCAGCAGGAGCACCGACTCGGGCAGGTGCCCGACGTGCAGGTTCTCCGCGACGACCTCCACGAAGTCGACGCCGGGCAGGCGTTCGACGGTCAGGTCGATCTCCGGCCGCCAGCCGATGCCGACACCGAGCTTCTCCACGTGCCACCAACCCTTCCGCTCGCCCTCGGTGGACCTAGTCGCCGCCGCCACCGCCGCACCCGCCACCGCCGCACGACGAACCGCCGCACGACGAGCCACCGCTGTCGGAGCCGCTGCCGCCGCAACTGCTGCTGGAGCAGCTTCCGCACCCGCCGCCGCACGACGCGCCGCCGTTCGACCCGCCGCGGTTCGACCGCCGGCGCAGCGTCGTCGCCGCCGCGGGCCCGATGCCGAGCACCTCCCACACGTGGTGCCGCTCGACCTTGCCCAGCAACCCGTAGTAGGCGACGAGCGCGATCCGGTTCGGCGACACGGCCAGCGGCTTGAGCCGCTTCACCACGTCCCGTCCGCGCGCGGTCAGCGGACGTCCCGCCCGACCGAGCACGATCGCGCCCACGACCCCGACCGGCACCGCGCCCAGGGCGAGCCAGAACGGCAGCTCCAGCACGATCGTCGCGACCACGGTCGCCACCGCGGCGGCGATCAGCAGGCGGCGTGCCGTGCGCATCCCCTGTCGCCGTCCCGGCGGCGTGACCAGGCCGGAGCCCACCAGGTACTGCCGCAGCGACTGCGCCTCGGCGCTCGACGCCGTCGCGATGATCACGTCACCCAGCGACATCGGCAGCCTGCGCAGCACGGCCGATCCCAGCGGGCTCG
Organism: Saccharothrix sp. S26; assembly: GCF_021390395.1. GTDB lineage: Bacteria > Actinomycetota > Actinomycetes > Mycobacteriales > Pseudonocardiaceae > Actinosynnema. The sequence continues at coordinate 43,639 of NZ_JAJUWT010000026.1, forward strand.
TGCCGGCACGCGGCCGTCCCACCGCGCTGACCAGGCCCCCGCGCGAGATCCGCGCCGCGCTGGCCTCGACCAGCGAGACCACCGCGACCTCGGCCGCCCGGCCCGGACCACCCACCAGGAAACCCTGCTCCTCCAAGCCGGGCTCAGGCGTCGAACCCGCCGAACCCGCCGAAGTCGGCGTCCACTGAGTCGCCACCGTCATCGCCCTCCAACCACTGCGCGGCCAACCACCCGCCCGCGAACCACCCGCCTGCCACCAGCCAGCCGTTGCGCCGTTGCCACCGCTGCGGTTCGACCACCACGGCACGCCTGCGCCGCGGGAGCGGTGCCTGGGACGTTTCCGCAGGTGCGATCGGTTCCACCCGTTCGCCGTCGAACACCGCCGTCGCCGACCGCACCGACCCCTCACGCGGCACGGGCGGGACGGCGGTGCGTGACGGTGCGCGCACCAGCCCGTAACGGGCGGTCACCTCGGCCGGGTCGACCGGGGCGAGGCCCGCCGTGGCCTCCTCGTACGCCCGCGCGCCCCTCCTGGTCAGGACGGGCGGCGGACCCAGCAGCAGCAGCACACCGAGCAGGCCCGTGAGCGACAGCGCGGTGACCGTCACCCACCCTCCCGGACCGGCGAAGACCGCCACCACCGCGAGCGCCGCCACCGGCAGGACCGCCAGCACCGCCCGCGCCAAGCGCCGCCGCGGTGACACCAGCAGACCGCCCGTGACCAGGCGTTGCCCGATCTGCCGAGCCGGTCCGCTGGTGGCCGCGCCGACCACGAGCTCGTCCAGGTCGCGCGGCTGCGCGAGCCGGGCGAGCACGACCGCCTGCAACGCGGTGGCCGGCTGCTCCTCACCGGGCACCGCCGAGGCCGCCGAACCGGACACCCTGGCCCGGTTCTCGGCCACCAGCCCCGCCAGCGCCACCTCGACCGCCCGCACCGGGCCGCCGCCGAGGTAGCCGATCTCCTCGAACGTCAACGGCCGATCGGGCACGGCGCCGGCGACCCGCTTGCACCGCAGGCCCACCACCACCGCGGCGACGAGCGCCGGGCCGTACCACCACAGGAACGTCATGGCCGCCACCCTAGGAGCCGTCGGGCCGGGCCCGGCCCGACGTCACAGAAGCGAAAGGACTCCGTCAGCCACCGCCGCCACCGCCGCAGCCCCCACCGCCGCCACAACTGCTGCCGCTGCTGCTGGAACAACTGCTCGCGCCGCCGCACGAGCTGACGTTCGTCGCGCCGTAGGAGGTGGCCGCGTACCCGGCCGACGACGTCCGCGCCTTGGGCCGGGAGCGGGGCCGGGAGGGCGGGCGCGCCGCGGCGCGCAGGACGATGTCCGGGTGGCCGTCGAAGCCGTTGAGAGCGACCAGCTCGGCGGCGTTCGCCGAGCCGGTCGTTCCCCACCCCCCGGTGAACTCGCCCGCGCGAGCCTTCGCCACCGCCTCACGCCCCTTCGCGGTGCGCGTGGACGGGGCCGCCTTGAGCAGCAGCCAGATCAGCACGCCGGTCAGCGCCAGCTGCAACGTCAGCCACCCCACGGGCGCACTGATCAGCAGCCCGTTGACCCAGCGCACGACGCCGACGGCGAGCAGCACGGCCATCGGCAGGACACCGGTGCGCAACCGCCGCTTCACCAGGTGCGGGTCGACCAGGTAGTCCATTTCGGACAGCCGGCGGCCGATCGCGCGCGGCGCGTCCTGCTCGGCCACCGAGGTGATGAGCAGGGTCAACGTCCGGTAGCGGTAGCGCTTGGCGTCGGCGAGCACGGCCTGGTCGACCGGGTGGTGCGCCACCGGCGTGCCGACCAGCCGAACGGAGCCGTTGCGGGCGGGCACCAACGCGCCCGAGTCGATGAGGCCGGCGACGGACGCCTCGACCACCCGTCGAGGCCCGCCGGTCAGGTAAGCGATGTCCAGCAAGCCGAGCGCACCCGCGGGGACGCCTCCCCGCGACCCCCGCGGGCGCACTCGGACGAAGATCGCGAAGGCCAGCGACACGGCCAACCCGATCCAGTACAACTCGAGGAACTCCGGGCCCGAAAGCCCCCACGGTCGCTCCACGGTCCACCCCCTGTGGGCCTCGGTGGAACCAGGTCCACCAACCAGGAGGCAATCGTGTGTGCCAGGACACACCCCAGCAAGGGGGCTTTAGCAAGCCTTAGGGTTCCAAGCGGGTGACGTGCCCGCGCCTCTCAGGAGGACGACGCGCCGTCCACGCCGCCGGAGCCCTCACCGTCAGTGCCCTTGAAGATCCGCATGGTTCCTCCCTGGTGTCGATCGGACTGGCGCCCTCAGTCTGCTGGACCGCCGGTGCTCTCGACCAGACGCAAGCTCACCGAGTTGATGCAGTAGCGCTGGTCGGTCGGGGTGTCGTACCCCTCGCCCTCGAACACGTGCCCGAGGTGGCTGTGGCACGTGGCGCACAGCACCTCCGTGCGGACCATGCCGTGCCCGCGGTCCTCGCGCAGGATCACCGCGTCACCGGCCAGCGGGGAGAAGAACGACGGCCAGCCGCAGTGGGAGTCGAACTTGGTCTCGCTGCGGAACAGCTCCGCCCCGCACGCGCGGCACTCGTAGACGCCCTCGGTCTTGGTGTCGGTGTACTCCCCGACCCACGCGGGTTCGGTGCCGGCGTCGCGCAGCACCGCGTACTCCTTGGGGGTCAGGATCTCCCGCCACTCGGACTCGGAGCGGACCACCTTCGGGGTGGCGCCGACGACAGGTTCCATGCCCACCACGTTAGACGAAGCCGCGGCGGCCGTGACGTCCGCGCGGGGCGGGCCCGGGTCAGGAGAAGAACACCCAGACGAGGGTGCCCAGGTAGTACCAGACGCTGACCAGCACGCCCAGCAGGATCAGGCCCACCACCACGACCGCGGTGAGCCGGCGCAGGCCGCCCGCGCGGTTGGCCGAGTCCGCGAACTGCCCGACGCCCGCGACCGTGCCCTCGATGGTGAAGCTGGGCGGCTGCTGCTGCATCCGGCCGAGGTGCTCGGCGAACGCCCTGGTCTCGGGGTCGTCGGGGTCGAGGCCGATCAGCTCGTCCTCGATGCCGCCCTGCGGGCGGTCGTCGGGCGCGTCGGCGGCTCTGGCGCTGGCCATGCGGCCCAGCGTATCGGGCATTTCAAGCCGCTGGGCGGCTCAGCTCACCAGGGCGGGTGACGGCCGGACCGCGCCGACGGGACGGCCGTGGCCGAGCACGGGGACGGTGGCGAGCTCCTCCGGTGCGACCACGCCCAGCTTGCGCAGCGCGGCCACCACGACCACCGCCCGAGCCCGGCTGGAGCCGTCCGCGATCTTGCACGCCACGGCCTCGCCGGTCGGCAGGCCGATCGCGTAGACGCCCTCCGCGCCGTCCTTGGCGACTGCGCCGGGGATCGCCCGCATGAGCTTGGTGACGTCGCGGTCCGTGCCGCCGACCCACTCCGGGTGGCGGCTCATCGCCCGCGCGATCCGCTGCTCCGGCCCGTCCTGCGCGCCGGCCAGCGTGCGGAACGCCCTGGCCAGGCCGGTGAGGCTGATGCCGAACAGCGGCGCGCCGCAGCCGTCCACGCCCTCCGCGCCGATGCGCTCGCCGGCGAGCTCTTCGAGGGTGTCGCGGATGGCGAGCTGGAGCGGGTGCGCGGGGTCGAGGTAGTCGCGGGTCGACCAGCCGTTGACCACGCAGGTCGCGAGCATGGCGGCGTGCTTGCCCGAGCAGTTCATGTACCGGGGCGCCTTGGGGCGGCCGGCGGCGAGGTGGGCCTTGAGGGCGTGCTCACCGATCGGCAGGTCGGGGGTGCACTGGAGGGCGTCCTCGGTCAGGCCGTGCGCCGCGAGGATGCGGTGGACGCCGTCGACGTGGAAGTCCTCGCCGGAGTGGCTGGCGCAGGCCAGCGCGAGCAGCTCGTCGGCCAGGTCGAGGCCGTGGCGCAGCATGGCCAGCGCCTGGATCGGCTTGTTGGACGAGCGCGGGTACGTGGTGTCGTGCGGGCGGCCGACGGCGAGCGCTTCGCGGCCCGCGCGGTCCAGGGCGATCACCGAGCCGTGGTGCACGGACTCCAGGAACTCGCCCCGCCACACCTCGGCGACCAGTTCGTGCGCCATTCGTCCCTCCACCGCTGCTCTGTCGACTGTCGACAGTTAACATCGCGGGTGACTTCTCGCGCTAGGAGACGTTCGTGACACCTCCCCTGCACCTGAGCTTGGCCGGCCAGGCCGTGGACGTGCTCCGCGAACTGGTGCTGACCGGCGACATCCCACCCGGGACGCGGGTCAACGAGGTCGAGCTGGCCCAGCGGCTGGGCATCTCGCGCGGGCCGCTGCGCGAGGCGATCCGGCACCTGGCGTCGGAGGGCCTGCTGGTGCTCGCGCCGCACCGGGGCGCTTCGGTGCCGACGTCGGACGCGGCGGACGTGCAGGCGTTGTTCGAGCTGCGCACGGCGCTGGAGTGCGCGGCGGCGGAGCTGGCCGCGTCCCGGCGCACCGAGGCCGACGTGGTGCGGCTGCGCGCGGTGTGCGAGGAGTCGCGCCGGGCCTACTCGGCGGGCGAGCGCTTCCCGTACCGGCTGGACCTCGCGTTCCACCAGGCGTTGCTGGACGCGGCGCGCAGCCCCCGGATCGCCGAGCAGGTGCGGCTGGTGCAGCAGCGGGTCGTGTTGCTGCGCAGCGGCCTGCGCGACGACCCGCCGCACCAGCACGCCTCGCTGGACGACCACGACGCCCTGGTCACCGCCATCGCCGCCGCCGACCCGACCCGTGCCTCGGACGTGATGCGCAAGCACCTGGCCCGCGTCTGCGCCCAGATGCTCACCGGCCTCGCCTGAGCTGCTCTCCTCACGCGCCGTGCCCGTCGTGGTGCGGCAACGCCGCCAGGGCCCGCCGGGCGGTGGCCGTGGCGGGGTGGTCGGGACCGTGGGCGGCTTCCAGGACGGTGACCGCGCGTTCGAGGAACAACCGCGCCCGGTCGAGGAGGTCGCGGCGGCGGAGGACGTCACCGAGTTCGGCCAGGACGGCGCCGACCACGGGGCTGTCCCGGCCGAGGGCGGCCTCGGCGTGCATCAGCGCCGTGGACCGGGCACGGGTCGCGTCCTCCAGGAGACCCGAGGAGACCAAGGTCGTCCCGAGCGCCCGCCGCAGCAGCGCCGTGCGGATGTCGGGCGGTCGGCCGTCGGTGATCGCCAGGGCGCGCGTGGGCACCGAGCGGGCCTGCTCGTGCGCGCCAAGGTCTTGGAGTGCCCTGCCTTGGAGGGTGAGGACGGCGAGCGACTCGTCGTCGTTCCCCGCTCGCGCGAGCGGGGAACGAGCAGGGGCCGTGTCCCGGCCGGCCGGTGGTCGAGGACGAGGCTTTCGGCGTACAGGATCAGGAGCGGCACGAAGCCCGGCGCGCGCAGCTTGTGGCCGAAGCCGGCCAGCGCCCGCAGCTGGTGGCGCCACTCGATCCCGCACTCCGGCACGCCGTGCGGCCGGTGGCGGGACCGGCCGCACGGCGTCGAACGTGCCCGCCGGCGTCGTGATGCGCCGGCGCGTCAGGTCGGATTCGAAGAGCGCCGGTCGTGATCGCATGCACTCACCGTGCCGGCGGGATCGCGCGCAGTCCCCGGGGCGCGCTCCCGAAGCCCCGGTGGGGCCCTACCGCTGTCGGGTCGCCTGGCGGAGCCGGCCGCACGACCCCGCCAGGGGCCCGGTCAGCCGAGCGTGCCGGTCACCTTCGCGTGGCCCTTGAGCAGGTTGCGGGCGATCGTGCGGCGCTGGATCTCGTCGGTGCCCTCGTAGATGCGCAGCAGCCGCAGCTCCCGGTACCAGCGCTCGATCGGCAGCTCACGGGTGTAGCCCATGCCGCCGTGGATCTGCAGCACCCGGTCCACGATCTCGTTGGCCTTGATGCCGCCGTACAGCTTCGCCATCGACTGCGCCTGCCTCGAGTCCGCGCCCTGGTCGACCAGCCACGCGGCGTGCAGCACGAGCCAGCGCAGCGCCTCGATCTCCACCGCCGAGTCCGCGATCATCCACTGGATGGCCTGGTACTCCGCGATCGGCTGACCGAACGTGACGCGGGTCTTGGCCTGCTCGATGGCCATCTCCACCAGCCGCTCGCACGAGCCCAGCGCCCGCGCCGGCAGCAGGTAGCGGCCCTGGCCGATCCACTGCATGGCCAGGTGGAAGCCCTTGCCCACCTCGCCGAGCACGTTCTCCTCGGGCACGCGGACGTTGTCGAACACCAGCGCGGCCGGACCCCACTGGCCCATGGTCGGGATCGGCTCGGACTTCCAGCCCATGTCCCGGTCGACCAGGAAGCACGTGACGCCGCCGTCCGCGCCCTTCTCCCGGTCGGTCACCGCGAACACCATCACGAAGTCCGCTTCGTTGCCCTGCGTGATGAACGTCTTCTCGCCGTTGATCACCCACTCGTTGCCCTCCTTGCGGGCGGACGTGCGGATGGCCTTGGCGTCCGAGCCCGCGCCCGGCTCGGTGATCGCGAAGCACGACACGCGCTCGCCGGAGATCGTGGGCAGCAGGTAGCGCTGCTTCTGCTCCTCGTTGCCGTGGAACAGGATGTTGTCGGCGTACCCGCCGAACCGGAACGGCACGAACGTGCGGCCCAGCTCCGCCTCCAGCAGCGCCGTCATCAGCGCGCCCAGGCCCATGCCGCCGTACTCCTGCGGCGTGAGCACGCCGAAGAAGCCCGCCGCCTTGGCCTTGTCCTGGAGCTCCTTCAGCTCGTCCCGGGTCAGGCCGGGCTGCCCCAGGCGTTCGCGGCGCAGCACCTCCGGCTCCAGCGGCGCCACCTCCTTGCGCACGAAGGTCCGCACCCAGTCGCGGATCTCCTTCTGCTCCTCGTCAAGCGTGAAGTCCATGCCGTCCTCCCTCTACGCGAACGCGTTGACGCCGGTCAGCGCCCGGCCGATGAGCAATTTCTGGATCTGGCTGGTGCCCTCGTAGAGGGTCGTGACGCGGGTGTCCCGCAAGTACTTGCCGACCGGGTACTCGTCGATGTAGCCGTAGCCGCCGAAGACCTGGATGGCGTTGTTCGCCGCGCGCACGGCGGCCTCGCTGGCGTACAGCTTCGCCATGGACGCCTCCGTGCCGAACGGCTCGCCGCGGTCGGCGAGGTCGGCGCACCGCCACGTGAGCAGGCGTGCCGCGTCGGTCTCCACCGCCATGTCGGCCAGCAGCTCCTGCACGAGCTGGAAGCCGGCGATGGGTTTGCCGAACTGCTCGCGCTCCTTGGCGTACCTGACGGCGGCCTCCAGCGCACCGCGCGCCGCACCCACGCACCCGGCGGCCACGGACATCCGGCCGCGGTCGAGGGCGGCCATCGCCAGCTTGAACCCCGCGCCCTCGTCGCCGAGGCGGTGCTCGTCGGGCACCCGGACGCCGTCGAGGGTCAGCTCGGCGGTGGCCTGGCCGCGCATCCCGAGCTTGCCGCGGATCTCGGTGGCGGTGAAGCCGGGGGAGTCGGTCGGCACGAGGAACGCGGTGATCCCCTTCGGTCCAGGACCACCCGTTCGAGCGAAAATCAAGGCGACGTCGGCCCACGTGCCGTTCGTGATGAACACCTTCCGGCCGGTGATCAGCCAGTCGTCACCGTCGCGGACGGCCCTGGTGGCCAGCGACGCGGCGTCGGATCCCGTGCCCGGTTCGGTCAGGCCGAAGCAGCCCAGCTCCCGGCCCGAGCACAGGCCCGGCAGCCACCGCTGCTTCTGCGCCCGCGTACCGTGCTTGGCCAGCGTCTTGGCGACCAGGCCGAGCGAGACCGAGATGATGCCGCGCACCGCCGAGTCGCCGCGCGCGACCTCCTCCAGGACCAGGCAGTACGCCAGGTGGTCGCCACCGGAGCCGCCGTCGGACTCGTCGACGCCCAGGCCCAGGAACCCCACCTCGCCCAGGGCCGGCACCAGGTCGCGGTCGATGGCCTCGTCCCGGTCCCAGCGCGCGGCGTGCGGGACGATCCGCTCCTCGGTGAACCGGTGGGCCAGCTCCTGGAGCTGCCGGTGTTCGTCGGAGATGCGCAGATCCACCGGGGTGACCTCCTAACCGAACGGTGTTAGGTTATCTAACCTAGGCGCGGAATCCACCACAGGCAAGGGGAGCGCACATGCCGAGGAGCCCGATCCTGAGTGCCTCGCGCATCCGGACCGCCGCACTGCACATCATCGACCGGGACGGGCTCGACGGCCTGTCGATGCGCAAACTCGCCGCTGAGCTGGGCGTTCAGGCCGCGTCGCTGTACGGGCACGTGAGCACGAAGGACGACCTGCTGCACGACGTGGCCGCCTGGGTGCTGGAGCAGGTCGACGTCTCCGGGTTCGAGGGCGGCGACTGGCGGCACGGCCTGCGCAGCTGCGCCCGTTCCTACCGGGCGGCGCTGGCCGCGCACCCCAACATCGTGCCGTTCCTGGCGTACGGGCCGGCGCACCGCGAGGCGTCGTTGCGCCGGCTGGACGTGGTGCACGGCGGGCTCGTCGCGGCCGGCTGGTCGCGGCGGGAGGCGACGATGATCGCGGCGGCGCTGATGTACCTGGTGTTCGGGGCGGCGCTGAGCTCGTTCTCCAGCGGGTTCTCCGAGGACCAGACGTTCTACCGGGACCGGTACCCGAACCTCGACAAGGCCCACCTCCTGCCGTCCGTGGCGCGGGAGCTGGACCACGACAGCTTCGAGCTGGCGCTGGAGGCGCTCGTCACGGGGTTGGCCGCGCGGGCGCGCGACTGAGTCGCGGAGGTTCCGCGGCACGGGGTGCGCGGGCCTCTTCGTTGTTACCCTCACCCGTATGGCCCAGGCTGTGGAACTGACCGTCGGCGAGCGCGTGGTGCGGGTGTCCAACCCGGGCAAGGTCTACTTCCCCGAGCGTGGGATCACCAAGATCCAGGTGGTCGAGTACTACCTGGCCGTCGCCGAGCCGCTGCTGCGCGTGCTGCGGGACCGGCCGACGACGTTGAAGCGGTACGTCGACGGGGTGACGGGCGAGGCGTTCTACCAGAAGCGGCTGCCGAAGGGCGCGCCGGAGTGGGTCGAGACCGCGCGGATCAAGTTCCCGTCCGGCCGGCCCGCCGACGAGGTGTGCCCGACCGAACCCGCGGTCCTGGCGTGGGCGGCCAACCTGGGTACGTTCGACTTCCACCCCTGGCCCGTGCGCCGGTCCGACACCGACCGGCCGGACGAGCTGCGCGTCGACCTCGACCCGCAGCCGGGCACCGACTTCCGTGACGCCGTCGAGGTCGCCCTGGTGCTGCGGGACGTGCTGGCCGAACTGGGGTTCACGGGCTACCCGAAGACCTCCGGCGGCCGCGGCGTCCACGTGGCCGTGCGCATCCGGCCGGAGTGGGACTTCGTGGACGTGCGGCACGCCGTGATCGCGCTGGCGCGTGAAGTGGAACGCCGCGTCCCGGACAAGGCCACCACGTCGTGGTGGAAGGAAGAACGCGGCGAGAAGGTCTTCCTGGACTTCAACCAAGCCGCCCGCGACCGCACCATCGCCTCCGCCTGGTCCGTCCGCGGCACCCCGCGCGCCACCGTCTCGACCCCGGTCACCTGGGACCAACTGTCCACTGTGGACCCTGACGACTTCGACGTCCTCACGGTGCCGGGCCACCTGGCCGAGCACGGCGACCCGCACGCGTCCCTGGACGACGAGGCGTTCGGCATCGAGCAACTGCTGGACTGGTACGCCAACGACGACCGGGGCGACCTGCCCTACCCGCCGGACTACCCGAAGATGCCCGGCGAACCACCGCGTGTCCAGCCGTCGCGGAAGCGTAGCTAGAGCTGGGAAAACAGGCCGTTCTCACGTACTGCGGGCTCTGGCATGGCGTTCACTCGCCGGATAACCCATGGCTCTGCCCGAGCTACTTGCCGATCTTGCTGCGTCGTTCCGGCGCGAGCTGCGTGCCGCTGGGAAGGCGGAGTGGACTATCGTCCTGTATGGACAGTCTATCCGGTTCTTCTCCGATTGGTTCACCGAGCAGGGGCGGCGTCCGGACACCGACGCGCTGACGAGGCATGCGATCGTCGGATGGCTTGAGGCACTGCACGACAAGCAGGACCCTCGGACCGTTCTCACCCGGTTCCAAGGGCTCCACCGCTTCGTCCGGTGGGCGGCGACCGAGGGCGAGATGTGGACCGCCGGCTGGCCGAGGAATGCGAGCAGGACCCGGGGCACACCGCGTCCGTGTGGAGCCGAGAGCTGAGCTAGGTCGTCACCGGAGTCATTTCGAAGGCGTTCGGCAGGTGCAGCCAGGCGGTTGACTCGGCGTCCCAACCGGTCAGTACCGCGGTGCCCTGCGATGTCGTGACCGGGACGTGTTGTGCCGTGAGGAGGCCGGGCACGGTCAGGTGCACGGCGTCGAGGTCGTCGGCGGCGCGGGTCCAGCACACCTGTGCGCGTCCGTTCGACGAGCGCGGGTACCGGTTCACCAGTTGCCCGTAGTCGGAGGGCGAGTCGATGGTGAACAGCCGGATGTCTGCCTGGTCGAACGTGACGGTGAACAGCGGTCGGTCCGGACCGGATTCCGCCAGCTCGCCCCACTGCCACATGCTGGTCCCCTCAGGTAGGAAGGACGAGGTCCACAACGCCCCGACTGGTTTGTCGGGGGCTGTGGCACCTGTGGGTCCATCGGTCACCTGGACCGTGCGTGGTGTCGCGTCCGTGGCGTGTCGCGCCTGGGGCGACCGCAGCGAGGTGTCGCCGAGGGAGCCGGTTGCCAGCCGGTGCAGGACGGCGGCGGCGATGTGGTCGAGTTCCGGCGTGGGCCGGGCGGTGAAGTCGCGGCCGGAGTGCTGGAGGGACGCCGCGAAGGTGATGTGCCGGTAGAGGATGTCGTCGGTCAGGTCGTCGAGTCGGGCACCGAGGTCGAGATCGCCGAGGAAGTCGCGCAGGAGCAGGCACAGTTCGACGAACACGGGGCTCCTGGGCTGGTCGACGGAGCGATCGGCCATGAGTGGACCTCGTATTCGCGCAGGGTGACCGGCCTCCTGGACTGTAGTGCCGTCTGGTCCGAGCACTCTCGGTGCCCGGACCAGACTGGTCTACGAGCAGTTGACCTGGATTTCCGGGGTCTTGTGGGTGCGCTCGTGCCGGGCGTCGTTGCCCTCCACCATCAGGAACTCCGCCTTGGCGTAGTAGCGGGCGGAGACGCAGCCCAGAGCTGCCGCTGCGTTGACGTAGGATCCGTTCCCGGAGTTGTTCACAGCCGAATTCTGGGCCACCAGTTTGAAGTAACCGGGGTTGCTGCTCTCGCGGTACAGGTAGGTCTCCACTCCCAGGTACTTCTTCTTGCTGTTGCAGTTGATCACGCCGTTGCTGGTCACGTTGCCGGCCACGTGGCCTGAGTTGTGCGGCCAGTCGAGGTTGAACTTGCAGTCGGAGACATCCTCCAACGGCTGGATTTCCCCGACGTCGAGCAGTTCGGACTCCGGGATCAGGTCGGATGTAGCAGTCGTCACGGCCGGTCGTGCCGAGTCGACGCTGGCCTGCGCAGTAGCGACCGTGGCTCCGGCGAGCATCAGGGACGCGACTGCGCCCAGGGTCACGGCATAGTTGACAAAACGCATTCTTCTCCTCATTGCAAGGCGTGAAAGCGTGGAAATAAATCCAGCTCAACGATCAAAGCATCGAGTTGATAGTTACTGTTACCGCCGATTGACGGTGATCCGACATGCTTGAATCATTCGGATGCTATGTATCTCACTGTGTGTAAGGGGCGATGCTGGTGTCGCGCTGCGGCTCAACGGCCTCGGTGGGCTCGTCAAGGCCGCGCTGTGGGTGTATGGCCGAGCGTGTGCTGCGTGCGACGGCGGCGGCCGGTCAACACCGACGTGCCCCCCAAGCGGGGCTCGACGCGGCGGCACAGAAGCTGGCGTAGCGCTCCATGTCGTCCGCCCGAGCCTGCCCGGCTGCCCGCCGCAGGGGATCCGCGGTGACCCGCCCCGCATTCCGCGGCCTGCCCCATCGCCCCCGTGGTGCGCGTGCCTGAGCGCTGCGGCGCGTGCAAGCGCATCGTGATAGGCCGGGGATCGAGTGCACGCGGATCGCCGCCGGAAGCCCCGAGGGTTCGGAGGCGTCAGGTGATGGACGGTGACAGGGAGTTCACCGACCGCGAGAAGGCCGACTACGAACCCGGCCCGTGTTAGAAGGGGCACGAGCGTCGAAAGAGGGACGTCGTCTGGACGGAGGGTCCGCCGGACTGCAAGCGGGCACACCGCGCGTGGCTGATCGAGCGAGTGGACTGTCCGGTGTCGCAGTCGGCCACCGGTCGAGGAGGGCGACGAGTGGCGCGACGAGATCGAATGACCCGCTACGTGGATGGCCTGCGACTCCTCGTGCCCTGTGGTGCGCGAGTGATGGGGCGTATGGCGTGCCGTTTAGTGCGCAGGTAACGGGTCTTTCGATCTTCGCGATGTGCGGGGTGCGCCAGCTCGCGATGTGCTGAACGCGAGTTGATCAAGGGGTGTGAGCGCATGAACGCGGCCGCCTCGGTGGCGACCCACAGCAGCACCGGGCCGACCGCGTGCAGCGCCACCCGACACGTCGCCCTTCAGGGCGCTGGGCGCGATGTTCAGGCCCAGGAACACCAGGCCGGTGACGGCACGCAGCGTGACGCCTCACCCGGTGGAGCGGCCGTGCTGGGCCAGCACCCGGTCACCGACCAGCGCCAGCACCAGGGCCGCGTCCACGGCCGGCGGCAGCATCCACGCGGAGAAGGCGGGGATGCCCTGCGAGATCAGCGACGGCGTCACCGTGAACACGCCATAGACCATGACGACGCCCGCGATCACCCACGTGGCCCCGGCGATCGCCTTGCCCGTGCGCTCCAGGCGCGGTGCGTCCGTGTTCACCGGCCACCGCCGATCCGGGCGGCCAGCTCGGCGGCCCTGGTGAGCAGCGCGGCCAGCTCGGCGGCGCGCTGGGAGGACATGAGACCGGGTTCGTGGCCGGTGCCGGGGCCGCCGGGCAGCCGCTCGACCCGGCCCACCTCGGCCACGTGCGCCAGGCGCTCGCCGTCCTTGACCGTGGCCGACGCCCACTCTGGGGTGTCGGGGCGCTTGGCGGGAGGGGTGAGGTGCGCTGCGCGCTTCGGCTCGCTCACCGGGCACCTCCATTGCGGGCCGGCGCGCAGCGCGGGCACGGCGTCGACCGCGTGCGGTCCTTGTCCAGTCACAGCACACGGGCACTGATCGGGTCGCCGGGCCGGGCGTCGCAACCGCCGCGCTCCGCCGGGACCGCCGAGCGCCCCGCCGGGGGCGCGCTCGGCGCGAAACGGTTCTTTGAACGGTTGAAGGACGGTTCGGAGGCAGACACTGCCCCCGTGGCGTCGCTGTATGCCCCCCGCGAGGCTGCGTTTGCCCCTCGTGCTGGTCAGCGGGCGGCAGTGTCTGCCTCTCGCGGCCGGGGTTGTCCACAGCCTCGACCCGCTCTACTGCAAGGTCGTAGCCGTTGGGCCGCCGGTGGGTGCGCTTGATGTACGCGGCGACAATGTCCGGGTCGCTGGGGCGGATCAGTTCCAGCTCCTCCAGCGCCCGCAGCGCGTACTGAACCGACCGCTCCGGCAGCCTCGTGCAGCGGACGAGGGTGGAGACGGCGGGGAAAGCGTTGCGGCCGAACGGATCGGCGTGGTTCCGCCAAGCCCAACAGGACGACGGCCGGCGATGAGGCGTCGCGACGGTCGCGGGGGATCGGGGCGCGGTTCAGCGCCCACGTGGTGGCTTCGAGGCTCATGCGCCCACCGCCGAGCGGTGTGCGTGCCGTGCGTCGAACCTGGTTGACGTGATGGAAAGATCCGTCACGGGTCTCGTCCTCCTGCGCGAGGTCGAGATCAAGGTCCGTCGTGGTGTCCTACCACCTCGGCGGGTCGCCTGATCTCACCGGACAACCTGGCGCAGTACGTTTCGAGACGACCTGGGTTTTCCCTGCTCAGCGCAGCGCTCTCGCGTCGGGCACCCCGAAGATGCCCGGCGAACCACCGCGCGCCCAGCCGTCGCGGAAGCGGACTTGGGGTTCTACTTCGACAGCTCGGCCCACCACGCGGCGACGGTGTGGTGCATGCGATACATCATTTCGGCTTTGCCGCCCGTGGGTGGGGTGGCGCCCTGCCAGTTCTCGATCGGCCAGCGCTTCTCGCCGAACAGGTCGGCGGCGACCCGGCTCATGCGGGCGTGCTCGTTGCGTTGTTGCTGCTCGGGGAGGCCGGAGCGGGCGATCAGGGCGGTGAAGGTCACGGGCTGGTCGGGGTGTTCGCTCGTGATCTCGAACAGGGCGCGCACGCCTTTGAGGTGGCGCACGTTCTCCCACAGGGCCGCCAGCATCTCGGGCGTCCACCGGCCCTGTCTGCCGAGGTGGACCGCGTCGACCGACTGATCCAGGTCGGTCAGCAGGTCGTGCAGGCGGGTGCGGATCCGCTCCACGTCCTCAAGGGCGGCGGTGACGGAGGTGCGCAGGGCTTCGATGTCCATATCCATCCTTCTCGTAGACGAGACACATGTATATCAGTCGTCCACGAGAGCTGTACACCCCAGGTTCACCCGGCGGTGGTCTCGTGTGGCCATTGGCCCACGGGCAGGGTTGGTGGCATGACAGTTCGACGCCTTGAGGTGCTGTTGCCCGCCGACGTGCCGGCTCGTGACTACGCGGCCGTCGCCCACGCCATCTGGGCGGTGCTGGACGCGGCCGGCTTGGACGCGGACGGGGCGGTCCGGACCGACGACGAGGCCGTCGGGGGCGAGGCGGGAGGGCAGGGCCTGCGCGACTGACGACCGCTTCGGCCGACCGGCTGTTTCCGACAGCGGTTCAGCCGCGATCCGACTCGTCCTCTCGTACCATGGAGGCCAACGCCGAAGAGAGGGAGGCAAGCCGATGAACGAGGCGTACGTGGTGCGGTTCGTCGGCGGGCCGTTGGACGGTCGGGTCGACTCGCACGCCAAGCCGCCGGAGTTCCCGAGGCAGACCGTCACCCACGTCCACCTGCACGGTGGCCCCAAGATCGTGCACCACTACGACCTCCAGTACGCCGTGGAATACGGCTGCGAGTACCACCTCCGCGTCGAGGACTAGCACCGGCTCTTGACGGGGTTCAGCAGCGGTCGCCCGTAGACACACGCCTCATCTGCGGTTTACCGTTTGCGTGAGAGCGCTCTCACAGAGTTGTGAGTCCCTGCTGGAGGTCCCTGTGCGTTCAATCCGCCCCCACCTGGCGGCCTTCGCGGCCGCTGTGGCCGCGGCTGCCGCGATCCCGCTCGCCCTGCCCGGGACGGCCGACGCCGTCACGGTCGGCGCGGGCAGCTACGCCACCACCCGCCCGGCCGGCGCGGTCGGCCCGTCCGACGCCAACGGCTCACCCCTGACGCCCAAGGTCACCGCCCGGATGGCGGGTCGGCCCGTCCCGACCAACGACTGGTGGTCGTCGCTGGCCTTCCAGCGCTACCCCGGCAACCCCTACTCCGAGAACATGTACGCCCACCCGCTGACGTTCCACGCGGCGGCGCAGGGCCTGGGCGTCGGCTACCCGACCAGCCCGAACATCACCCCGGACGGCCGGTTCTACGAGTTCATGCACCAGGACGACCTGTTCGTCGGCGTGAGCGGCCTCAACGCGCCGCGCACCCAGGTCGACGGCTGGTCCGACTGGACCGTCTCTCCACTGTGGACCGACGGGACGCGCACCCTGCGCACCACCATCGGCCACGGCTCGCCGTACGTGTACGCCGAGGCCAGCGGCGGCACCGCGCGGGTCGGCTTCAACGGCGCCACCACCATCTGGAGCAACACCGGCACCACCCTCGGCGTCACGATCAACGGCCGCGACTACGCGCTGTTCTCGCCGAGCAACTGGACCGTCGTCGGCACCGCCGAGGCCACCTCGTCGGCCGCGTTCTTCTCCGTGGCGGTGCTGCCGAGCCGCGACGCGCTCTCGCTGTTCGGGCGCTACGCGTTCTCCTTCGTCACCGACACGAAGGTCAACTGGTCGTACAACTCGGCGAACGCCCAGCTCACGGCCACCTACACGGCCACGACCGCAGCACGGCAGGGCACCCAGACCGGCACCTTGCAAGCCCTCTACCGCCACCAGTGGCTCAACTCCACCGACACCGTCACCGCCTACCGCTACACCTCGCCGCGCGGTGAGATGAGGGTGCGCGAGGGCGCGTCGTTCACCACCCGCAGCACGTTCAACGGGGTCCTGCCCGCGCTGCCGCTGTCCTCCGCGGCCGACCAGAACCGCCTGCGCAACGAGATCGACCAGGAGCTCAACGCGGCCGACCCGTGGAAGGGCGCGGGCGACACCTACTGGACCGGCAAGGCGTTGTGGCGCCTGGCGGCGCTGGCCCGCGTGGCCAACCAGATCGGCTACACGGCGGGCCGCGACCGGCTGCTGGGCCTGGTCCGCGACCGGCTCACCGACTGGCTCACCGCGACGCCCGGCGAGACCGGCAACCACTTCGCCTACGACGCCACGTGGGGCACGCTGATCGGCTACAAGGCGTCCTACGGCACCGACGCCGAGCTGAACGACCACCACTTCCACTACGGCTACTACGTGCTGGCCGCCGCGATCCTGGCGCAGCACGACCCGACGTGGGCGTCCGACTCCCGCTACGGCGGCATGGTCAAGCTGCTGGTCAAGGACGCCAACAACTACGACCGCGGCGAGACGCGCTTCCCGTTCCTGCGCAACTTCGACGCCTACGCGGGCCACGGCTGGGCGTCCGGCCACGCCGGTTTCGCGCACGGCAACAACGAGGAGTCCTCGTCCGAGGCGATGATGTTCGCCACCGCCGCGGTGCTGTTCGGCCAGGCCACCGGCGACACCGCGTTGCGCGACGCGGGCATCTACCTGCACACCACGCAGGAGAGCACGATCGCCCAGTACTGGTTCGACAAGGACGACGTGGTGTTCCCGGCGGCGTTCCAGCACGGCACCGTCGGCATGGTGTGGGGCGCGGGCGCGAGCTACAGCACGTGGTGGACGGCGAACCCGGAGGAGATCCACGGCATCAACATGCTGCCGATCACCGGCGGCTCCCTCTACCACGCCGACTACAAGGCCGACATCCTGCAGAACATCGCCGAGCTGCGCGCCAACAACGGCGGCACCGAGGTCGAGTGGAAGGACGTCATCACCCAGTTCCTGGCGATCGCCGACCCGGCGCAGGCGCTGGCCAACTACGGGTCCGGCCTCACCCCCGAGGACGGCGACTCGCGGGCGCACGCCTACCACTGGATCACGTCGCTGAACACCTACGGCACGCCCGACACGTCCGTCACCGCGAACGTGCCGACGCACGCCGTGCTGAGCAAGAACGGCGCGCGCACGTACGTGGCCTACAACCCGGGCACGACGACGGCCACGGTGACGTTCTCCGACGGGCAGACGCTGTCCGTGCCGGCGTCGTCCACCGCGTGGCGCGGGCCGACGGGCAGCGGCGTGGACTCCGGGTCCGGCGGCGTGAACCCGACTACTACGACGACCACCACTACTACTACGACGACTACGACCACCACGACGACGACCGCTCCGCCGGTCAGCCGTGACGCGTTCGCCACGATCGAGGCCGAGTCCTACGACCAGCAGCAAGGCGTGTTCAAGGAGACGACCACCGACACCGGCGGCGGCCAGAACATCGCCGGCATCGCCAACGGCGAGTGGGTCCTCTTCCGCGGCGTCGACTTCGGCTCCCGCACCGGCAGGCAGTTCACCGCCCGGGTCGCGAGCGGCGCGGCGGGCGGTGTCAGCGGCCTGGTAGAGGTCCGCGTCGGCAGCCCCACGGCCACGCCGCTGGGCAGCTTCGCCATCGCCAACACCGGCGGCTGGCAGAGCTGGCGCACCGTGCCCGCCAACATCACCGGCCTGACCGGCAAGCAGGACGTCTACGTCACCTTCACCAGCGGCCAGCCGGCCGACTTCGTCAACGTCAACTGGATCACGTTCGGCTCCTAGACCTGCCGCCGCATCCCGCTCCACACCGAGGGAGATCGGATGAACGCGAGAATGAGAGGTGCCATCGGCGCCGCGTCCGTCGCGCTGGCACTGGCCCTGATCGGGTCGGTGGTCGCCTACCAGCCGGCGGGCGCGGGCCCCGCGAAGACCCACACCGTCGACCACGCCGCCCACCCGGGCGCACCGGACGCAGGCCAAGCCGCCGCCATCGAGCGGCAGGCCGGCATCCAGGCCGCGTCGGAGTTCCGCGCGAACTGCCGCGCGAGCCACCGGTCCGGCAACGACCCGATCCTCTACCCCAACCAGACCGGCGTGTCGCACGTGCACGAGTTCTTCGGCAACCGGTCGACCAACGCGTCGTCCACGTACACGTCGCTCAAGGCGGCGGGCACCACGTGCGACCCGGTGGTCGACCTGTCCGCCTACTGGGTGCCCACCCTGTACAAGAACGGGCAGCCGGTCGCGCCGGAGAGCGTCACCGTGTACTACCAGGGCATCCACGACATGCAACGCGCCGTCCCGTACCCGCCGAACCTGCGGTACGTCGTCGGCAACGCCCGGGCGACCAGCCCCGACCAGAACCCGTCCGCGCGGTGGTCGTGCACCACGCAGTCGCCGTCCAGCCGGGACTTCATGAACTGCCCGGCGGGCACCAAGCTGGAGACCTACCTCGACTTCCCGACCTGCTGGAACGGCCGGGACACCGACAGCGCCAACCACAAGGACCACATCGTGTTCTGGGCGGGCTCGTGCCCGTCCACGCACCCCGTGGTCCTGCCCAGGCTGGAGTTCCTGATCACCTACCCCGTCAACGGCGGCGGGCTGTCGCTGGGTGGCACGGTGAACGGGGTGAACGTGACCAACGCGCCGGGGTACACCTTCCACGGTGACTTCATCAACGCGTGGGACCAGCCGGAACTGGAACGGCGGGTGCGGGACTGCGTGAACGCGGGCCGCATCTGCGGCACCAACGGCAACCCGATCTAGGGCTGCGCGGGCGGCGGGGGATCACTCCCCGCCGCCCGTCCACTTCGGACCGGTGCACGACCGGGTTCCCGGGTGGCAGGATCTGCGGGATGGAGCCCAGGGGCCGCCTGCCGGTCACCCTCGCGGTACTGGTCGTGGTGGCGGTCGCCGTGTCGGCCATCCGGCCCAAGAGCTACGGCACGTGGCTGCTGGAGGTCGCGCCGATCCTGATCGCGCTGCCGCTGCTGGCGTGGACCCGCCGCCGGTTCCCGCTGACCCGGCTCGCGTACTGGCTGATCTTCGGCCACGCCCTGGTGCTCGCGCTCGGCGGCCACTACACCTACGCCGAGGTGCCGTTCGGCGACCTGTGGACCGACCGGAACCACTACGACCGGTTCGCCCACTTCGTGCAGGGCTTCGTGCCCGCGGTGCTGGTGCGGGAAGTCTTGTTGCGGCGGACACCGCTGCGGCCGGGGCGGTGGACGTTCTTCCTCGTGTCGGCCACGTGCCTGGCGATCAGCGCCGGCTACGAGTTCGTGGAGTGGGCGGGCGCGGTGGTCGGCGGCGAGTCGGCGACGGACTTCCTCGGCACGCAAGGCGACGTCTGGGACACGCACTGGGACATGCTGCTCGCGCTGGTGGGTTCGGTGGTCGCGCAGTGGGCGCTCGGGCAGGCGCACGACCGGCAGCTCGCGGAATTGTCGGTGCCGTAGGGCAAGCTGCACCCGACGGATCTTGTGCAAGTCGTGGAGGTAGGTAGGCGATGGCGAAGGCGAAGCAGAGCTCGTTGTCCCCGCAGGACATCGACCACCTGCGCGCGGAGTTGGCCGCGGGCCGCCCGCCCGCGGTCTGGTTCACCTCCGCCGCGGTGGGGGTGGAGGCCGGGCGGTCGGGGAAGGTGATGGCGTTCAGCGAGCCGGCGGAGGGTGACTTCATCCAGGTGCGGCCGACGGGGGAGAAGGACGACCTGTCGTTCTCGCCGGGCGAGCTGACCCTGGAGAAGCCCGCTCCGCGCAAACGGACGCCCGCGGCCGCTCCGGCGGCCAAGCCGGAGGCCCCGGCTCCCGTGGAGCACATCTACACGCCGGCCCCTGCGCCCGCGCCCCCGAAGCCGAAGCCCGCGCCGGCGCCGGCCGCACCCGCGGAACGCCGACCTGCCGCGCGCAAGCAGGCGAAGCCGGCGGAGGTGACCGTGACGCTGACGTCGACCGCGGACGGCGAGTGGACGGTCGACGTGCAGTGGGGGGCGAAGCGGACGCTGAAGGCCGCGCCGGTGCCCGCTTCGGCGGTGTCCCAAGCCGCCAAACTGCTGCCCGCGGAGGTCGACGAGGCGGTCGAGAGCGTCCTCAGCGCCGCCCGCGAACGCCACCTCGCCCGGGTGGAGCAACTGCGCGCGGAGCTGGAGGCGGCGCAGCGGGCGTTGGACGAGCTGACCGGCTGACCTGGCAAGAACACGTATTGCAACGAGTTGATGATTGCCGTTCCGCGATCGGGTGAGGGTACTTCCCCTGGCCGGCGGTAGGGGCGGACCGTGGGGTCGAAATACCTTCGGTCGCACGAAGTCCCTCGACGCCGCGGAGGCACAAGATGGTTGTTGAGATCACGACGGTCGAGCAGGCCCAACTCGGCAGCTGCGGCTGCTGCACCGGCTGCACGGGCCCGGGCTGCGGGTGTTGCTCGAGCTGCTAGCCGACCGCTCCACCTGACAACACCACACCGGCCCCGGCCGCCCCAGCGCGCCGGGGCCCGGAACCCACCACCCGGGCCCCAAAACACCGCCCCGAGCCGGGTTCCCACCCCACCTCACCTTCGCAATCCACCCGTTCGCGACACCGGCCCAGGCCACACAACAACTCGCCGCCCGATGCCGGCACCCACCGAGGGCCGCCAAGTGCACGCACACACGCAGACACGCGCGCGCATGCACACACCCCATCGCCGCTGCGGCCACTCATCCGCACCAATCCCCGCCACCGGACCGGCCCCACACCGTGCGCGTTGGCGCGCAAAGTCTTCGACCCCTGCTGGCACCCTCCGCTCTCTCGCGGCTCGGCCGAGCGCCGTGTCCCGGCCGCCAAGCGGCTTGGCGGCCGGACGATTCGCCGTAGCGGCCGGACGATTCGGCGTAGCGGCTTTGGCTCGCCTCTTCGCTCGGCGTAACGGCTCTGGCCCGCATCCTGGCTCGGCGCGGTGGCTTGGCGCAGCGGCTGGGTGTGGCGGTCGGGCTTGGTGGCTGGGTGCGGCGGTCGGGTGTGGCGTTTCGCTCGGCGGCTGGGTGCGGCGGTCGGGTGTGCCGGTTGGATCGGTGGCTGGATCGGTGGCTGGGCGTGGTGGCTCGGGCCCGCGGCGCAAGCCGGCCGATCTGGTGCCGCGTTCGCCTTGTGCGCCATGGCATTCCAGTGGGCTGGCCCGCATCCCGTTGGTCCGCGATCCCGGCCACCGGCTCACCTGTGGTCGATCGTGGTTGTGGTCGGTTGCGGTTGGCGGTCGGCGGTGGTTGCGGGGGGCTGCTCGTTTTAACCGAGTGGCCGTAACAGTGTTTCCGTACATTGTCGGGGCATGATCACCCGATCGTGTTCGAGGTTCGGCGGGCAGAGGTGGGCTGACCTGCGTGAACGGCGAACAGCGGTCACGGGGGGCAGACGGTGCCGCTGGACGGGACCTTGGCGTTCACCAAGAACTCCTCCGCCGCCTTCGTCGCGCACGCCGACTGGCCGAGAGCGCCGTGACCGCCCCCCTGCCACCCCACCACGACCCCGGCCGGCAGGACCTGGGCGGCACGTTCGCTGCCCTCCCGCGGCGTCACGGGGTCGGTGGCCGTGGTCAGGACGAGGATCGGGGGTGCGCCCACCAGCCTCGGCACCTTGACCTGCTGCGGCACGGGGAAGGGGCCGCAGGACAGCAGCTCGCGGGCGAAGTGGGCGCCGAACAGCGGTTGCTTGGTCCGCCAGTCCGCGGTCAGGCCGGCCACTCGTTCGGGTGGAACGCGGGTCGTCGTGTCGTTGCAGCCCGTGATGATCCTGGCGTCGATGCGCGGCGGGTCGTCGTCCTGCTCCAGCAGCAACGGCCCGACGAACGCGCTCAGCTTGGACCCGTCCCCGCCTTCCGCCGCCACGATCGCCTCCGCCAGCGCACCCCACCGCGACCGGTCCGCCAGGCCGGCCAGCACCGCCTGCGTGGCGGTCCCCGGCGTGAGGTCGAAGTCACCGCCCCGCAACGGCCGGTCGCGCAACGACTCCAGCAACGCCTTGAACCGATCCGTCGCACCGGCACCCAACGGGCACCCGCGGATCACGCAGTCCTTCTGGAACGCCGAGAACGTCTCCTCCGCCGCCACCGCCCGCGTCTGCGCCACCACCGTCGCGTCCAGCGTCGGGTCCGGCGCGCCGTCGAACACCATCCGCCCGATCCGGTCCGGGAACCGCGACGCGTACAGCGTCAGCACCCGCGACCCCTCGCCGTAGCCGATCGCGTTCAGGTGCGGCACGTGCAGCGCCTCGCGCAACTGCTCCAGGTCCGCCGACGCCCGCCACGAGTCCACCGCGGGCAGCCGGTTCTCCATGTCGAGCACGCACTCGCGGCTCGCCAGCGCGTACGCGTCGACCAGATCCTCGTGCGACTCCGCGCCCGGATCGGCCTCCACGATCCCCTGGCGCGCCGCGTCCGGCACGCACTGCACCGGGTCCGACCCACCGGTGCCCCGCCGGTCCACCCCGATCACGGTGAACGCGCTCAGCACCGAGGCGGGCAGGCTCGCCGCCAGCCGCGCCGCCTTCACCGTCCCCGGCTCGCCACCGGCCTCGCCGACCACCACCAGCGGGCTGCCGCCGGTGCCGACGCGCAGCAGCGACATGCCCAGGCTGCCCCGCCCGGGACGGCTCGGCATGTCCAGCCGCACGGTGAGCCGCGCGCACTCGTACTCCCACGTGCCCGCCGGGGCCGAGTCACCCATCCGCGCCCGCGTCGCGTCCGTGCACGGCGACCAGGCCAGCCCCGGGGCCTCGTAGTTCTCCAGCGGCGGGATCTCGCGCGGGCCGGGCGGGACGGCGGCGGTCGAGGGTTCGTCACCGTCACCGTGCACGGCGATCACCGGCCGGGTCGACGGACCCGCGCTGCACGCGGCCAGCGCGCTCAGGGCCACCAGCATCCAAGTGGCGTGACGCCGACGCGGCACAGCGGTCCCCTCGCTCTCTCCCACGGCGTCGGGTTGCCCGTGGGTCCGTGCAGAGCCTCACACAGTCCAGGTGAGACTTCGGTGAGCGGGCTGGGGGAGGATGTCGCCATGGTCACGGTGCACGTCGAAGGCCTCCCGGAGCGCAAGCTGCGCGGCTCCGGTCCGCTCACGCTCGCCGCCAGGGCGTTCGGCGCGATCCCGCCGCCCGCCCTGGTGCTGCTGGGCGTGGTCAGCGTCCAGATCGGCGCGGCGGTGGCCAAGCAGCTGTTCACCCTGGCGGGCGCGACGGGCACGGTCACGCTGCGGCTCGTGCTGGCCGCCGTGATCCTGCTGCTGGTGTGGCGCCCGTCGCTGCGGCTGGACCGGCGCACGTACGCGGTGATCGTCGGCTACGGCCTGGTGCTCGGCGCGATGAACCTGAGCTTCTACCAGGCGATCAAGCACATCCCGCTGGGCGCGGCGGTCACCATCGAGTTCCTGGGGCCGCTGGCGGTGGCCGTGGTGGGGTCGCGGCGCTGGCTGGACGGGGTGTGGGCGCTGCTCGCGGCGGCCGGCGTGCTGCTGCTGACCAGGGTCGACGGGGGCCTGTCGCTGACGGGCGTGCTGTTCGCGGCGGGCGCGGGCGCGTGCTGGGCCGGGTACATCCTGCTGACCGCGGCGCTGGGCAACCGCACGTCCGACGGCAAGGGCCTGGCGCTGGCGATGGCGGTGGGCGCGCTGCTGGCGCTGCCGTTCGGCGTCGCCGAGGCGGGCACGATGCTGCTCGACCCGGTGGTGCTCGTCGCGGGCGCGGCGGTGGCGCTGCTGTCGTCGGTGATCCCGTACTCGCTGGAGCTGGAGGCGTTGCGCAAGATCCCGCCGCGCGTGTTCGGCATCCTGATGAGCCTGGAGCCCGCGGTGGCGGCGCTGGCCGGGCTGGTGGTGCTGCACGAGGCGCTGCACCCGGCGCAGTGGCTGGCGGTGTTCTGCGTGGTGCTCGCGTCGGTCGGGGCGACCCGGACCGCGAGACCGGAGGTGTGAGCGGTCAGCCGCTCGGGTACGTGTCGCTCGCGTCGCAGAAGAACCACACCTCGCTCTACGTGCGGTTCCGGCGGCTCGACGACCTGCCGCTCGACGTGATCGGACGTGAAGTCGCACGTCAGGGCGTGGCCGAGTTCGTGGCGAAGGTCCGCGCCGCTCAGGCTTGAAGCCGGGCGGTCGGCTCGGGTGTCGGTTCCTCGACGCCGAGCCTGCCGTCGACGAGCGCGCCGCCGCGCTCCTCGAAGATCGTCGCGTAGGCCGCCGAGTACTTGCGGTACACGGCCAGCGCGTCGCCGTCCGCCGCGGCCACGTCGGCGCGGAACTCGTCGCGCAGCCGCCGCATGGTGTTGACGTCGCCGCGCCGCTTGATGCTGTGCAGGTAGGGCTTGAACGTCACGTTCAGGCCGCCGACCACGGCCGCGGCGAGCAGCAGCACCTTGCCCAGCGCCGTCTCCGACGAGGTGAAGCCCACCGCCAGCACGGCGGGCACCAGGATCAGCACGACGGTGTAGCACAGCCCGGTCGTCCGGTGCACGACCCGCCACGTCGACAACCGCCGGCAGTCGTGTTGCATCCGGTCGTCCAGTTCCCGGATGAGCGCGTCCACATCAGCCACGGGCCATGACGGTACTCACCCGAGCGGTCACGCGGGGCGCACTTCGCCGCGCAGCACCGATTCCACGTCGTACCGCGCGGGCTGGTCGAGCTGGTCGTAGCGGCACGACGCCGGGTCGCGGTCGGGCCGCCAGCGGCGGAACTGGCCGTTGTGCCGCAGCCGGGCCGGCGCCGCGCCCTCGGTCTGCGAGTACGCGATCTCCAGCACGCGCTCGGGCCGCAACGGCACCCAGTCGGCGTGCTTGCCGCGCCACCGGTTGATCTCGCCGGGCAGGCGGCGGCCGTCCGGCTCCACCAGCCACGGGTGCTCGCCGGTGGTGATCAGGTCCTTGAACTCCTCGGCCAACGCGCGCCGCTCGGCCGCCTTGAACGAGCCGACCACGCCGACGTGGTGCAGCACGCCCGCGTCGTCGTGCAGGCCCAGCAGCAGCGAGCCGACCGCCGTGCCCGGCTCGGTGTCCTTGTGCCAGCGCAGCCCGGCCACCACGCACTCGGCGGTGCGCGCGTGCTTGACCTTGATCATCGTGCGCTTGCCGGGCGTGTACTCACCGCCGGCGGGCTTGCCGATGACCCCGTCCAGGCCCGCGCCCTCGAACAGCTCGAACCACTGCGCGGCCAGGTCGCCGTCGGTGGTCGCGGGCGTGAGGTAGAGGCCGTCGCCGGGCGTGACCAGGCCCTCCAACGTGGACCGGCGTTCGGTGCACGGCCGGTCGAGCAGCAGGTCGTCACCCACGGCGAGCACGTCGAACGCCACGAAGCTGGCGGGCGTCTGCTCCGCCAGCAGCCGCACGCGGCTCTCCGCCGGGTGGATGCGCTCGGACAGCGCGTCGAAGTCCAGCTTGTCGTCCTTGGCCACGACCAGCTCGCCGTCGACCACGACCCGGGGCGGCAGGGTGCGCTTGAGCGCGGACTCGGCCTCCGGGAAGTACCGGTTGAGCGGCTTGCCGCTGCGCGACTGCAGGTACACCTCGTCGCCGTCGCGGAACACCAGGCAGCGGTAGCCGTCCCACTTCGGCTCGAACACCAGGTCCGCGCCGGTCGGGATCCGGTCCACCGAGTTGGCCAGCATCGGCTGCACGGGAGGGGTCAACGGGAGCGCCACCCGGCCATCCTGCCTGGTGAACCGGCCTAGCGCACGCGTTGGCGCTCCCTCTTGGCCAGATCGAGCCGCACGGCGGCGGGCAGCACGTCGACGCCGAGCGCGGCCCGTGCCCGGGACAGCACCCGGTCGTCCAACTGCCGCCACACGCCGGTCACGTCCGCGCCGTGGCGCAGGGTGAGCCGCAGCCGCAGCGCGGGCCTGCCCACCACCGCCACCTTGGCCCCCGCCACGCCGTCGACCTGCTCGGCGTCGGCCCGCACCGCCGCCGCGAGCGCCTTGGCGGTCACCACGACGTCGTCCAGCAGCACGTCCGGGTGCCGTTCGGGGCGGATCGCGCACCAGGCCCACCGCAGCCCGAGGACGACGGCCAGCACACCGAGCGCGATCAGCCCGATCCGGACCGGCAGCAGGTGCGCGCGGGCCCAGCCCAGCGCGACCGGGTCCAGCACCGGTCGGTCCACCTCGAAGCGGTGCAGCGCCACGGCGGCGCCGCCGACCAGCAGGGCGATCGCGCCCAGCACGGCGGCCATCACCCGTTCGGTGCGGTTCGGGCGGTTCACGGGCGGTCCTTGGGCGAGATGACGACGACCGACACCTTCGGCCGCACGGGCATCGGCAGGTCCGCCACCGCCGCCTCGGCCACCTCCAGCAGCCGGGGCCGCAACGTCGCCTCGTCGTGCAAGCGGCTGGTCGCCCGGACCCGCACCCGGCGCCGCGACGCGGTGACCGACGCGTCCAGCACGCCGTCCTCCGCGCGCACCCGGTGCCCAACCACGCGGGCCAGCGACGTCGGCGTGGTGACCACGCGGACGCCGTCGGCCGGGTCGTCCAACGGCACCTGCCGCGCCCCGGCCCGTGACGCCACGACCAGCAGGAACAGCCCGCCGACGGCCAGGCACGCGCCGACGAGGAGCACCGGCCGGTCGACCGAGGACCAGTCCGCCCGCACCGGCCACCCGCGCCCGGACCAGTGGCGGACGACCACGGCGGCCAGCAGCGCGCCGGCGGCGGCCAGCGCCACCCCGAGCACCGGCGACAACACCCGCAGCAGGATCCGCACCTACACCACCCGCGGCCGGGTCTCGGCGTGCAGGGCGGCGACCGTGACGGCGACCGACCGGACCCGGTAGCCGGTGATCCGCTCGACCTCCTCGGTGACGCGTCGCCGCACGTCCGCCGCGGCGGTGCGCACCGGCGACGGCCAGCGCAACGCCAACCTCACCGCGAGCTCCAGGTCACCGCCGTCCTCGCCGACCTTGACCGCCGCGCTCGGCTCCGCGCCGGGCACGAGGCGGACGGCCCGCGCGGCCACCTTCCGCACCACGTTCGGGTGAATCTCCAGCGAGCCCCCGGCATCGCCCGCGCCCGGGCGCGCCGCGACGGCCCCGTCCGCGCGCGTCACTTGTCGCGGCCCCGGCCGAGCAGGTCGCCCAGGTCGAGCTGTCCGTCGAGGACCCGGCCCACGACCAGCCCGATCACGCCGACGGCCAGCGTCACCAGGAACGCGGTGAACCCGCCGGTCGCCGCCAGGCCCAGGACCAGCCCGGCGAGCAGCCCGGTCTGCGTTGCGCTCATGTGCACTCCCACTCCACGTCGGCCACCACGACGTCCACCGGCGCCGGGCCGGCCACCCCGGCCACCCGCGCCCGCAGCTCCGGCACCACCTCGCCGATCGGCCGACCGGGGCGCAGCACCACCGCCACCTCCACCCGGTCGCCGACCCGGACGCCGTCCACGCGCCGCCCCGGCAGGTAGGAGGCGATCGCGCCGTCCAGCCGCGCCACGTCCGGGTGGGCGAGCAACGCCGCCTCGACGGCCTCCGACACGTCCGTCACTCGACCCGGGAGCCCGTGGTCGACTCGTGGTCGTCGTCGTCCTCGGGCAGGTGGATGTCGTTGACCGCGATGTTGACCTCGATGACCTCCAGCCCGGTCATCCGCTCCACCTGCCCGATCACGTTGCGCCGCACGGCCCGCGCCAGGTCGACGATGCTCGCGCCGTACTCGACGATGATGTCCAGGTCGACCGCGGCCTGCTTCTCGCCCACCTCGACGGCCACGCCCGCGGTGCTCGCGGTGCCCGCGCCCGGGATCCGCTCGCGCAGCGCGCCGAACGCCCGCGACACGCCGCCGCCCACGGCGTGCACGCCGGAGATCTCCCGTGCCGCGATGCCCGCGACCTTCTGCACGACCGACGACGCGATCGTGGTCCTGCCCTGCTCGGCGTCGTCGGCCGAACGCGCGGCGCCGGTCTCCGGCTTCACGGCGGTGCTCTGAGCCACGGCTGATCCCCTCCGAATCGGTGCGTGCCCGTTCGGGTGCGGACCGTATCGGGCTCAGGCCGGTGATGTGCCCGATGTCACCGGATCAGGCGTCACCTTCCGGTACCGCAGCAGGAGCGCGCTTTCGTGGTGCAGCACCGATTCCAGCTCCATCGACCGGGGTGACGGCGGCAGCGGCCCGACCGCGATCCGACCGGCGTCGCCGCCCGCCAGCAGCGGCGAGAACGTCACGCACAGCACGTCCACCAGGTCCGCGTCGATCAGCGCGCCGAGCACGTGCGGCCCGCCCTCGCAGTCGACCCGGCGCAGCCCGCGCTCGTCCAGCGCCCGCAGCGCCAGGTCCATGGACACGGTCTCCTCACCGGCCACGACCACGTCCGCGCCGGCGGCCGCCAGGGCGTCCCGCCGCTCCCGGGGCGCGGCCCGCGTGGTGAGGATGATCGGCGGTGCGGACGTGCTGGTCAGCAGCGTGGACGTGGGCAGGATCGAGCACCGCCCGGTCACCACGGCGATCGGCGGCACGGGCGCGAGGCCCAGCCTGGCCCGCCGCGACGCGCGCACCTCGCCCGCCTTGACCCCGTGGTAGCCCTCGACCAGGGCCGTGCCCGCGCCGACGAGCACCACGTCGCAGAGGTCGCGGCCGAGCATGAACACCCGGCGGTCGGCGTCGTTGCCCAGGCCCTCCGACCGCCCGGCCACCGACACCGCACCGTCCACGCTGGACACGAAGTTGACCTGCACCCACGGCCGGTCGAGCCCGTCGGGGTAGTCGTAGAGCCGCTCCAGCTCGTCGTCGGTGATCTCGCCGTCACGTGGTGGCCACAACATCCGCACCGCCACATCCCAGCACGCCGTTACGATCCGGTCATGTCCGCCCCGCCGCGCCTGTCCGACCGAACCCCGCACGTCGCCGCGGACGAGCTGGTGGACGCGATGGTCCCGCCGCCCCGCTTCGACGCCGTGCGGTTCGACACCTACCTGCCCAACCCGGACGAGCCCAGCCAGGCGGCGGCCGTGCGGGCGTGCCGTGAGTTCGCCGAACGCGTGTCCGAGGGCGGCGGCCGCGGCGTGCTGGGCCGGCTGTTCAAGCGCTCGTCCGACGAAGCCAAACCGGGCCTGTACCTCGACGGCGGGTTCGGCGTCGGCAAGACCCACCTGCTGGCCTCGCTGTGGCACGCGGTGCCCGGGCCCAAGTCCTACGGCACGTTCGTGGAGCTGACCAACCTGGTCGGCGCGCTGGGCTTCGGCGAGACGGTGCGCAGGCTGTCGTCGCACAAGCTGCTCGCGATCGACGAGTTCGAGCTGGACGACCCGGGCGACACGATGCTGGTCACCCGCCTGATCAAGGAGCTGACCGCGGCGGGCGTGTCGGTCGCGGCCACGTCGAACACGCTGCCGGACAAGCTGGGGGAGGGCCGGTTCGCCGCCGCCGACTTCCTGCGCGAGATCCAGTCGATGTCGGCGAAGTTCACCGTGGTCCGGGTCGACGGGCCCGACTACCGCCACCGCGGCCTGCCGGACGCGCCGCCGCCGATGACCAACGAGGACCTGGTGGCCAAGGCCCGCAGCACGCCCGGCAGCACGTTGGACGACTTCGCCGACCTGTGCGCCGCGCTGGCCCGGATGCACCCGTCGA
Source organism: Saccharothrix sp. S26 (assembly GCF_021390395.1). Taxonomy (GTDB): domain Bacteria; phylum Actinomycetota; class Actinomycetes; order Mycobacteriales; family Pseudonocardiaceae; genus Actinosynnema. Next base: position 73,340 of record NZ_JAJUWT010000026.1, read on the forward strand.
GCTACGGCCGGCTCGTGGACGGCGTCACGGCGGTGCACCTGCGCGACGTGCGGCCCGCACCCGACCAGGCGGTGGCGTTGCGGCTGGTGGCGCTGGGCGACCGGCTCTACGACCGGGACATCCCGGTGGCGGTGTCCGGCGAGCCGCTCTCGGAGCTGTTCACCGCCGAGATGCTGCGCGGCGGCTACCGCAAGAAATACCTGCGGGCGGTATCGCGACTGGTGGCCCTCTCGCGCTGATCTTGCCTGCTCAGACCCCCGATCGGGGGTGGTTTTGGGGGTGGGGCGCCGGGTATCCCACGGCCGTGATGAGCGAAGCGGAACGCCGCACCCTCAGTGAGATCGAGAGCAGACTCGCGGACGAGGAGCCGGGCCTGGCCTCGGCGCTCGTCGCCGGGAAACCCCGGCACCCGGTGCTCAGCTACGCCCTCGTGGCCACGTTCGCCGGCCTGGGCGTGCTGCTGCTGTTCCTCGGCGCGTTCGGACCCGCCCTGGCGTCGCTGGGGTTCGGCGCGTTGCTGCTGCTGATGCGCGGCTCCACCTGGCGGTGAGCGGGCAGCGTCACGGCACCAGGCGCACGCTGGCCGTGCAGCTGCCCACGCACGCCATCGCGTCGTAGTTCTCCCACCGCACCACCCCTTCCGCGGGGTCCTGGACCAGCAACCCGGCGAAGCCCGCGCCCATCAGCCGCAACGAGCTCATCCGCGTGCACCCGGTGACGACCCGCGCGTGACCGGGCACGAAGCTGATGGACGGCCGCTCCTCACGCACCTCGGCCAGGTACTCGGTGAACGTCGGCGCGGTCGACACCCGCACGGACAGCGCCTTGCCGGTCAGCTCCCGCACGGCCGGCGCCACGTCGCCCCCCGTGCCGCGCACCGGCGCCTCCTCGGTGCCCAGCCCCAGCTCCGACGCCAGCCGCTCCTGGTCGTAGCGCTAGCGGTAGAAGTCCAGCAGCACCTGCACGCGGCCAGCGTCCACGCGTCGGTCTCCTGCCGCGGCGGCCGCACGCACGGCGGCAGCGTGCGGATGTCCACCCTGGGCCGCAGCACCTCCTCGACCAGCGCAGGTCGACCGAAACCATCGCCGAACCCTCCCCGTGAACCGCCTGTGCACGAGGGAGTCGCGTCACAGTTCGCAGATACGGCCAAATCCGCTGGCCATCCGCGGTGGCCATGGCCGACCATGCGCGGGTGGGATACCTGGACGCGAACGGCCTCGCCTTCCGCCTGCCCGACGGTCGCGAGCTGTTCCGCGACGTGTCGTTCAAGGTGGGCACGAACAGCGTGGTCGCCCTGGTCGGCGCGAACGGCGTCGGCAAGACGACGCTGCTGCGGATCCTGTCCGACGAGCTGACCCCGACCGCGGGCAGCGTCCGCGTGCAGGGCGGCCTGGGCGTGATGCCGCAGTTCGTCGGCTCGGTCCGCGACGAGAGCACCGTGCGCGACCTGCTGCTGGCCGCGTCACCGGCGCCGCTGCGGGCCGCGGCGAAGGCGTTGGACGAGGTCGAGCTCCAGCTCATGGAGAACGACGACGAGCCGACCCAGATGCGCTACGCCGACGCGATCACCGCGTGGGGCGAGGTCGGCGGGTACGACGCCGAGGTGCTGTGGGACACCGTCACGGTCGCCGCGCTGGGCGTGCCGTTCGACCGGGCCCGGTTCCGCGAGGTCCGCACGCTGTCCGGCGGCGAGCAGAAGCGGCTGGTGCTCGAAGCGCTGCTGCGCGGTCCCGAACAGGTGCTGCTGCTCGACGAGCCGGACAACTACCTCGACGTGCCGGGCAAGCGGTGGCTGGAGGAGCGGCTGCGCGAGACCGGCAAGGCCGTGCTGCTGGTCAGCCACGACCGGGAGCTGCTCGACGTGGCCGCGACGCACGTGGTCACGGTGGAGGCGCACTCGGCCTGGACGCACGCCGGCTCGTTCGGCACCTGGCACGCCGCCCGCGCGGCCCGGATCGAACGCCTGGCCGAGCTGCACCGCCGCTGGAACGAGGAGCACGACCACCTCAAGGAGCTGGTCCGCACGCTCCAGATCCAGGCCCGCGTCAGCGAGGTCATGGCCGCGAAGTACCGGGTCATGCGGGCCAAGCTGGAGCGGTTCGAGGAGGCGGGCCCGCCTCCGGAGCTGCCCACCGACGAGAAGGTGGCGCCGAGGCTGCGCGGTGGCCGCACCGGCGTCCGCGCGATCACCTGCGAGGACCTCGAGCTGACCGGGTTGATGAAGCCGTTCAGCGTGGAGGTCTTCTTCTCCGACCGGGTGGCGGTGCTGGGCTCGAACGGGTCCGGCAAGAGCCACTTCCTGCGGCTGCTCGGCGGCGGCGACGTCGCGCACACGGGCGTGTGCCGGCTCGGCGCCCGGGTCGTCCCCGGCCTGTTCGCGCAGACCCACCAGCACCCGGAGTGGATCGGCCGCACGCTGGTCGACGTGCTGTGGCACGGCGAAGGCGGCCGCAAGGGGCTCGACCGGGGCGCGGCGATGTCCGTGCTGAGCCGCTACGGCCTGGGCAAGCAGGGCGACCAGCGGTTCGAGACGCTGTCCGGCGGGCAGCAGGCGCGGTTCCAGGTGCTGCTGCTGGAGCTGTCCGGCGCGACGTTGTTGCTGCTCGACGAGCCGACCGACAACCTCGACCTGAACTCGGCCGAGGCGTTGCAGGACGCGCTGGAGGGGTTCACGGGCACGGTCGTCGCGGTCACGCACGACCGCTGGTTCGCCCGCGGCTTCGACCGGTTCCTGCTGTTCCGCTCCGACGGCGAGGTGGTCGAGGTGGACGAGCCGGTGTGGGACGAGACGCGGGTGAAGCGGGCCCGGTAGCGCGATCTACGCTGCCGGACGTGAACGCTGTGCGGCTCACCGTCCGACAGCCCGCGCACGCGGCGGCCGTCGCGGCGCTCGTGGCCAACGTGCTGATCGTGCTCACCGGCGCGCTCGTGCGCCTGACCGGCTCGGGGCTGGGGTGCCCGACCTGGCCCACGTGCACCGACGACTCGTTCGTCACCACGCCGGAGATGGGCGTGCACGGGGTGGTCGAGTTCGGCAACCGGGTGCTCGGCGTGGTCGTCGGGCTGATCACCCTGGCCTTGCTCGTCGCGGTGGCCCGGCACCGGCGACGCCCGCCGAAGGCGCTGCCGCTGGCCGTCGGCGTCCTGGTCGGCGTGGGCTTGCAGGGCCTGATCGGCGGGCTCAGCGTGCGGCACACGCTCGCGCCCGGGATCGTCGCGGTCCACTTCCTGGTCAGCATGGCGCTGGTGGCGGCGCTCGTCGTGCTGGTCGACCTGCTCGGCCGGCCCGACGCGGTGCGCCGCGCTCCAGCCGACGCCCGGCTCCGGATCGGGGCGGCGGCGATGCCCGTGGCGCTCGCCGCGGTGCTGGTGCTGGGCACGCTGGTCACGGGCAGCGGCCCGCACGCCGGTGACGAGGACGCGCTCCGGTTCGGCCTCGACCCCGCCGCGGTCGCGTCGCTGCACGCGTCGGCCGTCGTGGTGCTGGTCGGGCTCCAGCTCGGCGCGGCGATCGTGCTGCGCACCCCGGCCGCGTTCGCGGCGCTCGCGTTGTCGCTGGCCCAGGGCGTGATCGGCGCGGTGCAGGAGGCGTCGGCGTTGCCGGTGCCGCTGGTGGCGGCGCACGTCGTGACGGCCGCGTTGGTCGTCGCGGCCACCACCCACCTGGTCGTGCGGACGTTGCGCGTCTAGCGCGACCGCAGTTCCACCAGCACGCGCGGCACCTCGTCCAGCAGCTCGCGGGCCAGCATCCCGGTCAGCCCGGTGCGCGGCACCAGGCGCTGTCCGGCCATCGCGTGCACGTGCCCGGCCCAGCAGGTGGCGAGCGCCGGGTCGGACTCGCGGGCCAGCATCCCGCCGACCAGCCCGGCCAGCACGTCGCCGCTGCCCGAGGTGGACAGCCCGACGTGCCCGGTGCCGTCCTGCCAGACCCGGCCGTCGGGTGCGGCCACCACGCCCATCAGGTTCACCACCGTGTCGTACTTCCCGGCTATCGCCACCGCGGCCTCCACGTGGTCCTCGACCTCCGACCCCAGCAGGTACCCGCCCTCCACCACGTTCGGCGTGAGCACCACCCGACCGCGCACCGGGTCGCCCAGCGACGGGTGCAGGCCCAGCGCGCCCAGTGCGAACGCGTCGAGCACCACGGGCCCCCGCGTCGCGGGCAGCAACCGCTCCAGCAGGGCGGCCGTCTCGTCCGGGTCGACCAGGCCGGGTCCGATGACCACCGCCGAGGCGTCCGCCACCAGGTCGCCCAGCTCGTCCGCCGCCGCGCGCGACACCGCGCCCGACTCCGTCTCCGGCAGGCCGACCACCAGGGCTTCGGGCACCGCCAAGCCGAGGCCGGAGGCGTGCCGGTCCGCCACGGCCAGCTGCAGCGTCACCGCGCCGGTGCGCAGCGCCGCGATCCCGCTGAGCAGCACCGCGCCCGGCACGCGCCGTGACCCGCCCACGACCAGCACGGTGCCGCCGTCCTCGCGTCCTCGCGGCCACTCCCGCAACAGGGCCGACGTGATGGGCTCAGGCTGAACGGGTGGTGGCATCTTCGGTCTCCGTGGGCTCGGCGCCGTGCTCGATCAAGTGGTCGCTCTCGAACTCCCGCTCCAACAACCACACGCCGTCCTCGCGCCGCCACGACGTCAGCGAGCCGTTGGGCACGGTCGAGTTGTGCGCGTAGGCCAGCATGTCGCGCTCCGGCAGGCCCTCCAACAGGTAGCGCAGCAGGAACGGCGTGATCTCGTGGGCGAACAGGAGCACCCGCTGCCCGTCGAGGTCGCGCAGCAGCGACCGCAGCCGCAGCAGCACATCGGCCCACGACTCGCCGCCCGGCGGCCGGTAGTAGAACTTGCCGAGCCGGCGCTTGCGGACCAGCTCGTCCGGGTACCGGTTCGCCACGCCGTGCGTGGTCAACAGGTCGAGCACGCCCAGTTCGCGGTCGCGCAGCCGTTCGTCGACCAGCATCCGGGGGTGCCCCCGCAGTGCCAGCGCGGCGGTGTCGAGGGCCCGCCGGTACGGCGAGGCCACGACCAGGTCCGGCCACCGCTCGGGCGGCATCGAGGCGAACCACCGCCCCAGTGCCCGGCCCTGCTGCTCGCCGGCGGGGGACAGCCGCACGTCCGCGTCCCGCTCGGCGATGTCGATGACGTCGTCGCCGGCCGACTCGGCGGCTTCGCGCGCCACGTTGCCGTTGCTCTCGCCGTGCCTGATGACCCCTATCCACTCCACCCCAGCGAACTTAGTGGCACGGGGCCGCGGCGGCATTCCAGGGGACGTCCGCCGAGGTGGAAACTTCCGGTGGCCCGTCGGGTCATTCGCGTTCAGCGGGCAGTCGACCGGACTTGACCGCCGCGACCAGCTCCTCGTGGTCGGCGCACGTGCGGTCGGCGTAGTCCAGCGCGTACCGGGCGATCGCGGCGTCCAGCTCCTCACCGCCCGCGCAGTACCCGGCCAGCAGCCGGGGGTCCACCGAACGGCTGTGCGCGCGGGCCAGCAGCGCGCCCGCGAGCCTGCCGTAGTCGTCCAGGTCGTCCCGCTTCAACGTGGTCGCGTCGATCTCGCCCTTGCGGTTGCGGAACTGCCGGACGATGTAGTCGCGGCCCTCGATCGTGGTCCAGCCGAGCAGGATGTCGGTCTCGGCCTGCACGAGCCGCGCGCCGTGCACGATCCGCTTGCCCTCGTGCTTGACCGGCGGCGCGCCGAGGAACGGCGCGAGCGCCGACGGCCGTGCCTCCTTGGCCTGCAACACCAGGGCCTCGTCACCGTTGCCGTGCAACAGGACCAGGTAGTTGCGCCAGCCCACGCTGCCCGTGCCGACGACGCGGAACGCCACGTCCGACACGCTGTAGCGCATGATCAGGTTGTACCGCGACTCGCGCAAGGTGTCCACATAGGACGGCAGGGCGTCCACGACGGATCGCGCTTCCCCGTCCGGGATCCGGGACAGCACCGGCGGGTCCGGCACGAACCGGATGTGCTCGCCCTCGCGCCGCGTCCACTTCGCCGCCACCCGCGCGCTGGTGTTCTTGCGCGCCTTGGACGCGGCCTTGGTGAAGTCGTCCATCAGGTCGTCGGCCTTGGACTTGGACAACGCCGACTCGTCGCCCAGCGCGTTCCACGACTCCATGAACGGGATCTCGGCCAGGTGCCGTGCCGCGCCCCGGTAGGCGCGCACCGCGTCGGACGCCGCGTCGCGGCAGCCCTTCTCCGACACGCCGCCTTCCCGGCCCGCCAGCACCAGCGAGGTCGCCAGCCGCTTGAGGTCCCACTCCCACGGGCCGGGCAGCGTCTCGTCGAAGTCGTTGATGTCCATCACGATCCGCCCCTCGGGCGTGCCGTAGAGGCCGAAGTTGGCCGCGTGCGCGTCGCCGCACAACTGCGCGTCCAGCCCGCTGCGCGCGCCGACGGCCAGGTCGCCCGCCATCAGCCCGGCGCTGCCCCGGAAGAACGCGAACGGCGACCCGAGCATCCGGCCGACCCGCAGCGGCACGAGGTGCGGCAGGCGGCCCCGGTTCGACGCGTCCATGAACTCGACCACAGTGGGCCGGTCCGGCGCGAGCGACACCGCGCGGTGCGCCTCGTGGCCCACCGCCGCCCGCAGCTCGCGGCCGCGCGCCAGGACCTCTTCCGGCTCCACCCACCGTCCCAGCGCGACGGCCGCTTCAGCCCGCTTGCGTTCACCCATGCGGGTAAGGATGCGGTACCGGCCCACGGGATACGTGGGCCGCGACACGTCTGTGACCTGCGGTAACGGTCCGTGGTCGGCTGGTGTGGACCGGAAGCGGGTCAATCGGACACAGTGGTCAAAACCTGGCCGATCGCGTCGATGCCGAGGTCGAGCTCCTCGCGCGTGACCACGAGCGGCGGCGCGACCCGCAGGGTGGTGTCCTGGGTCTCCTTGCACAGCACGCCGAGCGCGGCCAGCGCCTCCGACGCCGCCCGGCCGCGCGGTCCGCCGGGCGCGATCTCGACGCCGGCCCACAGCCCGCGCCCGCGCACCTCGGCCACGCCGTGCCCGACCAGCTCGCCCAGCCGCGCGTGCAGGTGCGCGCCCAGCTCGCGGGACCGCTGCTGGAACTCCCCGGTCGCCAGCAGCCGCACCACGGCCCGCCCGACCGCGCACGCCAGCGGGTTCCCGCCGAACGTCGACCCGTGCTCGCCGGGCCGCAGCACGCCCAGCACCGCGCGGCTGCCGACCACCGCCGACACCGGCATGATCCCGCCGCCCAACGCCTTGCCCAGCGTGTACAGGTCGGCGCGCACGCCCTCGTGGTCCAGCGCCAGCAGGTCGCCCGTGCGGCCCAGGCCCGACTGGATCTCGTCCGCGATCAGCAGCACGTCGTGCTCGTCGCACAGCGCCCGCACCCCGGCGAGGTAGCCCGCGGGTGGCACGACCACGCCAGCCTCGCCCTGGATCGGCTCCAGCAGGACCGCCGCCGTCCGCTCGGTGATCGCGTCGCGCACCGCGTGCAGCGACCCGTACTCGACGACCTCGAAGCCCGGCGTGAACGGACCGAAGTCGTTGCGCGCGGTGTCGTCGGTGGAGAACGAGACGATCGTGGTGGTGCGGCCGTGGAAGTTGGACCCGGCGACCACGATCTCGGCCGTGCCGTCCGGCACGCCCTTCACCCGGTAGGCCCACTTGCGGGCGACCTTGATCGCGGACTCGACGGCTTCCGCGCCGGAGTTCATCGCGAGCACCATCTCGGTGCCGGTCAGCTCGGCCAGCTCGCGGCAGAACAGGCCGAACTGGTCGTGGTGGAAGGCGCGGCTGGTGAGCGTGACGCGGCCGAGCTGCTCGACCGCGGCGGCCACCAGGTCGGGGTGGCGGTGGCCGAAGTTCAGCGACGAGTAGCCGGACAGGAAGTCCAGGTAGCGGCGACCTTCGACGTCGGTGACCCACGCGCCCTCGCCGTGCGAGATCACGACCGGCAGCGGGTGGTAGTTGTGCGTGCTCCACTCCTCGTCGAGCGCGATGAAGTGCGAGGAGCTCAGGGCTGCGGCCGTGGTGGTCATGTCACCACAGTAAGGGGCCTGCGCCAGCGATTTCATCCGTCAGCCGTTGCGCGTTCATCATGTTCGTTGCGCAATCGAACGGTTTCGCGGTGATTCGTTGCGCAGGCGGTACGGCCAAGATCGGCGGGATACCCTCCGACGATGGCCGACAAGTCCACGCAGGTCCAGTCGATATCCGACACCTTCCGGGTGCGGCCCCAGGACTTCGACCTGGCCGAGGTCGACCCCGCCGCGCTGCCGGTCGGGCCGAAGTCCAAGGCCGCCGCCGCGGCCGACATGGCGGCGATCGGTCGGGAGCTCGACCGACTCCAGGAAGCGCTGTACGCCGAGGGCACGGGCGGCGGCAACCGGCGCGTGCTGCTCGTGCTCCAGGGCATGGACACCTCCGGCAAGGGCGGCACGATCCGGCACGTCGCGGGCCTGGTCAACCCGCAGGGCCTGCGGATCGCGTCGTTCAAGAAGCCCACCCGGGCCGAGCTGCGGCACGACTTCCTGTGGCGCATCCGCCGCCAGGTGCCGCAGCCCGGCTACATCGGCGTGTTCGACCGCTCCCACTACGAGGACGTGCTGGTCGCGCGGGTGGACAACCTCGTGCCGTCGACCGAGTGGCGGCGGCGGTACCGGCAGATCAACGCGTTCGAGGCCGAGCTGGCCGAGCAGGGCGTGACCACGGTCAAGTGCTTCCTGCACATCTCGCCGGAGCGGCAGCGGGAGCGGCTCATCGCCCGGCTGGAGGACCCGCTCAAGCACTGGAAGTACAACCCCGCCGACCTGGAGGTGCGGGCGAAGTTCTCCCGCTACCAGCTCGCGTACTCCGACGCGCTGGTGAAGTGCTCGACGCCGGTCGCGCCGTGGTTCGCCGTGCCGTCGGACCGCAAGTGGTACCGCAACTGGGTCGTGGCGCGGCTGCTGCTGGAGGCGCTGCGGGACCTCGCGCCCTCCTACCCCGAACCCTCGTACGATCCGGCCGTCGAGTTGGCACGGCTCCGGGAGGCCGACCCGTTGCGCTAGATGCAATCTTCGTTGCGCCTCTTGCTCAAGGGCAGTGGTCCAGGCCACTGTGGGATCGCCGCGGGCGGTCGAGCGGAGGTTCGGTGTGGTTGTGGACAGGCGGCGGTTCCTGGGGGCCGTTGGCGTGGGAGCGGGGTTGCTGATGACCGAGGGTGTCGCGCGAGCGGACGAGTCCGCGGTGGGCCACGGCCGGAAGGAGGTCCGCGCCTACCTGGGCACCTACACGTCCTGGGCGGGCGGCGGCACGGGCCTCGGGCTCGGCGCGTACGACCCGGCCACGGGCCGGTTGCGCGTCACGGGCGTGGTCCCGGACGTGCCCAACCCGTCGTTCGTGATCGACGCGGGGCGCTGGGTGTACGCGGTCAACGAGAAGTCCGACGGCGAGGTGACCGCGCTGGCGGTCGGCGCGGACGGCGTGCCCAAGGTGATCGGCAGCCGGAGCACCGGTGGCGCGGATCCGTGCCACCTGGCGCTGCACCAGGGCTTCCTGCTCTCGGCCAACTACAGCTCCGGCAGCGTGGCCGTGCACCCGGTGCTCGACGGCGGCGGGCTGGGCGAGCGCACCGACCTGGTCGTGCACTCCGGCGCGGGGCCGGACCCGGACCGGCAGGAAGGGCCGCACGCGCACCAGGTGCTGCCCGACCCGACCGGCGAGTTCGTGCTGGCGGTCGACCTGGGCACGGACTCCGTCTACAGCTACCGGCTCAGCGACGAGGGCAAGCTGGTCGCGGCCGGCTCGGCGCGCGTGCACCCCGGTGCGGGGCCGCGGCATTTGGCGTTCCACCCGTCGGGCAAGTTCGCCTACATCGCCAACGAGCTGGACTCGACGGTCGTCGTGGCGTCCTACGATCGCGGTGTGCTCACGCCCGGCCCGAAGGTGAGCACCCTGCCCGCCGGCGCGCCCACCACCCCGCGCAACTACCCGGCGGAGATCGTGGTGTCGGCCGACGGCCGGTTCGCCTACCTGTCCAACCGGGGTCACGACAGCGTGGCCGTGTTCGCGGTGGAACGCGGCGGCGCGGCGCTGCGGCTGGTCGAGGCCACCCCGGTGGGCGGGAAGTTCCCCCGGCACATCGTGCTCGACGCGGCGGGCCGGTTCCTGCTGGCGGCCAACCAGAACTCCGACACGATCACCGCGTTCGCGGTGGACCGGGCGACCGGGAAGCTGCGGAGCACGGCCACCACGGCGTCACCCATCCCGGTCTGCGTCGCCCTGACGAGGTAACTCCCGACGGGTTAACTTCGGCCGGCGGCACTGTCCACAGTGGTAGGCCAGGGGCATGAAGATGCTCGTGGTCGCACTGGTGATGGCACTGTCCCCCGCCCCGGTCGCGCCGGAGCTCGTCGCGTTGGGCGATTCCTACGCGGCGGGCCTCGGCGCGGGCGACGAGGCGTCCGACGACTGCCGGCGCAGCCCGCACGCGTACCCGCAGCTGTGGGCGCGGCGCAACAACGCGTCGCTGGTGTTCGCCGCGTGCGCCGGCGCCACGACCGACGAGGTGGTCGGCCAGGCGGAGCGGATCACGCCCAACGCCTCGCTGGTCAGCATCACCGCCGGCGGAAACGACGCCGGGTTCGGCGATGCGATGACGACGTGCACGTTGGGCGACGAGGAAGAGTGCGGGCGGCGGGTGGACGTGGCCGTGGCGTTCATCCGGGACGAGCTGCCGGGCCGGTTGGACGCGCTGTACGACGCGGTGCGCGACCGGACGTCGGCGAAGGTCGTGGTGCTGGGCTACCCGAGGCTGTTCTCCTTCCAGACGTGGTGCCTGATGAGCGGCCGCAAGCGGCAGGCGGTCAACCGGGCGGCCGACGCGCTGGCCGAGGTGACCGGCGACCGGGCGCGGGCGGCCGGCTTCACGTTCGCCGACGTGCGGCAGGCGTTCGAGGACCACGGCGTCTGCGCCACCGACGCCTGGATGAACGGCGTGGTCCTGGTCCCGGTCGACCGCTCCTACCACCCGAACCGGGCCGGCCAGGAGTCCGGCTACCTGCCGGCCCTGACCACCGCCGCGTCCGGTAACCGGTTGGCGGTGCCCGCCACCGATTGACCATGATGCCGGGCGTGAATGCCTCACCAGGGCTGCGCCAGGTCGCGGCCACCCGCTACGTCACGCCCTTCCGGGAGGGCGGCTCCCTGCCCGGGCTCGTCGAGGCCGACGACCTCGGCATGTACGTGCTCAAGTTCCGCGGCGCGGGCCAGGGCGTGAAGGCGCTGATCGCCGAGATCGTGGTCGGCGAGCTGGCCCGGCGCCTCGGCTTCCGGGTGCCCGAGATCGTGCTGGTCGAGCTGGACCCGGAGCTGGGCCGGGCCGAGCCCGACCAGGAGGTGCAGGAGCTGCTGAAGGCCAGCGGCGGGCTCAACCTCGGGCTGGACTACCTGCCCGGCTCGTTCGACTACAACCCCGTGGTGCGTGAGCCGTCGGCCGACACCGCCGCCCGGCTGCTGTGGCTGGACGCGCTCACGCTCAACGTCGACCGCAGCTGGCGCAACCCGAACACCCTGCTGTGGCACCGCGAGCTGTGGCTGATCGACCACGGCGCGTCGCTGTACTTCCACCACTCGTGGCGGCCGGAGAAGTTCCCCGCGGCCACCTACCGGTTCGACGCGGCCGACCACCTGATGCTGCCGTTCGCGGGCGACCTCGCCGGGGTCGACGCCGAGCTGACCGCCCGCGTCACGCCCGACCTCGTGCGCGAGGTGCTCGCGCTCGTGCCCGACGCGTGGCTCGCGCAGGACGAGGCGTTCGGCACGCCGCAGGCCGTGCGCGAGGCGTACGAGTCGTTCTTCACCGCCCGCCTGGCCGCGCCGCGGACCTGGGTCGACGCTCTGGAGGCCGCCCGTGCCGCACGTGTTTGAGTACGCGGTGCTGCGCGCCGTGCCCAGGCAGGAGCGCGGCGAGTTCGTCAACGTCGGCGTGCTGGTCTACTGCAAGGACCTGGACTTCCTGGGCGCGCGCGTGCACGTCGACGAACGCCGGGTGCTGGCGCTGGACCCGTTCCTGGACGTGGAGGTGCTGCGGGCCACGCTGGAGCACCTGGGGCTGTCGTGCGACGGGGTGCCGAAGGCGGGCCCGGTGTCGCGCACGTCGGCCGGTCAGCGGTTCCGCTGGCTGACCGCGCCGCGCAGCACCATCGTGCAGACCTCGCCCGCGCACACCGGCCTCACCGACGACCCGGAGGCCGAGCTGGACCGCCTGCTGGCCGCGCTGGTGCTGCCGCCCGACCACTAGGGTGGCAACCTCTTGCCGCGCACCGCGTCTTTAGGTGCGAGCAGTGACCGACACACGGACGGGGTCGCGTGATGAGCGCCGGATACCAGCAGGGCGGGTATCAGCAAGGCGGGTACCGACAGGGCGGGCAGCCGCACCGGCGCGGGCCCCAAGGCCCGCGGCAGGGCCACGGGCCGGGCGGGTACCCGCGGCAGCCCTCCTACCAGCAGGCCGCACGTCCCGCGCCGCGCCGCCGCAAGCCGAGGATCGGTCGGATCATCGGGGTGGTCCTGGTGCTGCTGCTGGTGCTCGGCGTGGGCATGTGGTTCTACGTCGACGGGTCGTTGCGCCGGATCGACGCGCTGGCCGACTACGAGGGCAGGCCCGCGGACACCCCGGGCACCAACTGGTTGCTGGTCGGGTCGGACGCGCGCGACGACCTGACCGAGGAGCAGAAGCAGGACCTGTCCACCGGTGACGCGGGCGGGCGGCGCACGGACACCATCATGCTGCTGCACATCCCGGAGGGCTCCGGGAAGTCCACTTTGGTCAGTGTGCCGCGCGACTCCTACGTGCCGATCCCCGGCAACGGCCAGAACAAGATCAACGCGGCGTTCGCGTTCGGCGGGCCGTCGTTGCTCGTGCAGACCGTCGAAGGGGCCACGGGCATCCACATCGACCACTACATGGAGGTCGGCTTCGGCGGGTTCGCGGGCATCGTGGACGCGGTCGGCGGCGTGGACATGTGCATCGAGGAGCCGATGAAGGACCCGTTGGCGGGGCTGGACCTCCAGCCGGGCTGCCAGGAGCTCGACGGCGCGCAGGCATTGGGCTTCGTCCGCTCGCGGGCGTTCGCCACGGCCGACCTGCAACGGGTGGAGAACCAGCGCAAGTTCCTCGCCGCGCTGACGGAGAAGGCGACGAGCTTCGGCACGCTGGCCAACCCGTTCCGGGCGTTCCCGCTGCTGTTCGCGGGCACGGACTCGATCTCGGTGAACTCCGACGACCACCTGCACCACCTCGCGGGCATGGCGTTCGCGATGGGCGGGGGAGTGGACACGGTGACCGTGCCGGTGGGCGGCACGCCGACCGTGCCGGGCGCGGGCTCGGTCGTGCAGTGGGACCGGGAGAACGCGCTGCGCCTGTTCGGCGCGCTGGAGAAGGACGAGCCGGTGCCCGCCGACCTCCTGCCGCAGCCGAAGTAGCGCCACCCACCAAACCGACGGGCCGCCGGGGCACACCCGGCGGCCCGTCCGCGTTTCGTCCTACGCCTTGACCGCCGGGATGTCGGGCACGCCGAGCCGCCGCACCGCGCGCGGCACGACCACCGCGCCCGCCAGGATCATCGCGGCGGCCACCACGCACGCCACCCACCAGTGCGCCCCGTCGTACAGCACGCCCGCGACCAGGCTGCCGATCAACGCCCCGACCAGGCACGCCGCCTCGTACACGCCCATCGCGCGGCCCACCCGGCCGTCGGCCGCCTCGGCGATCACGGCCTGCTGCACCGGCATCACCGCCGCCCACGCCAACCCGCTGAGCACCCACAGCCCCGCGATCACGTACGGGTTGGGCGCCCAGGCCAGGCCGATCGCGAACGCGCCGCTGGCCAGCGACGCGCCGGTCAGCACCACCCGCCTGCCGAACCGCAGCACGTACCGGTGCAGGTGCTCGGCGGCGGCGCTCATCGCGATCGCGCCGGGCAGGAACACGTACGCCACCTCCCGCAGCTCCAGGCCGAACCCGCGTTGCAGGTGCAGGAGCAGCAGCAACCCGACGGCCGCCTCCGCCGCCATGGTCATCACGACCGCGAACAGCATCGGCCGCAACCGCCTGCCCACCGCGCCCAGCCCGGCCGCCGCCACCCCTCGGCCGCCGCGTTCGCGCCGGCGCGGTGCGGCGAGCAGGAACACCGCCGCCGCGGCGCACGCCGCCGAGCACGCCCAGAACAGCCCGGCATACCCGAACGCGCCCACCAGCGCCAGCCCGGTCACGAACGCCACCCACGTCCCCGTCTCCTGCGCCGACAGCAGGCGCGGGAACACCGCCGTGTCCTCGTCGAGCCGTTCGCTGACGATCGCCCGCACGGCCACCCACAGCAGCGCGCCACCGGCACCGCCCACCGCCGCCGCGCCGTACGCGAGCGCCGCGCTCTGGGCCACCGCGTACCCCGCGCACGACAGGGCGTAGAGCAGCGCGCCCGCGGCGGCGGTGTGCCGTCGTTCCCACCGGTCGGCCAGCACGCCCGCGAGCGGCCGCACGACCACCGACACCGCCAGCTCCACCGCCATCAGCACGCCCACCTCGGTCGCGCTCAACCCGATGGCCGCGCCCGCCCACAGCGGCAGCACGAAGTCGACCAGCTCGGTCGGGCCGTTGGCCAGCGTCGCCGCCGTCAGCGTCCGCCGTTCCCTTCGCAACCCCCGGTCCACGTCCGTCCCCCAAACTCCGAACACCGTTCGTACAACTCCGAACGGTATACTGAGTTTCACCATGACCGCAAAGGACGACGCCCAGCGGCGCGTGCTCGAACTGCTGTGGAAGGACGCCCGCCGCCCGGCCCGCGGCCCTCGGCGCGGCCTCACGACGGAGCGGATCGTGGCCGCCGCGATCCAGGTCGCGGAGACCGAGGGGCCGGCCGCGCTGTCCATGCGCCGGGTGGCGGAGGAGCTGGGCGTCGGCACGGCGTCGCTCTACACCTACCTGCCGGGCAAGGCGGAGCTGGAAGCCCTGATGGTCGACGCGATCGGGGCCGAGGACACGTTGCCCGACGACCGGCCGGGCGACTGGCGGGCCAAGGTCGAGGCGTGGGCCCGCGCCGACCACCAGCTCTTCCGCGAGCACCCGTGGGTGCTGCACCTGGTGGCGACGGTGGCCGCGCCCGGCCCGAACCTGCTGCGCTGGATGGACTCGGCGCTGCGGGTGCTCGCGGGCACCGGGTTGACCGAGGCGGAGAAGATGGCCGTGGTCGAGTCGGTCGACGCCTACGTGCGCGGTCAGGCTCGGCTGAGCCTCGACACGCGCGAGCCCAGCGCCGAGGAGGTGCGCGAACGCGACGCCCTGCTCGGCGAGCTGGTCGACTTCTCGCCCTACCCGGCGCTGGTCGAGGCCGTGCGGGCGGGCGTGTCGCCGTACACGGGGGACAAGTTCGAGTTCGGGCTGCGGCTGCTGTTGGACGGCGTCGAAGCCCTCATCTCCTCGCGGAGGGCTTCGACGCCCTGAAAGACCTGGTCAGCCCTCGTCCGGGGTCGGCGGCTGGTCGGTCTGCCCACCAGCCTGCTCGTCGGCCTGCTCCGAGGTCGGTGCGGCGGTCTGGACCGCTTCGGCGGCCTCGCTGACGCGGATGATGCCCTCGAACTCGCGCAGCAGGTCGTCGTAGATCGGCGTGAGTGACACTTCGTAACCCCCAAAACCTCGTACGTCCCCCGAACGGGCCAAAGCAGCGTACCTACGGTCGTACCGTCACTTCACCCGGTATTGGGCAATCCGATCAGTACCCGGCTAACTGTCGGCTAAACACATGGGTCGACCACACGTTGTGGGGCTTGGTCACATGGGCGACCAACCGCAGGTCACCTAGCGTTTCGGGCCATGACGAGTGTCCCCGGTCACAGCGACGACCTGTCCGGTCGCACCGCCCTGGTCACCGGCGCCGGCAGCGGCATCGGGCGGGCGTGCGCCCTCGCCCTCGCCCGCGCCGGCGCGAAGGTGCACCTGGTCGACCGCGACCGCGACTCGGTCACCGAGGCGGCCCGCGAGACCGGCGGCGCGGAGCACGTGGTCGACCTCGCCGCCGACGACCCCGTCCGGGACCTGCCGACCGAGGTCGACATCCTGGTCAACAACGCGGGCCTGCAACACGTCGCCCCGGTCCACGAGTTCCCGCCCGAGCGGTTCGAGCTGCTCCAGCGGGTCATGGTCACCGCGCCGTTCCTGCTCGCCCGGCACGTCCTGCCGCACATGTACCAGCGCGGCTGGGGCCGGGTGGTGAACATCTCCAGCGTGCACGGCACGCGCGCCAGCGCGTTCAAGGCCGCCTACGTCGCCGCCAAGCACGGCCTGGAAGGGCTGAGCAAGGTCGTCGCGCTGGAAGGCGCGCCGCACGGCGTGACCAGCAACTGCGTCAGCCCCGGTTACGTGCGCACCCCGCTGGTGGAGAACCAGGTCGCCGACCAGGCCCGCGCGCACGGCATCGGGCCCGAGCAGGTGCTGGCCGACGTGATGCTCACCCGGCACGCCATCAAGCAGCTCATCGAACCGGCCGAGGTGGCCTCCGTCGTGCTGTGGCTGTGCGGCGCGCACTCCGGTCACGTCACCGGCTCGTCGTTCACGATCGACGGCGGCTGGACCGCCCAGTAACCCCCTCGTTCCCCCAACCCCAACGAAGTGGTGACCGACATGACCAACGCCGCCCCACCGCAGCCGAAGAAATCCTTCACCAAGGTCGTCATAGCCAGCCTGATCGGAACCACGATCGAGTGGTACGACTTCTTCCTGTACGGATCCGCCGCCGCCCTGGTGTTCAACAAGCTGTTCTTCCCCACCGCGGACCCGCTCAACGGCACCCTGCTCGCGTTCACCACCTACGCGATCGGCTTCCTGGCCCGCCCGCTGGGCGGCCTGGTGTTCGGCCACTTCGGCGACAAGCTCGGCCGCAAGAAGCTGCTCGTGCTGAGCCTGGTGCTGATGGGCGGCGCGACGTTCGCCATGGGCCTGCTGCCCACCTACGCGGCGATCGGCGTGGCCGCGCCGTTGCTGCTGACGCTGCTGCGGTTGATCCAGGGCTTCGCGCTGGGCGGCGAGTGGGGCGGCGCGGTCCTCATCGTGTCCGAGCACGGCAGCGCGGAGCGGCGCGGGTTCTGGGCGTCGTGGCCGCAGGCGGGCGTACCGATGGGCAACCTGCTCGCCACCGCCGTGCTCGCGGTGCTGGCAGCCGTGCAGAGCGACGAGGCGTTCCTGTCGTGGGGTTGGCGGGTGCCGTTCCTGCTGTCCGGCGTGCTCGTCCTCATCGGACTGTGGATCCGGCTCAGCGTCTCGGAGTCGCCGGTCTTCCTGGAGGCCCAGTCCAAGATCGAGGCGGGCAAGCTCAAGGAGAAGCCGCCGATCGTGGCGGTCGTGCGCGACCACTGGCGCGAGGTGCTGATCGCGATGGGCGCCCGCATGGCCGAGAACGTGTCGTACTACGTGATCACCGCGTTCATCCTGGTCTACATCACCTCGGAGCTGGGGATGCCGCGGTCGGCGGGGTTGAACGCGGTGCTGATCGCCTCGTTCGTGCACCTGGTCACGATCCCGTTGTGGGGCGCGCTGTCGGACCGCATCGGCCGCCGCACCACGTACCTGATCGGCACGGTCGGCATCGGGGTGTGGATGTTCGCGTTCTTCGCGCTGCTGGACACGAAGTCGTTCGTCCCGATGACGCTCGCGGTCACCATCGGCCTGTTCCTGCACGGCGCGATGTACGGCCCGCAGGCCGCGTTCTTCTCCGAGCTGTTCGGCACGAAGGTGCGCTACTCGGGTGCGTCGATCGGCTACCAGTTGGCGTCGATCGCGGCGGGCGCGGTGGCGCCGCTCATCGCCACGGCGCTGCTGGCGAGCTACGACAGCTCGTTCCCGATCGTGCTGTACGTGCTCGGGATGTGCGTGCTGACCGTGATCGCCGTGGTGGTGGCGAAGGAGACGAAGGGCACTTCCCTGAACCGGGCCGACGCCGACCAGGCCGCGGTGCGAGCATGAGGGCATGAGCGAGGCGGACGCGGTGGAGCACCTGTTGGAGCTGCTCGACCTGCTCGCGGCGGACGCGGGCAGTGAGCGGCTGGCGGCGGTGCTCCCCGCGGCCCGCGCGGCGGGCGTGCCGGACCACGAGCTGGACCGCATCGCCCGCGCCACGGAGTGGGCGTTGCGCATCCGCCGCACGCTCACCGCGCACCGCCGCCGTGAAGCCGAGCTGGAGGCGTTGTTCGACACCGCGAACGACCTGGCGGGCGTGCGCGACCCGGACGCCGTGCTGCGGTCCATCGTGCGGCGCGCCCGGCTGCTGCTCGGCGCGGACATCGCCTACCTGAGCATGAACGAGCCCGGCGAGCGCGGCACGTACATGAGGGTCACCGACGGCTCGATCTCCGCGCTGTTCCAACAGGTCCGGCTCGGCATGGGCGAGGGCCTGGGCGGCCTGGTGGCGCAGACCGCCCAGCCGTACGTGACCGCCGACTACTTCGCCGACGACCGGTTCAACCACACCGGCCCGATCGACGCGGCCGTGCGCGACGAGGGGCTGGTCGCGATCCTGGGCGTGCCGCTCAAGCTCGACCGCCGGGTCATCGGCGTGCTCTACGCGGCCAACCGCTCGCCGCGCCAGTTCCCGCCCGACGAGGTGGCGCTGCTGTCGTCGCTGGCCGACCACGCCGCGATCGCGCTGGACACCGCGCACCTGCTGGAGGAGACCCGCGCGGCCGGCGAGACGATCCGCGCGCACAACGAGGCCATGCGCCGCGCCGAGGACGCCCACGACCGGCTCACCGACCTGGTGCTGCGCGGCGCGGACGTGCCGGAGGTGGCCGCCGCCGTGGCCAAGGTGCTCGACGGCGGGATAGTGGTGCACGACAGCGACGGCGCGGAGCTGGCCCGCATCGGCACGACCCGCGCGCTCGCACCACGGGCCGCGGTCAACGCCTCCCGCGCCAGCGGCCGCGCCATCCCGCAGGACGGCACGTGGGTGTGCGCCGTGCTGGCGGGCCGCGAGCTGCTGGGCAGCATCACGCTCACCGACCGCCCGGACCTCGGCGACGCCGACCGCAGGCTGTTCGAGCGCGCGGGCGTCGTCACGGCCCTGCTGCTCCTGCTGCGCCGCACGGTCGCCGAAGCCGAGAACAAGGTGCGCGGCGAGCTGATCACCGACCTGCTGACCGCCGCGGTGGACTCGGTGGCCCTGCGCGCCCGCGCCCGCCGGGTCGGCGTCGAACTGGCGGCCGACCACGTGGTGCTGGTCGCGGACGGCCCGCGGGACCGGCTGCCGGCCGCCGCCGCGCACCACGCGTCGGCGTGCCGGGGCCTCGCGGGCGTCCACGGCGAGCACGTGGTGCTGGTGCTGCCCGGCGCGGACCTGGCGTGCGCGGCGCGGGACGCGGCCCGGGTGCTGGGCAAGGCGGTGGGCCTGCCGGTGACCGTCGGCTCGGGCGGCCCGGCACACGGCCCGGAAGGCGTCGCCGCCGCGCACGCCGAGGCCGTGCGCTGCCTGAAGGCGTTGCTGCAACTGGGGCGCAAAGGCACTGGGGGCACGCTCGCGGACCTCGGGTTCGTCGGCGTCCTGCTGGGCGACCGGGCGGACGTCGCCGGGTACGTCCGGTCCACCCTGGGCCCCCTGCTGGACTACGACGCCAGCCGCGGCACCGAACTGGTCCGCACGGTCACGGCGTACTTCGCGTGCGGCGCCAACCTCAGCCGCGCCAAGGACGAGCTGCACGTCCACGTGAACACGGTGGTGCAGCGCCTGGACCGGGTGGCGAGCCTGCTGGGCGAGGACTGGCAGTCGCCGGAACGGGTGCTCGAAGTCCAGCTCGCGCTCAAGCTGATGAAGGTGCTGGGCGACTGACGGCACCCACTACCGGGCACCCGGATCGGACTCCCGCAGGGGGAACGCTCCGTCGTCGCCCGGCGCACCGACCTCCGCCTCGAAGCCGCGACCGTCGCCCAACCGGACCTCGCAGGGCCCGCCCAGCTCGAAGAGCGTCCGGTCGTCGTCGGTCGCCGGGGCGACGTGCCCCGACCAACCGTGCCCGGTGACCGAGGACGTGCCGTGCCCGGTCGCCGTCAGGTCGAGCGCCGAGTTCATCGTCCAGACCAGCTCGACCCTGCCTCGATAGGACTCCACGACCGCCACCGTGCCTCATGCCGGCTGCTCATCACACGGTCGGCTGGGACAGACCGGTGAGCACGACGTCGATGGCGCGGTCGAGGGTGTCGGGGCTCGTCGGGGTGGTGGCGGAGGCCTGGGCCAGGCCGCGGATGAGCAGGTAGACCTCCTCGACCGTGACGGGTGCGCGTACCGCGCCGACGTCCTGCGCCCGGCGGAGCACGTCGCTCACGGCGGCCTTCAACCGGGTCGCCGCGGCGGCGGCGCTGTCCGGGAAGCCCCTGCCGTCGGTCAGGACCGAGATCAGGGCGAGTTTCGTGGCCCCGCTCTCGATCATGGCGCGGACGAGGACGCGCCACGCCACGGCGGGGTCGGCCTCGGCGGCGAGCGCGTGGGCCCGTGCGGTGAGGTGGTCGAAGTGCCGCAGCAGCGCGGCCTCGATCAACCCGCCCTTGGTCGGGAAGTGGCGGAAGACCGTGCCGATCCCGACGCCGGCCCGCCGCGCCACCTCCTCGGTCGACCCGGTGACGCCGTGCGCGCCGAAGACCTCCTCCGCCGCGGCCAGGATCCGTTCCCGGTTCTCCCGCGCGTCCTGCCGCATCCAGACCTCCTGCCGAGCCGGCCGTGGGAGGACTTTATCCGGAGTTGCGACTCCGGTACATTAACCGGAGTCGGGACTCCGATTCTGTGGGGGAAGTCATGCCGTCACCAGCCGAGGTCGTCCGCGCCGTCGCCGTCGGCGTCAGCCGCCTGATCGCGGGCGACCCCACCGGGTCCGAGCGCGAGGCGCTGCTCGACCACCTGGCCGGCCTGTACGCCGAGCGCACCGACGTCCGGCACCCGTTCTCGCCGCTGGGCGACCCACCGCTGCGCACCCGCGCCGAGCTGCGCCGGCACTTCGCCGAGGGACCGGGCCGGGCCCGCGGAGCCGACCGGTTCGAGGCCGTGGGCGTCGTCCGCGAGACCGGGGACCCCGAGCTCGTGGTGTTCGAGTTCGACTACGTCGGCTCGGTGAACGGCTCGCCCTTCGCGGTGCCGTGCGTCTTCGTGACCAGGGTGCGCGACGGCGTCATCGTCGAATCGCGGGACTACGTCGATCACCTGGGCATGGCCCGCGCCTTCGGCCGCTTGGGCGACCTGGCCGCCGCACTCACCACCGCGGCACGCTGAGGCCCGCCGCTCGGCCGCCTCGCAAGCAGCCGAGCGGCGGGAGGTCACGCCAGCGCGCACTCCGTCGCGTTCACGACCGCGGGACGCGGCACGGTCGCCGAGGCGGGCGGTTGCGTGCCGGTCAGCCAGCCCTCCAGGGCCGCGAACGCGGTGCGGTGGCACGGGGTCAGTGGCCGCAGCCGGTCCGGGAACGCGTCGAACAGCGAGTCCACGTGCGTGCCGCCCTCGATCCGGTAGTAGCGGAACAGCGCGCCGCGACCGGCCTGGCGGACCATGTCCGCGTAGACGTCGGAGTCGCGGGAGATGGGCAGCAGCACGTCCAGCGTGCCGTGCAGGGTGAGCAGCGGTTTGCCGATCCGGCCGGTGAGCGCGATGCGCTCGACCGCCCGCTGCGCCCCAGGCCGTGAGGCGTAGTCGTAGTCCGCGTCGCACCGCGGCGTGCCGGGAGCGCAGAACGGCGTGCCCGCCTCGACGTCACCGTCCCACGCCGGGTCCAGCTCCTCGCGGTAGATGCGCTGGGTCAGGTCCCAGTAGTACTGGTGGTGGAACGGCCACAGGAACTCCGACTCGGCCGGGAACCCGGCCGCCACGACCGCCGCCTTGTCCCCGGTGGCGTAGCCCTTCAGCGCGGGCGGCAGGAACGTCAGCAGGTTCGGGCCCTGGGCGGTCCACAAGGTGCCCTCCCAGTCCACGCCGCCGTCGTACAGCTCGGGGTGGTTCTCCAACTGCCAGCGCACGAGGTAGCCGCCGTTCGAGATGCCGGTGGCCAGGGTCCGCGACGGCGGTCGGCAGTACCGCTGCGCCACCACGGCCCGCGCGGCCCGGGTCAGCTGCGTGACCCGGTGGTTCCACTCGGCGATCGCGTCACCCGGCCGCCTGCCGTCGCGGTGGAACGCCACGCCGGTGTTGCCCTTGTCGGTCGACGCGAACGCGTAGCCGCGGGCCAGCGCGAAGTCGCTGATCGCGCGGTCGTTGGCGTACTGCTCGCGCACGCCGGGCGAGCCGGTCACGACCAGGCCGCCGTTCCAGCGCTGCGGCAGCCGGATCACGAACTGCGAGTCGTGCGCCCAGCCGTGGTTGGTGTTGCCGGTGGAGGAGTCGGGGAAGTAGCCGTCCACCTGGGTGCCCGCCACCGGCGTCGGAGCGGGCAGGCCGGCCGGGGTCAGCCCGGCCCAGTCGGCGGGATCGGTGCGGCCCCCGGCGGTGGACAGGTCGGCGAGGTGGGTCAGTTCCTGGTGCTCGGCACCCGGAACGCGCAGGGGCCCGCATCCGTGGGCGGACGCGGGAACGGCCTGCGCCGTCGTCGCGAGGAGCGCTGCGATCAGCGGAACGGCGATGTTCACCCGAGGCACGGTAAAACCGCCCGCGGCGCGGCGGAATGGGGCCGGACGCCATGGCCGGCGGGGCGGATGTGGTGCGCGAAACCACCGGCATAACGCCTCCGAGTGACCCTCACACCCGTGGTCGTATCGACGGACCGTCACGAACGGCCCGGACCGCGGAGTTCACTGCCACAGGTGACGTCGATCGGTGCATGACCGAGCCGTGATCGGGCGCCACGACCGCTCGAACGGCCCTGTTCTGCCGGTCCCCGCGTGCACGGCGTTGCCTCTAGCTCGGCGGTGGAACCTTGAGTACCACGATCGGTGCGTTTTCGGCGCCTGGGCAGGGGTAGCTGAGTTGACCCAGCGAAGTTCGCACTGCCAGGTGATTTACGTTCACCCGGCGTGAGGTGTCTGCTTCCGGGGTGACTGAGCAACGGCGCTCTACGCGCACTGACCAGGAGTGGGACCTGATCCGGCGCATCCAGAACCTGGCCCACCGGGCCGAACGCACCGCGTTCGACCACTCGAACCTCGTCGGTCCGCCACCGTCCCAGCAGCACCTGGACATCCTGGCGGAGATCCGTGCGCTCACCGAGCAGGCGGTGGCGCAGCGGATGCCGAGACCGGCCGCGCTGCCGCGGCAGGCGCAGCCCGTCGCCGACGAGAAGGTCTCCGCGCCCGTCCGGTGACCTCCGCGCGCGGGGCCGGGCCTGACTCCCGGCCCGCGCGCGGGACGCCTCAGCGGCGTCGGACCAGCTTCACCAGACCCTTGAACGTCTCCTCGAGACCGGAGGAGAACGGGTTGTCGTTGACCAGGTAGGTCCAGGTGGTGTTCGGGCGCTGCACGCCCGCCTCGGCCAGGTGCGCGCCGTCGGCGTCGATCACCACCTTGGCGAAGGTCTCCTCCGCCTCGTCCCACGCGTCCGGGATGATCTTGTGGTAGGCCGGGATGGCCTCGCGGTGGAACTCGTCGAGCGGGTTCTGCCGCGCCAGCGCCCGCAGGTGGATGCCCTCCCGCAGGTCGGTCAGGAACGTCAGGTGGTCGCTCCACCGCTGGTCGAGGTGGTGCAGCGCGATCAGCCGGGCCGCGGAGACCTTGACGTCGGAGTCCAGGTCCTTGATCTCGTGGGCCTTGTCCGGCTTGCGCTCCGACAGCTCCTCCCACGCCAGGTCCGTGCGCAGCAGCTTGTCGCGGTACTCCAGCAGCAGTTGGCGCTGGTGCTCGATCAGCTTGTTGTACCGCCAGGTGTTGCGGTGGATCTCCAGGTGCACGCCCTCGGCCACGCGCTGCGCGTGCTCCACGGTGTGCAGCGTGCCCGCGTCGGTGATCCGGCCCTCGTCGTCCACCTCGGCCGGCTCGTCGTGGTCGGGCACGTACTGCGTGACCAGGTCGTCCTGCAAGGAGGAGAAGAACACCGACCCGCCGGGGTCGCCCTGCCGGCCCGCGCGGCCGCGCAGCTGGTCGTCCAGCCGGCTGCTGGAGTGGCGGCCGGTGCCGATCACGTACAGGCCGCCCAGCTCGGCGATGCGCTCCCGGTCGGTCGAGTCGTGCCCGCCGAGCCGGATGTCCGTGCCGCGGCCCGCCATCTGGGTCGACACGGTGACCCGCTCGAACGAGCCCGCGTCGGCGATGATCGCGGCTTCCTCGGCGTCGTTCTTGGCGTTGAGGACCACGCACTCCAGGCCCGCGTCGGCGAGCTTGCGCGACAGGCGCTCGGACTCGGCCACGTCCAGCGTGCCGACCAGGATCGGTCGGCCGGTCTCGTGCACCTTCTTGATCTCGGCGACGATCGCGGCTTCCTTCTGCTCCAGCGTCGCGTACAGCCGGGGCGCCTCGTCCTCGCGGATCGTCTCCACGTTCGGCGGGATGACCAGCACTTCCAGCTGGTAGAAGTCGCGCAGCTGCTCGGCGACCGCCACCGCGGTGCCGGTCATGCCGCACACCGTCGGGTAGCGGCTGAGCAACGCCTGGACCGTGATGGAGTCCAGCACCTCGCCCGCGTCCGTGGTGGCCACGTTCTCCTTGGCCTCGACCGCGGCCTGCAGGCCGTCGGGCCAGCGCTGGAGCTTCGCGATCCGGCCGCGCGTGTCGTTGATCAGGTGCACCTTGCCGTCGCGGACGATGTAGTCCACGTCCCGGTGCAGCAGCACCTGCGCGTGCAGGGCCACGTTGACCTTGCTCAGCGTGGTCGACACGTGCTCGTCGGAGTACAGGTCGATGCCGCCGAGCGCGCGTTCGACCAGCTCGCTGCCCGCGCCGGTGAGGTAGACGTTGCGCTCTTCGTCGTCGATCTCGAAGTGCAGGTCGCGGCGCAGCCGCTTGACCAGGTCGGCCAGCGCCGGGTCGACCGCCGGGCCCGCCGTGGAGCCCGCCAGGACCAGCGGCACGCGAGCCTCGTCCACCAGCACCGAGTCCGCCTCGTCCACCAGGGCGACGCGCGGCTTGGGCACGATGAGGTCGTCCACGTCGGTGGCCAGCCGGTCGCGCAGCACGTCGAAGCCGATCTCCGAGACCGAGGCGTACATGACCTCGGCCTGGTAGGCGGCGCGACGCTCCTCGGGCTTGGAGCTCTGGTTGATCCAGCCGACGCTGACGCCCATCAGCTCGTAGAGCGGGCCCATCCACTCGGCGTCGCGTTGGGCCAGGTAGTCGTTGACCGAGACCACGTGCACCTGGTCGCCGCGCAGCGCGAAGCCCGCCGCGGCGATGGCGCCGGAGAGCGTCTTGCCCTCACCGGTGGCCATCTCGACCACGTGGCCCTCCAGGAGGCCGAGCGCACCGAGGATCTGCACGTCGAACGGGCGCAGGCCGAGCGCGCGGTCGGCGGCCTCGCGGCCGAGCGCGCAGACCTCCACCAGCTCGGGGCGGCCGAAGTCCGTTTTGTCGCGCAGTGCGGCCGCCGCGGCGGTCAGTTCCTCGTCGCTGAGCTTCTTCACGCGCTCGGCCTGCTCGTTGACCTCTTCGAGCAGCTTCCGGTAGGGCGTGAGGTCGGCGGAGCCGGGCTTCTGCGCGAACCGACGCAGCCGCTGCTTGAACCGTCCCAGGAGAGTGGTCACGGCACGGCAACGTACGGCAAGTCCACAACGTTCCGCACGTCACCCGGTTGACAGTTCACTCGTCGGGTGCGTCGACGGCAGTCGACCCAGCGCCCGTCACGGTCCGTAGAAGTGCGGGCGTGCCCGCCTCCGAGCGGGCTAACTCGTCCGATTCCGGGCAGCGGGGTCGTTCGAGTGCTCCCGATCGTGACTACTCGCCGCTAACGTCCGATTCCCAGGCGTGACCGCCTCTTGTTGGGGGGCGACGTGCTGAAGCGATTCGTCGAGTGGCTGGACGAGCTCTTGGCCGACGAGGGCTCGGCGGCGGTCGTGAGGGCAGTGGTCGGCCTCATGTCGTTCGCCGTGCTCTTGGGCGCGGTTCTCGGGAACACGGTGGCCAAGGCGGGTGCGCTGGTGGCCGCCATTTTCTCGGTGCTCTCGTCCGGGTTGCTGCTGCTGGCCGACCGGTGCAATCTCGTGCGGCAGGTCGAGATGCACAAAGAGCTGGTTCCGCGCTACTCCAAGATCGTCGCCGACGACCGCCACCCCTCCTACGCCGTCATGACGTGGGAGGAGTACGCCGCCATCGAGCCGAACGGCGATGCGCGCAAACAGGTCACCATCCGGGCGAAGGTCCTCAACGACCTGCGCGTGCTGCGCCTGGTGCAGGGCTGCGGCTGGGCGCAACCGGCCAGGTACCGCCGCAAGGTGCGCGTCCAGGTGCGCAAGCTGCTGGTGGGCGACCTGCCCGGGGCGAGCCTAACCACGACGGTGGCATGGCTCAGGAACGGGCAACTGGTCCTGATGGTGCATCTGCCCGAACCGCCGAAGGTCGGCAGCGAGCTGACCATCGCGGTGGAGTTCACGTGGCCGGGCATGTGCGCCCCGCTGATGCGCGACCGGCGTCCCGACAGATTCCAGTTGAGATTCGCCACGCCGGTCACCTACGCGCGATACAGCGTGGTGCTGCCGCGTGGTTATAACGCCTGCGTCGAACCGGTGGGTTTCAAGGAGCACCAGAATGGCTACTCATGCGGACCGGTGAGCAATGAGGACGGTCGGCCCATGTTCCTCTTCGAGGGGTTCGACCTGCCGGTGCACGAGCCGGTGGGAATGCGGCTTGACGCACAACCCGGAAGCGGAGTCGGGAGCATCGCTCAGCGCGCGTCGGCTGTGTTGAGGCTGGTGATCTGCCGAATGGAGTACGGCCTGACCGCTCTTCGCTTGCTGTTCGCCCGCCGGCCGGCGTGAGCAGAGGGGCCCGCGGGTGCGGGTCCCTCTCCCTCGACCGCCGACGTCAGACTTTGTGGGTTTCCCGCAGCCCGAGCACCGATGCCAGCGTCACCACGCCCATGACCAGCAGGAACGCCGACACCGACAGCGACGTGCCGGTCGCCACCAGCAATGCCGTCATGATGAACGGGGTGCCGCCGCTGACCAG
The DNA here is from genome assembly GCF_021390395.1 of Saccharothrix sp. S26. Taxonomy (GTDB): domain Bacteria; phylum Actinomycetota; class Actinomycetes; order Mycobacteriales; family Pseudonocardiaceae; genus Actinosynnema. The sequence continues at coordinate 100,397 of NZ_JAJUWT010000026.1, forward strand.
GATCGACGCCAACTGGTAGGCCAGCGACGCGCCCGAGTACCGCACCTGCGGTTCGAACAGTTCCGCCAGGTAGGCCGCCACCGGGCCGTAGACGAGGCTCGACCCGACCCCCGACACGGCCAGCGCGACGAAGATCAGGCCCAAAGACGCGGTGTCGATCAGCCAGAAGTACGGGAACGCCCACACGATCATCGCCACCGCGCCCGCCACGATCAGCGGACGCCTGCCGTGCCGGTCCGACCAACGGCCAGCCAGCAGGATGACCGGCACGCTGACCAGCGACGACAGCAGCGTCACCACCAGCACCGAGTTGCGCGCCAACCCCAGCTCACGGGTCGCGTAGTCGAGCACGCCGGCGATGCTGACGTAGAACACGGCGTTCGACGCGAACATCAGCCCCGCGCCCAGCAGCACCGGCCGCCGGTGCGTCCGCAGCACCTCCTTCAACGGCGCGGGTGGCGGCCCGGACGGGCGCCGGTCCTTGATCTCCCGGAACACCGGGCTGTCCTCCACCTTCAGCTGGATGAACAGCACCACCGGGAACAGCAGCGCGCTCGCCAGGAACGGCACCCGCCACCCCCACGTGGCGAACGACGCGGCCGGCACCGCCGCGCCCACCACCAGGAACGCCACGTTGCCCAGGATCACCCCGAGCGGCACGCCCGCCTGCCCGAACGTGCCCGCGAACCCGCGCCGCCCCGGCCCGGCGGTCTCGGTCAGCAGCAGCACGACACCACCCCACTGCCCGCCCACCGCGATGCCCTGGAGGAACCGCAGCAGCACCAGCAGCACGGGAGCCATCACGCCCAGCGTGGCGCTGGTCGGCAGCAACCCGATCAGGAACGTCGCCGCGGCCATCAGCGCCAGGCACGTCACCAGCGCGGGCTTGCGGCCGAACTTGTCGCCCACGTGCCCGAACACCAGCCCACCGACCGGCCGGGCGATGAACCCGGCCCAGAACGTGCTGAACGACAGCAGCAGCCCGATCAGCGGCGACGCCTCGGGGAAGAACAACTTCGGGAACACCAGCGCCGCGGCGGTCGCGTAGATGAAGAAGTCGTACCACTCGAGCGACGAGCCGACGAGCCCGGCCGCCATGAGTTTGCGCAACGTGCGCCGCTCGGGGGGAGCGGTCGTGACCATGTGCTGTTCCCTTTCACCAGGTGTCCACGAACGGGCGTTTCTTGCCGGTCCTGACCTGGACGGGGTCGGGGCCGGTGAGCAGGGTGGTGATCCAGCGGCGCGTGTCGGCCGGGTCGATCACGTCGTCGATCTCGTAGGCGGAGGCCACGTTGAGCGCCTTGCCGTGCTCGTAGGCGGCGGAGACCATCGCCTCGAACATCTCCTCGCGCTGCGCGGGGTCGTCGATCGCGTCCAGCTCGCGCCGGTACCCCAGCCGCACCGCGCCTTCCAGCCCCATCGGGCCGAACTCGCCGCTGGGCCACGACACCGCGAACAGCGGCACCTTCAAGCTGCCCGCCGCCATGGCCTGCGCGCCGAGCCCGTAGGCCTTGCGCAGCGCCACGAACCCGAACGGCACGTCGAGGTTCGCGCCGGCCACGAGCATCCGGGTCAGGTGCCGCACGGTCGCGGTGCGCTCGGCGTCCGGTCCGACCATGAACCCCGGCGTGTCGCACAGCGACACCACGGGCAGGTCGAACGCGTCGCACAGCCGCAGGAACCGCGCGGCCTTGTCGGCGGAGTCGGCGTCGATCGCGCCGCCGAGGTGGCCGGGGTCGTTGGCGATCAGCCCGAGCGGCTTGCCCTCGACCCGGATCAGCGCGGTGACGATGCCGCGCCCGAACTCGGGTCGCAGCTCCAGCACCGAGCCGGTGTCGGCGACGGTCCCCACCACCGACCGCACGTCGTAGGCGCGGACCCGGTTCTCCGGCACGAGGTGGCGCAGCAGCCGCTGGTCGGCGCACTCCCAGGTGTCCACCGGGCCCTGGAAGTACGACAAGTACTTCTTGGCCACCGCGACGGCCTCGGCCTCGTCGGCCACGAGCACGTCGATCACGCCGTTGGGCACCTGCACGTCGACCGGCCCGACCTCCTCCGGCCGGAACACGCCGAGCCCGCCGCCCTCGATCATGGCCGGGCCGCCCATGCCGATGGTGGCGTCACGGGTCGCGATCACCACGTCGCACGTGCCCAGCAGCACGGCGTTGCCCGCGAAGCACCGGCCGGACGCGATGCCGACCAGCGGCACCAGCCCGGACAGCTTGGCGAACAGGTGGAACGCCATGCAGTCCAGCCAGCTCACGCCACCGTGGTCGGTGTCGCCGGGCCGTCCGCCGCCCCCCTCGGCGAACAGCACCACGGGCAGCCGCTTCTGCTCGGCCAGCGTGAACATCCGGTCCTTCTTGGCGTGGTTGCGGATGCCCTGGGTGCCGGCCAGCACCGTGTAGTCGTAGGACATCGCGACGACCTGGCCGCCGTTGACCCGGCCGACGCCCGCCACCAGCCCGTCGGCGGGCGTGCGCTCGACCAGCTCGTCCAACGACCGGCGGCGGCGTTGCGCGGCGATGGCCAGCCCGCCGTACTCGACGAAGTCCTCGCACAGGTCGGCGATGTTCTCCCGGACCGTGCGCCGGCCGGCCGCGTGCCGCTTCGCCTCCGCCTCGGGCCGGGAGAAGTCGTGCCGCGCCAGCGTTTCCGCGAGGTCGGGACGCACGTCGTCCAGGTCGACCTCGACGGCCTTCTCCTCGACGGCGACGTCCACCCCCTCGGCGAGCAGCGCGCCTTCCGCGACCGTGTCGCCGACCTCGACCAGCACCCGCGCGTCGCCGATCGGCACGACGTGCTGCATCTTCATCGCTTCCACGACGACCGTGCCGTCCTCGATCGCGACGACGGTCCCCTGCACGGGAGTACGCGCTCCGGTGTCCTCGCGGGGCAACGAGTCGACCAGGCCCGTGTGGGCCTTCAGGACGTCCGGGTGGTCCAGGAGCCCGCGCAGGAAGCCGATGTTGGTCCGCGCGCCGTCCACGGTGAACTCGTCCAGGGCGCGGCGGGCGCGGCGCAGGGCGGTGTCCAGGTCGTCGGCGTGCACCACGACCTTGGCCAGCAGCGGGTCGAAGCCGAGGCCCGCCCGGTAGCCGACGGACGCGTGCGTGTCGACGCGCACGCCCGGCCCGGTCGGGGGAACGAACGCCGACAACCGTCCCGTGGACGTCAGGCTCACGCGCAGTTGCAGCGCGCTGCCGCGGGGCGTGTGGGTCAGGTCCGGCTCGACCTCGGTCGCGAGCAGCAGTTGGGCCCGCACCAGGTCCAGCCCGGTGACCTGCTCGGTGACGGTGTGCTCGACCTGGAGCCTCGGGTTGGCCTCCAGGAACGCGAACCGGCCGTCCGGCGCGACCAGGAACTCGACCGTGCCCAGCCCGGTGTAGCGGACGGCGCGCGCGATCGTGGCCGCCGCCTCGTGCAGCGCGGACCGCAGGCCGGGGGAGAGGTCCGGTGCGGGCGCGATCTCGACCAGCTTCTGGTGCCGGGCCTGCAACGAGCAGTCCCGGTCGCCGAGCACCGTCGTGCCGACGAGCTGCACCTCCACGTGCCGCGCGGGTTCCAGCAGCTCCTCCACGAACACGGTGCCGTCGCCGAACGCGGCCAGCGCCTCGGCCCGGCACCGCTCGACCGCGGCGGCGAGGTCGGCCAGTCGCCGCACCACCCGCACGCCCTTGCCGCCACCGCCCGCGACGGCCTTCACGACCACCGCGCCGTGCGCGCGGAAGAAGTCCTCGAACCCGTGGTCGGCACCCGCGAGCACGGGTACGCCCACCTCGGCGGCCAGCGCGCGGGCCCGGCCCTTGTCGCCGAGCAGCTCCAGCACCTCCGGCGGTGGTCCGACGAACGTCAGCCCGGCCTCGGCGCAGCGGCGGGCGAACCCGGCGTTCTCGGCCAGGAACCCGTAGCCGGGGTGCACCAGGTCGCACCCCTCGGCGGCGGCGAGCACGGCGTCCACGTCGAGGTAGGAGCCGCGCAGCCGGACCGCGCGGTCGGCGTACCGACCGTGCGCGTCATCGGAGTCGGTGACCAGGGCGACGGTCCGCCAGCCGAGGTCGGCGGCGGCGCGCAGCACCCGGACGGCGATCTCTCCCCGGTTGGCGACGAGCAGCGTGGGCACTGGAACCTCCTGAGCGACCGCTTAGTATGTGACCGCGGTCGCATAGTGGCACCCGCGCTTAGCGTTCGTCCAGAGGGAACCGATGCACCCATCAAGGCGTCCTTGGAGAAACCCGAGGTCAAGGGCGTGACACACAGCAGGCCAGGAGGCACTCACCGTGGTTTTCAAGAGGATGTTGCGCGCGTTCGGAGTCGGCGGTCCCTCGGTGGACACGGTCCTGGCCAACCCCAACGCGCGACCCGGTGAGCTGCTCACCGGCGAGGTGCGCATCGCGGGCGGCGACCACGCCGCCGACATCGACCACGTCAAGCTGTCGCTGGTCACCCGGGTCGAGGTGGAGAGCGGCGACAACGAGTACAACCGCGACGTCGAGTTCGCCCAGGTGGTGGTCGGGCAGCGGATCACCGTCGCGCCGGGGCAGCACCTGGTGCTGCCGTTCCAGTTCCCCGTGCCGCTGGAGACGCCGCTGACCGTCGTGCACGGCCGGCACCTGCACGGCATGACGATGGGCCTGCGCACCGAGCTGGAGGTGCGCGGCGCGATCGACCCCGGCGACCTCGACCCGGTGGCCGTGCACCCGACCCGGTCGCAGGAGCACGTGCTCAACGCGTTCGGGGCCCTCGGCTTCCGCTTCCAGCGTGCCGACAACGAGTCCGGGCGCATCCACGGCGTGCCGCAGCGGCTGCCGTTCTACCAGGAGATCGAGTTCCTGCCGCCGGGGCAGTTCCTGGCCAAGATCAGCCAGTTGGAGCTGACCTTCGTGACCGACCAGCACCACCTGTACGTGGTGCTGGAGGCCGACCGGCGCGGCGGGCTGTTCCGGGCGGGCGGCGACACGTTCGGGCACTTCGCCATGTCGCACGATGAGGTGATCCGCACGGACTGGGCGGCGCTGCTGCACCAGTGGATGGACCAGGTGGCCGGGCGGCGATCTTCCCACGGTTTCGGCCACTAGGGCGGCCGTCGCGCGGGCCGTCGCGGCGGGGGACCGCGGCCGCCAGGCGTGTGGTTGGGGCTGCGGACGGCGTCCCGGGTGGGGATGATGAGCGGTGAGGCCCTCGGCGAGGTCGGGGACTTCTTCGAAGGCGACTAACCCGCAGGAGGCATCGTGGGCATCGGCGGTGTGATCAGCGCTCTGATCGTGGGTCTCATCCTCGGTTTGCTGGGCAAGCTCGTGGCGCCGGGCAAGCAGGCCATCCCCATCTGGCTGACGATCATCGTCGGCATCGTGGCGGCGTTCATCGGCACGTTCATCGCCCGGGCGCTCGGCGTCGAGGACACGCCCGGCATCGACTGGATCGAGGTCATCGTGCAGGTGATCATCGCCGCCATCGGCGTCAGCCTCGTGGCGGGGTTCTACGGCAAGAAATCCGTTCGCTAGACCACGCACGCCGGACCGCCGACCGACCGACAGCCCTGCCCGGAGGGGTTTGCGCAGGGGTCCTCGCCACGAGGACCCCTGCCGTTCGTTCACCCGGTGGTCAGTGCACGTGACGCATGATCGTCCCCCTTCCCGTCGCCGCCGGGCGTGATCGCCGGCGGCATTGTCATCCCGTCGCCACGACGAGCCGTTCGAGGCCGCGCAACGTGGCGTTGCGGCGGAACACCGGCTCCGCCACGAGCCGCAGCCCCGGGTGGTCGCGGGCCGCGGCGGTCAGCACCGCCCGCGCCAGCACCAGGGCGAGCGTCGAGCCGGGGCAGGCGTGCGGCCCCCGGCCGAAACCCAGGTGCGGGTTGGGCACGCGGTCGAAGCGCACCGCGCCCGGCTCGGCGAACACGTCCGGATCGCGGTTGGCCGCGCCGAGCAGCACGGTGACGGTCTCGCCCGCGCGGATCGGCCGCCCGGCCAGCTCCGCGTCCGCCACGCAGCCGCGGGCCTCCGCCTGCACCGGCCCCGCGAGCCGCACGAGCTCCTGGAGCGCCGCGTCGGGCACGCCGTCCGCGAACCGCTCCAGCGTCCCCGGTTCGTCCAGGCACGCGAGCAGCGCGTTGCCGAGCAGGCGGCTCGCCGACTCGTAGCCGGAGTGCAGGACGACCCGCAGCGAGTTGCGCAGCACGCCCTCGTCGACCGAGTCGTCGCGGTGCGCGGCCAGGAAGGCGATCATCCCGTCGCGGGTCGGGTGCGCGAGCCAGCCGCCGGTCAGTTCCGCCAGCTCGGCCCGCGCCCGCCGGCCCGGCGTCGCGGTCTCGGGGCGCAGCGCGTAGTCCATGGAGTCCACGATCGCCGAGGACAGCCCGGCGAACGACGCGGTGTCGGGCGGGTCCGCGCCGAGCACGTCGGTGACCGCCTCCAGCGCGAGCGGCACCGCGAAGTCGGCCATGAAGTCGAACGACGGCCGACGCGCCAGCGCGTCGAGCCGGGCGCGGACGCGGTCGTCCACCCGGCGGGCGAAGCCCTCCCAGTCCCGCGCCCGGAACGCGGCCACGAGCAGCTTCCGCGCCGCCGTGTGCTCCGGCGGGTCGAGGGTCTGCACCGACAGCGCCGAGGGCGGCACGTCGTCGCCGATGCGGCGCCAGTCCGAGCAGAAGCGCCCAACGTCCAGCAGCACGGCGGCGCACGTCGCGTGGTCGGCCACCACCCAGGAATCCAGGACCTCGCTGCGCCAGACCCGGTCGCGGCGGCGCACCGCCGACCACACCGATTCCGGATCCCGCAGGCCGCGCGGCGTGAGCAGGTCGGGCAGGGGGTCGTTCCCCACCGGCGTGCCGATGACCACGACGACCTCCCAGCGCCCGGAAGCGGCGACGATGCGGCTCTCCCCTCCCAGGGTGCACGCCCGCCCGTCGCGAACGGGTGACGGACGACCGCCATCACCCGATCCAACGACACCCGATCCAGTGACACCGGGACGTGCCCGGTCCCCGGGTCAGGCCGCGCCCACCATCCGCAGCACCAGGTCGGCGTAGAGGTCGCCGATCTCGGCCGGCGTGCGGTGGCCCGTCGGCCGGTACCAGCGGGCCACGTCGATGCACAGCGACAGCACCGCGAGGGTCGCGCCACGCACGTCCGGCACGTCGAACGCGCCCGCCGCGACGCCGTCGGAGATCATGTCCCGCACCGCGGCCTCGATCCGCCGCCGCAGCTCCACCACCTCGGTCAGGTGCTCCGGCGTCAACGCGCTCAGCTCGTACTGCACGACCCGCGCCGTCGTGTGGTACTCCGCGTGCCACGACGCGAACGCCCGCACCGCCGCCGCCAACCGTCCCGCCGGGTCCACCTCGGACACACCGGTCAGCACCGCCAACGACGTCGCGTGCCCGATCCGCGAGATCTGGAACAGCAGTTCCTCTTTGGACCGGTAGTGGATGTAGACCGCCGCGGGTGACATGCCGGCCTGCGCCGCGATGTCACGGGTCGTCGTCGCGTGGTACCCGCGCACCGAGAACGCGGCGGCGGCGGCGATCAGCATCCGCCGGGCCGCCGGCGGCGTCACCGAGGACCACGTCTCGTCCAGGAGTGCGAACTCACCACTGGTCGTCGTCACAGCCGGCCCTCCTTGACACGAACCCGAACGATACCGCACGCTAAGCACACGCTTAGACCTAAGCAACCGCTTAGTATGGAGGATCCGAGAGTGCGCCGCACGTTGTTCGAACCCGACCACGAAGCGTTCCGCGAGACCGCGCAGGCGTTCTGCGACCGCACCCTCAGGCCGAACTACGAGCGGTTCGTCGAGCAGCGCGCCATCGACCGCGACGTGTGGCTGGAGGCGGGCAAGCAGGGCCTGCTCGGCCTGGAGGTCCCCGAGCAGTACGGCGGCAGCGGCGCGAACGACTACCGGTTCAACGCCGTGCTGGGCGAGGAGCTGTCCAAGGTCAGCGCCGGCATGTCGTCCTGCCTGGGCATCCACGGCGACGTCGTCGCGCCCTACCTGGTCGACCTGTGCACCGAGGAGCAGAAGCAGCGCTGGCTGCCGAGGTTCTGCTCGGGCGAGATGACGACCGCCATCGGCATGACCGAGCCCTCCGGCGGCTCCGACCTGGCCGCGCTCAAGAGCGCCGCCGTCCGCGACGGCGACGACTGGATCCTCAACGGCTCCAAGACCTTCATCACCAACGGCTTCTCCGCCGACCTGGTCGTCGTCGCCGCGCGCACCAGCCCGGAGAAGAAGGCCAAGGGCATCACGCTGTTCGCGGTCGAGACCGGCATGAAGGGCTTCGAGCGCGGGCGCAAGCTCGACAAGGTCGGCCAGCCCGAGTCCGACACCGCCGAGCTGTTCTTCGAGGACGTCCGCGTGCCGGCCGAGAACGTGATCGGCGAGGTGGACCGGGGCTTCATCTACATGATGGAACGCCTGCCGCAGGAACGCCTCGGCGGTGCGATCTCCAACCTGGCCCACGCCAAGCAGATCCTGCTGGAGACGATCGGGTACGCCAAGGAGCGCAAGGCGTTCGGCCAGGCCATCGGCTCGTTCCAGCACAACAAGTTCACCCTCGCCGAGCTGGTCACCAAGATCGACGTGACGCAGGCGTTCCTGGACCAGTGCACCGACGCGCACACCCGGCGCGAGCTGACCGCGGTGGACGCGGCCAAGGCCAAGTGGTGGAGCGCCGACGTGCAGAACGCCGTCATCGACGCGTGCGTGCAGCTGCACGGCGGCTACGGCTACATGACCGAGTACCGCGTGGCCCGCGCCTGGATGGACGCCCGCGTGACCCGGATCTGGGCCGGCTCCAACGAGATCATGAAGGAACTCATCGGCCGCGACCTCGGCCTCTAGCCACCAGGAGCACCGCCATGCCCGAGGCTGTCATCGTCGCCACCTCGCGTTCGCCGATCGGCCGGGCGCGCAAGGGGTCGCTGGTCGACCTGCGCCCGGACGACCTGGCCGCGCAGGTCGTCGCCGCCGCGCTGGACCAAGTGCCGGAACTGGACCGCGCCGAGATCACCGACCTGCACCTGGGGTGCGCCGAGCCGCAGGACGAGCACGGCCAGAACGTGGCCCGCCGCATCGCCGTCCAGCTCGGCCTGGACACCCTGCCCGGCACCACGGTCAACCGGTTCTGCGCGTCGTCGGTGCAGACCGCGCGGATGGCCTTCCACGCCATCAAGGCGGGCGAGGGCCACGCGTTCATCAGCGCCGGCGTGGAGTGCGTCTCGCGCTACCGGCACGGCGACCCGCACTTCAACCCGCTGTTCGACGCCGCACGCGACCGCACGCAGCGCACCGCCGAGACCAACGAGCCGTGGCACGACCCGCGCGAGGACGGTGAGCTGCCCGACTACTACATCGCGATGGGCCAGACCGCCGAGAACGTCGCGACCCTGCTCGGCATCGGCCGCCGCGACCAGGACGAGTTCGGCGTCCGCTCGCACAACCTCGCCGAGAAGGCCATCGCGGACGGCTTCTTCGCCCGCGAGATCACCCCGGTCACCCTCCCGGACGGCACGGTGGTCTCCACCGACGACGGACCGCGCCAGGGCGTCACCTACGAGGCCGTGTCGGCGCTCAACCCGTCGTTCCGCCCGCAGGGCACCGTCACGCCCGGCAACTGCTGCCCGCTCAACGACGGCGCGGCGGCCGTGGTCGTCATGAGCGACGTGAGGGCCAAGGAACTGGGGCTGACGCCGTTGGCGCGCATCGTGTCCACCGGCGTGTCCGGCCTCTCCCCGGAGATCATGGGCCTCGGCCCGGTCGACGCCACCAAGCAGGCCCTCGCGCACGCGAACCTGACCATCGACGACATCGACCTGGTCGAGATCAACGAGGCGTTCGCGGTGCAGGTGCTGGGCAGCCAGCGCGCGCTCGGCATCGACATGGACAAGCTGAACGTGCACGGCGGCGCGATCGCGCTGGGCCACCCGTTCGGCTCCACCGGCGCCCGCATCATGACCACCCTGATCAACGGGATGCGCGCGCGTGACGCCCAGTTCGGGCTGGAGACGATGTGCGTCGGCGGCGGTCAGGGCATGGCGATCATCCTGGAGAGGTTGAGCTGAATGGGAATCCTGGACAAGTTCCGGCTGGACGGCCAGGTCGCGATCGTCACCGGCGCGTCCTCCGGCCTGGGCGTGGCGTTCGCCAAGGGCCTCGCGGAGGCGGGCGCGGACGTGGTGCTCGCCGCGCGGCGGGTGGACCGGCTCAAGGACACCGCGAAGCTGGTCGAGGACGCGGGCCGGCGCGCGCTGATCGTGCAGGCGGACGTGGCCCAGCCCGACGACTGCCGCGAGGTGGCCCGTGCCGCGGCGGAGTTCGGCCCCGTGCGGGTGCTGGTGAACAACGCCGGTGTGGCGTCGGCCGTGCCCGCGTCCCGGGAGACGCCCGAGCAGTTCCTCGGCGTCATGGACGTCAACCTCAACGGCGCGTACTGGATGGCGCAGGCGGCGGCGGCCGTGATGACCGAGGGCGGCTCGATCGTCAACGTCTCCAGCGTGCTCGGCCTGGTCTCCGGCGGCCTGCCGCAGGCCGCTTACTCGGCGTCGAAGGCGGGTCTGCTCGGCCTGACCCGCGACCTGGCGCAGCAGTGGACCGGGCGCAAGGGCATCCGGGTCAACGCGCTCGCGCCGGGTTACTTCGCCTCCGAGATGACCGACCAGTACCCCGAGGGCTACCTCGAATCGCACATCTCGCGCCTGCCGATGGGCCGGGTGGGCGACCCGGAGGAACTGGCCGCGGCCGTCGTGTTCCTGGCCTCGCCGGCCAGCGGCTACACCACCGGCGCGACCTTCGTAGTGGACGGCGGCGTCACGCTCGGCGGCTGACTTGTAACCCATCCCGGCGGCACGGCGATCTAGCCTGGTAGGCAGGGGAGATCGCCGTCCGCACGGGGGAGTTCCGTGGTCGCGAAGAGCTCGACCGAAGAACCCGCGTTAACCATCCTCGACCCGCCGCGCCCGGTGTTCCGGCGCAAGCGCTTCGTGCTGCCGTTCGGCGTGTCGGCGGGGATCGCGCTGGCGGGCGTGGTCGCGCTGCTGGCGTCCGGCACGGTCGCGCTGCCGTTCCGCGGCGTCACGATCGTGCGGGCCATGATGGCCTCGAAGGTCGAGTTCTTCTCCGATGTCGAGGTCCGCCGCATCCTGATGGCCAACGGCATCCAGGTGCACCTCACCGACTCCGGCGGCTCGACCGAGATCGCCAAGGAACGGGCCGACCCGACGTCGTTCGACTTCGTCATGCCGTCCGGCCAGCTCACGGCCCGGCAGATCCACGACCGGGTGGGCGGCACCCCGTTCTACCCGTTCACCACGCCGCTGGTGATCGCCGCGTTCAGCGACTACGCGCGGGCGCTGGCGCACGCCGGGGTGGCCGAGCCCCAGCCGGACGGCGACGGGCTCTACTACACGCTGGACATGACGGCGTTCGTCGGGTTGACGCTGGAAGGCAAGACCTGGAAGGGCATCGAGGGCGGCGGCCTGACCAACGAGAACCAGGTCATCGCCCAGTCGCCGGATCCCTGCCGGGCCTACTCGGGCGCGGCGTACCTGGCGGTGGTGGCGTTCGCCGCCAACGGCCGGCGGGCGCCGACGGAGGCCGAGGCCGCGGCGGTCGCGACGAGGATCAAGCCGCTGTTCGAGGTGGAGGGCCAGTTCGGCGCGGGCATCGGCCGCACGTTCTTCGGCCCGGACGGCCGCACGTTCGCCCCGCTCGGCGTCATGTACGAGCACCAGTACCTGGCCTACCAGATCCGCACCAAGGAGCGGACCGGCGAGGTCGACCGCGACCGGGTGCTGCTCTACCCCGACGCCCACCACCACGCCGAGCCGTGGCTGATCGCGTTCAGCGAGGCGGGGGAGAAGGTGGGGCGGCTGTTGCAGGAGAACCAGGACCTCCAGCGGCGCGCGTTGGAGCTGGGGTTCCGCCTGGGGCGGGCGGGCAGCGCGTCGGTGGGCACCGTGCTCGCCGAGCGCGGCATCCCGGTGGGCAACCCCGGCCAGGGCGACACCGAGGCGCACGTGGCCAAGCCCGCCGCGCTGACCACGATGATCGGGGAGCTCGGCGACTGCCCGAGCGGGGTGCCGCTGTGAGGGCGCCGGCCGTCGTCCTGGTGACCTTCGCCGTGCTGGCCGGCTGCACCACGGCCAAGCCCGACCCGGTCACGTTGACCGTGCTGGCCAGCTCGGAGCTGGCGGACCTGGGGCCGGTGCTGGCGGACCTGCGCCGGGACACCGGGGTCGAGCTGAAGCTGGACCCGCGCGGCACGGTGCGGGCGAGCGAGGAGCTGGCCGCGGGCGTGGACCACGACCTGGCCTGGCCGGCCACGAACCGGTACCTGCGGCTGACCGGCGCGGACGTGCCGCTGTCCACCAGCATCATGGTGTCGCCGCTGGTCCTGGGCGTGAAGGTGGGCAAGGCGGACGCGCTGCGCGACGCGTCGTGGGCCGACGTGGCGAGCCGTGCGGCGGCGGGGGAGCTGCGGTTCGGGATGGCCGACCCGAGGGTGTCCGGCAGCGGCATGGCGGCGTTGATCGGGGTGGCCACGGCCGCCGCGGGCACCGGCGCGGCGCTGCGTGCCGAGGACGTGACCTGCGACAAGCTCCAGGGCTTCCTGACCGGACGGGTGTTCGGCGCGTCCGGTGCGGCGGAGGTCGGCGAGGAGTACGTGAAGCGGCAGGACGAGGTGGACGCCGTGGTCGCGTACGAGTCGACCGTGCTGTCGCTCAACGCCTCCGGGCAGCTCCGGGAGCCCTTGCGGGTCGTGTACCCCAGGGACGGGATCGTGCTGTCGGACTACCCGTTGATGCTGCTCAAACCGGACAAGCGGGCCGCGTACGACCGGGTGGTGGACTGGCTGCGCACGCCGGCGGCCCAGCGGTCGATCATGGAACGCACACACCGCCGGCCGGTCGACCCGCAGGTCGAGCGCGGGGCGGCGCTGCGCGAGCCGATCGGCACCGGGCTGTACTTCCCCGGCACGCGGGAGGTCGTGGACACCCTGCTCGCCGCGTACGACCGCGCGGGCAGGCCGGGACGGGTGGTGTTCGTGCTCGACCACTCGACGTCCATGGCGGGCGCGCGGATCGCCGGGTTGCGGGAGGCGTTCGCGACGTTGAGCCGGGCGGGCGGGTTCGACCGGTTCCGGGTGGGGGAGACGGTCGTGCTGGTGCGGTTCGCGGGGACCGTGATGGAGGAGCGCAGCGTCGTCGTGCGGGGCGGCGCGGACCTGGAGGCACTGGCCGTTGCACTGGAGACGGCGGAGCTGGCCGACGACGGCACGGCGATCTGGTCCGCGCTCGACCACGCCTACCGGGTCGTCGGCGACGGCACGGTGGTGCTGATGACCGACGGCGAGAACAACGCGGGGATGAGCGCGGACGAGTTCCTGGCCGCTTGGCCGCGGCCGTCCGCGCGCACGTACGCGATCCGGTTCGGCGAGGCCGACCCGGTGGAGCTGGACCGGGTGGCGCGGGCGACCGGCGGGCGCGTGGTGGACGCCGGTTCCGGCTCGCTGCTGGAGGCGGTGAAGGAGATCCGTGGCTGTCGATAGGACGCTGTGGTGGTCGGTCTGGTGGCCGTGGGTGGTGGTGTGGGGCGTGACCGCGCTGGCGCTCGCCGTGGCCGCCGGGGTCGCGGTGTGGGCGTGGCGGTCGCGGCACCGGTTCGCGCCGGCGCGCGAGGTGCCCGGTCTGACCATCTACCTGCACGAGAAGTCCGTGATGGACCTCTACCAGGTCGGGCGGTACGGCGACGCGATGACCAAGGAGGTCGTGGACCGGGTCGGCGTCACCAAGGACGGCAAGATCGCGTTGAAGGGCCTCGACCTGGGGGTGGAGGGCGCGCGGACGTCCGGGCGCGAGGTGGTGAAGACCTACATCGAGCAGTACGAGCCGATCGCGGTGGTCGGCGTGCTGCTGGACGCGCTGGAGTCGGCGTCCGGGGTGGTGCACGTGGACCTGCGCGACCTGACCGTGCGCCGGAACACGGCGGTGGAGAAGCACCTGGAGCAGCACTCGGGCCTCACCGACGTGGTGCGGCTGCGGCGGGTCGACTCGTACGTGTCGGTGAAAGGCGTGTTCCGGGTGGCGTCCGACGGTGACGGCACGACGGTGTTCCTCGCGCCGTTCGGCGACCCGGACGACCCCGAGTCCGGGCCGCAGGTGCGGGTCGAGTGCTACAACGGCGGGCTGCGCGACGACGTCGTGCCCGAAGGCGGGTTCCAGGCGCGCTGCCTGGGCAAGGTGCAGGCGTGGAAGGCCGACGACCGGCAGCTGGTCATCCGGCCGATCGCCATGTTCCAGTGATCGGGCGTGCGATGCTTGGCCCATGGCATCGGTACCGGAGCGGCTGATCGACGCCGCGACGCGGTTGTTCGCCGCCAAGGGCTTCGACCGGGTCGCGGTGCAGGACATCGTGGACCTGGCGGGCGTGACCAAGGGCGCGATGTACCACTACTTCGGGTCCAAGGACGACCTGCTGCACGAGATCTACGGCAGCCTGCTGCGGATGCAGACCGAGCGGCTGGACCACATCGCGTCCGGGTCCGCGCCGGTGGCCGAGCGGCTGCACGCGGCGGCGGTCGACGTGGTGGTCACCTCGGTGGACAACTTCGACCAGGCGCGCGTGTACTTCCGGTCGGCCGACCACCTGGCCGAGGACAAGCGGCGCGAGATGCGGGCGGAACGGCGTCGCTACCACGAGCGGTTCCGGTCCCTGGTCGAGGAAGGGCAGGCGGCGGGCGTGTTCCGCGATGACGTGCCCGCGGACCTGACCGTGCACTACTTCTTCGGCAGCGTCCACCACCTCGGCCAGTGGTACAGCGCGGACGGCCCGCTGTCGGCCAAGCAGGTGGGCCGCCACTTCGCGGACCTGCTGCTGGCGTCCCTGCGCCCGGTGTGAGGATTGCTCGGTGAAATCAGATCTGCACCGCTACCTGCGGGCCGCGCGCGAGGCGATGTTGTGGAAGCTCGACGGCCTGTCGCCCTACGACGCGCGCCGCCCGTTGACGCCGACCGGCACGAACCTGCTGGGCCTGGTCAAGCACCTGGCCGCGATGGAGGTCGGCTACTTCGCGGACACGTTCGGCCGACCGTTCGGCGAGCGGTACGGGTGGATGGGCGACGACGCCGAGCCCAACGCCGACATGTGGGCCACGGCCGACGAGTCGCGCGAGGACGTCGTCGGGCTGTACCGGCGGGCGTGCGCGCACGCGGACACGACGATCGAGGCCCTGGAGATCGACGCGCCGGGGGTCGTGCCGTGGTGGTCGGAGGAACGCCGGGCGGTCACGCTGCACCAGGTGCTCGTGCACATGATCGCCGAGACCAACCGGCACGCCGGTCACGCCGACATCGTGCGCGAGCTGATCGACCGCACGGCCGGCCTGCGCCCGGACAACGACAACATGCCCTCGGTGGACTGGCAGGCGTACCACGCGAAGCTGGAGCGCGTCGCCCGCGAAGCCCGGGCCTGAACGTCCTCGCCGACACCGGACCCGGACGGCGTCGGTCACGAGCGGGAGCAGGGCCTCCTCGGCGCCAGACCCTGCTCCCGCCCGTGCGATCAGGCGGCCGGCACCAGCAGGACCACGGTCTCCGCCACGCACGCGGGCTTGGGGTTGCCGTCGATCTCCACGGTCACCTTGACCACGGCCTGCTTGCCCTGGGCCACGTCGGTGACCTCGGCCAGCTCCGCCCCGGCGCGCACGCGCGAGCCGACGACGACCGGGCTCGGGAAGCGGACCTTGTTCAGGCCGTAGTTCACGCCCATCGACAGGCCCCGCACCGCGTAGATGTCCCGCACCAGCAGCGGGATCAGGGACAAGGTCAGGTAGCCGTGCGCGACCGGCGCGCCGAACGGGCCCGCGGCGGCCTTCTCCAGGTCCACGTGGATCCACTGGTGGTCGCCCGTGGCGTCGGCGAACAGGTTGATCTCGGCCTGCGTGATCTCGTGCCACTCGCCGTGGCCGAGGTGCTCGCCCTTGGCGGCGGCCAGCTCGTCGAGGTTCGCGAATACCCGCATCGTCAGTCCTTCGGTCCGCCGGCGACGTAGATGACCTGACCGGACACGAACCCGGCACCCTCGCTGACCAGGAAAGAAGCCGTGTGCGCGATGTCCTCGGGCGTGCCGACGCGCTGCACCGGGATGGCCGCCGCCGCGCCCTTCTTGAAGTCCTCGAAGTCGACGCCGACCCGGGCCGCCGTCGCGGCGGTCATCTCGGTCGCGATGAACCCCGGCGCGATCGCGTTCACCGTCACGCCGAACTTGCCCAGCTCGATCGCCAACGTCTTGGTGAACCCCTGCAGGCCCGCCTTGGCGGCCGAGTAGTTCGCCTGGCCCCGGTTGCCCAGCGCGGACGTGCTGGACAGGTTGACGATCCGGCCCCACTTCGCCGCCGTCTGGAACTTCTGCACCGCCCGGCTCATCAGGAACGACCCGCGCAGGTGGACGTTGATCACCGCGTCCCAATCGTCGTCGGTCATCTTGAACAGCAGGTTGTCCCGCAGGATGCCCGCGTTGTTGACCAGGACGGTCGGCGCGCCCAGCTCGTCGGCGACCCGCTGCACGGCCGCGTCGACCGCCGCGCTGTCGCTGACGTCGACGCCCACCGCGATCGCGGTGCCGCCGGCGGCCTTGATCTTCTCCACGGCCTCGGCGCAGCTGTCCTCGGTGAGGTCGAGCAGCGCGACGGCCATGTCGTCCCGCGCGAGCCGCGTGGCTACGGCGGCGCCGATGCCGCGTGCGGCACCGGTGACGATGGCCACCCGTGCTTCCGTCTCGGCCACGGTCAGTCCTCCTTGATCTGCGGGCCTAAGCAACCGCTTAGTAACCTACCGGCGGCGTCGCCTTGACGCCAGGGCGTGTCAGGAGAACCATACCGACTGGTCGGAATGTGGGCGAGCGCGTTCGACACGTCAGCTCAGAGGAGGCGCGGTGGAGTTCTCGGGCAAGGTCGCACTGGTCACCGGGGCCGCGAACGGCATCGGCGCGGGGGTGGCGCGCCGACTGGCCGCCGCCGGTGCGTCCGTCGTCGTCGCGGACGTGGACGACGTGCGGGGTGAAGCCGTGGCCGAAGAGGTGGGCGGTGTGTTCGCGCACTGCGACGTGCGCGACCCCCGGCACAGCGAAGCGGCGGTCGCGACCGCGGTGCGGAGGTTCGGCGGGCTCGACATCGCCGTGCTCAACGCGGGCATCGCCACCGGGTTCGGGCTGGGTGACGACTTCGACCCCGAGCGGTACCGCACGGTCATGGGGATCAACCTCGACGGTGTCGTGTACGGCGTGCACGCGGCCCTGCCCGAGCTGCGCAGGCGCGGCGGCGGGCACATCGTCGCCACGGCCAGCATGGCAGGTCTGATGGCCATGCCCATGGACCCCCTGTACGGCGCGAACAAGGCCGCCGTGGTCGGGCTCGTGCGCGGCCTGGGGCCGGTGGCCGCCGACGACGGCATCACGGTCAACGCCGTGTGCCCGTCGTTCGCCGACACCGCCATCATCACCGACGTCAAATCCGCCCTGGAGTCGGCGGGGATGCCGGTGATGAGCGTGGACGACGTGGTGGACGCGTTCATCTCCGTGTTGCGCGACGGCAAACCCGGTGAATGCTGGTTCGTGCAGGCCGGACGCCCCAGCGCGCCGTTCACCTTCCCCAACCCGCCCGGCCCGCGCACCGCCACCGGCGAGCGCGTCCGCCTCGACCGCGACCCGATCGCGACCACACCGCCCGTCACGAAGGAGAGCTGACACCCGTGCGCGCCATCCAGATCACCGAGTTCGGCGGACCCGAGGTCCTCAACGAGGTCGAGCTGCCCGACCCCGTCCCGGGCCCCGGCGAGCTGCTCGTCGAGGTCAGCCGCGCGGGCCTGAACTACGCCGACACCCACCAGGCGGAGAACAGCTACCTGTCGAAGATGGAGCTGCCGCTCGTGCCCGGCGGCGAGGTCGTCGGCCGGGCGGGCGACCGGCGCGTGGTCGGCCTCACCAACTTCGGCGGGTACGCGGAGAAGGCCGTCGTGCCCGAGGCGACCGCGTTCGACGTGCCGGACGGGGTGGACGACCTCACGGCGTTGAGCATGGTCGTGCAGGGGGCGACGGCGTGGCTGCTGCTGCGGCGCAGCGCGCACCTGGAGCCGGGGGAGAGCGTCGTCGTGCACGCCGCCGCCGGCGGGGTCGGGTCGCTGGCCGTGCAGCTGGCGAAGAAGTGGGGCGCGGGCCGCGTCATCGCCACCGCCAGCACCGAGGAGAAGCGGAAGCTGGCGCTGGACCTGGGCGCGGACATCGCGGTGGACTCGACCGCGCCGGACATGACGGACGCGTTGCGCGAGGCCAACGGCGGCCGGCGGGTCGACGTCGTGCTGGACATGACCGGCGGCGCGGTGACGGACCAGAGCATCGCGGCGCTCGCGCCGTTCGGGCGGCTCGCGTTCTACGGCATGGCCAGCCGGGAGAAGCCCACGCCGGTCGACCCGGGCCGGCTGCTGGTCCGGTCGACGGCGATCGCGGGCATGTGGCTGCCGCACGCGTTCAAGCTGCCGGGCAAGGTCGTGCACCGGGCCATGGCCGAGCTGTTCGACCTGGTCCTGGCCGGTGAGCTGCGGGCCGTGCCGGGCGGGGAGTACGGGCTGTCGGAGGTGCGCCGGGCGCACGAGGACCTGCGGGCCCGCCGCACCACCGGCAAGCTGGTGCTGGACCCGTCCCGGTGGCTCAGTCGCTCAGCTCGGCCAGCGCGGCCTTGACCCGCGCGAGCTCGGCCTCCAGCTCCTCCATCCGCGTGCGGTGCTGGGCGCGGGCCGCCTCGATGACCTCGTCGATGCCGCCCGCGATGTCGTCGTGCAGCTCCTTGGCCGCCCGCGACACCGCCGCGGCCGAGATCGGCAGGCCCTGCACGACCCGCTTGGTGCCGTGCACCAGGTCGGCCTGCCACTCGCCGTCCGCCGTGCCGGTGACGGTCAGCGTCAGCTCGACCGTGCGGGTCTTCTTGGCCGTCGACTTCGGCCGCTTGGCGGGCTTGGCCTCGGCGTCCGCGGACTTCGCCTCGGGCTCCGCGGGCTTGGCCCCCGTCTCGTCGTTCGAGGGCTGCTCTGCCTGAGCCACGGGTGCGACCTCCTGCTGCACGGGTGCGGCGGGCGCCTCGGCGTCCACCGTCTCTACCTGCTCCACGAGCGTGTCCGCCTGCACGTTCTCGTTGTTCCTCTCTGCGCATCCGGCTCGACCCGGCGTGATCATAGAACACGTGTTCGATGGTGGGTCGATTGCCCCGCACAGCGTAGGGTGTCGGCCTTGTGAGCGGTTGGAGGGACTTCTCCGCTCGCCGGTTCTTGGACCGGTTGAGCGACGAACTCGGTGTTGCGGCGGTGTTGGCGCCCGGCGTCCTGGCGCCCGGTGTGCTCGCGGCGATCGACCAGCACGGTGCGGCGGTGCGCGACATCCTCGCGTTCGGCGTGCCCGCGGCGGCCGTGGCGGGCGCGGTGCTGCTGGCCGGGTACGCCAAGGGCGTGCTGGACGAGGCGAGGGCGCAGGGCTGGTCACCGCCCGCGATCGTGGACTGGCCGAACGCCGACTGGCTGACGCTGAGACTGGCCGCCGTGTGTCACCTCGCCCGCCGCGACGAACCGGCGCTCGAGGCCTGACCGGGACTAGCGCGGGCGCACGGCCCTGATCCACAGGTGCCACGGGAACGCGTCGCCGGTGACCTGCGGTTCCCTGAGGGCCTCGATGAGCAGCCCGGTGTCCTCCAGGGCGGCGGTGTAGGCGCTCAACGGGTGGTTCCACCCGGTGAACCTCATCCGCATCCCGTCCCGCTCGACCTCCTCCTCGAAGCGGTGGCGCCCGAAGTAGGGGCGGTCGAGGACGAACACGCCGTCGCGCCGGCTGCCGGTGTTGGTGATCGGGTGGGTGATCGACAGGCAGAGCCCGCCGCCCGGTTCGAGCACCCGACCGATCTCGCGGACCGTGCCCGGCAGGTCGTCCACGTCCATCAGCACGTTGTAGGCGACGACGAGGTCGAAGCCGCCGTCCGGGAACGGCAGGTCCGCCGAGTCGGCCACCAGGTACCGCCCCTCGGGGTCGGCCCCCCGTGCCGCCTCCACGAGGGTCGGCGAGGCGTCCACACCGGTCACCTGGTGTCCCCGCGCGGCCAGGTCACGCGCCACCCGCCCCTCACCGCAGCCGAGGTCGAGCGTCGCCCGCCCGGCGGCGGGCACCAGCTCGAAGAACCGGTCGCGGTACCGCCAGTACGAGTCGAACCCGGGCCTGCGCACCCAGACGACCCAGTTGCGCGCCTGCTCTTCCCACTCCCGCGCGGTCGACGTGCGCTCACCCACCACCGCAGCCTAATCCGGCCCGTTCCCGGAGCAACCGTGTTGACGACCGCGCTCGCTGACGGCGGTCACGAAACAGGGGTCCCCTTGGCGGGGACCCCTGCGGGGCGTGGTGGTCAGCGTTGTTCGCCCGGCGGGTACTGGCCGGGGTGCGGCTGGACCGGGCGGGTGGGCTGGGCCGGCGGCATCGGCTGGCCCACCGGCGGGGTCGGCATGCTGGCCGCGTGGGCCGGGGTCTCGGTGACGCGGGTCGTCTGCTCGGCCGGCGAGACGCCCTGGGTCGTCCGCCGCACGTCCTCACGGCCGCGCTGGTACGCCTCGGCCTGGGCCTTGGCCTGCGGGGCCTCGTTCTCGGCCCTGGTCAGCCAGCCCTCCCAGCGCTGCTGCATGGGCTTGATCAAACCACCGCCCACGCCGACGACCAGGATGCCGCCGATCGTGGCCAGGATGGTGATCAGGATCGGGGTGGTGACGGTGGTGGCGACGCCGATCTGGTTCAGCGCCGCGATCACACCGAGCGCGATGATGAACCACGCGGCGATCTTGCCCAGCGTCGGCCCGTAGGACAGGCTGCCGAGCGCACGGGTGGCGATGTCCTGCACGGCACGGGCGATGGCGGCGGCCACGACGACGATGATGATCGCGACGATCGCCCGCGGCAGCCAGGCCACGATCTCGGTCAGCAGGGTGCTCACCGGGTTCGGCCCGAACACGCCGAACGCGATCTGGAGCGCGATCAGCAGCACGGCGTAGTACACGATCTGGGCGACCAGGCCCGAGGCGTCGAACTTCGACCGCGCCAGCGCGTCACCGATCCCGCCGCGCTGGACCGCGCGGTCGAAGTGGACGCGTTCCAGCACCTTGTTCACCGCCGCGCGCAGCAACCGGGCGACGATCCACCCGATGAGCAGCACGACGAGGAACCCCACGAGCTTGGGCACGAAGGTCACCACTGAGCGCAAGGCGTCACCGGCGGCGTCGCCGATGCCTTGAGCCTGCGCCGTCTGCACGGCGAGCAGGGCTTTCATCGTCTTCGACCTCCTCGGACGACCGGTTCGTCTCACCCAGCCGGTTACCCGAGGTCGCCGCCCCAAACCTGTGCCGCCCGACCGGGTGACAAAGCCTCACCCTTCGGGCGGCAGCCGGACCTCGCGGTCCACTTCGACGTGCGCGACACCGGGCACGGCCCCGAGCAGGTCACCCACACCCGGCGCGACCGACCCGGTGACCAGGCCCAACCCGTCCAGCACGCGCTCCACCACCATCCCGGCGTCCCGCAGCGCCGCCACGACGGTGGGCAGGTGCGCCAGGCTGTCGTCGGCGACCGAGACCACGACCTTGTCCACGGACGCCTCCACCACGGCCTAGGGTGCCTGCACCAGTCCCGCGCCGACGTCGGTCGAGGGCAGGCCCAGCCGACGAGCGGTCTGCGCCAGCCTCGCCCACAGCTCCCACCCGCGCGCGCCGTGCTTCTCCGCGATGAGCGCCGCGACGCCCGCGACGTGCGGGGTGGCCATGCTCGTGCCCTGGATGCGCTTGTGCATCCCGAGCCCGCCGTCCTCGACGTTCCAGCTCGAGTAGACGTCCACGCCGGGGCCGACCACGTCGACCTGGCCGACGGTGTCGACCGTGCCGCAGGAGAAGAACGCGACGGCCCGCTTCACGTCCACCGCGCCCACGGAGAGGATCGACGGGCAGTTGGCCGGGTGCCCGACCGGCGCGACCTTGCCCGGCCGGTTGCTCTCGTTGCCCGCCGCCGCGACGATCAACGTGCCCTTGGCCATCGCGCGCGTGGCGGCCTGCTCGAAGATCTGCGAGTGCGGCGTGCCCGGTCGCACGCTCGCGCCCAACGACATCGACACGACCGCGCACCCGTTGGCGATGGCCCACTCGATGCCGGCCAGGATGCCGCTGTCGCTGCCGCTGCCCCGGTTCGACAGCACCTTGCCCGCGTAGATCTCGGCTTCGTGCGCGACGCCGTAACCCGGACGGCCGCCGGCCGCCTGGCGCGGACCCGCGGCGGAACCGATGCAGTGCGTGCCGTGGCCGTGCGCGTCGTCCACCGACTCACCCTCGATGAACGACTGCGTCATCATGGCGCGGCCCGCGAAGTCGGGGTGCGCGACGGTGAACCCGGTGTCGAGCACGGCGAGCCGGACGCCCTTGCCGGTGGCGGAGCAGAGGTTCGCGCCCACGGCCTGCAAGCCCCACGTGAACACGGACTCGTCCACCGCCGCGGCCTCGTCGGCGTCCGGCGGCGCGGTGTAGGCGTGCACGACGCGTTCGGCCTCGACCACGGCGATCGGGCCCGGCGCCTCGACGGCCCGGGTCAGCCGCGTGACCTGGTCGGGCGTGGCGTTGACCACGGCGACGCCGAGCTCTTGGAAGATGACGCCATCGGCCGCGGCGAGCTCCGCGCGGGTGGCGGAGTCCGCGGTGCTGGCGGCGCTGATCCCGGCGACCCGGTTCATCTCCCGCGCGCCGGCCGCGACCGACTTGTCGTCGAGGAGCACGAGATAGCGACCGGTGGTCTCGGCGCCCGTTGGCTGTGACATGACGACCCCCTTCGGGGTTGGACGGCAGTCAGGTGTAACCCCGGACCACGTTCGCGCTCAATCGGCCGGAAGAGTTGGCCGTGAGCGCGAACGTGCCTGTATGCCGTAGTGGAGCCGTCGTGCGGGGAAGAGATACAGGTCACGCGGTCGCCGGTGCGTTACCACCTTTTCGGGTGAACTTCTTGGCCAGCGGTTCGACCACGCGTGCCGCGACCGGGCCCAGCACCGCCATCAGCAGCACGTAGGCCGTCGCCAGCGCCGCCAGCCGCGCGTCCACCGCGCCGGACGCCACCGTCAGCGACGCGATCACGATCGAGAACTCGCCGCGTGCCACCAGCGCCGCGCCCGCCCGGGCCCGGCCCATCCGCCCGATGCCCTGCCGCCGCGCGGCCCACCACCCGGTGGCCACCTTCGTCGCCGTCGTCACCACGGCCAGCGCCACCGCGAGCCCCAGCACCGGCGGGATCGACGCCGGGTCGGTGTTCAGCCCGAACACCACGAAGAACATCGCCGCGAACAGGTCGCGCAGCGGCTCCAGCATCCGGGTCGCGTTCTCGGCGGTCGACCCCGAGATCGCGATGCCCAGCAGGAACGCGCCCACCGCCGCCGACACCTGCAGCTCCGAGGCCACACCGGCGACCAGCAGCGCCGCCCCCAGCACCTTCAGCAGGAACACCTCGGGGTCGGGGCTGTCCACGATCGCCGAGACGTACCGGCCGAACTTCAACGCGATGACCAACACCACCGTGATGGCGGCCAGCGAGATGCCCACCGCCGTCAGCCCGCCGGCGAAGCTCACGCCCGCCAGCACGGCGGTCAGGATCGGCAGGTACACCGCCATCGCCAGGTCCTCGAACACCAGGACCGACAGCACGACCGGCGTCTCCCGGTTGCCCAGCCGACCCAGGTCGCCGAGCACCTTGGCGATGATCCCGGACGACGAGATGTAGGTGACGCCACCCATCGCCAGCGCGCCCAGCGGGCCCCAGCCCAGGATGAGGGCCGCGATCACGCCCGGCGTGGCGTTGAGCACGATGTCCACCAGCCCGGCCGTCCACGACCGCTTGAGCCCCGTCACGAGCTCGGCCGCCGAGTACTCCAGGCCCAGCAGGAGCAGCAGGAGGATGACGCCGATCTCGCTGGACAGGTGGGTGAAGTCCTCGATGCCGTGCAACGGCACCAGGCCGCCCTGCCCGAAGGCCAGGCCGCCGATCAGGTAGAGCGGGATCGGGGAGATGCCGATCCGCCACGCCATCTTGCCGAGCAGGCCCAGCCCGAAGAAGACCGCGCCGAGTTGGATCAGTGCGAGTGCGGTGCTGTGCAAGGTGCTCAGCCACCACCCAGCAACTCGGCCGCGGCGCCCAGGCCGTCCACCGTGCCGACCACGACGACCAGGTCGCCGCCCTCGAAGACGAAGTCCGGGCGCGGCGACGGGTGCACCGAGCCGCGGCGCACCACGGCCACGATGGACGCGCCGGTGCGGGTGCGCAGCTCGGTCTCGGCCAGCGGGCTGCCGTCGAACCGGGAGCCGGGCACGACCGGGAACTGCTTGGTCGAGATGCCCGCGACCTCGCGGTGCTGCTCCTGCAGGTGCGCGACCAGCTGCGGCGAGCCGAGCAGGCCGGCCAGGGTGCTGGCCTCCGCGGGTGTGAGGGCTATCGACGCCGTGCAATCGTCGGGATCGTCCAGTGAGGACACGATCAGCTCGAACTTCCCGTCCCGGTGGGTGATCACCCCGATCCGGCGGCCGGCGCGGATCATGAAGTCCTGACGGGTGCCGATCCCCGGAAGCGGCGTCACCTCGACGTTCACAGCATGTGATCCTAGACGAGTGGGTACACGCGTTCGGGCGATAAGTCGGGGATGGGTGGTTCGGGACCGGGTGCCCGGCCCGGACGTGGACGAGTTCGCCGAACCGGAGCGCGTTGTCGCCGCCCTGGCCCGCGCGCGCCCCGGCACGCTGCTCGCGGTGCAGCACCCGCACCGCACGCCCGCCGCGCTGGCCGCCGGGTTGTCGCTGCTCGACGCCCTGCCGCACGCCGTCGCCGAACTCGCCCACCTGCGGAGCACCGCCTACCGCGAGGTGCGGGACGTGGTCGCGCCCTACCGCGTGGACGGCCCGGACGGCACCGCGCACGGGCTGCTGTGCTTGGTGGACCCGGCGGCGGTCGGGCACACCGAGGACGTCTACCCCGACGTGGTCGCCGAACGCGCCCGCGTGCTGTCCGGCCTGGGCTGCCTGACCAGCGCCGCGATGCTCGTGCCGGTGGCGCGCGAGGTCCGGCTGACCCGGCTGGTGGCCGAGGTGGACGACGAGCCCGCCGTGTCCGTGGTCGACCCCGGCGGGCGTCGTCACTGGCTGTGGCTGGTCGGTCCGGGCGAACGCCAGGACGCCCTGCTGGCCGCGGCGGGCGAGCACCCGTTGATGGTCGCCGACGGCAACCACCGGGTCGCCGCCTCGGCGGGCCTGTCCGGGCTGTTGGCGCTGGTCACGGCCGGCCCCGACCTGCGGATCGGGCCGATCCACCGCGCCGTGGCGGGCACCGGGCTGTCGCTTTCGGACATGGCGGCGGCCTGGCGCGCGCTCGGGCTGGCGGTCACGCCCGTGGACGCCGCCACCCGCCCGTCGCCGGGCGCGGTGGTCGCGGCGGCCGGGTCGGCGGCGGTGCGGGTCGAGCTGCCGTCGGCGGGCGTGGACCACGCGTTCGTCGAGTCGGTGCTGCTGGACAAGGCGCTCGGGCTCGACCCGGAGAGCCCGCACGTGCGCCCGGTGACCGGTGACGTGCCCGAGGGCCTGGCCGCGGACGCGGTGCTGCTGATCGCGCCCGTGCCGCTGGCGGACGTGCTGGCCGTGCACGAGGCGGGCGGCCGGATGCCGCGCAAGAGCACCTACTTCACGCCCAAGCCGCGCAGCGGGCTGCTGCTCGCCGAATCGGGGTGACGCGGGTGGCACGCTGGTGGGCGTGTACGTGCCCTCCCACTTCGCGCCCGACGACCACGCCGTCCAGGAGCTGCTCCGGCAGCACGGCGCGGCCGACCTGATCACCGCGACCCCCCAAGGGCTGGTCGCCACGTTCCTGCCGTTCGTCCACGACGAGGCGGCGGGCGTGCTGCGCGGGCACGTGGCCCGCAACAACGAGCAGTGGCGGCTGCCCGTGACGGGCGAGGCGCTCGTCATCGTGCGCGGCCCGGACGCCTACGTCTCGCCGTCCTGGTACGCGAGCAAGGCCGAGCACGGGCGGGTCGTGCCGACCTGGAACTACGTCACCGCGCACGTGTACGGCCCGGTGGTGTTCCACGACGACCCCGACTGGGTCGAGCGGGTGGTGCGTGACCTGACCGCGAAGCACGAAGCCGGGCGCGAGCCCGCCTGGGACGTCGACGACGCGCCGGAGACGTTCATCGCCGGGCAGCTCCGCGCGGTGGTCGGCGTCGAGGTGACCGTCGCCCGGGTCGAGGCCAAGTGGAAGCTCAGCCAGAACCGCGCCGCGGCCGACGTCGACGGCGTGGTCGCGGGGTTGCGGGCCGACGGCGACGACGCCACCGCGGACGCCGTGGCGCGGGCACGGCGGCCACCGGCCACCTGATGCGGGTGTGACCGGCCGCACCAGGCACAATTGGAGGTTGACGACCGTCGTCGCGTTGAGGAGGAAAACCCCGTGGGACACGGTGAGCTGCGTGGCGTGGTGGCCCTGGACGGCCCCTCCGGCACCGGCAAGTCCTCCGTGGCGCGCCGGCTCGCCGCCGCACTCGGCGCGCGCTACCTCGACACCGGGGCGATGTACCGGGCGGTCACGCTGGCCGTGCTGCGCGCCGGCGTCGACCTCGCCGACGCGGGCAAGGTCGCCGAGGTCGCGGCCGCCGCGCTGGTCGTGCAGGGCACCGACCCGGACCGCTCGACCACGTTCCTCGACGGCGACGACGTCGGCGCGGAGATCCGCGGCCCCGAGGTGACGCTGGCCGTCTCCCCGGTCTCGGCCGTGCCCGCGGTGCGCGAGCAGTTGGTCGCCGAGCAGCGCCGGATCATCGCGGAGGCGTTGGAGGGCGCGGGCGGCATCGTGGTCGAGGGCCGCGACATCGGCACCGCCGTCGTGCCCGACGCGCCGCTCAAGGTCTACCTGACCGCCGACGCCGAGGCCCGCGCCCAGCGCCGCGCCAAGCAGGACAGCGCGTCCGGCCGCGCGTCCACCTTGGACGCCACGCTCGCCGACGTGCGGCGGCGTGACGCCTACGACTCGTCCCGCGCGGTGTCGCCGCTGCGCGCCGCCGACGACGCGGTCGTGCTCGACACGACGTCGCTGGACCTGCCCGGCACGCTGGCCGCGTTGCTGGACCTGGTGGACGCCCACGGGCTGCTGGCCCAGCCGAGCGGACGGGTGCGCGGGTGACCGACCAGCTCCCCGAGGGGTCGGTCCCCTGGCTGCACGAGGTCGGCCGGTGGATCGCGCGCGGGCCCTTCCGGGCGTCGTTCCGGGTCCGGGCGCGCGGTGTCTCGCGCATCCCGCTCGACGGGCCCGTGGTCGTCGTGGCCAACCACAGCTCGATGGCGGACGGGCCGATCCTGTTCGGCGTCCTGCCCCGGCGCGTGGTGTTCTTGATCAAACAGGAGATGTTCAAGGGCGTGGTGGGCACGCTGCTGCGCAAGATCGGCCAGTTGGCCGTGCGGCGCGGCGCGCCCGACCGGGCACCGCTGCTCGCCGCCCAGAAGGTGCTGCGGGCGGGCGGCGTGGTCGGCGTGTTCCCCGAGGGCACCCGCGGCGCGGGCGACGTGGCCGAGGCGCAGGCGGGCGCGGCGTGGCTCGCCCGCTCGACCGGCGCGGTCGTCGTGCCCGTCGCGTGCCGCGGCACCCTGCGCCCGGCCGGGACCCGACGGCGGTTCCGGCCCGTGGTGGACGTGCTCGTGGGTGAGCCGTTCGAGCTGCCGGACGACCGCGGTCGCCAGGCGCTCGTGAAGGCCACCGAGCAGGTCCGCGACCGCTTGGCCACGCTGGTGGCCGAGCTCGACAGCCAGCGAGGAGAAGCGAAGTGACGGACTTGGACGGCACCTGGGCGGACGAGTCCGACTGGACCGCGTTCGACGAGACGGTGGAGGGCGAGGAGGGCGGCACGCCGCCGATGCCCGTGCTCGCCGTGGTCGGCCGGCCGAACGTGGGCAAGTCGACGCTGGTCAACCGCATCATCGGCCGCCGTGAAGCGGTCGTGCAGGACGTGCCGGGCGTGACCCGCGACCGGGTCGCCTACGACGCGCTGTGGAACGGCCGCAAGTTCACCGTGGTCGACACCGGCGGCTGGGAGCCCGACGCCACCGGCATGATGGCCTCGGTCGCCGCGCAGGCCGAGCTGGCCATGGCCACCGCCGACGCGATCCTGTTCGTGGTCGACGCCACCGTCGGCGCCACCACCACCGACGAGGCCGCGGTGAAGCTGCTGCGCCGGTCCAAGCGGCCCGTGCTGCTGGTCGCCAACAAGGTCGACGACGAGCGGCTGGTGGCCGAGGTCGCGTCCCTGTGGTCGCTGGGCCTTGGTGAGCCCATCCCGGTGTCCGGCCTGCACGGGCGCGGCTCGGGCGACATGCTCGACGCGATCCTCAAGGCCCTGCCCGAGACGCCCCGCGAGACCTACGAGGCCGTGCGCGGCGGCCCACGCCGGGTGGCCCTCGTCGGCCGGCCGAACGTCGGCAAGTCGTCCCTGCTCAACCGCCTGACCGGGGAGAACCGGTCGGTCGTGCACGACGTCGCGGGCACCACCGTCGACCCGGTCGACTCGCTGGTCGAGCTGGACGACGAGCTGTGGCGGTTCGTCGACACCGCCGGCCTGCGCAAGCGGGTGAACTTCGCCTCCGGCGCGGAGTACTACGCGTCGCTGCGCACCAAGGCCGCGATCGAGTCCGCCGAGGTCGCGATCGTGCTGCTGGACGCGTCCGAGCCGATCAGCGAGCAGGACCTGCGGGTGTTGAGCATGGTCGTGGACTCCGGGCGTGCGTGCGTGCTGGCGTTCAACAAGTGGGACCTCGTCGACGAGGACCGGCGCAACGCGATGGTGCGCGAGCTGGAGCGCGGCCTGGTCCGGGTGCCGTGGGCGGAGAAGGTGAACATCTCGGCGTTGACGGGACGCGCGGTGCGCAAGCTCGCCCCCGCCCTGCGCACGGCGCTGACGTCGTGGGACACCCGCGTGCCCACCGGTCAGCTCAACTCGTGGCTGACCGACCTGATCGCCGCCACCCCGCCGCCGGTGCGCAGCGGCAAGCAGCCGAAGGTGCTGTTCGCGACCCAGGCCAGCACCCGCCCGCCGACGTTCGTGCTGTTCACGACCGGCTTCCTGGAGGCCGGGTACCGGCGGTTCATCGAGCGCAAGCTGCGCGAGGAGTTCGGCTTCCAGGGCAGCCCGGTGCGCATCTCGGTGCGGGTGCGGGAGAAGCGCCCGAAGAAGTGACGCCGGGCCGTCTCGTCGGGGTGGGTTGCTCCGGCAGGCCGAATGCGGTTGCCTGGCGACGTGCCGGTGCGATTGGTGCTCGCCGACGACGAAGCGCTGCTCCGTCGAGGGCTGAAGGTGCTGCTCGAAGCGGACGGCCGGGTCGAGGTGGTGGCGGAAGCCGCGGACGGCGCGGGACTGGTGGACGTCGTGCGCCGGTTCCGGCCCGACGTGGCGCTGGTCGACGTGCAGATGCCGGGCATGGACGGGCTGTCCGCGCTGCGGACGATGCTGGCCTGGCCCGACCCGCCCGCGCTGGCCGTGCTGACCACGTTCGACCTGGACGACTACGTGGCCACGGCGTTGGAGCTGGGCGCGCAGGGCTTCCTGCTCAAGGACGCCGAGCCGGAGGCCCTGGTGCGCGCGGTGCTCGACCTGGCCGCCGGGGGAGCCGTGCTCGACCCCCGGATCACGGCCCGGCTGCTGCCCAAGATGCGGGGCGCCCGGCTGCGGCCCAACCCGCAGCTGGACGGCCTGAGCGCCCGTGAGCGCCAGGTGCTCGACCTGCTGGCCAGCGGTCAGCCCAACAGCGCCATAGCCGCGTCCCTCGGCCTGAGCGAGGCGACGGTGAAGAGCTACGTCTCCACCGTGCTGACCAAGCTGGGCGTCGAGAACCGGGTCCAGGCCGCCCTCGTCGCCCACCAGGTGGACACGTGGTGATCCTGCTCGAGCTGCTGGTCGTCGTGGTGCCCGCCGCGATGGTCCTGCTCGCCGACCACGTGCCGTACGCGTGGTCGATCCCGGCGGCGCTGGTGGCGTGCGCGTTGCTGCCGGTGCGCCGGTGGCGGCCGTGGCTCGCGGCCCTGGTCTGCCTGCCGGGCCTGGTCGGCGGCCTGGGCTGGCCATCGACCGTCGTCGCCCTGTACCGCGTGGGCCGCAAGTCCACCGCGCCCGTGATGATCGCGTTGGTGGGCCTGGCCACCGTGCTGCCGTCGACGCTGGTGGTCGTCACCCAGCGACTGCCCGCGGGCGCCGCGCTGCTGACGTTCTCGTTCAGCCTGTTCATGGCCGGCGCACCCACCGCGCTCGGGGCGCTGATCACCACGAGGCGCGAGCTGACCGCGAGCCTGGCCGAGGCGTCCCGGGCGCGGACGGCCGAGCTGGAGGCCCGCGAGGACGGCGCACGTGCGGCGGAACGCGCCCGGATCGCGCGGGAGATCCACGACGCCGTCGGCCACCACGCCACCCTGATCGCCGTGGA
This sequence comes from Saccharothrix sp. S26, assembly GCF_021390395.1. GTDB lineage: Bacteria > Actinomycetota > Actinomycetes > Mycobacteriales > Pseudonocardiaceae > Actinosynnema. The sequence goes on from NZ_JAJUWT010000026.1 coordinate 130,942, forward strand.
GTCCGCCGCACTGGCCGCCACCACCGAGGACGCCGGGACGCGTGACACGGCGCTGCGCCTGCGTGCGCTGGCCAAGGAAGCACTGGCCGAGATGCGCGCCGCGCTGGGCCTGCTCAACACGGAGCCGATTCCGGGCTTCGAAGGCATCCCGTCCCTGGTCGACCGGGCCAGGAAGGCGGGCCTGGCCGTCGAGTACGAGGACGACAGCGGCCACCTGCCACCACCATCCACCGGCCGCGCCGCCTACCGCGTGGTCCAGGAAGCACTGACCAACGTGACCAAACACGCCCCCACCGCCACCGTCCACGTGCGACTGTCCAACCAAGACGGAAGCCTGCGCGTCACGGTCGCCAACGACCCACCGACCACCCCACCTCGGCCCCCGGGTCACGACCAAGGCGGCCACGGCCTGCACGGCCTGAAGGAACGAGTGACCCAAGCCGGCGGCACCCTGACCACCACCCACCACCAGTCCGGCGCCTTCACCGTCGACGCGACCCTACCGACGGGTTCGCCAAAAGTTGACCGAACCGACTCGACTTCCGGCGGTAGTGCACAAACCCAGGCCAACGCATAGTCAACCCCGAGGCCGCCGCTCCGGAGGGGACCCGGCGACCCGGATGGCAGGGACCGCACGGCCCCTCTCATCTCCGCAGGTAGAACCGCCGTCCGCCCCTCAAGGGGGGCCGCGTCGGACCCCCGTTGGGAGTGCGCTAAGCTATCCGCGCACCCCACAACGGGGGTGCGGCCGGGACGTGGCGCAGCTTGGTAGCGCACTTGACTGGGGGTCAAGGGGTCGCAGGTTCAAATCCTGTCGTCCCGACGGTCGAAGTACGGCGAAAGCCCAGGTCAGGGCCTTGGATCACTACGGTGAGACAAGGCCCTGATTCTGTTTCCGGGCACGTCGTCTCACAATTTCTCACGAACGCTCGTACTGCTTCTTTCAGCCCAGAAGTTCACCGAGCTGGTCGGCCGCCTGGCGCAGGTGCTCGACGTTCGGGTGGATGTAGACCCGCTTGGTGAAGCTGAGGTCCGCGTGGCCCGCCCAGGCGCTGACGATCACGTCGGGCACGCCGGACGTCGCCAGGTAGGTCAGACAGGCGTGCCGAGCGTCGTACGGCCGAACCTTCCGCACATTGGCCTGATCCATCAGCTTGTGGATCGCCCGCCGAAGTCGATCGGTCTTCCAGGGTTGACCCAGCTCGTCGACCAGCACGAACCCGGACCGCTCGTACAGCTCACCGGCCCGCATCGCCTCCGCGGCTTGCCTGGCCTTGAACGCCTTGAGCGCTGCGTGCAGGGGCGTGGGCAGGGGCAGCTTGCGCTTGCCCTTCTCCGACTTCGGCCCCTTCTCCTCGACTTCACCCTCGACCAGCGTGCGCGTCAGCTCGATCGACAGCGTCCCCTCGTCGAGGTCGACGGCGCTCCACCTGAGCCCGCAGACCTCGGCGGGCCGCATCCCGATCAGCGCCAGGAGCACGGGCGCGTGGAGCCGGTGGTCGCGGATCGCGGCGAGGAACTGTCTCACCTCCGTCTCACTCCAGGGCACGCGCAGGGCTGCCGCAGCCGCGGCCTTGCGCCGCGCTTCACGCGGGATCTGCGTGTACTGAGCGACATTGCGGACGACCAGCCTGCGCCGCATCGCCACGTTCAAGGACGACCTGAAGCGCCCCAGCGTGAGCTGTACGGACCTGACGCTGAGCCCGCTGCCGACCTTCCCGCCGCGCTTGCGGCCGGAGGTGAGCATCCAGCTCACCAGCTCGTCCACGTCCTCCTCGGTGACGTCCTGGAGCCGCTTCCCGCCAAACCGTTCGCGCACCGGCAGCAGCGCGTCGGCGTAGTTGGCGGCGGTGGCCTTCTCGACGTCGACCGTCGTGGACTTCAACCAGGTGTCCAACCACTCGGACACCGTGGTCTTGTCGGGCCCGACGAATGTCCCCTCATCCGTCTGGTGCTTGACCTTGGCGTACTCGGCGCGGGCTTCCTTCTTGGTGCCGTAGGTCTTCGTCAACTGCCTACGCTTGCCGGTCGCCGGGTCGCGCCCGATGTCGATCACGAACCGGTACCTCGTCGTACCGTCCTTCAACTCGATCTTCTTGATCGGGTCCCCCACGAGCTTGCAGCTCCTTCGATCAGGCCCCCTCGGATGGGCCCAAGGGGGGCAGTAGTCCCATGTCGCGCGCCCTGCGGATGTACCTGGACACCTGGGTTCGGGAACGGTTCATGGCGGCAGCCACGGCGAGGCCGGGTGCCCTGTCTCCCGAGGCCACGGCCTCGTTGTAGATCTGCGCCGCCAGTCGTGCGTCGTGATCGGCTTGACCGCGGGTGCGTTGCTCGGCACTCGGAACCGGCTCCGCCTGACCGCGATCCACTGGCTGAACGCCAGGTGGAAGTGAAGCCAGCCAGCGCTCACGCACAGACGCTGGCACCGTTGCCTCGACCATCGCGGCACGCACTAGTTGGTCGATGAGGACCTGCCTCATCACCGACGTGGTGATCGGTGCCTTGACCTTCCCCCGCACGGTCGCCTCGATGACCACTGGGCGGCGATCCGCGCCCACCATCACCTCGATCTGCATCGCCACTTCGGGCTCGCTGAGCACGAAGTTCGCCTGGAAGTGCGTCGGCACGGCGGTGTCGCGACCTGTTGACACGTACCCACCAGGCGTCAGTTCGTCAACCGACACCCATGCGATCTTGAAGTTCTTCGGTAGGCGAGGCACGGCAGAACGATACGCACCCCCTTCATGCTCCGTAGTCGGATGGTCACGACACACCGCCTTTCCGTGGCAGTGGTGAGTCAATGCCCTTGAAGCGTACCCTATTAGGTATGACAACCGGGGGGAAGACTCTGGCGGACCGTTCCGCCGAGCTTCGTACATGGATCCGGACCGGGAGGGCACGGCAGCTCCGTGTCGACGCCGGTCTCAGCCAGGCACTGGCCGCGCAGGACTGCGAGGTCACTGCGTCCACTGTGCACCGATGGGAGATGGGTGACCGACTGCCTCGCGGTCGCAACATTGCCGTGTACCACGGCTTCCTGGCTCGCCTCGTCGAGCGAGAGCAGCGGGGAGGCGAGCACGATGGCGAGTAGGCCGGAGCCGCAGAGGCCACCGACTCTGGCGGAGATCAAGGCGACGTGGCCACCGACGGTGGATGTGTCGACCGCGGCAACAGCGTTCGGGATCAGCCGCAGCAACGCTTACGAGCTGATCGCGCGCAGCGAGTTCCCAGCCAAGGTCGCCAGGTACGGCGGTCGGATGAAGGTGATCACAGAGTCGATCATTCGTGCACTGTCTGCGACGGACTGAAGCGATGACCACGTTCGGGGGGACAGGTCATGACTAGTGCGGACAATGAGTCACCAACGCGGCGCCTGCGGCTGAGAACGGCCCACGAGGTCGACATCACGCGGACGCGGTTCGTGTGGAACGGCTACCTACCTGTCGGCGAGGTCTCGCTACTGGTGGGCAAGCCAGGGCTGGGCAAGAGCACGGTCGTCGTGGACCTCGCCGCCAAGGTGACCACAGGGCAGCTCGACGGCGACCTCAACGGCGAGCCGCAGCATGTCTTGTACTCCATCACCGAGGACTCGGAGTCCATGTTCAAGGCCCGGTTCATCGCTGCTGGTGGAGACTTGGACCGTCTGCACCTGGTCGATGTCGTCTACGGCGATTCGACCGACGGCACGCCGCTGGTCGTCAACCTCGACTTGGACGGGGTGCGCGAGGCGTTGGAGACCTGGAAGCCGGCGCTGTTCGTGATGGACGCGCTCAACTCATCTCTGTCCGGACAGCTCAACGACAACTCCGTCGTCCGTCCACAGTTGGAGAGATTGAGGTCGCTGGCCCATTACACGGGCACGGCGGTGTTGGGCGTCGGTCACTTCCGGAAGTCGACCGCAGGTGTCGACCCGGTCGACGCCATCGGTGGTGCGGGCGCCTACAGCCAGGTCGTCCGGCACGCGCTGGCCTGCGCTGCGGAGGACGAGACGGTCCGAGTCCTGTCGGTCATCAAATCGAACGTCGTGTCGCTGACCGACGTCCGGTCACTGGAGTACAGGACTGAGTCTGTGACCGTCTCCGCTGACGACGGAGGCGAGGCCGATGTAGGTCGGATTGTCTGGCTGGGGGAGTCGACCACCTCGGTTGTCGATCTCCTGCAGCGCACCGCGTACGACGACGGGGACGAACGTGCGGACGCCGCCGCGTGGCTCACCGACTACCTGCTGGAGCGCGGAGGAGAGGCCCCGGTGATGGATGTGCTGGACGAAGGACACCAGGCCGGATTCTCCAAGGACACCCTGAAGCGTGCCAAGGCGAGGGCCAAAATCCGCTCCGAGAAGGCCGACTTCGATGGCGGCTGGGTGTGGCGTATCCGCCAGAGAACGTAGGAAGAGAGCATCCAAGGGAGCGAAGGGAGCGGCACTCGCAACGCCGCTCCCTTCGCTCCCTTGGATGCGCCCTTCGTTGGGCCCGGGGAGGCTTACTGCGCTACAAACAGACTTGAGTGCTGAACCAACGCAGTGCGTCGGCTGGGTTGCTGCCACGACCTACAAGGGTGTCCAGCCAGCAAGAGCGAGTACGGCGGCGATGGCGGCGACGATCCCAGCGATGCCGCCGGCGACGGTGAAGAAGGCGACGAGGGCTCCGCGCTTGCGCAGCCGCGTCCACCAGCCTTCCCGTTCGGGGCGGTCCGGCGTCGCACCGTTGTCGCGGCCGGTCACGGCGGCGTTGTCACCGTGTGCTGTCTGAACTCCAACCACGGTGGAGCCTTGGCCGCTGGCGGTCTGGCTGCCGATGGCGGTCCCGGCGCTGCTGGCCAGGGTCAGAGGCCCTGATTGCGGGGCGGAGAGGTTGGTGCCGCCCGCCCCGGCGTGCTGAGTGGTGATGTTGATGGTGGGACGTTCGCCGGTTACGACGAACTGCACAGCCTGGTCCGCCGCAGCCTTGTCGGGAACCTCCTGGCCTGTGGGCGTCAGCATGGTCAGCTCGGCAACCAGTTCGGCCAGGGCGGTGCGCACTCGCACGAGCACCCCGCGCATCGTGGCGTCGGACACTTCCCAGTAGACGGCCGCCACGACACTGAACTCGTCCGTCTGGAACTTGTTCAGATACTCGATCAACGGGTCGGAGAAGTGCGGGATCAACCCTCGGGGCTCGTCCCTGTGCGGAACTGCAAGAGCTTCCAGTTCGCCGATGTCCCCGACCAGAACCACCTCCTCCACGTCGACGCTTTCGGTCATCCAGTCGGGCAACATGGAGGGCTGGATCTGTTGAGTGAGGCCGCCGTAGCCGCCTCTGTTGGTGATCCGTGCGTACAGCGGAGCGCGAACGCGGCGGTAGTCGGGGATGCTGTCAGCGGCGCCAACGTAGCCGTTGAGTTCACGGCGGGCCCAGTCACGCATCCTCTCTGACCCGGCCTTGCCGCCGAGGACGATGCACTTCTGCAGCAGCGACGCCAACGGCACCGCGTCGTCCAAGACGCCCGCCTCGATCTGTGCGAGCAGTCCTTCTCTCCTGCCGGTCATGGCGGAGATCCTCCCACCACCTGTCCCGAGGACACCTTGTACGCGTCTGCGGCCTGCCCGTGTGGTCCACCAGCCGACCAGTCGGGGCGCGATGCGGCGGACCAGATGGCTGCCGATGCGCAGCACGGACTGCAGGTTCTCGGGCTCCTGAAACCACTCGGCGAGGGCGTGAACAACTACTGGGTTGGTCATGGCCGGCAGCGTGCGGGCCTGGTGTCACCACGCTTTTCGGGCCGTTTTCGTGGCCTGATCGGGTCGAGTTCAGGACCCCATAGCACCGGTGTGTCACCGGTCCGCCGGACGAACCCGACCATGATCAACGCGGAGCGAGATAGCGCTAACCGGTGGTTAGCGAGGCTCAGGCCGCCGGGCCCGTGGCATCCTGGACGCACGCGACGGCTACCGCCCCCCGTGGTCGACGTCGCCCTGATCAGCGCCTGTTCGCGCGGCCACCACGGCCGTGTTGCCCACCGGACAGGTCCGCGAGGTCGGGGCTGGCACCGACACGAGGGGGACGAAGGTGGGCACGGCAGGCGACACGCCGCAGGGGCGGCGGCCCGGACGAGCCGGTCGACGCCAGCGGGTGGCAGGTGGCTACCCGGTGGTGCGCCAGATCGCACTGACGATGAACGACGGCGAGCGCCTGGCGGTGCTGGCCACGCTGGCCGGGATGAGCCAGGGCGCCTACGCAGCTCATGTCGTCGAGCAGCACCTGCGCGCCCGCTGGGAGGGCGAACTGCCGATGGGTGCCCGCGAGGCACTGGGTGTGCTGGTGGCCCGCAGCGCCGACGTCGTGGGCTTGGCCCAGGAGGTCGCTGCGATCGGCCGGTTGTTCAACCAGGTCGCTCGACACGTCCACGTCCACGGCACGCTGCCGCCGGGCAGCTCGTTGGCGCGGATTGAGCGTGAGTTCAACCTCGCGCGGATGAAGGTAGCCGGCACTCTGGCTGGTCTGGACGAAGCCGCCGCCGCGCTGCGGGAGCGGCTGTGAGAACCATGGCGAAGCCGTATCGCCGTGGCGACACCTCGGCTCGGATTTTCGTGACCCCCGGGGCTTCGTCCCTGGCCGGGAGACGTCTCGCCGCAGCTCGGCTCAGATGGATGGTGCACCGCTGCACCACCTTGCCGCGTTCGCCGCGGCGCGGATGTGGGCACGGCGTCCGGTGATTGGGCGGGTGGTACGGGGTTGGCGTGTGGCCGGGCTGGTCTTCTACCTGTTCGGGCCCGGCCGCCACAACGAGCACACCGACCAGCACGTGATCGCTTCCTGGGACGGTCTGCCCGACCGGCACCAGCCGCCTCGCATCGACGAGAACGAGTTCGACACCGCGGCGCTCGCGGCGTTGGCAGCCACCCTGTCCGCGCCCGCCGTGGCCGCCGGTGTTCCCCAGCGCGAACCTGATCAGGACGACTCTGGTAAGCGACCGCAGGGGCCGGTGTGGCACTGCTCGCTCCGTACCGCGCCGGGCGACCGCGAGCTCATCGACGACGAGTGGACCGACATCGCCGCCGACGTCCTGCACCGCACCGGCATCGCCCCCGCCGACGACCCCGGCGCCTGCCGGTGGATCGCCGTGCGCCACGCGGCCGACCACATCCACATCGCCGCAGTCCTGGTCCGCCAGGACACCCTGCGGCGGGTCGAGCCGCGTCGGGACTACCACCGCGTTCGCGAGGCGTGCCTGGACGCCGAACAACGCCACGGCCTTACCCCGACCACCCCGATCGACCGCACCGCGCCGGTGGCACCGGACCGCGCCGAGATCGAGAAGGCCGCGCGGGCCGGACGCGCTGAGCCCTCCCGGGAGCGACTGCGCCGCGTCGTGCGCTTCGCCGCCGCCCGCTCCGGGTCACTGGAGGAGTTCGCCGCCGCCGTGGCCGACGACGGCCTGGTCGACCTGCGCTGGCGCACCGATAGGACCGGCCGCCCGGTCGGCTACGCCGTCGCGCTGCGCGGCGACCGGGCACGACCCCGCAGCGGCGACGACGAACTGGTGTGGTTCGGCGGCCGGTCGCTGGCCGCCGACCTGTCGCTGTCCCGCCTGGCCGAGCGCTTCGCCGCCGCCGACCCGCTGCCACCACCGGTCGAACACGGCTTCGCCGAACGCGACCGGGTCCTCGCCAAAGCCCACGACGTAGTCGACCGCGTCCGCGCCGCCTGCGCCGCCGCCGGCCACGCCGACCCCGGCATCGCCCACGCCACCGGCGACCTACTACTGGTCTTGGCCCACTCCACCGAAGGCGCCTACCATCCCGGCCCGCTCACCACTGTCGCCACCCGGTTCGAGCACGCCGCACGCCACCCCGGCCGCGGCGAACCGGAACGGCTCGGCAGCCTCGCCCGCGACCTGCGCCTCATCGCCCGCGACGTGGCCCGCCTCGGGCTGCTTAACCCCCGCTCCAGGCTCGTTGGTCCGGCCGTGGCCGCCCTGGTGCTGGTGCTGATCTCCCTCGTCGTGGAGATCGCCGCCTGGCGGGCCTCCCAGCGCCAGCACGCCGCCGCTCGGCACGCCACCGCCACCCACACAGCCTTGACCGAGTACTACGACGCCCTGCCGCACAAGCAACCGACCGCGCCGCATCGGCGCACCGGCACGTCCACCGCAGACCGTCTCGCCGGGCAACGCCCCGCGACCCGACCCGTCGTGCCGACAACCACGCCGCGTTCGCGCAGCCTCTGAACTCCGGCACGCCTCTGTCTCCGGGTGACACCCGCAGCCCCGCCGGGCAGGACGTCTTACAGCAGTCAGTACGGAGAGGGGCGTGTATAGGCAGCGCATACACGTCCGAGATTGCCTCGGGCCACCGCTACGGTGGTGAACCGTGTGTAAACAAGCCGCTACGCTTAGAGAATGACCGAACGGCCTGCACCGGCAGTCGACGCGCCCTGGTATCAACTGCTCTTGGTGGGCGTTGTGGTCGTTACCTCGGGAATCCTCGCTACAGTCGGCATCGGTCGGGCCCACGCGGCGCTGCATGTGTCAGCGGTGCCGTTGTATGCACTGCCGGTCGTCATGCACTTGACAGCGGTGTACTCAACCTGGCTGAACGTGCGCGCGGCCGACCTTCGCCGACGGAATGCGCTGCGGCGGAGTGTGCTCGCGCTGGCCGTGATCCTCATGGTGCTGGGCGCGCTCACCACGCCCCTGTACCTGGGCAACTGGAACCCGCTCGTGATTCTCGTCAGCGGCGTCGTCGCCGGTGGCGGTCCGCTGGTACTGGCGCTCGTACTGTTCCCGGTGCCGGAGAAGGCGGCCGACTGATCGGGTCACCCGATCGCGGCGGGATGCCGGTTAGCAGGATGCCGGACCATAGCCACTGCTTCTCCTGTCCTGCCGTTGTGGGCCACCCGTACCCGCCTGTCTGCCCTGGTACTGCCCTCGACGTTCTACGTCCTGCTGCACTACGTCGTGGCTACGTGGCTGACCTTGGACGTGGTGAGGCCGGGCGCGCTCTCCACGCTCATATTCACGAGGGTTGCCCGACTACCGCCCTGCTCGACCACCGACTTGGTCGGCCTGGTTCATAGCGCTGGAGTCCACTGCCAAGGTCGTATTGCATGCCCGCGGAGGCAGGCGACACGGAGGGTGGCCTCTGCGCGAGCGTCGGGGCTTTCGGCGGCGCGTTGAGCGACGTAGGACGCCATGCGTAGTTCGCGGATGTCGCGGAGCAGTTCGAAGCCGGACCAGTCGGTGACGTCGTAGCCGTAGCGGTCGCAGAAGTCGCGGTAGTCCTCGGCGGTGATCCAGTTGAAGCTGGTGTGCTTGATGGCGGTGCTGACGAGATCCCACTCGGGAGGGCCGACGGAGCAGCGTTCGAGGTCGAGCAGGACCACTTGGCCGTCGTCGGTCGCTACGACGTTGCCGACCCAAGCGTCACCGTGAACCACGCAGTGCGGCAGTCCGGCGGGGAGTTCGGCGTAGCGGGCCTGTAGTGAAGCCAGGCGTTCGCGAAGCCAGTTTAGGTCCGTGCCAGTGAGGGTTCGGGCGGCGTCGATGCGCTCGCTCAGCCGGACGAAGGGATCGAGGGCGGCGAAGGGAACGTCGTTCGGGATAGGTAGATCGTGGAGTCGGCGGATCGCTGTGGCGACCTCGGCCGGAGTGCCGTGGCGGTGAGGAGGAAGCTCCTCCCAGAAGGTCACCGCCCTGTCACCGACCTGCACGGGCTGCCCGATGTCCTTCAGCGCTCGAACGGCAGGAACGTCGTGCTCGGCCAGCCATTGGGCGATGAGGACTTCGCGGGTGGCGGCGGCGAGCTGTCCGGGACGGGTTATGCGTGCCACCACGTCGCCGGGCAGCCGGAACAAGGCGTTCTCGCCCAGCCGGATCGGCTCCGCGCCGCTGGAGTCGATCCCGACCTGTGCGCAGGCTTCGGCCAGCACGGCGAGGTGTTCGGCACTCACGTGGCCAGCACCAGGGTCGTGATGCGGTGCCGGAGGGCCTCCACTTCGGGTATCGCGCGGTGCCGCTGACCGTGACGTGCCAGCTCGCGTAGGTCGTCGACGGCGCGGTTGGATCGGATGGCGCCGGCGGCGTCCAGTGCCGCGGAGCCGATCACTGCGGCTTCGCGCGGGTCACCGGTGGCCATCGTCAGCGAGGCCAGCTTGATCTGCGACATTGTGCGTGACCGGGCGTAGGCGGCGGTGTGTCCGGCGACGGCCGTGGAGAACCGTGCCGTGGCTTCTGCGGGGGAGCGGCCCTGGACGGCCAGATCGAACAAGGCGTGGCCGGTGTCGCCCGCGTGTTGGGCGGCGTCGTAGTAGCCCATCCACGACGCGTCGTTGGCCGGGTTGCGGTGGGCGAAGTGGTCATCGGCGGTGCCGACCGCGATCAGCGTTTCCCGGACGCGGCCCATCTTCGCCAAGGCTCGGGCGTGGGCGGTGTGCAGCATCGCCCGCTCGGTCGCCGTGAGCCGGTCGGAGCGGACCAACGCGTGCTCGGTCAACGTCAGGCCCTCGTCGGGCTTGCCGACCCAGATCGCCTGCCGGGCCATCGAGGACAGGATCTTGGCACGTAGGTGCCAGTCCTGCGCCTCCTCGGCGCAGGCCAAGCCGAACTGGAACACGCGGCGGGCGTCGTCGTGGGCGTAGGCGTCGAAGGCCATGAAGGCGCAGGTGTGGGCGAGATAGCCCACGACGCTGTGAAGAGGGCCTCGCAGTCTGGCCGGGTAGCTGGCTTCCAGCAGGTCGGCGGAGAACCGGAGTTGGGCAAGAACGGCTTCGCGGGCCAGGCCGCCGCCGTAGGTGTGGTCCCACCCGGCGAACACGCGTGCCGCGGTGTGGATCTGCTCGATCTCGGTCTGCCCGATGCGGGCGGGAGCCGCAGTCGGCTGGGTGTCCTCCAGCAGGGCTGCGACCGGGGCGAGCGCGAGGGTGCCGACGCCGAGGGCGGCGGTGCGCAGGAATTGCTTTCGGTCCACGGTCGCCAGCTTTACCACCGTGCGGCGGCGGTTGCTGAAGCCCAGCGCGGCGTCACTGGAAGCACCCAGGGTGACGCGCAGTGCCTCGCGGTACAGCGCTCCGGGCCAACGGATGTCGCCGCGTTCGAGCTTGCCCAGGTAGTTGGCGTCGAGCTCGACCTTCCGCTCGTAATGACGCCAGATGTAGGCGTTGACCAGGTCGGCAAGCTCTTGCCGGGACAGGCACTCGCCGGGCTGTGCAGGCGAGGCGGTGCGTTCCCGCGCCTGCCGCAGCTGATCGTTTGCCGTGGGCACTGGTCCGGCCTCCCATGGGTGTGACCAGGGCCATCGTGACACGCAACGTGACGAAACGGGTACTGCTCCGCGAATGGGGAGGATTGCAACCCTCCCCGAATCCTCCCCTTGACATCCCCGGTTCCTGGTGTCCGCAGCAATGCGGATCGCGGGCACGGTTGGTGGCATGACGGAGACCGCGCTTGAGCAGGGTGGAACGGCGAACACCGCCGCAGCCGGCGTCATCCCGCGTGCGTCGCTGGTGGTTCGCTCCTTCAGCAGTCCTCATGAGGTCAACGGCCTGCACCCGGTGCTGGCCTTGGCGGCAGACCTGGGTACCGAGAATCGGACACGCGCCGAGGCCCAGCAGATCATCAGCGACCCGCGCGGCGACGACCACGTGGCCGCGGCGGCCCTCCGTGCGATTTACGACCACGATGTCACCCGATCGGTGCTGGTCGAGCGGATTGACGCCTGGGCGGGAAGGCAGTTCGACGAATCCAGCGCGCGGCTGCTGCACACCGAGAGCCTGGGGCAGTTGGTTGACCGCTTGGCCGCGGCGTGGGTCCGGTCCCGACTGCTGGCCGAGGACGACAACCCGGCCGCGCGTGATCCGGCGAAGCTCGCGCTGCACCGGCTGGGAGAGCTGTGCATCGGCTACGACGACCTGGCGACCGACCTGCTGGGCGGCCGTCGCCGACTGCCGATCTACCAGGCGCTCACCGGCCACGTGGCGGCATGAGACGTGGACGGGACACGCGATGTCGTCGCCGTCGTCGTGGCAGTCGACAGCCCCGTCGGCCGCGTCGCGACGGCCATCGACGAACTCACCACCCACCTCCCCTCAACTGGTCAACAGCTCGTCTGCCCGATCTGCTCCGCTCGGTCGTGGCCGTGTCCCCCATTCCACGACGCGGCGCACCTGGTGATCGCCGCCGGAGTCCGGCTCGCCGACCTGGTGCCGGTCGACCTCCACCTGCGGCTGTGGCCACCAGCCACCACGAAGCAACAGCCCTGGCCCACCGAGGAGGTCTCGAATGGCTGAAGCACCGCTCACGGCCATGCACAAGGCCGTGTTCGACCACCTCGACTACCTCGACGCCCTGGTCGGCGAGGGCGACCTCCGATGCCGTGCGGCGTTGGCCGACTCCGAGATCGCCCGTCTTACCGCCGCATGGCGCGCTTTGCTCGACCAGCACGCACTCGACGGGCGCGGCCGCTGTCGGCAGTGCTCCGGCCAGTTCCGTGCACGGAGATCACCGTGCACGGTGTGGACCACCGCCCACCAGCACCTGGTCACCGACGGCCCTCCCACGGCCGCGACCGGTCGGCACGCGGCAGTCGACCGGCGGTCGTCCGTCGCCGTGCTGGGGGCCTCCTGACCGGAGGAACGCGCCGCCCCCGACGCGGTGCGTTCCTCCGGTCGCATGACCTCCTCCGCGAGCCGCACTTGCGCAGCAGAACCCTCTGAAAAGGTGACCAGGTGAACACACTGCGAGACCACAACACCGGCCCGTCCACCGACTCCGACAGGGCGACCGAGATCCGCAACGCCCTGACGGACAAGCTCCTCTCGGACGGCATGATCACCTCACCGGTCGTGGAGCGGGCATTCCGCACGGTGCCTCGGCACCTGTTCGTCCCCGAAGGCACGCCCCTGGAGGTGGCCTACAACGCCGCCGACTCGGTGGCTATCAAGACCGACCAGGACGGCGTGATCATCTCCTCGACCAGCGCGCCATTCATCCAGGCGCGGATGATCGAGCAAGCCGGGCTCGGGCCCGACATGAGCGTGTTGGAGATCGGATCCGGGGGCTACAACGCCGCGCTGCTGGCCGAGGTCGTCGGTCCGCGCGGGCGTGTCGTCAGCGTGGACATCGACCCCGAGGTGACCGACCGGGCCCGCGTCCTGCTGGACGCCACCGGGTACGGCAGCCAGGTCACGGTTGTCCAGGCCGACGCCGAGAACCCTGTGCCCGAACTGCACGAACCGGTCGACGCGATCCTCGTGACGGTCGGGGCGTGGGACCTCTCGCCGACCTGGCTTGACCAGTTGTCCGAGCACGGCACGATCGTCGTCCCGCTGCGGATGAACGGCATCACCCGCTCGATCGCGTTCCGCCGCGAAGGCGACCACCTGGTCAGCACCTCGGCCGAGGTGTGCGGGTTCGTCCCGATGCAGGGATCGGGCGCGCACGACGAGCGAATCTTCCTGCTCCCCGACGCGCACGGCCACAACGTCAAGCTCCGCTTCGACGGCGACGTGCCGCAGGACATGAGCCTCCTGGACGATGTCCTGGCCACGGAGCGCACCGAGGTCTGGTCCGGCGTCACCGTCAAGCACGGCGTGTCGTTCGCCGACCTGCACCTGTGGTTCGCCGGCTTCCTGCCCGGCTTCTGCAAGCTGGCCGTGGACGAGGGCACCGAACTGGCCGCCGAACGCAAGAGCTGGTTCCCCTTCGGCGTCGTGCGCGGTGACTCCTTCGCCTACCTGGCGGTGCGCCCCGCGCTGGACGGCGCCGGAGTCGAGTTCGGGGCGCGGGCCTACGGAACACACGGCCAGGCCGCCGCCACCGCGATGGTCGAACAGATCCAGGCGTGGGACCGCCAGTCCCGTGACGTGGCACCCACGTTCGCCTACTGGCCGACCGGTAGTGACCGCACCCGGATCGACGAGGGCGCGGCGGTGCTGGAGAAGACACACGGCCTGGTCACGATCTCCTGGCCGCAGGCGGCGAACACCGCAGCCGGCCCGGATGCCCTGCACACCACCGAAGATGAGGAGTGAACCCGATGTCGCCAACGCTGACCGTCGACAGCCCGGACCTTGAGGATTCCGCCGTCGACGACGCGGAGTTCGAGCTCGACATGCGCGTCGTGGAGAGCACCACCCAGCTCGTGATCATGATGTGCGACACGAGCGACGGCTGCGGCAACACCTGCGGCACCAGCGCGTGCAGCACCGGCTCCAACGACCCGTTCTGACCCAGCCCTCTGCCGTCGGCGCCCGAACCCTCGGGCGCCGACGGCGGCGGCCAGCCGACCGGGCGAGGAGAGCCGATCACCATGACCGTGTCCACCCGCTACCGGCACACCGGCCTCGTCCTGGTCCGTGCCACCACAGACCCCGGCGACCTCGACCCTCCGACACACCTGGACCTGTCCGACCCCGCCGCGGTCGAGCAGGAGGGCCGGACATGGTTGACGAAGGTGTGGGCGCGCCGAGAGGTACGCGAGGCACTGCACCTGGCCAGTCCGGTCCTCTGTGCCCGCCTCGACCAACTCCTCGACACGGGTGCCGGGCCACACCCGGTGAAGGAATTGCGCCGCGCCATCGTCTCCGTGGCGTCCTACCTGCTGCGCTGGCAGCGGCGCGCGACCCCGTTCGGGCTGTTCGCCGGAATCACCGCCGCCGCCATCGGACCCGCGACGGCCGAGGTAGGCGGCAGGCACCGGGCCGTGCTACGCGCGGACGCCGAGTGGGTTACAACGCTGATCGACCGGCTCGAACGGCATCCTGGCCTGCGCCCGCAGCTGACGGTCATGGCCGACAACGCGAGGATCGTGCGCGACGGCCGCGTCATCGTGCACCGCCGGGCTGAGGTCGGTGCCTCCACCCCAGGACCGCTCCGGGAGTCCTCGGTACGGCTCAACCGGCCCGTGCAGTTCGCACTGACCGCAGCAGGCTCGCCGATTCAGTTCGACGCGCTCGCCGCCGAGATGACCGCCCGGTTCCCGTCCGCCTCCCCGGACAAGATCCATGCACTACTGCACGGCCTGGTCGACGGCGGCCTGTTGATCACAAGCCTTCGCCCTCCGATGACGACCGTTGACGCCTTGTCCCACCTGGTCCGCGCGCTACGTGTGGCCGGCGGAGATGACCTGCCCGACGTTGCCGGGCTGATGCGTGAACTCGACGGCATCAGTACCCGCCTAGCCCATCACAACAGCACCACCGACCCTATGCGGACCATCGAGATCCGGAAGGCCCTCGGCACGCAGATGACCGCCGTGGTCCCGGATGCCGGCCATGTCTTTGCCGCCGACGTGCGGCTGGACGCGATGATCACCGTTCCCGAACGGGTGCTGACCGAGGCGACGGTCGCCGCCGGTGTTCTGCTGCGGGTAAGCACTCAGCCGTTCGGTTCGGCGGCCTGGCTGGACTACCACGCCCGGTTCCGTGCTCATTACGGTCCCGGTGCGCTGGTGCCGGTGCGGGAGTTGATTGCCGACTCTGGGCTCGGCTACCCGGCCGGGTACCTCGGTGCGCCACGCGCCAGGCCCGCTTGGCGGATGCTGACCGAACGCGACGCCGCCCTCATGGCGTTGATTCAGCAGGCCACGGTGGACGGTGCCGAGGAGATCACGCTGACCGACACGGACATCGAGGCGTTGACCGTCGGGGAGCACGCCGACATCACCGCGCCGCAGCGTGTCGAACTCGGTGTCGCGTTGTACGCCACCTCGACCCAGGCGATCGACCGAGGTGATTTTCAACTTCGAGTTACCGCCGCACCGCGCATCCCCACCAGCATGGCTGCACGGTTCGCCCACCTGCTCGACGACGCCGACCGCGCACGGCTGGCCGCGACCTACGCCGCAGAACCCGAGAACTCAACGCAGGACGGGACGGTTGCGGTGCAGTTGTCGTTTCCACCACGCCGCCCGCACAACGAGAACGTGGTGCGCGTCCAGCCGCTACTCCCGGACGTCGTACCACTCTCGGAACATCCCGACCCGGCACACCCGCATCTCGGCGTGATCAACGTGGACGACCTAGCGGTCACAGCCGACGCCGAACAGATGTACCTGGTCCAGCGTTCCACCGGCCGACGGGTGATCCCCCGGATTCCGCACGCCCTGGACACCACCGTCCAGACTCCGCCACTGGCCCGGTTCCTCGCCGAGGTCGCCGACGCGCGCAACGCGGTATTCCGAGGATTCGATCTCGGCGCCGCCCGCACCCTGCCCTACGTGCCCCGCATCCGGTATCGGCGCACGGTGCTCTCCGCTGCCCGCTGGATCCTCAGCGATCCAGACTTATCCGGCTGGCAGAAGGACTCGCTGCGTTCCTGGCGGCACCGGTGGCGGGTACCGGCACGGGTCGTGCTGTGCCACGGCGAACTGCGCCTGCCGCTCGACCTCGATCAGGAACTGGACCGCGCCTTACTTCGGGCTCAGGTGGAGCGGACCGAGCGGATCGAGCTGCAAGAAGACGGCCCACCCGACGGCAACGGCTGGATCGGACGTCCGGCTGAGTTGCTGATCCCGATGACCGCGACCACGCCGTCCTCACGGCCGCTTCCAACAACTGCGGCCTCCGGTGAGGTCCTTCGACCGGGTGGCTCCGCCATCGTGCACGCGCAGTTGGTGGGCAACCCCGCGCGGTTCGACGAGATCCTCACCGGCCACCTGCCCGCGTTCGTCGACAGCCTCGACGGTCTGGTCGGGCCGTGGTGGATACGACGGCACCGCGACATGATCCGACCCGAATCCGATCAGCACCTGGCCGTGTTGCTGCGCCTGACCAACCCCGAACACTACGGGCCGGTCGCCGCCAGAGTGGCCGCCTTTGCGGCCGACCTGCACGCGCGAAATCTTCCGTGCCAGCTCACCCTCGCCGCCCACCCGCAGCATCTCGCTCGCTACGGCGAAGGCCCGGCGCTGGCCGCCGCCGAGGACATGTTCACCGCCGACACCGCGGCCGCCATCGCACAGATCACGACCACCCGGGCATCCGGGATTCCCACCCAGGCACTGGCCGCCGCGTCGATGGCACACCTGGCCGCGTCCTTCGCCCCCGACCCGCAAACCGGGTACCGGGCGCTCGTCGGATGCCTGCGCAGGGAACACGGCCCGCTGGACCGGACATTGCGCGACCACGCGCTCGATCTGGCCGACCCTGACGACGGATATCGAGCCGTCCGCGCCCTGCCGGGCGGTGAGGCGGTCGCTGCGGCCTGGACTGCCCGCGACACCACGCTGACCACCTACCACCACGCTCTCACGCAGCAACAACGCGATCCGGGCACCGTGCTGCGCACACTGCTGCACGAGCACCACGTCCGTGCCGTCGGCGTCGATCCGACGTTCGAGAAGGAGACCGGCCGCCTCGCCCGCGCCGCCGCGCTGCGCCGCCTCGCCCTGGCCGGTGCCCGATGAACTCCGACCCCGGCGCGGTCACGCTCACCGCCGACGAAGCGGCCGGTCAATCCCTGGCCCGAGGCGCGGCCGGGACGGCGCTGCTGCACATCGAGCGAGCCTGGACCGGCTCCGGAAGCTGGGAAACCGCCCGGTCCCACATCCGGCAAGCGACGGGCGGGCCGATCGACGCCGCCGAACACGCCGGCCTGTACTACGGGGCACCGGCGATCGCGTTCATGCTGCACACCGCCTCCGACAGGCATCCTCGTTACCGCGCGGCCTGCGAGGCGCTGGACGAGCACGTGCTGCGCCTGGCTCATCGGCGTCTGGCGACCGCCGCGGGCAGGATCGAGCGCGGCGAGGCCACCACGTTCGCCGAGTTCGACCTCTTCTACGGGCTGACCGGAATCGGTGCGTTGCTGATGCGCCACAACCCCGGAAGCGACGTCCTCGCCGGGATCCTGCGGTATGTAGTCGCACTGACCGGGCCGCGCCACCAAGACGGCGTCGCACTGCCGGGGTGGTGGGTGGCCCATGACCCGGACGAGATCCTGCCGACCCCCGGCGGGCACGCGAACTTCGGGATGGCGCACGGCGCGGCCGGGCTGCTCGCCCTGCTCGCCCTCGCCACCACCCACGGCTGCGTGGTCGACGGCCAACACGAGGCGATCGCCGTCCTGAACGACTGGTTCGACCGGTGGCAGCAGGACTCGGCGGACGGACCGTGGTGGCCACAGTGGATCACCCGCGAAGAACTGCGCACCGGCCGTCCCGCCCAACCCGGACCGGGCCGACCGTCCTGGTGCTACGGCACGGTCGGCATCGCCCGCGCTCAACAACTCGCCGCCATCGCCACCGACGACCCGCGACGCCAGGAAGCCGCCGAGGACGCCTTAGCCGCGAGCCTGACCGATACGCAGCTCGACCGGATCACCGAACCGGGCCTGTGCCACGGCATCGCCGGGGTCTATCAGACCGCCTACCGGGCCGCCCGCGACGCGCGGAACCCCGCCATCGGCCGACGCCTCCCGGCACTGGCCACCCAGCTCGCCCGGCACGCCCGATTGCTCGGCGACCAGACGGACGAGGGCGGACTGCTGACCGGAGGCGCCGGAGTGGGACTGGCGCTGGAAACCACCCAGCACGCTGAGCCACCGCACACGGGATGGGACGCATGTCTGCTGATCACCTGACCACAACGTCCCCACACGAACTCGCCGCTAGCGTGCTCGCCGTGCTCGCGGGCACCGACCCGAAGACCGTTGCGGCGAACAGCGGCCTGGACCGCGCCGACCTCGACGAAGCCGTGTACGTCTACCAGGCTGCGGGCCTCGCGGCGCTGGAACGACATGCAGAACACGACTGGTACCAGGTGCGCGTCGAGTTCCCCGACTGGTCCACTGCCGAGGCTGTAGGTGCGGCGCAACTCGGGCCGCTCCTGGATCACCTCCAGGCCGCTGGGGCGGTGGGCGGGTGGTGGTTTCTGCGCAAACATCCCTGCTGGCGGCTGCGTCTGCACGGTGCGGACACCGCAGCTGTCGACCACGTGCTCGACGAGATGACTGCGGCAGGGGTCATCGCGCGGTGGTGGCCGACGGTGTACGAACCGGAGACCGCCGCCTTCGGCGGCCCCTCCGGGATGGACGCCGTCCACGACCTGTTCTGCGCCGACACCCGCGGTGTGCTCGACTACCTGGGCCACGACGCCCCGGGCCTCGGCCGCCGCGAACTGTCGATCCTGCTGCTCAGCGGCCTCCTGCGCGCCGCCGGACTCGACGTGTTCGAGTGCGGCGACGTCTTCGACAGGGTCGCCCGGTTCCGACCCGCACCCGCCGACGCGGACGCCGCACGGATCGAGCAACTGGTCGCCAACGTCCGCGTCCTGTTGTCGATCCCCGACCTGCCGACCAGCGAGCTGTTCACTTCCGGTGGAGCGGTTGAGCACGCGGCGCCCTGGCTCGCCGCGTTCCAGAACGCCGGCCGCCGGCTCGGCGACGCCGCCGCGCAAGGACGCCTCGACCGCGGAGTCCGCGCGATCCTCACCCACGTACTGATCTTCCACTGGAACCGGTTCGGCCTGTCGGCCGCTAGCCAGGGCATCCTCGCCCGTGCGGCGACCACGGCCCTGCTGCCCCGGAGCTGACCCATGGACCCCACGACACTGGTCGCCGCCGCCCGCCGCTTCCCGCTCCTCGGCAGGCCCCGCCCCACCTGTCCCTCACTCGTGCGCCGAGTCCAGGAGGTCGCCGACATCGCCCACAAAGCGGGACAAGCGGGCACCGACGGTCTGGCCGAAGGAGCGCATGCCCTGAACAAGGCCGCGCTGATCGCCAGCGACTGCGGCGTGCCGAGCCTGGCCCGCGACCTGTGCTGGCAACACATCGACCTCTACCGCGTCGCCGCCGACCGCCCGCTCACCGTGCTCCAGGCCAGGTACATGCTCGAACCCGTCCTCAACCTTGCCCGACTCCAGATCCGCGCCAGCGACGGAGAACAGGCGCTGCACCTGCTGACGGCGATGCACCGCGCCGTCATGTCCAAGGCAGACCTGGACGTCGACGGACAGACCTTGCCGCTGACCGACCTCACCGGCACCCGCCAGGAACACCACAAGCTGCGCGAATGGGTATGGCTACACCTCGTCGGGGATGGTATCCGCGCGCTGACCCTCGCCGGACGCTGGGACGATGCGGTCGCCCACGCGCAAGCCCACCGAGGAGTCGGGCTGCACCTCATGGAGGGACGGCAGGCCACGATCGTGGCCCACTGCCTGAAGGGAGCAGGTGCGGAGGCCAACGCGGCGCTGGCGGAAAGCAGGCCAGTGCAGCCGTGGGAACTCCAGGTCTCCTCCTGCCTGAAGGTGATGTGCAGCGACGCGGCCGGTGTGCCTGCACGCCGGGACATCTACACGATGATCGGACACTTCCTCGGGCAAGAGCCGATGCCCGGCTACGCGGCCTTCCGCGCCCAGCTCGGACTGACCGTGACCACACTCGCCAGCGCCACCGATCCCGAGGCGGCCGACGCCGTCCTTACTCAGGTGTCCGACGAAGTGATCAAGGCTGGCGACGGATACGCCGCCCGCGACGTGCTCCGATACCGCGACACACAAGCGAACTTGACCAATGAGCAACGCGAAGCGCTCTCAGACCTGCTGGTCTCCTCCGGTTTAGGGGCAGGAGCGCTGCCGGAGACCCTCCTGATGTTCCTGCTCGGCTCGACGCAGGCTGCGGCCAAGGTGGTGCGCATGTCGCTACCGCAGCAGAAGCGTCCAGCCATGTGAGCGTGAACGCCGCCGCGGTATCGAACTGTTCACGTCTTCTGCAGTCGCTTGCCCTCGATCAGCAACCGCCTATCTGCGTCGGCAGTGGCCTCCGCGACGCCGCTACGGGCATTGAGGCCCGCGGCGGTCGGGGGGAAGCTCAACCAGGGCCACTCGCAGGGGCACGGGGCGAGGTAGCTGCCATGGCCCTATTGGGCCTGGGGTTGGGCCGCCATATTGACAGGTCCCGGAGCGGGGTCACCGGCGCCGTTGTGCTTGAAGCCGCACGGCAAGGGCCTTGCGCTCGGTCCCGCAGCCTCTGACCCACCGGTGGCTGCAGACGCGTTCGTCCCGGCAGTCGCCACCAGGTAGTCGTGACGAGTTCGGCGGCCGCCTGTGGTGTGTCCGCCACGGCCGCGCCACCCAGACGATGTATTGCAAGTTCGGTGGGACCGGTCGAAGATCGTCGAAAAGTGAGGTGAACATGATCCCAACCTTCGACGTAGGCATAACGTCTTCGCTGCCGGACAACGCAGAATTCTGGGTCCCGACCTCCGAAGATCTCGAAGATGAAGGTATAGGTTATTTTCGTGACAAATGGCCGATCTTGGATGTTTCTGTGGATGACGCCATGGGGATGCTCCGGCTTGAAGTGGAAATTCTTGATGTGGTGTCATCGCTGGTGGCGGACCCAAGTGAATACGAAGTTCTCGCTCATGCTGTCGAGGCGGGCTCCCTCAATGACGTTCGAGACCGATTTGACTCACGGCCTGAGTGGCCGCGTCTCCAGGAGTTGGTCGATGATGAGTCTTCTCCGCTGGAGGGGCTCGACCTTGGAGTGAGCGGCTTGGTACATGCTCTTGTGGCGGCGGGTCTAATTACTGCGGCAAGCTGTAGGGGGCACCATTTGCGGGATGCCTGGTCCCCTTACCCGGTGGTTTACTTCGCGACCAATCGAAGTCGGGCGGAGGTCTTGCAACCCTTGGTCGTGGAAGCTGGTTGCGGTTTTGACGTCGACGAATCTCGCAGAGAGCTCATTCTCGTTTACAGTAGCTCTGTCGAGAACTTCGTGCGCTTGGCGCACTTGATCCTTGCTGGCCGGGATAGATTTGGTGTCGGTTCGATTGTTCGTGACACAAATTTCGATGAGGGTGATCATGCTGCTGTCGTAGATGATCCCAATCAACTTTATCTGCCCGGATTCGGAGATCCAAGTCTCCGTCCGTAGATCACCCTTGCTGCAAGGGTGATATTGTGTTTTGCCGTACGGGTAGGCCATCAGGATGGTCCGGAAGCATTGCCAGTTGACCATCGGCTGAAATAAGGATGCTACCCAGCGGCCTCACCACACCGAAGTCGAGGTGTGGTCTCAAGTCATCGCGGCGGCTCCGAGCTTTTCGGCGAGTGGCGCCAATTCTCAGCCTCCGCGGTGACCGCACCGATCGACGCGTGATCATCGCGTGCGCCGTCAGCTCGCCGAGCAGGGCGGCCAGTATCGACCTGTCAATGCCTGATTCGGCTATCGACGGTTCGCTGTGCTGGTCCAAGCGAGCTGCACCATCAAAAGAGGGGTTGAACCGTCGGCTGACCGGAGCTGCCGATGCACTGCTGACGCAGCGGGCAGTCGGCGCACAGCGTGCTAGGCGCCTTGCACACGGTGCTTCCAAGCAGCCTGAGCGCGGCTGCTCGCAACGGCGCGTCAGGGCCGGCTCCGACCAGCCGGGCGAGATCCCCCCTGCCGTCGCTCATCCTGTTGGTCTTGTCCGATTCGCTACCGGCCACGCGTGCTGCGACCCGGAGGGTGGCTTGCGAGGCCAAGAGAACGTCTTCGCCCGCCAGCAGGCGGAAAGTTCGTTCCTCCGCTGCCTTCATGGCTAGTTGCTCGACGAGCTGGTCCGGATCGGTCCAGAGCTTGCGTTTGGGCAGCAGTGGCCGGAACCGTTCCAGCAGTTGGCGGCCCGCCTGCGTCGAAAGTTCGTCCTGCATTTGGTCTAGCTCAGCTTTTGTCAGACGCTCTCGGCCCCGGATCAAGGCCAATGCCTGGTCAGTGCCCTTTGGGGTGTTGGAACGACTCGTCAGGATTGCCGCAACTGCCGCAACAATCGGTGTAACACTCTGACTTGGCAGCGCGTGCCAGTAGCGGCCGCGCTGTTGTTGTTTGGCCCACTCGGTGAGTGCACGCCTAGCTTCCACCCAGCGTGAGGCCTCGCCATGCGGCTTACCGGAATGTTGGTCCGCCGGTACCGGAAGGAGCGCGGTTGCCGCGGCCCGCCCCAGCAGCGGAGGTACGGCGTTACCGATCTGGCGGAACGCGTCGCTGCGGGTTCCAGCAAAACGGAACCGGTCGGGAAAGGTCTGGATTCGAGCCGCCTCACGTACGGTGAGAGTACGTAGTTGCTCGGGGTGGATATACCAGTATCCGTCCTTGGCGATGTGCGCTGTGATGGAGCGGCTCACCGAGTCCCAGTCCAGCTTCTTGTACTTGTCGTCGAACGTATCGACCTTGTAGCGCTGGTACTCCACGGGGATGTCGGCGTACAGGGTGGTGGCGTCCATGTAGTCGAAGATCTTGCGGTCATCCTCGCGTACCGGCCGTGTCATGTGGTCCCACACGATGCCGTCCCGCGCACCGGCCCGCATCATCTCGGCGAAGGGGGACAGGCGTCGGGGCTTGCGGTAGGCGAGCTCGCGACCACCAATGGTGTCGCCGAGGTCTGGCAAGTCACCGATCGCGTCGCGCAGCGTCGGCTGTTTACGCTGCTCGGCTGGCCACGGGAAGTCCTCGATGTCACGACGCGCGAGAAGGATGAGACGCTTGCGGTGCTGGGGAACGCCGTACTTCCATGCGTCGACCAGCCTGAACTCGGTGTAGTACCCGCCACGTTCGAAGGCGTCGACCATGGTGCGCACCACGGCAAAGTCGTCGCCGAGAGCCATGTCGGGGACGTTCTCCATCAGGACCGCCCTTGGGCGGACGGCCAAGGCCACGTCGAGGAACGCCTGCCACAGCTCACGCCGGTGGTCGTGTTCTTCACGGTGTCCGGCGACGACCAGGCTGCGGATCTTGCTGCGACCGGCGCGGCTGAACGGCTGGCAGGGAGGCCCGCCCGCGAGAAGGTCGATCTCAGTCTTCTTGAGCAGGTCGACGAGGCTTTGGCGCTGCTCAGGGTCACCGAGATCACGGGCAAGCGCAAGGCCGGGGAAGTTGTGCCGGTGGGTCTGTAGGGCCTTCTCGTCGTTGTCGACGGAAACCGCGACCGTCCAGCCAGCCTCCTCCAGCCCGAGGCTCAGCCCTCCGGCGCCGGAGAACAGGTCAACGGCCAGTCGTTGCCCCGCGGCGAGCCTGCGCTCGCACCATCCTTCGAAGGTGTCCTCGGTGCAGCCGTCAGGATGGTTGGCAAGCCGTAGATCGTCGCTGCGCTGCAGCTTGACCCCGTAGATGGACACCTGCCGTACCCTTCCCGAACCTCTGCGTCAACGAGCACCAGGACAACACATGCGCCGTCCCAGATCAAGCACCTCCATGATCTCCGGTGTCGTGTCGGGACTCGTCACCGGGCCGATGGAACGGTCGCCACGTTAGCGCCGTGGTCTGACAGTTTCCGCTGGTCAGCGAATACTGTAATTGTAACGATTAGGTTACATCGTATCTGGTCGGCTGCAGCTCATCCTGAGCCTAAATGCCAGGTCAGGCCCCTGTTGACCTACATCTCGCACAGTGGCCGCTTGGTGTCCCTACACTGCTTCCTCCATACAGGGAGCCAGATCGGGTCGGCCGACTTGGTGGTATGGCCGGGTTGGTGTTGATGCAGGTGGGGTGCACTGGCTGATGGCGGGCTGAGATGGTTGCTGATTACGAGATCGTCACCCCGGATCCTGCGGGCACCATCGCGTCGCTCAGTTCGCTGGGCTACAGCGTCGAGGCCGCGATCGCGGACCTAATCGATAACAGTGTTGCCGCGCGGGCTCGCTCGGTCGAGGTCGTGTGTACCTGGGAAGGTGCGGAGTCCTGGATCGCAGTGGCGGACGACGGCTCGGGAATGACGTCGTCGGAGCTGCTTACCGCCATGACCCTGGCTATTAAGGGCCCGGACACGGTACGAAGTGCGCAGGACCTGGGTCGCTTCGGCATGGGACTCAAAACCGCGTCCTTCTCGCAGGCGCGCCAGCTCACCGTCACCACCAAGGTGGTCGATGGCGATTGGGTGACCCGCACCTGGGATCTCGCTACCGTGCGCGAGAGCGGCGAATGGCGTCTGCTGTACGGCAGCGACCCGGCCACCGAGGTGGTGCTTGACCGCCTCCGAGATCGGAGGTCGAAAGGCACGATCGTGCTCTGGCGCAGGCTGCACCGCTTCGACTCCGATGAGGTGACCGTCCTTGACCAGGTGAGCCAGCGCCAGTTCTACGGCGAGACAGATCGCATCGAGAGCCACCTCGGTATGGTCTTCGCCCGGCTGATGACGGGGCAGCGCAGACTGGCGTTGTCGGTCAACGGGACGCCGGTGTCAGCGTGGGACCCGTTTCTCAGTCGACACCCGTCGGGGCAGCGGTTGCCTGCGGAGGAACTGCCTGTCGCGGGTCATCTGGTCCGAGTCGAGGCGTTCGTCCTGCCCCATCCGAAGCGACTGGACGAGTCCGCCCTCAAGGAGGCAGGTGGGCCTGGGGGCTGGCTCGACCAGCAGGGCTTCTACGTCTACCGGCGGAATCGGCTCATCCTGCCCGGTAGCTGGCTCAACCTGCCAGGGCTGCGACGGCAGGAGAAACACAACCTGGTGCGGATCTCGGTGGACGTGCCTGCCGAGCTCGACGCTGAGTGGAGCGTCGATGTCCGCAAGTCCGCCGTCGTTCCACCGATCGCGGTCCGGGGCCACCTGCGCAGAATCGGTGTGGCCGCATGCCGACTCGCAGAGGAAACGCTGCGCCATCGGGGGCGGGTCACAGCCCGCACCCGAGGCGCGGACTTCGTCTACGCCTGGAACGTGTCTCGTGACAACGGGCAGCTGACCTGCCGGATTAACCGGGACCATCCCCTCGTGCGCCAAGTGCTGCGTGGTGGAGCGGACAGCAGCGCCGACGCGCGTGCGCTGGTTCGGCTTCTTGAGGAGACCGTGCCAGTTGCCGCTCTGCGGGTCATGCACCAGTCGGACACCATCGACGACCCAGAACCCTTCGCCGAGGCGGCAGCCGACGAGGTCGTCGAGGTGGCGCGCCGCATCTACGGTGCACTGGTCTCACAGGACAAAACCCCTGGTGAAGCCCGTAGACGCATTCGGCAGATGTGGCCGTTCGAGCATCTGGACGGCTTCTGGAACGAGTGACTCCTCGGAATTGACCGTCACTGCGCGTAAGTTCATCCGGGAACTCCAGTCCGCCAGGAGGTATCGGTGGCCGTCCACCCCGACCACGACGACTCGATGCAGAAGGCCATCCGGGTCGTCCAAGCCTGGCTGCCGAACAACCGGCAGCCAACCACTGACGAGGTCACCTCCGCGGTTACGGGCGTGCACCTGATGATGACCAGCCAGGGTCTCGACATCGACCGGGTGCAGTTCGAGCGCGAGGTGCAAGCACTCGTCGCCACCCACCAAGAGGAGTCCGCAGGGCTGGACGACCCGGAAGGGCACGTTCCTTGGCTGGCCGAGGCCAAGGCAGACCGGACCTGGTCCTTCTGGGAGCGCTACCGACAGTACATCGAGGACGTCAAGATCCTCCCGAAACAGGTGGTGCTCCGCCTCGACCAGTCCACCGACCGCATTCTCGGTGCCCTGGAAGATCCGCTTCGTGCTGGCCAATGGCACCGCTATGGGCTTGTGGTCGGTCAGGTTCAGTCCGGCAAGACTGGCAACTACATCGGCCTTGCGGCCAAGGCGGTCGACGCTGGCTACAAATTGATCATCGTGCTCGCAGGCATGCAGAACAGCCTGCGCAGTCAGACACAGCTCCGCGTTGACGAGGGACTCCTCGGCTTCGACAGCCAGTACCAGCAGCGCTCGGACGATGACGCGGGGGCTACCTCCTACATCGGAGTCGGCCGCCTGCCCGGCCGGGCACGGCTGAGGATCGGGTCGCTGACCACCAGCGCAGAGAGCGGCGACTTCAAGCGCAACGTTGCGAAGAACACCTCGATCCCGATCGGCGACTACCCGGTCGTGCTCGTGATCAAGAAGAACAAGAGCATCATCAACTACGTCCGGAAGTGGATCGTCGAGGTAGAAGGGCACTCGACTGCCACCGGCGACCGGAAGATCGTCCGGGACATCCCGCTGCTAGTGATCGACGACGAGGCCGACAACGCCTCGGTCAACTACGAGTCCGAGGACTCCGACCCCTCTACGATCAACGCCGCCATCCGCGAACTGCTTAACAGCTTCGCGAAGCGTGCCTACGTTGGCTACACCGCAACGCCTTTCGCGAACATCTACATCGACCCGTCCGTCGACCACGACCGGTACGGCCTCGATCTGTTCCCGAAACACTTCATCGAAAACCTCCCGGCGCCGTCGAACTACTTCGGCCCGGAGCGTGTGTTCGGCTTGGAGAGCTCGGACCCGGACGAGGACGATATCGAGCCGCTGCCCATCTTCCGCAAGGTTCTGGACTACCAGCAGTGGATGCCTGACAAGCACAAGAAGGGATGGGCACCGCCTGCGGATCTTCCGGAGTCCCTTCGGCGGGCGATCGACTCGTTCGTCCTTACCTGTGCGGCTCGACGTGTGCGGGGCCAGGTGCACGACCACAACTCGATGCTCGTGCACGTCACTCGGTTCCAGGACGTCCAAGCGCGCATCGCGCAGCAGGTCGACGAGTACGTTCGGCTGCTTCGAGACGAGCTGCGCGACCGCCACGGCAGCGCATCGGCACGAGCCTACGGCCGGCTGCGCGACTTCTGGGAACGTGACTTCGCGCCTACCAGTGCGAAGTTCCCTTCCAGGGGTCTCGACGACATGTCGTGGGGACACGTCGAGAAGGAGCTCCGCGCCGCCTTGGAGAAGATCCAGGTCCGCACTATCAACGGTAGTTCGCAGGACGCTCTGGAGTACTACGACCATCGACGCACCGGCCTGTCGGTCATCGCGATCGGAGGGGACAAGCTCTCTCGCGGTCTTACCCTTGAGGGCCTCAGCGTGAGCTACTACCTGCGCGCATCGAGGACTTACGACACGCTCCTACAGATGGGGAGGTGGTTCGGATACCGCCCGCGGTACGAGGACCTGTGCCGGCTGTACACGACCCCCGGACTGCGTGACGCATACTGCGAGATCACCTCGGCCGACAACGAGCTTCGGCGGGACTTCGAGGAGATGTCTGCGCTCGACGCGAAGCCCACCGAGTTCGGACTGCGGATGCGTACCTCGCCGGTCGGACTCGGCATCACCGCAGCGAACAAGATCCGCCGAGGACTGAAGGTCAAGCTCAGCTACTCGGGTGACATTCCCGAGACGATCATGTTCGACCTTCGAAACGGAATCGTCGAACGCAACCTTGAGCGGTTGAAGAACTTCGTCCAACGTCTCAATCAGATCGCCGTCGCCCGCAAGGACGGTGAGAAGGATCGGCCTAGCATCGTGTGGGAGGGCATCTCTCCCGAGGAGGTCGTCGACCATTTCCTGGGTCAGTACGAGGCGGACGCCAAGGCTCAACGAGTCAAACCGGCGTTCATCACCGAGTACATTAGGCGGTGCCGTAAGGTCGGAGAGTTGTCGAACTGGACGGTGAGGCTGGTCAGCAGCGGCACCGGTCAGTCCTACAAGCTCGGATCCCATACCATCGGCTTGGTCGAGCGCGCTTCGACCAACGACCCGATCAGTGAGCAACGGTATGTCATTCGCAGGGTGCTGAGCCCCAGTGACGAGAGTCGCGACCTCGACGAGGACCAGCGCAAGCGTGCACTGGCGGAAACAAAGCTGGTGGCGAAGGCCCGTGCGGAGCGCGGGGGCAAGGTCAGTGATCCTAAGGTCCCTACTGGCACGGTGCTGAGGAAGCAACGCCGTCCGGACCAGCCTCTCCTCCTTCTCTACACGCTTGAACACCCTGCAGCGACGGCAGCCCGGAAGGCCAAGCAGCCGATCCCTGACGGTCTGTCCCCAATCGTCGGCTTCGCGATCAGTTTTCCGTTCTCTCGTCACGCCACCGAGGTTGAGTACGTCGTCAACGACATCTGGTTGCAGCAGGAGTTGGATGACCTTGACGGGGACGCCGAGTGAGAGTAGACGAGCAGGACTGGCAAGACCTCGAAGCCGAGCGGCACAGGCGCGGGGTGGTGAGCAGGCGGTTGTACCCGGCTTCCCAGCGTGACCTGTTCATCGCGATCGATCAGGTCACAGGGCAGCGGATGTTGGTCATCAGGACATCCAGCAGTCATGCGATGGCAGCATTGCGCCGGTTTCGCGCCTTTCCCCGAACCCGCGGGTTGCATCTTGAATTCGTCGGCCTCACCGACGGACAGCGGGAGCTTCGGATCGCGCTCATGACCGCAGATCTACGGGAAGTATTCAACCCGCTCCTGACCGACATTGCCGACGCGGCCCAAGCCGCCCCAGATGATACTGAGGCGCTCGTCGCTGCCGTCCAGCGGTTCGACCACTGGCGCAATCTGCTTCAGACGATCGGGGACACAGGGCTTTCGAAAGAATCCCGGCGAGGGCTCTACGGCGAGCTGCGTGTGCTCCGAGAGCACATCCTGCTCGCTCTTTCGCCAGTGGAAGCATTGCGGTCGTGGACGGGGCCTCTACTGGCAAACCAAGACTTCCAGGTGAACAGGTGCGCCATCGAGGTGAAGACGACCTCCGCGAGAGGCCCGCAGTCCCTTCAGATCGCCAGCGAGCGCCAGCTCGACGAAACCGGGGTTGAACACCTGTTTCTCGTCCACCTGTCGGTCGATGAGCGACAGGGCGGCAACGGCGAGTCTCTGAATGCAGCCGTGGAGTCCGTGCGGCGCCCGTTCGACGCCTTCGGGCTTGCCACGCAGTTCGACGAACTCCTCATGCGGATCGGATTCTTCTCACACCAACGGCACCTATACGACGACCCTCGCTACACCGTCCGCGCGGAACACCTTTGGAGCGTCCAAGACGACTTTCCGCGCATCACCGAGACCGACCTGAGGCCCGGAGTAGGCGACTGCCAATACCGCATCACCACGACCGGCCTCGAGCGGTTCGAGGTCTCGCCCGAACAACTCGCCGTCACCCTTGGAACGCCGCATGCCTGACTCCGACCGCGCCCATTACGCCCATGATCTCGTTTCAGACGTGCTCGCCACCGCCGACGCCGAGAACGCCAGCTCCCCGGAGACCTTTACGCGGCGCGTGCTTGACGAACTCGAACAGGCCGGCGAGGTTGAGAACACTTTCACCGCGTACTATAAGGCACACGGTGTCGAGGTCAGCGGTTACGGCGAGACCGACTCGTTCGGCTCACTTGACCTGTTCATCAGCTTGTTCCGGCAGCAGCCCTTAGAAGACCGCACGAGCCGCACCCAGGTCGAAGCCCTCTTCAAGCGACTGATCAACTTCATCGCCCGTTGCCGCTCCGGCCTGCGCAAGGACATAGATGAGGCCTCCGACGTGCACGACATGTGCCTCGCCGTCGAGAAGGCATTGCCTAACGCGGACAGGATCCGTCTCTTCCTGCTGACCAACACCGTCTGTACCACTACAAGCCTGCCGCGGACCGAGATCGACGGTGTTCCCGTTAGCTTCGAGATCTGGGATCTTACACGGCTGCATCGGATGTCGAGTTCAGGCACTCTGAGTGAGCCCATCGTTGTGGACTGTGTACCAGCGCTGCCTTGCCTCGCCACGCCTGTGACTGACCGTGACTACTCGGTGTTTCTCGCAATCATGCCAGGCGAGGAACTCCACGCGCTGTACGGGCAGTACGGCACGCGACTGCTCGAACTGAACGTCAGATCCTTCCTGCAAACCAAGGGGGCGGTGAACAAGGGCCTTCGTGAAACCCTGCTCAACAATCCCGAGAGGTTCCTAGCCTACAACAACGGCATTACCGCGACGGCTTCCAAGATCGAATTTGTGGAGCTGGTCGAGGGGGGACGCGCCATCAGTCGCATCCATGACCTCCAGATCGTCAACGGTGGCCAGACCACCGCCTCGATCCACTACGCCCGCGCTCGCGACAAGGCCGACCTCTCACAGGTCTTCGTGCAGATGAAGCTTACGGTGGCCTCACCAGACCGGTTGCCGGAGATCGTTCCCGAGATCTCCAAGTACTCCAATACCCAGAACAAGGTCACCGTCGTCGACTTCAGCTCCAACCACCCGTTCCATGTGGCGGTTGAAAAGGTCACCAGAGCGCTGTGGGCGCCTGCTCCGGACGGGACCGGTCAGGAAACCAAGTGGTTCTATGAACGTGCACGCGGCCAGTACTCCGACGCCCTCGCCAGGGAGCGGACCCCAGCTAATCAGCGCAAATTCAAAAATACCCATCCGACGGCCCAGAAGTTCACTAAGGCGGACATCGCAAAGTTCCTGCACTCGTGGATGAAGCTGCCCCACCTCGTGAGCCGTGGAGCCGAGAAGAACTTCCGCGAGTTCATGATCGGGCTGGAGGACAACCCGCCGTCGGTGGACATCCGCTACTGCCAGCACCTGATCGCGCTGGCCAAGCTCTTCCGCGACACCGAGAAGATCGTGTCCAGCCACCGCTTCGGTGGCTATCGGGCGAACATCGTCACGTACACCATCGCTCGTCTTGCGGCTGCGACCGACCAGAGAATCGACCTCGACCGCATCTGGCGCGAACAACGGCTCAGCGATGCTCTCACCAGGGCGATCAGTGACCTGTGTGTGCCGGTTCGCGAGCTGATCATCAGTCCCGAACGCGGAGCCAACGTCGGCGAGTGGGCCAAGCGGCCGGAGTGCTGGGACAAGGTCGAGAGACTCCCGTGGCAACTGCCCGACGACTTGGCCGCCGAACTCGTTGACCCGGCGGCCATCGCCGCCAGCGATGGATCGACAGGCAACGCCATGCACAGCGACGTTGCGATCGCGTCCGGTATCCCCGCCTCGGAGTGGCTCGCCGTCGCCAAGTGGGCGAAGGAGACACAGAACCTGGAGCCGTACCAGCGTCAGATCGCGTACACCATTGGCCGCTATCTGGGCAGGGAGTGGACTATCAGTGATAAGCAGGCGGCACAAGGGTTGAAGCTGATGCGTGAGGCCAAGGCTCAAGGGTTTCGTACCGAGATCGAACTGTAGATTTCATCTTTCATCGGGTTCGTGGCAGGCGACCGGCCGATGCGCTGGCGGCTAGGTCGCGAGAATGCGCGGCGTCGGGGTGTATCTGTGGTGTGCCACAGAGCGTTGAGTCGGTAAATGACCTGAGGGAGGTCGAGGTCGGACTGGCTTTCGCTTGAATTGGGACCATGTCAACAGCGAGCACAGGAGGCCGAGATTCCGAGCAACCTGCTTTCTCGCAGGGGACTATCGTGCATGCGCAGTGGACCGAAGGTGCGGTACCGAACACACGCATGTCCATCCGGGCCAGCCGCATCGTCACGTGGTGGCGGGTCAGCCCGTGCAGACCGCCGACGGCGGGGCGGGGCGCGGTGTCGGCGGGCGATGCGGACACCACGCCGGCGAGGTATGCGATCACGCACGCGGCGGCGATCAGGGCGAGCCAGCGGCCGGGCCGGAACTCGCGGGACGTGTTGATCGTGGGCATCGGTTTTCTTCCCTGGTGTGCCGACCTCGACGGTGTGCCGAGGTGGGTCGGAACAAGGCCCGTTTCCGGGCCTGGAAATCCCTGTGACGGGTAAGCCGTGGCGGCCTCTGAGGGGTGGAACATCGCCTGTCCGTGCAGCTCGCGGGCCTCTGGGCGGTCGGATGGGGTCGGAACAGGGGCGTGTCGGGGTTGGAACGGGTGTTCCGACCCCGCGCCGACCTCTCAGCCGTCGATCGCGGAGCGGACGACGTCCACGTCGACCACGCTGACCGGGTTCGGGTGGCCCTGCACGCGACGCTTGCCCGCCGAGGGCACCCCGGCCGCGCGCAGTGCCTCGCCGAGCGTCTTCACGTCCCAACCGATGCGCGCGGCCAGCGCGCCCGTGGGCACCAAGCCGTGCTCGTCGTGGCCGATCAAGCCGTCCAGCAGCGCCAACACCTCGGGCAGTTCGTGCACCAGCTCGGCGTCCACCGGCTCCGGGCTGGTCGCGGTGGCGGTCACCTCGTCGGCCAGGCGCGCGGCCACCGTCGGGTCCAGCACCGCCAGGTCGCGCTTCCCGATGGCGTCCCCGGTCAGCGTCCCGGCCTGCTCACGCAGTACGCGACCGCGCTCGCACGCGGCACGGATGGCGGCGATGTGCAGCAGGTGGGTCCGCACGGTCACCGCGTCACCGGCCGACAGTTCGGTCTCGCCGTCCGCGCCCAGCAGCAGGCCGACGCCCTTGTGGCTGGTCAGCAGTTTGGAGGCGTCCATCCCGGCCTTGTAGGTGCCCGCGCCGAGGATGGTCTCCGACGCCTGCCAGGTCATAGTCTTCAGCGCGAAACGGGTGCCGAGCTGTCCGCGCAACCCGTCCGGGATGACCTGGGCGTCCGGCTTCTGGGTGGCCAGGATCAGCGAGTAGCCGGCGGCCGGGCCGGTCTTGGCGATGTAGGTCAGCAGCTCGCAGATCCGGCCGCCGATCTTCTTGCCCTTGAGGTTGTCCTTGTCCAACGGCACGTTCAGGCCGAGGAAGTTCTGCACCTCGTCGATGCCGATCACAGTCAGTGGCATCCCGTGGGCGGGGTCGCGGGTGATCTCCGGAGTGACCTTCGACTCCGGGCACAGCTCGTCGTCCATGTCCGCGAGCCGGTCGAACCGGTCGGCGACGTCGGCGGCGCACTCCTCCAGCACGTGGATCAGGCGGCGGGCGTCGGCCTCGCGCGACCCTCGGATGAACCGGTGCGCCACCTGCTCGAACGGGCGGAAGTCCTTGCCTCCCTTGCCATCGGCAATGATCAGCCGCACATGCGGGTCGAGCGCGGCGGCGGTGAGTGGCAGACGTGCGACGAAC
The DNA here is from genome assembly GCF_021390395.1 of Saccharothrix sp. S26. GTDB lineage: Bacteria > Actinomycetota > Actinomycetes > Mycobacteriales > Pseudonocardiaceae > Actinosynnema. The sequence goes on from NZ_JAJUWT010000026.1 coordinate 164,584, forward strand.
GTTTTGCCCTGGCGAGGGATCGCGCCGATCAGCAGAGACGTCCACACCACCGGCAGGGTCACCGCCGCGCCGCGGGCGGTGGTGCCGAACGGCACCGGCCGCCACAAGTCCCAGGATGTCGCCGAGGCGAGCGGACCGGGGACCGGTTCGGCGGCGTAGGGGTCGGCGTCGCCCACCCACAGCGCCAGCCTGCCCGCATGGCCGTCGTCGCCGCGCACCCGCTCTACGATCAGCCGCACTTCGTCGACCGCCAGCGCAGAAGCCAGCGCCTCCCGCTTGCCGATCACGTCAGAGGCCTTGCGGCTGGGCGGCAGGTCAATGGTCAGCGCCCACCCGGCACCGTCGTGGCGCGGCGCCTTGACCAGCATCAACGATTCATCACGGCCGATCAGCTTGGCATCGCGGAACGCGATTACCAGGTGGTCGCCATTCATCAGCCACGCCAGCGACCGGGAGCCCAGACGGGTGCTCCGCCCGCCTGCGCCGTCCTTGCGCTGCCCGGCGACCGCCAAGATCACCGACACCGCGCCACCCGCGACCACCAGCGGCAGCGAACCGGCGGTCAACTCGGCGATGAGACCGCCCAACCCCGTCACGCCGACGGTCAGCACAGAGATCACGCCTCGGCGGCGGCGCACGACGGCGATCTCCTGCCACTTGTCGGCCAACCGGTCGGCGGCCTTGGACGCCTCGTAGAAATCGGCCACCCGCACCCACGCCCACCAGGCCCGTGCCGACACCGTCAAGCCGCGTCCGACGGCCGCCGGGTAGCGCACCGGCACCATCACCACCCGGCCCGCCAGCTCAGCCCCAGCCTGGCGGGCGGACTCGGCGGTCTGCCACTGGGCGGGCAGCCGCGATGCCGCCGACTCGGCCAGCCGGCGGACACGGGAACGCTGGTACTCGGCCTCGGTGATCAGCTCGCCGTCCAGCACCGGCGTGGCGGCCTCGACCGTGTCCGCCGCGCCCGGCTTCTCGGCACCCGGCCCGACGGTCGACACCGAGGCCGCCTCGTGCCCGGCGGTGTCCGGGAGCGGGATCCGCTCGCCGCCCACGTCGTCCTTCTGCTGCGTCAGGCTCACACCGCACCCCTGCGTAGGGCGTCGCGGATCTCGCGGGCCGTGCCGGTGCCGCACCCCAGCGCCTCTCGCAGCCGGGTGGCGGACGGATCGACGGGCAACCGGCCAGCGGCGATCAACCGCCGGGCGCGGTCCACGAGTAGGGCTACTCGGTCGTCGGTAGCCCCGTGCTGTGCCGCCGTCGTGTCAGGGGCGTTGTCCCTGTACTTCGGGCCGGTAGTGGCGGCGGTAGGGCCTACCGGGACGCCGTGGTCCAGGTCCGCGAACGCCGACCAGATCACCGGAAGCACCATCACCGCGCCGACCGCGACCAGCGGGCCGATGGCGTGCGCGAGAAGCTGCATCGCGTCGAACCGCGCCCACGACACCGACACCCACGGCAGGTACGGCCACACGTTCAGCGTCAGCGTCACCGCGAGCGCCCCGTACTCGACCGCGGACAGGTGTCGGTGCCGCAGCACCCGGCCCCGAGCCGCCAGGAACGCCCGCGCCCCGACGATCACCAACAGCACCGCCGAGACCACCGGCTCCACCGCCCACGCACCCCACCACGCGGCGGTCCTCTCGACTATGCCGCGCGTGAGCGTGAAATGGACACCTGTGGTGGACCAGCCCAGCGCACCGACCAGCGCCACCAAGGCCACGACGGTGAGCACCAGGCGCACCCGCGCCGCCTGCCACGCCCGAGCCGCCGGGTCCTGGGCCAGCGCGTGCAGCCGGGCGGCCTCGGCGGCACGTTTGCGGCTGCGGCGCACCCGGTCGGTGTCGAGCAGCAGTGGCGCGGCGTCAGCCTGCAACTCCAGCAGCGCGTGCGCCTCGTCCACCTCGGCGCGCAACTCCCGGACCCGCCTGGTGGCTGGCGGTACGACGGCCGGGGTCGGGTTGGACACGGCCGGGGCCTCTCCGGCCACGTACTTCACGACTTCGGCCACGGCGCGCTGTACGTCCTCGTCGCTCGGTTCGGGGAACGGGATGAGGGTGGTCATCGCCGCACCCCGCAGTTGTCGCCGGGGCAGTCGGTGATGCGCCAGGTGCGGCGTGCGGCGGCGTTGCGGCCGGACAGCAGGTTGGTCGCGTCGCGCAGCCGTTCGGCGGCCTCCCGGTTCTCCAAGCAGTGCGCCGGAGAAGTCCAGCCGTCGGGATGCGCCAGGGTGGCGGACTCGATGTAGGCGACGTGCACGCGGTTCATCGGGCACCTCCGCCCCGCTGCGGTGCGCAGCGCGGACACGGCACCGACCGCGTGCGGTCCTCGTCCAGCCACACCACGCGAGCGGAGACCGGGTCGGAATCGCGAGCATCGCAGTGGCCGCACACCGGCCGCACCGCCGAGCGCCCATCGGGCGCGCTCGGCGTAGGACGGTTTCCTGGACGGTTAAAGGACGGTTTGGGCGTCGTGCTGACGCCCCCGTTGGTTGCTGTTGACGCCCCCAGGCGCTTCTGCTGACGCCCCCGGCTGGTCGGAGGGGCGTCGTCCTGGCGCCCCTCGTTCGGGGCTGTGGACAACTCGGGGGACAGGAGGTCGTAGACCTGGGGTCGTGCGTTGGCCTCCGGGATCTTGGCGTCGCGCACTCGCGTGTTGCCCGCACAGATCAGGCCCAGCTCTTCCAGCGACCGCAGGGAACGCTGGATGGTCCGCCTGGACAGACGGGTGTAGCGCACCATCCGCTCGACCGACGGGAACGCGTCCCGACCGTCGGGTCCGGCGTGGTTGGCGAGCGCGATCAGCGTGATCGCCAGCGTCGAGGCGTCCTTGCGGTCGGTGGGGATGGGGGCGCGGTTGAGCGCCCAATCGATGGCCTCGATGCTCACCAGGCACCGTCCACGGCACGGGCGCGGTAGAGGAGGCTGGCGACGGTGCCCACGACCGAGGTGTCCTGGTCGGCCAGCCATTCGATGACGTGCCGGTCGTGCTCGCCCAGTTCGACGCCGTCCAGTGGCTCCAGGAGGGCGGCGGTGCGGTCGGCGTGGCAACGAGCGCGCCACTGGTCGATGGTCTCGTCGGACTGCTGGCTGTCGAGGGTTTCGACGCCGCTCATGTCGAAGGGCGGGCGAACGCGCCGCGGTGGCCGTCGGAGCGGCGTAGCGGAAGTGGGGAACTGGGTGGTGCTCATCGTGAACAGGACCTCTGGTGCTCGGGTCCCGTCTCACAGGCGTCTCACGAACCTGTTGGACGGGGCCGGAATGGAGGCCCTGACCTGGATTGTCACCGGACTCGACCAGCCACAACGGACCGGAGAAGACCACTGTGGACACCCCTTGTCCCGCTGGGGGTCAAGGGGTCGCAGGTTCAAATCCTGTCGTCCCGACGGCCATGACCAGCGGGTTTGCCTTTCGAGGCAAGCCCGCTGGTGTCGTTTTCGGCTGTTGTGGTCGCAATGTGGTCGCGTCCTGCGGGTCAGGCGACGTCGGCTTCGTTGAGGGCGTGGGCGATGACGTCGACGGCGTCGTGGGCGACGTGGCGTAGCAGGTGGCCGTAGACCTCGGTGGTGGTGGACAGGGTCGAGTGGCGCATCGCGCGGGAGATCACGGCGAGTGGCACGCGTGAGTTGAGCATGGTGGTGGCGGCGAAGTGCCGTAGGTCGTGTACGCGGATCCTCGGTAGTCCGGCGGCGTCGGCGAGTTGGTGGAAGTGCCGGAGCACGTACTCGGGTCGTAGTGGCCTGCCGTCGGGTCGGTGGAAGACGAGGTCGTCGCCGGGTTGGCGGAGCTGTTGGTGGCGCAGTGCGGTGATGACGCGGTCGGACAGGCCGATCCAGGTGCGGCTGCTCTTGGTCTTGGGTGCGGTGAGGACGGGTGTGGTGTTGTTGATGTTGGACAGGGTGTAGCGGATGAACGCCACGTGGTCGTCGAGGCTGATGTCGTTCCAGTGCAGGGCGAGTGCCTCGCCTTTGCGTAGTCCGGTGCCGATGATGACCTCCAACAGGTCGGTGAGCGGGTCGTCGTGGTCGTGGCAGTAGCGCAGGAACCGTGCTGCCTCGCTCGGTGACCAGCAGGTGGGTTCGTACATCGGTGGCCGCGGCACCAGGACGTAGCGGGCGGGGTTGTGGGCCAGTCGTCGTTGTCGGACGGCGTCGGTCAGGGCGCTGGACAGGGTGACGACGCAGCGCCGCAGGGTGACCGGGCCGCGCCCGGCGGCCAGCTGGTCGTGAATGAACAGCGCAATGTGCTGGTGATTGAGCGCGTCCAGCCGCACCGCGCCCAAGGCGGGAACGAGGTCCTTGCAGACGTAGTCGTGGTAGCGGGCCGTGGTCGTCGGCTTGAGCGTCGACGCCTTGTCGTGCAGCCATGTGGTCAGGTAGTCGGCGACGGTCTGCTTGTCGTCGGTGACGATGCCCGTCCGTTCGTACTCCAGCACCTTGCCCAACGCCGCCTGGGCCTCTGTCCTGGTGGTGAAGCCGCTGCGCCGCATGGTCCGCCGATGTCCGTCCAGCGACGGCAGGTCGACCGCGAACGCCCATCGTCCGTGCCTACCGCCCGCCAGTTCGGGGCAGCGGGGGCCGAGCTGGCTGCCCGCGGCATCCCGGCAGCCGCACCGTCGGTATACACGCCCGCGTTGAGGGTTGCTCATTATGACCTTCTTTCGTGTTCCACCTCCGGTGCTGGAGGCGGAACACGAGCGTGCGCCACATGCGACCACACCGCGACCATCGGCGACGTCACCGCAGGTCTGGTTCACGGCACTTGTCGACAGGACACCACATGGGCTCCATGATCAGCACCCGTCACTGTCGTTCGTCGCACCGTGGCGAGTGCAGAACTATCGGTTTCGAAGTGCCCACGATGTGCTGGCCATCCCGCTCGCGTAGCGAGCGCCAGCTCTCTGGTGGCCCGAAACGTTGTTTACGGTCGGTGACCTGTAACGATGAATATTCGAGCGGCACAGGGTCTCAAAGAAGCCGCAGGCCAGTAGCGCCTCGGTCTGGGAGCGAAGGAACGTTGGCCAGGAGTCGAGGTGCGCTCTTGGTGATGGCCTTACTCTTGGTCGAGAAGTGATCTACGAAGAGCTTCGCCACCTCCACCACGATCGCTACCCACCTAGCCAGGTTGGAAACGGCTCACTCTTGTTGGCCTTCTTCCTTCAACTTCTGTATCGCGGCCTGGGTAATCTCAAGATATTTCCTGTATTGGGCGTTGTCGGGGTCGGTGGTGGCGAGGTGTTTGTGGATGGTGAGGGCGGCGTTGTAGTGGTGTTCGGCGGTGGTGGTGTCGCCGCGTGCGATGGCGAGGTCGCCCAGGTTGTTGTGGCTGATGCTGAGGTCGCGTTGGTATTCGGCGTTGTCGGGGTCGGTGGTGGCGAGGTGTTTACGGATGGTGAGGGCGGCGTTGTAGTGGTGTTCGGCGGTGGTGGTGTCGCCGCGTGCGATGGCGAGGTCGCCCAGCTTGCCGTGGCTGACGCTGAGGTCGCGTTGGTATTGGGCGTTGTCGGGGTCGGTGGTGGCGAGGTGTTCGGCGATGGCCAGATCGGCGTTGTAGTGGTGTTCGGCGGTGGTGGTGTCGCCGCGTGCGATGGCGAGGTCGCCCAGGTTGTTGTGGCTGATGCTGAGGTCGCGTTGGTATTGGGCGTTGTCGGGGTCGGTGGTGGCGAGGTG
>NZ_JAJUWT010000027.1 GCF_021390395.1 Saccharothrix sp. S26
CCGCCTGGCCGCCCTGCCCTACTGGGTCCAGGACTACAACACCCGACGCGCCCACAGCGCCATCGGCGGCCAGCCCCCCATCACCCGACTGACCGCCTAAGCGTCAACAACGTCACGAATCAGTACACCTAGCGCGCGGACGCCTTCAGGCCGTCCAGCAGGCTGGTCACCGCGGGCGAGCCGACGCCGTCCCCGCGGATCGCCGCGCAGATGGTCCTGGTCGGCTCGGGGTGGCGCAGCTTGCGGATCACCACGCCGGGGTGCACGACGCCCAGGCTGAGCTTGGGCACGATGGTCACGCCGAGCCCGGCCGCGACGAAGCCCTGCGCGGTCGGGTAGTCGTCGGCCTCCACCACGATGTTGGGCGCGAACCCCGCGCCCGCGCACGCGTCGAGCACGATGTCGCGGCACGGCCCGGGCGGCGTCACGGCGTCCACCCACTGCTCGTCGGCCAGGTCGGCGAGGTCGACCACGCGCTTGCGGGTCAGCTCGTGGCCTCGCGGCAGCACGGCCAGGTAGGGGTCGTCGAGCAGGTGCACGAGGTGCACGCCGCGCGGCGGCTCGTTCTCCCGGTGGTGCACGACGATGGCCACGTCGGCGCGACCGGCCTCGACCTCCACCATCGGGTCGTCCGGTTCGGTGAGCTTGAGGTCGAGCTGCACGTCGGCGTGCTTGGCCCGGAACAGGGCCACGGCGGGCGGCACGAGCGCCGCGCCCGCGGTGGCGAAGTAGCGCACGCGCAGCCGCCCCGTGCGGCCCGCGCGCAAGTCGGCGAGCGCCGCCTCGGCCTCGACGAGCTTGTCGGTGATCTGCGCGGCGTGCTCGGTGAGCAGCCTGCCCGCCACGGTCGGCCGCACGCCCCGCCCGACCCGGTCCAGCAGCGGCAGGCCCGCCTGCTTCTCCAGGGCCGAGACCTGCTGGCTGACCGCCGAGGGCGTGTACCCGAGGTTGACCGCCGCGGCGGTGATGGAGCCGGTGGTGACCACGGCCCGGAGCACCTGCATGCGTCGCACGTCCAACATGACCCGACCATACAGCGTTGCTTAAGGGTCGTGCAGTTCTATTCACTTGTGCTGGATACTTCGCAGCGCGCAGAGTATGGCCGTGAACAAGCCTGGCACGCTGATCAGGATGGGTGTCCTGGCCCTGCTCTGGGGTTCCAGCTTCCTGTGGATCAAGATCGCGCTGACCGGTCTCTCGCCGGTCCAGATCACGCTGACCCGCACCGCGCTCGGCGCGGCGGTGCTGGTCGCCCTCGTCTACTGGAGCAAGCAGCGGTTGCCTCGGGACCGGGCGTCGTGGCTGCACCTGGGTTTCGCGGCGTTCTTCGGCAGCGCGGTGCCGTTCGCGCTGTTCGCGTTGGGCGAGCAGACGGTGGACTCCGGCGTGGCGGGCGTGCTCAACGCCACCACGCCGCTGTGGGCGCTGGGCATCGGCCTGGCCCTGGGCACGGAGCGTCAGCGCAACCCGGCCCGGTTCCTGGGCCTCGCGCTCGGCTTCGCGGGCGTGCTGCTCATCTTCGCGCCGTGGCAGAAGGCCGGGCTGGCCGGCTGGGGCGCGCTCGCGTGCCTGGCCGCCGCGGCCTCCTACGCGGTCAGCTACGCCTACGTCGGCCGCAAGGTCTCCGGGCGGGGCCTGACGCCGATGCAGATCTCCTCGTCGCAACTGGTGGCCGCGGCCGGCATGACGGCCCTGGTGGTGCCGGTGGCGGGGGCGCAGCCGGTGCACCTGTCCTGGCAGCCGCTGGTGGCCGTGGCGATCCTGGGCGTCTTCGGGACGGGCGTGGCGTTCGTGCTGAACTACCGCGTCATCGAGGACGAGGGCGCGACCAACGCGACGATGGTCGGCTACCTGCTGCCCGTGGTGTCGGTGCTGCTGGGCGCGCTGTTCCTCGGCGAGGCGCTCAACCTCCGCGTCGTGCTGGGCATGGTGATCGTGCTCGTCGGGGTCGCGCTGACCCGCAAGCAGCCCGCGACGGCGATCGTGCCGGTGGTCGAGGAGCGCGTCGCCGAGAAGGCGACTACGCTCAAGTGACCTGCGATAACGCACTGTTACCCATCGGTACGGCGGGCGGCGCGGCCTACTGAGACAGCCGTCCTGGGCAAACGGGTGGACTTGAGACCCAGGTCTCCCCCGATAGCGTGGTGTTCACGCGAACCTCGTCCCGATTCGCCCTCTCGGACGTCTCCTCACATGAGAGGGACGACTCCGGAAGGGAACCCACAGGCCATGAGCAACGACAGCATCACCATCACCACGACGTTCCACCTCCTCGTCCCGGGCGTGGCCCCGGCGCCGGTGGAGGCCGAGCTCCACTACGAGCCGGAGGACCCGTACGCGGTCGCTGTGCTGTTCCACACCGGCCAGGGCAAGGTCGAGTGGATCTTCGCCCGCGACCTGCTGGCGGACGGGCTGCTGACCTCCGCGGGCGAGGGCGACATCCTGGTCCGGCCGGCCGCCGACGACCCCGAGCGGGTGCTGGTGGAGCTGAACGCGCCCACGGGCTTCGCCATCCTGTCCGCCGACGCCGAGGACATCGCCGAGTTCCTGGACCTCACCTACGACGTGGTCCAGCCCGGCGAGGAGGACCTGTGGATCGACTTCGACCGCGAACTGGCCAAGCTGGTCTCGACCAACTGACCCTCGCGGGCCGCGCCATCACCTAACCTGCTGGCGTGGCGGAGTCCGGGGGGACGGGGACGGTCGGCGGTCGGTACGCGCTGGTCGAGCGCATCGGCGGCGGCGCGATGGGCGTCGTCTGGCGGGCGAAGGACCGGTTGCTGGACCGCGACGTGGCGGTGAAGCAGCTCCGGTGGCCCGACCTGACGGCCGACGAGGTCGAGGTGGCCAGGGCGCGGGCCATGCGCGAGGCGCGCAACGCGGCCCGGTTGCAGCACCCCGACGCGATCTCCGTGTTCGACGTGGTGGTGGAGGACGACCGGCCTTGGCTGGTCATGGAGTACCTGCCCTCGCGCAGCCTGGCGGGGCTGGTGGCGCAGCGGGGCGGGCTGAGCCCGGACGAGGCGGCCCGGATCGGCGCCCGGGTGGCGGCCGCGCTGGCCGCGGCGCACGCGGCGGGCATCGTGCACCGGGACGTGAAGCCGTCCAACGTGCTCATCGGGCACGACGGCAAGGTCAAGCTCACCGATTTCGGCATCTCGCGGGCCGCGGGCGACGGCACGCTCACCGCCAACGGCATGATCACCGGGACACCGGCCTACCTGGCGCCCGAGGTGGCGCGCGGGGAGCAGCCGTCCCAGGCGTCCGACGTGTTCTCGCTGGGCGCGACGCTGTACGCGGCGATCGAGGGCAAGTCGCCGCACGGGGTGAGCGACAACAGCTTCGGGCTGCTGTACCGGGCCGCGGCGGGGCTGATCGAGCCGCCTGCGCGTTCCGGGGCGTTGACGGGGGTGTTGACGCGGTTGCTCGCCGCCGAGCCCGCTGAGCGGCCCACGGCGGCCGAAGCGGTCGAGCTGCTGGCCGACCTCGGATCGCAGGTCACGCCCGACCCGCCGGTCGCGGACGAGCCGGGCGGGCAGGAGCCGGGCGGGCAAGGGCCGGGCGGGCAAGGGCCGGGCGGGCAAGGGCCGGAACCCCGGGTCGAGGCGCGGTCGACCGAGGGCGGGGGCGAGGGCGGCGGGGGTGCGAAGCGGAAGCGGTGGCTCGCGCCGGTCGTGGCGGCGGTGGTGCTGCTGGTCGTCGCGGGTGCGGTCGCGGTGGCCGCGCTCCAGCCGTGGCGCTTCGGGGCAGGCACGTCGACGGCACCGAACGCGGCGGACGCGGCGGCGGACGCGGAGGCGGCCGCCGGGTTGGTGCGCCGGCACTACGACCTGCTGCCCGAGAACACGTCGGCGGCCTACGAGAACCTGGCCGTGTCGTTCCGCCAGCCGTTCGAGGAGTACCAGCGGTTCTGGAGCCAGTACGACGACGTGCGCACCGACCAGTTCGAGGCCGTGCAGGACCACCCGACCAGGTTCCTGGTCAGGGTGAGGGTGACCTTCGTGCGACGCCCGTCGGAGGTGGCGGGCCTCTACCAGCTCGTGGTCGAGCAGGTCGACGGCAGGCTCCAGATCAGCTCGTCCGAGCAGCTGGGCTAGCCCCGCCGGTCAGACCAGGCGGCGGTCCGACGCCCAGCGCGACAGCTCGTACCGGTTCGACAGCTGCGTCTTGCGCAGCACGCTCGACACGTGCGTCTCGACCGTCTTCACCGAGATGAACAGCTCCGACGCGATCTCCTTGTACGCGTAACCCCGCGCGAGCAGCCGCAGCACGTCCCGTTCCCGCGGGGTCAGCAGGTCCAGCTCGGGGTCGCTGATCGGGGCCGCGCCCGGCCGGTCGGCGAACGCGTCCAGCACGAACCCGGCCAGCCGCGGGCTGAACACCGCGTCGCCCTCCGAGACCCGCACGACCGCGCGCACCAGCTCCTGGCTGGAGATGGTCTTCGTCACGTACCCGCGCGCGCCGGCCCTGATGACCGCGATGACGTCCTCGGCGGCGTCGGACACCGACAGCGCCAGGAACACCACCTCCGGCAACGCGGTGCGCACCTGCCGCAGCACCTCCGCGCCACCGCCGTCGGGCATGTGCACGTCCAGCAGCACCACGTCCGGGCGGTGGTGCCCGATGCCCGCCACCGCCTCGCCGACCGAACCGGCCTCGCCGACGACCTCGATCTCGTCGGTGATCGAGTCCAGCTCGGCCCGCACCCCGGCGCGGAACAACGCGTGGTCGTCCACCAGGAACACCCGAACGGTCATGTCCTGGCCCCCGTCTCTCGCTTGTCTGCGGTCTTCCTCGGCATCATCAGCTGCACCTCCGTGCCCTCACCCAACCGGGTGCGGATCCGGACTTCGCCGCCGTGCCGGTCCATCCTCCCCCCAATCGAGTCCGCGAGGCCATGCCGGTCCTCCGGCACGGTCTGCGGGTCGAAGCCCTTGCCCCGGTCGCGGACGAAGACGGTCACCCGTTCGGGTTCGACCTCGCCGTACACGCTGATCTCCGCGACGCCCGCGTGCTTGGCCGCGTTGACCATCGCCTCCCGGGCGGCCTGCACCAGGGCGTACAGGTTCGGGTCGAGGTGGCAGTCGCCGACCACGACCTGCTGCACGGCCAGCGCGAAGCTGTCCTCCACCTCGCCCGACGCCTTGGCGATCGCGGCGGACATGGTGGTCGGCTGGCTGTTGTCCTCCACGATCCGCCCGTACAGCCACTCGCGCAGCTGCCGCTCCTGGCCCCGCGCCAGGCGCTTGACCTCGCGCGGCTGCTCGGCCTGCTTCTGGATCAGGGCGAGCGTCTGGAGCACCGAGTCGTGCAGGTGGGCGGCGATCTCGGCGCGCTCCTCGGTGCGGATGCGGACCCGGCGCTCCTCGCCCAGGTCGTTGATCAGCTTGATCCACAGCGGCACGGTGAGCACCGCCACGCCACCCAGCGTGGCGACCACCGCCAGCAGCGCGAACCGGAGCTGGTCGATGCCGTAGCTGTTGACCAGCAGGACGCCGATGCCGATGGCGACCAGCGCCACGCCCGCGAGGACGCGCACGATCGTGCTGCGGCCCGTGCCGCCGAGGATCCCGGACTTCGCGCCGTCACGCCACCGGCGGCGCTGCGCCTCGTCGGCCTCGCGCCAGACCACGGCCGCGCCCACGAGGGCGACCGCGAGCGGTCCGGCGATCCAGCCGCTGAGCGGGCCGGAGAACAGGCCGGCCAGCACGGCCGCGCCGATGCCCAGCGCGACCAGGCCCAGGGCCTGCTGGCGTTCCCTCGGGTTCGCGGCCTCCTCCGGCTCGCCGGCGGCCCGTTGGGGCACGAACAGCCACAGCAGGCCGTACGCGATCACGCCGACGCCGTTGAGCGCGGTCAGCGCGGCGAACGCCGCCCGCACCCAGAACACCTCGATGCCGAGGTGGTCGGCGACACCACCGGCCACGCCCGCGACCACCCGGCCGGTCCGCCTGCGGCGCACCGGCTCGACGGCGGTCTTCGTCTCCACGCTCACCCCTCGATGGTCACACGCGGGTCCGGGCCGGTCATCAGGGTTCCACCCGATGCCCGGTTCAGGGTGGGTCCCCGATGTGCGCGGGCACGTCGGGGACGCAAGCTTGTCGTCGTGAGCGGGAGCATCAGCGCAGCGAGCGTCGAAGAGACGCTGAAGGACTTCTGGGCCACTCGGCCCAGGCGGCCTCACGACGGTCGCAAGATCGCCGGTGTCGCCGCCGGTATCGCCCAGCGGTACCAGATCGACCCGGTCATCGTCCGGGTCGCGTTCGTGGCCATGGCCCTGTGCAACGGGGCCGGGCTGCTCGTCTACCTGCTCGGCTGGTTGTGGCTCGCGCAGACCGACGACGAGGTGTCGGCGGCGGAGTCGCTGCTCGGGCGGGGGCGCAGCTCGACGCCGACGGCGTTGACGGTGCTGCTCGGGCTCGCGGTGATCCCGGCGACCGGGTTCTTCGTGGACGGCGGGTTCACCATGGTCGGCGGCGTGCTGCTGTCCGTGGGCGCGATCTACCTGCTGCACCGCGGTCGCGGGCAGCTCAACCGGCCGGAGCCGACGGTGGCGTTCGGGACGGGGGACGGGGTCGGCGGTCTCGGCGGCGGGATCGGCGGGGTCGGGGACGGGGTTCAGGTCGGTGACGGTGCGGGGGGCAAGGTGTCGACGGAGGAGCAGACGACCGGGCGCGTGACGCCACCGGCCTGGGACCCGCTGGGTGCCGCGCCGTTCGCCTGGGACCTGCCCGAGCCGGGGGGCGTGCCGGAGCCCGCGGGTGCTCAGCCCGCGCCGGTGGCCGCGCGTCGGCCCAGGTCACGGGTCGGGGTGGCGACGTTCGGCGCGGCGCTCGTGGTGCTGGCCGGGTCGCTGGTGGCGTCGTCGTACTCGGACTGGTTCCACGCCGAGCACGTGCTGGGGCTGCTGGTCGCGGTGCTGGGCGCGGGGATGGTGCTCGGCTCGTTGCGCGGCGACGGCGGGCGCGGGCTGATCTGGCTCGTGGTGCCGCTGTCGGTGGTCGGGGTGGTGCTGACGTCGGTGGACTTCGACGTCGACGCCGATCAGATGGGCAGCACGCGGGCCAAGCCGACCACGCTGGAAGAGGTGCGGGACCGGTACACGGCCGGCGTCGGCGAGGTCGAGCTGGACCTGACCGCGTTGCCCGTCGACCGGGCGGCGACCGTGACCACGGACGTCGAGGTCGGGTTGGGCAGCGCGCGGGTCAGGGTGCCCGCCGACGCCGACGTGACGGTGGACTGCCGGACCGACCTGGGCTCGGTGCGCTGCCTCGGCCGCGAGTCCGACGGCGAGGGCAGGCACGAGGAGGTCACCGATTACGGGTCCGACGGGCCCGGTGGGTTGAAGATCGTGCTGGACGTGCGCAGCGATCTCGGAGAGGTGGAGGTGAGTCGTGGCTGACCAGGATTCGGTCGAGAAGCGCGGTGTGGACGTGGTGGGGCTGGTGTTCGGGGTCGCGGCCCTGGTCGCGGCCGCCTACATGCTCTCCGACGGCGCGTCGTGGCCCGACTTCCTCGACCTGAGGTGGGCGTTGGCCGGAGGGGCGATGGTGATCGGGCTGGGGTTGCTGGCGGGGTCGGCTCGTCGGCGGCGCTGAGGGGGTTCGGAAAGGGAGAAGGGCCCGTCCTGGGGAGGACGGGCCCTTCTTGCTACTCCCACTCGATGGTGCCCGGCGGCTTGCTCGTCACGTCCAGCACCACGCGGTTGACCTCGGCCACCTCGTTGGTGATGCGGGTCGAGATGCGCTCCAGCACGTCGTACGGCAGGCGCGTCCAGTCCGCGGTCATGGCGTCCTCGCTGGACACCGGGCGCAGGACCACCGGGTGGCCGTACGTGCGGCCGTCACCCTGCACGCCCACGCTGCGCACGTCGGCGAGCAGCACGACCGGGCACTGCCAGATCTGGCGGTCCAGGCCCGCGCTGGTCAGCTCCTCGCGGGCGATCGCGTCGGCCTTGCGCAGGACGTCCAGCCGCTCCTGGGTGACCTCGCCGATGATCCGGATGCCGAGGCCCGGACCGGGGAACGGCTGGCGCTGCACGATCGTCTCGGGCAGGCCCAGCTCGGTGCCGACCCGGCGGACCTCGTCCTTGAACAGCGCGCGGAGGGGCTCGACCAGGGTGAACTGGAGGTCGTCCGGCAGCCCGCCGACGTTGTGGTGGCTCTTGATGTTCGCCGCGCCCGCGCCGCCGCCGGACTCGACCACGTCCGGGTAGAGCGTGCCCTGGACCAGGAACCGGTAGTCGCCCTCGGCCTTGAGGTCGCGTTCGGCCTGCTCGAAGACGCGGATGAACTCACGGCCGATGATCTTGCGCTTCTGCTCCGGGTCGGTGACGCCCTTGAGCGCGTCGAGGAACCGCTCGCGGGCGTCGACGGTGACCAGGTTGACGCCGGTCGCGGCCACGAAGTCGCGCTCGACCTGCGCCCGCTCCCCTGCGCGCAGCAGGCCGTGGTCGACGAAGACGCAGGTCAAGCGGTCACCGATGGCGCGCTGGACGAGCGCGGCCGCCACGGCGGAGTCGACGCCGCCGGACAGGCCGCAGATCGCCTTGCCGTCGCCGACCTGCTCGCGGATCAGGGCCACCTGCTCGTCCACGATCGAGGAGGTCGTCCACTGCGGCCGGATGCCCGCGATCTCGTGCAGGAACCGGCGCAGCACCTCCTGGCCGTGCGGCGAGTGGCCGACCTCGGGGTGGTACTGGACGCCCGCGAACCGGCGCTCGGGATCCTCGAACGCGGCCACCGGCGCGCCTTCGCTGGTCGCGGTGACCGTGAAGCCGTCGGGGGCCTTGGTGACGCAGTCGCCGTGGCTCATCCACACGGGGTGGTTGGCGGGCAGCTCCTCGTGCAGCAGGCCGCCGGTGTGCTGGACGCCGAGCTCGGTGCGGCCGTACTCGCGGGTGCCGGTGTGCTCGACCGTGCCGCCCAGCGCACCCGCCATGGCCTGGAAGCCGTAGCAGATGCCGAAGACCGGGACGTTCATCTCGAACAGCTTCGGGTCGACCTGCGGCGCGCCCGGCTCGTAGACGCTCGACGGGCCGCCCGACAGCACGATGGCGGCCGGGTCGCGTTCCAGCAGCTCCGCCACGGGTGTGGTGTGCGGGACGACTTCCGAGTAGACCTGCGCCTCCCGGACTCGCCGGGCGATCAGCTGCGCGTACTGCGCGCCGAAGTCGACTACCAGCACAGGGCGGTTGCTGCTCTCGGCCACTGGGGGAAAACCTCTCGTCTGGCGGATCCGCGCAGGTGAAGGATGTCATGCGTGCAGGAGGAAGTGCTCACCGGAGGCGGGCTCAACGAGGTCGTGCGGGTCGGGTCGACGGTCCGGCGGCCGGTCGGACCGTGGACGCCCAACGTGCACCGGCTGCTGGAACACCTTGCCCCGCTTGGCATTTCGCCGGTGCCGCACGGGGTGGAGGTGGTGGGCGGCCGGGAGCGCGAGGTGTTGTCGTACCTGGAGGGTGAGGTCGGCCACCCGCCGTTGAGGGACGAGTTGCGGTCGGACGAGGTGTTGGTGGCGGTGGCGCGGATGGCACGTCGGTTGCACGACGCGTCGGCCGCGTTGGTCGGGGTCGCGGAGGGGTGGCAGTTCCCGGCCGTCGAGCCGGTCGAGGTGATCTGCCACAACGACCTCGCGCCCTACAACATGGTGTTCCGGGACGGGCTGCCGGTCGGGGTGTTCGATTTCGACGGTGCGCGGCCGGGGCCGCGGTGGTGGGACATCGCGTACACGGCGTATTGCCTGGTGCCGTTCTCGCCGGAATTCGGCGAGGTGGAGGACCAGCGGCGGCGGGCGGAATCGTTCTGCGCGGCGTACGAAATCGAAGTGGCCGGGATGGGACGGCGGGTGCTGGCGCGGCTGGACGACATGGTCACGATGATCCGGGAACGACCCGAGTTCCGGCGGCAACGCGAAGAGGGGCACGACGCGTACTACTTGCGGCACATCGACTACGTGCGCGAGAACTTTTCGGACCTGTAGCGGCGCCGGTCGCCCGCCGCGCCGGTCCGGTCGCCGCGAACGGGTGACGTCCAAGATCACTAGGCCGAAGTGCGCGGGTCGGGCATACGGTGTTCGGCATGGACGCGTTCACGCCCCAGCCACGGCCTTGTTGGATCGCCGGACACGCCGAACAGGGCGCTTCCGCCCTCGCCGTGCACCACCCGTTCGACGGAACCGAGGTGGCCTCGGTCGCCGTGCCGGGACCGGAGCAGGTGGAGCGGGCCGTCGCCGCCGCGGCGGCGGTGGCGAAGCAGTTCCGGCGCACGCCCGCGCACGTGCGGGCCCAGGCGCTGCTCCAGGTGTCGCAGGCGTTGACCGAGCGGGCCGAGGAGATCGCGGAGACGATCACCGCCGAGAACGGCAAGCCGTTGAAGTGGGCCGAGATCGAGGTGCGGCGGGCGGTGAGCACGTTCCGGTTCGCGGCCGAGGAGGCGCGGCGGTTCACCGGCGACCTCCAGCGCTTGGACACCGACGTCAGCGGCGAGGGCCGGTTGGCGGTGGTCCGGCGGGTGCCGCGCGGGCCGGTGCTCGCGGTCGCGCCGTTCAACTTCCCGTTGAACCTGGTCGCGCACAAGGTCGCGCCGGCGTTGGCGGTCGGCGCGCCGGTGATCGTGAAGCCCGCCTCGGCCACGCCGTTGTCGGCGTTGTTGTTGGGCGAGTTGCTGGCGGAGACGGAATTGCCCGAGGGCGCGTTCTCCGTGTTGCCGGTGCGCGGGTCGGACATGAAGAGCCTGGTCACCGACGAGCGGTTGCCCGTCATTTCCTTCACCGGGTCAACCGGGGTCGGGTGGTCGTTGGCGGACTCCGCCCCGCGCAAGCACGTGGTGATGGAGTTGGGGTCCAATTCGGCGGCGATCGTGTGCGCGGATTGGGACGATCTGGATTTCGCGGCGCGGCGGATCGCCACGTTCGGGAACTACCAGGGCGGCCAGTCGTGCATCGCGGTGCAGCGGGTCCTGGTGCACCGCGCCGTGGCCGAGGAGTTCGTGCCGAAGCTGGTCGAGGCGGTGCGGGGGCTGAAGACTGGCGACCCGCACGACCCCGAGGTCGAGGTCGGGCCGCTGATCGACGAGGACAACGCCCGACGGGTCGAGGAGTGGGTCGCCGAGGCCGTGGCCGGCGGCGGCGTGCTGCACGTCGGGGGCGGGCGGTCGGGCACGTCCGTCGAGCCGACCGTGGTGCAGGACGTGCCGGCGGACGCGAAGCTGTGGCGCGAGGAGGTGTTCGGGCCCGTGCTGGCGGTGGCCGTGGTGGACTCGGTGGACGAGGCGTTCGAACTGGCCAACGCGACGGAGTACGGGTTGCAAGCGGGTGTGTTCACCAAGGACGTGACGGTGGCGTTCGCGGCGGCGGCGGAGTTGGAGGTCGGTGGGGTGATCATCGGCGACGTGCCGTCCTACCGGGCCGACCAGATGCCCTACGGCGGGGTGAAGGGGTCGGGCACGGGACGCGAGGGCGTGCGGTCGGCGATGGAGGACTTCACCGAGGAGCGCACGATGGTGCTCACCGGCATCACTCTTTGAGCGCGCCCTTGGCGAGCATCAGCAAGCCGTTGACCAGGTCGTCCGCGCCGGAGCCGGTGGCCAGGGCACGCAGTTTGAGGCCCATGACCATGCCGACGACGGCACTGGCGACCTGGTCGGCGTCCTTGACGCCGATGGAGGCCAGCACGGTCGCGGCGAGCTTGTCGTAGGCGGCGAAGCACTCGGCGGCGGCGGCGCGCAGCTCCGGGTCGCGGCCGGCGTGCAGGTACAGCTCGTAGGGCGCGATGCGCTCGCTGTCGGTGCCGGTGGCCTCGGCCACCTGCCCGACGATGTCCGCCACCTGGTGCAGGTCGGCGCACGAGGCCCGGTTGTCGGTGGCCAGCTCGCCGAAGCGCCTCGTCTCCTCGGTGACGAAGTGGCGCAGGCTCTCGCGCAGCAAGTCCTGCTGGGTGGCGAAGTGGTAGGTGACGGAGCCGAGCGAGACCCCCGCCTCCTGCGCGATGCGCCGGTTGGTCACGCCCGCGACGCCGTCGTCACCGATGATCCGCAGCACGGCCGCGATGATCCGCTGCCTCGTCTCGGCCGGTCTCGTCATGTCGTTCATTGTCCGCCATGGGACGGGCGGCCGGATTCGCGATACTGTTCGTTCGAACGAACAGTATCGGGAGGGCGCATGAAGGTCTCGGGATCGACCGTGTTGGTGACCGGCGCGACGGGCGGGATCGGGCAGTCGATCGCACGCGTGCTGGCCGGACGCGGGGCGAAGCTGGTCCTGACCGGACGGAAGGTCGCCGAGCTGGAGCGGCTCGCCGACCAGGTCGGTGGGCGCGCGGTGGTGGCGGACCTGGCCGACGGGGTCGGGCGGTTGCTGGACGAGGTCGGGGCGGTGGACGTGCTGGTGGCCAACGCGGCGCTGCCGGCCGGTGGGGCGTTGGTGGAGCTCACCGCCGAGCAGGTGAGGCGGGCGTTGGCGGTGAACCTGGAAGCGCCCGTCGAGCTGGCCCGCGGGTTGGTGCCGTCGATGGTGCGGGCGGGGCGCGGGCACGTGGTGCTCGTCGGGTCGTTGGCGGGCAAGGTGGCGTCGGCGCACAGCTCGCTCTACAACGCGACGAAGTTCGGGCTGCGCGGCTTCGCGCTGGGGCTGCGGGAGGACCTGCGGGGCACCGGGGTGGGCGTGTCGGTCGTGCAGCCCGGCTTCGTGCGGGACGCCGGGATGTTCGCCGACACGGGCGCGAAGCCGCCCGCCGGGATGCGGACGGTGTCGCCGGAGCAGGTCGCGGCCGGGGTGGTGGAGGCGATCGAGGAGGACCGCGCCGAGGTGAACGTGGCACCGCCGGAGCTGCGGGTGATCAGCACGCTCGGCGGCGCGTTCCCCGCGTTCTCGTCGGGGTTGCAGCGGCGGTTGGCGGGCCGGCGGTGACGGCCGCGGTGATCCCGCACCCGAAGTGGCGGGTGCCGTTCCTGGGTGACGTGCTGGGCACCAACCGGCACACGCCGGTGCAGGACACGATGCGGCTGGGGCGCGAGCTGGGGCCCATCTTCACCCGGCGGTTCCTCGACCAGGAGATCGTGTTCGTGGGCGGGGCGGCGTTGGCGGCGGAGCTGGCCGACGAGTCGCGGTTCGCCAAGCACCTCGCGCTGGGTGTGGAGGCGTTGCGGGACGTCGGCGGGGACGGGCTGTTCACCGCCTACAACGACGAGCCGAACTGGAAGGCGGCGCACGACGTGCTGCTGCCCGCGTTCACGCAGAGCGCGATGCGCGCCTACCACCCGACGATGGTGGACGTGACGGCGCAGCTCGTCGCGAAGTGGGACCGGGGCGGGGTCGTCGACGTGTCGGCGGACATGACGAAGCTGACGCTGGAGACGATCGGGCGGGTCGGGTTCGGGTACTCGTTCGAGTCGTTCTCGCGGTCGCAGACCCACCCGTTCGTGCGGGCGATGACCGGGTCGTTGCGGTACGCGCAGCGCAAGAACTTCGTGATCCCGGTGCTGCGCAAGCTGTTCGGGCGCGAGGCGGAGGAGCGCTACCAGCGCGACCTCGCGTACCTGGCGCGGGTCGTGGACGAGGTGGTCCGGTCGCGGCGGGGGTCGGGCGGGTCGGACCTGCTGGGGCTGATGCTGTCCTCGGGTGAGCTGGACGAGGTGAACGTCCGCAACCAGGTGATCACGTTCCTGGTGGCGGGGCACGAGACGACGTCCGGCGCGCTGTCGTTCGCCCTGTACTACCTGTCGCGGCACCCCGAGGTGGTCGAGCGGGCCCGCGCGGAGATCGACGCGGTGTGGGGCGCGGCGGACGTGCCGGAGTTCGAGCAGGTCACGAAGCTGCGGTACGTGCGGCGGGTGCTGGACGAGGCGCTGCGGCTGTGGCCGACGGCGCCGGCGTTCGCGCGGGAGGCGCGGTCGGACACCGTGCTCGGCGAGCGGTACCCGATGCGGGCCGGCCAGTGGGCGTTGGTGCTGCTGCCGCTGGTGCACCGCGACCCGTCGGTGTGGCGGTCGCCGGAGGAGTTCGACCCGGACCGGTTCCAGCCGGCGGCGGTGAAGGCGCGGCCCGCGCACGTCTACAAGCCGTTCGGCACGGGTGAGCGGGCGTGCATCGGGCGGCAGTTCGCGGTGCACGAGGCGACGCTGGCGCTGGCCACCGTGCTGCGGCGGTACGACCTGGTGGCGCCGGCGGACTACGAGCTGCGGGTGGCCGAGATGCTGACGCTGAAGCCGGAGGGGTTCACGGTGACGCCTCGGCGGCGGTGAAGCCCTTCGCGCGGCGCAGGGCCCGGCCGAGGTCGGTCCCGGTGGCGGCGGTGTGGCCGTCGGGGCGGACCAGCGCGTCGCCCTCGACGGTGAAGCCGGGGCCGTAGCGGTGGCTGTCCGGGCGCAGCTCGCCGTCGCCGTTGGTGGTCAGCGGCGAGTCCCGGTAGGCGAAGGGCTCGAAGAGCTTGCCGGAGTCGATCTCGTCGGTGCGGGCGTCGGCCAGGACGCGGTGGCGGTGGGCGCGTTCGGCTTCGGTCCGCGGCACCAGGAAGCGCATGGTGGCGTCGGTGACGCGCAGGTTCTCGTCGGCGGCCGCGGCGCGTTCGTGGTGGTAGGAGTCGAGCAGGTGCGGGCCGGCTTCGCCCGCCCGGTCGAGGGCGATCTTCCACGCGGCGTTGTCGGCGTCGCAGATCCCGGAGTTGAGGCCGCGCGCGCCGAACGGGCTCATCACGTGGGCGGCGTCACCCGCCAGCAGGACGTCGCCGACGCGGAAGCGCTCGGCCCGGCGCTGGTGGAAGCGGTAGGTGGACTGCCAGAGGACCTCGTGCGGGCGGTCGCCGGTCACGGCCCGGACGTGCTCCGGGGTGAGCTCGAAGTCCTCGGGCACCTGCCAGTCGACGCGGTGGACGCCGTCGGGCTGGGGGTGGACGAGCACCTGGCGGCCGGGGTGCCACGGCGGGTCGAAGTAGAAGCGGCGCTCGGGCTCGCGGTGGCCCAGGTCGACGCGGATGTCGGCGATGACGAACCGGTCGTCGTAGGAGTGCCCCTCGAACGGGATGCCGAGCAGGTGCCGGACGGTGGAGTGCGCGCCGTCGGCGGCGACGCAGTGCGTGCCCTCGAACGTCCGGCCTTGCGCCTGCACGATGACGTGGTCGGCCTGCCGCACGTGGTCGACCCGGCAGCCGAAGCGGACGTCCACGAGAGGTTCCGTTCGGGCTTTGGCGTGCAGGATGCGTTCGACGGTCGTCTGAGGGGTGTTGACGAACGGCGGGAAGCCGTCCGCGCGCGGCAGCTCGACGGTCAGCACCTCGCGGTCGCGGAAGTAGGTGCGGCCGCGGTACCAGGTGACGCCCGCGTCCACGACCGCCCGGCCGACGCCGACGCGTTCGAGGATGTTCAGCACGTCCCGGTGCACGCAGATGGAGCGGCTGCCGATCGCCGCGTGCCGCTCGGCCGCCTCCAGCACGGTCGTCGGCACGCCGGCGCGGGCCAGCAGGAGCGCGGTGGTCAGCCCCACCGGGCCCGCCCCGACCACCAGCACCGGTGTCATCGCAGCGCCGCCCACACCTCGCGGTCCCGTTCGGCGGTCCAGATCCGGGGCCACTGCACCCCGTCGCACTCGTCCCAGTACCGCTGCACGTCGAACGGCAGGCAGTGCTCGAAGATCGGCCACCGGCCGTAGCGCGGTGCCAGGGCGGCGTGCGCGGCCTCGAACGCCTCCTTCACCGTGCCGCCGCCGAGGTGCACCGTGCCGACCGTGCGGCGCAGCTCGTCCAGGAAGTGCCGCGACTGCGCGATGGCCGCCTCGACCTCGGTCCGGTCCCGCGCGGGCGCGCCGCGGCCGCCGACGAGCTGCTCCGCGCCCAGCGCGGCCACGCGGTCCAACGTCGTCGTGGCCCACTCGTCGTGGAACGCGTCACCGGTGTAGAGGGCGGCCTGGGACTCGACGAGGTCGCCCGCGAACAGGATGCGCTGGTGCGGCAGCCACGCCACGACGTCGCCCGCGGTGTGGCCGCGCCCGCAGAAGCGCAGCTCCACCTCGCCCCGGTCGCCGCCGAGCGGGATGGTGAGCCGGTCGGAGAACGTGACCGTCGGCCAGGTCAGGCCGGGGATGCCCTCGGGTTCCTCGAACAGCCGGGGCATGCGGCCGTACTCGCTGAGCCAGTCCTCCCGGCCGCGTTCGGCGATCAACGTCCGGGTGGTGTCGTGGGCGATGACCTCGGCGGCGTCGAACGCGCTCGCGCCGAGCGTGCGCACCGCGTGGTAGTGGGTGAGCACCAGGTGGCGGACGGGCTTGTCGGTGTGCTCGCGGAGCAGGTCGAGCCAGCGCCGGGCAGCCTTCGGCGTGGCCCGCGCCTCGATGCAGACGAGGAAGTCCTCGCCCTCGATCGCGCCGACGTTCGGGTCGCCCTCGGCGGTGAGGGCGTAGACGCCGTCGGCGAGTTCGACGAACCGCTCGTCCTTGGGGGTCAGGTCGGCACTGGACGCGAACGGCTTCGATGCCACACCACCCACCATAGGACGATCAGCGGGACTTGACCTCCACGATCGGCAACCGCAACGCCCCCGGAGCAGCGGCCGGCACGGCGGGTTTCCCGGGCGCCACCGGGGCGATCCGCCGGTAGCCCTGCGACTGGTCCGGGCGCCGGTCCGGCTCGCCCTTGTTCGGCCACACCGAGAACGCCCGCTCGGCCTGCGCGGTGATCGTGAGCGACGGGTTCACGCCCAGGTTCGCCGAGATCGCGGCGCCGTCCACCACGGACAGCCCAGGGTAGCCGTAGACGCGGTGGTAGGGGTCGATGACACCGCTGGACGGGTCGGAGCCGATCGGGCAGCCGCCGATGAAGTGCGCGGTCAGGGGGATGTTGAACAGCTCGCCCCAGGTGCCGCCCGCGATGCCGTCGATGTGCTCGGCCGCGAGCAGGTTCGCCCGGTGGCCCGCCTCGATGAACGTCGGGTTCGGCTGCCCGTGCCCCTGCTTCGAGGTGAGCTTGCGGCCGAACAGGCCCTTCTTGGTGGACGTGGTGATGGAGTTGTCGAGGCTCTGCATCACCAGCAGGATCACGGTCCGCTCGCTCCACCGGTGCACCGACATGAGCCGGGCCAGCCGCACCGGGTGGCGGACCGCCTGCGCCAGGAACTGCACCAGCCTCGGCGTGGACTTCGCGCCGTCCGTGGCCAGGGTCTGGAGCAGCCCCATCGCGTTGCTGCCCTTGCCGTAGCGGACCGGCTCGATGTGGGTCTGCTCGTCCGGGTGGATGGACGACGTGATGGCCACGCCCCGGCTGAAGTTGCGCTGCTCGTCCACGGTGAAGCGGGCCGCGCCGATGATCGACTCGGAGTTGGTCCTGGTCAGCTCGCCGAGCCTGGGCGAGAGCTTCGGCAGCGCGCCTTCGGCCTTCATCCGGTGCAGCAACTGCTGGGTGCCCCACGTGCCGGCGGCCAGCACGACCTGGCCCGCGGTGATCGTGCGCCTGCCCTTGCGCAGCTTGCCGCCGGTGCGCCGGGTGCCGACCGCCCACGTGCCGTCCGGTGCCTGGCGCAGGTCGGTCACGGTGGTCAGCGGCAGCACCTGCGCGCCGTTGCGCTCGGCCAGGTAGAGGTAGTTCTTGACCAGGGTGTTCTTCGCGCCGACCCGGCAGCCCGACATGCACGCGCCGCACTGCGTGCAGCCGGTCCGGCTCGGTCCCGCGCCGCCGAAGTAGGGGTCCTCGGCCGGCTCGCCCGGCTCGCCGAAGAACACGCCGACCGGCGTCGGGTGGTAGGTGTCGGCCACGCCCATGTCCTCGGCGACGCGTTGCATCACCACGTCCGAGGGCGTGGTGGTCGGGTTCTGCACCACGCCCAGCATCCGGCTCGCCTGGTCGTAGAACGGGGCGAGCTCGGCCTCCCAGTCGGTGATGTGCGCCCACTGCCGGTCGGCGTAGAACGGCTTGAGCGGCCGGTACAGGGTGTTGGCGTACACCAGCGACCCGCCGCCGACGCCCGCACCGGCCAGGATCATCACGCTGCGCAGCGCGTGGATGCGCTGGATGCCGTAGCAGCCCAGCGCCGGCGCCCACAGGTACCGCCGCAGGTTCCAGGACGTCTCGGCGAACTCGTCGTCGGCGAACCGGCGGCCGGCCTCGACCACGGCCACCCGATAGCCCTTCTCGGTGAGGCGGAGCGCGGCGACGCTGCCGCCGAAGCCCGAGCCCACCACCACGACGTCGTAGTCGGTGTTGTTACCGGCGAGTTCACCCATGGCTGGGAGATTAGGCGTAACTTCCGGTAACAGGCTAGTGCTCACCCGGTTCAGGCACGTCCGGGCACGAAAAAGCCCCCGCGTGGAGCAGGGGCTCGTTCGCGTGTCGTGCTCAGCCGCGGATGGTCAGGCCGACCTTCTGGAACTCCTTGAGGTCCGAGTAGCCGGTCTTGGCCATCGCCCGGCGCAGCGAGCCGAACAGGTTCGTCACGCCCCGCGGGTCCACGGACGGGCCGAACAGCAGCTTGCGCAGGTCCACCACCTGGTCGACCCCGGTCGACACGTGGCTGCGCGGCACCGACGGGTGCGCCGACGCGGCCGTCCAGTACAGGCCCTGGCCGGGCGCCTCGGACGCCGCCGCCAGCGGCTCGCCCAGCATCACCGCGTCCGCGCCGCACGCGATCGACTTGGCGATGTCACCGCTGGTCAGCACGCCGCCGTCGGCGATCACGTGCACGTACCGGCCACCGGTCTCGTCCAGGTAGTCCCGGCGCGCCGCGGCCGCGTCGGCGATGGCCGTGGCCATCGGCACGCCGATGCCCAGCACCGAGTCCGTCGTGGTCACGCCCGGCGTGTAGCCGTAGCCGACGATCACGCCCGCCGCGCCCGTGCGCATCAGGTGCATCGCGGTCCGGTAGTCGCCGACGCCGCCCGCGATCACCGGGATGTCGAGGTCGGCGATGAACGACTTGAGGTTCAGCGGCTCGCCGTCGCGCGCCACGTGCTCGGCGGAGATGATCGTGCCCTGCACGACCAGGATCTCCACGCCCGCCGCCAGCAGGTCCGGGGTCAGCTCGGCCGCCCGCTGCGGGCTGACCCGCACCGCGACCGTGACGCCCGACTCGCGCACCTGCTTGATCGCCTCGGCGATCAGGTCCATCCGCACCGGCGCCGCGTGCAGCTCCTGGAGCACCCGCACCGGCGCGGCCGGGTCGTCGGTGTCCTCCACCGCCTGCACCAGGCGGAACAGGGCCTCCTCCACGTCACCGTGCCGCGCCCACAGCCCTTCGGCGTTGAGCACGCCCAAGCCGCCGAGCTCGCCGATCGCGACCGCCGTGCCCGGCGACACGATCGCGTCCGTCGGATGGGTGATCAGCGGGATCTCGAACCGGTAGGCGTCGATCTGCCACGCCGTCGAGACGTCCTTGGAGGACCGGGTCCTGCGGGACGGGATGATTTCGAGGTCGTCCAGCTCGTAGGCCCGCCTCGCGGTCCGGCCCATGCCGATCTCGACCAGATCGCGCACCTTTGTACGTCCTTCCGTGGAGCCAGTGAACCTGGGGAGCTAGCGGAACCTGGGAACACTAGCCCAAGGCGATCCGATTCAGCGGGTCGTGTAGTTCGGGGCTTCGACGGTCATGGTGATGTCGTGCGGGTGGCTCTCCTTCAGCCCCGCCGCCGTGATCCGCACCAGCTGCTTCTGCTGGAGGTCGGCGACGGTCTTCGAGCCGGTGTAGCCCATGGCCGCGCGCAGGCCGCCCACGAGCTGGTGCACCACGGTCGACAGCGGGCCGCGGAACGGCGTGCGGCCCTCGATGCCCTCGGGCACCAGCTTGTCCTCCGACAGCACGTCGTCCTGGAAGTAGCGGTCCTTGGAGTAGGACTTGCCCTCGCCGCGACCCTGCAACGCCGCCAGCGAGCCCATGCCCCGGTAGGTCTTGAACTGCTTGCCGTTGACCAGCACCAGCTCGCCCGGCGACTCGGCCGTGCCCGCGAGCAGGCTGCCCAGCATGACCGCGCTCGCGCCCGCCGCGATGGCCTTGGCGATGTCGCCGGAGTACTGGATGCCGCCGTCGCCGATCACCGGCACGCCCGCCGGCGCGCACGCCAGGCTGGCCTCGTAGATCGCGGTGATCTGCGGCACGCCGACGCCCGCGACCACGCGCGTGGTGCAGATCGAGCCGGGGCCGACGCCGACCTTCACGCCGTCCGCGCCCGCGTCCACCAGGGCCTGGGCGCCGGCGCGGGTGGCCACGTTGCCGCCGACCACGTCGACCTCGTCGCCCAGCTCCTTCTTCACCCGGGCGACCATCTCCAGCACGTTGCGCTGGTGGCCGTGCGCCGTGTCGACCATGATCACGTCCACGCCCGCCTCGGCCAGCGCCATGGCCCGCGCGAAGCTGTCCTCGCCGACGCCGATCGCGGCCGCGCACAGCAGCCGGCCGTCCGGGTCCTTCGAGGCGTTCGGGTACTGCTCGGTCTTGACGAAGTCCTTGACCGTGATCAGGCCGCGCAGCTTGCCCTCGCCGTCCACGATCGGCAGCTTCTCCACCTTGTGCCTGCGCAGCAGGCCCAGCGCGGCCTCGGCCGAGACGCCGACCTGGGCCGTGATCAGCGGGCCCTTGGTCATCACCTCGCTGACCTTGCGCGAGTGGTCGACCTCGAAGCGCATGTCGCGGTTGGTGATGATGCCGACGAGCTTGCCGTCGGCGTCGGTGACCGGCACGCCGGAGATCCGGTAGCGGGCGCACAGCTCGTCGACGTGGCGGATCGTGTCGTCCGGCGTGCAGGTCACGGGGTCGCTCACCATGCCGGCCTCGGACCGCTTCACCGTCTCCACCTGCCGCGCCTGCTCTTCCAGGGACAGGTTGCGGTGCAGCACGCCGATCCCGCCCTGGCGGGCCATCGAGATGGCCATCCGGCCCTCGGTCACGGTGTCCATGGCGGCCGAGGCCAGCGGCACGCGCAGCGTGATGTTGCGCGACAGCCTGGTGCTGGTGTCCACGCCGCTGGGCACGATCTCGGACTCGGCGGGCAGCAGCAGTACGTCGTCGAAGGTCAGTCCCAGCATGGCGAACTTGGGCGGGACTCCGTCAGCGTTGAGCTCGCTGGTCATGGCGGCTGGCTTGCCTTCCGTAGTGCGGCGATCCCGCCGCCGCGGATCGGTTCCACGCAGCGGCGATGGGTTCAGGTCATGGTATCTGGACGTGGTCGGGGGTCCGCCCGGTACCGTGCGGGGTCGTGCCGCACGACGCGTTGCCACCAGACCCGTTCGCGGGCGACCCGGAGGACCCGGCCCGGGTGCTCGGCGAACCCGACCACGACCACGACCACCCGCCGATGGACGACGCCGAGCGGGCCGAGCTGATCGGCGACCTCAGCGACCTCGCGGTGTACCAGGCGCTGCTCGAACCCCGTGGTGTCAGGGGGATCGTGGTCGACTGCGGCGAGTGCCAGGAGCCGCACTACCACGACTGGGCGCTGCTGCGGTCGAGCCTGGAGCAGCTGCTGTCCGACGGCCGGATGCGCCCGCACGAGCCCGCGTACGACCCGGACCCGGCGACCTACGTCAGCTGGGAGTACTGCCGCGGTTACGCCGACGGGGTCACCGCGACCGAGAGCGCCCGCTGAAGATGTGACGAAGCCCGCCCTGCGGTGAGGGGCGGGCTTCGTCACAGGCGTGCCGGACGGGTCAGTTCCCGGTCGTGGTCTGGCCGTCCGTGGAGCCCGGGGTCTCGGTCTCGCCCCGGCCGCTGGCCGGCGGCTCGCCCGACGTGGGCGGCGGCAGGACCACCGTGTTGTCGCTCGTGGGCGGCGGCGTTTCCTTGGTCGTCGCGGGCGTGGTCGTCGTGACCGGCGCGGGCTGGGTGGTCGTCGTGGTCGTCTGCGCCGGGAGGTCGATCGACCGGGACGGCGCGGTCGTGGACGGACCGGCCGAGGTCGGCGTGTTCGGCGACGGCGTGGTGCTGGTCAGCTCCTCCAGCAGCGACGAGTGCTGCTGGACCAGGGCGTCCTTGTCGTCGTCGGGCGAGATCGACGGCAGGACCTCACCCGCCTTGATCAACGCGTCGCGGGCCTCGCTGTACCGGCCCTCGCGCAGGGCCGCGCGGGCGGTGTCGAGGTCGGTGCGCACCGCGACGGCGGCTTCCACCGACCGCGCGTGCTCGGAGTACAGGACCCTGGTCAGGCCCCAGAGCGCGTCACCGGGCTGGGCGTCGCGCGCGACCAGGCTCATCCCGGTGAACGCGATCGCCAGCACGGCGGCGGCGCTCGCGAGGGGGATGAGGAAGCGCCTGCCCCTGGGCTGGGGGCGGGCGGCGGCGATCGTGGCCACCGCCGTGTCGGTGTCGACCAGCTCGCCCATCGGGGGGCTGTCGACCTCGCGCCGCCAGGCCAGCAGCAGCGCGTTCAGCTCGTCGTCGACGAGCGATTCCGAGTGCTCGCCGCCACGCCCGCCCAGGGCGTCGAGCAGCGCGTCATCGGCCCGGATACCCGCGAGGTCGTCGCCCGGCTCGGCCGCGGTGTCCTCGACCAGGGTGTCCTCGGACCGCGGCGGTCTCTCATCTCGTCCGCGCACGACTTCTCCGTTGCTCTTCTCGTGCTGGTCAGCCACTCAGACCACCTCCTCCGCTGCCAACGTCTTGCGAAGGCGGGCCAGGGCGCGGTGTTGCGCCACCCGAACCGCGCCCGGCGTGGAGCCGACCGCGTCGGCGGTCTCCTCGGCCGACAGGCCGACGACCACGCGAAGCAGCAGGATCTCCCGCTGCTTCTCCGGAAGGACCTTGAGGAGCAGCGCCATCCGGTCCGACAGCTCGCCCTGCATGGCGCGCTGCTCGGGGCCGGCCTCCGTCTCGGGGGCGTCAGGCACCTCCGGGACCGGTTCGGACCGGTTCCGGGCTGCGGAGCGATGCGCGTCGGCCACCTTGTGCGCGGCGATCCCGTAGACGAACGCCAAGAACGGCCGACCCTGGTCGCGATAGCTGGGCAGGGCCGTCAGCACCGCGAGACACACCTCCTGGGCCACGTCGTCCGCCGAAGCGAAGGACCTCTCCTGCCTTCCGACTCTGGCGCGGCAGTACCGCACCACGAGGGGCCGGATGGATGCCAGGAGCCGCTCGATCGCGTGGCGGTCGCCATCGACGGCTGCGCCCACTTCGGCGTCCAGTCCGTCCCCCAAGTTGGTCATCGCAGACAACTGCCCTGGTGTTACGCGTAGGCGTACCGACAAAGAACAGCACGGGACGATCGACGTCGCCCGTACTGGTGATGCTCACCGTACCGGTCTGGTGGCCCGATGTTCCGCAATGGGGTCGAGATGGGGTCTTTCGACCTCACCTGACCAGCCGACACGCCGCGGACGCACGGCGGCCCGGTGACGCGTGGCGTCACCGGGCCGTGGCTGGAGGAAGGAGTGCCGGTGCGACTCGCCTGACGAGTCCGACGAGCCTGGCCCCGAGCCGTGCGCGTGCGCTAGGACACCAGCCCGCGCCGGAAGCCGTGCGCGACGGCCTGGGCGCGGTCGCGCACGCCGAGCTTGCGGAACAAGCGCCGGGCGTGCGTCTTCACCGTGTCCTCGGACAGGTAGAGCTCGCGCCCGATCTGCCCGTTGCTCTTGCCCTGGCTCATCCCGCGCAGCACCTGGAGCTCGCGCTCGGTGAGCTGGACGCCCGGGTCCGACGGCTGGCGCGGCGCGGGCACGCTGGTGCTCGCGAGGGTGTGCGCCAGTGCGGCGACCAGTTCGGGGCGCGAGGCGTCCCAACGCAGGTAGCCACGAGCTCCGCCGGCGATCGCGGCGGCGATGCTTCCCGCGTCGTCCGGTGCGCCGAAGACGATGACGTTTGCCTGCGGGTTGGCCGAGACGAGTCGCCGGGTCGCTTCGACCCCGGTCGGGACGGCGCGCTGGGTGCCAACCAGTACGACGTCGACCGGCTGCCGAGAGAACCGAGCCAACAACTCGTCACCGTGCGCTACGCAGTCGATGCGGCTAACCCCTGGGACAGCCGACATCACGCGGGTGAGACCCTCCCGCACACTGCGCCGGTCGTCGCAAATAAGGACCGTGGTCACGGGGACTCCTTCCTGCAGCCGAGTGACGTTCCACATCCCCTATCGGACGCTAGAGGCCGAACCTTGACACGATCCGGTGCTTAATCCGTCAAGAAGTTCGTCTGCGCGTCTGCGTTCGGGGGTTCCCCGGAACGGAGCAGCGCAGTCGGGATCCACGGCGAGCGGTCCGCGAGCCGGCGGCCCGCCGGGTCGGCTCTGCGCAACACGCAGCTCAGAGCGTTTTCGGCGCATTCCTTCACGTTTTGCATGTCCGCAAAAGTGCGGTCTGCCTGGGCGTTTGCCAGGACGAGCGCCGTCGGCCAGATCAACGAGAAAAGCCCTCGACGGTTGGTGTGATTTAGGTCACACAGTAGCACGTCGACCCCTCGGGCGACGCTTTCGGGTGTCCCCCGAACCACCAACGCGGTGCCCAGGACCAGGTCGGACTTGAGGATGTGTCGCGTTGCGCCCGCCTCTCGAGCGGTCGAAGCGGCCACCCCGGCCGGGTGCACCGCCTGCTCCGCGTGACCGCCGGCCAACGCGATCTCCGCCGCCAGCCACTGGTGCCGCACCCGGCTGCGCCATCCGCGCGGCTCGACCCTCGCGTGCAGTCGCCGGGCCTCCGCGAGCCGTCCCGCGCCGACCGCGTCGGCCGCGAGCCCGAGCAGCGCGTCGGCCCGCGCCCCGGCCGCGTCCACGTCGTCGGGATCGCGGCCCCCGCCGTCAGGCACCATCGCCAACGCCCGCCCGTCCAGCACCCGTGCCGCCGCGTGCCCACCCAACTGCCGCCGGTGCGACGCGAGCGTGGAAGCCGCCAACGACCCGAACAACCCCCCACCGGCCATCAACCCCTCGAGCACCACCGCCGCCGCCGCGTACCACCCCTGCCCACCGAGCACGACCGCCGCCAACCACCGCTCCTCCACCCCACCACCCAACGCCCCCCACACCTCGGCCTCGGGCCGATCCCCGAACGCCGCCCGCCTCATCCCCACCCGCTCCACGCCGATCGCTCCCGGTTAGTCGTCCACAGGCGGTCAGTTGTCCACAAGGCGGTCGGTTGTCCACAGGCAGCGCGCAGACGCCCCGGATCGTCAGACCCCTCTGGCAGGGTAAAACCAGGGGTCCCCCGGGCGGGTACCCCTGCGGAGCAGGCAATACGTCCGACAGGCAGCGCCGTCGGCAGGTGGGAGAGCCAGCAGGGCTCCGCAGCACACGGAACCTCGGCGAGCGGCAGGTCTATCGAGCAGGCAATACCTCCGGCAGACGAAGCCCTGTAAGCAGGAGGGTTGTCGGGCCTTGCGGCGAGGAACGTCGACGGCCGGCGGGTCCACCAGGCAGGCAAAACCCCCGGCAGACGACACCCCGCGAACAGAAGAGCCGCCAGAACCCCGCAGCGCACGAAACCCCGGCGGGCGGCGGCTCCAGCACGCGAGCGGAAGCTGCCGGCGCACGCGCGCAGAAGAACTTCGGCGAGCGTCACTGCCGAGCAAGCGATACCTCCGGCAGGCGAAGCCCTCGTGAGCGGGAGGGCTGTCAGGCCGTGCGGCGCGGAGAACTCGACGGGCGGCGGGTCCGCCGAGCAGGCAAAACCCCCGGCAGACGACACCCCGCGAACAGGAGAGCCACCAGAACCCGCAGCGCACGAAACCCCGGCGGGCGGCGGCTCCAGCACGCGAGCGGAAGCTGCCGGCGCACGCGCGCAGAAGAACATCGGCGAGCGACAGGTCCACCGAGCAGGCAATACCTCCGGCAGACGAAGCCCCGTGAGCAGGAGGGTTGTCGGGCCTTGCGGCGAGGAACGTCGGCGGCCGGCGGGTCCACCGAGCAGGCAAAACCCCCGGCAGCGACACCCCGCGAACAGGAGAGCCACCAAAACCCGCAGCGCAGTAAACCCCGGCGCGCGGCGGCTCCAGCACGCGAGAGCCCCGCGAGCGGAAGCTGTCGGCGCACGCGCGCAGAGGAACTTCGGCGAGCGGCAGGTCCGCCGAGCAGGCGATATCTCCAGCAGACGAAGCCCTGTGAGCGAGAGAGCCGCCAGGGCAGGCGTTCCGTGATGGAACTCGGCGGGTGCGCAGAGCGGTAGAGCGCCTGCCGAGGTGGACCTGTGCAGGCAGCGGAACCCCGGAAACATGAAGAAATTCCGGAAGGTGCGGTGTACCAACAAGAGCGCGGGCCAGGTCAGAGGCAGTGAACAGCAGGTCCGGTCAGCAGACGGCTCGTTCGATCGCGTCCGCGGCCGAGGCGAGGTTGTTGATCCGTTCCGCCGGTTGCGGCACGACGCCGCGTTCCCAGCCCGGCCCCCCGGCGAAGACGCGGACCTGTTGGCGGGTCCTCGGCAACGACGTCACGACACCCGGATCGGCGTAGCGCGGCAGCTGGGCCCACAGCACGACGGCCGACGGGGCGGTTCGGCGGACGGCGGAGGCCAGGGCGTCGGCGGGCAGCGCCGCGCCCAGTTGCCGGACGCCCACGCCGCGCTGCGCCAGCACCGCCGCCAACGGGTACAGCGGCAGGTTGTGCCGTTCGTCCGGCATGCACGCCAGCAGCACGGGCCGGTGGTTGCGCGGGTTCGCCACGACGGGGGTGGCGCGCACCAGGGCGGCCAGCACGCACTCGTCCATCAGGTGCGACACCTCGATCCCGGCGCCGGAGTGCTCCCACCGCGCCGCGATCGCGGCCATCACCGGGCGCACGACCTCGTCCCACGTCGTGACCACGCCGTCCGCCTCGATGGCGTCCGCCAGCAGCGACTGCACCGCCGCCGAGTCCATCGCCAGCGCCGCCCGCCCCACGCCGCGCGCCCGCCGGTTCGCCGCCTGGAGCTTCAGCCCGCGCCCGCCGGGCGGCGCGCCGCCGTCGAGCTCACCGCCCGTCAACGTCGGGGGCACGGCGGTCAGCGGCGCGCGCACCGGGCTGGCCAGGGCGTACTTGGCCGCCTCGGCCGACGACGCGCCGCGCAGCAGGGCCCGCTGCATCAGCTCCAGGCGCGCTACGTCGAGTGGCGCGTACTTGCGGTGTCGCCCGGTTGTGTGATCGCTCGGTCCGAGGCCGTACCGGCGGTCCCAGGTGCGCAGGGTGGCCGGCGCGACGCCCAGCCTGCGTGCGACGGCGGCCACCGAGAGGGTCACCGCATGCGCGGGATCGTCTTCCGCCGCAACCGTTTCCCGGTCGCCTTCCGGCACGGTCCCGGTCTGGTCGGGGGGCGTCATCACGCTGACATCGTCCGTTCACCTGACGTCACCGGCAACTCCGGGTTTCAACGCCAACCGATCACCCATCGTATGAATTGCCCGCAAAAGCCCCCGCACCCCCTTGAACAAGTTTTGGCGCGGTTCTACGGTGGATCATCGTTAAGCCGAATGGAGCAGTTCTCGTCCATGGGCCAAGGAGGCGGTCTCGATGGCGGACACCCGAAGGCTTCCCGGTCCCAACGCGGATCTGTGGGACTGGCAGATGCGCGGCTCGTGCCGCGGGATGGACAGCGCGTTCTTCTTCCACCCGGACGGGGAGCGCGGACCGGCACGGGCACGGCGGGAGGCGCGGGCCAAGGCCGTGTGCCTGTCGTGCCCGGTGTTGGAGATGTGTCGGCGGCACGCCCTGGCGGTGCAGGAGCCCTACGGGATCTGGGGCGGCCTCTCGGAGTCCGAGCGGGACAGCATCATCAAGGCGCGCAAGCGGCAGCTGACGCCCGCTTGACGCCGCAACGCGCGGGAGGGGCGGCACCACGCGGGTGCCGCCCCTCCCCTCAGCGCTTCAGCTGACCGGTGACGCCTGGTCAGTGACCGTGACCGTGGCCGTGCCCGTGACCGTTGCCGCCGGCGGGCTCCTCTTCCTTCTTCTCCACGACGGCGCTCTCGGTGGTGAGCACCATGCGGGCGATGGAAGCGGCGTTGGTGACCGCGGAACGCGTCACCTTCACCGGGTCGATGATCCCGGCCTCGAGCAGGTCGCCGTAGGCCAGCGTGGCGGCGTTGAGGCCGAAGCCCCAGTCCTGCTCGCGCACCTTGTTCACCACGACCGCGCCTTCGAGGCCCGCGTTCGCGGCGATCCAGAACAGCGCCGAGCCCAGCGCCTCGCGGACGATGGCGACACCGGTCGCCTCGTCGCCGGACAGGCCGAGGCCGCCGTCGAGCACCTTGGCCGCGTGCACCAGGGCCGAACCGCCGCCGGGCACGATGCCCTCCTCGACCGCGGCCTTGGTCGCCGCCACCGCGTCCTCGATGCGGTGCTTGCGCTCCTTCAGCTCGGTCTCGGTGGCCGCGCCGACCTTGATCACCGCGATGCCGCCGGACAGCTTGGCCAGCCGCTCCTGCAGCTTCTCGCGGTCCCAGTCGGAGTCGGTGGCCTCGATCTCGCGGCGCAGCTGCTCCGCGCGGCCCGCGACGTCGGCCTTGGTGCCGCCGCCGTCGACGATGGTCGTGTTGTCCTTCGACACCACGACGCGGCGGGCGGTGCCCAGCACGTCGAGGTTCGCCTCGGACAGCTTCAGGCCGACCTCGGCCGAGATGACCGTGGCGCCGGTGACGACGGCCAGGTCGTCCAGGAACGCCTTGCGGCGGTCGCCGAAGTACGGCGCCTTGACCGCGACCACGCGCAGCGTCTTGCGCAGGGCGTTGACGACCAGGGTCGACAGCGCCTCGCCCTCGACGTCCTCGGCGATGATGACCAGCGGCTTGCCGGCCTCGGCGACCTTCTCCAGGATCGGCAGCAGGTCGGCCAGCGCCGAGATCTTCTCGCGGTGCAGCAGGATGCGGGCGTCCTCGAACACCGCCTCCTGGGCCTCCAGGTCGGTGGCGAAGTGCGCCGACACGTAGCCCTTGTCGAACTGCACGCCCTCGGTGATCTGCAGCTCGGTGGCCATCGAGGAGGACTCCTCGACGGTGATCACACCGTCCTCGCCGACCTTCTCGATGGCTTCGCCGAGCAGGGCGCCGATGGACTCGTCACGGGACGAGACGGTGCCGACCTGGGCGATGTTGTCGCGGCCCTTGACCGGGGTGGCCTTGGCCTTGAGGGCGTCCACGACGGCCTCGGCCGCGGCCTGGATGCCGACGCCGAGCGACATCGGGTTCGCGCCGGCCGCGACGTTGCGCAGGCCGACCCGGACCATGGCCTGGGCCAGCACGGTCGCGGTCGTCGTGCCGTCACCGGCGACGTCGTTGGTCTTGGTGGCGACGCTCTTGGCGAGCTGCGCGCCGAGGTTCTCGAACGCGTCGTCCAGCTCGATCTCGCGGGCGATGGTCACGCCGTCGTTGGTGACGGTGGGGCCGCCGAACTTCTTGTCGAGCACGACGTGCCTGCCGCGCGGGCCGAGGGTCACCTTGACCGTGTCCGCGAGCTTGTTGACGCCGCGCTCGAGGGCCCGACGAGCGTCCTCGTCGAAGCTGATCTGCTTGGGCATTGCCTACGCCTCTCTTGATGCGAAACGCCCCGGGAGCCCCGGTGAGGGGTTCGCCGGGGCGTCTTGCGTGTCAGCCGAGCGTCAGTTGATGACGGCCAGCACGTCGCGGGCGGAGAGGATGAGGTACTCCTCGCCGTTGTACTTGACCTCGGTGCCGCCGTACTTGGAGTAGATGACGACGTCGCCGACAGCCACGTCCACGGGGACGCGGTTGCCCTTGTCGTCGATCCGGCCGGGGCCGACCGCGAGGACCTTGCCCTCCTGGGGCTTCTCCTTCGCGGTGTCCGGGATCACGAGGCCGGAAGCGGTCGTGGTCTCGGCCTCGCTGGCCTGGACGACGATCTTGTCCTCGAGCGGCTTGATGTTCACGCTCACCGGGCTGACCTCCACGGTCGTCGAAAGCGTTGGCAGGTTGCTGTTACGGCTCCTGCCACCCCGCCGTCGCGGGGGTCGGGGCGGTTGCTGGTGCCGTGCATCTAGCACTCTACCCACGCGAGTGCCAACGCTTCAACGACCCCCCGATCTCGGCCGGGTGAAGTCGTCCACTCGTGTCACACCGCCGTTCACCTGGTCGCCAACCTGGTCGGCAACGGTGTGCCACATGACTGCGGTGACCCGACGTTCCCTGCTCATCGGCGGTGTGGCCGGTGTGGCGCTGGCAACAACCGGCACGGGCTTCCCCAAGCTCGAAGATCCCTTCACCCTGGGCGTCGCCTCCGGCGACCCCCGTCCCGACAGCGTGGTGCTGTGGACGCGCCTCGCGCCCCGGCCGCTGGAGGAGAACGGCCTGGGCGGCATGCCCGACCGGGTCGTGCCGGTGCACTGGGAGCTGGCCGAGGACGAGCGGTTCCAGCGGGTGGTGCGCCGCGGCGTGCGGCCCGCCCGACCGGAGCTCGGGCACAGCGTGCACGTGGAGCCGTTCGGCCTGCGCCCCGGCCGCGAGTACTACTACCGGTTCCGGGTGGACGGCCACCTGTCCCCCGTCGGCCGCACCCGCACCACGCCCGAGCCGTGGGTCCTCGGGCAGGACCTGACCATGTGCTTCGCGTCGTGCGCGCACTACGGCGAGGGCTACTTCACCGCGTACCGGCGGCTGGCCGAGGACCACCCGGACCTGGTGCTGCACCTCGGCGACTACCAGTACGAGTACGCCGCCAAGGCGGCGGACGTGCGCACGGTCATCGGGCCGGAGACGCGGACGCTCGCCGACTACCGGCTGCGGCACGCGCAGTACAAGACCGACGCCGACCTGCAGCTCGCGCACTCCGTCGCGCCGTGGCTGGTGGTGTGGGACGACCACGAGGTCGAGAACAACTGGGCCGACGACGTGCCCGAGCAGCCCGACCCGGAGTTCCCCGCGCGGCGGGCGGCGGCGTTCCAGGCGTACTACGAGAACATGCCGCTGCGGCGCGGCGCCCGGCCCGACGGCACCGACATGCAGCTCTACCGGCGGGCCCAGTGGGGCGGGCTGGTCAACTTCCACATGCTCGACACCCGGCAGTACCGCGACGACCAGGCGTGCGGCGACGGGTGGAAGACCTGCGCGGACGCCGCCCTGCCGACGCGCTCGATCACCGGGGCGGCGCAGGAGGAGTGGCTGCTCGACGGTTTCCGCCGGTCCCGGTCGCGGTGGGACGTGCTGGGCCAGCAGGTGTTCTTCGCCGAGCGCGACCGCAAGGACGGGCCGGAGAAGGAGGTCTCGATGGACGGCTGGGACGGCTACCTGGCCTCCCGCGACCGCGTCACGCGCGGCTGGGTCGACGCGGGCGTGCGCAACGCCGTCGTGCTGACCGGTGACGTGCACGCGCACTACGCGGCGGACGTGAAGCTGGACTGGAACGACCCGGCGTCGTCGCCGACCGTCGGCACCGAGCTGGTGTGCACGTCGGTGACCTCCGGCGGCGACGGCAACGACACCGTCGACGAGGTGCAGTTGCGGCTGAACCCGCACATCAAGCTGCACAGCAGGCGGCGCGGGTACGTGCGGACGAAGTTCACCGCGCGGGAGCTGCGCGCCGACTTCCGCACGCTGCCCTCCGTCCGGACGGCCGGGGCGCGGGCCACGACGCTGAAGTCGTTCGTGGTCGAGGACCGCAACCCCGGCTTGAACCCCGTGTGATCAGCCGCGCAGGACGTTGATCAGGGCGGTCCAGCTGTCCTTGCCGTGCCCCGCCGCGAGGGCGCGGTCGTAGAGCGACCGGACCGCCCTGGGCAGCTCGGCGTCGACCCCGGCGGCCTCGCTCGCGCCCACGACGTGCGCCGCCGTCGCGCCCATCATGGCCGCGTTGGCGAGGTCGCCGGGGTGCTCGCCGGAGTCGACGTGCCGGGCGGTCTCGGCCACGTACATCGACAGGGTGTCGAGGTTGTCGACCAGGTAGGGCGCGTACCACTCGGCCGTGAGGCCCGCCGACTTCACCAGGGCGATGCCGTGCAGCATCGCGGCCAGCGAGGTGAGGAAGACGTCGAGCTGCGCCTGGTAGAGCAGCTGGGCCAGGGAGTGGTCCGCGCCCGCGTAGTCCGGCCTGCCGATCGCGGCGAGCGTGCCGGCGTGCCGGTCGAACACCTCGCGCGGTCCGCTGTAGAAGACCTACGCGGCCGGGTGGCCGACCATCTCCGCGTTCGCCATCACGCCGCCGACCAGCAGTTCCGCGCCCCGTTCGGCGAGCCACGCGGCGGCCTTGACGGTCTTGTCGGGCGTCTCGGAGCTGAGGTTGACCACCACGCGGCCGGCGAGGTCGACGCCGTCGAGGATGTCGTGCATGGCGGCGTAGTCGGTGAGGCTGACGATCACCAGCCGGTTCGCGGCCACGGCGTCGGCGGCGGTGTCGGCGCGGACGGCCCCTCGGGCGACCAGGGCGTCGGCTCGGGCCGGGGTGCGGTTCCACACCGTGGTCGGGTGGCCCGCGTCGAGGAACCGGGACACCATGGCCTGGCCCATCGGGCCGAGGCCGATCACGGTCAACGGGGTCTTGTCGGTCATGTGTTTCTCACTCCTTCGTGTGGTTTCCACGGTGGAGGAGGGCGCGCACGGTTCGCTGCGGGTCCGCTGGGGGTCGGCTGCGGGTGGCCCGGTTACGGTCCGGGCGTGAGATTCGGGGTGTTGGGGCCGCTGGGGGTCTGGACGACGGGCGGTGCGGCGGTCCGGGTGCCGGAGGTGAAGGTCCGGTTGCTGCTGGCGGACCTGCTCGCGCACGAGGGGCGGCCGGTGTCGGCGGACCGGTTGGCGTTCGACCTGTGGGGCGACCGGCCGCCCGGCAACCCGGTGAACACGTTGCAGACCAAGGTCTCGCAGTTGCGGCGGGCGTTGGAGGCGGGCGAGCCGGGCGGGCGCGAGCTGGTGGCGCACGGGCCCGCCGGGTACGCCGTGCCGGTCGATTCGTCCACTTTGGACGTGCTGCGGTTCCGGGAGCTGGTGGCGGACGGGCGGTGGGGCGAGGCGCTGGCGTTGTGGCGGGGCGAGCCGCTGGCGGAGTTCGCCGACGCGCCGTTCCTGGTGCCGGTGACGGCGCGGTGGGCCGAGGAGCGGTTGGTGGCGGTGGAGGGGTTCGCCGAGTCGGGTGGGGTGGGTTTGGTGGACCTGGCGGTCGAGGTGGCGCGGCACCCGTTGCGCGAACGTTTGCGCGGGCTGCACATGCGTGCCCTCTACCGGGCCGGGCGGCAGGTCGAGGCGTTGGCGAGCTACGCCGAGCTGCGGCGGTTGCTGGTCGAGGAGCAGGGGCTGGAGCCGGGGCCCGAGCTGGTCGCCCTGCACCGGGCGATCCTCGACCACGACCCGGCGCTCGGTCCGGTCGCTCCGTCCGGGCCCGGGGCGGCGGTCGGTTCAGGCACGGCGATCGGTTCCGGCACCGGGCGCACCCCCGGCACCGCGCCCGGTCCCGGTGCGGCGCGCACCAACCTGCCGGTGCCCGTGACGGAGCTGGTCGGGCGCGAGCAGGCGGTGCGGGACCTGTGCGGGCTGCCCCGTGACACGCGGTTGGTGACGCTCACCGGACCCGGCGGGGTCGGCAAGACCAGCCTGGCGCTGGAGGTGGCGCGGCGGGTGTCGGTCGCGGACGGGGCGTGGCTGGTCGAGCTGGCCGGTGTCGGCCGGGCCGAGCAGGTGATCGGCGCGGTGGCCGACGTGCTCGGGGTGCGCGAGGACGCGTCGGGGTCGTCGCTGGTCGAGGCGTTGCGCGGCCGTGAGGTGCTGCTGGTGCTGGACAACTGCGAGCGGCTGGTCGAGCCGGTCGCCGCGCTGGTCTCGCGGCTGCTGCGGGCCGTGCCGGGCCTGCGCGTGCTGGCCACCAGCCAGGAACCGCTCGGGTTGGCCTTCGAGGCGGTGTGGGCCGTGCCGCCGTTGGACCTGTCGGACGCGGTCACGTTGTTCGCAGCGCGCGCTGCCGCCGCCGCGCCCGGGTTCGCGGTGACGCCGGACAACGAGCCGGTGGTCGAGGCGATCTGCCGCCGGCTCGACGGGCTGCCGCTGGCGGTGGAGCTGGCCGCGACGCGCGTGCGCGGGCTGGGCGTGACGGCGTTGCTGGACCGGCTGGACGACCGGTTCCGGCTGCTGGCCACCGGGCACCGGGACGCGCCCGCCCGGCAGCGCACGTTGCGGGCGATGATCGACTGGAGCTGGGACCTGCTCGGTGACGCCGAGCGCATCGTGCTGCGGCGGTTGTCGGTGCACGTGGACGGGTGCGCGTTGGACGCCGCCGAGGCCGTGTGCGCGGGTGGCGGTGTGGCGGCCGACGAGGTGCTCGACGTGCTGACCCGGCTGGTGGACCGGTCGTTGGTGGTCGCGCCGGAGCACACCGGTGAGCCGCGGTTCCGGCTGTTGGAGTCGGTCGCCGACTACGGGCGGGAACGGCTGCGCGAGGCGGGCGAGCTCGACCGGGTGCGAGACCGGCACGCGGCGTTCTACCTGGCGTTGGCCGAACGCGCCGACCCGGAGCTGCGCGGGCCTCGGCAGTTGGCGTGGCTGGCACGGCTGGACGCCGACACCGCGAACCTGCGTGCCGCGCACGACGCGTTGGGCCCGGCCGGCGCGGCCCGATTGACGTGCGCGTTGACCTGGTACTGGTTCCTGCGCGGGCGGCTGCGGGAGGGTCGGCGGCTGATGACCGCGACCGACCCGGTGACGGTGGCGTGGCGGGCGGGGTTCGGGGTGCTGCTCGGTGAGCCGGCGGAACCGTCCGCGATCTCGGGGACCGCGAACATCGACGATGCCACGCAGAAGGCGCGGGCGCGGTGGTTCCTGGGCTACGTCCTGTCGACGGTGGGCGACATGGCGTCGGGCGAGCGGCTGACCGACCAGGCGTTGGCGGCGTTCGAGGAGCTGGGTGACCAGTGGGGCGTGGCCGCCGCGCACAGCGACCGGGTGAGCCAGGCGCTGGCCGGGGGTCGGGTGGACCGGGCGCGGGCGTCGGCGGCTCGGGCGACGGAGCTGTTCGCGGCGTCGGGTGAGCGGTGGGGGCAGTTGAAGGCGTCGTTCGGGTTGGGGATGCTCGCGCAGTTGGCCGGTGACTACGAGCGCGCGGAGGCCGTGCACCGGGACGGGCTGCGGGTGGCGCAGGAGCTGCGGTCGTGGCCGGAGGTGTCGTACAAGCTGTCGTGGCTGGGGCGGGTGGCGTTGACCCGCGGCGACTACGCGCAGGCTCGTGAGCTGCACGAACAGGCCCGTCGGACGGCGGCGGAGCACGGGTTCTCGCCGGGTGAGGTGTACGCGGAGACCGGGTTGGCGCTGGGCGCACGGCGGGAGGGGCGACTGGACGAGGCGGAGGCGCTGTGGGAGCGGCTGCGGGCGTGGCACCGTCGGGTCGGGTTCGAGGCGGGCGCGACGCTGGTGCTGGCCGAGCTGGGGTTCGTGGCCGAGCAGCGGGGTGACGCGGCGCGGGCGTTGGAGTTGCAGTCGGAGGCGTTGTCGCTGGCACGGCGGGTGGGCGACCCGCGGGCGATCGCGTTGGCGCTGGAGGGGGTGGCGGGCGCCCGGGCGCTGGCGGGTGACGCGGCGACGGCGGCCCGGCTGCTGGGTGCGGCGACGGCGGCGCGGGCGTCCGTGGGCGTGCCGCTGCCGGTCGGGGAACGCGCCGACGTGGACCGGATCGCCGCCGCGGCCCGTGACGCGCTGGGCGACGAGCCCTACGCGGCGGCCTTCGCCGCGGGCCACGCCGAAGGGCTCGGCGTGGCGTTCTGAGCGTTGAACTCGGGTGTTCCGAACGTAGGACTCTCGCGTTCTGAACGTAGGACACACGCGTTCTGAACGTAGGAGCGTTATTCAGAAGTGGGTTCACCAGCCGAGGCGGTAGAACTCCAGGCAGGCCACGATGCGGACGATGGTGGGCAGTTCGGTCAGGCGTGCGCGGTAGCCGGTGGCGAGGATCTTCCAGGCTTTGAGGTGGGCGATGGCGTGTTCCACCGCCCACCTGATCCGGCTGACGCTGGTGTTCCAGATCTTGTCGGCGGGGGTGTGTTTCTTGTGGCCGGGGCGTTTGCGGCGGGGTCGGATGGCCGGGGTGCCCTGGTAGCCCAGGTCCGCGACGACCTCGTTGTCGGCCAGGAGTGTGTCCAGGCCGGTGAGGGTGTAGGCGGTCTTGTCGTGGGTGCGGCCTTCGACCGGGTCCGACACCGCGAGCAGGGTGCCGTCGAGGGTGGAGAGGACCTGCACGGTCATGCCGGGGCGGCGGTGTTTGGTGTTGAAGTTGGCCTTGCGGTGGGAGGCGTGGTCGTCGGTGGGGATCAGGGCGCCGTCGACGAGCACCACCCGTCCCCGCAGTGCCTCGGGCAGCGGCGGGGTGTGCAGGCGGAGCACCTGTCCGATCAGCGGGGCGAACCGGCGGAAGATCCGGGACACGGTGGGTTGGGAGAGGCCGAGCAGGTCCGCCGCGACGGTCTGGGCCAGGTTCTGTCGCAGCAGCAGGAGGGTGAGCAGCACGGATCGGTGCACGTCCAGCGTCGGAGGCCGGCCCGTCCGGCGCTGTGCCGGCTGCAGGATCTGCTCGATGCGGGCGACCAACTCCCGGATCCGGTCGTGGTCGAGTCCGGTCGTAGACTGGTAACGCAACGGCTCCGCTCCTGGTCAGACGTCTTCTGTGAGAGGAAAACGATCTTAACCAGGCGGAGCCGTTGCGCTACCCACCCATGATCAAGAGTTTTGAATAACGCTCTAGGACTCGCGCGGGGGTCAGAGGATTTGGATGGTGCTCACGGGCAGGCCCGGGGTGGTGGACAGGTCCAGGGCGGAGGGCTTCGCGCCGGCGGCGACCAGGTGCGCGCCGAGGGCGGCGATCATCGCGCCGTTGTCGGTGCACAGGCGGGGGCGCGGGACGCGCAGCTCGATGCCCGCCTCGGCGCAGCGCTCGGCCGCCAGGCCCGACAGGCGCGAGTTCGCGGCCACCCCGCCGGAGATCACCAGGGTGTCCACGCCGAGGTCCTGGCACGCCCGGATCGCCTTGGCGGTCAGCACGTCGGCCACCGCCTCCTGGAACGACGCGGCCACGTCGGCCAGCGGGATCTCCTCGCCCGCCCGCTCCTGCTTCTCGACCCACCGCGCGACCGACGTCTTCAAGCCGGAGAACGAGAAGTCGTACTTCGCGTCACGCGGACCGGTCAGCCCGCGCGGGAACGCGATGGCGCAACCGTTGCCCTGCTTGGCCAGCTTGTCGATCGGCGGGCCGCCCGGGTACGGCAGGTCGAGCAGCCGGGCCACCTTGTCGTAGGCCTCACCGGCCGCGTCGTCCACGGTGGACCCGATCTCGGTGATCTTCTCCGCCAGGCCCTCGATCAGCAGCAGCTGCGAGTGGCCGCCCGACACCAGCAGCGCCAGGCACCGCTTCGGCAGCGGCCCGTGCTGGAGGGTGTCCGCGGCGACGTGCCCGGCCAGGTGGTTCACGCCGTACAGCGGCTTGTCCAGCGCCGCCGCGTACGCCTTCGCCGCCGACACTCCCACCAGCAGCGCGCCCGCGAGCCCCGGACCGGCGGTGACCGCGATCGAGTGCACGTCGCGCAGCTCGATCCCGGCCTTGTCCACCGCCCGGCGCATGGTCGGCACCATGGCCTCCAGGTGCGCGCGGGACGCCACCTCGGGCACGACGCCGCCGAAGCGGGCGTGCTCCTCGACGCTGGACGCGACCTCGTCGGCGAGCAGTTCCATCGACCCGTCCGGGCCGAGCCGGACGATGCCGACGCCGGTCTCGTCGCACGAGCTCTCGATACCGAGGATGAGCCGGTCAGTCACGGTTCGCGGGCCTTCCCATCGTGTACGCGTCGGCACCCGACGGCTGGTAGTAGCGGCGGCGCAGGCCGAGGTGCTCGAAGCCGTGCGCCAGGTAGAGGCCGATCGCGGTGGCGTTGTCGGTGCGGACCTCCAGGAACACCGGCACGCCCCGCTCGTCGGCCTCGGCGAGCA
Organism: Saccharothrix sp. S26; assembly: GCF_021390395.1. GTDB lineage: Bacteria > Actinomycetota > Actinomycetes > Mycobacteriales > Pseudonocardiaceae > Actinosynnema. The sequence goes on from NZ_JAJUWT010000027.1 coordinate 37,758, forward strand.
GGGCCCGCAGCAGGGTCTTGCCGACGCCGCCGCCCTGGTAGTCGGCCACGACTGCGATGGTGTGCACGCTGGCCTCGAAGTCGGTCAGGCCCAGCCCCGCGTACCCGACCAGGGTGTCGCCGACGTACGCGCCGACGTAGAAGTTGCCGTTGTCGAGCTCGCTGCGGAACGCGTCCGCGCTCCACGGGTCGTCACCGGGGAACAGCTCCTGCTCGATCTGCGCGCACCGCGCCGCGTCCTCGCGGCGCAGCGGGGCGATCGTCACGGTGCCGGAGCTCACGCCCTGGTCACCCGCTTGCGGCCGACGGGCTCCACCGCGTCGGGACGGCGCAGGTAGAGCGGGGTGAGCGCGGCGGGGCGCGCACCGGCGAGCAGTTCACCGGCCGCGGCGGCGACCAGGGACACCGGCGACGGGTAACGCGCCCGCACCACCGGCAGCCCGATCACGTCGGCGTACAGCTCGGCGCCCTCGCCGGCGGCCTCGGCCACCGCGGGCAGCTTCGCGACCAGGTCGGCCGGCCGGTCGACGTGCGGGCCGTCGGTGCGCCTGCCGGCCGCGTCGTAGGCCGCCCAGTACACCTCCTTGCGGCGCGCGTCGGTGGCCACGAGCAGCGGCTTGCCGGTGGCGGCGTCCAGCGCGACGGCGTCCGGCGTCGGCACGGGGTACACGGGCCGGTTGAGCGCCTGGCCGAGGGCGGCGGCGGTGACCAGGCCGACGCGCAGCCCGGTGAACGGGCCGGGGCCGGAGCCGCACACGATGGCGTCGAGGTCGGCGAGCCGGTGGCCCGCCTCCGCCATGGCCTCCTGGAGGTGCGGGGTGAGCAGCTCGCCGTGGGCCTTCGCGTTCACCGTCACCCGCTGGGCGAGCAGCCGAGGGGGCGACCCGGGCGTCAGTTCGACGACACCGGCCGTGACGGCGGGGGTGGCGGTGTCCAACGCGAGCACTAGCACAACTGACAAGGGTATCGGGTGGCGTGCACCACACTTGTGTTGACGTCCACGTCAAGTCGGAGGATGGGTCCGTGCGCATCGGAGAACTGGCACGGCGGGATGGGACCACCACCCGGGCGCTGCGCTACTACGAGTCCCTCGGCCTGCTGACCGCCCGGCGCGGCGCGAACGGGCAGCGGGAGTACGACGAGGAAGACCTGAAGCTGGTGCACGAGATCCGCTCGCTCACCGGCATCGGGTTCGCCCTGGAGGACACCCGGCCGTTCGTCCAGTGCCTGCGCGACGGCCACACGAGCGGTGACGCCTGCCCGGCGTCGGTCGAGGTGTACCGGCGCAAGCTCGCGGAGCTGGACGACTGCATCACGCGGTTGCAGGCCGCGCGGGACCAGGTGCGCGCGCAGTTGCAGGACGCCGAGCAGAGGAGCAGGCCGTGCGGACGTTGACCGACGACGAGTTCACCGGGGCCGTGGCCACCGGGAACGTGCTGGTGGAGTTCGGCGCGCAGTGGTGCGGGCCGTGCCGGATGCTGGAACCGGTGCTCGACGAGCTGGACCGGGAGCGCGGCGACCTGACCGTGGTGAAGGTCGACCTGGACGAGAGCCCGCGCACCGCGCGTGACCAGCGGATCATGTCCGCGCCCACGCTCCAGCTCTACCAGGACGGGCAGTTGGTCGCACAGACCGTCGGCGCTCGGCCGAAGATCCACCTGATCGCGTGGCTCGAACCACACTTGTGATGCGTCCGGCGGCCCGGCCGGTCACTGTAAGCGGATGCTGCTGCCAGCGCTGGCCTCGCCGTCGTCGAAGATCGCCCTGCGGTTCCCCGAGCGGGAGCTGACGTACGAGCAGTTGGCGCGCGAGGCGCGGGCGGTCGCGCACGGGCTGGTCGGCAAGCGGCGGGTGGCGGTGTGGGCGCACGTCCGGCCCGAGACGTGCGTGGTGGTCGTGGGCGCGTTGCTGGCGGGCGTGCCGGTCGTGCCGCTCAACCCCAAGATCGGGGAGCGCGAGCTGGCGCACGTCCTCGCCGACAGCGAGCCCGACCTGGTGATCGACGACGAGCTGCCGTCCGGCCCGGCCGTCGACCTGCCCGAGCCGGACGGCGAAGCGCCCGCGTTGATCGTCTACACCAGCGGCACGACGGGGCCGCCCAAGGGCGTGGTGCTGCCCAGGCGGGCGCTGGCCGCGAACCTCGACGCGCTGGCCGACGCGTGGGCGTGGACCGGGGACGACGTGGTGGTGCACGGCCTGCCGCTGTTCCACGTGCACGGCCTGGTCGTCGGGGTGATCGGGCCGTTGCGGCGCGGCGGGACCGTGCACCACCTGGGGTCGTTCAGCGTGGCGAAGGCCGCCGCGGCGTTGCGGGACGGCGGCACGATGATGTTCGGCGTGCCGACCATGTACCACCGGGTCGCGGCCGAGCCCGAGCACGCGGCGGCGTTCGGGCGGGCGCGGTTGCTGGTGTCCGGTTCGGCGGCGCTGCCCGCGTCGGTGCACGAGCGCATCGAGCGGTTGACCGGCCAACGGGTGGTCGAGCGGTACGGGATGACCGAGACGTTGATGAACACCAGCGTCCGGGCCGACGGCGACCGCAGGCCCGGCACGGTCGGCGTGCCGTTGGCCGGCGTGGAGCTGCGGGTCGTCCGGGACGGGGCGGCCGACGAACCCGGCGAGATCGAGGTGCGCGGGCCGAACCTGTTCTCCGGCTACCTGAACCGGCCGGACGCCACGCGGGAGGCGGTGCGCGACGGCTGGTTCCGCACCGGCGACCTCGCGGTGGTCGAGCCGGACGGGTACGTGCGGATCGTCGGGCGGCGCGCCACGGACCTGATCAAGAGCGGCGGGTACAAGATCGGCGCGGGCGAGATCGAGAACGCCCTGCTGGAGCACCCGGCGGTGGCCGAGGTCGCGGTGACCGGCGAGCCGGACGACGACCTGGGCGAACGGGTGGTGGCCTGGGTCGTGGCCCGCGGCGAGCCGGTCGCGCCCGAGGTGTTGAGCGACCACGTGGCCCGGTTGCTGTCACCGCACAAGCGGCCCAGGGTGGTGCGGTACGTGGACGCCCTGCCGCGCAACGAGATGGGCAAGGTGCTCAAGCGGGAGCTGCGGTGAACCCGCCCGTCAGACCGGGAGCTCGCGCCGCTCCCAGCTGCCGTGGGGGTGCAGGTGGGCGACGCGGACGTCGTCGTCGCGGCGTTCCAGCCTGATCAGCAGGTGGTCCTCGGACAGCCGCTCGGCCGCGCCCTCGCCCCACTCGACGGCCACCACGGCGTCCACCAGGTCGGTGTCCAGGTCGAGGTCGTCCAGCTCGTCCAGGTGACCGCCGAGCCGGTAGGCGTCGACGTGCACGAGCGGCACGCCGCGGCCGCCCGGGGCGGGGTCGTGCACGCGGGCGATCACGAAGGTCGGCGAGCTGACCCGTCCCGTCACGCCGAGGCCGGCGGCCAGGCCGCGCACCAGCGCCGTCTTGCCCGCGCCCAACGGGCCGGACAGCAGCACGAGGTCACCGCCCCGCACCAGCCCGCCCAGCCTGCGCCCGAACTCCTCGGTGTCGTGCACCTCGGGGAGCGTCACGCTCACGCTCGTCACCACCACCGCCGCCTGCTTTCCGACCGTTCGGCGGCACTGCGCCGAACCAGACCGACCAGGTGCCCGGTGACCAGGTCGGGTTGTTCCAACATGAGCATGTGGCCCGCGCCGGACACGCGGACCAGTTCGCCGTGCGGCATCTCCTCGGCCATCCGCTCGGCGTGCGAGAACGGGGTCAGCTTGTCCGCGTCCCCGCTGATCACGAGCACCTCGCAGTGCCGCAGGCCGGCCAGCGCCTTGTAGCGGTTGTGCGTGCCGAGGGTCTCCAGGAACTCGGTGAGCACCTGCACCGTCGTCCCGTTGATCATCTGCTCCATCAGGTCGACCAGCGAGGGGCTGACCTTGCCGGTGCCGAACGCCAGCGCCCGGATGCCGCTCCACGTCAGCGTGGACGCCCGCCGCCTGACCCACTCGACCAGGCCGGGTTGCAGGCCGGCGATCCGGCCGACGCCCAACGTCACCGGGTTGTAGCGCGACAGCACCGACTTCGGCAGGCCCGCGCCACCGACCGCCCCGGCCGCCGTGCCGACGAGCGCGACGCCGCGCACCCGGTCGGCGAACAGCTCCGGTCGCTGCTCCGCCAACGCCATGATCGTCATGCCGCCCATGGAGTGGCCGACCAGTACCAACGGGCCGTCGGGGGCCATCGAGCGGATCACCGCGTCGAGGTCCTTGGCGCACTGGTCGATCGTGCTGCCCTCGGCGGTGGACCGGCCGGACCGGCCGTGGCCGCGCTGGTCGTAGAGGACCTGCCGCACGCGTGGTCCGGTCAGGGCGGCCAGGTCGCGGCGCTGGAAGTGCCAGCAGCGGCGGTCCAGGGCGAAGCCGTGCACGAGGACGACGGTGACCTCCGGCTTCCCGCCGTCCTCCGGGTCGACCTCCTCCACCGACAGCGGCACGCCGTCGTCCGCCGCGACGGTCGACTCCCGGGTCGGGGTGAGGCGGCCCAGCGGTTCGTCGGCGAGCGGGTCGTCGGCCTTGCGGTCGTCCGAGACCTTCTTCTGGTTGGCGGCCACGCCCACGGCGACCCCGGTCGCGGCGGCGCCGAGGATGCCGCCGGCCCAGCCGACGGCCTTCCACACCGTGTTCACGGCCGTCTACCCACGTACGTCCGGGTGACGCGCGGTCGGTACATGCCGGTGACGATCTCGTAGTCGATGGTGCCGGTGGTGTCGGCCCACTCGCGGGCCGTCGGCTCGCCCTGGTCACCCGGTCCGAACAGCACGACCTCGTCCCCCTCCGCCACCACGTCGTCGCCGCAGTCGACCACGACCTGGTCCATGCAGATGCGGCCGACGACCGGGCGGCGGCGCCCGGCCAGCCAGACGTCCATCCGGTTCGACAGGCTGCGCGGCACGCCGTCGGCGTACCCGACGGGCACCAGGGCCAGGTTCGTGTCCCTCGTCGCGGTCCAGCTCAGACCGTAGGACACCGACTCACCGGCCGGGATGCGCTTGGCCAGCGCGACCGCGGACCGGAACGTCATCACCGGGCGCAGGTCGGTGGGCACCGGGACCGGGTTGAGGCCGTAGATCGCGATGCCGGGGCGGACGAGGTCGAGGTGGAGGTCCGGTCGGGTGATGAGCGCGGCGGAGTTCGCGATGTGGCGGCGCGGGTCCAGGCCGGCGGCGACGGCTTCGCGGTAGGCGTCGTCGAAGCGCTCGGCCTGGGCGTCGGTGGCGCGGTGGCCGATCTCGTCGGCGACGGCCAGGTGTGACCAGATCGCGTGAACTTCGACGTTGTGGGTCTTGGCGGCGCGCTCGACCAGCTCCGGCCAGTCGGCGGCCGGGCAGCCGTTGCGGGACAGACCGGTGTCGATCTTGAGGTGGACGCGGGCGGTCCTGCCCGCCTTGTCGGCTGCCGCCGAGATCTCCTCCAGCTGGGCCAGGGAGGACGCGGCCAGGTCGACGTCCTGCTCCACGCCGGCGGCGTAGTCCGTGCCGGGCGGGTCCAGCCAGGCCAGGATCGGCACGGTGAGGCCGGCCGCGCGCAGCGCCAGGGCCTCGGCGAGCGAGCAGGAGCCGAGCCACGTCGCGCCCGCCTCCACCGCCGCTCTAGCCACCTCCACCGCGCCGTGCCCGTAGCCGTCGGCCTTGACGACGGCCATCGTGTCGGCGTTCGGCGCGAGGGCGTCGAGGTGGGCGACGTTGTGCCGGAGGTTGTCGAGGTCGATCACGACCTCAGCGCGAGGAGCAGCCATAACGCCGTTCATGGTGACACAGCCGGCCGACCGCGCCCGCGCGAGTCCTACGTTCGCGTCGCGTGTGTCCTACGTTCAGAACGCGAGAGTCCTACGTTCAGAACGCGTGTGTCCTACCTATGGGCCCCTGGTGGGGCCACCAGCGTTGATGCTGGTCGGCGCGGTCTGTAGCGGCCAGGTGTGGCCTGGTGTGACGGGTAACGGCCGTTCGGTGCTCCCCGTGGGATCACGCGGTTGTCGTTGCCTGTCCCCGCCTGGCCGGTGGTGGCCGGGTGGGTCCGGACACCCACGTTAGCCACGGTTCCCGATGCGCTCCGCGGACCGTTCGGGTGATCGTTCCCGTAGGTCGCGGGAACATCCAGAGGATCGGCCCGGTCGGTGCGTCTGCGGACACGGATTGGACGTGGTCCGGATGAGACGTACCGGCCGGGCTCGGTGCTTCTTCGGCCACCGGGCTGGGACCGCTGGTTTGAGGGGCTTGACGAGTTATCGCCGGACTTGTTCTCACTCCTAGACCGGGTGAGTTGTGCATGACGCATGTGTTACACCGGTCAGTGTTCGCTACGCCGTGCGGCCGTTACGCGCTGTCGCAACGTCAGAAGGGAAGCGGTTGCGCGGGCGGAGCGGACATCGCTCAGGGCCGCTTCCGCTTCCGCTGCCAACGCCTGAGCTTCATCCACCCGGCCGGTCCGGGCGTAGAGGTCGGCGAGGTCGATCATCCGTCCCGCTCGGCCGCGCAGCCGGTCCGGGCCCATGCGGGGCAGCAGGTTCTCGAACCGCCGGATCGCCTCCCCATGCTCGCCGGCGGCAGCCAGCGCCTGGGTGATGATCGAGTCGAGGCTTTCCGGTGTGAGGAAGCGCAACCATTGAGGGGTTTCACCGCCACGTTCGGCCAGTGCCTCGGCTTTGACGATGTGCTTGATCGCGCCGTGCTTGTCGCCGGTCTTCGCCAGGTGTCCGGCCAAACCGGCGTGCAGGTTCGCACGTTCCAGGCCACAGACACGGGTGTCGGATACTGCTGACCGGACAAGGGCGGCGGCATCGTTTGGGTGATCGTCGCCGACCTGGGCGGCCATGTTGAGCACCACGTGCGCGCGTAGGTCCGGATCGGCTCCCGCGTTGGCCGTGCGCAGAGCGAGGGTGGACAACCGGCGGGCCGAGTAGGTGCGGCCGGAGTCGAAGTGGGTCCACGCCGTGCGGTCGGCCAGCGCACCGACGGCCGCTGAGAGCGCAATCCGCGTGTCGTCCCGCATCGGCGCGTCCAGGAGCGTCACCGCCCATCGCAGAGCGCCGCTGGAGACGTCTGCCGCGACCGCACCGCCGAATCGCAGGTCCATCGTCGTGTAGACCGACGTGGCGTGCTGCACTGCTTCGACCTCGGACCGGCCGACCGTGCCGGGTGCCTCCGCCGACGTGAGTCCGTCCAGTAGTCGGGCGAGAGGTTCCGGCGTGTTCGCTCCGGCGAGTACGGCGGCTGCCGCCGCCAGCAGCTCTCGTCTGTTCACTTCCTCACCCAGCCCTTGTGCGTCGAGCGCACGCTCGTAGGCGGCCACCAGTTCAGGTGTCGCGGTCCGCTGTCCTGTCTCCACCATGCCCAGGAACGACTTGCTGTAGTGGGTCCGCTGAGCCATCACGGCCAGGCTGACGCCTGCCGCCTCTCGGGCCGCACGCAGTGCCCTTGCCGTCTCGGACATGACGCCTGGCTCCCGATGACTGTGGACGGGTGTGGACGGGTTGTTCATTCCAGCAACGCTCCGCACACGAGAGGCTACCCGTAGGCACAAACGAGTCCGAAGGTCCGAAAGGCTTGAATGCCACTGCTGGCGTGCGGGGTGAATGGATGTGTTGATCTCGATCGGGGTAGCGGTCACGGCCGCTGTTCCGGCAACTGCATGGCTCATCGGCACCGCGCGTGCACTCGGTTGTGGATGCGTGGAGTGCACAGCGAGAACGGCTTGGCTTCGGGCGGTATGCCGCCGGACTTCGGGGTTCGCCAGTTGGGCATCGCGAGCTTTCACGTGGCGAACGTGGGTGTGACACCGATGGCACATACCGTAAGAGTCAAGGTGGGGATGATCGAGAAGGCGATGAGCCTTTCGGGGCACCGATCGGAGTATTCCATGGCTAAAGCGATGGGTATCAACCGCTCAACCTTGGCGCGGGTGAGGTCCGGCAACTCCAACCCGGCCCGTCGTTCATCGCCGGCGCACTGATAGCGCTGTCCCCGTTCGAGTTCAGCGACTTATTCGAGATAGTGCCGCGTAGTCATGATGTTCACCAATTCGTCCCACAGTCTGGACCTGAAACCGAGAATGATGACGATGGCTTCCCTCAGTCGCGTATTGATTAATGTCCGATTCCATATGATGCAAGGTGAAGTCGAAGAGGCGGTGCGTTCACTGGTTGACGAGTGGCGGGGAGCCCTGACTGAGGGTTACGCGGACGACGTCGTCAAGCTGCATGAAACAACTTTGGAGCTGGCTGACCGGTTTCCTCTCGCAGAAGCGGTTTCGCACGTACTCCACCGCGCCACCGTGGCCTACGCCCGGGCGGGGGACTTCACCGCCGCTACTGTGACGGCGGCGCGGATGGTGTCGGTCTGGCGGGCGCGCTGTCAGCGGAACCCGACTCCCGATAATCTGGCGGGGCACATTCACGCTTTGGATACGATGGCCGGAATTTTCCGCGCACGCGACATGGCGGCCTCCGTGGTCGGATGCCTGGTGGAGTTGGCGGAATGGCACCTGACCCACGGCAACAATGTCGGAGTCGCTTGGGCGCTCCGGGAGATCGGAGCACTGGCTCTCCGGTCGGGCAATCTGACCAACGCTGCCGAGAAGTTCACCAGGGCCGACGAAATATATGCCGACGAGGCCGGTGACACTTCAGTCGTCGAAGAGCGTGCCGAGTGTCATGTACTCCTGGGTCGCTTGGCGCACATCAACGGGGATCACGAAACGGCGCGGCTCTGGTTCGAACGAGCAGCGGTACATCTGAAGGATGATGCCGAGAGTGAGGTCCGGAGTCTCATAGAGGGGTTGAGCATTGGTGACACCCTGCCCGAACTGCGGATACTGAAGGTCGGCGTATTCGGCCTGCCATTCTGGGAGAACGATGCGCAATCCGACTCAATTCCATGTTCGGAAATTTCCGCCTAGTCGACCTCCGTATGGGCACCAGCCATGCGCCGGAGTTAGCCTAGGGGTGCTGAATACTCCCTGATAGTGCAGGAAGACCGAAACCCCGGCGTGGTCTGCGGTGCAATGACGATCCGGTATGGGAATGCCCTGGGGAGGGGTAACCTCCCCAGGGCCGTGGGGACTAGTTGGCCTTAGCGGTCGTGGTCTGCATGGTGGTGAGCGTGACCAGGCGCATGGACTTCGCGGCGTCGGGTGCGGCAATGGCGGCCCGCATGGTCGCGCGGATACCGATCGCGCCCTGTTCGGCGTAGCACTCCCGGAGGAAACGCATTTCCGATTCCCGCTGGATGTAGTAGATGCGGGTGTGGTCGTAGACCAGTGCCCTGCCCGTGGGCATGGACGGGACCATGACCGGGGTGAGGCCGAACTGTCCGGCCACGCCGTCCGGGCCCCAGATCGGACGGCCGTCCGGGCTGACACGGGCGTTCTCGGTGGCGTAGTCGGCCGGGTTGAACGCGACGCGGGTACCGGTGGCCCCTTGTGCGCCGAGCTCGCCCACGGCCGTGCCGATACCGGCCATCCACGACGGGCCGGGGACGGTGGTGGCCGCGCCGAGAACGCCGCGCGGGGTGGTGCCCTGGCCGTCCCCGTTGAGAAGGTCGGTGTCCAACTTGGACATTGCCGTGTCCCGCAACAGGTTTGCCACCTGGTCCGCGATGGGGAAGGCCGTGTCGTAGACGGATTCCTCGCTGAGCAGGACGATGGTCCCGAGCTTGGCCACGGCCACGGTGTAGGTGTCGTCGTTGAGGCTGGCCAGCGGATAGGGCTGCATCTCGTTGAGCCATTCCGCGCCCGTGGGGGAGGCCAGGGGGAACACGACCTTGCCCGTGGACGTGGGCATTGGAGTCAACGACTGGGTGAACGAGGCCCCGGTCAACGCCTGGTTGATGATGCGCTGGACAAGGTAGGGAGGGGCGAGTTCACCGTCGAACGATCGGGTGGTGATGGGCATTCGTTCTTCTCGCTATTCAGTTGGTATGTAGTTGTCAAGGCCACGCGCGGCCATGTGGTTCTAATGGGGGCCACATTTGGACAGGGGGTACCTATCCGACCCCTGGGCCCCGCGAGGATCGGACTACCCGCACGTTAAGCACGTTCCGTGGTGTAGTCCAGGGATACGCGAAAGGTTGGCCGCACCGGGCCGTCCACTGTCGGTGAACGCACCCGGTGGGTTGGCCACTTGGCCACTTGTCCAAGGCGTAGGGAACGGGGACAAAGTGGACAAGTCGGCTCATGGGCCGGGTTACGACTTGCCCACTTGCCCACTTGCCAAGGTCTAGGAAACGAGGGCAAATGGGGCCGCAAGTCGGTAGGGCCGTCATGCGGGGAATCGACTCGACTTGCTCACTTGCTCACTTGCCAGGGCTCGGGAGGACTGAGCAAGTGAGCCGAGCGAGCCACCCCGGCTGGTGTCACGTGCTCACCCGGGCCACACCTGCGCACGTGAGCAAGTCGGGTGACGCGACTTGCCCGCGTTCCCCAGACCTCGGCAAGTGGGCAAGTCGTCACGGCCGGTGTCGTCGTGGTGACTGTCGGACCCCTGTGCGACGCTCCGCCGGGGAAGGGGCACCGGGTGGCGTCGATCGGGGAAGTGGCCAAGCGCGTGTCCCAGGCGTGCGATCAGGCGTCGAAGTGTCGGGACGCGTTGGGGCAGGCTCAGGACTTGGCCGAAGAGGCACACGAGCTGTTGGCCGCGAACCTGCGCGGGGCCGTTGACCTGGAGTCGGACACGGAACAGACGCTGGCCCGGTTCGCCGCAGTGAAAGACGGCATCACCGACTTGTGGAAGATCCTCGGTACCGGCATGGACCGGGCACAGGCAGCCTTGACCGCCCTCATGGGTGAGAACACCCCAACGCCGGTCCCGAACGCTCCACAGCCCGCACAGTCACCGCAACGGCCACCCGAAGAACAGCCATCCACGCCACCCCCGGCCCGCCCGGCCGAACCCGACCCGCCCGTGATCGAACCGGAGAAGGTCGAGGAACTACGGCGCGAACTGCCGCCGCCCGTCGTGGGCAACACCGGCCAGAAAACACACGGCCGATGGATCGGCCCGAATGGCACCGCCGAGCCGATCGTCAGCGGCCGGGATGAACACGCCAAGGCAGCCGACGCCCGACTCAAGTACATGGGCTTGCCCGGTCCCTCCGCGAAGACCGGAGACGTCGAGATCAAGTTGGCAACCCGCATGGTCGAGGAGGGGATTCAGCACGCCACAGTCGTGATCAACAACGTCCCGTGTGTCGGGCGGTTCGGTTGCGACACCCTCGTGCCGATCCTGCTCCCCGAAGGGGCCACACTCACCGTGCACGGCACGAACGAAAAAGGCGAACGGTTCCGCAAGCGGTACACAGGAGGTGCCCGCCCGTGGTGGCGCTAGAAGCATGGTTCGACCGGAACGCCGAAGGGCCCACCATCGTGCACACCCCGGCCGAGCTGGACGCCGTGTTGGACACCGTCGTGGAGTGGAACATGCCCACCACCGTCCAACTGCTGACCGCAGACAACCCCGGACACGTGCTGTTGGACGTGGGCTTGGATGCCAGGACCGGGCGCGGAGTCCTCTACTACTTCGGGCCGGACAAACCTGACGGCTGGATCAGCAAGGGGCCGTACGCCACCGAGCCACCGCCCATCTACTACTTCACCGGCTCGGACACCGAATTCCCTGCAGACGCGGAAATCCCGCTGGCCGACGCACGCCGCGCGGCCCACGAGTTCATGCACAACGGGGGTGGATGGCCGAACGGCATCGAGGGGCAACCGCGCTGGGACTAGCCACCCAACGCGAACGGGGGACTTGACCCTAAATGTTGGACACCAGACACACTTGGATCCTGGCGATCCGGGTGGACAGGAGTCCCGTTCAGATGGTGATGAAGCACTACCCGCCGGAGTTCCGGGCCGAGGCGGTCGCGCTCTACCGGTCCCGCCCTGGCGCGACGATCAAGTCGGTGGCCCAGGATCTCGGGGTCAACCACGAGACGCTGCGCAACTGGATCCGGCTCGACGACGGACGCCGCACCGGAACCCCCATCGCCGCCGCCCCCGCGACCGCGCCGCCGTCGGGCACGACGGAGGACGAGAACGCCGCGCTGCGCAAGCGGATCCGCGAGCTGGAGGAGGAACGCGACATCCTGCGCAAGGCGGCCAAGTATTTCGCAGGGGAGACGCGCTGGTGAACCGCTTCGGGTTCGTCTCCGAAAACCGACGCCGGTACGGCGTGAAGCGGTTGTGCCAGGTCATCGGTATCGCCCGGTCCAGTTACTACCACTGGAAGGCCACCGAACCCGATCGGGCCGCGCGCGTAGCCGACGACGCGCGCCTGGCCGCCCGCGTCCGGGTCATCCACCGCGAGTCGGCCGGCACCTACGGCGTCCCCCGGATCACCGCCGAACTGCACGACACCGGGCACGTGGTCAACCACAAGCGCGTCGCCCGCGTGATGCGCAGCATCGGGCTGGCCGGGGTGCGGTTGCGCCGCCGGCACCGCACCACCCTCCCCGACCCCAGCGCGGTCAAGGCCCCGGACCTGCTCGGACGCGACTTCACCGCCGAGGCGCCCAACACCCGCTACGTCGGCGACATCACCTATCTGCCGATCGCCGACGGCACGTTCCTCTACCTGGCCACGGTGATGGATCTGTGCTCGCGACGCCTGGTCGGCTGGTCCGTCGCCGACCACATGCGCGTCGACCTGGTCCTCGACGCCCTGCACGCGGCCGAGCGGACACGGGGCAGCCTGGCCGGGGCGGTGTTCCACAGCGACCACGGGGCCCAATACGGCGCCAAATCCTTCGCCGAGGCCTGTCGCGCCGCCGGGGTGACCCAGTCGATGGACGCGGTGGGCAGCTCCGCGGACAACGCCGCCGCCGAGAGTCTCAACGCCTCCTTCAAACGCGAAACCCTCCAAGGCGCTCAGAATTGGTGCAGCGCAGGGGACGCACGCCTGGCCGTGTTCGGCTGGGCACACCGCTACAACACCCGACGACGCCATTCACACCTCGGCCAGACATCCCCGATCGACTACGAGAACAGCCTGCTACCAACACCGGCTACGCTGACCCCCGCCGCATAACCCCGTGTCCAACATCCGGGGTGAAGTCCCCGGGGCCCCGGACGTTCCCGGGGCCCCGTGGTGGGTTCTGCGGCGTTCTCAGCGCCGTTAGGCGGCTACCGCGTCCACCGGCACAACCGCGTGGACACGCCGAACCGGGGCCACCAGGGCGGTCCGCCGGTTGGTCAGCACGGCCCGGATCGCGTCGTCACCCTCGGGCAACAGGTGCCCCTAAAAGTCCGCCGTGATCCCGATCGATTCGTGCCCAAGACGACGCGACACCGCCAACAGCGGAACCCCGTCGGTGAGCAGCCACCCGGCGTGGGTGTGGCGCAGGTCGTGAACCCGGGGCGTCTTGACCATCCCTGCCCGCTTGGCCGCCGTGCGGGCCCGCTCGAACGCCTTGCCGAACACCCGGTGGCCCCACCACTCGCCCGTGACGGGGTGGGCGAACACCGGGGCGTCCGCGGCCTTGCCCGCGACCAGCCGGGCCAGCACACGGGCCGTGGACGAGTCCAGCGCCACCCGGCGGTGTGACGCCTCGGTCTTCAACGACACCCGCCGGGACTCCGCGCTACCGGACGTCTTCCGGGTGAGCTGCATTGCCACGTCGATCCACGCCCGGTCCACGTCGTCCACGTGCACGTCACCGGCCACCAGGCCGAGCGCTTCCGAGATCCGCAGACCGGTCCCGAGGATCACGTCCACCACGTCCGCCAGCGCGTCATCGACATGGGGCAGGGTCCGGCATCCGTCCAGCAGCAAACCCGCGTCACGGGAGCTGAGGAAGTTCACTGTCCGGGGCCGCCGCTTGGGCGGCTCGACCCCGTTCATCGGGTTGGCGGCAAGGGAGGTCTTGACCACCGCGTAGCGGAAGATGCCCCGCAACAGGTCGTAGATCATCGCGGACGACTGGCCCGCGTCGGTGATGCCCGACAGCAGAGCACTCACGTCGTCATCGGTGATGCTCTCGACCGGCCGGGCCAACAGCGCACCCGCACGGTTCCTGAGCGTCCGCCGGTAGAGATCCTTCGTGGTGGCCTTGGCGCGGGTCCGGGTGGTGACGTACTTCTCCGCGATCTCACCGAACGTCGGGGCCGTGTAGGCGGTCGGTTTCTGCCCAGTGACCAGCTCGAACGAGATCACGCGCGGGTCGGTGTCGTACACGTGGTGCCGCAGAGCCTCGATCGCGCCTTTCATGCTCTTGGCGTCGTCGTGCTCGGCGTAGGTGATGCTCTGCAGTGCGCCGTCCCGCCTGCCCCCGAAACGCCACTTCAGGCGGTAGGCGGTGGTGCCGTCCTTGCGCTTGCGGGGCTCGATCGTCGCCACGTCTGGGACTCCCTGTGAGAGTGGTGCTCCCCTGGGAGTCCCAAGACGACGCGCATACCCTCAAACTACCTGGTCACAGCCCCTACGTCCCGCAAGTCCTACGTTCAGGACCCCTGAGTTCAACGCTCGGAACGGTCGGCGCACGGCACCGTCAGCGCTCGGCACGGGCGGTGCGGATCGCGTCGGGGATCGACCGCAGGAGCGAGGTGGCCGGGATCGGCACGCCGTCGGCGGCCAGCTCCGCCGCCAGCACGTGGACCTTGGCGGCGCAGCCCGCGGCCAGGACCGGGTCGAGACCGGCGGCCAGCAGCGAGCCCAGGACGCCCGACAGCACGTCGCCGGAGCCCGCCGTCGCGGCCCACGACGTGCGGGCGCGGTTGACCAGCACGCGGCCGTCCGGGCCGGCGATCACGGTGGCGTGCCCCTTCAGCAGCACGACCGCGTTGTAACGCTCCGCGGCCTTCCGCGCGGCCGTCACCCGATCAGGGCCGACCGGTCCGGCGAGCCGTTCGTACTCGCGGTCGTGCGGGGTCAGCACGAGGGGGGTGTCGGGGTCGCGGGCGTCCCACAGGTCGGGGTTGTTGGCCAGCATGGTGATCGCGTCGGCGTCCGCGCAGACCGGGACGCCGGCCTCGAAGACCGTGCGCAGCACCGCCTCCGCGCCGAGCCCGGTGCCCAGCCCCGGCCCGACGACCCACGCCTGCACCCGGCCCGCGTCCGTGATCGAACCCGTGCAGATCGCCTCCGGCCACCGCGCCCGGACGTCCTCGGCCGCCGCACCCGCGTACCTGACCAGGCCGGACGTCGACAGCAACGCCGCACCGGTCGCCAGCACCGCCGCGCCGGGGTACGTCGCCGAACCGGCCGCGACGCCCGTGACGCCCTGCGTGTACTTGTCGTCCTCGGGGCCCGGCACCGGCCACGCCGCGCCGACGTCGGTGACGTCCAGCTCGACCAGGTCCGGGCCGTGCAGCTCGTCGCCCAGCCCGATGTCGACCAGCCGCACGTCACCGCAGTCGGCGAGCGCGTGCACGGGCTTGAGGCAGCCGAACGTCACGGTGGTGTGCGCGCGCACGGCCGGCCCGGAGGTCGCGCCGGTGTCGGGGTCGATGCCGCTGGGCAGGTCGACCGACAGCACGGGCGCGTCGAGGTGCGCGACGTGCTCGGCGGCGTCCGGGCGCAACGGGCCGCGCGCGGACAGGCCCACGATGCCGTCGATCACCAGGTCCACGTCGACCAGCCGGTCCACCACCCGGCCGCCGACGCGACGGAACGCGGCCAAGCCCTCGCCGTGCACACGATCGGGTGTCAGTAGGACGGCGGAGACGGCGACGCCCCGCTTGCGCAGGTAGTAGCCCGCCCAGAGCGCGTCGCCACCGTTGTTGCCCGCGCCGACGAGCAGGCCGACCCGCCGCTTGCCCGCGAGCAGCTCCGCCGCGACAACCGCCACGCCGAACGCCGCCCGGCGCATCAGCGCGCCGGCCGGCACGACCGCCATGACGCGTTCTTCCGCCGCCCTGACCCGATCCGTCGTCCACAGACCCCGCATGGGGCCAAGCCTGCCCTACTCGACCGTGACGGACTTGGCGAGGTTGCGCGGCTTGTCCACGTCGTAACCGCGGCTGCGCGCGATCTCCGCGGCCAGCACCTGCAACGGCACCGTGGAGATCAACGGCTGCAACAGCGTCGACACCGCCGGGATCTCGATCAGGTGATCCGCGAACGGGCGAACCGTCTCGTCACCCTCCTCAGCGATCACGATCGTGCGCGCACCCCGTGCCTGGATCTCGGAGATGTTCGACACCAGCTTCGAGTGCAGCACCGCCCGGCCCTTCGGCGACGGCATCACCACGACCACCGGCAGGTCCTCTTCGATCAACGCGATCGGGCCGTGCTTCAGCTCGCCCGCCGCGAAGCCCTCGGCGTGCATGTAGGCCAGCTCCTTGAGCTTCAACGCGCCTTCGAGCGCCACCGGGTAGCCGACGTGCCGACCGAGGAACAGCACCGCCTTCGAGTCGGCCAGCTCACGGCCCAGCGCGCGGACCTGCTCGACGGTGCCGAGCACCTTCTGCACGGCGTCCGGCATGGCCTCCAGCTGGTGGAACTCCCGCGCCACCTCGTCGGGGTACTTCGTGCCGCGCGCCTGTGCCAGGGCCAGGCCCACCAGGTAGTTCGCCGCGATCTGGGCGAGGAACGCCTTGGTCGACGCGACGCCGATCTCCGGGCCCGCGTGCGTGTAGAGCACGGCGTCGGACTCGCGCGGGATCTGCGCGCCGTTGGTGTTGCACACCGCCAGCACCCGGGCCTTCTGCGACCGTGCGTGCCGGACGGCCTCCAAAGTGTCAGCGGTTTCACCCGACTGGGACACGGCGACGACGAGCGTGTCGCGGTCCAGCACCGGGTCGCGGTAGCGGAACTCGCTGGCCAGCTCGACCTCGACGGGCAGCCGCGTCCAGTGCTCGATGGCGTACTTGGCGACCAGGCCCGAGTGGTAGGCCGAACCGCAGGCCACCACGAACACCTTGTCCACGTCACGCAGGTCCTGGTCGGACAGGCGCTGCTCGTCCAGCACGACCCGGCCGTCGCGGAAGTGCCCGCGCAGCGTGTTGGCCAGCGCTTCCGGCTGCTCCTCGATCTCCTTGAGCATGAAGTACTCGTGGCCGCCCTTCTCGGCGGCCGACAGGTCCCAGTTCACCGTGAACGGCTTGGCCTGCGCGTCCGCGCCGTCGAAGTCGGTGACGCGGTAGCCGTCGCGGTCGATCACCACGAGCTGGTCCTGGCCCAGCTCGACGGCCTCGCGGGTGTGCTCGATGAACGCGGACACGTCGCTGGCGACGAACGTCTCCCCCTCGCCCACGCCCACTACCAGCGGTGACGAACGACGGGCGGCGATAACCACGTCCGGGTGATCCGCGTGGGTGACGACGAGGGTGAACGCGCCTTCGAGGCGGCGGACCACCGTGCGGACGCTGGCCTCCAGGTCACCCTTGGTGTCGCCCTCGTCGTACGCGCGGGCGATGAGGTGCGCGGTGGTCTCGGTGTCGGTGTCGCTGGCCATCTCCACGCCGACGGCCTCGAGCTCGGCGCGCAGGGCGGCGAAGTTCTCGATGATGCCGTTGTGGACGACGGCGACGCGGCCCGTGACGTCGCAGTGCGGGTGGGAGTTGCGGTCGATCGGCGCGCCGTGGGTGGCCCAGCGGGTGTGGCCCATGCCGGCGGTGCCGGTGAACGCGTCGCGGCCGACCTCGTCCAGGCGGGCCTCCAGGTTCGTCAGGCGACCGGCCTTGCGTTCGACGGCCAGGCCGCCGTCACCGTCGAGGACGGCGACGCCCGCCGAGTCGTAGCCCCGGTACTCCAGCCGCCGCAACCCGTCGAGCACGACGTCCAGCGCCGACCTGTGTCCCACATATCCCACGATTCCGCACACGCCGCACAGCGTAACTAGACCAGGGCCATCCTTCGAACGGGCCGCTTTGCCGCGTTTGCGCAGGTCAACGAGCGAATTGGTGTAGACCAATCGGAGCGTGCGCGCCATCACCACGATCGACTACCGTTCGCGTGGTGAGCGGCTACTCGGCGAAGCAGGTGCTCGACCAGCTCAGCAGGCCCGGTGAGCACCCCGTGCTGCGCGGCGACCTGGCGTTGGTCGGACTTCCGGGCCTGGTCTACACGCCCGCGGCCGGGTTGGGACTGCCCGCGGTCGCCTTCGGCCACGGCTGGTTGCAACCGGTCAACCGCTACCGGGCGCTGCTGCGGCACCTGGCGTCGTGGGGCTTCGTGGCCGCCGCGCCGGGAACCCAGCGCGGGCCGCTGATGTCGTCGCGGCTGCTGGCCGGGAACCTGCGGACGACGCTGGACGTGTGCACCGGCGTGCGGCTGGGTGACGGCGGGATCAGCGTGGACGCGTCACGGCTGGCGGTGGCGGGTCACTCGATGGGCGGCGGCGCGGCCGTGCTGGCCGCCGCGGACGACCCGCGCGTGCGGGCGGTCGTGACGTTCGCCGCATCCGAGACCCGGCCGTCGGCGCTCGACGCGGCCCGCCGGGTGACCGTGCCGGGGCTGCACCTGGCCGGCGGGGAGGACCGCATCGCGCCGCCGGTCGGGCACGCGGAGGCGATCGCCGAGGCGTGGCAGGGGCCGGTGCAGCTGCGGTCGTTGCCGAAGGCCAGCCACCTGGGGTTCGCGGAGGGGCGGCACTGGAGCGAGCTGCTGCTCGACGGCAAGGGCGAGCGGGCGGCGCAGAAGCTGGCACGGGCGCTGATGACGGCGTTCCTGCTGCGGATCCTCAAGGGCGAGAAGCAGTGGGACGCGCTGCTGGACGGCGACGTCAAGGGCGCGGTGCTGACCTACCAACGCGGGCCGCTGGTCTCGCGCTGAGGCCCCTGGTCTCGGGCTGAGGCCGCTGGTCCCGGGCCGAGGGCCCCTGGCCGGTCCGCTGGGGCCGGGCCCAGGCGCCTGGCCGGTCCGCTGAGGCCCGGCCGCTGAACCTGGCACCGGTCCGGCTCCGCGACCGGGCACAGGTCCGGTGGTGCGGGACGGGGGTGGCGGTGGGTGGGGTCGGGGTTGGGGTGGGTGGTGGCATGGGTGAGGTCTCCGGCCCCTCGTCGTGTCCTGTGGTGGCTCCCGTTGGCACCTTTGGCGCTGTGGTGGGCGTCGGTGGTGGTTGGTGGGCGCCGGTCTCTGTTTCAACCGAGGTACGGTAACGGTGTTTCCGTACATTGTCGGGCGATGTTCACCCGATCGGGGTTGGTGGACACGTCGAGGGGCCGGGAAACGTCAGGTCAGCCAGCTCTGGCCGCCGAAGTCGTCGTCATCGTCCACCGGGGCCGGGCGGCGGGGGGTCGGGCGTGGTGCCGGTGGTGGGGGTGGTGGGGCCGTCGGGGGTTGCACCGGGGGTGGGATCGGTGTCCACGACGTGGGCAGCGGCGGTGGGGTTTCGTAGGTCGGGTCGTCGTCCTCGGCGCCGAACTTGTACTCGCCGCTCTTCTTCTCCGTCGCCGCCTTGGTGTTCCAGCCGCCGGCGGCCTTCTGGGCCTTCTCGGCCTCCTCCAGCCGCTCGACGATCTTCTGCGCCACCTGGCCCTGCTTGGCGAAGCTGTCGCTCGCCTGCTCCTTGGCCTCACGGGTACGACGTTCCCGCAGCTCACGCCGATCGGCGTGTTCCCGCGCGATCTGGTCCAAGCGGCTCATCGCCACGGCCAGCCTGTCCGACGCGACGCTCATCGGCCCTCCTCACCCAGCACGCCCTGGACGCGGCTGAGGCTGGCGTCATCGTCGAACAGCGACCCGGTCGTGCGCCACTGCCCGGGGCTGTTGCGCTCGCTGTCGCCGCCACCGCCCTGCTGACCACCGCCGGGCATGCCGCCGCCCATCATCCCGCCGCCCATCATGCCGCCACCGACCGCCGAACCGCCGGGCTGCCCGGCCGCCTGGGCATCACCCATGGACGGCAGGGTCGCCGAACCGGCCTGGCCCGCCTGCGACGCGTTCGTGTCGGCCGCGAGGCCCTGGTCGGCGGAGTGGGCGGGCGGGCTGCTCCACGTGTTGTCCGAACCCGACGACGGCGAACCGCCCAGCACGGAGTCCGCGCCGTTGAAGCCCGAGCCGCCGCCGAGGATGGAAGCGCCGGACGTCGACGTGGTGCCCTCGGTGTTGTACTGGGTGAAACCGCCGTCGAACGCGGCCGCAGGCGCGGCGAAGCCCTGGAACGGCGGCGCGGCCGGGGGTTGGAAGGCCGAGGGCTCGGTGAAGCCGCCGCTGATCGGGGCCGCGGCGACGCTGCCCGGGAAGCCCGAGTTGTCCGGCGCGGGCATCGTGGCGACCTGCGGTTCGGTGAAACCGCCGGCGGCGAAGCCCTGGTCGGGGGCCACTTGCGGCTCGGTGAAGCCGGCCGCGAAGCCCTGGTCGGGGGCGGCCTGCGGTTCCGTGAAACCGCCGCTGAAGCCCTGGTCGGCGAGCCGCGGCTCGGTGAAGCCACCGACCGCCGCGCCCGCGGGTTCCGGTTGGCCGATCAGGGGTTCGGCCGGGGCGGGCATGGTGGTGACGTCGGCCGGCAGCGGCACGGCGTTGTCCAGGCCCGGGATGCCCGGCGTCGCGCCCGAGCCGGGGTCGTCCTCGCCGAACTCCACCCCGTACTGCTCGGGCGTGCCGTCGCCGTTGTCGACGGTGAGGTTGATCTCACCGGTCAGCGGGTCGACCTCGGCGGTGATGGCCAGGCCGTCCAGCTCGATCAACGCCTTGCCGTCCGCACCCGCCTCGACCGGGATCGCGCCGTTCGCGCCGCCCTCGCCCGGAGCACCGACCGCGACGCCGGGCGAGCCGGGGGTGCCGCCGGTCGCGCCGGGCACCGCGCCCGTGGTCGACGTCGCACCCGCCACCGCACCCGCGAGCGCCGCCGCGCCGTTCTGGCCCATCAGGGCCTTCAGCGCGTCGGGGTTGTTGCTGAAGTCGACGTCGTAGGTCTTCGGCTCGCTCTGCGGCGTGTCGACGGTGATCTGCACGTGGCCGTTCTCGTCCGGCTCGGTGATCTTGATCTCGTTGTCGCCGCTCTTGATGGTGACGGTCTCCGGCGCTTCCTCCTCGCCCTTCAACCCGTCGGGCTTGCCCGCCTGGTCGTCCGGCTTGCCGTCGCCGTCGAGGTCGTCGATCTTGCCGTCGCCGTCGGTGTCGCCGGGCAGCTTGACGTCGTCCGGCTTGCCGTCGCCGTCCTTGTCCAGGGGGTTCTCGGGCTTGGGCATCTCCGGCACGGACGGCGTGCCGCCGCCACCGCCGGAACCGCTGCCGCCGCCCGTGCCACCACCGGTGCCGCCACCGCCCCCGGTGCCACCGCCGGTGTCGCCGCCCTTGCCGTCGCCGCCCTTGTCGTCGCCGCCCTTGTCGTCGCCGCCCTTGTCACTGGCGGGCGCGGGGAACGGGTTCTCGAACTCCGCCATGTAGTTGGCGAGGGTCTCCCACTGGGCGTCGACGGAGGACTTGGTCTCCGTGCAGCAGGTCTTGAACTGCTCGTAGAGCTGCCAGAACTCGCGGTTGAACGAGTCGCGGATCCACTTCTTGCACTGGTTGATCGCGTAGTCGCGGTTCTCGTCGTTCAGGCTGCAGTCGTCGGAGTGGATCCGATCGGCGATGTTGCTGCCGGTCTTCGAGTCGACCCAGCCGGCGATCTCCAGCACGCGGTCCTTGGAGTAGTCGCCCTCGCCGCGCGCGAACGAGACGACCTTCTCCGCCATGAACGTGTCGGCCTGGCCGATCTGCTCCCGGTACATGCCCAGGACCTCGTCGGCCTTGCTCTTGCACAGCTCGTACACGCCCCGGACCGCGGTGCGGGTCAGCTTGGCCGCGCCGTCGAACGCGTCGGACAGCTCGGTGATCTTCGGCGACAGCTCACCGGTGTAGTGCTCGTGGGACTTGGTGGCCGCCTGGCCCTCCCACTCGCCGTAGAGGGCCTTGAGCTGACCGTCGACGTCCGACTTCATCTCGTCGATCTTGGTCTTGGCGGTGCTGAACTCGTCGGCTTCCATCAGCAGCTTGTGGAAGTTGATCCCGCGCTGCTCGTCGTAGGGCTTCTGGATCTGCTCGGCGTAGTTGATCGACGTGGTGTTGCCGATGCAGTCGCCCGGCCGGTTGTTCCAGATGCCCTCGAACTTCTCGAACACCTTCAGCCCGGCCTTGCCCGCGTCGAACAGCTCGTCGGACAGCTTCACGCCCGAGCCGGACGAGGTCGGCGGCTGCTTGGCGTCCAGGTCCTGGCGGCCGTCCTCGACGGCCTTGGTCTGCTCGCGGCTGTTGTAGCTGTTGGACTCGCCCTCGGCCTTGGCCTCGTCGTAGCGGTTCTGCAGGCCGTTGTCGGCGCCGGCGTTGTCACCCCAGTCCCACAGGCTGGAGGTGTCGTAGCGGTCCTTGTAGGTGTTCGCCTCGTCGGGGATGTTCCACGGCGCGGTCGAGGACACGTAGGCGTGCATGAGCTCCGCCTTCTTGTCCTCCGACACGTTCGGGTCGTCGAGAACGGCCTTGACGTCGTTCCAGCTCGGCTCGGCCATCAGTACTGGCTCCCCAAGTCGGCGGCGTTCGTGGATTCCACGTCACCGTAGGTGGTGGCGCCGGAAGCGATCTTCCCGGCGAATGCGCCGAGCACGCTCGTCATGTTCGCGATGCCTTTGCCGAAGTTGTCGATGCCCGCTTTGTAGCTCGTGAAGTGCTGCTGGTGCGCTTCACCGAAATCACGGGCGATCGTCTGGGTCTGACCGACGTCCTTCAACCCGTCGGCCGTCTCCTTCGCCGCATCGGAAATGCCCTTCGAGGCTTTTTGCATCGCCTCGGTGCTGGTGCCGTAACCGGCCACGGCGCTCCACTCCCCTCCGTGGCGCGACGGCCACGACCCAACTCGACGACTCGCCCCTTTTCGACGCGACGCTTCGGTGTGCGGTTCCCATCGTGGCACCCCGGCGGGCCGCCCGGCGGCGATTTCGCGCCGTTCCTTGCAGGTGTGAACGCCGGGGCGCGCGCTACCGCGGTGGCTGCTGCGGACCGGGCGGCGGCTGGGGCGGCTGGTGGCCGTGGGGAGGCTGCGGGCCGCCCTGCGGCGGCTGGCCGGGGTAGGGCCCGCCCGGCTGCGGCTGACCGGGGTAGGGCCCACCCGGCTGCGGCTGACCGGGGAACTGCTGACCTGGGTAGGGCTGGCCGGGGTGCGGCTGGCCCGGGTAAGGCTGGCCCGGGTAGGGCTGACCGGGGTACGCCTGGCCGGGGTGGTGGGGCTGGGCGGCGCGCTTGCCGCCGCTCTTCTTCACCAGCACCACGATGCCCACGACGACGGCGATCACCACCAGCGCGATGATCGCCATCTCGAAGTAGCCGATGTTGCCCATCCCCGAACCCCCGAACGACTCGCGCGTCAGTGCACCGAGGAAACCACACCGGCGAGGCGCTGCGCGGCGGACTCCGCCAGTTCGTGCGTGGGCGCCTCGACCATGACCCGCACCAGCTGCTCGGTCCCGGACGGGCGCAGCAGCACCCGGCCGGTGTCGCCCAGCTCGGCCTCCACGGCGGCGACGGCCTCGCTGACCGCGGCGTCCTTGGCCACCGCCGCCTTGTCACCGACGACGACGTTGATCAGCACCTGCGGCAGCCGGTGCATCACGCTCGCCAGCTCGGCCAGCGGCTTGCCCGTCTCGGCCATCCGCGCCATCAGCCGCAACGCGGTCAGCAGGCCGTCGCCGGTGGTGGCGTGCGCCGGGAGGATCACGTGCCCGGACTGCTCGCCGCCCAGCGCGAACCCGCCCGCGCGCAGCTCCTCCAGCACGTAGCGGTCACCGACCGCGGTGGTCCTGAGGTCGATGCCGTGCTCGCGCATCGCCAGGTGCAGGCCGAGGTTGCTCATCACGGTCGCGACCAGCGTGTTGTCGGTCAGCTCGCCGGCTTCCTTCATGCCCAGCGCGAGCACCGCCATGACCTGGTCGCCGTCGAGGTCGTTGCCGTCGGCGTCGACCGCGACGCAGCGGTCGGCGTCACCGTCGTGCGCGATGCCCAGGTCCGCGCCGTGCTCGACCACCGCGGCACGCAGCTTCGCCACGTGGTTGGAGCCGCAGTCGTCGTTGATGTTGAGCCCGTCGGGGTCGGCGTGGATCTCCACGACCTCGGCGCCCGCGCGGCGGTAGGCGTCCGGCGCGGCCACGGACGCGGCCCCGTTCGCGCAGTCCACCACGACCTTCAGGCCGTCCAGGCGGTGCGGCGTCACCTTCAGCAGGTGCTGCACGTACTGGCCCTCGGCGTCCTCGATGTCGCGGACGCGGCCGATGCCCGCGCCGGTCGGGCGGTGGTCGCGCTCGCCCAGCTTCTGCTCGATCTCGTCCTCGACCGCGTCGGGCAGCTTGTGCCCGCCCGCGGCGAACAGCTTGATGCCGTTGTCGGGCATCGGGTTGTGCGAGGCGGAGATCATCACGCCGACGTCCGCGCCCAGCGCCGACACCAGGTAGGCGACCGCCGGGGTGGGCAGCACGCCCGCGCGCAGCACGTCCGCGCCCGCCGAGGTGAGGCCGGCCACCACGGCGGCCTCCAACATCTCGCCGCTGGCCCGCGGGTCGCGGCCGACCACCGCGACCGGCCGGTGCGAGCGGTCGTGCTCGGCCAGCACCCGTGCCGCCGAGGCGGCGATGGACAGCGCGAGTTCCGGGGTCAGGTCCGCGTTGGCGAGACCGCGTACGCCGTCAGTGCCGAACAGCCGA
Organism: Saccharothrix sp. S26; assembly: GCF_021390395.1. Taxonomy (GTDB): domain Bacteria; phylum Actinomycetota; class Actinomycetes; order Mycobacteriales; family Pseudonocardiaceae; genus Actinosynnema. Next base: position 62,300 of record NZ_JAJUWT010000027.1, read on the forward strand.
GCCATGATCGCCGTGTCCTCCATGTACGCAGAACAAAAAGGGGGAGAAAACACTGCGGGAGCAGCAGTTCGACGAAGAACTGGCTGCTCCCGCAGGATGGTGCTCGCTGAAACCCCGGAAGGAGGTCAGCGCTTGCTGTACTGAGGCGCCTTGCGGGCCTTCTTGAGGCCGTACTTCTTCCGCTCCTTGACCCGCGGGTCACGGGTGAGGAAGCCGGCCTTCTTCAGCACCGGGCGGTCCTCGGAGTCGACGGCGATCAGCGCACGCGCGATCGCGAGGCGCAGCGCACCGGCCTGGCCGGTGGTGCCGCCGCCGCGCAGGTTCGCGATGACGTCGAACGTCTCCGGCTTCTCGGTCGTCACCAGGGGCTCGCGGATGAGCTGCTGGTGCACCTTGTTCGGGAAGTAGTCCTCGAGGGACTTCCCGTTCAGGGTGAACTTGCCGGAGCCGGGGAGGAGCCGCACGCGGACGATGGCCTGCTTGCGCCGGCCGACGGTCTGCGCGAGGTGGTGCGCACCCGCGTTCAGGGTGTGCCGCACGACGGGCGCGGCCTCGACCTCGGTGTCCTCGACCTCGGCGTCCAAGGTGTCGGCTTCGGTGGCCTCCGCCTCCGTGGCCTCCGCCTCGACGGCTTCGGTCTCGACGGCGTCGAACTCGGCCTCAGGGGTCGTCACGTCGATGTCCTCGGTCTGCTGCTCGGTCACTGGGCGACCTTCTTGATCTCGAACGGCTGCGGCTGCTGCGCAGCGTGCGGGTGGTTCGGGCCCGTGTAGACCTTGAGCTTGCCCGCGATCGCGCGGCCGAGGCGGTTCTTGGGCAGCATGCCCTTGATCGCCTTCTCGACCAGCCGGTCGGCGCGGGTGTCGAGCACCTCGCCGAACGAGCGCTGGCTCAGGCCGCCCGGAAAACCGGAGTGCCGGTACACGAACTCCTGATCACGCTTCTTGCCGGTCAACGCCACCTTGTCCGCGTTGATGACGATGACGAAGTCACCGGTGTCAACGTGGGGGGCGTAAGTCGGCTTGTGCTTGCCGCGCAGCAGCGTCGCGGCCTGGGTGGCGAGCCGACCGAGCACCACGTCCTGGGCGTCGATCACGTGCCAGGTTCGGGTCACCTCGCCGGGCTTCGGGCTGTACGTGCGCACGGGTCTACCTCGTCGTCACTTGCGTCTGGGGTCATTGCGGCGGTTGCTCAGGCCAGAGACCCCAGGTGGGCAGAGGACCAGAACACGCGGCACGCATACTGCGCACCAGTTACCGCACAACAACGTAGGAAGATACCGGGTGGGGTCGGCGTGGGTCAAAACGGGGCCCCCGAACCGGCTCTGAACACGCACGTGGCCCCGGAACCTCGAGGTTCCCGGGGCCACGCGGGGGTCACGCGGAAGTGACCGGAGTCACCAGCGAGCGGCGTTCTTCGACTCCGCGGCCTGGTAGGCGTCGGTCGCCGACTGCACGGCCGTACCGATCTGGGCCAGCACCTGCTGGAGGCCGGCGGCGGACTCGTCCCACGCGCGCTGGGCGGCCTGGTAGTTCTCCGACGCGCCACCGCCCCACTGGGCGATGACGGGCGCGAGGCGCTGCTTCAGGTTGTCCAGCTCGGACTGGATCTTGCCGGCCTGGTTGGTGATGTCACCGGCGGCGCTGCTCAGCGAGCCGAAGTCGACCTTGATCTGGTTGGTGTCCATGGTCTCCCCTTGGAGGTGAAGTCAGAAAGAGAAGGAAAAGCGAAAGGAACGGAAACGAGGCGCGAATGCGAAGCGTCAGCCACCGAGGCGGTTGGTGATCGCCGACATCTCCTGCGCCTGCTCCTCTTCCTGCTGGACGTAGGTCTGCGCGCTGCCGTCCATCTGGTCGGCGATGTCGAGCAGGGCCTTCTGCAGCTTGTCGGCGTCCTCGCGGAAGCGCTCCATCAGCTTCTGGAACGCGAGGGCGGCGCCACCGCTCCACGCGCTGGACAGGCCGTCGATCGTGTTGCCGAGCTGACCCAGGACGCCCTGCACGTTGTTGTTGGTGCTCACGATGTCCTTGGCGGCATCGAAGAGCTCCTGTGATCCAGTCTCGTAACCGGCCATTTGGGTGCGACCCCCTTGGTAGATGAGATCAGGCGTTCTCGCTTGGTACGCCCCTTACGACGCAGACCTTGCCATGTCCGGTTCCACGCTGTCCCGACTTCTTCGGAAGTCGTTGCGGGTGTAAACGCAGCCGGTGCCCAACCGCGCTCAGTAGAGGATTCGCGCTTGCGAAAAGTCCTCGTCATCGCCCCTTTCGGGGGGAAGTTGACCGCTCGGGCCAGCCACCGCGCGGGAACCGAGCACGGGAGGCGGCGGAACCGAATTTGCATTCGCGTCCGTTTGCTCTCGCGATTTCTCCGGCGCGAGCAGTTCGGCGCTCGGCGGCAACTCCTCCACGGGCAGGCCGCGGTGCTGCCGGAACCCGGTGGCGACCCGCTGCACGTCCGGCGACGTGGGCGCGTGCGCGTCGGGCCGGACCTGCCGGGCCCTGGCCCGCTCGGCGAGCTGCCGGTTGCGCTCGCGCTGGGCCGCGCCCTTCTCGCCCGCGGCGGCCGCCGCGCGCCTGCCCCTGGTCACCGCCGCGTCGAGGTCGGCGCGGAACCGGGCGAAGACCTCCGGGATGCCGGTCATCACAGTCCCCACTGCTCACTTGGTCACGGTCAGCGTGCCGACCACCTGCTCGCACGCGGGACGGACCCGCTCGCGCCCGTCCTGCGGGTACTGGCACCCGACGCTGACCTGGACGTCGTCCTGGAACAGCACGTACCAGTCGATGACGGCCGACCCCGCCTGTTCCCGGTAGTAAACGACATCCTTGGCGGCGAAGTCCGCGGAAGGGTCGAAATCGGACACGTTCTCGCGCTGGTCGTACTGGCCGCGCAGCTCGCCCTCGGCCCGTCCCCGGTCCTGCGTGGCGTTGTAGTTGAGCAGCCGCTCCTCCACCGCGATGACGTCCAGCTCGGAGCCGGGCGACTCCGGTTTGAGCAGCACCTTGCGGGTCTCGACCTGGCCGCCGGTCTGCTGCCAGCCGCTCGGCGCGACGAAGCTGTAGTCGTACTGCGCGATGGTCTTGCCCTCCGCGGCGGACGAGCTCGTGGCGGGCGTGGTCGGCCCGCCGTCGATGTCGTCGTCCCTGCTCAACGCGTACGCCACGGACGCGCCGATGACGGCGACCACCACGACGACGGCCGTCACGAGCAGCGGCACGCGGCTGCGGCGCGGCGGCACGGGCGGGGGCACGGGCGGCGGGTAGTAGGACGGCTGCGGGAAACCGGTGGGCGGCGAGGGTGGCGTGATCCGCCGGGTGATCTTGCGGGTCTGGTTGTCGGTGATCTTCCGGGTGACGTCGCCCTGGCCGGCGGGCAGCGCGCCGGTGCGCAACGGGTCCACGCTGACCGCCCGCAACGCGCCCCGCGCCACCACGGTCTCCGGCTGGTCGATGCTCGTGGGCACCACGCCCGACTGCTCCAGCACCAGGCGCGCCACCAGCGGGATGCGGCTGGACCCGCCGACCAGGAACACGCCGGCGAGGCCCCGCGGGTCCAGGCCCGCGTCGGCCACCGCGCCCGCCACCAGCGCGGCGGCCCGGGTGAGCGGGGTGCTGATCAGCCGTTCCAGGTCGGTCCGGGTGACGTGGGCGTCCGGGAACGGCGGCGGCATGGGCACGTCGGTGTAGGCGTGCCGGGACAGCGTCTCCTTCGCGCCGCGCACGTCCTGGCGCAGCACCCGGCGCTTGCGGCGGTCGGCCAGCTCCCGGCCCTCCACGAGCTGCCGCCACGCCTGCGGTTCGCCGGGCGAGACCAGCGAGCCGATGTGCTCCAGCAGCGCCTGGTCGACGTCCGCGCCGCCGAAGCCCGGGTCGCCCTTGGTGGCCAGCACCCGGAACGTGCCGCCCTGGCGGGCCACCACGCTGGCGTCGACCGTGCCGCCGCCGAGGTCGAGCACGGCCAGCGCCGCGCCGTCCGGGATGGCGTGGGTCGCCGAGTGGAACACCGCCGCCGCGACCGGCTCCGGGACCAGCCGGACCTCCTGGCCCAGGCCCCGTGCGGCCCGCAACAGCACCCTGGTGCGGATCGCACCCCAGTCGGCCGGGTGGGTGAGCACGAGCAGGTCGACCCGAGCGCCGCCGGCCACGCGCCGCGCCTCGTCCACGGCCCTGGTCAGCACGGCGCGCACCACGTCGACGACCGGCAGCACGCTCGTGCCGAGCAGCAGCTCGCCCTCGTCGATGCGGCGCTTGGGGTGCGGCTCGTAGCGGGACGGGTCCACCGCCGCCTGGCGCTCGGCCTCCTGCCCGACGAACAGCGTGCCGTCGGCCGCCGCGAACACCGCGGAGGGCACGATCGGCTGGCCGTCGACCACGACGACCTGCGGTTCCCCGCCGTGCCGCGACAGGGCGACGCAAGTGCTGGACGTGCCGAAGTCCACCGCCACGTGCAAGCTCATCCGTCATCCCCTCGTCGGCCGGGGCGGGCCTGCATATGCATACCCCACCGGACCGACGGTGCGCCGCCGCCCCGTCACGGCAGCTCCACCGCCTTGGCCCGGACGCGGTCGGCGGCGGCGTGGCCGAGGTCGTCCAGCACGGACACCGCCTCCGACCACACCCGCAGCGCCGCGTCGCGGTCGCCCGAGGCGGTGAGGGTGTCGCCCAGCCGGTCCAGCGTCAGGGCCTCCTCGTAGCGGTCGCCGATGGACCGGTACATCGTCAGGGCGATGTCGTAGCTGCGCACCGCGTCGGCGAGGTTGCCGAGGTGGTGGTGGATGTAGCCCAGGCTGTCCCAGATGACCGCCTCGCCCGACACGTCGCCGGTGTCGCGGTGCAGCGCCAACGCCCGCAGGCAGTGGTCCAGCGCGGTGCGGTGGTCGCCCAGCAGGGCGTGCAGCCAGCCGACCGCGTTGAGCGTGCGGCGGTACAGCACGGCGTCACCCAGCTCGTCGGCGATCTCCAACGCCTGCCGCGCGTGGCTGAGCGCCTCGACGTGCTTGCCGTCGTCCTCGTGCAGGACGCCGAGGTCGCCGTGGAGGTTGGCCTGGCCGCGCCGGTCGCCGGTGGCACGCGCCGAGGCCAGCGCCCGCTCGAAGTGCGACTCCGCCTCCTCGAAGTCCCCCAGCACGACGTGGATGCGGCCCAGCCCCCGGTGCGCGGTCATCAGCGCCACCTCGTCGCCGAGCCGGCGCGCCGAGTCGAGGGCCGCCCGGTGGCACCGCAACGCCTCCTGCCAGTACCCGCGCCGACCGCAGAACGACGTCAGCCACGCGGTGAGCCGCCAGGTGTGGCCGTCGAAGCCGTGCCGGGACGCGTGCTCCACCATGCCGAACACCGTGGCCTTCTCCAGCTCCAGCCAGGCCAGCGCGTCGTCGCGGTCGGCGGCCCCGGCGACGACCACGTCCGGCAGGCGTGGGTCGAGCGGTACCTCGGTGTCGCGGTAGGGGGCGCGCACGGACTCGACCTCCCGCACCGAGTGCAGGTAGTGGTCGAGCAGGCGGTGGACGGCGGCGCGGCGGGCGGGTCCGTCGACGCGCTCGACGACGACCTCGCGGGCGTAGGCGTGCACGAGGTCGTGCAGGGAGAAGCGGCTCGGTCGGTGCTCGACCAGCAGGTTCACCGCGCTCAGCTCGCGCAGGCAGGCCCGCGCCTCGCGCACCGCGACGCCCGCCAGGCTCGCCGCGGCCGGCACCGTCACCTCGGGGCCGGGGTGCAGGCCCAGCAGCTCGAACAGCCGGCGGGCGGCCGGGGTGAGCCGCTCGCACGACCACGAGATGACGGCCTTGACGCTGGCCGCCTCGTCACCGGTGTCGAGCGCGTCCAGCCGGGTGCGCTCGTTGGCGAGTTCGGCGGCCAGCGCGCCCAGCGGGAACTCCGGGTGCGCCGCGGCCCGCGCGGCGACCACCGCCAACGCCAGCGGCAGGCCGGCGCAGTGCGCCACCACGTCCCGCGCGGCCCCCGGCTCGGCCGCGACCCGGTCCGCGCCGAGCTGCCGCTCCAGCAGCGCGAACGCGTCGGCGTCGGCCAGCACGCCCAGCGCCAGCGGCCGGGCACCTTCGCGCACGATCAGCCCGTCCAGCCGGCGGCGGCTGGTCACCACCGCGACGCAGCCCGGACCGCTGGGCAGCAGCGGCCGGACCTGCTCGCTGTCGCCCGCGTTGTCCAGCACCACGAGCACCCGCCGGTCCGCGGTCGAGCTGCGGTACAGGCCGATCAGCTCGTCCTGCGTCGACGGCATCCGCTCCCGCGCCACGCCCAGCGCGCCGAGGAAACCCCGCAACGCCTCACCGGGGTCCACCGGCGCGCCGCTCGGGTCGAACCCGCGCAGGTCGACGTAGAGCTGCCCGTCCGGGAACCGGTCGCCGTGCCGGGCCGCCCAGTGCAACGCCAACGCCGTCTTGCCGATGCCGGCCGCGCCGTCGACCGCGGAGATCACCACGGCCCCGCCGCCACCGCTCCCCGACGCCGAGTCGACCAGCTCCGCCAACGCGGCCAGCTCGCGGCCCCGGCCCACGAAGAACCGGGTGCGCACGGGCAGTTGCCGCGGCACGGGCACGGTGGACCCGGCCGACGCGGTCTGCTCGGAGGTCAGGATCCGCTGGTACAGCTCCTGCAACCGCGGCGCCGGGTCGACGCCCAGCTCCTCGACCAGCCTGGTGCGCAACGCGTGGTAGGTCGCCAGCGCCTCGGCCCGCTGGTCGGAGCGGGCCAGCGCCAGCATGAGCTGACCTGAGAACCTCTCCCGCAACGGGTGCCGCGCGGTCAACGCGCGCAGCTCGACGACCAGCTCACCCGCGCGGCCCGCGTCCAGGTCGGCGTCGATCCGCCGTTCCAGCGCGGTCAGCCGCTCCTCCAGCAGCGGCGCCACGTCCTCGGCGTGCAGCACGTCCGACCGCACGTCGGACAACGGGTCGCCGCGCCACAGCGCCAACGCCTCGGCGAAGCGCCCCTCGGCCACCAGCTCGCGGAACCGGTCCACGTCCAGCGCGCCCGGCGCGACCTCGGCCAGGTAGCCGTTCGTGGTCGTGCGCACCACGTTCGCCTCGCCCAACGCCTGCCTCAGCCGCCGCACCACCATGTGCAACGTGGCCCTGGCGCGATCCCGGTTCGGCGCGTCGCCGTCCCACAACCGGTCCACCAGCTCGTCCACCGGCACCGGCCGGTTCGCGCGCAACAACAGCAGCGCCAACAACAACCTGGCCCGACCGGCGGGTACCGGCACGGCCACGTCCCCGTGCCACACCTCCAGCGGACCGAGGACGGCGAACCGCGGCACCGTCACGCCCACCCACCCCTCACGCGCACCAGAGCAGCTCCCGTGCCACGTCGGCCGTCGGCGAGCCGGCCGAGCACCGGCAACGTCCTGGCCTCGTCGGACCGGTAGCCGTGCCGCCGCACCGCCAACGCCGCCTCGGCCGCCGACCGCGCCGCCGCCTCGTCACCGTGCACCCGGCGCACCTCGGCCGACACCGCCAGTGCTCGCGCGCCGACCATCCGCGCGCCCATGGTCGAGACCGGCTCCACGGCGCGGTCGACGGTCCACGGCGCCGCCGCGTCGCCAGGGTCCGCCGCGGCCACGCCGACCAGCGCGTGCACCTCGCCGAGCCGGCAACCGCTCTCGGCGGCGGCACGCAGCGCGAACCAGCTCGTCGGCCGGCACCGGGCGGATGGCGTGCGGCGGCAGGATCGCCGGCGACAGGCGGGCCCGGCCGGCACCGCGATCCGCTCGCCGCCGTGCCACACCTCGAGCGGGCCGGGGACGTCGAGCCTGGTCGTCATGGCCCTCCTTGCCGCGCCAGCTTACCGAGACGAGCGGCTCGCCCCACCGGTCCGCCGACGCGGGGCAGCCCGACCGCCGCACCCCCGGCGGCCGTCCGGACGTCGTCGCCGGGCGGCTATCGCGTCGCGGCGCGGACCAGCCGGGCGAAACCGTCCCACTCGGACTCCAGCCACGCGGACGCCTCCGCGGCCGAGGCGAACTCGTCCGGCCGCACGCAGTCCCGCGCGGGCAGGTCCTCGGCGACCTGGTCGGGCAGCCACCGCACGGCGTTGGCCGCGGTGTGGGCGTACCAGGTGAGGGCCCGCGCGACGGCGTGGTCGGCGTCGTCGTCCTCGGTCGCGGACAGCTCCGCCGCGTAACGCCGCAGCAGCGGGTGGGCCGAGTACCGGCCGGGCGCGTGCTCGGCCAGCAGGTGCGCGTCGACCAGCTCCGCGATCGCGGCCGCCGCGTCGGGCACCGGCAGCCCCGCCACCGCCGCCGCGGCCGACACCGACGCGGTCGGCACCGGGTGGCGACCCAGCAGCCGGAACACCCGCGCCGCCGCCGGACCCAGCAGCCGGTAGGACCACGAGAACACCGTCCACAGGCGAGCGTCCTCCTCGCCCGCACCCAAGTGCCCCAACAGGTCCTGCTCGTCGGCCAGCTCGTCGGCGACGTGCGCCAACGTGAAGTGCGGGTTGACCGCGGCCCGCGCCGCCACCACCGCCAGCGCCAGCGGCAGCCCCGCGCACAGCTCCACCAGCGCCGCGGTCGCGGCCCCCTGCCCCGCCACCCGCTCCGGCCCGAGCCTGCGGTCCAGCAGCTCGCGCGACCGCGCGTCGTCGAGCGGGTCCAGCGTGATCGACCGGGCGGCCAGGCCGGTGAGCCGGTGGCGGCTGGTGACCACCACGAACGCGCCCTCGGGCACCAGGGGCCGCACCTGCTCGGCGTCACGGGCGTTGTCCAGCACGACCAGCAGCTTGCGGCCCGCCACCGTGCGGCGGAACAACGCCACCTGCGCCCGCGACGTCGGCGGCACCCGTGCCGGCGGCACCTCGAACGCGTCCAGGAAACCCCGGACCACCTCGTCCGGCTCCACCGGCTCGGCCGACGCGTCGAACCCGCGCAGGTTCACGTACAGCCGACCGCCGGTGAACGCCTCCGCGGCCAGGTTCGCCCAGTGCACGGCCAGCGCCGTCTTCCCGATGCCCGCCATGCCGTCGACCACCACGACGCCCGGCCCGGCCCGCGCGCACGCCGACAGCTCGGCCAACGCCGCCTCACGGCCCACGAAGTGCGGGCCGCGCGAGGGCAGCAGGTGCGGCACGACCGACCGCGCCGGCGCCAGGCCCGGCGGTGCCACGAGGATCCGCTCGTGCAGCTCCCGCAACTCCCGGCCCGGCTCGACGCCCAGCTCGGCGGCGAGCACCTCCCGTGCCGCGCGGTAGGCGGCCAACGCCTCCGCCTGCCGATCGGACCGGTACAGCGCCAGCATCAACTGCACCAAGAACCGTTCCCGCAACGGGTGCGCGCGGGTCAGCGAGCGCAGCTCCGCGACCAGCTCGTGCGCCGCGCCGGCGGCCAGGTCGGCGTCGACCCGCCGGGCCAGCACCGACAGCCGCTCCTCCTCCAGCGGCACGACCTCCAGCCGGTGCAGCGCGTCCGACCGCACGTCCGACAGCGGCGCACCGCGCCACAGCGCCAGCGCCTCCGCGTAACGGCCCGCGTCGGCGAGGGCGCGGAACCGGCTCAGGTCCAGCGCCTCGGCGCGCACGTCGGCGAGGTAGCCGCCACCGGCGGTGCGGACCGCGTTCGCGGGTCCGAGCGCGCGCCGCAACCTGGTCACGGTCATCTGCAACGTGGCGCGGGCACGGGCCGGGTCGGGCGCGCCGCCGTCCCACAGCCGCTCGACCAGCTCGTCGGCGGTGACGACCTCACCCACCCGCAGCAGCAACGCGGCCAGCAGGACCCGCGCCTTGCCCGCCGGGACGGCGACCGGGCGGCCCGCGTGCCTGACTTCGAGCGGCCCGAGCACGCCGAACTCCGTCGTCACCGGCCCGCCTCGCACGGTGAGCAGTCTACCGAACGATCACGGGCCGTGACCTCACGACGACAGTCGGCTGATCTCGCCACGCAGCGACTCGGCCTCCGGCGGGTCCAGCTCGCTGAAGATCGCCAACGCCTCGTGGGCCGCCGCCACCGCGTCGGCGACCGCGCCGCGGTCCCGTTCGGCCTGCGCCAACCGGCGCAGCGTGTTGGCCTCCTCGTCGCGCGAGCCGGTGTCGCGCCACAGCTCGACCGCCGCCCGGAACCGCTCGACCGCCTCGGCCGGCCGCCCCGAGTGGTGCAGGGCGTGCCCGAGGCTGTCCAGCGCGTTGGCCTGGCCGAACCGGTCGCCCACCGCCCGGAACACCTCCAGCGCCTCGCCGCAGTGCCGCAGCGCGGCGTCGTGGTCGCCCAGCAGGCTGTGGAACCAGCCGACCGCGTTCAACGCGCCCGCCACCGTGGCCGGGTCGCCGGTTTCGCGGAACAGCTCCAACGCGCTGCGGCACTCCCGCAACGAGTCGGCGTAGCGGCCCTGCCGCTCGAACACCGCCGCCAGGCCGCGGTGCGCGCGGGCCCGGCCGAACGCGTCGCCCAGCTCGGCGGCCAGCTCCAGCGCACGGCGGTAGTGCTCGGCGGCCACGTCCAGCTCGCCGAGCTTGACCCGCATCAGGCCGATGTTGCGGTGCGCCCGGACCTGCGCGTCGAGGTCGCCGAGCCGTTCACCGCACGCGAGCGCTATCAACTGCGTGGCCAACTGGTCGCGCCAGTGGCCGCGCCGCTGGAAGTAGGTGGCGCAGGTCCACGCGAGCCGCCACGCGTGCGCGGGGAAACCCTGTTCGTGGGCCCGCTCCACGAGCGCCACCAGCACCTGGTGCTCGATCTCGAACCAGGCCAGCGCCTCCCGGTGGTCGGCGAGCGGGGTCAGCACCACCGCGTCGTCGGCCGGGTCGAGGTCGAGCGGGTCGCGCTGCGGGTAGAGCAGCCGGTCGGCCCGGTCGGCGGTGTGCAGGTAGTGGTCGAGCAGGCGGCGCAGCACGGCGCGCCGCTCGGCCTCGGTGTGGTGCTCGCGCGCCTGGTCGGACGCGTACAGGCAGACCAGGTCGTGCGAGAGGACCCGTCCCGGCGAGGGCTGCGACAGCAGCCGCGACCGCACCAGCTCGCGCAACGCCTCCCGGGTCCGCGCCACCGGCAGGGCGGCCATGCTCGCGATCGCCTCCGTGGTCCGGTTCGAGCCGGGGTGCAGCCCCAGCATCCGGAACACCAGCGCGGCCGTCGGGCTCAACTGGCCGTGCGACCAGGACAGCACGGCACGCAGGTCGGTCGTCGGTCCGCCCGCGTCCAGCGCCGCGAGCCTCGTGCGCGCGTCGGCGAGCTCGGCCGCCAGTGCGCTCAGCGGCAGCGAGGCGTCCGCCGCGGCACGGGCGGCGAGGATGGACAGCGCGAGCGGCAGCCCGCCGCAGTGCGCCAGCAGCGCGGCGACCGCCTCCGGCTCGGCCTGCGCCCGACGCGCGCCGACCTGCCGCTCCAGCAACGCCCGCGCGTCCGCCTCGGCGAGCAGGCCCAGCGGCAGCGGCACCGCGCCCTCGCGCACGACCAGGCCGCTCAGGTCGTGACGGCTGGTGACCAGCACCAGCGACAGCGCGCCGCCGGGCAGCAGCGGCCGCACCTGGTCGCTGTCGCGCGCGTTGTCCAGCAGCACCAGCACCCGGCGGTCGGCCAGCACGGTCCGGTAGAGCGCCGCGCGGGCGTCCAGGTCGACCGGCACCCGGTCCGCGGGCACGCCCAGCGCCTCCAGGAAGCCGAAGATCGCCTCGTCCGGCGGCACCGGCTCGGCCACCGGGTGGAACCCGCGCAGGTCCACGTACAGCTGCCCGTCGGGGAACCGGTCGGCCACCCGGTTCGCCCAGTGCAGCGCGAGCGTCGTCTTGCCGATGCCCGCCGTGCCGCCGATCGCGGAGATCACCACCGTGCCCGCGTCGGCGCCCAGCAGGCCGTCCAGCTCGCGCAGCTCCGCGTCCCGGCCCACGAACATCCCGGCGCGCCGGGGCAACTGCCGCGGCACGGGCCGCGCGCCCACCAGGTCGCGGTGCAGCCGCCGCAGGTTCGGCCCCGGGTCCACGCCCAGCTCGTCGGCGAGCCGTGCCCGCAGCTCCTCGTAGGCGGCCAGCGCCTCGTCCCGCCGCCCCAGCCGGGACAGCGCCAGCACCAGCTGACCCCAGAACCGCTCCCGCAACGGGTGCGCGCGGGTCAGCGACCGCAGCGGCGCGACCACCTCCCGCGCCGCACCCGCCGCCAGGTCGGCCTCGATCCGCCGTTCCAGCACCACCAGGTGCTCCTCCAGCAGAGGCGCGACGTCCTCGGCGTGCAGCAGCGGCGACGGCACGTCCGACAGCGGCTCGCCGCGCCACAGGTCCAGCGCCGCCGCGTACTCGCCCGCCGCCGCCAGCTCGCGGAACCGGTGCAGGTCCAGCGCGCCGGGCGGCACGTCGGCCAGGTAGCCGTTCGCGGCCGTGCGCACCACGTTCGCCTCGCCCAACGCCTGCCGCAGCCGCGTCACCGCCATCTGCAGGGTCGCCCTGGCCCGCCGCGGGTTCGGCGCCGAGCCGTCCCACAGCCGCTCGACCAGCTCGTCCACGGCCACCGGCCGGTTCGCGCGCAGCAGCAACGTCGCCAGCAGCACGCGGGCGCGACCCGCCGGCACCGGCACGGGCCGTTCGCCCAACCGCACGTCCAGCGGTCCGAGCACGTTGAACCGGACGTTCGCCGTCATCCGGGCACCCCTCCGCTCCAGCTCACCCCCGACGCCGCATGTGTACCGGACTCGCCGTCCGCCGTCGCCGGAGATTCGCGCGCGTGGTGAGCAGGCCGTGAGCCGACTGTGAGGCCCTTCGCGCACAGTGGTCCCGTGCACCGCCGCGACCCCCAGTGGGCGCGGGACCGGAGGTCCGACCGAGGGGGGAGCCGGTCCCGGTGGTGGGCGGGTCGTCGGGGGGCGACACGCCCACCTGCCCTCGCCGCGGTGACGACCGGACCGCGGGGCCACCGACCCCTCCCCGTCGGGGCCCCGCGGTGGCGGTCCGGGCGACGCGCTCAGCCCAGGTCCGCGAGCCGGGCGCGGATCTCGGCCTCCTGCGGGAAACCCGCCTCCACGCACAGCTCCAACGCGTGGGTCAGGTGCACCCGGGCGGTGTCCGGTTCGCCCAGGCGCAGCAGCAGCTCGGCGTAGTTCAGGTGGGTCCGCATGGCGGACAGGCTGTTCATGTCGTCCACACCGCGCGCGAAGATCCGCTCGTAGGTCGCGGCGGCGTCGGTGGACCGACCGAGGCCGATCAGCACCTGCGCCAACGTCTCCTCCACCACGCCGAGCGCCGACCGGCCGGGCATCCGCCGGTACAGCTCCACGGCCCGCAGCCACACCTCCAGCGCCTGCTCGTGGCGGCCGGCCGCGCTCAACGTCCCGGCGTGGTTGTTCAACGCGATCGCCAACGCGGGCAGGTCGCCCGACCCGGCCCACAGCTCGACCGCCCGCTCGCCGTACTCGACGGCCTCCTCGTACCGGCCGAACGACTCGTAGGCGCCCGCCAGCTCCAGGGAGCTGGCCGCCATGCCGTGCACGTGACCGATCTCCTCCCGGATGGCCAACGCCCGGTGCAGGTGGTCCAGCGCCTCCTCCGGGCGCATGTTGCGGGTGATGCCGCCGAGCGTGTGCAGGGCCACCGCCTCGGCGAACCGGTTGCCCAGCCGGCGCGCGGACGCCAGCGCGATCTCGGTGAACTGCCGCCACTCGGTCCAGACGTAGTGGCGGTAGAGGTAGCCCCACAGCGCGGTCGGGATCTGCCACGCGTGCTCGTCGTGGCCGTGCTCGCCCGCGTGCGGGATCACCAGCCGCAGGTTCGGCATCTCGGCGTCGATCCAGGCCACCGCCGCGGCCCCGTCGGCGAACGGCAGCAGGGGCACGGTGTCCGCCACCGGGGTCAGCGGCAGCTCGGTGCGGGTCGACCGGATCGCCCGGTCCGCGCGGTCGACGTTGTGCAGGTAGAAGTCCAACAACCGGACGACCGCGCGCTCCCTCTCCCCCTCGGGTTCCTCGGCCCGCACGGAGGACTCCGCGTGCAGCCGCAGCAGGTCGTGCAGCACGAACCGGCCGGTCCGGGGCTGCTCCAGCAGGTGCGCGCGCCGCAGCTCGCCCAGCGCCGCACGGGCCTCGTCCGGGCCGATCCCGGCCAGCGCGGCCGTGCTCTCGACCGTGAAGTCGCGGCACGGCGCCACGCCGAACAGCCGGAACACCCGCTGCGCGGCCGGCGTCAACGCCCGGTACGACAGGCGGAACGTGCTGCCGACCGCGGAGGCGGGGTCGCCGGGGATCGCCAGCTCGGCGAGCGGGTCGCCGGCCCGCAACGCGGCCACGTAGTCCGCCACGCCGCCCGGCTCGCCCGCCAGCGTCGCGGCGGCCACCCGCAGCGCCAGCGGCAGCCCCGCGCACACCTCCACCAGCTCGGCCACCGCGTCGGGCTCGGCGTCCACCCGGTCCGCGCCCAGGACGCGGCGCAGCAGGTCCGTCGCCTCGGCGGGCGCGAGCCCGGCCAGCCGGACCAGCACCGCGTCGTCCAGCGCGACCAGGCCGCGCAGGTCGTTGCGGCCGGTCAGCACGGCGAAGTTGGCCGCGCCGGGCGGCAGCAGCGGGCGCACCTGCGCCACGTCGGCGACGTCGTCCAGCACGACCAGCACCCGCCGGTCGGCCAGCGTCGACCGGTACAGCGCGACCTGCTCGTCCAGCGCCGCCGGGATCCGCTCCGCGGGCACGCCCAGCGCGCCCAGCAACTGCGTCAGCGCCTGCTCCGGCGTCAGCGGCGGGAACTCCGGGTCGTAGCCGCGCAGGTTGACCAGCAGCTGCCCGTCCGGGAAGTCCGCCGCCACCCGGTGCGCCCAGTGCACCGCCAGCGCGGTCTTGCCCAACCCGCCCATGCCGGTGATCGCGACCGCGGTGGCCGCCCGCGCCTGCGCCGCCAACCGGTCCAGCGCGGCCACCTCGTCCCGCCGCCCGGTGAAGCTGCGCACGTCGGCGGGCAACTGGCGGGGCGCGCGCACCCCGCCGGGCGGCTCCGGTCCCGCGCCCAGGGCCAGCAGGTGCGCCTCGCGCAGCCGCTCGCCCGGTTCCACGCCCAGCTCCTCGGCCAGCAGCGTGCGCACCTCCTGGTAGGCCGCCAACGCCTCGGCCGTGCGGCCCGCCCGGTGCAGGGCGAGCACCAGCGCGGCCCAGAACCGCTCCCGCAACGGGTGCTCGCGGGTCAGCGAGCGCAGCTCCGGCACCAGCTCGGCGGCCCGGCCCGCGTCCAGGTCGGCCGAGATCCGCTGCTCCAGCACCGCCAGCCGCTCCTCCAGCAGCGGCGCGACCTCCAACCGGTGCAGCGCGTCCGACCGCACGTCCGACAGCGGCGCACCGCGCCACAGCGCCAGCGCCTCGGCGAACCGGCCCCGCGCGGCCAGGTCGCGGAACTCGTGCAGGTCCAGCGCGCCGGGCGCGACCTCGGCCAGGTAGCCGTGCGTCGCCGTGCGCACGACGGTCGGGTCGCCCAGGGCCTGCCGCAGCCGCGCCACCACCATGTGCAACGTCGCCCGGGTCCGCTGCGGGTTGGGCTGCTCGCCGTCCCACAGCCGCTCCACCAGCTCGTCGACCGTCACCACCTGGCCCGCCCGGAGCAGCAGCGCGGCCAGCAGCGCGCGGCTGCGCCCGGCGGGCACCACCACCGGCTCGTCGCCGCGCCACACCTCCAGCGGCCCGAGGACGGCGAAGCGGGTCACCGGACCGGTCACGGCAGACCGGCCGCTTTCGCCCGCAACGCCCCGGTGTCGCCGTGCCCCAGCTCGTCCAGGATGTCCAGCGCCGCCCGCCACGCCCCGCGCGCCGCGTCGTGCTCGCCCGCCAGCGCGTGGGTGTCGCCCAGCCGTTGCAACGTCGCCGCCTCCTCGTAGCGGTCGCCGCTCTCCCGGTACCGCGGCAGCGCCTCCCGGTAGCAGCGCACGGCCTCGTCCAGCTCGTGCAGGCGGTGGTGCACGTAGCCGAGGCTGTCCCAGGTCGCCGCCTCCGCCAGCACGTCGTTGACCTCGCGGGCCAGCACCAGCGCCCGGCGGCAGTCGGCCAACGCGCGGTGCAGGTCCTCGCCGAGCATCGCGCGGGCCCAGCCGACCGCGTTGAGCGCGCGCGCCGTGCCCGCCCGGTCGCCCAGCCGCTCGAACACCGCCAACGCCTGCTCGGCGTGGTGCAGGGCCTCGGGCAGCCGCCCCCACGCCTCGTACAGCCCGCCGAGGTGGCGGTGGATGTGCGCCTGGCTCTGCCGGTCGCCCAGCTCGCGCACCAGGTCCAGCGCGGCGGTGAGGTGGACCTCGGACTCGCCGAACCGCCGCAGCACGACCAGGATCCGGCCCAACCCGCGGTGGGTCGAGGCGAGCGCGACCCGGTCGCCCAGCCGCCGCGCCGCGGCCAGCGCGACCTCCAGGCACCTGGCCTGCTCGGTCCAGAACGACCGCAGCCGGGCGAACGCCGTGGTCGTCCACGCCAACTGCCAGGCGTGCGCGTCGAACCCGTGCGCGGCGGCGTGCCCGACCGCGGCGAACAGCGACGCGTGCTCCAGGCCGAACCACGCCAGCGCGTCGGGCCGCGACGACAGCGGCGTCACCACCACGCCCGGCGCGGGCTCGACGAGCGCCACCTCCTCCCGCTGCGAGTACAGCAGCCGGTCGGCCGTGTCCGCGGTGCGCAGGTAGTGGTCGAGCACCCGCCGCAACGCCGCCCTCGTGCCGGCCCGGTCGGGGTCGGCGTCGGCCAGGTCGCGGGCGCACGCGTGCACCAGGTCGTGCAGCGTGAAGCGGCCGGGCACCGGCTCGGCGATCAGGTGCATCCGGCTCAGCTCGCCCAGCGCCTGCCGGGCCGCGCGCACCGGCACGGCCGCCAGGCTCGCCGCCGCGGGCACCGACACCTCCGGGCCCGCGTGCACGCCCAGCAGCAGGAACATCCGGGCCGCGGCCGGGCTCAACCGCTCGTAGGACCAGGAGAACACCGTCTTGACGCTGGTCGTCGCCTCACCCGTGTCCAGCGCCTCCAGCCGGGTCCGCTCGTCGGCCAGCTCGCCCGCCAACTCCCGCAGCGCGAAGTCCGGGTGCGCCGCCGCCCGTGCCGCGACCACCGACAGCGCCAGCGGCAGCCCCGCGCAGCAGCAGACCAGGTCGCGCACCGCGTCGGGCTCGGCCTCGACCCGCCGCTCGCCCAGCTGCCGCACCAGCAGCGCGGTCGCCTCCTCGTCGGACAGCACGCCCAGCGGCAACGGCCGCGCGCCCTCGCGCACCACCAGCCCGTCGAGCTGGTTGCGGCTGGTCACCAGTGCCAGGCAGCCCGAACCGCTGGGCAGCAGCGGCCGGACCTGCTCGCTGTCGGCGGCGTTGTCCAGCACCACCAGCACCCGGCGGCCGGCCAGCAGGCTGCGGTACAGCCCCACCTGCTCGTCCAGCCCGGACGGGATCCGCTCCGGCGCCACGCCCAGCGCCCCGAGGAAGCCGCGCAACGCCTCGTCCGGGCTCACCGGCACGCCCGTCGGGTCGAACCCGCGCAGGTTCACGTAGAGCTGCCCGTCCCCGAAGCGGTGCGCGTTGCCGTTGGCCCAGCGCAGCGCCAGGGCCGTCTTGCCGACGCCCGCCGTGCCGTTGATCACCGAGATCACCACCGCGCCCGCGCCGCCCCCGGCGACCGGGTCCAGCAGCGCCGTCAACGCGGCCAGCTCCCGCTCCCGGCCGACGAAGTACCGGGTGTGCACCGGCAACTGCCTGGGCGCGAACGCGTGCTGAGGGGTGCTCGACGGGCGCACCGCGACCTCCGGCGCGGCGGTGAGGATCCGCTGGTGCAGCTCCTGCAACCGCGGTCCCGGGTCCACGCCGAGCTGCTCGGCCAGCAGCCCGCTCACCGACCGGTAGGCGGCCAGCGCCTCGGCCTGCCGGTCCGACCGCGACAGCGCCTCCATCAGCTGACCCCAGAACCGCTCCCGCAACGGGTGCTCGCGGGTCAGCGACCGCAGCTCGGGCACCACCTCCGCGGCCCGGCCCGCCGCCAGGTCCGCGTCCAGCCGCCGTTCCAGCGCGTCGAGGCGCTCCTCCAGCAGCGGCGCGACGTCCTCGCCGTGCAGCACGTCGGAGGACACGTCCGACAGCGGCGCGCCGCGCCACAGCTCCAGCGCCTCGGCGACCCGGTCACGGCCCACCAGCTCGCGGAACCGGTGCAGGTCGAGCGCCTCGGGCGGCACGTCCGCCGCGTACCCGCCGGTGGCGGTGCGCACCACGTTCACCGCGCCCAGCGACTGGCGCAGCCGGGTCACCACCATGTGCAGCGTCGCCCTGGCGCGGGCCGGGTCGGCCTGCCTGCCGTCCCACAGCCGGTCCACCAGCTGGTCCGTCGGCACCACGTCACCCGCGCGGAGCAGCAGGCTCGCCAGCAGCACGCGCGCCTTGCCGGTCGGCAGCGCCACCTGCCTGCCGCCGTGCCAGACCTCGAGGGGCCCGAGCACCTTGAACTCGGTCTCCACGCGCCACCCCCTAACGTGCGCGCCGAGCATAGGGCAGCGCACCGACAGCCCCGGGACGACGTGAGTCGAGTGTGAGCGCCGTCCGGCAGAGTCCTCCCCGTCCACCGCACCGCCCGCACGGCGGTCGGCGACACCGGGGGGTGCCGCCGTTCGGGCAGGTCGAACGGCCGCGGTGGGACGACGGCCCGCGCCCGACCCGACACCACGTCGAGTCGGGCGCGGTCCTCGGCACGCGGAAGGCCCCGCCGCGGCGGGGCCTTCCGGTCGTCGGGCGGACCCGGTCAGTCCGGGTCGATCCACGCCACCTGGATGCGCTGCTGACCCAGCTTGCGGGTGACCAGCGTGCCCCGGCCGGGAGGCTGCGGTGACGCCTTGAGGTTGCCCACGATCGCGCCCTCCTCCTTCGAGCCGGAACCCACCATGATCGGCGCGGAGATCTCCTTGAGCTTGCCCAGGATCGGGTCGTACATGGCCCGCGACGCGCCACCCATGCGCCGCACCGCCACGATGTGCAGGCCCACGTCCTTCGCCTGCGGGATGAACTCCGCCAGCGGCTGCAACGGGTTCTGCGCGCCCTGCGGCGCCACCAGGTCGTAGTCGTCCACGACCACGAACAGCTCCGGGCCCTTCCACCACGAGCGGTTCTTCAACTGCTCCTGCGTGACGTCCGGGCCGGGCAGGCGGTTGGCCATCGAGCCGCGCACGTCCTTGATCATGTCCGTGAGCTGCGCCGAGGACACCGCGTAGGACAGCAGGTGGTCGGTCTCGATGTAGCCGAGCATGGTGCGCCGGTAGTCGACCAGCATGATCAGCGCCTCGGTCGAGGTGTAGCTGGTCATGATGCCGCGCACGATCGTGCGGAGCAGGTTGGTCTTGCCGGACTCGCCGTCGGCCAGCGCCATGAAGTGCGGGTCGGCGTCGAAGTCCAGGTACACCGGCGCGAGCTCGTCCTCGTTGACGCCGATCGGCACCAGGTGGCCCCGGTTCGGCCGCTGCTGCTGCACCTGCGCCATGAACTCCGGGTAGGGCAGCAGGTCGGGCAGCAGCCGGACCTGCGGCGCACGCCGGCCGCGCCACGCGCCGCCGACCTTGGCGATCATGTCCTGCACGCCCGCGGCCACGTTCTCGGCGTCCGACGAGGCGTCGATGCGCGGCAGCGCGGTCAGGAAGTGCAGCTTCTGCGGCGACAGACCGCGACCCGGCCTGCCCGGCGGCACGTTGACCGCGACCTTGCGGTCCACCTCGGACTCGCTGACGTCACCGAGGCGCAGCTCGAACCGCGTGCCGAGCAGGTCCTTCATCGCGGGCCGGATCTCCGCCCACCGGTTCGCCGCCAGGACCACGTGCACGCCGTAGGACAGGCCCTGCGCGGCCAGCGCCTGGACCATCGGCTCCAGCACCTCGAACTCCTGCCGGAAGTTCATCCAGCCGTCCACGATCAGGAACGCGTCACCGAAGTCGTCGTCGCGGATCTCGCCGCGCCGCCTGCGGTTGCGGAACTCGACCATCGAGTCGATGCCCTGCGCGCGGAACCGCTGCTCGCGCTCGGAGATCAGGCCCGTCAGCTCGGCCACCATCCGGCGCGCCTTGTCCACGTCCAAGCGGCTGGCGAAGCCACCGACGTGCGGCAGGTTCTCCAGCGACGCCAGCGTGCCGCCACCGAGGTCGAGGCAGTAGAACTGCACTTCCTCGGGCGTGTGCGTCAACGCCATGGAGGTGATCAGGGTGCGCAGCATCATCGACTTGCCCGACTGGGGACCGCCGACGATCGCGCCGTGGCCCGCGGCGCCGGAGAAGTCCGCCCACAGCAGGTCGCGCCGCTGCTCGAACGGCTTGTCGACCACGCCCAGCGGCACTTGGAGCTTGCCGTTGGAGAAGAAGCCGGGCGCGGTCAGGCCGCGGTCCTCGGTCGCCTGCAACGGCGGCAGCAGCGTGTCCAGCGACGGCGGCTCGTTCAGCGGCGGCAGCCACACCTCGTGCGCCGGCGGGCCCTGGCCCACCAGCCGCTCGACGATGACCTCGAGCTCGGAGGGCTCGTTGGAGTCCTCTTCCTTCTTCGCCTGCACGACCGGCTCGACCGGCCGGACCGGCTCCTTGGGGATCTCGATGTAGTCCGGCACGAAGTAGCGCGGCCGCTTGTCGCTGGTCACGGGCGCGGACGGGCCCGCGACCTGCAACCCGGCGGGCCGGTACGGGCCCGACACGTACAACGCCTTGAACCGGGTCAGCGGCGAGCCCTGCACGCCCAGGTACCCCGAGCCGGGGATCGGCGGCAGCTCGTAGGCGTCCGGCACGCCGATCGCGGCGCGCGACTCGGCCGCGGAGAACGTCTTCAGACCGATCCGGTAGGACAGGAACGTGTCCAGACCGCGCAGCTTGCCCTCTTCGAGGCGCTGCGAGGCCAGCAGCATGTGCATCTGCAGCGACCGGCCGACGCGGCCGATCTGCAGGAAGATGTCGATGAAGTCCGGCTTGGCCGTCAGCATCTCGGAGAACTCGTCGATGCAGATGAACAGCGCGGGCAGCGGGTCGAGGTCGGCGCCGTTCTCACGCGCCTTCTCGTAGTCCCACACGTTCTTGTAGTTGCCCTTGGCCAGCACTTCCTGCCGCCGCGACACCTCACCCGCGATGGCGTCCTTCATGCGGTCGACCAGGGTGAGGTCGCCCGCCAGGTTGGTGATCGTCGCGGCGACGTGCGGCGCCTTGTCCAAACCGAGGAACGTCGCGCCACCCTTGAAGTCGACCAGGATCATGTTGAGCGTGGTCGAGGAGTGCGTGGCCAGCATGCCCAGCACCAGCGTGCGCAGGAACTCGGACTTGCCGGAACCGGTCGCGCCGATGCACAGGCCGTGCGGGCCCATGCCCTCCATGGCCGCTTCCTTGATGTCCAGCTCGACCTGCTGGCCGAACTCGCCGATGCCGAACGGCACCCGGTAGCGGTCGCGCACCGGCCGCGGCCGCCAGGCCGCCTGCACGTCGAAGGTCATCGGGTCGCCGGGGATGCCCAGGAACTCCAGCAGCGGTGGGTTGTTGCTCATCGACAGCGGGTCCTCGTCGCTGCCGCCCGCGTCCACGCCGCCGATCCGGTACGGCGACAGCCGCCGGGCCAGCGCCTCGGCCTCGACCACGCTGAGCCAGTCCGGCGAGCCGAACCACTCGACGCCGCTGGCGCTGCGCGCGCCGAGCTTGTCGTCCTCGATCACCAGCCGCAGGCCGCGGCGGGCGGTGAGGTTGCCCAGCGACTCGGACAGGTCGAGCAGGGTGACGCCGACCAGGCCCTCTTCCAGGATGATCTGCTCTTCGCGGGTGACGTCGCCGTCGTCGATCAGGATCACCACGTGCGGCTGGTCGGCGGGCGGCGGCGCGTTGCGGGTGAACCGCTGCCGGTCGCGCAGCTGCTCGTCCAGCATCTGCTCGACCTCGGCCAGCGAGCTCGCCATCATCCGCATCTGGCCGATGCCGTCGACGATCGTCGGGTGCTGCACGTGCGGCAGCCACTTCATCCACTCCCACTCGGCCTTGGTGCGACCGGTGGTGACGACGGCGATGAGCAGGTCGTCCGGGGAGTGGAAGGTCACCATCTGGGCCAGCAGGGCGCGGGCCAGGCCGCGCTTGCGGTCGATGTCGCCGAGCAGGCCGACGGCGGCGAAGCCGCGCAGCGCGATGG
Organism: Saccharothrix sp. S26; assembly: GCF_021390395.1. GTDB lineage: Bacteria > Actinomycetota > Actinomycetes > Mycobacteriales > Pseudonocardiaceae > Actinosynnema. Next base: position 84,344 of record NZ_JAJUWT010000027.1, read on the forward strand.
AGATCGGCAGGTCGGGCACCAGCGAGTGGGCGCGCACGAAGCGGCGCAGCGCCAGCGTCGCGATCGGCTCCAGCTCCTCGACCGGACCGGTCTGCGGCGGCACGAGCCGGGTGGCCAGCCGCTGCGAGCCGCGGCCCGCGCGCAGGTGGCAGAAGTCGGGGTCGTTCTGCCGGCGCTCCCACATGCGCCGGGTGGTGGCCAGGGACCACAGCATCTGCGGGTCGGGGTGCACCCACTCGCGCTCGGCGCGCTGCTCGTTGGCGGCTTCGCGGGCGCGGTCGCGCATCTGGCCGAGGTAGCGCAGGTAGTCCTTGCGGTCCTCGTTCATCTCGGCCTTCTTCTGGCCCTTGCCGCTGCCCATGCCGCCGGCCATCATGCCGATGGTCGAGACCAGCATCATGCCGGGCATGATCATCGCAGCGGGGCTGCGCCCGCTGTAGCTGAACATCAGCACCATCATGCCGACGGACGACACGATCATGACGACGGGCATCGCCTTCATCATGATGTTGCCGGGGATGACCCTGGGCACCTCGGGTGGCGGTTCGAGGTGGACCTCACCTCCCGGGGGGCGGGGGGCGGCGAGGCGTGCCGTGCGCTTGAACTGCAGCGTGCTCACCTAACAGGCACCTCTTCAGGTCGATCCAGAACCAACACCGGCGACCGCGCGCCAACCAGCCCGGGCCCACCACAGTCGCCACGACACTATGGCGCATCGGGTCACCGCACGACGGGGGGTCGGTGAAATCCGCGGCCAACGTGTTGCGCGGAACGGCCGTGCCACGGCCGCCGATGGCCCCATACTGGGTCCGCTCCTCGTGGGGCGGGCCGAAGCGCGTCCGACCGGACCAATAGGGTCGGGGGCGGACCACAGCACAGACTCATCAGGACTTAGGGGGCGCTGGTGGCGACCGGTACGACGGTGTTCAGCCGGGTGACGGTGGTTGCGCCGCGAACGCGTATCGACGTCGCGCTGCCCGCCGACGTCGCGGTGGCCGACCTGCTGCCGATGCTGCTGGACATGGCCAAGGAGGCCACTCCGGACGGTGGCGTGCGACACGGTGGCTGGGCGTTGGCCAAGCTGGGCGACGGCCCGCTGGACCCCAGCCGCACGCTGGCCTCCCTCGGCGTGGTCGACGGCGAGCTCCTCCAGCTCCGCAAGCGCAACGAGAACCCGCCGCCCCCGCTGTACGACGACGTGGTCGACGCGATCGCGGAGTCCGACCCGGACAGCTTCCGCCCGTGGACCAAGGACACCGCGCGGCGCTACGGCCACCTCGCGGGCGCGCTCGCCCTCATCACGGCCGCGATCGCGGTGCTGATGGCCGGTCCGCTCGTGGGCGGCGGCAACCTCGCGCCGGCCATCTGCGCGGGCGTGGTCGCCGTCGTGGCGATGGCGGCGGGCGCGGTCGTGGCCCGGTCCTACGGCGCGACCGGCACGGGCGTGCTGATCGCCGCGGCGGGCGGGCTGCCCATGGCCTACGTCGCGGGCCTGTACATCGTGCCGGGCCCGATCGGCCGGCCGAGCCTGCTGCTGGCCAGCGTGCTGGTGCTGATCTTCGCCTCGGCCGCGATCATGCTGATCGGCCGGGGCATCACGGTGTTCATCGCCGCCGCCACGGCGGGCGCGCTGAGCGCCCTGGCGTTCCTGGTCGGCATCTTCGTCGACCACCCGGTGCAGGGCATCGCGGCGGCCACCGCGGCGGTGTCGCTGGCGGCGCTGTCGGTGCTGCCCCGGTTGACCATCCAGCTGGCCAAGCTGCCGCTGCCGACCGTGCCGGGCAGCGCCGAGGACCTCAAGGAGGACACCGGGTTCCCGGAGTACTCCGTGATCGAGCGGCGCACCGCGAACGCGCACGAGTACCTCACCGGCATGATCATCGGCTGCGGCGGCACGGCCGCGCTGTTCGCCGTGATCGCGGCGGGTGACGGTTCCATCTGGGGCCCGCTGCTGGCGATCGTGGTGACGCTGGTGCTGCTGCTGCGCGGCCGGGCCTACGCCAACGGCGCGCAGGCCGTGGCACTGCTGGCCAGCGGCATGGTGGCGGGCGCGGGCGTGCTGCTGGGGTGGCTGGTGCAGTCCTCGCCCGGCGACCGGCTGCTGTACGTGTTCGGCGCGCTGGTCGTCGTCGGCGCGGCCGCGCTGGTGCTCGGCGTGATCTTCCCCAACCAGAAGTTCTCCCCGGTGCTGCGGCGCACGGTCGACGTGCTGGAGGCCATCCTGATCGCCGCGGTGCTGCCGCTGGCGCTGGCGGTGATGGACCTCTACGTGGCCATGCGCCAGCTCATCCCCGCGTGAGGCAGTGATGCGCATCCGCAAGCTCGCCGCGTTGACCGCGGTGGCGGCCACCCTGGTGACCGCGCCCGGCGCGTACGCCCAACCGTCCACGACGACCGCGAACGCCCGCCCGAACTCGCAGCCGCCGCCGGTGGACCGGTCCTTCCTGCGCGCGCCCGAGCCGCCCAAGGAAGACGTCGACTACCAGCCCAAGACCAGGTGCATCACCTCGGGCACGGGCAACCGCCCGATCCCGAACAAGCCGTGGGGCCAGATGCAGCTGCGGCTGGAGGAGGCGCACCGCTTCGCCACCGGCAAGGGCATCAAGCTCGCCATCATCGACACCGGAGTCAACACCCACCCGCGGCTGGCGGGCCGCGTCATCCCGGCCGGCGACTACGTCGAGACCGAGAAGAAGGGCAACGACGACTGCGACGGCCACGGCACCGAGGTGGCGGGCGTCGCGGCGGCGAGCCGGGACGACCAGACCGGCTTCGTCGGCGCCGCGCCGGAGGCGACCGTGCTGGCGTTCCGGCAGACCAGCAACCACTTCAAGTTCGACGACCCGGCCAAGAAGGACAACCGGGACTCGGCGGGCAAGGTGGCGACGCTGGCGAAGGCGATCGTCTCCGCCGTGGACCAGGGCGCGCGGGTCATCAACATCTCGCTGACCGCGTGCGCCGCGCCGAGCGCGCCCAGCGACCAGGAACGCGAGTTGCAGGCCGCGATCGACTGGGCGGTGAACGACAAGGACGTCGTCATCGTGACCGCCGCGGGCAACATCGACTCCAAGGGCGGCTGCCAGGGCCAGAACGACAACCAGGACCCGAACACGGTCAACGTGGTCGCGTCGCCGCCCTGGTACGCCGACAACGTGCTGTCGGTGGCGTCGATGAACGTGGAGGGCGAGGTGTCGTCGTTCTCCGTGTGGGGCCCGTGGATCAGCGTGGCCGCGCCGGGCGAGAACATCGTCACGCTCGACCCGAAGGGCCAGGGCCTGACCGACGCCAACTCCGACGAGAGCGGGCGGCTCACCGCGATCCAGGGCACGAGCTTCGCCTCGCCGTACGTGGCCGGCGTGGTCGCGCTGGTGCGCGAGCGGTTCCCGGACCTCAAGGCGCGGCAGGTGATGGACCGGATCAAGGCGACCGCCCAGCACCCGGGCAACCCGACGGGACGCGACCACAAGGTGGGCTACGGGATGATCAACCCGGTGGCCGCGCTGACCGCCGAGCTGCCGTCCGAGCGGCCGGGCGCGAAGCCCGCCACGCCGGAGCAGCTGATCACCAACCTGGGTCCGCTGAACCCGCCGAGCAGCACGCCGATGATCGTGGCGCTGTCCGGCACGGGCGCGGGCGTCGGCCTGCTCCTGCTGACGATGTTCATCGTCCACACCGTCAACCGCAACCGCGCCCGCCGCGCCCTGACCCCACCAAAGCGCTCGGTGATCTGACCCCACGCGAGAGTCCTACGTTCAGAACGCGAGAGTCCTACGTTCAGGACCCCCGAATTCAACGCTCAGAACGCCGGTCAGTCCTCGCCCAGCACCGGCGGGGCGGACTTCTTGGGCTTGCCGAACACCTGCTCGGTCGAGCCGGCCAGCTGGACCTTCGCCTTGTGGTCCTTGTCGCCGCCCTGCTGGGCGCCCGCGCCCATGCCGCCCATCATCCCCGCGCCCATCATCCCCGCACCGCCCGCCGGCGGACCGGACGGACCCGCCGCGGCAGCCGCCGCCGGGCGCGGCGCGGACTCCGCGGGACTCGGCCCGGACACACCCGTCGACCCGCCCTGCTGCAACCGCTCCGCGGGCTGACCACCGGGAATCCCGCCACCGGGCACACCACCGCCGGGCACACCACCGCCACCACCACCGGGCACACCGCCACCGCCCGGCACGCCACCACCACCCCCACCGGACGCGGCGGGCTTCGCCTCGGCCGGCGGCGCGGTGGACGGCGGCTCCGGCGCGGACGGCTGCACGGGCGCGGTGAACGCCCAGTTCCGCTCCGGGTAGCGGTGCTCCATCGTCACGTCCGCGAAGCCGTCCGAACCGGACACCCCGTCGCACAGCCGCAGGAACGCCTCCAGCACGTCCCGCACCGACTCGTGCAGCTCCTTCGCCGGGTCGTGCAGCTCGTCCAGCACCTCCACCACGCGCCGGTCGCCGTCCAACGGCAACGCCGCCGCACCGGACACCGCGTCGGCCGCTTCGGCGAACACCCGGGCCATGTCCTCCACGATCCCGCGGATGCCCTCGGCGGTCTGGTCCAGCGCCTCGCCCATCGCGTGCATCGCGTCGGACATGTCGTGCCCGGCCAGCCCGACCGTCCGCATGTGCTCGACGAACGAGTCCGCGTCCTTGCCCTGCCACGCCGAGTCGAGCTTGCCCAGCGGCTTGGTCAGGTCACGCGTCACGTGCTCGGCGACGAGCCCGGCCTTGCGCCAGCGCTGCGCCTCCTCGTGCAGGTCGTTCCAGTCGCCCAGGACGGGCGCGAAGTAGTCGGCCACGAGGTCGCGCACGCCGAGCCGCCTGCTGATCCCGGACAGGTAGTCCAGCTCCGGCCCCACCTCGGCGGCGAGCTGCCTGCCGTCCTTGCCGCGCATCAGCCCAACCCCGCCCGCCGGTCGACCGCCTTGATCAACGCCACCGCGTCTTCGTCCTGGGCGCCGTAGTGGTCGGCCACCTCGTGCAGGCCCTTGGCCGCGGACGTCAGCACCTCGCACGCCCGGTCGAGCTGCTGGTGCAGCAGCCCGGCGGCCCGGCCGTACGCCTCGGCGTTGCGCAGCGTGCGCCCCAGCTCGCCGAAGCTCTGGGGCCGCACCGGCGCTTCCCGCAGCTCCGACCGCGCGCGGGTCAGCTCCTCGGCCGCCTCCTCGACGCGCCGCGCGTACAGCTCGAGCCAGCGCGGGTCCACCGAAACCCGCCTGCCGCCCGCGGGCGGGCGTGTGACCTCGTTCACCCGGACACCTCCTGCACCCTCTGACGCGGAACCGACCCGCCTCGGTTCCGCCGAAGGGCCCGGCGAACCCGGCTCAGCCGCCCTGCTTCTTGGCCTTCTCCTCGGGCAGCACGCCGTTGTTCTTCGGCACCGGGATCGAGTCCCAGCTGCGGGAGGCGTCGTTGCGGTTGAGCTGCGGCCCGTTGGGCAGCAGCCGCAGGATCGACTCCGGTCCGGGCGCGAACCCGTCCGCGCCGAGCCCGAGCGCCGCGCTGGTGGTCACGTCCGGGATGCCGTACTTCACGCCGCGGCCGGTGACCAGGTGGATGGGGCCGCTGTCGAAGTCCTGGGTGGACGTCGCGCTGCGCACCACGGCCGACTTGCCCGGCGCCATCACGAACTGGCTGACGACCTCGCCGGTCGCGCCGACCTGGTTGATCTCCACCGGCACCACGTTCGACGGGATCGGCAGCGACGGCGCGATGGTCACCTTGGTGTGCTGCGACTTGTTGTCCGACGTCACGTTCTGCGCCTGCCAGCCCAGGCAGATGACCCGGTTGTTCTGGTTCGGCTCCAGCACCTCGGGCACGTCCGGCGGGTAGTCGGCGAAGTCGAGCTGGTCCACCGTCGGCGCGTCGTTCGTGCGCGCGATGTCGACGAGCTTCGGCTCGGCGCCCTGCGCGTAGGCCGCGCGCAGCAGGTCGGCCGCGGCCCGGCTGATCTTCTGCAGGCCGTCCTTGAGCACCACGTGGAACTCGGAGTCCGCGCCGGCGCGGCGGACCTCGATCACCGCGCCGATCTTGAGGTTCTCGCCCTGGACGTAGTTGACGTTCTGGCCGCGGCCGGGGATCTCGGGCGCCACCAGCGGCTTGGCCTCGGGGATCGCGTTGAGCAGGCCCGAGCTGATCGCGCGCGGCTTCTTCTGGCTGAGGTTCAGCGCGGTGCGCACCTCGGCGTTGGTCAGGTCGACCTTGGCGCGCACGGTGGACGTCGAGGTGATCTTCGAGTTCACCGGCGCCTTGTAGATCAGGTACGCCTGCTTGTCGTCGGTGCCCGCGCGCACCAGCAGGGCGCGGTTGCCGTCGAGCAGCTCGCCGCCGCCGCTGAAGCCCGCCAGGACGGTGGTGGTGAACTTGCCCGGCGCGGCCGGGTCGTTGAGCGTGTCGTCCAACGTCAGCGTGTCGCACACCGACCAGTCCGAGCCGATCCGGTCGGCGGGCTGGGGCAGCACGTCCGGCCCGTCGGGGATGCCGGTCAGCCGGCCCTTGGGCAGCTTCGCCAACGCCTTCTCGCTGACCAGCTTCGGGTCGCCGCCCGCGACCTGCGGCCCCGCGTTCACCTGGCCCGCCGCCGCGTCACCGCCCGCGACCGACGCCTGGCCCTTGTCCGGGTTGGACCGCTGGAGCAGCAGCAGCCGGGCCGACGCGAGGTTGGTCATCGGGATCAACGTCTTCGTCGCGCCCACCACGTGCACGACGTAGACCTGCCCGGTCTCCTTGGAGATGGCGATCTGGGTCTGGTCGTCGACCTGGGGGTCCGGTGAGAAGAAGCCGAAGATGAGGAACCCGAGCAGCCCGATCACGCCCAGCAGGACGCCCACCGCGGTGGCACGCGAGTGCGTGCGCATCGGGTCGTGCAGCATCACCGCGTCTCTGCGCACCAAGGCGGACTGCATCCTGCGCAGCACGAAGCGGTAGGCCTGGACCTGTGACTTGGTGGTGGGTGTTGATGCCATTCTCGGCTCGCTGCTCTCCCAGTCGCGGTACGGTCTGCACGATAGCCGGACGGCGGGTGGTCCGTGTGCGGGTTGGTCAGACCCGGTCGGTCCGCCCGGCGCACGCCGACGGAAAGAGAACCAGAGCGGATGTCCGTGACCACCCCACATCCGGGCCAGCCCAACCCCGCCATGGCGCGCGCGCAGGCGGCAGGTGGCGCCGTGCGCGCCGCGCTGCTCCGGGCGCGGCGTCGCACCGCAGGCGCGAGCCTGGGCGCGCTGCCGGTCGCCAACCTGGTTGTCCTCGAGGTCGGCGTCGCCATCGCCCTGGTCCTGCTCGCGGTCGGCGCCACCGGTGACAAGGTCGCGCCCGTGCCCATGTACGTCGCGGGCGGCATCGTGCTGATCGCGTTGATCCTCGCCTTCACCCGGTCCCGCGGTCGCTGGCTGACCCAGTGGATCGGCCTGGTGGTGCGCTACAGCTTCCGCTCGCACAGCCGCACGGCCAAGCGCACCGGCCCGGTGGAGATGAGGCCGCCGTCGGAGGAGGAGTCCTCGGTCATCGGCCCGGACGACCCGCGGGTGGCGTTGCTGCGCCTGGCCGTGCCGGACCTGGTGGTGGCACGGGGCGTCGACCACGAGCGCCGCCCGCTGGGCATGGCCTGGCACCAGGGCGCGTGGACGGCCGTGCTGCTGGTCGACCCCGCGCCGGGGCTGATCACCGCGGTGGGCAGCGCGCCGTCGCTGCCGCTGGGCGCGCTCGCGCCGACGCTGGAGGACCGCGGCGTGGTGCTCGACGCGATCTCGGTGATCTGGCACTGCTACCCGGGCAGCGCGGCGCTGCCCGCGAACTCGCCCGCGCTCAACTCCTACCTGGAGGTGCTCGGCCCGCTGCCCGCGGCCGCGCGGCGGACCACGTGGATCGCGGTGCGGCTGGACCCGCGGCGGTGCGCGGCGGCGATCCGGGAACGCGGCGGCGGCGTGGTCGGCGCGCACCGGGCGTTGATCGGCGCGCTGTCGCGCGTGCGCAACGCGTTGGAGTCGACGGGTGTGTCGATCCGGCCGCTCGACCCCGACGAGCTGATCCGGGCGGGCATCTCGGCGGCCGAGCTGACCTCGGTGGCCGGGTCGAACAACTCGGTGTCGTTGCGGGAGAAGTGGTCCGGTGTGACGGCGGGCGGCGTCGGGCACGCCAGCTACGCGATCACCGGCTGGCCGTCCAAGGGCATGCGCAACAACCTCAACGCGTTGACCGGCGTGCGGGCGCTGTCCTCGACGCTGTCGATGACGATCTCGCCGAGCAGCGAGCAGGGCCAGGTGGGCCTGCGCGGCATGGTGCGGGTGAGCGCCCGGACGCCGTCCGAGCTCGACCGCGCCGACGACCGGCTCAAGGCGCTGGCCGACAAGCTCGACATCACGCTGACCCCGTTGAACGGCTTGCAGGTCGCCGGGCTGGCCGCGACGCTGCCGCTGGGAGGTGTGGCGTGAGCAACTCCCGGTTGATGGACTCGCACGGCCGGGGCGTGGCGCCGGAGTTCCTGGTGTCGCCGCAGATGCTGGACGTGGTGAGCCCGTCGGGCGACCGCGGCGGCATGGTGCTCGGCTCCGGCTTGCAGGGCGAGCCGCTGACGATCTCCGTGCTGCGGTCCGCGCCGACCCGCATGGTCGTGGTCGGCGGGCTGTACCTGGCCAGGCAGATCGCGTTGCGGGCGATGGCGACCGGCGCGTGGATCACCATCGCGACGGGCCGCCCGGCGGCCTGGCAGCCGGTGGTGCGCGCGGCGGGCGCGGGCCCGGACGGCAGGCCGTCGCCGCTGGTGCAGTTGCGCCGGCTCAGCCCGGTGGAGCTGCCGCGCCCCTCGGAGGACACCCCGCTGCTGGTCGTGCACGACGGCGGGCACGTGCCGCAGGAACTGTTCCCGCCGCGGTCGCCGTGGCAGACCACGATGTACGTCTTGCCCTATTTGCACCCCCAGGCGGCCACCACCGCGAATTCCGCGGACCTCGTGCTGCTCCAACGGCTGCCGGTCGGGCAGGCGCAGTTGGCGAGCCAGATCTGGCGGCTCCCACCGCAGATGGCGCACCAGCTCACCACGCTCAAGGACGACCAGGTGATCGCGCTCGGCACGAACCTGTGGCGGCCGTTGCGACTGGTCACCACCCCCGGTGAGCAGCAGATCCTGGGTGCGGTCCGCCGCGGCGACTGATCACCCGCACGACGTCGACGTGCCCTCGGACCATTGTCCGGGGGCACGTTTTTCGATCTCGGTCCAGTCGCTCTCCGCACCTTTTCGTTCACAGCACGAATAAAACTGTGGAGGAGTCGTTCGTCGGTTGTTGCCACCAAATTCTTGCGCCTCACCCGCAGGGCGAACTAGGAACTACTCACCGTGTCCGGTCGGTTTCGGGGGCGACACCGACCGGGCGCACACCCTGCGAAGAGGAGACCCCTGCCATGGGAGACGTTCGCACGTCCTGGACGAGACGGCTGGCCGGTGTCGGGCTGGCCACCGGCACGGCGTTCGCGGTCACGGCCGCGTTGACCACCTTCACCTCCACCGCCGCCGAGGGCGACATCCGCGGGCTGGGCGCGCCCAACGCGGTCAAGGACAGCTACATCGTCGTGCTCAAGGACGCGAGCACGAGCAGCGTCAGCGCGTTGAGCGGCAAGTACCAGGCGAACGTCAAGCACACGTACACCAGCGCGCTGCGCGGCTTCTCGGCCACGATGACCGAGGCGCAGGCCCGCAAGCTGGCCGCCGACCCGTCGGTGTCGTACGTGCAGCAGGACGGGGAGGTGAAGATCTCCGGCACGCAGGCGCCGACCCCGTCGTGGGGCCTGGACCGCATCGACCAGGGCGCGCTGCCGCTGGACAACTCCTACACCTACCCGAACGAGGGTGAGGGCGTCACCGCCTACATCATCGACACGGGCATCCGGTTCTCGCACAGCGACTTCGGCGGCCGCGCGGTCAGCGGTCGCGACACGGTCGACAACGACAACGACGCCACCGACTGCAACGGCCACGGCACGCACGTCGCCGGCACGGTCGCCGGTTCGACCTACGGCGTGGCGAAGAAGGCCAAGCTCGTCGGCGTGCGCGTGCTGAACTGCGCGGGCTCCGGCACGTACGCGGGCGTCATCGCGGGCATCGACTGGGTGACGGCCAACGCGGCCAAGCCGGCGGTGGCCAACATGTCGCTCGGCGGCGGCGCGGACGCCACGGTCGACCAGGCCGTGCGCAACTCCATCGCGTCGGGCGTGACCTACGGCCTCGCGGCGGGCAACGACAGCGGCGCCAACGCCTGCAACACGTCCCCGGCGCGCACGGCGGAGGCGATCACGGTCGGCTCCACCACCAACACCGACGCCCGGTCGTCGTTCTCCAACATCGGCACCTGCCTGGACATCTTCGCGCCGGGCTCCAGCATCACCTCGGCCTGGTACACCAACGACACCGCCACCAACACGATCAGCGGCACCTCGATGGCGACGCCGCACGTGGTCGGCGCGGCGGCCGTCTACCTGGCCGCGAACCCCACCGCCACGCCGCAGCAGGTGCGTGACGCCCTGGTCAACGGCGCGACGAACGGCGTGGTCGGCAACGCGGGCACCGGTTCGCCGAACAAGCTGCTGCGCGTGATCGGCTCGTCCACCCCGCAGCCCGGCAACTGCGCGGCCAAGACCAACGCGACCGACGTGGCCGTGCCGGACCTGGGCACCGCCACCAGCCCGATCTCGGTGACCGACTGCACCGGCAAGGCCGGCACCGCGGCCACCGTCGAGGTGCACGTCAAGCACACCTACCGGGGTGACCTGGCGATCGACCTGATCACGCCGAGCGGCGCGGTCAAGCAGCTGAAGGTGACGTCCGGCTCGGACAGCGCGGACAACGTCGACGCCACGTACACGCTGAACCTGTCGGCGGAGAACGCCAACGGCACCTGGCAGCTGCGCGTGCGTGACGCGTACAGCCAGGACACGGGCTACATCGACAGCTGGACCCTCGACCTGTAAAGCGGGTCATCCGATCCAGTCGCACGACAGCGGCCCCTCACCACTTCCGCCGGTGAGGGGCCGCTCCGCGTTTCACCTGATCAGGCACTGCTTCGCCCCGGTGGGACTGTGGCACGGTCATAATCAAGTCGATCCCGGAGGTGGAGTCGTGTCCGCAGCTCTGCAGCACCCGATCGGCCCGCACACGGTCGAAGACTGGCTGGCCCTGCCTCCCTCGGAGGACGGGTCGCGCACCGAGCTGATCCAGGGACATCTCCACGTGTCACCCGCACCCTCCTACTGGCACCAACTGGTCGCGTTCGAGCTGGGAGTGCAGATCCGCAACGCGATCCGCGCCACCGGGAGCCCCGACCTGCGCGCCGTCCCGGCGGTGAACGTGAAGATCTCCTCGACCTTGCGCACGGGGTTGATACCCGATGTCGCGATCGTCGACAGACCGACGGGCGTGGTCTTCCCTGCCGAGGCGCTGATGCTGGCGGTGGAGGTCTGGTCACCGGGCAACTCGCGCGCCGAGCGGGAGGCGAAGATGACCGGGTACGCCGCCGCCGGTGTGCCGTTCGTGTGGACGGTCGACCAGAAGACCGACCTGCACGAGGTCAAGCTGACCGCACACCGACTCGACGGCGACCGCTACGTGGTGGCGCAGACGGTGCGGGTTCCGGGGCCGGTGACCATCACGGCCGCCCCGCTCCCGATCACCGTGGACCTGGGCGACCTCGGCCTCTGACCTCTCACACCCGCGCCGCGCACGAGCGCAACGCCTCCAGCACCCGCGGCCAGGTGCAGGCGGTCGGTTCGGTGGTCCGGTTGTGCGCCGCGATCCGCAGGCGTTCCTCCCGGTCGTTCGCCAGGCGCGTGATCCCGGCCGCCAGGTCGTGCGTCAGCAGCCCTTCCACGCCGTCGCGCACGAAGTCCGCCACGCCCGTACCGGGCCGCGCGATCACCGGCACCCCGGCCGTGCGCGCCTCCAACGCCGCCAGCCCGAACGCCTCCTGCGCCGCCGGGTTCACGAACACGTCCGCCCCGGCCAGCAGGCGCGCCACCCCGTGGCGGTCCAGTCGTCCCGGCAGGTGCACCCACCCCAGGCCGTGCCGCTCGACGTACCGCCGCAGGACACCCATCTCCGGGCCCGCGCCGGCCAGCGTCGCCCGCAGCGGCACGTCCGCCGACACCGCCCGCAACGCCCGCAGCAACGACATCGGCTCCTTGCGCACCGCGAGCCGGCCCACCGACACCACGTGCACCGCGTCGTCCGGCCGCTGCGTCGGGATGCCGCGCCACGCCGACGGCACGATCCCGTTCGGCACCACGCCCACCGGCAGCCCCGGTGCCACCGCGCGCACCCGGTCCGCCGCCGCACGGCTCACCGCGGCCACCGCCACCCCCGCCGTGCTCCACGCCGCCAGCCGGTCCAGCACCCGGTAGCACCGCTGCACCACCGGGTCCCACATGCTGTGCACCACGACCACCGCGGGCAGGCCCAGCCGCAACGCCGACCGCACCCCCGACCAGGCGAACGGCGAGATCGCGCCGACGTGCACGTACACCACCGACGGCCACAGCGAGGCGAGCACCCGGTCGAGGTGCGTGCCGGCCCGCGGGTGCACGGGCAGGTCCCACGGCAGCTTCACCGCGATCCCGTGCACCGCGTACCCCTCGCCCGGGTCCGCGTTCCTGGTCGCGGTCACCACGTGCACGTCCTCACCGGAGCACGCCTGCTCCCGGGCCAGGCCGGCGACCTGCACCTCGATCCCGCCCAGGCGCGGCAGGAAGCAGTCGGTGACGTGGACGATGGTCAAGTGCACTCCCGTCAAGCCGCCGAACGGACCAACTGACACTCTTGCACCCGTGAGCCGAACGTGCGTCTTCTTCCACGCCCACCCCGACGACGAAGCCCTGTTGACCGGCGGCACGATGGCGCGCCTGGCGCGGGAGGGCCACCGGGTCGTGCTCGTCGTCGCGACCGCCGGCGAACAGGGGCTCAGCTCGCGCCGGACCGACCTCGGGGCCGTCCGCACGCGGGAGGCGCACGCGTCGGCCCGCCTGCTGGGCTGCGCCCGGGTGGAGTTCCTCGGCTACCCCGACTCGGGCTTGGACGGGCGGCACGGCTTCGCCCGCGCCGACGTGGGCGAAGCCGCCGAACGGCTGGCCGAGCTGCTGCACGAGGAACGCGCCGACCTGCTCACCACCTACGACCCGCACGGTGGTTACGGTCACCCCGACCACGTGCAGGTGCACCGGGTGGGCACGCTGGCCGCCGAGCTCGCCGGCACACCGCGCGTGTGGGAGGCGACGGTCGACCGCACGTGGCTGCTGCGCGGCTTGCGGCTGGCCCGCCTCGTCCGCGAGTTCGACCTGGCCCCGTTCGAGCGCGCCTACACGGCCCGCGCCGAGATCACCCACTCGGTGGACGTCCGGCGGTACGCGCGGGCGAAGCGGCAGGCCATGGCGGCGCACGCGACCCAGACCACCGGCGGCACGTCGACCCGCACGCTCGCCGCGCTGCTCAAGCTGCCGCCGCCGCTGTTCCGGTTCATCCTGGGCACGGAGTGGTACGTGGAGCGCAAACGATTGCGAGCACGATGAGGCCGTGGCTGCGCGTCACCGCGTCGCTGGCGTCACTGGGCCTGGCGGCGTGGCTGGTGCTCGCCCTGGTGCCGGCCGTGGGCGGCGTGGCGTGGGCGGCGGTGGGCGCACAACTGCGCGCCATCGGACCGGGCACGGCGCTGTGGCTGACCGCGCTGTGGCTGACCGGGCTGTGGGCCTACACCTACGTGCTCACCGGCTCGCTGCCCGGCCTGCGCAACACCCAGGCGTTCACCCTGAACGCGGCGGGCAGCGCGATCAGCAACGTGCTGCCGCTCGGCGGCGCGGCCGGGGTGGCGGTGACCGCGGTGATGGCGTCGAGCTGGGGTCACTCGGCGCGGGCGATCACCACGTCCGCCCTGGTCAGCGGCCTGTGGAACGCCGTGTCCCGGGCAGCGCTGCCGCTGCTCGCACTGGCCGTGCAAGGTGCGGTCGTCGTGGGCGACGGCGTGCTGGTCGCGGCGGGCGCGTCGGCGGCGGTGCTGCTGCTGACCGTGGCCGCGCTGCTGCGCCTGCGGTGGCTGTGCCGGGCCCTCGGCGGCCGGGCCGCGCGGTTCCTGCTGCGGCTGCGCCGGCAGACCGGCCGGGTCGTGCGGGACGGCTGGCGGCGGATGACCGCGGGGATGCTCGCCTACCTGCTGCTCCAAGGCGTGCTGCTGTGGTGCTGCCTGGCCGCGGCGGGCGTGCACCTGGCGCTCGGGCCGGCGGTGGCGGCGTTCGCGGTGAGCAGGCTGCTCACGCTCGCGGTGGTCACGCCCGGCGGCGTCGGCGTCACCGAGAACGGCACGATCGCGCTGCTGGTCGGCCTGGGCACGCCCGCCGCGCCGGCCGTGGCGGGCGTGCTCCTGTTCGCCTGCTTCACCTACCTGGCGGAGATCCCGCTGGGCGGCGCGGCCTGGCTCAGCTGGTCGGCGCGGCGCGCACGTTCCGCGTGACGGCGGCCCGCGCGGCCAGCTCGTCGTCGGCCGGGTAGTCGACCCGGACCAGCGACAACCCGTGCGGCGGCGCGACGGTGACCTCGCTGGACCGCGCGGTCAGCGACAGCAGCGACGCGGGCCAGCCCACCGGCTTGCGCCCCTCGCCCACGGCCAGCAGCGCGCCGACCAGGCTGCGCACCATCGAGTGGCAGAACGCGTCGGCGGACACGTGCGCGGTCAGCACGTCCCCGTCGCGCACCCACTCCAGGCGTTGCAGCTCGCGGATCGTGGTCGCGCCCTCGCGCCGCTTGCAGAACGCGCAGAAGTCCCGTTCGCCCAACAACAGCCGCGAGGCCGCGTTCAACGCGTCCAGGTCCAGCGGGCGCGGCCAGGCCAGCGTGTCCAGCCGCCGCAGCGGGTGCGCCCCGAACGCGGCGTCGGTGACCCGGTACTCGTAGTGGCGGCGCAACGCGGCGAACCGCGCGTCGAACTCGGCGGGCACCACCCGCGCCGAGAACACCCGCACGTCGGCCGGCAGCGCGCGGGCCAGCCGCCTGGGCAGCCCGGCCACGTCGACCGCGGCCGGCAGGTCGACGTGCGCCACCTGCCCGGACGCGTGCACGCCCGCGTCCGTGCGACCCGCCACGGTGAGCTGCACGTCCTCGCGCAGCACCGTCGACAGGGTGTCCTCCAGGACGCCGCACACCGTGCGGCGGTCGGGCTGCCGCGCCCACCCGGAGAACTCCGTGCCGTCGTAGGCCAGGTCCAGTCGCACACGAACGAGCCCGTCGTCCCCAGCGGGAACGACGGGCTCGTCGGTGAAGATCGCGTCCGTCAGGACTCGTCCTTCTTGTCCTCGGCCTTCGGGGCCTCGGCGGAGGCGTCGTCGGCGCCCTCGGCGGGCTCCTCCGACGCGTCCTTCGTGGCGGACTCGGGCGCCTCGGCGTCCTGGTCCTGCACGTCCTCGGACTTGGTCTCCTCGGCCTCGACCGCCTTGGGGGCGGCCTGGTCCTTGGCGAACTTCGTCTTGCGGGCGCGCTCCGCCTCGGAGGTGACGGTGGACTCCGCGACCAGCTCGATCACGGCCATGGGGGCGTTGTCGCCCTTGCGCGGCAGCGTCTTGGTGATGCGGGTGTAGCCACCGGGGCGGTCGGCGAACTGCGGGCCGATCTCGGCGAACAGCTTGTGCACGATGTCCTTGTCGCGGATCACCTTGAGGATCTCGCGACGGTTGTGCAGGTCACCGACCTTCGCCTTGCTGATCAGCTTCTCGGCGTACGGGCGCAGCCGCTTCGCCTTGGCCTCGGTGGTCGTGATCCGACCGTGGGTGAACAGGGACGTGGCCAGGTTGGCCAGCATCAGCCGCTCGTGGGCCGGCGAGCCCCCGAGACGGGGTCCCTTGGTGGGGGTGGGCATCGAATTGCTCCTCGGATTTCTTTCTGATCCTCTGCTCCGGCCCGGCCGCTAAGCGACCTCAGAGCTGCTCGGTCTCCGCGTAGTCCTGGCCGTCGTCGTGGGAGTCCACGACGGTGTCCGTGCCCCAGCCTTCGGCCGGGTAGTCGGACGCGGCGGCCGACGGGTCGAACCCAGGAGGGCTGTCCTTCAGCGCGAGGCCGAGGCCGACGAGCTTCATCTTGACCTCGTCGATCGACTTGGCGCCGAAGTTGCGGATGTCCAGCAGGTCCGCCTCGCTGCGCGAGACCAGCTCGCCCACGGTGTGGATGCCCTCGCGCTTGAGGCAGTTGTAGGACCGGACGGTGAGGTCCAGGTCCTCGATCGGCATCGCGAACGCCGCGATGGTGTCCGCCTCGGCGGGCGAGGGGCCGATCTCGATGCCCTCGGCGTCGACGTTCAGCTCGCGAGCGAGGCCGAACAGCTCGACCAGCGTCTTGCCCGCGGACGCGACGGCGTCGCGGGGCGTGATGGACGGCTTGGTCTCGACGTCGAGGATCAGCTTGTCGAAGTCGGTCCGCTGCTCGACACGGGTGGCCTCGACCTTGTAGGTCACCTTCATGACGGGCGAGTAGATCGAGTCGACCGGAATGCGGCCGATCTCGGCGCCGGCCTGCTTGTTCTGCACGGCGGGGACGTAGCCGCGACCGCGCTCGACCACGAGCTCGATCTCCAGCTTGCCCTTGCCGTTCAGGGTGGCGATGTGCAGGTCGGGGTTGTGCACGGTGACACCGGCCGGGGGCACGATGTCGCCGGCGGTCACCGCACCCGGCCCCTGCTTGCGCAGGTACATGGTCACCGGCTCGTCCTCCTCGGAGCTGACGACCAGCTCCTTGAGGTTGAGGATGATGTCGGTGACGTCTTCCTTCACACCGGGGACGGTCGTGAACTCGTGCAGCACGCCGTCGATGCGGATGCTGGTCACGGCCGCGCCGGGGATGGACGACAGCAGGGTGCGGCGAATCGAGTTGCCGAGGGTGTAGCCGAAGCCCGGCTCCAGCGGCTCGATGACGAACCGGGAACGGGTCTCGTTGACCGCTTCCTCGCTGAGCGAGGGGCGCTGGGAAATCAGCACTGGGTTCTTCCTCTCTGACCCCGACGCCCGCTATTTGACGTCGTGGGAACCGGTCGCGGAGACCGGCAAACGCATGCGGCACACCATTCCGTGCCGCCGCGGGACCCGACTGGTGGGACGGCACGGGGCCGTCCCACCAGGAGGATCACTTCGAGTAGAGCTCGACGATGAGCTGCTCGGTGACGGGCGTGTCGATCTGCGCCCGCTCCGGCAGCTGGTGGACCAGGATGCGCAGGTTGGACTGCACGACCTGGAGCCACGCCGGGATCGGCCGGTCGCCGAAGGAAGCGCGCGCGGCCTCGAAGGGCAGCGTGGGCAGCGACTTCGGCTTCACGTCGATGATGTCGAACTTCGACACCCGGAAGCTCGGGATGTTCACCTTGTGGCCGTTCACGATGAAGTGACCGTGGCTGACCAACTGGCGGGCCTGACGGCGGGTGCGCGCGAGACCCGCGCGGTACACCACGTTGTCGAGCCGGGACTCCAGGATCTGCAGCAGGTTCTCACCGGTCTTGCCGGGGCGGCGAACCGCTTCCTCGTAGTAGCGCCGGAACTGCTTCTCCAGGACGCCGTACGTGTAGCGGGCCTTCTGCTTCTCCTGCAACTGCAGCAGGTACTCGGACTCCTTGATCCGACCGCGGCCGTGCTGGCCGGGCGGGTAAGGACGACGCTCGAACGCCTGGTCCCCGCCGACGAGGTCGACCTTGAGACGGCGCGAGATGCGAGTGGCCGGTCCGGTATAGCGAGCCATGTTGTCTTACTCCTCCCCGTGCCTCAGACCCGGCGCCGCTTGGGCGGGCGGCAGCCGTTGTGGGGCTGCGGGGTCACGTCCTGGATGGTGCCGACCTCGAGACCGGCGGCCTGCAGCGAACGGATCGCGGTCTCACGGCCGGAGCCGGGACCCTTCACGAACACGTCCACCTTGCGCATGCCGTGCTCGGCGGCCTTGCGGGCGGCGTTCTCGGCGGCCATCTGCGCGGCGAACGGCGTGGACTTGCGGGAGCCCTTGAAGCCGACGTGGCCGGCGGACGCCCAGCTGATCACGTTGCCCAGCGGGTCCGTGATGGACACGATGGTGTTGTTGAACGTGCTCTTGATGTGCGCCTGGCCGTGCGAGACGTTCTTCTTTTCCTTGCGCCGGACCTTCTTGACCCCGGCGCCCGTGCGGGACTTGGGTGGCATTTCTGGGTGAACTCCTACTTGCTAGACGCGAGGTTTACTTCTTGCCGGCCTTCTTCTTGCCCGCCACGGTCTTCTTCGGACCCTTGCGGGTGCGCGCGTTCGTCTTGGTGCGCTGCCCGCGGACGGGCAGGTTGCGACGGTGGCGCAGCCCCTGGTAGGTGCCGATTTCCATCTTGCGGCGGATGTCGGCCTGAACCTCGCGGCGGAGGTCACCCTCGACCTTGAAGTTGTTCTCGATGTAGTCCCGCAGCTTCGCCAGGTCGGTGTCGCCGAGGTCCTTGACCCGCAGGTCGGGGGACAGCTCGGTGGCGGTCAGCACTTCCTTGGACCGCGTGCGCCCGATGCCGAAGATGTAGGTCAGCGCGATCTCCAACCGCTTCTCGCGGGGGAGGTCGACGCCAGCGAGTCGTGCCATACGGCGCTTGCTCCTAACAGTGGTGTCGCTCCAGGTCTGCTCCTCGCCCGATCCCGGGACTGACTCGCTGCGTCAGTCCGATCGCTCTCACGACCGGTGTCCCGGCCCCGGCCTGGAGTCCGGGGGTGTGCCGCACGTGGTGCGTGCGACAGGTGCGAAGAGGCTTACTCGGTGTCGCGTCCGGTGAAGACTCGACTCGTGCTGGTCGTGCTCCGCTCAGCCCTGGCGCTGCTTGTGGCGCAGGTTCTCGCAGATCACCATGACCCGGCCGTGACGGCGGATCACCTTGCACTTGTCGCAGATCTTCTTGACGCTCGGCTGGACCTTCACGCCTGAGCTTCTCCTGCGTCAGCCGACGCGCCCGTGCTGGGGCGCGCCGGAGGTCACTTGTAGCGGTAGACGATGCGCCCGCGGGACAGGTCGTAGGGCGAGAGCTCCACGACAACCCGGTCCTCAGGGAGGATGCGGATGTAGTGCTGACGCATCTTGCCGCTGATGTGTGCCAGGACCTTGTGACCGTTCTCCAACTCGACGCGGAACATCGCGTTGGGGAGCGGCTCGACTACGCGGCCCTCGACCTCAATGGCCCCGTCCTTCTTGCCCATGTCCTCCGCGTTTCGTGACGGTGGGTGTTACTTCCGGAGTGCGGGCACGCGGCACCCCGACTCCTCCAGGCCCTTGCGAACCCTTGCCAGCCGGCGGGGACAGATCCCCGGGCATGACGGAACCGGCGCGACGTATGCGCCACCGCTCCATACTACGCGGGCCGGCTCGAACCCCCAAATCGAGCCGGCAGGAGGACGGCCCAGGGCCCGGCGACCCAGAGCCACCAGGGGTGGAGGACCTAGCCGAGGGAGAGGCCGATGATGCCCCAAAGGAGGAAGTTGATCACAGTCGCCAAGAACAAGGCCCAGGTCAACGCCCTCGCCAACGTCCCGGACCGCCTCCCGACCGCCACGGGCGCATCCCGGGGCAGGTCCGCCGTCAGGGCGCTGAGCTCGGCCTACGTGCGCGCCCGGCGGACCGCACGACTCCGCTCGTCGTACTCGGCCAGGGTCGACCCGCCCTCGGCGTGGGCCCGGCCCGACTCCTGCGCGACCAACGCCCGATCGTTGTCAGCCGCACGGGTGAAGGAATCGCGCACGTCACACCTCCCCGCGACTGTAACAGCGTTACCGTGGCGGCCTGACGCTCAACCAGACCACCACCCGCGCGTCGAACTCGGCGAGGTCGAGGCCGCCCTCCGCGTGCGCGCGGTGCGGCCACTGCCGGACCAGTTCACGTTCGGCGTCGGAGGCCCTCACGTCCTCGGGCCGCACAGGCTGCGTCACCGCCGCCACCGACCACCGACCAGGGGGCCGACCCCCGCTTCCGAGCCTCGGAACGGCCCGCATCACCGGGCCGGCGGAGTCGAACTGCTGACCTGCACGTCCGGCGAGGACCGTCTTACTCGTCTTCCAACGCCGTGAGCACCCAGGGCCCGTCGTCCGTGATCGCCACCGAGTGCTCCCAGTGCGCCGCCCGCGACCCGTCCGCCGTGACGACCGTCCACCCGTCGTCCAGCTCGACCGTGCGCTCGGTCCCCAACGTCAGCATCGGCTCGATCGCGATCGCCATGCCGACCTTCAACCGGGGCCCCTTGCCGGGCTTGCCGTGGTTGGGCAGGAACGGGTCCATGTGCATCTTCGTGCCGATGCCGTGCCCGCCGTAGCCCTCGACGATGCCGTACTCGATCCCGTGCTCGTCACCCATCCGCACGGTCGCCGACTCGATCGCGAACGAGATGTCGCTCAACCGCCCACCGGGCACGGCCGCCTCGATGCCCGCGAGCATCGACACGCGCGTGGCCTCGGACAGCTTCAGCTCCGCGTCGGTCACCGACCCCACCGGCAGGGTGATCGCCGAGTCGCCGTGCCACCCGTCCAGGATCGCGCCGCAGTCGATCGAGATCAGGTCACCCTCGGCCAGCACCTGCGTGCGGCTGGGGATGCCGTGGACCACCTGCTCGTTCACCGACGCGCAGATCGACGCCGGGAACCCGTGGTAGCCCTTGAACGACGGGATCGCGCCCGCGTCGCGGATGTTCTGCTCGGCCAGCTCGTCCAGCTCGCCCGTGCTGACGCCCGCCTTCGCGTGCGACGCCAGCAGGGCGAGCGTGCGCGCCACGACCAGCCCGGCAGCCCTCATGGCTTCGAGCTGGCCGCGGCTCTTGATCTCGATCATGCGATCCCGACCGGGAACGACCTGGACGACCCGACGCAGCGCATCGACAAGTCCACCGCTCACTTCAGGTCGCGCAACGCGCGGAGGGCGCGCTCGCTGATCTCGTCGACCTCGCCGACCGCGTCGATGCTCACGACGATGTCGGCGTAGTAGTCGAGCAGCGGCGCGGTCTCCGTCCGGTACACCTGCTGGCGGTGCCGGATCACGTCTTCCTTGTCGTCCGTGCGACCCCGGGCGAGCAGGCGCTCGACCACGACGTCCTCGTCGATCCGGAACTCCAGCACCGCGTCCAGCTTCTGGCCCTCGGCCGCCAGCATCTCGCCCAGCACGCCCGCCTGGGCCGTGTTGCGCGGGAAGCCGTCGAGGAGGAAGCCGTTGGCGGCGTCCGGCTGGGAGAGCCGGACGCGCACCATCTCGTTGGTCACCTCGTCCGGCACCAACTCGCCCGAGTCCAGGTACTCCTGGACTTCCTTGCCCAGATCGGTCTGCTCGCTGATGTGGGCGCGGAACAGGTCCCCGGTGGAGATGTGCGGCACGCCGAGCTCACGGCTGAGCGTTTTGGCCTGGGTGCCCTTGCCCGCACCGGGCGGGCCGACGAGAACGAGTCGCACTAGCGGAGGAACCCTTCGTAGTTGCGCTGCATGAGCTGGCTCTCGATCTGCTTCACGGTGTCGAGGCCGACACCGACCATGATCAGCACCGCCGTGCCGCCGAACGGGAAGTTCTGGTTCTGGCCCTGACCGGTGAGGTCGAGGAACAGGTTCGGCAGGATGGCGACGATGCCCAGGTAGAGCGAGCCCGGCAGCGTGATCCGCCCCAAGACGAAGCGGAGGTACTCGGCGGTGGGACGTCCCGGCCGGATGCCCGGGATGAACCCGCCGAACTTCTTCATCTCGTCGGCGCGCTCGTCCGGGTTGAACGTGATGCCGACGTAGAAGTAGGTGAAGAAGACGATCAGCAGGAAGTAGAGCGCGATGTGGACCGGGCTCGACTGGCTGACCAGGTGGGTGGCGACGAAGCTCTCCCACCAGTTGGGGGCGGAACCGTCGGTGGAGGCGGTCAGCCTGGAGATGAGGTCCGGCAGGTACAGCAGCGACGAGGCGAAGATGACCGGGATGACACCGGCCTGGTTCACCTTCAGCGGCAGGTAGGTCGACGTGCCGCCGTACATCCGGCGGCCGATCATGCGCTTGGCGTACTGGACCGGGATGCGGCGCTGGGCCTGCTCCACGTAGATGACGCTCGCGATGATCAGCAGGGCCGCGACGCAGACCAGGAAGAAGGTCAGGCCACCGCGGTCGAGGATGATCTTGCCCTCGATCGGGATGCGGGCCGCGATGCCGGTGAAGATCAGCAGCGACATGCCGTTGCCGATCCCCTTCTCGGTGATGATCTCACCGAGCCACATGATCACGCTCGTGCCGGCGGTCATGGTGACCACGAGGACGATCAGGTTGAAGATGCTCTCGTCGGGGATGACGGGCACGTCGCAGTTCTGGAACAGCTGGTCGCGCACGGCCAGGGCGATGATGCCCGTGGACTGCAGGACCGCCAGCGCGATGGTCAGGTAGCGGGTGTACTGGGTCAGCTTGCCCTGACCCGCCTGCCCTTCCTTCTTCAGCTGCTCGAACCGCGGGATCACGACGGTGAGCAACTGGATGATGATGCTCGCCGTGATGTACGGCATGATGCCGAGCGCGAAGATCGACAAGTTCAGCAACGCGCCGCCGCTGAACAGGTTGATCAGGGAGTAGATCCCCTGCTGGTCCACCTGCTCGACGCACTGTTTGACGTTCTTGAAGGAGACGCCCGGCGCGGGCATGGTGGCGCCCAACCGGTACACCACGACGATCCCGAGTGTGAACAGGATCTTCTTGCGTAGGTCCGGCGTCGCGAGAGCCGAGCGGAATGCGCCGAGCACGCGAACCTCCATCAGCGTTGCCGCCCCACTGGGGTCGGCATCCTGCGGTGCCGGCTGTGTTGCCGGCACAGTCTTGCGGACATGCCGTCGACCATCGCCGACGGTGGCGGAAGCGACGGATAGCCGCGACCGACCCGGAGGGCATCCGGGTTCAGCCCGCGACTTTAACAGTCGCCTGGCCGATCGCCGTAGTCAGTCTTCCCTCACACTTCGTACCCGATCGGCTACGGCCGCCGGCAAGCCCCCGAATGGATCAAGTTCGACTGGTGGCCAGCAGGCCCGCCATGCCCAGCAGGACGGCCGCGGTGCCCCGGTCCAGCCTGGCCTTGGCCCGCCGGGTGAGCCCGGCCTTGCGGATGCCCGCGCCGAGCACCACGTACACGGTGCCGGCCAGCGCCTCGGCGGCCAGGTAGACCGCGCCGAGGGCGGCGAGCTGCAGCGGGATCGGGCCGCGGGCCGGGTCGACGAACTGCGGCACGAACGCGGTGAAGATCAGCAGCGCCTTGGGGTTGGTGATCGCCACCAGGAACTCCTTGCGCAGGGGCGTGCCCTTCCCGGCCGGGGTTTCGGCGCCGCCCCGCGCCACCAGGATCCGCACGGCCAGGTAGACCAGGTAGGCGACACCGGCCCACTTGATCACGGTGAGCGCGGTCTGGCTCGCGGCCAGGATCGGCCCCAACCCGGCGACCACGGCCCCGACCATCAGGGAGAAGGCCGCAAGGCGGCCCAGGAGCGCCGTGGCGGCCCGCAACGGCCCGTGGTGGACCCCGTGGTGCATCCCGAGCAGGTTGTTGGCGCCAGGCGTCAGTGCGACGAGCACCGACGCGCCGAAGAAGACCGCGAGCCACATGCGAGCACGCTAACCGGCCCGCCAACCGCTTTTACGCCCTGCGCGAACGGCCGTCCCACCAGCCGCCCCGGCCGGCGGGACAGGCCGGCAACCGTCAAAAAGAGACCGTCTCACGTGCACGTCGGACCTGCCCACGAACCCAGACCGGAACGTCCCATCCGTGCAAATCACCCAAACCACCGTCACCCGGCCACGCGAACGGCCCCGGAGCGGGAGGCTCCGGGGCCGTTCGGCAGTGCTTCGTGCGTCAGAGCACGGTGGTGGTGCCACCGGCGGCGGCGATCTTCTCGACCGCGCTGCCGGAGAACTTGTTCGCCACGACGTCGAGCTTGACGCCGTCCAGGTCACCCTCGCCGAGGACCTTCACGAGCTCGTTCTTGCGCACCAGGCCCGCGTGGACCAGCGCGTCCACGTCCACCCGACCACCCTCGGGGAACACCCGGGCGAGGTCGCCCACGTTCACCACCTGGTACTCGGTGCGGAACGGGTTGCGGAAGCCCTTCAGCTTCGGCAGGCGCATGTGCAGCGGCATCTGGCCACCCTCGAAGCGCGGCGAGACGTTCTTCCGCGCTCCGGTGCCCTTCGTGCCGCGACCGGCCGTCTTGCCCTTGGAGCCCTCACCGCGACCGACACGGGTCTTCGCGGTCTTGGCGCCGGGGGCCGGACGCAGGTCATGGATCTTGATGGTCACGACTGGACCTCCTCGACGACCACCAGGTGGCGCACGGCGTGGATGAGCCCGCGCACCTGCGGCGTGTCCTCCCGGACCACCGACTGGCGGATCTTGCGCAACCCCAGGGTCCGGAGGGACTCACGGTGGTTGTGCTTGGTACCGATGCTGCTCTTGACCTGGGTCACCTTGAGCTGCGCCATGGTCACACCGCCCCTGCACGGGCACGGAGCATGCCGGCGGGGGCCACGTCCTCCAGGGGCAGACCGCGGCGAGCGGCCACCTCCTCGGGACGCTGCAGGCCCTTCAGGGCCGCCACGGTCGCGTGCACGATGTTGATGGCGTTGTCCGAGCCCAGCGACTTGCTCAGCACGTCGTGGACGCCGGCGCACTCCAGCACCGCGCGGACCGCGCCACCGGCGATGACACCGGTACCGGCCGACGCCGGGCGCAGCAGCACGACACCGGCCGCCTTCTCGCCCTGCACCGGGTGAGGGATCGTGCCCGCGATGCGGGGGACGCGGAAGAAGTTCTTCTTCGCCTCCTCCACACCCTTGGCGATCGCCGCCGGGACTTCCTTGGCCTTGCCGTAGCCGACACCGACCATGCCGTCACCGTCGCCGACCACGACCAGCGCGGTGAAGCTGAAGCGACGACCACCCTTCACGACCTTGGAGACGCGGTTGATCGCAACCACGCGCTCCAGGTGCGGGGTCTTCTCCTGGGCCGCGCCGCCGCGGCCGCCGTCACGACGGTCGCGACGCTCTCCGCGCTCGCCCCCGCCGCCTTCGCGACGCGTGCGTCCTGGCATCAGGCGTCCCTCTCAATTCGGTTCATGTGCATTGTCAGAACTCCAGCCCCGCCTCACGGGCGGCATCGGCCAGAGCGGCGATCCGACCGTGGTAGGCGTTGCCGCCGCGGTCGAAGACCACCTTGGTGATCCCGGCGTCCTTGGCGCGGGCGGCGGCCAGCTGGCCGACCTTCGCCGCACGGGCCTTCTTGTCGCCGTCGATCGACCGGACGTCCGCCTCCACGGAGGACGCCGCCGCCAGGGTGTGGCCGGCGAGGTCGTCGATGATCTGCACGGTGATGTGCTTCGACGACCGGTGCACCACCAGGCGCGGGCGCTCCGCGGTGCCGCTGACCTTCTTGCGGAGGCGGAAGTGACGGCGGGTCTTGGCGATGCGGCGAGTGGTCGAGATGTCCTTGCCCACCGGCTTGCGCTTCGTTGCAGTCTCGCTCATGTCACTTACCCGTCTTTCCGACCTTGCGGCGGATCTTCTCGCCCGCGTACCGCACGCCCTTGCCCTTGTACGGGTCGGGCTTGCGGAGCTTGCGGATGTTGGCGGCGACCTCGCCCACGAGCTGCTTGTCGATGCCGGACACGGAGAACCGGGTCGGGGTCTCCACCGCGAAGGTGATGCCCGCGGGGGCCTCCACCTTCACCGGGTGGCTGTAGCCCAGCGCGAACTCCAGGTCGGAGCCCTTGAGCGCCACGCGGTAACCGACGCCGTGGATCTCCATCTTCTTCTCGTAGCCCTGGGTCACGCCCACGACCATGTTCTGCACCAGGGTGCGCGACAGGCCGTGCAGCGACCGGCTGCGACGCTCGTCGTTCGGGCGCTTCACCTCGAGGGTGCCGTCGTCGGCCTTCTCGATGATGATCGGCTCGGCGATGGTCAGCGACAGGGTGCCCTTGGGCCCCTTGACGCTCACAGCCTGGCCGTCGATGTTCACGTCGACCCCGGAGGGGACGGTGATCGGCAGTTTTCCGATGCGCGACATTGCCTAGTCCCCCTTCCTCACCAGACGTAGGCGAGGACTTCTCCGCCCACGCCCGACTTGTTGGCCTGGCGGTCGGTCATCAGACCGCCAGAGGTCGAAATGATCGCGACGCCCAGACCGCCCAGCACCTTCGGCAGGTTGGTCGACTTCGCGTACACACGCAGACCGGGCTTCGACACGCGACGGAGGCCGGCGATGCTGCGCTCCCGGTTCGGGCCGTACTTCAGCTCGATAACCAGGTTCTTGGCCACCTCGCCCTGCTCATCGCGGTAGCTCGCGATGTAGCCCTCGCGCTTGAGGATCTCGGCGATGTTGGCCTTCAACTTCGAGTGCGGCATCACGACCTTGTCGTGGTAAGCCGAGTTCGCGTTCCGCAGACGCGTCAACATGTCTGCGATCGGGTCGGTCATCGTCATGGTGACCTGGTCAACCTTTCTCGCTGCGGTTCCCCAGCCAGGGTCCGAGCCGGCCTCGCGGCCGGCTGGTCGTGGACGGGCCTACAGCGAAGTGATGAGTCAAAAAACCTGCCGCCGAGCCGGATCTACCAGCTGGACTTGTTCACACCGGGCAGCTCGCCCCGGTGCGCCATCTCGCGGAGGCAGATCCGGCACAGGCCGAACTTGCGGAACACCGAGTGCGGGCGACCGCAACGCTGGCAGCGGGTGTAACCCCGCACCTTGAACTTCGGCTTGGCCGCGGCCTTGTTGATCAGCGCCTTCTTGGCCATGATCAGTTCTCCTTGAACGGGAAGCCCAGGAGCTTCAGCAGCGCCCGGCCCTCTTCGTCGTTGGTCGCGGTCGTGACCACGGTGATGTCCATACCGCGGGGACGGTCGATGGCGTCCGGGTCGATCTCGTGGAACATCGACTGCTCGTTGAGGCCGAACGTGTAGTTGCCGTTGCCGTCGAACTGCTTGCCCGACAGGCCGCGGAAGTCGCGGATGCGCGGGAGCGCGATCGTCAGCAGGCGGTCCAGGAACTCCCACATGCGGTCGCCGCGCAGCGTGACGCGCGCGCCGATCGGCATGCCCTCGCGCAGCTTGAACTGCGCGATGGACTTGCGGGCCCGGCGGACCTCGGGACGCTGGCCGGTGATGATCGACAGGTCCTTGACGGCACCCTCGATCAGCTTGCCGTCGCGGGCGGCGTCACCGACACCCATGTTGACGACGACCTTCACCAGGCCCGGGATCTGCATGACGTTGGCGTACTCGAACTGCTCGCGCAGCGAGGCGACGATCTCCTCGCGGTAGCGGGTCTTCAGCCGCGGCATGGTCTTCTCAACGGTGGTCATCAGATGTCCTTCCCGTTACGACGGGAAATGCGGACCCGCTTGCCCTCGTCGTTCGTCCGGTAGCCCACACGGGTCGGCTTGCCGTCCGAGTCGACCACCATCACGTTGGACACGTGGATGGGAGCCTCCTGGGTCACGATGCCGCCCGACTGCGCGCCGCGCTCGGTCTGCGTGATCCGGGTGTGCTTCTTCATGCGGTTGACGCCCTCGACCAGGACGCGGTTCTCAGCGGGGTAGGCCTGGATGACCTTGCCGCGAGCACCCTTGTCCTTGCCGGCGATAACCACGACGGTGTCGCCCTTCTTCACCTTCATGGTCAGAGCACCTCCGGCGCCAACGAGATGATCTTCATGAACTTCTTGTCGCGCAGCTCACGACCGACCGGGCCGAAGATGCGGGTGCCCCGCGGCTCGTTGTCGTTCTTGATGAGCACCGCGGCGTTCTCGTCGAACCGGATGTAAGAGCCGTCGGGACGGCGCTTCTCCTTGACGGTGCGGACGATGACCGCCTTGACGACGTCGCCCTTCTTGACGCCGGCACCCGGGATGGCCTGCTTCACCGTCGCGACGATGATGTCCCCGATGCCCGCGTAGCGGCGGCCCGAGCCACCGAGAACACGGATGCAGAGGATTTCCTTCGCACCGGTGTTGTCGGCGACGCGCAGCCGCGACTCCTGCTGGATCACTTACCTGCTCCTTGACCATTCCTGGCCCGCCAGATTTCCGACCTGACGGGCTCGGTCGGCTGTGCCCGTTCTGTGGGCTTACTTGGCCTTCTCGAGGATCTCGACGAGGCGCCAGCGCTTGGTGGCCGACAGCGGCCGCGTCTCCATCAGCAGGACGCGGTCGCCGATGCCGGCGGTGTTCTGCTCGTCGTGCGCCTTCACCTTGGTGGTGGAGCGCATGACCTTCGAGTACCGGCGGTGCTTCGTGCGGTCCTCGACCGCCACCACGATCGTCTTGTCCATCTTGTCGGACACGACGTAGCCCTCGCGGACCTTGCGGTCGTTGCGAACCTCGGTAGTCACTTCGTTGTTCTCGCTCATGCCGCACCCTCACCAGTGGAAACCGCGTCGGGAGAGGCCGAGAGGCCCAGCTCCCGTTCCCGCATCACGGTGTAGATCCGGGCGATCTCGTGCCGGACCGTGCGCAGGCGGCGGTTGTTGTCGAGCTGCCCGGTGGCCATCTGGAAGCGGAGGTTGAACAGCTCCTCCTTCGCCTCCTTCAGGCGCAGCACGAGCTCTTCCTCGGTGAGCTCACGCAGCTCGGAAGCGGTGGTACCCGCTGCCATCAGAACTCACCACCCTCACGCGTAACGATGCGGCACTTCATCGGGAGCTTGTGGATCGCGCGACGCAGCGCCTCGCGGGCCACAGCCTCGTTCGGGAAGCTCATCTCGAAGAGCACCCGACCCGGCTTGATGTTGGCCACCCACCACTCCGGCGAACCCTTACCGGAACCCATGCGGGTCTCGGCGGGCTTCTTGGTCAGCGGGCGGTCCGGGAAGATGTTGATCCAGACCTTGCCACCACGGCGGATGTGCCGGGTGATGGCGATACGAGCCGACTCGATCTGCCGGTTGGTCACGTAGGCGGGCTCCAGAGCCTGGATGCCGTACTCGCCGAAGGTGACCTTCGTGCCGCCCTTGGCAGCACCGGACCGTCCGGGGTGGTGCTGCTTGCGGTGCTTAACCCTGCGCGGGATGAGCACGACTCAGCCCTCCGTCTTCTCTTCGGTCGGTGCGGCGGCCTGGTCGCCCGCAGCGGCCCGGCCGGCCTCGGTGCTCGTCGCCGTGGTGCCGCTGGCGCCGGAACGACGCGCCCGGTTCGGGCGGTCGGCGCGGTCGCGACGCGGCGCGCGGTCGGCCGCCGGGGCGGCGTCGCGCTCGCGCTTGGCGCTGATGCCACCGACCACGTCACCCTTGTAGATCCACACCTTCACGCCGATCCGGCCGAACGTGGTGCGGGCCTCGAAGAAGCCGTAGTCGATGTCGGCGCGCAGCGTGTGCAGCGGCACGCGGCCATCGCGGTAGTGCTCGGAGCGGGACATCTCGGCGCCGCCGAGACGGCCGCCGCACTGCACGCGGATGCCCTTCACCTGGGGCGAACGCATGGCCGACTGGATGGCCTTGCGCATCGCGCGGCGGAACGCCACGCGGTTGGACAGCTGCTCGGCCACGCCCTGCGCGACGAGCTGCGCGTCCGACTCCGGGCTCTTCACCTCGAGGATGTTGAGCTGCACCTGCTTCTTGGTGAGCTTCTCCAGCTCACCGCGGATGCGGTCGGCCTCGGCGCCGCGGCGGCCGATGACGATGCCCGGACGGGCGGTGTGGATGTCGACGCGAACCCGGTCACGGGTGCGCTCGATCTCCACCTTGGAGATGCCGGCCCGCTCCATGCCCTTGGAGAGCAGCTTGCGGATCTTGACGTCTTCCGCCACGTACTCGGCGTACTGCTTGTCGGCGTACCAGCGGGACTTCCAGTCCGTGGTGATACCAAGTCGGAAGCCGTGCGGGTTGATTTTCTGGCCCACTACCGAGCCCCCTTCCTGTCAGCGCCGGCCTTCGCGCTGGTCTTCTTCGGACGGCTCTCCACCTCGACGGTGATGTGGCTCGTCCGCTTGCGGATCCGGTAGGCGCGGCCCTGGGCGCGCGGGCGGAACCGCTTGAGGGTCGGACCCTCGTCCACGTAGACCTTCGACACCCACAGGGTGTCGGGGTCGAGGGACAGGTTGTTCTCGGCGTTGGCCACGGCGCTCTGCAGCACCTTGCGGACCGGCTCAGATGCCGCCTGCGGCGCGAACTGGAGCACGGCCAGGGCCTCGCTGGCGCTACGACCCCTGATGAGCTCGACGACGCGACGCACCTTCATGGGCGTGTCACGGACGTAGCGAGCCCGAGCCACGGCGCGCGGGAACTCCGGCGCTTCGGCTTCGTTACGGGCGTTCATCGCTGCTTCCCCTTGCTCTTCCTCTAGTTCGTCGCCTAGCGACGGCGCGACTTCCGGTCGTCCTTGATGTGGCCCTTGAACGTGCGGGTCGGGGCGAACTCGCCGAGCTTGTGCCCGACCATCGCCTCCGTCACGAACACCGGCACGTGCTTGCGGCCGTCGTGCACCGCGATCGTGTGGCCCAACATGTCGGGGATGATCGTCGACCGGCGGGACCAGGTCTTGATGACGGTCTTCTTGCCCGACTCGTTGAGGACGTCCACCTTCTTGAGCAGGTGGTCGTCCACGAAGGGGCCCTTCTTAAGGCTGCGAGGCATCCTTCACTCCCTCCCTGCTCAGCGCTTCTTACCGGTGCGACGACGCCGGACGATGAGCTTGTCGCTTGGCTTGTTGCGGCGGCGGGTGCGACCCTCGGGCTTGCCGGCCGGGTTCACCGGGTGGCGACCACCGGAGGTCTTGCCCTCACCACCACCGTGCGGGTGGTCGACCGGGTTCATGGCGACACCACGCACCGTGGGCTTGCGGCCCTTCCAGCGCATGCGGCCGGCCTTGCCCCAGTTGATGTTCTGGTGCTCGGCGTTGCCGACCTCGCCCACCGTGGCGCGGCACCGGACGTCCACGTTGCGGATCTCGCCCGAGGGCATCCGCAGCTGGGCGTAGGGGCCGTCCTTGGCGACGAGCTGCACGCTGGCGCCCGCGGACCTGGCGATCTTCGCGCCGCCGCCGGGGCGGAGCTCGATCGCGTGGATCACGGTGCCGACCGGGATGTTGCGCAGCGGCAGGTTGTTGCCCGGCTTGATGTCAGCCTTCGGGCCGTTCTCCACCATGTCGCCCTGCTGCAGCTTCGACGGGGCGATGATGTAGCGCTTCTCGCCGTCGAGGTAGTGCAGCAGCGCGATGCGCGCGGTGCGGTTGGGGTCGTACTCGATGTGAGCGACCTTGGCCGGCACGCCGTCCTTGTCGGTGCGGCGGAAGTCGATCAGGCGGTAAGCCCGCTTGTGACCGCCACCCTTGTGCCGCGTCGTGATCTTGCCCGACGCGTTGCGACCACCACGGCCGTGCAGCGGGCGGATCAGCGACTTCTCCGGCGTCGTCCGAGTGATCTCGGCGAAGTCGGAGACGCTCGCACCGCGACGACCGGGGGTCGTCGGCTTGTACTTGCGAATGCCCATCTCTACGCAGTCCTCGTCGTCATCAGGCGGCCGGGCCGCCGAAGATCTCGATCGGCTTGCTCTCGGCGGACAGCGTCACGATGGCGCGCTTGGTGTCCTTGCGCTTGCCGTATCCCGTGCGGGTCCGCTTGCGCTTGCCCTGGCGGTTGATCGTGTTGACGCTGACGACCTTGACGCCGAAGACCTTCTCCACGGCAATCTTGATCTGGGTCTTGTTCGAGCCGGGAGCCACCACGAAGGTGTACTTGTTCTCCTCGAGCAGCCCGTAGGACTTCTCGGAGATGACCGGCGCGAGCAGGATGTCCCGGTGGTCGGGGATCACTTCGCGGCCTCCTCGTCGGCGTCGGACGACGTCGCGGTGGCCTCGGCGGAACCCTGCCCGTGCTGGGCCTTGCTCGCCAGGAACACGTCGAGCGCGTCCTTGGTGAACACCACGTCGTCGTTGACCAGCACGTCGTAGGTGTTGAGCTGGTCCGGCGCGATGATGTGCACGTGCGGCAGGTTGCGCAGGCTGACCCACGAAACCTCGTCGGTGCGCAGCAGCACGGCCAGCACGCGGCGGGCCTCGGTCACCGACTCCAGCACCTTGCGGGCCGACTTGGTCGACGGCGCGTCGCCCTCGACGAAGCCCGTCACCACGTGGACCTGGCCGGCACGCGCCCGGTCGGAGAGGGCGCCACGCAGGGCGGCGGCCTTCATCTTCTTGGGGGTGCGCTGGGTGTAGTCACGCGGCTGCGGGCCGTGGACCGTGCCACCGCCGGCGAACTGCGGCGCGCGGGTCGAGCCCTGGCGGGCGCGACCGGTGCCCTTCTGCCGGTACGGCTTCTTGCCACCGCCGCGGACGTCGCCGCGGGTCTTGGTGGCGTGCGTGCCCTGGCGGGCCGCGGCCAGCTGGGCCACGACGACCTGGTGCAGCAGCGACACGTTCGCCTGCGCGTCGAAGATCGCGGCGGGCAGCTCGACGGAGCCGTCGGACTGGCCGGCCGGGGTGCGGATCTCAACGGAAGTCATGATCAGGCACCACCCTTCGCAGCGGTCTTGATGAACACGGTGCCGCCCTTGGGGCCGGGCACGGCGCCCTTGATCAGCAGCAGGCCGGACTCGCCGTCCACGCGGTGCACCTTCAGGTTCTGGGTGGTCACCCGGACGTGGCCCATCCGACCGGCCATCCGCAGGCCCTTGAACACGCGGCCGGGCGTGGCGCAGCCGCCGATGGAGCCCGGGGAGCGGTGCTTGCGCTGCGTGCCGTGGCTCGCGCCGAGGCCGCGGAAGCCGTGGCGCTTCATGACACCCGCGGTGCCCTTGCCCTTGCTGGTGCCGACCACGTCGACCACCGCGCCGGCCTCGAAGACCTCGGCGGTGATTTCCTGGCCGACCGTGTACTCGGACGCGTCCGTGGTGCGCAGCTCCGCCAGGTGGCGGCGGGGCGTGACGCCCGCCTTGGCGTAGTGGCCCGCGACGGGCTTGTTGACCTTGCGCGGGTCGATCGCGCCGAAGGCCAGCTGCACGGCCGAGTAGCCGTCGTTCTCCTGGGTCCGAACCTGGGTGACCACGTTCGGCTCGGCCTTGACGACGGTCACCGGAACGATCCGGTTGTTCTCGTCGAAGACCTGAGTCATGCCGAGCTTGGTGCCCAGGAGGCCCTTAACCTGCCTGTCAGACATGGGTCTCGTTACTCTCCGCCCCAAATGGGATCAACACTGCCGCGTCCAACGCTTACTGGATGTTGACGTCGACGCTCGCCGGCAGGTCGATGCGCATGAGCGCGTCCACCGTCTTCGGCGTCGGGTCGAGGATGTCGATCAGACGCTTGTGCGTGCGCATCTCGAAGTGCTCGCGCGAGTCCTTGTACTTGTGCGGCGAGCGGATGACGCAGTAAACGTTCTTCTCAGTGGGCAGCGGCACAGGCCCGACGACCCGAGCGCCGGTGCGCGTCACGGTCTCGACGATCTTGCGCGCGGACGCGTCGATCGCCTCGTGGTCGTAGGCCTTGAGCCGGATGCGGATCTTCTGTCCCGCCATGATGGCTTGCCGTTCCTCTGCTTCTAGTACCGCTGCGGTGCGGGCACCTTGCACGAGGTCACGGGACCTCCGGCGCGCTCCGCCCCCTATTCAGGACTGACACCGAGCGGTGTCACGGTGCCCGGTCCACGCGGTCGGGCGTGTCGCGCCCCAACCCATAGACCGGTCCCACTGATGAAACCTGTGGGATTGTCTTGCTCGATCAAACCCCGCTCGTGGCGGGGCGGCCGAGTCCAGAACTCGAACCGGCCGCCCCGACGAGCAACCCGTCAATGGTCGCACACGAGGGTGCGCAGACCAAATCGGGGGGTGAGTTTTAGAGCCAGGTCACTTGAGGATCTTGGTGACCGAACCCGCGCCGACGGTGCGGCCACCCTCGCGGATGGCGAACCGCAGGCCCTCGTCCATGGCGATCGGCTGGATCAGCTTCACGGACATGGAGGTGGTGTCGCCCGGCATGACCATCTCGGTGCCCTCGGGGAGGGTCACGACGCCGGTCACGTCGGTGGTGCGGAAGTAGAACTGCGGGCGGTAGTTGTTGAAGAACGGCGTGTGGCGGCCGCCCTCGTCCTTGGACAGGATGTAGACCTGCGCCTCGAACTCGGTGTGCGGGGTCGTGGTGCCCGGCTTCACGATCACCATGCCGCGCTCCACCTCCTCGCGCTTGATGCCGCGCAGCAGCAGGGCGGCGTTGTCGCCCGCCTGGCCCTCGTCGAGGAACTTCTTGAACATCTCGATCGAGGTGACAGTCGTCTTGCGCGACTGCTCCTTGATGCCGACGATCTCGACTTCCTCGTTGACCTTGATGATGCCGCGCTCGATGCGGCCGGTCACCACGGTGCCACGACCGGTGATGGTGAACACATCCTCGACCGGCATCAGGAACGGCCGGTCGACCTCGCGCTCGGGCTCCGGGATGTTCTCGTCCACGGCGTCCATGAGGCCGATGAGCTTCTCGCCCCACTCGGCGTCGCCCTCCAGCGCCTTCAGCGCGGAGACGCGGACGACCGGCAGGTCGTCACCGGGGAACTCGTACTCGGAGAGCAGCTCGCGCACCTCGAGCTCGACGAGCTCCAGGATCTCCTCGTCGTCCACCATGTCGGCCTTGTTCAGCGCGACCACGATGTAGGGCACACCGACCTGGCGGGCCAGGAGGACGTGCTCCTTGGTCTGCGGCATCGGGCCGTCGGTCGCCGCGACCACCAGGATGGCGCCGTCCATCTGCGCCGCACCGGTGATCATGTTCTTGATGTAGTCGGCGTGACCGGGGCAGTCGACGTGCGCGTAGTGGCGCTTGTCGGTCTGGTACTCGATGTGCGCGATCGAGATCGTGATGCCGCGCTGCTTCTCCTCCGGCGCCTTGTCGATCTGGTCGAACGGCGTGAAGGGGTTCAGGTCCGGGTACTTGTCGTGCAGGACCTTGGAGATCGCAGCCGTCAGCGTCGTCTTACCGTGGTCGATGTGACCGATGGTGCCGATGTTGACGTGCGGCTTCGTCCGCTCGAACTTCGCCTTCGCCACTGGAATGTCCTCCTGGACTTCTATTGCTTAGCCCGGCGGGCGGGTTCCCACCCGCCGAGCTTCACGTCAGGGTCGGTTGTGCGGACCCCGGGGCATCCCCCCGGAGAGCCCGCGTGGTGCTGCGGTGCTCCGGTTGGGGTTACTCGCCCGTCGCCTTCGCGATGATCTCCTTCGCGACGTTCGCGGGAACCTCGGCGTAGGAGTCAAAGGTCATCGAGTAGTTCGCGCGACCCTGGGTCTTGGACCGCAGGTCGCCGACATACCCGAACATCTCCGACAGCGGGACCAGCGCCTTGACGACGCGGGTGCCGCTGCGCTCTTCCATGGCCTGGATCTGGCCACGGCGGGAGTTCAAGTCGCCGATCACGTCGCCCATGTACTCCTCGGGCGTGGTGACCTCGACCGCCATCAACGGCTCCAGGATCGCCGGGCTCGCCTGCCGCGCGGCTTCCTTGAGCGCCATGGAGCCCGCGATCTTGAACGCCATTTCCGACGAGTCGACCTCGTGGTAGGCGCCGTCGACCAGCGTCAGCTTGACGCCCACCAGCGGGTAGCCCGCCAGCACGCCGTACTGCATCGCGTCCTGCGCGCCCGCGTCCACGGACGGGATGTACTCCCGCGGGATGCGACCACCGGTGACCGCGTTGACGAACTCGTAGAGAGCGCCGTCCTCGTTCTTCTCCAGCGGCTCCAGGTCGATGAGGACCTTCGCGAACTGGCCGGAACCACCGGTCTGCTTCTTGTGGGTGTAGGAGTACTTCTCCACCTTGCGGCGGATCGTCTCCCGGTACGCCACCTGCGGCTTGCCGATGTTGGCCTCGACCTTGAACTCGCGGCGCATGCGGTCCACCAGGATGTCCAGGTGGAGCTCGCCCATGCCGGCGATGATCGTCTGGCCGGTCTCCTGGTCCAGGTTGACCCGGAACGTCGGGTCCTCCTCGGCCAGCTTCTGGATCGCGGTGCCCAGCTTCTCCTGGTCGGCCTTCGTCTTGGGCTCGATCGCCACCTGGATGACCGGCTCGGGGAAGGTCATCGACTCCAGCACGATGGGCGCCTGCGGGTCGCTCAGCGTCTCACCGGTGGTGGTGTCCTTCAGACCGATCACGGCGTAGATGTGACCGGCGATGGCCTCGTCGACCGGGTTCTCCTTGTTGGCGTGCATCTGGAAGATCTTCCCGATGCGCTCCTTGCGGTCCTTGGTCGAGTTGATGACCTGGGTGCCGGAGGCCACCCGACCCGAGTAGACCCGGATGTAGGTGAGCTTGCCGAAGAACGGGTGCACGGCGATCTTGAACGCGAGCGCGGAGAACGGCTCGGTGCTGTCGGCCTTGCGGAAGGCCGGCGTCTCGCCGTCCTGCAGCGTGCCCTCGACCGGCGGCAGGTCCAGCGGCGACGGCAGGTAGTCGATCACCGCGTCGAGCATGGGCTGCACGCCCTTGTTCTTGAACGCGGAGCCGCACAGCACCGGGTACGCGGTGCCCTCCGCGACGATCCTGCGGATGCCCGTCTTGATCTGCTCGACCGTGAGCTCCTCGCCACCGAGGTAGGACTCCATCAGGGCGTCGTCGGTCTCGGCGACGGCCTCGATGAGCTGCTCGCGGTACTCCTGCGCCCGCTCCAGGAGGTCCGCGGGGATCTCCTCGACGGTGTAGTCCTCGCCCTTCTGGACCTCGCCGCGCCAGGTCAGCGCGCGCATCTCGACCAGGTCGACGACGCCGATGAAGTCGCTCTCCGCGCCGATCGGGATCTGGATCGGCAGCGGCTTCGCGCCGAGGCGCTCGGAGATGGTGCGGATGGTGAAGTAGAAGTCCGCGCCGAGCTTGTCCATCTTGTTGACGAAGCAGATGCGCGGGACGTCGTACTTGGTCGCCTGGCGCCAGACCTGCTCGGACTGGGGCTCGACGCCCTCCTTGCCGTCGAACACGGCAACGGCGCCGTCGAGGACGCGGAGGTTGCGCTCCACCTCGACGGTGAAGTCGACGTGGCCCGGCGTGTCGATCAGGTTGATCTGGTGGTTCTTCCAGAAGCAGGTCGTCGCGGCCGACGTGATCGTGATGCCGCGCTCCTGCTCCTGCTCCATCCAGTCCATGACCGCGGCGCCGTCGTGGACCTCGCCGATCTTGTAGCTGATCCCGGTGTAGAACAGGATCCGCTCGGTCGTCGTGGTCTTGCCCGCGTCGATGTGGGCCATGATCCCGATGTTGCGGACCTTGGCCAGGTCGGTGAGCACGTCCTGTGCCACGGGTGTCTTCCCCTGTCTTGAGCTAGCTGGGTAGCAGGCTCACTAGGGCTGGGAGAGCCCCACCGGTCCTCGGGGAACCGGCGGGGCGTCACATCACCAGCGGTAGTGGGCGAAGGCCTTGTTGGACTCGGCCATCTTGTGCGTGTCCTCGCGGCGCTTGACGCTCGCGCCCAGGCCGTTGCTCGCGTCGAGCAGCTCGTTCATCAGGCGCTCGATCATGGTCTTCTCGCGGCGCTGCCGGGAGAAGGTGATCAGCCAGCGCAGCGCGAGCGTGGTGGAGCGGCCCGGCTTCACCTCGACCGGCACCTGGTAGGTGGCGCCACCGACGCGGCGGGACTTCACCTCGAGGGCGGGCTTGACGTTGTCGAGCGCGCGCTTGAGCGTGACGACCGGGTCCGTGCCGGTCTTCTCGCGGGCACCTTCGAGGGCGCCGTACACGATCCGCTCGGCCACGGAGCGCTTGCCGTCGACCAGCACCTTGTTGATGAGCTGGGTCACCAGCGGAGAGCTGTAGACCGGGTCGGAGATCAGCGGCCGCTTCGGGGCCGGTCCCTTGCGGGGCATCAGCTCTTCTCCTTCTTCGCGCCGTACCGGCTGCGAGCCTGCTTGCGGTTCTTCACGCCCTGCGTGTCGAGGGAACCGCGGATGATCTTGTAGCGGACACCGGGGAGGTCCTTCACACGACCGCCGCGCACGAGCACCATCGAGTGCTCCTGGAGGTTGTGGCCCTCACCGGGGATGTAAGCCGTGACCTCGATACCGCTCGTCAGCTTCACGCGGGCGACCTTGCGCAGAGCCGAGTTCGGCTTCTTGGGCGTGGTCGTGTAGACGCGGGTGCACACACCGCGCCGCTGCGGGCTGCCCTTGAGCGCCGCGGTCTTCTGCTTGGCGACCTTGTCCTGCCGGCCCTTGCGGACCAGCTGCTGGATCGTTGGCATACGCCGGCTGCTTCTTCCCTTTACGTGCCCGCCGCGTGGGCGACGAGCCCTGTTTACTTGGTCCCTCTCTGCACCCGAGGTCGGGCGTGTCGCCGCTCTCGGCACCGCCGAAAGTACGTGCACAGCGCCCCAGGTCCGCAGGCGACATCCCAGGATGCCCCTACGCGTGGAGGTCACCGCGGCCGGCTTTCCAGCACCACTGGCGCGTAGGCACGCGGAGCGGCCCGACATCGGTCGGGCACGAGTACCAAAGATACCCCGCCTGGTTCCCACGGGTCAAAACGGATCCACCACCGGGCCTGTTCGCGGGGGCGGCGCAGTGGTAGCCGGCCCACCGCAGGCAGTTTTGTGACCATTCTCGCAGCCGTCGCCCGGTCGGACCCCGCCGGCGGGGCACTGGAGCGACTCACCGGCCATCAGAACACAGACCGGCGGAACGCGCCGGTCGACGTGACCGCAATTTCACTCGATCGAGTAGTGCGCGGGGTCGGGCCCTGATCGGGTCACACTGGTCCGGTGAACTCCGATCTCATCGCGGGCATGGCGGCGCTGGTGGCCGCCGACGCCTCGCCCGAGGTGCTCGCGGTGCGCGGCGACGTCGTGGTGGTCCGGGTCGCCGACGTGGTGCTCAAGGCGCACGAGCCCGGCACGGACCCGACCCTGCTCGCCGCCCGGCTCCGGCTGGCCGCCGACCCCCGGCTGGGCGAGCTCCTGCTCGCGCCCCGGTCGGCGCCCGCGGTGGTGCTCGGCCGGGTCGTGACGGCGTGGCCGATGGGCACGCCGGTGCCGCAGGGCGAGCCCGAGGACCTGCCGATGGAGGCCGCCGGGCGGATGCTGGCCGCGTTGCACCGGTTCCGCGCGGCGGACTTCGCGCCGCCGGTGCCGCCGGCGGGCGCACGGTCGCGGATGGAACGGGCGGTGCGCGAGTTGACCGTGGACACGCCGGCTGCCGACCTGGTGCGACGGGCGTTCGCGACGTTGCCGGAGTTCGGCGAGGGGCCGCCGACGCTCATCCACGGCGACTGGCACCTGGGCCAGCTCGTGTGGCGCGACGGGTACCGGCTGATCGACGTGGACGACCTGGGCGTGGGCGACCCGGCGTGGGACCTGGCGCGGCCGGCCGCGCTGCACGCGGCGGGCGTGCTCGACCCGGTCGCCTGGGGACGGCTGCTCGGGGCCTACCTCGACGCCGGTGGCGCGGGCGTGCCGCGCGACGACCCGTGGTCGGTGCTGGACGGGCCGGCGCGCGCATTGGTCGTGCAGATGGCAGCGCGTGCGCTTTCCGCTGCGCAGCGCGACGGAACTCGGTTGAACGACGCGCAAGAAGCATTGATCGACGCTTGCGACCGGATCGTGTCGACACACGAACCCATTCGGCGCGGCTAATATCGAATCCATCGCGTCAAGAGCAGGAGGCTCACACGATGCAGTGTCCCAAGTGTCATGCGAACATGCGCACCTTCGACCGCATGGGCGTGCACATCGAGCAGTGCGATGGCTGCCGCGGGGTCTTCCTCGACTACGGCGAGCTCGAGGCCATCACCCGGCTCGAGCAGCAGATGGCCCCTCCGCCGCCCCCGCCGCCCGTCGCGCCTCCTGCGCAGGTGCACTACGTGCAGCAGCCGGCCCCGCAGCCGGGTTGGGGCTACGGCGGCCACTACGGCCACCGCAAGCACCGCGGCCTGGGCGGGTTGTTCTTCTCGTCCTGATCTTCACCCTTCGGTGGCCCCGCACCCCTCGGTGCGGGGCCACCGTTGCTACTACCGAAAAACCGGGCGATAATCGGTAGTGACCCGAGGAGGCCCGTCATGTCCGTCGCCACCGAGGCTGCGCAGATCCGCGACCTGTTCGACCAGATCGAGGAGATCGAAGAGGTCGCGTCGAGCTTGTCGGAGGACGACGAGCGGCGGCGCAAGCTGCACGGCGTGGTGGCGAAAGCCCTGCGCAAGGCCCCTCCGGTGCGGCCGGTCGTGGCCGGTGAGCTGCTGGACCTGACCGAGAAGACGGTCAAGGCGTGGGCGCGCGAGGGCGTGCTCGCGATCCACAGCCAGGAGCCCCGGATGCTGTTGGACGCCGTGCGGCTGCACGAGGTGCTGCACGTCGTGACGGAGTTGAGGCGCGCGGGCAAGAGCCGCGCGTTGTTGGACGAGGTGCACCGGCGGTTGAGCGACGCGGCCCTGCTCGACCGCGACGACCTCGCCACCAGCCTGGAGCAGATGCACCGCGGCGAAGGGCGCGTAGTTCGCTGATCACCGTCGTCGAAACGCCCGTCGCGGCCGTTCAGGCCGCCGGCCTGCGCGGTGCCGCCCGGGTCGCCTACGACCGGTTCCTGGACGAGCTGGCGCACAGCGGCTGCCTGGCCCTCGGCTACCGCGTCACCGGCCCCGAGCCCCTGCCCCGGCTGTGCGTCAAGCACCTGCGCGGTGCCGACCGCGTCGTCGTCGCCTTCCCCGCGCCGAGCACCGCGTGGATCCTGCTCGTCGGCCCGCACGACGACGACCCCGGCCGCGACCTCTACGAGACGCTGTACGAACTGGCCGGCGTCCGCCCGAAGCTGACCGAGAAGCGCACCAAGCCGCCGTGCTGCTCGGACGCCACTCCCCCGGTCGCGGACTCGGACCTGGTCGACGACCTGGTCGCCCGCGCCCGCTCCCTGGCCAAATCCCGCCGCCGCCCCACCTGACCCGCGTGTCGAGCGTTCACGCGGGACCTGGACGTTCGACACGCGGAAAGGGAAAGGCCCCCGGAGCGGGAGGCTCCGGGGGCCTTTCGGTCGACTGGCTGCGTCAGCGGTAGTCGCGGCCGAAGTCGTAGTCGTCCAGCGGGACCGCGGCACCGGTGCCCGTGCCGAAGACGTCCGGCGTGTAGTAGCCGTCGTCGTAGCTCGGGATGGCGTACGCCGCCGCACGCGCTTCCTCGGTCGGCTGCACCTGGATGTTCCGGTACCGGTTGATGCCGGTGCCGGCCGGGATCAGCTTGCCGATGATCACGTTCTCCTTCAGGCCGATGAGCTTGTCCGAACGCCCGTTGATGGCGGCGTCGGTCAGCACCCTCGTCGTCTCCTGGAAGGAGGCCGCCGACAGCCACGAGTCCGTGGCCAGCGACGCCTTCGTGATGCCCATCAGCACCGGACGGCCGGCGGCGGGCTCGCCACCCTCCGCCACCACGGCCCGGTTGCCCGACTCGAACTCCGCGCGCTCGACCAGCGAGCCCGGCAGGAACTCGGTCGCACCCGAGTCGATGATCGTCACCCGGCGCAGCATCTGCCGGACGATGACCTCGATGTGCTTGTCGTGGATCGCCACACCCTGGGCCCGGTAGACCTTCTGGACCTCCTGCACCAGGTGCAGCTGGGCCTCGCGGGGACCCATCACGCGCAGCACCTCGTGCGGGTCGGGCGTGCCCTCCAGCAGCTGCTGGCCCACGTGCACGTGGTCGCCGTCCTGCAGCGGACCGGTGGCCGTGTTGGCCAGTCGCTGGCGCTTCGACAGCTTCTCGAAGACGATCTCCTCGGACCCGTCGTCCGGGATGAGGGTGATCTTCCAGAACCGGTCGCCGTCCTCGATGCGCACCCGGCCGTCGACGTCCGCGATGGGCGCCTTGCCCTTCGGCACGCGAGCCTCGAACAGCTCCTGCACACGCGGCAGACCGGTGGTGATGTCGTCACCGGCCACACCACCCTGGTGGAACGTGCGCATGGTCAGCTGCGTGCCGGGCTCACCGATGGACTGCGCGGCGACGATGCCGACGGCCTCGCCGACGTCGACCAGCTTGCCGGTCGCCATCGAACGGCCGTAGCAGGACGCGCACACGCCGACCGCGGACTCGCAGGTCAGCACGGACCGCACCTTGACCCTGGTCACGCCCGCCTCGACGAGCGTCGCCAGCGCCGGGTCGCCCAGGTCGTCACCGCGGTTGAGCACGATGTTGCCATCGGCGTCGGTGATGTCCTCGGCGATGGTCCGCGCGTACACGCTGGTCTGCGCGAACTCGTGCAGCACGACCTTGTCGCCCTGCCGCTCGCCGACCGTCATGTTCACGCCGCGGCTGGTGCCGCAGTCGACCTCGCGGATGATGACGTCCTGCGAGACGTCCACCAGACGACGGGTCAGGTAACCCGAGTCGGCGGTGCGCAGCGCGGTGTCGGCCAGACCCTTGCGGGCGCCGTGCGTGGCGATGAAGTACTCCAGCACCGACAAGCCCTCGCGGAACGAGTTCTTGATCGGCCGCGGGATGTACTCGCCCTTCGGGTTGGTCACCAGACCACGCATGCCGGCCAGCGACCGGACCTGGGTCATGTTGCCCGCCGCGCCGGACTTCACGATCATGCGGATCGAGTTGTCCTCGGGGAAGTTGGCCTCCATGACCTCGGCGACCTCTTCGGTGGCCTTGGTCCACACCTTCACGAGCTCGTTGTTGCGCTCGGTGTAGGAGAGCTGACCGCGCTGGTAGCGCTTCTCCACCGCGTCCGCGAGCTTCTCGTACTCGTCCAGGATGCCCTGCTTGGCCTCCGGCACGAGCACGTCGGAGATCGCGACCGTGACGCCCGACCGGGTGGCCCAGTAGAAACCGGCGTCCTTCAGCTTGTCCAGCGTCCGGGCGACGGTGACCATCGGGTACCGCTCGGCGAGGTCGTTGATGATCGTCGCCTGCCGCTTCTTCGGCATGACCTCGTTGATGAACGGGTAGTCCTGCGGCAGGACCTCGTTGAACAGCACGCGACCCAGGGTGGTCT
Organism: Saccharothrix sp. S26; assembly: GCF_021390395.1. Lineage (GTDB taxonomy): Bacteria > Actinomycetota > Actinomycetes > Mycobacteriales > Pseudonocardiaceae > Actinosynnema. Next base: position 127,239 of record NZ_JAJUWT010000027.1, read on the forward strand.
CGGCCAGCCACGGCTGACCGGGCTCCCAGCCCTCCGGCTCCTGGCCCTTCGGCGGGTTCTTGTCCGTGATCCGGATCTTGACCATCGCCTGGAGGCCGAGCACCTTGCGGTCGAACGCCATCAGCGCCTCGGCGGGCGAGGAGTACGCCTGGCCCTCGCCGAGGTCGTTCTCCTTGTGCCGGGTCAGGTGGTACAGGCCGGTCACCATGTCCAGGCGCGGCATGGCCAGCGGCTTGCCCGACGCGGGCGAGAGGATGTTGTTCGACGACAGCATCAGCACGCGCGCCTCGGCCTGCGCCTCGGCGGACAGCGGCAGGTGGACCGCCATCTGGTCACCGTCGAAGTCGGCGTTGAACGCCTCACAGACCAGCGGGTGCAGCTGGATGGCCTTGCCCTCGACCAGCTGCGGCTCGAAGGCCTGGATGCCCAGCCGGTGCAGCGTGGGCGCGCGGTTGAGCAGCACGGGGTGCTCGGTGATGACCTCTTCGAGCACGTCCCACACGGCGGGGCGCGCGCGCTCCACCATCCGCTTGGCGGACTTGATGTTCTGCGCGTGGTTGAGGTCGACCAGCCGCTTCATCACGAACGGCTTGAACAGCTCCAGCGCCATCTGCTTGGGCAGGCCGCACTGGTGCAGCTTCAGCTGCGGGCCGACCACGATGACCGAACGGCCCGAGTAGTCGACGCGCTTGCCGAGCAGGTTCTGGCGGAACCGGCCCTGCTTGCCCTTGAGCAGGTCGGACAGCGACTTGAGCGGCCGGTTGCCCGGACCCGTCACCGGCCGGCCGCGGCGGCCGTTGTCGAACAGCGCGTCGACGGCCTCCTGCAGCATCCGCTTCTCGTTGTTGACGATGATCTCGGGCGCGCCGAGGTCGATCAGCCTCTTGAGGCGGTTGTTGCGGTTGATGACGCGGCGGTACAGGTCGTTCAGGTCGGACGTGGCGAAGCGGCCACCGTCGAGCTGCACCATCGGGCGCAGGTCCGGCGGGATGACCGGGACGCAGTCCAGCACCATGCCCTGCGGGTTGTTGCGGGTCGCCTGGAAGGCGGCCACGACCTTGAGCCGCTTGAGGGCGCGCAGCTTCTTCTGGCCCTTGCCGCTGCGGATGGTCTCCCGCAGCACGTCGGCCTCGGCGTCGACGTCGTAGTCACCCAGCAGCTTCTGGATGGCCTCCGCGCCCATGGCACCGGTGAAGTAGTCGCCGTAGCGGTCGTACAGCTCGCGGTAGAGCAGCTCGTCCGCGATCAGCTGGGCGCGCTCGAGCTTGGTGAAGGTGGACCAGATCTCGTCGAGCCGGTCCAGCTCGCGCTGGGCCCGGTCGCGGAGCTGGCGCATCTCGCGCTCGCCGCCCTCCTTGACCTTGCGGCGGACGTCGGACTTGGCGCCCTCCGCCTCCAGCTCGGCCAGGTCGGCTTCCAGCTTCTGCGCGCGGGCCTCGACGTCGGCGTCACGCCGGTTCTCGACGCGCTTGCGCTCGACCTGCATCTCGTTCTCGAGCGTGGGCAGGTCGTTGTGGCGCAGCTCGGTGTTCACGCCCACGATGACGTAGGCCGCGAAGTAGATGATCTTCTCGAGGTCCTTGGGTGCCAGGTCGAGCAGGTAGCCCAACCGGCTGGGGACGCCCTTGAAGTACCAGATGTGCGTGACGGGCGCGGCCAGTTCGATGTGGCCCATCCGCTCGCGGCGCACCTTGGCGCGGGTCACCTCGACGCCGCAGCGCTCGCAGATGATGCCCTTGAAGCGGACGCGCTTGTACTTGCCGCAGTAGCACTCCCAGTCCCGGGTGGGACCGAAGATCTTCTCGCAGAACAAGCCGTCCTTCTCCGGCTTGAGCGTGCGGTAGTTGATGGTCTCGGGCTTCTTGACCTCGCCGTAGGACCACTGGCGGATGTCGTCCGCGGTCGCGAGACCGATGCGAAGCTCATCGAAGAAGTTGACGTCGAGCACGTCTACTCTCTTCCCCTTTTTGGTTCGGTGCTGCTTGGGGTGCTGGTGGCTGGGTCACCGGGGCCGCCCCCCGACTGGCGGGGGGCGCACCCCCGGTGACCGGCGAGCGTCAGTTGACGACGTCGTCCACGGACGGCGACTCGGACCTCGACAGGTTGATGCCGAGGTTCGCGGCCGCGCGTTCGAGGTCCTCGTCGTCGCCGTCGCGCATCTCGATCGCGGCGCCGTCCGAAGACAGCACCTCGACGTTGAGGCACAGCGACTGCAGCTCCTTGAGCAGCACCTTGAAGGACTCCGGGATGCCCGGTTCCGGGATGTTCTCGCCCTTGACGATGGCCTCGTAGACCTTCACGCGGCCGAGCACGTCGTCGGACTTGATCGTGAGCAGTTCCTGGAGCGTGTACGCGGCGCCGTACGCCTGCATCGCCCAGCACTCCATCTCACCGAACCGCTGGCCACCGAACTGCGCCTTACCACCCAGCGGCTGCTGCGTGATCATCGAGTACGGGCCGGTGGAACGGGCGTGGATCTTGTCGTCCACCAGGTGCAGCAGCTTCAGGATGTACATGTAGCCGACCGACACGGGGAAGGGGTACGGCTCGCCGCTGCGCCCGTCGAGGAGCACCGCCTTGCCGTTCTCCTTGACCATGCGCTCGCCGTCGCGGTTCGGGATCGTCGAGCCGAGCAGGCCCGTGATCTCGTCCTCGCGCGCGCCGTCGAAGACCGGCGTGGCCGTCTTCGTGCCCGGCTCCACGTGGTAGAGCTCCTCGGGCAGGTTCTTCGCCCAGTCCGGGTCGCCGTTGATGCTCCAGCCCTGCTTGGCGATCCACCCGAGGTGGGTCTCCAACACCTGGCCGATGTTCATACGGCGCGGCACGCCGTGCGTGTTCAGCACGATGTCGACCGGGGTGCCGTCCTCGAGGAACGGCATGTCCTCGACCGGCAGGATCTTGCCGATGACGCCCTTGTTGCCGTGGCGGCCGGCGAGCTTGTCGCCGTCCTGGATCTTGCGCTTCTGGGCCACGTAGACGCGGACCAGCTCGTTCACGCCGGGGGGCAGCTCGTCGTCGTCCTCGCGGCTGAACACGCGGATGCCGATGACCTTGCCGTACTCGCCGTGGGGCACCTTCAGCGACGTGTCGCGCACCTCGCGCGCCTTCTCGCCGAAGATCGCGCGCAGCAGGCGCTCCTCCGGGGTCAGCTCGGTCTCGCCCTTGGGCGTGACCTTGCCGACCAGGATGTCGCCGGGCTGGACCTCGGCGCCGATGCGGATGATGCCGCGCTCGTCGAGGTCGGCCAGGACCTCCTCGGAGACGTTCGGGATGTCCCGGGTGATCTCCTCGGCGCCCAGCTTGGTGTCCCGCGCGTCGATCTCGTGCTCCTCGATGTGGATCGAGGTCAGGACGTCGTCCTGCACGAGGCGCTGCGACAGGATGATCGCGTCCTCGTAGTTGTGGCCCTCCCACGGCATGATCGCGACGAGCAGGTTCTTGCCCAGCGCCATCTCGCCGTTCTCGGTGCACGGGCCGTCGGCCAGGACCTGGCCCTCCTGCACCCGGTCGCCCTCGTTCACGATGGGCTTCTGGTTGATGCAGGTGCCCTGATTGGACCGGCGGAACTTGTGCAGGCCGTAGGTCTGCCGCGAGCCGTCGTCGGCCATGACCGTGACGTAGTCGGCGGAGATCTCCTCGACCACACCGGTCTTCTTGGCCACCACGACGTCACCGGCGTCGACCGCGGCGCGCAGCTCCATGCCGGTGCCGACCAGCGGGGACTCGCTGCGCAGCAGCGGCACCGCCTGGCGCTGCATGTTCGCGCCCATCAGGGCGCGGTTCGCGTCGTCGTGCTCGAGGAACGGGATCATCGCGGTCGCGGCCGACACCATCTGCCGCGGCGAGACGTCCATGTAGTCCACGTCGGACGGGTCGATCATCTCGACCTCGCCGCCCTTCTTGCGGACCAGCACCTTCTCCTCGAGGAAGTTGCCGTCCTCGTCGATCTTGGCGTTGGCCTGGGCCTTGACGTAGCGGTCCTCTTCGTCGGCCGTCAGGTAGTCGATCTGGTCGGTGACCCGGCCGTCGACGACCTTGCGGTACGGCGTCTCGATGAAGCCGAACGGGTTGACCCGCCCGTAGGAGGACAGCGAGCCGATCAGGCCGATGTTCGGGCCTTCCGGCGTCTCGATCGGGCACATGCGGCCGTAGTGCGACGGGTGGACGTCGCGGACCTCCATGCCGGCGCGCTCACGCGACAGACCACCCGGGCCCAGCGCCGACAGGCGGCGCTTGTGGGTCAGGCCCGCGAGCGGGTTGGTCTGGTCCATGAACTGCGACAGCTGGGACGTGCCGAAGAACTCCTTGATCGCCGCCACCACCGGGCGGATGTTGATCAGGGTCTGCGGCGTGATGGCCTCGACGTCCTGGGTCGTCATGCGCTCGCGGACGACGCGCTCCATGCGGGACAGGCCGACCCGGATCTGGTTCTGGATCAGCTCGCCGACGGTGCGCAGGCGGCGGTTGCCGAAGTGGTCGATGTCGTCGACCTCGACGGGCACCTCGACGTCGCCGGGCTTCATCGTCGTCTCACCCGCGTGCAGGCGCACGAGGTACTCGATCGTGGTGACGATGTCGTCCTCGGTCAGCACGCCCGTGGTGATCGGGGTGCTCAGGCCCAGCTTCTTGTTGACCTTGTACCGGCCGACCTTCGCCAGGTCGTAGCGCTTGTCCTTGAAGAACAGGTTCTCCAGCAGCGCCTGCGCGGACTCCTTCGTCGGCGGCTCGCCCGGACGCAGCTTGCGGTAGATGTCGAGCAACGCCTCGTCGGTGCCCGCGGTGTGGTCCTTCTCCAGCGTCGTCAGCAGCGTCTCGCTGAAGGAGAAGCGCTCGCGGATCTGCTCGGTGGTCCAACCCAGCGCCTTCAGCAGCACGGTCACCGGCTGACGGCGCTTGCGGTCGATCCGGACGCCGACCGTGTCGCGCTTGTCGACGTCGAACTCCAGCCAGGCACCCCGGGACGGGATGATCTTGACGCTGAAGACGTCCTTGTCGGTCGTCTTGTCGATCGCGGTGTCGTAGTAGACACCCGGCGAGCGGACGAGCTGGGAGACCACGACCCGCTCGGTGCCGTTGATGATGAACGTGCCCTTGTCGGTCATCATCGGGAAGTCACCCATGAACACCGTCTGGCTCTTGATCTCGCCCGTGGTGTGGTTGGTGAACTCCGCCGTGACGAACAACGGGGCGGCGTACGTCATGTCCTTGTCCTTGCACTCCTCGGTCGAGGCCTTGACCTCGTCGAAGCGCGGGTCGGAGAAGGAGAGCGACATCGAGCCGGAGAAGTCCTCGATCGGGGAGATCTCGTTCAAGACCTCCTCGAGGCCGCCCGTCGGCGCCTCGTCACCTTCGTCGACGCGGCGCTGGAACCACGCCTCGTCGCCGGTGAGCCATTCGAACGACTGGATCTGCAGGTCGAGCAGGTTGGGCGTCTGAAGCGGTTCGTGGATCTTCGCGAAAGAGACTCGCTTCGGCGCTCCGGGAATCCCCGACGTGGAGTTGGTCGCAGCAGTGGCCTTGGTCGCGCGAGAGATCGCCAAGATGCGTCCTTCCAGGGACAGGTAGCTGGCTAGTCAGCGGAACTAGCACGGCTGTCAAGGGTGCGGCGATGCCCGGCAATCCAGCTCTCGGCGAAGGGCAAACGGAAAGAGGGCAGCGCAAAGGAGCAGTCTAGCCACGCGCGCGGCAACTGTCGAGAGGCACCTGGAAGGACCTTTCTCGTGCTCACCGACAGAGTGACCCGGCCAACGCCCACAGTCAAGATGCCACGCGGCGATCACTCCACTGGCGCAAGGCGCGATAACGCGGAGTTACCGCTGTGACCTGCGAAAATACATGGACGTGAGCTTGCGTGAACCTTTGGCGGGTGTCGCGACCCCGAAGGGAGATGCCGACGGCCCCGTTCGGTCACCGGCCGAAAATGTGGTGCAGATCACGTTGTGCTGAGGCTTAGAACCGGGTTCGGAGTCCTCAGTGGACGCCCGTCGGGGCCGCACGGCCGCCGGCGGGTCAGCACTTGGCGGTCTCGGCCGCCTGGTCGCCGGTCTGGCCGAACATCTCCATGTTGTCGACCTTCCACCGGCCGTCGACCCGCTGCGCGCCGACCCGCATCATCGCGATCCCGCCGCCGCTCTGGTTGTCGGTCGTGCGGGTGGTGACCTGGTCGAGGAAGAGCAGCACGGTGGCGCGGTCGCCGTCGAGCGCCGTGACACCGCTGGACACGGCCTTCACCGTGACCACCAGCTTCTGCTCCGGGGCGAGCGTGCGCACCGGGCCGAAGATCGCGTTGTACTGGCACTTGGCCTTGCCGACCAGCAGCTCGTTGGCGGCCTTCTCGGTGGTGGAGACGTCGGCGTAGTTGTAGGAGAACGCCTTCTCGACCGCCTCGCGCGCCTGGCCCGCGACCTCGGTCGTGCCGGCGCTGTCCACCAGGGCCTCGTTGTAGGCGACCTGGCCCGCCCGGCTCTGGAACCACGCGCCGAGCCCGACCAGCAGGGCGGCCAACACGACCAGCGCGATCGGCAGGACCAGGCCGGGCCCGGTCCGGTCGTCGGTGTGCCGGTCGGCCCAGTCGTCGGCCTCGGACTTCGCGTGCTCGGGCTGGGGGTCGGCCAGGACGCCGGCCGCGACGGCCTCACCCGTGCGCTTGCGGCGGCCCGTGGGGCGGGGCCGGGTGTCGGGGGTCTCGTCCTCGGGCTCGGTGTCCTCGCGCGGCTCGATCAGGCCCGTGACCTCGGTCGAGCGGGTGATGTCGCGGTCGCTGGGCAGGGTGTCGGAGTCGAGGTGGGCGGGCTCGGCGGCCCGGCGGCCAGTGGTGCGACCCCCGACGGACGTGTCGGTGGCCGGTTCGGCGTGCGTGCCGGCACCCGGACGGGCAGCGGTCTGACCTGCGACGGCCGCGTCAGCGGTCGGGTCGGTGGCGAGGCCGTCGGCGGGCGAGCCGGTGGGTTCGGTGGCCGGGGCCGGGCGTTCGTCGCGTGAGGTCGCCGGGTCGTTCTCGGGCCGCGCGCCCCCGGCGGCCCGGGTGTCCTCGACCGGCGTGGGTGGCGGGTCGGTGCGCTTGCGCAGGCCGGCGACGCGGGGCCGGGTGGTCGGCGGGGTCGGGACCGGGCGGCGGCGGGACGGTGGCACGGACGTCATCTCCTCGGGTCACGCGCCGCCGGCCGCGACCGGCCCCAGCGCGCTGAGCTTCCAACCGCCATCGGTGCGGGTCAGGTCCGTCTGGTACCGGTTGACCTTCTTCACCGCCTGCCCGCCCTCCGGCGTGACCGTGGTCTCCACGACCGCGATCAGGTGCGCCTTGCCGGCCCGCGCGTCGAGCTCGGTGACGGCCGCGTCCAGCACCCGGCTCACGGTCACCGTCTTGGCGTCCTCGATCTGCTTCTTGCGCTTGTCCCGGCCGTCCTCGATCTCGGCGCGCAGCTCACCGGTGGACGACTCCAGCCACCGGTCCAGGTCGGCGTCGACCTTCTTGTAGTCGAGCGTGGTGAAGTTGGCGATCCCGACCTGCCCGACCCGCAGCACCTCGTCGCGCTCCCGCGAGAACGCCACCGAGTCGTTGGACGAGGCGCTCCACCACGACACCCCGGACCACACCGCGTACCCGGCGGCCAGCACCGCGAGCACGGCCGCGACCGGCAGCGCCCAACGTCGAACGTCCATCCGTCCCCCTCCTCAGCCCGGCAGACCGAGCAACTGGCCCAGGCTGGTCAGCAGCGGGGCCTCGGCGGCGGTCTGGCCGGCGGCCGGTTCCCGGCCCGGCTGCGACGTCGCGTCACCGGTCGGCGTCGTGGCCGGGATGCCACCGTAAGGCGCGTTCTGGGCACCCCGCACCCCGGTGGCGCTGCCGCGGGCCAAGGCGCAGTAGGCCTGCGTGTTGAGCTCGGCCGGGCTGGTGTCGGTGCCCTGGCGGATCGTGGTGCCGTCGTAGCCGACCGTGCACGGCGGCGGGTCGAACACGTTCAGGGCCAGCCCGAAGTGCGCGCCCGTGCCGTCGCCCTTGGCCACGGTGAACCCGCCGCCGACGACGATCGGGTACGTCACCGCGATCTGCTCCAGCCCGTCCAACCGGGTGACCAGGATGTTCCCCGTGGTCAGCAGGTTGGCCAGCACCACGCCCAGGTTCGGCCCGGTCTCCCGCAGCAGCGCCGACACCTGCTCGGCGGCCTGCGGCGAGACCCCGATGAGCCGACGCAGGTCGGTGTCGGAGTTCTTCAGCTGCTCGGCCAGCGACCGCAGGTCCGACGAGAACGACCTGATCGCGCCGCCCTGCTCGGCCTGCGTGTTCAGCACGACCAGGCCGCTGTCCAGCAGCGCCTTGGTCTGCGGCAGGTGCTCCGTCGCGGCCTGCGTGAACACCTTCGTGTTGTCCAACAGCACCTGCAGGTCCGGCCCCGTGCCGTTGAACGCCAGGTCCAGCTCGTCCACCACGGTCCGCAGCGACTCGGTCGGCACCGACTTGGCGAACGCGTCGAGGTTGGTCAGCAGGCCGTCCAGCGGCGGCGGGGTCTTGGTGGCCGAGCGCGGGATGACCGAGCCGTCCGCCAGGAACGGCCCGTCCTCGCCGCGGGGCCGCAGGTCGACGAACTGCTCGCCCACGGCCGACCGGTTGGCGACCACGGCCTCCAGGTCGGCCGGGATCGACGGCGCGCTCGGGTCGATGTCGAGGTCGACCTCCAACCCGTCGGCGGTCAACCGCATCTGCCCGACCCGGCCCACGGCGACGCCGCGGTAGGTGACCTCGGCGTTGGTGAAGACGCCGCCGGACTCGGCGAGCTGCATCGTCACCACGTAGCCCGACGCGCCGAACACGCGGCCCAGCCCGACGTACCGCGCGCCGACGTAGCTCACGCCGACCAGGGCGATCAGCACGAACGCGCCGATCTGGAGCTTGACGCGACCGGGGATCACCGCCCACCTCCGAGCAGTCCGCCGAGCAGGTCGCCCAACCCGGAGCCGCCCGGGACGCCGGGCAGCGGCAGGTTCGGCAGGGGCAGCGGCAGCGAGGGCGCGGTGCCGTCCACGCCCGGCAGGCCGGGCAGGCTCGGCAGCGGCGACTGCCGCGACCGGCCCAGGTTGTCCACGATCGAGCCCAGGTCCAGGTCGAGGTCGGCGTAGAGGTTGGTGTAGTCGCCCTTGATGCCGTCTACCGCCGAGTCCGGGAACGGGTAGGTCAGCAGCAGCTCGAAGCCGTTGGGCAGGTTCGTGCCCGCCTCGGCGAGCTTCTGCAGGGTCGGCGTCAACGCCTTGAGGTCGGCCACGATGTCGTCCTTGGACTTGTTCACCGTGTCCACCGCGACGTCGGACAGCGCGTCCAGCGACTGGAGCAGCGTGACGAGTTGGGTGCGCTGCTCGCTGAGCACCTTCAGCCCCGGCTCCAGCCCGTCCAGCACGCCGGTGATCTGGTCGCGCTGGGCGTTGAGCGTGCCGCCGAGCCGGTTGAGGCCGTCCAACGCGCGGGTGATCTCGCCCTTGTGCGCGTCCAGGTCGCCGACCAGCCGGTTCAGGTTGTCCAGCAGCGAGCGGATCTGCGGCTCGTTGCCCTCCAAGGCCGCGTTCAGCTCCCGGCTGATGTCCTGGAGCTGGGCGATGCCACCACCGTTGAGCAGCATGGACAGCGCGCCGAAGACCTCTTCGACCTCCGGGTTGCGGTTGGTCCGCTCGACCGGGATGACCGAGCCGTCGCCCAGCGCGCCCTCTTCGCGCCCCTCGGCGGGCCCGGCCAGCTCCACGTACTTCTCGCCGAGCAGCGCGGACTGGCGCAGCCGGGCGACCGAGTTGCCCGGCAGCTTCACGTCGCCGTTGACCAGCACGGTCACCTCGGCGGTCCAGCCGTCCGCGCCCAGGTCGATCCGGTCCACCCGGCCGACCGGCACGTCGTTGACCTTCACGCCGGCCTGCGGCACGAGGTCCAGCACGTCCTTGAAGTGCACCTTCACCGCGTACGGGCGGTCGCCGACGTCCGCGCCGCCGGGCAGCGGCATGGTGTAGACGCCGTCGAAGCCACCCGAGCCGCAGCCGGTCAGCACCAGCGCGCTCGCCACGAGCACAGCGAACCGCCTCACCGAGGCACCCCCGCGAGCGGCAGGGGCAGCGGCAGCTTGCCCTGGGACAGGTCGCTCACCACTTCGGCGGGCGTCTTCAGCGGCACGGCCCCGCTGAGCACCGGCTCCAGTTGGCGGCACGTCTCGGCGAGCACGCCCGGCACGCGGCCCGGCTCGATGCCCTGCACGATCTTGCAGATCAGCACGATCGGCGGCTGGTTGAGCTCGTTGAGGTCGGCCCTGGTGTCGAGCGTGCCGGAGGCCGCGTTGTAGGCGTTCTGGAGGTTGCCCAGGGCCAGCGGGCCGACGTCCAGCGCCTCGGCCAGCGACGCGCGCTGGTCGACCAGGACCTGCGTGATGCCGGCGAGCTTGTCGACGTTGGACTTGAGCACGGCCCGGTTGTCGGCGATGAAGCCCTGCACCTGGCCCAGCGCCGCGGCCAGCTCGGACAGCGCCGCGCCCAGGTTCTCCCGCTCGTCGGCGAGGAACCCGGCGACGTCGGCGAGCTGCCGGTTGAGGTCGCGCACCTGGCTGTCGTTGGCGGCCAGCATGCCGGTGAACTTCTGGAGGTTGTCCACGGTGCCGAACAGGTCGTCCTTCGAGCCGGACAACGTGCGGGTGGCTTCACCGAGCTGCTTGATGGTGTCGCCGAGCGCCTGCCCGTTGCCCCGCAGGTTGCCGGCGGCCGAGTCGAGCAGCTCCGACAGCGCGCCCTCGGAGTTCGCCCCGTTGGGGCCGAGCGCGGTGGTGAGCTTGTCCAGGCTCGCGTACAGCTCGTCCAGCTCGACGGGGGTCGCGGTGCGCTCGCGGGGGATGGTCGCGTTGTCGCCCATCACCTCGCCGCCGGTGTACGCGGGGGCGAGCTGCACGTACCGGTCGCTGACCACGCTGGGCGCGACCACGACCGCCTGCGCGTCCGCGGGCACCTTCACCGCCCGGTCGACCGACATCACGACCTTCACCGTCCGGCCCTGCGGCTCGACCTCCTCGATCGTGCCGACCCGCACGCCGAGCACCCGCACGTCCGAGCCGGGGTAGACGCCGACGGCCGCGCCGAACACCGCGGTCACCCGGCGGCTGTCCGCCCCGGCGAAGACCCACCACAGGGCCGCCGCGGCGACGAGCGCGAGCACGCACGCCATCGCCACGGCCCGGGCCAGGTCACGGCCTGCCTTCGTGGTCGCCACGTCAGTTCCCTCCCCCGGGCGTCGTGGAGCGCTGCACGCCGGGCGGGAGGCAGCCCTCTTCGTTGAAGCCGACCACGCCGAGGTTGACCGACGGCGGCAGCAGGCCGCAGATGTAGACGTCGAACCAGCGGCCGTTGCCCAGCGTGTTGGCGAACACCCGGAAGAACGGGCCCATCAGCGACAGGCTGCGGTCCAGCGAGTCCTGGTTGCGCTGCAACATCGTGGTCACCCGCTCCAGCTGCTCCAGCGCGGGCCGCAGCTGCGCGGAGTTGTCGGCGACCAGGCCGGACAGCTCCTCGGAGAGCTGACGGGTGCCGTTGAGCAGGGCGCTGATCGCGTCACGCCGCTTGCGCAGCTCGCCCAGCAGCAGGTTGCCGTCGGCGAGCAGCTTCTCGAACTGCTCGTTGCGGTCGGACAGGGTCTTGGTGATCTCGTTGGTGTTGGCCAGCAGCCGCGCCAACTGCTCGTCGCGCGACGAGATCGTCCTCGACAGCGCCGACAGGCCGTCCAACGCGCCGCGCACGCTCTCCGCCGAGCCCTGGAAGGTCTGCGAGAGCACCTGGAAGCTGTCCGCGAGCTGCCCGGTGTCGATCTGGCCGACGGTGTCCGCGAGGCCGTTGAACGCCTCCTGCACGTCGTACGGCGACAGGGTGCGCTCGCGCGGGATCGGCTCGCCGGGGTCGAGCGGCTGGGAGCCCTGCGGGTCCAGCGCCAGGAACTTCTGCCCCAGCAGCGTCTTGATCCGGATCACGGCGGTGGTGCGGTCGCCCACCCAGGCGTCCTTGACCCGGAACGACACCTTCACCTTGTCGCCGTCGAGCTCGACCTTGGTCACCTTGCCGACCTTCACCCCGGCCACCCGCACCTCGTTCGCGGGGACCAGGCCCGCGGCCTCGGTGAACTCGGCCGAGTAGGTCGTGCCGCCGCCGACGATCGGCAGGTCGTCGGAGTTGAACGCGGCGAGCAGCAGCAGGGCGATCACGGTGAGGCTGACCACGCCGACCGTCACCGGGTTGCGTTGGGCCTTCATCGGCGGCACCTCGGTTGCGTGACCGGCAGGGCTGTGATCGGGATCGGGTCGTTGACGATCGGCGGCACGGCCACCTGGCCGGTGCCCTCGCACAGGAAGAAGTTGAACCAGGAGCCGTAGGACGCGGTCCGCGACATCGCCTCGACCTTGCCCGGCAGGTTCCGGATCACGCCCTCCACGATCGACTCGTGGTCGGCCAACGTCCGCGACACCAGGCCGAGGTGGGCGATGTCGTCCTTCAACGGCTGCCGCGACTGGTTGAGCAGGTCGGCGGTCGTCGTGGTCAGCTCGCCCATGGCGCTGATCGCCTCACCGATCGGCTGCCGGTCGCCGGCGAGGCCCGTCGTCAGCTCCTGCAACGTCGTGACCAGCGTGGACACCTGCTCGGTGCGCGAGTTCACGGTGTCCAGCACGGCGTTGAGGTTGGTGATCACCTCGCCGATCACCTGGTCGCGGCTCGCCAGCGTGGAGGTCAGCGAGGCGGTGTGGCGCAGCAGGCTGTCGATCGTGCCGCCCTCGCCCTGGAGCACCTGGATGATCTCGTTGGACAGCTTGTTCACGTCGTCCGGGTTCAGCGCCTGGAACAGCGGCTTGAAGCCGTTGAACAGCACGGTCAGGTCCAGCGCGGGCTTGGTGCGCTCCAGCGGGATCACGTCGCCCGGCTCGAGCGCGGACGCGTCGCCCACGCCGTGCTCCAGCGAGATGTACCGCTGGCCGACCAGGTTGCGGTACTTGATCGTCGCGGTGACCGAGGCGGGCAGCGTGCGGTCGCCCTCCAGCGAGAACTCCACCTCGGCCAGCCGCCGGTCGACCACGCGGATCTCGTCGACCTGGCCGACCCGCACGCCCGCGATGCGGATGTCGTCGCCCTCGTTGAGCGCCGTCACGTCGGTGAACCGGGCCGTGTAGCCGGTGCTGCCGGAGAAGCCGACGTTCGAGATGGTCACCGCGAGCAGGGTGGTCGCCAGGATCGTGATCGCGGCGAACACGCCCAGCTTGACCAGCGGCGCGGCCAGGGACCTCACGCCGTCACCTCCGCTCCCCGGTACAGCGGGCCGAGCAGCAGCGCGGTGAAGCTCGGCATCTCCCGCTTCTTCATCCCGAACTGCGGCGCGAGCAGCGCGGCCAGGAAGTCCTGCTCCTCCGGCGAGTTCGCCAGCGACGGCACGCCGGTGAACGACGACACGACCGTGCCGTCGTCGCGGATCGTGCCCGTGTTCGGCGGCAGCACGCCGTCGGTGGCCGAGCGCGCGGGCGGCGGCGACGTCGAGCCGTCCTTGACCGGGCCCTCCGGCGGGTACTGCGGGAACGGGTCGGGCCGCGGCACGATGTCGTAGCAGCGGGGGCCGCGCTTGTCGGCGTACTCCGGGTCGTCCTTGCCCGGCTCGTACTTGCCGCGGTTGGCGGTGACCTCCAGCGTGATGTGCAGGCCCGGCTCGTCGGTGCCCTTGCCGAACACCTGGTCCATGATCGGCTTGAACTCCGACAGGCCCTTGAGCAGGCACGGGTACTCCGGCGCGTACTTGGCCAGCAGCTCCAGCGTCGGCTCGCTGACGTCGGCGAGCTGGATCAGGTTGTTCCGGTTCACCGCGAGGAAGCTGTTCAGGTCCAGCGCCGTGGTGGTGAGCGTGCCGTACATGGCGAGCAGGTTGTCCCGCTGCTCGACCAGCGTGCGGCTGGTGACGGTGGCGTCCGACAGCGCCTGCACCAGGTCGGGCGCGGCGTCGGCGTAGACGTTCGAGACGTCGGCCAGGCGGCTGATGCCGTCCTTGAGCTTGGGCAGCTGCGGGTTGAACTCGCCCAGGTAGGCGTCGAGCCGCACCAGCGTCTCGCCCAGCGGCTTGCCCCGGTTCTCCAGCGCCTGCGACATCGCGGTCAGCGTGGTGGCGAGCTTCTCCGGCTGCACGGCCTGCAACACCGGCATCAGGTCGTCGAGCACGCGTTCCAGCTCGATGGCGCTGCTGGAGCGGTCCTGCTCGATGACGTCGCCCTCGGCGAGCGGGTCCTGGCGCTGCTCGGGCAGCACGAGGTTCACGTACCGCTCGCCGAACAGGGTCTTCGGCAGCAGGCGGGCGGAGACGTTGGCCGGGATGTGCCTGACCTGCTCCGGGTCCAGCGCCAGGTCGAGCTCGGCGCCGTCACCCGCGGTCCGGATGGCCTCGACCCGGCCGACGACCATGCCGCGGACCTTGACGTCGGAGTCGACCAGCAGCTGGTTGCCGACCCGGTCCGTCTTCAACGTCACCCTCACGACCTGCGTGAAGGCGTCGTTGTACATCGCCACCGTGACGCTCAGGAAAAGCGCGATGACCGCGATGAACACGACACCGAGAAGCCGCCGCTGGATCATCCGGCGATCCTCACCGTCGTCGTCGTGCCCCAGATCGCCAGGCTCAGGAAGAAGTCCAGCAGGCTCGTCGTGACGATCGCCGTGCGCACCGCGCGGCCCACCGCCACGCCCACGCCCGCCGGGCCGCCGCTGGCGCGGTAGCCGTAGTAGCAGTGGGTGAGGATGATCACCACGGCGAACACCAGCACCTTGCCGAACGACCAGAGCACGTCCACCGGTGGCAGGAACAGGTTGAAGTAGTGGTCGTACGTGCCCGCCGACTGGCCGTAGAACTCGACCGTGATCAGCCTCGCCGCCAGGTACGAGGTCAGCAGGCCGATCACGTACAGCGGGATGATCGCGATGAAACCCGCGATGATCCGCGTGGTGACCAGGAACGGCAGGCTGGGGATGCCCATGACCTCCAGCGCGTCGATCTCCTCGGAGATCCGCATCGCGCCCAACTGGGCGGTGAAGCCGGAGCCGACGGTCGCGCTCAGCGCCAGGCCCGCGACCAGCGGCGCGATCTCGCGGGTGTTGAAGTACGCGGACACGAAGCCCGCGAACGCCGACGTGCCGATCTGGTTGAGCGCGGTGAAGCCCTGCAGGCCCACGACCGTGCCGGTGAACACCGACAGGCCCACCATCACGCCGATCGTGCCGCCGATGACGGCCAGCGCGCCCGACCCGAAGCTCACCTCGGCCAGCAGCCGCAGCGTCTCGCGCAGGTAGCGGGTCAGCGTGCGCGGCGTCCAGCACAGGGCCCGGATGTAGAACCACAGCTGGTCGCCGAACGTGTCGAGCACGTTCAGCGGCGCGTTCGCGGCCTTGCGGAGCCGGTCGTTGATCGCGGCCACCTCAGCTCCCCTTCGCCGGGACGACCTGGAGGTAGATCGTGGTGAGCACGAAGTTCACGAAGAACAGCAGCAGGAACGTGATGACCACGGCCTGGTTCACCGCGTCGCCGACGCCCTTCGGCCCGCCCGCCGGGTTCAGCCCGCGGTAGGCGGCCACGATGCCCGCGATGAAGCCGAAGATCAGCGCCTTGAGCTCGGAGATCCACAGGTCGGGCAGCTGCGCCAGGGCGCTGAAGCTCGCCAGGTACGCGCCGGGCGTGCCGTCCTGGAGGATCACGTTGAAGAAGTAGCCGCCCATCACGCCGACCACGCTGACCATGCCGTTGAGCAGCACGGACACCAGCATCGCGGCCAGCACGCGCGGCACGACCAGGCGCTGGATCGGCGAGACGCCCAGCACCTCCATGGCGTCGATCTCCTCGCGGATCGTGCGCGAGCCGAGGTCCGCGCAGATCGCCGAACCGCCCGCACCCGCGATGAGCAGCGCCGTCACGATCGGGCTGGCCTGCTGGATGATCGCCAGCACGCTCGCCGCGCCGGTGAACGACTGCGCGCCGATCTGCCGGGTCAGCGACCCGATCTGCAACGCGATGACCGCGCCGAACGGGATCGACACCAGCGCCGTCGGCAGCACCGTCACGCTCACCACGAACCAGCACTGCTGGATGAACTCGCGCAGCTGGAACGGGCGGCGGAACGTGTTGCGCACGACGTCGATCGCGAGCCCGAACATCCGGCCGGTCTCGCGCAGCGCGCCGACGCCGGGGAACGTCGCCGGTGAGCTCACAGCACGCCCCCCTGCCGGGGCCAGGGGCTGGGCGTGGTCGGCGCGGTGATCGGACCCGTGCGGTCGCCCGCGCCGGCCATGACCCGGTAGTGGTCGCGCTCCTCGGGTGTGAGGCTGGCGATGATGCTCTGCTGCGCCTGCGCCGGCAGCGTGTGCAGGATGCTCATCACGCGGTCCTTGCGCCGCCGCACCGCGCCGCGCGGCGGCAGGCCGGGCGTCGGCTCGAGCTGCGGCACGACCCCGCGCACGTCCTCGTCGGGCGAGCCGTCGGAGTGGCCCGCGTCGCGGTGCGCCAGCTCGGCGGCCATCGTGGCCTGGTCCTTCTCCTCCGACATGCCGATCGGGCCGATGCGGCGGCCGTTGAGGAACTGCTCGACCACCGGCTCATCGCTGGTCAGCAGCACCTCGCGGGGACCGAACATGACCAGCTCGCGGCGGAACAGCATGCCGAGGTTGTCCGGGACCGTGCGGGCCACGGTGATGTTGTGGGTGACGATCAGGATCGTCGCGTCGATCTGCGCGTTCAGGTCGATGAGGAGCTGGCTGAGGTAGGCCGTGCGGACCGGGTCGAGGCCCGAGTCCGGCTCGTCGCACAGGATGATCTCGGGGTCCAGCACCAGGGCGCGGGCCAGGCCCGCCCGCTTGCGCATGCCGCCGGAGATCTCGCCGGGCAGCTTCTTCTCCGCGCCGACGAGGCCGACCATCTCCATCTTCTCCAGCACGATCCGCCGGACCTCGGCCTCGGTCTTGCGGGTGTGCTCGCGCAGCGGGAAGGCGACGTTGTCGAAAAGGTTCATCGAGCCGAACAGCGCGCCGTCCTGGAACAGCACGCCGAACAGCTTGCGGATCTCGTAGAGCTTGTGCTCGGAGCAGCGGACCAGGTCCACGCCGTTGATGACGATCCGGCCCTGCTCCGGTTTCAGCAGGCCGACCAGGGACTTCAGGAAGACCGACTTGCCCGTGCCGGACGGCCCGAGCATCACGCTGACCTCGCCCGGCGGGAGGGTGAGCGTGACGTCCCGCCAGATGGTCTGCTTGCCGAAGGACTTGGTCAGGCCCTCGACGACCACCTCGACGCCCATCGCACCTCCAGGTCAGCTCGCCCGACGCCGGACAAGCCGGCGTCATACCGGTGCAACGAGGCCGCCGCGTCGTGGTTACTCACCAGTTGGGTTAACGCGGTATCAGGTGGGTAACGGTGTGCGCGGGCTCATCGCACCCCGTCTGCGATGGTGGGGCACCCGCGACGACGTGGTCAAGATCACCGGCCGGAGACAGCACGAAGGCGGGCACCCGGTTCGGGCGCCCGCCTTCGCGAGGGTGTGGTGCTAGATCACTTGAGCGAGATCTTGGCGCCGGCAGCCTCGAGCTTCTCCTTGGCGGCGTCGGCGACGTCCTTCGCCACGTTCTCCAGCAGCGGCTTCGGAGCGGACTCGACCAGCTCCTTGGCCTCCTTCAGGCCCAGGCCCGAGACGACCTCGCGGACGACCTTGATGACCTGGATCTTCTTGTCGCCGGCGCCCTCGAGGACGACGGTGAACTCGTCCTTCTCCTCCTCGGCGGGGGCGGCCGGGCCGGCGGGGCCGGCCTGCGCGACGGCGACCGGAGCGGCGGCGGTGACCTCGAAGGTCTCCTCGAACTGCTTCACGAAGGCCGACAGCTCCAGGAGGGTCATCTCCTTGAACGCGTCGAGCAGCTCGTCGGTGCTGAGCTTCGCCATGATGGCGGTCCTTTCTCTTTCAACGCCCGAACTGCGGCCGGGACGCGGAGTTTCTGGGTGTGATCAGCTTTCGGCCGGAGCGTCGGCCTCGGCGGCGGCAGGCGCCTCCGCGGCCTTCTTCTCCTGGAGGGCAGCAGCCAGGCGAGCGACCTGGGAAGCCGGGGCGTTGAACAGACCCGCGGCCTTGGCCAGGTTGCCCTTCATCGCGCCCGCCAGCTTGGCGAGCAGCACCTCACGGGTCTCGAGGTCCGCGATGGCGGTGACCTCGTCGACCGAGAGGGGGCGGCCGTCCATGTAGCCGCCCTTGATGACCAGGGCCTTGTTGTCCTTCGCGAAGTCACGCAGGGCCTTGGCCGCGTCGACCGGTTCGCCTTCGACGAAGGCGATGGCGGTCGGGCCGACGAGCAGGGCCTCGAGCCCCTGCACGCCCGCGTCCTCGGCGGCACGCTTGACCAGCGTGTTCTTCGCAACGGTGTACGTGGTGCCCGCGCCGAGAGCGCGACGCAGCGTGGTGAGCTGCGCCATGGAGAGGCCGCGGTACTCGGTCACGACAGCGGCCGAGCTTCCACGGAACTTGTCCGTGAGCTCGGCGACGGCCGAAACCTTGCTGGGCTTCGCCATGATCGCCTCCTCTCTGGGCTAGTGACGCGCCGGTCGAGCCGAGAGGTCCCCGCACAGCAAAAACGCCCCGGCGCAGCAGCACGGGGCGTGACGGGCGTGCGAACACGCCTGAAGTCTTCCTCGTTCTCCTGCGCGGGCCGCCCGCATCGCGGGACCTTCGTTCCCCGTCACGTGGACAGGGATGACCAGCGGTCTTTGGTGAACCGTTGCCAAGACTACGGGACGTGTAGCCGCGGCTCCAAATCGGCATGATGTGACCTGTGACCGACGAGCCGCCCCGGAACCCGCCGCCACCGGACATCGACCCGGAACAGCTCCGGCAGTTCCAGGAGTTCCAACGGTTCCAGGAGTTCCAGCGCTTCCAGCAGGCCCAAGCCACCAACGCCCCACCAAGCCTGCCGGCGGGCCCCACCGCACCGGGCCTGCCACCGGGCGCCACCCCACCGGGCCTCCCCCCCGGTGCCACCTCACCACCCGGCATCCCACCGACCTACCCCCCACCACCGCCCGCCCCACCACGCACGCCGCTGTGGAAGATCCTCCTGCGCAGCAAACTCATCCGCCGCCTGGTGTACCTGGTCGTGGTGCTGCTGGTGCTCACTTACCTGTACGAGATCAACTTCGGCGGCGGAGATGATGGATCCGGGGCAGGCACCGCCACCAGCCGCGGTGGTGCTACCGGCAACCACTTCGTCTCCAAGATCCCCAGGGAGACGGTGACCGCGCTGTACGACAGCGTGGCGAACAAACGCGAGAACAACGGTTGTGGGCTGTTCGAGAACGACCTCGTCCGGCAGAAGTTCATCGACGCGTTCGGCGGCGCCGACTGCCCCGCCACGATGCGACTGCTCAACAGCAGGGTGACCGATGGCATGGGCTACGTGAGCAAGCTGCTGTACCCGCCGGACGCGCTGAAGGAGCCGGTCGGCGACACCTTCGTCATCAGTTCGTGCGCGATGACGGTGACCGGTGGCCCCAAACTCGGTCGCTTCACCCTCTCGAAGGTCGGCGACGGGGTCTGGATCATCAGCGACTACGCGGCCGAGCCGTCCTGCCCGTGAACGACGCAGCGCCCCCGGCGGGAGGCCGGGGGCGCTGCGGAGGTGCTCGGTGACGAGCCGTCGTCAGACGGTGGCCTCGTCGACCAGCAGGTTGCGGGTGCGGTTCGGGTCGACCGGGATGCCCGGGCCCATCGTGGTCGAGACCGTGATCTTCTTCAGGTAACGACCCTTGGCCGCGGACGGCTTGGCGCGCAGGATCTCGTCCAGCGCGGCGGCGTAGTTCTCGACCAGCTTCTCCGGGTCGAACGACACCTTGCCGATCACGAGGTGCAGGTTGGCCTGCTTGTCCACGCGGAAGTTGATCTTACCGCCCTTGATGTCCGCGACGGCCTTGGTGACGTCGGGCGTCACGGTGCCGGTCTTCGGGTTCGGCATCAGGCCGCGCGGGCCGAGGATGCGGGCGATGCGACCGACCTTGGCCATCTGGTCGGGCGTGGCGATCGCGGCGTCGAAGTCGAGCCAGCCGCCCTGGATGCGCTCGATCAGGTCTTCGGAGCCGACCGCGTCCGCGCCGGCGGCCTCGGCCTCGGCGGCCTTGTCACCGGTCGCGAAGACGATCACGCGGGCGGTCTTGCCCGTACCGTGCGGCAGGTTCACGGTGCCGCGGACCATCTGGTCGGCCTTGCGCGGGTCGACGCCGAGCCGGATCGCGACCTCGACGGTCGCGTCCAGCTTCACCTTGGAAGTCTCCTTGGCGAGCTTGGCTGCCTCCAGCGGCGAGTACAGCCGCTCCCGGTCAACCAGCTCAGCAGCGTTCTTGTACGCCTTGCTGCGCTTCATGCTTCTGTCCTTAAAGTGGATCAGTTGTGGTGACGAGCCAGCGCGCGGCTCTCCCACGACTACGAAAGAGGAGGGGTCAGCCTTCGACGGTGATGCCCATGGAGCGGGCGGTGCCGGCGATGATCTTCGCCGCCTGGTCCACGTCGTTGGCGTTGAGGTCGACCATCTTGGTCTGCGCGATCTCCCGCACCTGGTCCATGGTCACCTTGGCGACCTTGGTGCGGTGCGGCTCGCCCGAGCCCTTCTCCACACCGGCGGCCTTGAGCAGCAGCTTCGCGGCCGGCGGGGTCTTGAGCTTGAAGTCGAACGAGCGGTCTTCGTACACGGAGATCTCGACCGGCACGACGGTGCCGCGCTGCGACTCGGTCGCGGCGTTGTACTGCTTGCAGAACTCCATGATGTTGACGCCGTGCTGACCCAGCGCGGGACCAACGGGCGGCGCGGGGTTCGCGGCCCCGGCCTTGATCTGCAGCTTGATGATCGCTGCGAGCTTCTTCTTCTTGGGAGGCATCTCGGTTCCTTTATTGCGGTGTCCGCGCGCGGCCCTGCCAGCCGCAGCGTGGCTGCCGGCGCCCGTCCATCCGGAGGGGAACCGGAGTTTGTGTTGTCCTGGCTAGATCTTCGAGACCTGGCTGAACGACAGCTCGACCGGGGTCTCGCGACCGAAGATCGACACCAGCACCTTCAGCTTCTGGCCGTCGGCGTTGACCTCGCTGATCGTCGCGGGCAGCGTGGCGAACGGGCCGTCCATGACGGTGACCGACTCGCCGACCTCGAAGTCCACCTCGACGGTCGACTTCGCGGGCGCCGCGGCGCTCTTCTTGCCGGCGGCGGGCTTCTGCTCGACCTGGGGCAGCAGGAACTTCAGCACCTCGTCGATGGTCAGCGGCGACGGCTTCGACGTCGCGCCGACGAAACCCGTCACGCCCGGCGTGTTGCGCACCGCGCTCCACGACGCGTCGTTGAGCTCCATCCGGACCAGGATGTAGCCGGGCAGCACCTTGCGCTGCACCTGCTTGCGCTGGCCGTTCTTGATCTCGGTGACTTCCTCGGTCGGCACCTCGACCTGGAAGATGTAGTCCTCCATGTCGAGCGTCTGGATGCGCGTCTCGAGGTTCGTCTTGACCTTGTTCTCGTAACCCGCGTACGAGTGCACGACGTACCAGTCGCCGGGCGCGCGCCGCAGCGCTTCGCGCATCTCCTCGGCGGGGTCCGCGGGCTCGGCGTCGATGTCGGCGACGGCGGCGGTCTCGACGTCGCCGCCGGACTCCACCTCGTCGCCGGGCTCGGCACCCTCGTCGGACTCGTCCTCGTCGGACCCGGTCTCGACGGTGGCGGACTCCTCGGTGTCCTCCGACGCCTCCGCCTGCTCGACGTCCTCGACGCCACCGTCGAAGTCACGCTCGTCGGTCAGGTCGTTCAGCTCCTGGGCGTCAACGCCGCCGTTCTCGGAGGTCACTGTGGGTCTCGCTTCCTCTCATGCATCACATGTCCGCCGCCACCCGGGGCGGCAGGTGATCGGCTCAGCCGAACACCTTGAACATGCCCCAGGCGAAGGCCGAATCCAGGCCGAACACCAACGCCACCATGAAGGCCACGAAGACCAACACGACTCCGGTGTAGGTGACCATCTGCTTGCGGGTCGGCCAGATGACCTTCCGCAGCTCGCTGACCACCTCGCGGACGTACCGGACGATCCGGGCGAAGAAGCCGACCCGCTTCTCCGAGTCCGTCCGCGAGCGCGTGGGACGGCCCTTCTTGGCCCCCTCGGCGTCGGAGTCGGCCTCGGCCGACTTCTTCGCCTCCACGGAGTCCTTGCGGCCCGCCGGACGCGCGGAACCACGGCGCTCGCGCCGCGCTGCGGCGGTAACCGGCCGGGACGCGCCCTCGCGCTCGTCCGGCTGGTCCTGCTCGCGGCCCTCGCTCATGCCGTCCTCCGCTCACCATCGCGCTTCGACGCAGGGGCGACAGGACTTGAACCTGCAACCTGCGGTTTTGGAGACCGCTGCTCTGCCAGTTGAGCTACACCCCTTTGGGATCCGAACGACTACCGGATCCCCTGGCTGGAGACGTCCCGCACCCTCCTCACGTGGCCCGTGAGGCAGCGACTGGACGTTCCAAGACCGGAAGCATACGGCACCAGGTGCCCCTCCTTCCAACTGGCCCGGTCAGAGGGGGTGCCGGCGGCTTGCCCGGTTGTGCGATCTGCCACGATTGGCGGCATGGGCACGCCTGAGACGACCACCGGGACCAGTACCTCCGAGCACCCGCGGATCTCCAAGCGGATCGGCGGCATTGCCGAGTCCGCCACCCTCGCGGTCGACGCGAAGGCGAAGGCGCTCAAGGCCGCGGGTCGACCGGTGATCGGCTTCGGTGCCGGCGAGCCGGACTTCCCGACCCCCGACGCCATCGTAGCCGCAGCTCAGGCCGCGTGCGCGGACCCGAAGAACCACCGCTACACCCCCGCCGCCGGCCTGCCCGAGCTGCGGGAAGCCGTAGCCGCGAAGACCAAGCGCGACTCGGGCTACGAGGTCACCGCCGCGCAGGTGCTGATCACCAACGGCGGCAAGCAGGCCGTGTACCAGGCGTTCGCCACGGTCGTCGACCCGGGCGACGAGGTGCTGCTGCCCGCGCCGTACTGGACCACCTACCCCGAGGCCATCACGCTGGCGGGCGGCGTCCCGGTGCAGGTCACGGCGGACGAGTCGACCGACTACCTGGTCACGGTGGAGCAGCTGGAAGCGGCGCGCACCCCGAGGACCAAGGTGCTGCTGCTGTGCTCGCCGTCCAACCCGACGGGCTCGGTCTACACCCGCGAGCAGATCACCGCGATCGGCGAGTGGGCGCTGGAGCACGGGCTGTGGGTGATCACCGACGAGATCTACGAGCACCTGGTCTACGACGGCGCGGAGTCGGTGTCGCTGCCGGTGGCCGTGCCCGCGATGGCGGACCGCACGATCGTGCTCAACGGCGTGGCCAAGACCTACGCGATGACGGGGTGGCGGGTCGGCTGGCTGATCGGGCCCACCGACGTGGTGAAGGCCGCCGCGAACCTCCAGTCGCACCTGACCTCGAACGTGGCCAACGTGTCGCAGCGGGCCGCGCTAGAGGCCGTGTCGGGGCCGCTGGACGCGGCGCACGAGATGCGCGAGGCGTTCGACCGCCGCCGCCGCACCATCGTCGACCTGCTGTCGGCCATCCCCGGTGTGGAGTGCCCCACCCCGAAGGGCGCGTTCTACGTGTACCCGTCGGTGAAGGCGTTGATCGGCAAGGAGCTGCGCGGCACGACGATCACGGACACGGTGCAGCTCGCGGCGCTGATCCTGGAGCACGCCGAGGTGGCCGTGGTGCCCGGTGAGGCGTTCGGCACGCCCGGCTACCTGCGGTTGTCGTACGCGCTGGGTGACGACGACCTCAAGACCGGCGTGACGCGGATGGCCGAGCTCCTGGCCGAGGTCAAGTAGCACACAGTTTCGACGTTCCGTCACGAAAGGCACCCCCGATGGGGTGCCTTTCGGCGTATTGAGACTCATTCACATCACCCGGTGTAACTGTGATGTGTACCACCCTGACGGAGTGGAGGGGTCATGTCCGACCAGCAGCGCAACGTCCCGGGCACCGCCGGCTTCGCGCTCGGGCTCGTGGGCCTGGTGGCCGCGTTCTTCCCGGCCGCCGGCCTGGTCGCGTGGCCGCTGGTGGCCGTGGGCTTGGGCCTGGGCCTGCTCGGCCTGGTCAGGGTCCACCGCGGGCAGGCGGGCGACAAGGCCGTCACGATCGCCGGCGTCGCGTTGTCCGCGCTCGGCCTGGCCGTGGGCGTGGCGTGGGTGCTGCTGTTCGGCCAGGCTTCCACCGAGGCCGAGAACGCGCTGGACGACCTGCGTGAGCAGGGCGACAAGAGCTCCGTGCTGGTCTACGAGGTGACCGGTGACGCGCTCACGGCGACCATCAGCCACGCCGCCTCCGCGACCGTCGAGCAGGAGGTCGCCGCCCTGCCGTGGGCCAAGGAGTTCACCGTCATGGGCGAGTTCGGCGGCGCGACGCTGGACGTCACGACCGGCGCGGACGGCGGCACGGTGACGTGCCGGGTCACCGTGGACGGCGTGGAGCGCCGGACCGCCACCGCGTCCGGGCCGCACGCGGTCGCGCGGTGCTCCGACTGACCGTCGGTAACTCCTTTGGGTGACTCGTGTAACCGTCGGTAGAACTGCCCCGATGGTCCATTCAGCCCAACCGATCTTCACCCGAGGAGCCCAAGCCCATGACGGAGTCCGACCCTTCGGAGCGCCCGGCCCGCAAGTGGCTCGTGATCGCCGCCTCGGCGCTGCTCGTGGTCGGCGCGCTGGCGCTGGTGCTGTGGACCACCGCGCCCGAGCCGCCGGTCCGGGTCGTCTACCACGTCACCGGCACCGCGACGCGGGCCACCGTCACCTACTCCACGTTCCAGGGCGACCAGACGCGCCAGGAGGAGCTGACCGAGCTGCCCTGGCGGATGGAGCTGCTGGCCACCGGCGAGCCCGAGCACGGCGTGCTGACCGTCACGATCGGGCCCGGCGGTGGTGACGTGGCGTGCGAGGTGCGCGTGGCCGAGGTCGAGCGCCGTTCGGCCACCGCCACCGGCGAGCACACGAGCGCGCTGTGCGGGTTCTAGGCCCGCAGGCGGACCAGGGCCGACGCACCGCCCAGCACGGACTTGCCCTCGAACGTGGCCGTCACGTTGACCTTGGCCGTGCCGTCGTCGTTGACCTTGGTGACCTTGGCGGTGACCTCCACCAACGCGCCCTTGTCGTCGTCGGGGACCGGGACGGGGCGGCCGAAGCGCACGCCGTACTGCACGACGGCGCCGGGGTCGCCCGCCCACTCGGTGACGATCCGGGCGGCCATGCCCATGGTGAGCATGCCGTGCGCGATCACGCCGGGCAGGCCGACCTCGCGGGCGAACCGCTCGTTCCAGTGGATCGGGTTGAAGTCGCCGGACGCGCCCGCGTACCGGACCAGGTCGGCGCGCGTGATGCGCAGCGACAGCGGCGGCAGCTCGTCGCCGACGGAGACCTCCGATGCGCGGATCACGCGTCCTCCCCCCGCACGACGAGGGTGCAGCGGCCGGTCGTGACCGGTTCGCCGTCCTCGGTGCTCAACTCGGCGCGGATCGCCAGCATGTCGTTGCCCATCCGCGAGGTGATGCCGTCCACGTGCAGCACGGCGGTGAGCCGGTCGCCCGCCACGATGGGCCGGTGGTGGACGAACGTCTGGTCGCCGTGCACCACGCGGCTGTAGTCCAGGCCCAGGTCGGGGTCCTCGACCAGCACGTCGTTGGCCTTGAGCGAGACGATGATCGCGAACGTGGGCGGCGCGATGACGTCGCGGTAGCCGGCGGCGCGGGCAGCCTCGGGGTCGCGGTGCAGCGGGCTGGTCTCGCCGACGGCTTCGGCGAACTCGCGGATCTTCTCGCGGCCCACCTCGTAGGGCGGCGACGGCGGGTAGGAACGTCCGACGAACGACTGGTCGAGAGGCACCCGAGGAGGTTATACGCGGGTCGGGTCACACGCGACGAGGCCCGCCCCGGATCCCGGGACGGGCCTCGCACGTGCGGTCTGGCTACCGGCTCAGCGGGTTTCCTTGTGAGCGCGGTGGGTCTTGCAGTTCGGGCAGAACTTCTTGATCTCCAGGCGGTCCGGGTCGTTGCGCCGGTTCTTCCTGGTGATGTAGTTCCGGTGCTTGCACTCCTCGCACGCGAGGGTGATCTTGGGGCGTACGTCGGTTGCAGCCACGGTCCTTGCCTTTCTAGAGCTCGTGTGCCCCGACCCGACCGGGCGACCGCGGCGGGCTTACCACCACGGCGGGGTTCCAGCACCACCAACTGGCGGCCACCGGCAGAACAACCCCACCGGCCCAAGCGGGCCGGCACCCAACCACGGAAACCGACCACCTGGGGGTCCAGGGGGCTCGCCCCCTGGGCGGGGTTCGGGGGCTGCGCCCCCGATGTGATGCGGAGCGAGCGGGTCCACGCTCTCCGTGGACACACCTCACCCCTCGCGTAGCGGTGGCCGGACTTGAACCGGCGACACAGCGATTATGAGCCGCTTGCTCTACCAACTGAGCTACACCGCTTTACACAACACGGCCGCGATGCTCGTGCACCGCGGCCAGTTGTTGAGCCCCTTTACGGAATCGAACCGTAGACCTTCTCCTTACCATGGAGACGCTCTGCCGACTGAGCTAAAGGGGCTTGCTCTTGCGGAGCCAGGAGAACTCTACAACAGGCGTGCCGCAGAAAGGAAATCGGGGGGCCCTCCTAGTGGACCAAGGTGAGCACCGTCTCATCCCGGGCACCCCTGACCTGCACCGTCCGCGCCCGCAGCCACGCCTCGAAGCGGTCCTCCGACAGCGGCCGGGAGATCAGGTAGCCCTGCGCCACGTCGCAGCCCATGCCGACGAGCTGGTCGCGCGCGGCGTCGTCCTCGACGCCCTCGGCGACGACCGTGAGGCCCAGCGAGTGGCCCAGCTCGACGATCGAGCGGACCACCGCCATGTCGCCCAGGTCGGTGCCCATGCCGAGCACGAAGCTCTTGTCGATCTTCACCTCGTCCACGGGCAGCTGCCGCAGGTACGCCAGTGACGAGTAGCCGGTGCCGAAGTCGTCCACGGCCAGCACGACGCCCATCTGGTGCAACCGCCGCAGCACGGGCAGCGCGCGTTCCGGGTCGGCCATCACGCCGGACTCGGTCAGCTCGAACGTCAGCAGCTCCGGCGGCACCTCGTGGCGCTTCAACGCCGCCGCCACGCGGTCGGGGAACTCCTCGTCGGCCAGCGTCCGCACGGACAGGTTCACCGCGATGGACATGCGCAGCCCGCGGTCGACCCACAGCCGCACCCGGGCCAGCGCGGTGTCCATGACGAAATCGGTGAGCACGTCGACCAGGCCGGTGGCCTCGACGGCGGGCACGAACTCGTCCGGGTCGACGCGGCCGAACTCGGGGTGCTTCCAGCGCACCAGCGCCTCCGCGCCGACCACCTGGCGGCTGGGCAGCGCGACCTTCGGCTGGTAGTGCACGGAGATCTGGCCGTTCTCCAGCGCGGAGCGGAACTGCGTCACGAGCTGGAAGCGACGCAGGAAGATCTGGCCCATGCTGGGCGCGTACTGGCGCAGCGGCTCGTTGTCGCTGGTCGCCCGCACGGCCACGTCGGCGCGTTGGAGCAGCGCGTCCGGGTCCGGCTCCTCGACCTCGCAGTCGGTGGTGGAGACCCAGCCGACGACCGCGCCCGCCTCCACGGTGAGCCGGTCGACCGGGTACGGCACCGACAGCGCGGCGCGCAGCCGTTCGGCGATCTCCTGGATGCGCTCGGCCTGCCGGTCCAGCAGCAGCGCGGCGAAGGCGCCGCCCTCCAGCCGGGCCAGCGGCACCTCGGGCCCGAGCTCGTCGCGCAGCCGTCGGCCGGCGGCGACGACCATCCGGTTGCCCCACGCCTGGCCCAGCGCGTCGGAGACGGTGGACAGCACGTCGAGGTCGACGCGGACCACCACGGCCGTGTCGGCCTCGCGCAGGGGCTCGGTCGCGGCCTCGCGGAAGCCCGGTCGGTTCAGCAGGCCGGTCAGCGGGTCGTGGTAGGCGTCGTGGCGCAGCCGGGCCAGCAGCCGCCGGTTGTCCACGGCGGTGGACAGGTGGCTCGCCAGCGTGCGCAGGAGCTGGATGTCGGCCTTGCCGAAGCCGCGCCACCGGCTGAGCCGGTCGTGCACCTCGACCGCGCCGAGCAGCTGGGTCGCCCCGCGCAGCGGCACGACCAGCGCCTCCTGCGCGTCCCGGCGGACCAGCGCCTCGGAGACCTCCTCGCCCGCTTCCACGAGGCGGAAGTACCGCACCTGCGCGCCGGGCAGTTGGAGCATGGCGTCCTCGCGCAGCACCCGCGGGTCGTCGCGGCGCATGCCCGGCGGCAGCGGCTCGCCCGCGACCAGCGTGCGCATCGGGGCCTGCGGGTCGGTGCGCAGCCGGAGCACCACCCGGTTGGCGTTGAGCTGCTCGCGGATGCGTTCGGCGATGAGCTGCCAGTCGTCGTCCTCGCCGCGGCCGTCGTCCTCTTCCGGCCCGGCGCCGCGCGGGCCGGTGGCGTGGCGGCCGGAGCGGGCCACCCGCAACGAGACCTCGCTGAGCGCCTCCAGGTCCCGCTGCTCGCGCAGGAGGCCGGAGTAGGCCAGGTAGATGGCGGTGATGCCGAGGAAGACCAGGCCGATCAGCAGGCCGCCCCACGGCGCCTTGTCGGCGATCTCGTAGCCGGCCAGGCCCGCGGAGGTGTTGAGCAGGGCCACCACGAGCGTCTGGAGCACCAGTCGCAGGCTCGGCGCGACCCGCATGCCCTTGCCCATGATCCGCAGCGCGGTCAGGCCGAGCACGCTGGCCAGCAGCGGCACCGCGATCGTGCCGACGAACGCGCCCGCCCAGAACGGCCCCTCCGCGCCCAGGAACCGCTTGACCAGCTCGGCGACCGCGAAGGCCACCGAGATCTCCATGAACATCAGGCCCGCGTTGTAGACGGCCCGGTCGAGCACGCGGCGGCCGAGCAGCGTGCCGACGCCCGCGACCACGTGCGCGGCGAGCACGATCTCGAACGGCGCGACCAGCAGGCCGAGCACGAGCGGGATCTCGGTGAACGAGATGGTCCAGGCCACCCCGCTGCGCACGTCGACGTTGATGGCCAGTTGCTCGGCGAGCAGGAAGCCGATCACCAGCAAGGGGCCGGTCCACCACAGGTCGACGTCGGGTTGGGTGTCGGGCAGCCAGGAACCGACGAGGAACGCGGACAGCGTGCCCGCGACGAGGAGCAGGACCGCGAACACGCTGAACGCGCGGTTCGTGGACCGGGTCGGCGCGCTGGGCGCCGTGGCCGACGCGTGGTCGGACATCCAGCCTCCTCGTCGGCCGTCGTCGCGGCGGGCCGGGTCGCGGCCTGCGTGCTCCGGGCGTGACTGAGGGGTCCCGAACACCGACCAGGACCCCTCCAAGGCTGCCAATGTACCCCGGTCGGGGGACGAAATGGCAGGTCGTGTAGCGGAATGCCACCAGAAGTAACAGTCCCGATCACACGATCAGTCGGCCCTGGATCACCGTCACGGCCTGCCCGGCGAGCCGCACGCGATCTTGGTCCACAGTGGTCCGGACCAGCCCTCCGCGGGCGGACGCCTGCTCGGCCAGCAGGTTCGCCCGACCGAGCCGCGGCGACCACCAGGAGGCGAGCGTGCAGTGCGCGGAACCGGTTACGGAATCCTCCGGGACTCCGTAGGAGGGGTAGAAGCACCGGCTCACCACGTCGAGCCCCGGCCGGTCGCCCGCGGCGGTGACGATCACACCCCGGCCGGGCACCTCGGCGAGCGCGGCGAAGTCGGGGCGCAGCTCGCGCACCTCGTCGGCGGAGGCGGCCTCCACCAGGACGTCGGACACGGCCCGCGCGACCGCCCGCACCGTCACGCCCGGCAGGCCGGCGCGCAGCGGCGTGGTCACCTCGATCGGCTCCGCCGGGTCGGCCGGGAAGTCCATTTCCACCCAGCCGTTGTCGGCGGTGCAGGTCAGCACGCCGCTGCGGGTGGCGAACCTGCGGCCGCCGCCGAGGACGTGCGCGGTGGCCAGGGTGGCGTGCCCGCACAGGTCGACCTCGGCGACCGGCGTGAACCAGCGCAGCGGGAGCGGGTCGTCCCCTTCACCGTCGATGCGCACGAACGCCGTCTCGGCGTGCTTCATCTCGGCGGCGACGGCCTGCATCCACCCGTCGTCCACCGGACCGTCCAGCAGCACCACGCCCGCCGGGTTGCCCGCGAACGCGCGGTCGGTGAACGCGTCGACCACGTAGAGCTCCACAGCGGCAATCTACGTCCGGAACCGGTTAGCTGGCAGGCGTGGACCCGTTGCTGCCCGACATCGCTCCCGCCGACGACCCGTACTCGTTCTCCGAGCTGCCGGAGGACGACCTGAACGCCTCGTGGATCGCGCTGCGCACGCACTCGCTGCACTGGCACCCCGGGGCGGACCTGGAAGACCTGCTGCGCCGGTGGCCGTTGACCGGTGAGGGCGACCCCGAGACGGCCGCGATGGTGACCGTGCCCAGCCGTGCCGTGGAGGCCGCGGACGTGCTGTCGCGGCACGGTTTCGCGCCGATGGTGGTGGTCGCGGCACGGCTACCCGGTCGCGGGCGCACCGGCCGTTCGGCGGTGGGGATCCGGCCGCTGGAGCCGGAGGACCTGGACGTCGCCGTGGAGCTGCACCTGGAGACGATGCGCTTCGACAGCTTGTTCGGCATGGTCACCGCACGGCCGTCCAGCGCGGCGCGGCTGCGCGAGCACATCGCGTCGCTGCTGGAGCGCCCCGAGCCGTGCGGGTGGTTGGCCGAGCGCGGTGGTGAGGCCGTCGGGTTCCTGTACTGCGACCTGCCGGGGCACTCGGACTGGATCGCCGCGCGGACGTCCGTGCGGCCGGTGGCCTACATCGGGCTGCTCAGCGTGCGGGCGGACTCGCGCGGCCAGGGCGTCGGCGCGGCGCTGGTCGACCACGCGCACTCGGTGCTGGACGGGGCGGGCGTCGGCGTGACGCTGCTGCACCACGCCCTGCCCAACCCGCTGTCGACGCCGTTCTGGTACTCCCACGGCTACCGGCCGCTGTGGACGACCTGGCAGCGCCGGCCCGCCCGTTAGACCCGCGCGAGCAGCCGCTGCTCGTGGCGCAGGCCGGCGCGGATCTCGTCCAGCACCTGGCGGGCCTGCGTGGCGGCGACGTGCTGCGCCGCGCCGCTGCCGATGGCGTCGCGCAGGGCCAACCAGACCGCGGCCTCGTCCTCGCGGACCGCGGTGAGCAGGTCGCGCTGCTCGGGGTAGGGGTGCAGGGCGATCTTGTCGGTGTGCGCCTTCAGCGTGGCCAGGTTCGCCCGCGACACCTCACCGGTCAGGGCGACCCGGTCGAGCTTCGCGGGCAGGTCGACCGCGGCGAGCTCGGACAGCGACAGGGGGCCGAAGTCGAGCACGGTGTTCAGGCCGTACTCCAGGTCGTCGGCGGCGTGGAGCAGTTCGCGCCGGTCCGCGAGCACGGGCGGACGGCGTCGCCCCGAGGACCGGACGACCAGGCCGAGGACGACACCGGCCGCGAGTGCGGCGAGGCCGATGAGGATTTCGCTCATGTGTTCCAGTCTCGACGCCCCACCGGCCCCGCTCGGACCAACGGGCGACAACGGGTCGATCGGAGCGCCGGCCGGTCAGCGGTAGTTCGGCTGGACTGAACGGCGCAACCGGTCGGCGTGGCGTCACCCTCCGAACGGCGCAGCGGGGCAGAGTGGTCCACCTGAGTGAACTTGTCCGGGCGGGGTACTCGAAGTACAGGTCCAGACCTCCTACAGGGTGAGGGAAGCAGGCGAGAAAGGACGGGCGAGGGGGTCGCCATGAACGTTGCGAGGGAGCTGTCCGGGCGGGCGAAAGCCATGCTCCGCGCCGTTGCCGCTGGTCGGGCTCAGCTGACGGGGGGACGGGAGCCGGACCTGTACGTGGACGGGCTGCCGTGCTGCGACCAGATGGTCACGCACGACCTGGTCCACGCGGGGCTGCTGCGGGCGCGGCGGGCCGTGGGTCTGGACGAACGCGCGGACGCCGAACTGACCGACGCGGGACGCGCCGCCATCGCTTAACCCTCGAACAGGCGTTCGATATGGGTTATGCTGCACACGAGGCCGGCACGCAAGCGAGAGGAAGCGCTTGCGCGCTGGCCTCACCTGCATCAACGCCGAGTCACCCACCCCGCTCGCCACCTGTCCAGCGACGAGCCACGCGACCGACCCTCCCAACCCGGAACGGAACCTGACCGCGCACCTCAACCGTTACGAACGGGGGTCCGGGGACAGCGCCCTCCGGGCGGGGTCCGGGGGTTGCACCCCTAGCAGACACAACGCAAAACCCCTGCTCGCGCTTTCCGCGAGCAGGGGTTTCCGTTTCATGTGGCGGGTAGAGGATTCGAACCTCTGTAGCTTTCGCGACGGATTTACAGTCCGCTCCCATTGGCCGCTCGGGCAACCCGCCCCGCCCCCGGTGGTGCCGGGTGCGGTGCAGACAATACATAAGCCCGTGGGGGCATGCGCAACCGGGTTCCCCGGTAGGCTTCCGGGCGGTTCCAGACACACCTACGCGGAGGTACCGGGCACGTGGCAGACCCGTCGTTCGACGTGGTGAGCAAGGTCGACCGCCAGGAGGTCGACAACGCGCTCAACCAGGCCGCCAAGGAGCTGAGCACGCGGTTCGACTTCCGAGGCACCGGGACGCAGGTGTCCTGGGCGGGCGAGGAGGCGATCACGTTCCAGTCCGAGACCGAGGAGCGCTGCCGGGCCGCGATCGACGTCTTCCAGGAGAAGCTGGTCAAGCGCGGCATCTCGATGAAGGCCTTCGAGATCGGGGACCCGGCGCTGTCGGGCAAGGTGTTCAAGGTCACCGGCACCGTGGTCCAGGGCATCTCCAGCGAGAAGGCCAAGGAGATCGCGAAGAAGGTCCGCGACGAGGGCCCCAAGGGCGTGCAGGCGCAGATCCAGGGCGACCAGCTGCGCATCTCGGGCAAGAAGAAGGACCACCTCCAGGACGTCATCGCGCTGCTGAAGAACTCCGACTTCGGCATCGCCCTCCAGTTCACCAACTACCGGTGAAGGGCATCGTCCTCGCGGGTGGCAGCGGCACCCGCCTGCACCCGATCACCCAGGCCGTGTCGAAGCAGTTACTCCCCGTGTACGACAAGCCGATGGTGTACTACCCGCTGTCGGTGCTCATGCTGGCGGGCGTGCGGGAGATCCTGCTCATCTCGACCCCGGTGGACCTGCCGCTGTTCCGCCGACTGCTCGGTGACGGCTCGCAGTTCGGCCTGGACATCTCCTACGCCGAGCAGGCTCACCCGAACGGGCTGGCCGAGGCGTTCATCATCGGCGCGGACTTCATCGGCGACGACGACGTCTCGCTGGTCCTGGGCGACAACATCTTCTACGGCCAGGGCTTCTCCAAGGTCCTGCAGCACAACGCCGGCTCGTTGGACGGCTGCGTGCTGTTCGGCTACCCGGTGAAGGACCCGGAGCGCTACGGCGTGGGCGAGGTCGACGCGAACGGCAAGTTGATCTCCATCGAGGAGAAGCCGGCGCAGCCGAAGTCGAACAAGGCCATCACGGGCCTGTACTTCTACGACAACGAGGTCGTGTCGATCTCCAAGGGGCTCAAGCCGTCGCCGCGCGGCGAGCTGGAGATCACCGACGTCAACCTGGCCTACCTGCGGCAGGGCCGGGCGCACCTGGTCGACCTCGGTCGCGGTTTCGCGTGGTTGGACACCGGCACGCACGACTCGATGCTGGAGGCGGGCCAGTTCGTGCAGGTGCTGGAGCACCGGCAGGGCGTGCGCATCGCGTGCCTGGAGGAGATCGCGTTGCGGATGGGGTTCATCAGCCCCGAGCAGTGCTACGCGCTGGGCGAGAAGCTGGCGAAGTCCGGCTACGGCCAGTACGTGATGAACGTCGCACAGGAAGCCCGCTAGGACCGTCGCGCGAGTTCCTCGAGCCGGCGCACGCGGTCGGCGATCGGGGGGTGGGTGGAGAACAGCCTGGCCAGGTTCTCCCCCGCCCGGAACGGGCTCGCGATCATCAGGTGCGACTGGGCGACCACGGCGGGCTCGGGCGCCAGCGGCGCGGCCCGCGTGCCGAGGTCGATCTTGCGCAGCGCCGAGGCCAGCGCCAGCGGGTCGCCGGTCAGCTCCGCGCCCGACTCGTCGGCCTGGTACTCCCGGGACCGGCTGACGGCCATCTGCACGATCCCCGCCGCGATGGGCCCGAGCACGGCGATGAGCAGCATCGCGAACGGGTTGGGCCGGTCGTCGTCGCCGTCGCCGAACACGCTCGCGAACACGGCCAGGTTGGCCAGCGTGCTGACCGCGGTGGCCAGCGCGCCCGCCACGCACGAGATGAGGATGTCGCGGTTGTAGACGTGCGACAGCTCGTGCCCGAGCACGGCGCGCAGCTCGCGCTCGTCGAGCAGGTCGAGGATGCCGGTGGTGCAGCAGACGGCGGCGTTGCGCGGGTTGCGGCCGGTCGCGAAGGCGTTGGGCGCGATGGTGGGGCTGAGGTAGAGGCGCGGCATGGGCTGGCGGGCCGTCATGGCCAACTCCCGGACGATCCGGTACAGCGCGGGCTGCTCCACCTCGGACACCGGCCGGGCGCGCATGGCGCGCAGCGCGAGCTTGTCCGAGTTGAAGTAGGCGTAGCCGTTCACGGCCAGCGCCAGCAGCAGGCCGACGACCAGCGCGGTGCGGCCGAACAGCGAGCTGACCGCCACGATCAGCCCGCTCATGGCAGCGAGCAGCAACGCGGTCTTCAACGCGTTGAAGTGCTTGTGCACGCTTCGCCTCCGGCTGTCGCTAAGTCCTCTCCCTCAACGCGCCCGGGCGGCGCGCGGTTCCGGTACCGGGGCGTGCCGGGCGTGTGGCCGTGGTCTCCGGCGCGGGTTCGGCGTCCGCGTCCAGCGGCGGTGGCGGCGGCACGTGCGCGACCCACGTGGCCAGCACGTCGCGTTCCTGCACGAGCTCGGCCACCGCGCCCTCGCCGTCGGGGCCGCCCGTGCCGGGGTAGGAGAAGTCGGGGGCCCAGTGCAGGGCGTCGAACGGGCACGCCTCCACGCAGATGCCGCAGTACAGGCACTGCCCGTAGTCGATGGCGAACCGGTCGAGCACGTTGCGCGCACGCGGCCGGGCCGAGCCGGGCTGCTGCTCGACCTCGGTGTGCGAGTCGATGTGGATGCACCAGTCGGGGCACTCGCGGGCGCAGATCATGCACACCGTGCAGTTGGCCTCCAGCAGGGCGATGACGCCGCGGGTGCGCGGGGGCAGGTCAGGCACGGGTGTCCTCCTCATAGCGCGGTCCCCACGAGGGGTCGGGCACGCCGGGCGGCGCGGTGCGCCTGCGGCTGGGCGCGGACGTGCCGTCCTCGCCCGGTTCGAGCCGGCCCGGCCACGGCCGCACGACGCGGGAGGCGAGCACGAAGTCCTTGCGCAGCGGGTGGCCGCTGAAGCTGTCGGGGAGCAGCAGGTGGGCCGGTTCGCCGTCGGCGAGGGCGATGCCGAACATCTCCGCGGCCTCCCGCTCGTGCCACGCCGCGCCCGCCCACAGCCCGGCCACGCTCGGCAGCGCGTCGTCCGGCCCGAGCTCGGTGCGCAGCAGCACGCCGTCCTTGGTGTCGGGGTCGAGCACGTGCAGCAGCACGGCGTGCCGCTGCCCCACCGCGCCCGGCCGGCCGGCGTCCTCGACGCCCAGCCAGTCGAACTGCGCGCAGCCCAGCTCGTGGCGGGCGTGGCGGGCGGCGTCGAGCCAGGCGTCCAGCCTCACGTGCGCGGTCGTCTGGCCGAACGCCGTCTTGACGTCGGCGTGCGGGATCCGGGAGGCCGACGCCTCGGCCGCGGCGCTCACGACACCATCCGGTGCAGCGCGGCGAGACCGTCGAGCAGCGCCTCGGGTCGTGGCGGGCAGCCCGGCACGGCGACGTGCACCGGCAGAGCCTGGTCGATGCCCTTGGTGACGCTGTAGGAGTCCCAGTACGGGCCGCCGGTGTTGCTGCACGCGCCCACGGAGATGACGTAACGCGGTTCCGGCATCTCCTGGTAGGTCGCGATCACCGCGGGCAGCATG
The DNA here is from genome assembly GCF_021390395.1 of Saccharothrix sp. S26. Taxonomy (GTDB): domain Bacteria; phylum Actinomycetota; class Actinomycetes; order Mycobacteriales; family Pseudonocardiaceae; genus Actinosynnema. The sequence goes on from NZ_JAJUWT010000027.1 coordinate 163,320, forward strand.
GCGTCGGTGACCGTGCCGGAGACGACGAGCACGTGGGCCTCACCCGCCGCGTGCACCGGGTCGACGCCCAGGGCGGCGAGCTGGTCGGGCCGGTGGCCCTCGAGCGCGGCCATCACCTCGACGCCGCAGCAGGCCAGGCCGAGGTCGAGCACGGTGACCCGGTACGTCGTGCCCCAGTCCAAGGTGGAAACCGTCACGCCGGTGAGGTTAATACGTGGGGGCCCGCCGGGCTCCCACCCGGCGGGCCCCCAACCCCCCAATACCCCCCTGATTGCCCCCACGTGAACAAGCACCTGGTTGCGGCAGAAGTCTCTTACGGATCGCGTATACCTGTCCAGGGAAATCCATCAAGATCTTCGGATAATTTCAGCACGAACTGCGGTCAAGTTCAGTACAACTAATCGGTAGAACATCACGCCCCGACCCGAGAGGCCCTGCATGTCGACCTCGGCCCAGCTGCTCCTGCCCGCGGGCAACCAGCTCAGCAGGCTCCTGCACACCTCGCCCCTGCTGCTGGACACCACGTTGGACCAGCTCAGGACGTTGATCGCGGTGTACGAGACGCGGTCGGCACTGCGCGCGGCACGGGTGCTGGGCCGGGAGCAGTCCAGCGTGCAGAAGCAGATCGACACGCTCAACCGCAACTTCAAGTCGCTGTGCGGCGAGCCGCTGGTCGTCAAGCAGGGCCGGGGAAAAGACGTGCTGATCACACCCACCGGCGAGGCGCTGGTCGAATTGGCGCGCACCACGTTGTCGGAGTGGCTGGATTCGATTCACGAGTGCCGCCGCAAGCTCGGCACCACGGTCACCGTCGGCACCACTCGGTTCATGCTGGACTCGCTGGCCAAGGCGTGGCACCACGTGGCCGACGACTTCCGGCAGCGGGACGTGGAGCTGAAGGTCGTGCACATCCGCACCAAGGACATCTGGAAGAGCCTGGAGTCCAAGGAGGTCGACATCGTGTGCGGCAGCGTGGTCACGCACGCGGGCCGCAACAGCGGCGTCGAGGACTTCGACGTGATCGAGTGGCGGCGCGGCGGGTTGGCGCTGCTGACGAACCTGCCGGAGCACAAGCTGGGGGCGCGCATCGGCACCGGGGAGTTGCCGAAGCTGCCGCTGGTGGTGCCCGGCGAGGGGTTGATCGCGGAATTCCTGCGCGGCTGGTTCGGCCCGGATTACCGCAATGAACTGGACATAGCGGCGGAGATCGACGAGATCCAGTACGGGATGTCGCTGCTGCGGTCCGGGCTGGTCGAGGGCTGCATGATCGTCACGTCCGGGCTGGGCGTCGTGGCCGCGAACAACGAGCTGCGCGAGGGGTCGGGCCTGCGGGTGGTCGAGCTGACCAACGACCGCAAGCCGCAGCTCGAGCGACTGGTCGGGGTCTTCGCCCGCAAGGAGGAGCGGGCGAAGTTCCCGGCCGACCACCCGTTGAACCTGCTGTGGGCGGCGTTCCAGCGCGAGGTGTCGGACTAGCGGCCGCGGGCTAACGCGCCGGGTCCGCCGGGCGTTCCTCACGACGCCGTTGGGCTTGGCGCACCAGCCACTCCAGGCCGGTCAGCGGCTTGGGGACCTCAGGCTTCTGCCGTTCCACGGGCTCCTCCTGCTCCTGTTGCGGTTGGGGCGACGGACGCTGGGCGTCGAGGTCGTTCATGGCGCGCTCCCTACCTTGGTCGACAGCGAGTGCCGTCGATCGGAGCACCGACCGGGGTCCGTTCGCTAGAGCGATCAGCCCTATGGGTGACGTGAGCGGGTCACCGCCGCCCGGTCGCCGCGGTGTCGCGGTAGCGGTCGGCGTACTTGGTGGGCGTCTCGCCGACCATCGCGGTGAAGTCGCGCACGAAGTGCGGTTGGTCGGCGTAGCCGAGGTCGGCCGCCAGCTCGGCCCAGTCGATCGCACCGCCCGCCGCCATGCGCTCGGTGACCTCGCGCAGCCGGTAGCGGCGGATCACCCACTTCGGGCCGACGCCCACGTGCTCGGCGAACAGGCGCTGGAGCTGCCGGACGCTGCCGCCGACCTCGCGGGCCAGCACGTCGACCCTCGTCATCAGGGGATCATCGGCGATCCGGTCGACGACCTCGACCGCCTGCCGTGCCCTCGGGTCGGGCTCGGGCAGGTGACGGCGCAGCGCGTCCTCGACGGTGGCGAGGTCGGCGTGGGCGGGCAGGTGGTCGAAGATCGTCGCGGCGGGCACGGCGCGGTCGGTGAGGGACTGGACCGGCGCGCCCAGGAACGGCCGGAAGGCACCGGGGCGGAAGGCGACGCCGAACACCCGGCCCGTGCCGTCGAGCTCCTTGACCACGTGCCCGCTGGACACGCCGGACACCACCGCACCGCGGTCGCCGAACGTCAGGTGGACGTTCGGGTAGGGCACCACGAGCTGCCGGTACGGCCGGTCGTAGGTCCACTCCACCACCCAGTACCGCGCCACGTGCGCGGCCAGGTCGGGCGACGGCGGGTGGAACTCGTGGCGCTGGTGCCGCCGCCACGCCAGTTCCCGCTGGTCCCTGGTCACGGTGGCGAGCGTATGTCGCCTTTGTTCAATACACCCGGCACCCGCCGTCCCTAGGGTGGCGGCATGTCCCGTGAACAGTTGATCGACAAGGCCGTGGCGACCGCGCTGGAGGTCGCCGGGAACGTCAAGCCCGACCAGATGGACGCGCCGACGCCGTGCGCCGAGTTCGACGTCCGCAAGCTCGTGAACCACCTGCTGTTCTGGGGCCCGTCGCTCAACGGCGCGGCGCGCAAGGAGCCCGTGCCGACGCCCGCCGCCTCGGAGTCGGACGTCGACCTCACCGAGGGCGACTGGGCCGCGGACCTGGCGGCCGTGCTGCGCGACCGCGCCGACGCGTGGCGGGAGCCCGCGGCGTGGGAGGGCACGACGACGCTCGGCGGCCCGCAGGAGATGCCCGCGCCGATGATCGGCGCGATGGTGCTGGGCGAGACCGTCGTGCACACGTGGGACCTGGCCCGGGTGACCGGTCAGGCGCCCTCGTGGGACGCCGACCTGCTGGAGTTCCTCCACGCCGACCTGCTCCAGACCTCGCAGATGGGGCGTGACATGGGCATCTACGGGCCGGAGGTGCCGGTGGCGGCCGACGCGCCGCTGATCGAGCGGATCGTCGGCCTCACCGGCCGCACGCCGTAAACGCCCCACCGCCCGCCCGGCATGGAGATGCTCGCTGGACCTGCTCTCCGGCCTGCCCACCGCGGGCAACACGCACGAGGTCGCGCAGGCACGCCACCCCGGCGCCAAGGTCGTCTACGTCGACTACGAGCCGGTCGCCGTCGCGCTCGGCACGCGCATCCTGCGCGACAACCCGGACGCGGTCATGGTCGAGGCCGACGCCCCGACGAGCTGTCCGCCCGTCCCGCCGTGCGGGACGGGCTCGACCTGAACCGGCCGTCGGGGGTCATATCGACCGCGGTGATGGTGTTCGTGGGCGTGATGTTCGCCTGGTCAACGGGCTAGAGCCGAGCTGACCAGCGCGAAGTCGAAGGGGTGATCAGCCCCGCAGTTCCATGGTGCAGCACTTGGGGCCGCCGCCGGACTTGCGCAGTTCCGAGATGTCCACGAAGACCGGCTCGAAGCCGCGGCGGGCCACCTGGTCGGCGAGGGCGGTCGCCTCGACCGGCAGGACCACGTGACGGCCGTCGGAGACGCCGTTCAGGCCCAGGCAGGCGGCGTCCTCGGCGGTGGCGATGACGGCGTCCGGGAACAGGCGGCGCAGGACGCGTTGGCTGCCCGGTGAGAAGGCGTCCGGGTAGTAGGCGACCAGGTCGTCGTCCAGCACGAACAGGGCCACGTCCAAGTGGTAGTAGCGCGGGTCGGTCAACTGGAGCGAGATGACCGGGACGCCCAGCACCTCCTGCGCCTCGGAGTGGGCCAGGGGGTCGGTGCGGAAGCCCGTGCCGGCCAGCAGGTACCTGCCGGTCCAGACGAGGTCGCCCTCGGCTTCGTTGGTCCGCTCCGGCATGACGACGTCGCGGTAGCCGTTGGCCAGGAACCAGCGGCGGAAGTGGTCGGCTTCGGCGGCGCGCTGCGGCGCGCGGAAGCGGGAGCCCAGGACCTGGCCGTCGATCACGGTGCCGGAGTTGGCCGAGAAGACCATGTCCGGCAGGCCGGGCTGGGGGTCGATGGTCTCGACCACGTGCCCGAGTCGCTCGTAGGTCTCCTTCAGGGCCGTCCACTGCTCCATCGCCAGCGACGTGCTGATCGGCTGCGTGGGGTCCATCCACGGGTTGATCGAGTACTCCACGGTGAAGTACGCGGGCGGGCACATGAGGTACCGACGGGTGGTCGGCACGCGCACCTGCGCGGCGGGCGTGGCGACGTCGAGCACGATCGGCTCGTCACCGGGGCCCGCGAAGGAAACCGAGGTCATGGATCGAAATGTAGATTGCCGTTCGACCATCGAACAACGCCGCGATATTGCGTCTCCTAGGGCAGAATGTTGCGTGTGGACACGATCGACCAGCGAATCATTTCGTGCCTGATGGCCAACGCCCGCTCCAGCTACGCCGACATCGGCAAGGAGGTCGGCCTGTCCGCGCCCGCGGTGAAGCGGCGGGTCGACAAGCTGCTGGACACGGGCGTCCTGCGCGGCTTCACGGCCGTCGTCGACCCCGAGCAGCTGGGCTGGGGCACGGAGGCGTTCGTCGAGGTGCACTGCCGCGGCAACGTGGCACCGCACGACATCCAGCAGCGCCTGGAGACGATGCCGGAGGTGCGCGCCGCCTACACCGTCTCCGGCGCGGCGGACGCGATCGTGCACCTGCGCGCGGCCGACATCCACCACCTGGAGACCGCGCTGGAACGGCTGCGCGCGGTCGAGATCATCGACCGCACCGTCTCGACCGTCGTGCTCTCCCGACTCTTGGACCGCCCACCGGCCCCTTAGAGTCGCCCGCATGGCCGAAGTGCTCCTGCAACGCTCCGACCGCGTGGCGGTCATCACCGTGCACGACCCCGACCGCCGCAACGCGCTCACGTTCGACCTCTCCGACCAGCTCGTCGCGGCCGTGCGGACCTGCGAGGACGACCCCGACGTGCACGCCGTCGTGGTCACGGGCACGCCACCGGCGTTCTGCGCCGGCGCGGACCTGACCGCGCTGGGCGAAGCCCGCGAGGAGGGCCTGCGGCGCATCTACGCCGGGTTCCTCGCGGTGGCCGGCTGCACGCTGCCCACGGTCGCGGCGGTCGGCGGCGCGGCGGTCGGCGCGGGGCTCAACCTGGCCCTGGCCTGCGACGTGCGCCTGGTCAACGCCCACGCGAAGTTCGACGCGCGGTTCCTCCAGCTGGGCATCCACCCCGGCGGCGGGATGACGTGGATGCTCCAGCGGCTCGTCGGGCCGCAGACGGCGACCGCCATGACGTTGTTCGGCCAGGTTTTGGGCGCGGACGCGGCGGTATCCCACGGTTTGGCCTGGTCCCGGGTCGACGGCGGGCACGACGAGCTCGTCGCCGCGGCGGTCGGGTTGGCGCGCCCTTCGGCCGAAGCTTCGCGCGAACTGGTCCGCACGGTCAAAGCGTCGATGCGCACCACCGCGAACCTGGACCTGCACGCCCACGCAGTGGACGTCGAACTCGCGCCCCAGGTCGCCTCGATCGCGACTCCAGAGTTCCAGGCCAGGCTGGCTGCCACGAAGGCCAGGATCAGCGGACGCCCCTGACCTGGACTTACGTCCACAATATCTGTAACTTGGAGTAACAGTTACCGGCTGGTACGACGGAATCGACCTCCGGTTGACGCCCCGCGCACCTGGTGGGACGAACCGTCCCGCACAGTGGTACGGGGGAAACCGGCACCCAGCCGGGCACGACTACCCTCGCGGAGGGGCACGGGGGCAGCAGCCCTCAGGCGGTTGTGAGGAAAGGGATCGGCGTAGGACATGACTACCGACGTTGGTAACGGCTCCGCGCCAGGTGGCTCGCCTGAGCAGACCGAGCCCGGGCGGGACGGGGTGGACGCGGGCGGGAGGAACGGCACGGTCCGCAAGCTCGACCGCGTGGTGATCCGCTTCGCCGGCGACTCCGGTGACGGCATGCAACTCACGGGTGACCGGTTCACCTCGGAGGCCGCCGCGTTCGGCAACGACCTCGCGACCCAGCCGAACTTCCCGGCCGAGATCCGGGCGCCACAGGGCACGCTGCCGG
>NZ_JAJUWT010000028.1 GCF_021390395.1 Saccharothrix sp. S26
GGGTTGCCCTGGGGTTGGGGGGTGGGTGGTGGGGGTAGCAATTCAGGGTTCCCACCGATGCGGGTGGTGTCGAGCGCGGGGAGGGTGGAGGCATGACGACGTTGACGAGGCCTCAGGACCGGAAAGTGATCGCGGGGGTGTGCGCGGGGCTCGCGGCCCGGTACGGGTGGAAGGCGAGCACCGTGCGGTTGGTGTTCGTGCTGTCGTGCCTGCTGCCGGGGCCGCAGTTCCTGGTCTACCTGGCGTTGTGGGTGATGATGCCGAAGCGTCCCTACTGACCGCGGGTGGCGAGGGGGCCGGTGTCGGTGAGGGCGGCGCGGACGATGTCGAGGGCTTCGTCGCTGGTCAGGCCCTGGTCTCGGGCGGTGGCGGCGTAGGAGCGGGCGGCGCGCAGGACGCGTTCGCGGCCGCGTTGGCCGGCGGCGCTGACGACGGTGCCGGCGCGGCCGCGGGTTTCGATGAGGCCGGCTTCCTCGAGTTCGCGGTAGGCGCGGGCGACGGTGTTGACGGCGAGGCCGAGGTCGGCGGCCAGGGCGCGCACGGTGGGCAGGCGGGTGCCGGCGGCGAGGTCGCGGTCGGTGATGGCGCGGGCGAACTGGGATCGGACCTGTTCGTAGGGCGGCACGGGCGAGGCGGGGTCGATGCTGATCACGCGTCGATGGTGGCAGAGGGCGCGGGTGGGTGCGGCGCGCCACGGTGGTGACGTCGGGTCGCAGGACGGCCACGGTCCGTGGCAGGGTGGTGGGCGTGGTGCGTCGCCGTCCGTTGTTGTCGACCGTGGTGTTGGCGTTGGTCACGGGCGTGGCCGGGCTGGTGGTGCTGTTCGGGCCGGACCGGCGGGTCGCGGGCACGCCGGTGCCGCATTGCGCGGCGGTGCGGTTGTTGTTCGACTCCGACGGGGAGATGCGGCGGGTGGCGGGCGAGTTGCGCGGTGACCGCAGGGTGCGGGAGGTGCGGGACGAGCGGACGCAGGCGCAGAACCACGAGCGGTTGACGGCGGCGTTGCGGGAGGCGGGCCGTGACGACCTGGCCGACGCGGCCCGGGTGGACCTGACGCCGGCGTCGGTGCAGGTGGTGGAGGCGGTGGGGGTGGACGCGGCGGAGTTGGCCGAGGAGTTGCGGCAGCAGTTCCGGGTGAACCTGGTGGATGTGTGCCGGCAGCCGCAGGACTCCGGTTAGCCCTGGTCGGGGCGGTGGGGTGCGACGACGGTGCCGCGGGCGCGGGTGACGATGACGGGCGGGTCGAGGACGTCGGCGGCGGAGGGGCCGCGGTGGGGTGCGGAGCGGCAGACGACGCGGGCTTCGAAGTCGATCTCGCGGGAGCGGGTGCCGACGCGGACGAGGGTGGCGGTGGCTTCGATGACGTCGCCGGCCTGGATGGGTGCGAGGAACTCGACGGAGGAGTAGGCGGCGAAGAGCCCTTCGTCGCCGTCGGTGCGGATGAGCAGTTCGGTGGCGACGTCGCCGAACAGGCCCAGGCCGTAGGCGCCGTCGACGAGGTCGCCGCCGTAGTGGGCGTGGGAGTGGGGCACGTAGCGGCGGTGGGTGACGGTGACGCCCTCGGTGATGCCCTCGGTGGCGCGGTGGGTGGGGCTCACGGGTTCTCCTTGCGGGTGCGGACGGCGTGGACGAGGTAGCTGGCGACGTCGCCGGGGGTGGTGCTGCGGCCGAACACGCGGTCCACGCCGAGGTCGGCGGCCATGAGCGGGTCGAAGCGGGGTCCGCCGGCGATGAGCAGCGGTCGCCGCTCCCCCATGGCCTCGCGGAACGCGGCGGACATCTCGCGGGTGTTGAGCAGGTGGGCGTCGCGTTGGGTGACGACCTGGGAGACCAGGACGGCGTCGGCTTTCTCGGCGCGGGCGCGGCGGACGAGTTCGGGCACGGACACCTGGGCGCCGAGGTTGACGACCTTGAGCTCGCGGTAGTACTCGAGGCCCTTCTCGCCGGCGAACCCCTTGATGTTGAGGATGGCGTCGATGCCGACGGTGTGGGCGTCGGTGCCGATGCAGGCGCCGACGACGACGAGTTTGCGGCGCAGCAGCCGGCGCAGCGCGGTGTTGACCTCGGCGGGCGGCAGCAGCGGGTAGTCGCGTTCGACGACGCGCACGTCGTCGAGGTCGACGATGTGGCGGACGGAGCCGTAGACGACGAAGAAGGTGAAGCCGTCGCCGATGGGGCGGGAGTGCACGACCATGGCGGGGTCGATGCCCATCTTGGTGGCGAGTTGCAGGGCGGCGCCGTCGGCTTTCGGGCCGGCGGGGACGGGCAGGGTGAACGAGGTCTGCACCATGCCGTCGCCGGTGGTGTCGCCGTAGGGGCGGACGTGGCGCTTCACGGCTGTGCCTCCAGCAGGTCCGCGGCCGGGTTGAGGTAGTCGTCGGCTTTGGCGATGACGCCGTCGGCGCCGCGGCCGCCGGTGGCGGGGCGTTTCATCAGGCCGAAGGTGCCGTCGGCGATGGCGTCGAGCAGGCCGTCGTCGACGATGCGGCCGAGCAGGTCGACGGCTTCGCCGAGGACCTGGTGCGCGCGTCGGACGATGAGGCCGTCGGGTGCGGGTCTGAAGTCCTCGCGCAGGCCGCCGGCGGCGTTGAGGACGTAGCGGACGTTGCGCAGGGCGAGGTCGCGGTCGGACAGGAACGGGGTGACGACGGCTTCGGTCATCATGCCGACGAGCAGGATGGACTGGCCGGTGAGCAGGCCGGCGAGGGTGAAGAACCCGTCGAGCAGGTAGCCGTGGAACACGTCGCCGGTCATGTGCTTGGTGGGGGGCATCCACTTCAGCGGGGCGTCGGGGAACAGTTCGCGGGCCAGCAGGGCGTGGGCGAGTTCGAGGCGGAACGACTCGGGGATCTCGGGGTTGATCTCGAAAGCGTGGCCCAGGCCCAGGAGGTGGTCGGGCAGGCCGGCTTCGTGGGCGAAGTGCGCGTTGAGCAGTTGGGAGACGGTGACGGTGTGGGCGGCGTCGACGGCGTCGGCGGTGGTGAGGTAGTTGTCCTCGCCGGTGTTGATGACGATGCCGGCGCGGGCGTGGACCTGGCGGGAGAAGCGCTGGTCGACGAAGGTGCGGACGGGGTTGATGTCGCGGAACAGGATGCCGTACATGGAGTCGTTGAGCATCATGTCGAGGCGTTGCAGGCCGGCCAGGACGGCGATCTCGGGCATGCACAGGCCGGAGGCGTAGTTGGTGAGCCGGATGTAGCGGCCGACCTCCTTGGACACCTCGTCCAGGGCGGCGCGCATGATGCGGAAGTTCTCCTGGGTGGCGTAGGTGCCGGCGAAGCCGTGGTGGGTGGCGCCTTCGGGGACGTAGTCGAGCAGGGACTGGCCGGTGGAGCGGATGACGGCGATGACGTCGGCGCCGGCGCGGGCGGCGTTGCGGGCCTGCACGACGTCCTCGTCGATGTCGCCGGTGGCGACGATGAGGTAGAGCCAGGGGCGTCGGGGCGGGTCGCCGAGCTTGGTGACGAGCTTGTCGCGGTGGGCGCGGTTGCGGTCGACGGTGCGCAGGCCGCGGGTGATCGCGGCGGTGGCGGCTTTGCGGGCGCGGTCGCGGTCGCGTCCGGTGGGCAGGGTGTAGCGGACCTGGCCGGCGGCGGTGGCCTCGGCGAGGTCGGTGAGGGTGGGCAGGTCGTGTTCGCGCAGGGCGTGGAAGACGGGCAGGGCGACGCCGTGCTCGAGGCCGCAGTGCTCGCGGACGGTGTCGACGACCCGGTTGACCCAGGGCACGTCGCCGGCGCGGTGGGTGGTGTCGGCGCCGGTGATGCCGGCCAGCCGGAGCGTGGCGCGCTCGACCGAGACCGTGGTGTGGGCCTTGGCCAGGGCCACCACCGGTTCGGCGGCCTTGGCGGCGAGTTCGCGCGCCTTGGCGACCACCTGCGGGTCGAGGTCGAGCAACGCCATCGGGTTCACTCCTGGTGCGTCGGGGTCGGATACGGGTGGGGCCGGGGTCGTGACGCTGGGGACGGCACCGGGTCGGCACCGGGTCGGGTCCGACGGTCACGTGCCTGCCGGTCAGGTGCCTGCCGGACCCCCGCGCCGGGCCGGCGCCATGACCGCGGCCGGTGTCACGGCTGTCACGGCCCGGCCTGGTCGGGTGGCCCGGGTCGTCGCGACCGCCTCCGCGGAGCCGTCGGGGAACCCGTCATCCCAGCTCACCCCGGTCGAACAGGGTGCGGCCGCGCAGGACGGTGCGCAGACAGGTCGGGGTGGGGCCGTCGAGGGCCGGGAGGGCGGGGACGCGGGAGCGGGGGTCGGTGGACCAGCGTTGGACGCGGCTGTCGGGGGCGGTGACCTCCAGGTCGCCCGCGTCCCACACGGCGTAGGTGGCGGGCGCGCCGGGTTGCAGGGTGCCGGTGAGGCCGTCGTCGACGCCGGCGGCGCGCCAGCCGCCGCGGGTGTGGGCGGTGAACGCGGCGCGCGGGGAGATGCCGTGACCGTCGGTGCGGTGGTGGACGGCGGCTTTGACCGCGGCCCACGGGTCGACGGGGGTCACGGGGGCGTCGGAGCCCAGGGCGAGGATCAGGCCGGCGGCGGCGAGGTGGGAGAACGGGTTGAGCGCGGTGCCGCGGTCGACGCCCAGGCGTTGGGCGTACATGCCGTCGGGGCCGCCCCAGGCGTGGTCGAACAGGGGTTGCACGGAGGCGACCACGCCCCAGGAGGCCAGCCGCGCGGCCTGCTCGGGGGTGATCATCTCGAGGTGTTCGAGGCGGTGGCGGCGGGCGGCCAGGGCGGGCGCGCCGACGGTCTCGGCGGCGCGGGCGAAGCCCTCGACGACGGCGGCGACGGCGGCGTCGCCGATGACGTGGAACCCGCCTTGGAGGCCGGCGCGGGTGCAGCGGACGAGGTGGTCGGCGATGGCGTCAGCGTCGAGGTAGAGCGCGCCGCGGGTGTCGGCGTCGCGGTAGGGCTCGCACAGCGCGGCGGTGCGCGAGCCGAGCGCGCCGTCGACGAACAGGTCGCCGGCCAGGCCGCGCACGGGCAGGTCTGTCGGCTCGAGGCCGCCCCAGTAGCCGACGACGTCGAGCAGGTCGGTGGCCAGCAGGTCGGCCAGGTCGTCACGGCCGGAGATGTCGGGTCCGGCGCACTCGTGCACCGAGGCGATGCCGCGGGACGCGGCGTGGCGCAGGAACGCCTGTTGGGCGGCGCGGCGCCGGTCGGCGGGGATGGCGTCCTTGGCGGCACGCCGCACGTGGTGGTGCGCCGCGCGCGACAGCGGCCCCTCGGGGTGGTGGCCGTCGGCGTCGCGGGCGTCGGGGGCCAGGTCCAGCAGCGCGGTGGACACCGCGGCGGAGTGCACGTCGATGCGCGACAGGTACACGCGCGCGCCGCGGCCGGCCTCGTCGAGTTCGGCGCGGGTCGGGGGGCGTTGTTCGGGCCAGCGGGTCTCGTCCCAGCCGTGGCCCCAGACCAGGGGGCCGTCGGCGGCGCGCACGGCGTCGAGCAGCTCGGCCAGGGAGCGGCAGCCGGTGAGGTCGAGACCGGTGAGCAGCAGCCCGGCGGAGGTGGCGTGCACGTGGGCGTCCACGAACGCGGGTGCGACGAACGCGCCGTGCAGGTCGACGACGTCGGCGTCGGGGTGCAGGGCGCGGCCGGCGGTGTCCTGGCCGAGCCACACCACGACGCCGTCGGTGACGGCCATCGCGGTGGCGTCGGGAGAGGTCGGGGAGTGGATGCGTCCCCCCACGAGCAGAGTAGTCACGCCTGCTGAGTCTGCCGGTGCTCGAACAGCGCCCGCACGGCAGGTTCGGCGCGCAGCAGGTCGAGGGCGAACGCGGCGTGACCGGGCACGTAGCCGTTGCCGACGAGCATCTCCACGTCGGCGGCGAGCCCTTCGGCGCCCAGGGCGGCGGCGGCGAAGGAGGTGGCCATGGAGAAGAACACGATGGTGCCGCCGTCGGCGGTGGCCAGGATCGCGCCGTGTTCGCAGCCGGGCACGTCCACGCACACCACGGTCACGTCCACCCGGGGGGTGACGGCGGCGGCGACGGCGAGGGGGTCGCGGGCGTCGGCGACGACGACGGTGTCGGCGAGTCCGGCGGCGCGGACGGCGGCGGCTTCGCGGTCGGTGGGCACGAGGGCGACCAGGCGGGACGCGCCGGCGCGGCGGGCGGCGGCCAGCGACAGCGACCCGGATTTGCCGCCGCCGCCCAGGACCAGCACCGACGGCGCGTGGCGGCGGCGCACGACCCGGTCGGTCAGGGCGGGCGCGCCGCACACGTCGAGCACGGACAGGGCGAGTTCGGCGGGCAGGTCGTCGGGCAGGACGGCGGCGATGGAGCGGCCGAACAGCACCGCGGTGCCCTCGCAGGGGACCTGTTCGTCGGTGCCGTCCCAGCGGGCGAGGCCGTCGGTGAGGCGCAGGGGGGTGAGGGTGAGCGAGACCAGGGTGGCGACGCGGTCGCCGACGCGCAGGCCGAGGGGTGAGCGGGGGCCGACCTCGCGGACGACGCCGAGCAGCATGCCGCCCGATCCGGTGACGGGGTTCTGCATCTTGCCGCGGGCGGCGACGATGTCCAGCACGGCCTGGCGGACGCCGTCGACGCCGTGCTGTTCGCGCAGCTGGCGGTAGGAGGCGGCGTCGAGGTTGAGGCGGGTGACGTCGACGAGGACCTCGTCGGGTCCGCACACGGGGGTGGCGTCGAGCCGGTGGGCCTGCTGCGGCAGCACCCCGGCGGGGTCGAGGACGCGGTGCGCACCGTACGGCGACGTCATGGAAATCCTTCGGTCGACAGGGCAGGGACGCGGATATCTTCACGTGAACGGCCAGGATTCCGCAAGGGACTCCCTGGGGAGGGTCGTAGACGTGAAGGTGCCCGACCCGGAGGGACATCCGGGTCGGGCACCTCCGGCGAGCCCGGTCAGGCGTCGCGGCGCACCCGCAGCACCACCGTGACCACCAGCGCCACGGCCAGCAGCCCGTAGGCGACCGCCGCGAACGGACTCGTCACCAACGCCACCGGATCACCCTGCCCGATCTGCAGCGTCCGGCGGACCTGCTCCTCCGCCATCGGCCCGAGGATCAACCCCACCACCAGCGGCGCCACCGGATAGCCACGACGACGCATGAACAACCCCGCCACACCGATCACCAACAACACCACCAGGTCGTCCACCACGAAGTTCACCGCGTAGGTGCCCAACGCGGCGAACAGCAGGATCCCCGCGTACAGGTAGGGCCGCGGGATCTGCAGCACCTTCACCCAGATCCGCACCAACGGCAGGTTCAGCACCAGCAGCATCACGTTGCCGATGTACAGCGACGCGATCAACGCCCACACCAGCGCCGAGTCGTCGGTGAACAACAGCGGACCCGGCTGGATGCCGTAGCTCTGGAACCCGGCCACGATCACCGCCGCCGTCGCCGTCGTCGGCAACCCCAACGTCAGCAACGGCACCAGCACCCCGGCCGCGGCCGCGTTGTTGGCCGCCTCCGGACCGGCCACCCCCTCGATCGCCCCGCGCCCGAACTCCTCCGGCCGCTTCGCCAACTTCTTCTCCACCGCGTACGACAGGAACGTCGACACGTCCGCCCCACCGGCCGGGATCGTCCCGATCGGGAACCCGATCGCGGTGCCGCGCAGCCACGGCTTCCACGACCGCCGCCAGAACTCCCCGGTCATCCACCTCCCGCCGACCGGCACCACCTCCACCGGCCCGTGCCGCAGCCGCGCCGCCACGTACAACGCCTCCCCGACCGCGAACACCCCCACCGCCACCACGACCACGTCGATCCCGTCGGACAACGTCGGCACACCCAGCGTGAACCGCTGCTGCCCGGTCAACGTGTCGGTGCCCACCAGCCCGAGGAACAACCCCAGCGCCAACGACGCCAACCCCCGCGCCGGCGACGCCCCCAGCAACGCCGCCACCGTCGTGAACGCCACCACCATCAACGCCACGTAGTCCGCCGGGCCCAGCGTCACCGCCAGCTCCGCGATCGACGGGGCCAACGCGGTCAACAGGACCGTCGCGATCGTGCCCGCCACGAACGACCCGATCGCCGCCGTCGCCAGCGCCGCCGCGCCGCGCCCGGCACGCGCCATCCGGTTGCCCTCCAGCGCCGTCACCACCGACGACGACTCGCCGGGCGTGTTGAGCAGGATCGACGTGGTCGACCCGCCGTACATGCCGCCGTAGTAGATCCCCGCGAAGATGATCAACGCGGCGGTGGGTTCCAGCGAGTACGTCAACGGCAGCAGCAACGCCACCGTCATCGCCGGGCCGATGCCCGGCAGCACCCCGACCGCGGTGCCCAGGGTGACGCCCAACAGGGCGTAGAGCAGGTACTCGGGCTGCGCGGCGGTCGCGAAACCCTCCAACAACGCACCGAGGCTACCCATCGAGCAACGGCACCCCCTCCAGCACGCCCGCCGGCAGCGACAGGCCCAGCCCCGAGGCGAACAGCACCTGCACCACCAGCGCCAACACCACCGCGACACCCAGCGCCTTCCACCACACCGCGCCCAACGACCACGCCGCGCCGAAGAACAACGCCACCGCCGCCACCGGCCACCCGGCCACGTCGATCAGCACCAAGTGCGCCACCAGCACCGCGACCAGCTTCGCCACCGTCACCCAGTCGGTGCGCACGGCGGGGTCCACGTCCTCCGCGTCCTCGGCCGACCCCAACCGGCCACGCGCGGTCGCCACCACCGCCGCCACCCCCGTCACGACCAGCAGCACCCCCACCGCATAGGGGAACGCCCGCGGACCGACCGCCCCCATCGACCCCCGCGCCGCGATCGAGGTCGCGTCCACCAGCGTGAACACGCCCAACCCGACCACCAGCGCACCGAAGACGTACTCCTCCGCCCGCGCCGACCGCGACACCACCCGCGGCCCGGACCCCTCCGGGGACGTCACTTGACCAGGCCGATCTCCTGCAGCACCGGCTTGATCCGGCCGATCTCCACGGTCAGGAACGTCGAGAAGTCGTGCCCGGTCAAGAACGTGTCCGTCCAGCCCTTCTTGCGCAGCTCCTCCTGCCACTGCGGGCTCGCGTGCATGTCCGTGACCAGCTTCACCAACCGGTCCTTCGCCGCCACCGAGATCGACCCCGGCGCCACCACCCCACGCCAGTTGATCAGCTCCACCCCCGTGCCCAACTCCTTGAACGTCGGAGCCTTCACCTCCGGGTGCTCCTTGGGGCCCGACGTGCCCAACGCCCGCAACTTGCCCGCCTTGATCTGCTCCAGGTACTCCCCCACCCCCGAGATCCCCGCGTCGACCTTCCCGCCCAGCAACGCCGCCAACGACTCACCCCCACCGGAGTAGGGCACGTAGTTCAGCTTCGCCGGATCGATCTTCATCGCCTGCAGCAGCATCCCCGCCAGGACGTGGTCCGTGCCACCCGCCGAACCACCCGTGATCGTCACACCCTGACCCTTGGCGTCCACCGCCGCCAACAACTCCTCGATCGTCCGGTACGGCGAATCGGCCGGCACCACCACCACCTCGTCCTCGGCGGTCAACCGCGCGATCGGCGTGGTGTCCTCCAACCGCTTGTCCACCCCGTTGGTCTCCACCGCGCCCACCATCACCAACCCGGTCACCATCAGGTAGCTCTCCGACCGCTCGGTGGCCAACTTCTGCAACCCCACCGTCCCGCCCGCGCCACCCACGTTGCTCACCTGCACCGAATCGGCCAACCCGGCACCGTCGATCGCCGCCTGCATCGCCCGCGCCGTCTGATCCCACCCACCACCCGGATCCGCCGGGGCCATGATCTCCAACCGGCCCACGTCACCGCCCGCCGCGCCCCCACCGCCCCCGCACCCCACGAGCACCAGGCCCGCGGCCGCCACGGCCACGAGAAGTCGGCTGTGCTGTCCTGCCATCACGATCCTCCACGGTCCACCACCCCGCGGCGCCGTCACCGCGGTGGGCCGGAACGCTAAGAGCCCACCCACCACACCCGGGGGCAACGGTCGTAAGGGCCGTATTGGTCGTTTAGGTCGTGGCCCCGCTCACACCCCGTGGACCAGAATGCTCAGCCATGCGCCGCCGTTCGGTCCCCCTCGGTGTCACCCTGCTCGTCCTGCAGGTCGCCATCGTGCTCACCACCACCTGCACGGCCGGCCTCCTCGCCGCCAAACTCCAAAGCGACCGCATCCGCGAGGCCTACAAAGACCGCATGCTCTCCGTCGCCGAAAGCGTCGCCCGCCTCCCCACCGTCGTCGACGCCTTCGACACCCCCGACCCCGCCACCACCATCCAGCCCCTGGCCGAACTGCTCCGCAAAGCCTCCGGCGTCACCTACGTCGTCGTCACCGACCGCACCGGCGTCCGCTACGCCCACCCCGACCCCGACCGCATCGGCGAACCCGTCTCCACCGACCCCAGCACCGCCCTGTCCGGCAACGTCTTCGTCGGCACCGAAACCGGCACCCTCGGCACCAGCCTGCGCGCCAAAGTCCCCATCCGCTCCACCACCGGCCACATCATCGGCATGGCCTCCGTCGGCATCCTCGAAAGCCAACTCGCCGCCGACCTCGCCGAAGACCTCCCCGAACTCATCGGCTGGCTCGCCGCCGCCGCCCTCGTCGGCGTCCTCGGCGCCACCCTCGTCACCCGCATGGTCCGCAAACGCACCTTCCGCCTCGAACCCGACGAGATCGCCCACCTCCTCGAAACCCGCCACGCCATGCTCCACGGCATCCGCGAAGGCGTCGTCGCCGTCGACGACCACGAAAACTTCGTCCTCGTCAACGACGAAGCCCTCCGCCTCCTCGGCCTCACCGACGACCCCACCGGACAACCCGCCGCCACCATCCTCGAACACGGCGGCCTGCTCGACCTCGCCCGCACCCACGACGACATCGCCGACCGCCTCGTCCTGGCCGGCGAACGCGTCCTGGTCGCCAACCGCACGACCGCCAAAACCCACGGCCGACCCGTCGGCGTCGTCCTCACCCTCCGCGACCGCACCGAACTCCACGACGCCCTGCGCGAACTCGACGGCCAACGCACCGTCACCGAAGCCCTCCGCGCCCAAGCCCACGAATTCACCAACCACCTGCACGTCATCAGCGGCCTCGTCGAACTCGACCGACGCCACGACGCCGTCGCCTACATCGAACGCGTCGGCGGCACCGGCTCCGTCACCTCCGACATCATCGGCGGCGCCATGACCGACCCCAACCTCGCCGCACTCCTGCTCGCCAAGTCCTCCACCGCCCACGAACGCGGCGTCACCCTCCGCCTGCACCCCGCCACCACCCTCGACACCCGCACCGGCGACGACGCCCTCACCGTCCTGGGCAACCTCGTCGACAACGCCGTCGACGCCGTCGACCCCGGCGGCACCGTCCGCGTCCTCGTCCGCTCCGACCCCACCGGCGTCCGCGTCGTCGTCGACGACGACGGACCCGGCATCCACCACGCCGACCACACCCGCGTCTTCACCCTCGGCGTCAGCACCAAAGCACCCCGAGGCGCACACGGACGCGGCATCGGACTCGCCCTCGTCTCCCGCGTCGTCACCCGCCGCGGCGGCCGGGTCCACCTCACCGACTCCGACCTCGGCGGCGCCTCCTTCGACGTCTGGCTCCCGGAGGCCACCCGATGACCACCCACCCCGTCCGCACCCTCGTCGTCGACGACGACTTCGCCGTCGCCGCCGTCCACCGCGGCTTCCTCGACGCACTCCCCGACTTCACCGTCGTCGGCGAAGCACACGGCGGCGGCGAAGCCCTCCGCGCCGTCGACTCACTGCACCCCGACCTCGTCCTGCTCGACCTCCACCTCCCCGACATCCCCGGACTCGACGTCCTCGCCCGACTCCGCGCCCGCCCCGGCCCACCCGTCGACGTCATCGCCGTCACCGCCGCCCGCGAACGCGACACCGTCCGCCAAGCCATGTCCCGCGGCGTCGACCACTACCTCGTCAAACCCTTCACCCGCACCGCCTTCCTCGACCGCATGCGCGAATACCTCGCCCGCCGCACCGAGGTCCAACGCCTCGGCCCCTGGCTCGACCAGGACGAAGTCGACCAACTACTCCAACACCGACCCCGCACCGCCCTGCCCAAAGGCCTCAGCCCCGTCACCCTCAAACTCGTCCTCGACACCCTCCGCACCACCAGCGACGACCTCTCCGCCCAAGAAGTCGCCACCCGCGCCGGACTCTCCCGCGTCAGCGCACGCCGCTACCTCGAACACCTCGTCACCACCGGCAAAGCCGAAGTCCAACCCCGCTACGGCATGGCCAACCGACCCGCCCACGGCTACCGGCTCACCTTACGCAACCACCGACACCCGTACGGACCCAACTCCACCACCGCCGTCCCGTCCTTGCGCGGCTCCACCGTGCCGTCCACCAACAGATCCGTCAGCACACCCTCCACCTTCGGCACCTCCACCGACACGTCCTCACCCGCGAAGTTGTGCACCGCGATCACCACCCCACCGTCGATCTCACACCGGTGCGCCAACACCGACGGCACCTCCGTGTCGATCGCCGAGAACGCCCCCCACGCCAACTCCGGACACTCCCGATACCGCTCCACCAACAACCGCACCCACGCCAACAACGAACCCGGCTCACGACGCTGCTCGTCCACCGCGTCCCACCACATCGGCGTCCGCACCGCCAACCGACCCTCCAACGACAAGTCCTCGGTCATCCCGACCTCCTCGCCGTAGAACAACACCGGCGTACCCGGCAACGAGAACAACAGGCTGTACACCATCTTGATCCGCCCCAGGTCCCCACCCAGCATCGACGGCAACCGCCGCCGCAACCCCCGCCCGTACAGCTGCATGTCCTCGTCCGGACCGAACGCCGCGAACACCTCCTGCCGCTCCGGCACGGTCAACTTGTCCAACGTCAACTCGTCGTGATTGCGCACGAACGTCGCCCAATGACAATCACGCGGAGGAACCGGACGCTCCTTCAACGCATGCGTCAACGGACTCGCGTCCTGCCGCGCCAACGACAAGTACATCTGCTGCATCCCGATGAAGTCGAAACACATGTGCAGCTCGTCACCCACACCGTCCGACTTCCCGAAGAACGCCATCGCATCGGTGTACGGCAGGTTCACCTCACCCAACAGGATCGCCTCACCGTTGCGCCGCGACAAGAACGCCCGCAGATCCGCCAGGTAGTCGTGCGGATCCGGCAACGCGTCGATCGGCGCCTCCAACAGGAACGGCACCGCGTCCACCCGGAACCCCGACAACCCCAACTCCATCCAGAACCCCATCACCCGCGCGATCTCGTCCCGCACCGCCGGGTTCGCCACGTTCAGATCAGGCTGGTGCCGGTAGAACCGGTGCAGGTAGTACCGCTTCGCCTTCCGGTCATAAGTCCACAGCGACTTCTCCTTGTCCGGGAACACCACCCCCTCCGCCGCATCCGCCGGCGGCTCGTCCCGCCACACGTACCAGTCGTGGAACGGACTCTCCCGATCCCGCGCCGCCTGGAACCACGGGTGCTGATCCGACGTGTGGTTCACCACCAGGTCCGCGATCACCCGCATACCCCGGTCCCGCGCCGTCCGCACGAACTCCACGAAATCACCCAACGTCCCCAACCGCGGATCGACGCTGTAGAAATCCGTGATGTCATAACCGTCATCCCGATCCGGCGTCGGGAAGAACGGCATCAACCACAAACACGTCACACCCATCTTGTGCAAGTGGTCGATCTTGTCGATCAACCCCCGGAAATCACCGAACCCATCACCATCCGAATCGTGGAACGTCTCCACGTCCAAGCAGTACACCACCGCGTTCTTCCACCACAGGTCCGCCGTCCTGGTCAACTTCACGACCGCACCTCCGGCAGCACGCGCTCACCGAACACATCCAGGAACCGCTCCTGCTCCTGCCCCACGTGGTGCAGGTACACCTCCTCGAACCCCAACTCCACGTACTCCCGGATCACCTTCGCGTGCACACCCGGGTCCGACGACACGTTCACCACCTCGGACACCCGCTCCACCGACACGTCCTCCGACACCACGTCGAAGTGCTCCGCCGTGTCCAAGTCCCAGCAGACCGGCGGCGGGAACACATTGCTGCGCCACTGCTCGTGCGCGATCGACCGCGCCTCGTCCTCCGACTCCGCCCAACTCAAATGCACCTGCAAGTGCAACTTCCCCCGACCACCCGCATCCCGATACGCACCCACGATCCGCTCCAACCGCCCCCGCGGAGCGTTCACCGTGATCAACCCGTCCGCCCACTCCGCACACCACCGCGCCGTCGCCTCGCTCACCGCCGCCCCGACCAACAGCGGAGGCACCTCCGGCCTCGTCCACAACCGCGCCCGGTCCACCGTCACCAGACCGTCGTGACTGACCTCCTCACCCGCCAACAACGCCCGGATCACGTCCACGCACTCGCGCAACCGCGCGTTGCGCACCTCCTTGCGCGGCCAACCCCCACCCGTGATGTGCTCGTTGCTCGCCTCACCACTGCCCAACGCCGCCCAGAACCGACCCGGGTACATCGCACCCAACGTCCCGATCGCCTGCGCGACGATCGCCGGGTGATACCGCTGACCAGGCGCGTTCACCACCCCGAACGGCAGACCCGTCGCCTCCAACGCCGCACCCAACCACGACCACGCGAACGCGCTCTGCCCCTGCCGAGCACTCCACGGCGAGAAGTGGTCCGAACTCATCGCGGCGTCGAAGCCCACCTCCTCCGCCCGCCGCACCGCCGCCAACAACGCGGACGGATGAACCTGCTCATGCGAAGCGTGCACACCGATGACGGTCATGCCGCTTCACGTACCCAGGTGATCCCCCCGCGACACGCCCCACCAGCCGATCACGGCAACTCGCGCCGCTGCACCGACTCCGGCCGCACGTCCACCACATCACCATCGACCACAGCACCGTCCACCACACCGTCGACCACCACCCGACCCGCCATCGGGTGCTGCCCGTACCGCAGGTTCAACACCAACGCCCGCTCCCGCTCCTCCGCACGCCGCGCCATCCGCCTGCTCACCAACCGCCGCGTCGGCGGGAACAACAGCAACAACCCCACCACGTCACTGAGGAACCCCGGCACCACGATCAAGAACCCCGCCGCCGCGATCAACACCCCGTCCGCGACCTCCTGGTGCGGCGCACGCCGCGTCCGCATCGCCTCCGAGAACGCCGCCACCGTCCGAGCGCCCTCACGGCGGATCAACACCGACCCCACCACCCCGCCCAGCACCAGCAGACCCAGGGTCGGCAACAGACCCCACGCCCCGAACGCCGCCACCAGAGCGGTGACCTCCACGGCCAGACCGACGAGCAGTACCGCGAACACACGCATACCACCCCAACGAACGACCAACCCCAAACGCTCCCCGCCGAAATATTTACGCCCAACCGGCCATCTGGCAGCATATCTTCACGCCACTCGACCGACAGGGAGCATGGATGACTGCGCTGCACGAGGTCACCCCCACGCAGCACAGGGCTGACCTCCAGCCCTACACCTACGTGCGCCGAGAACTCGTCGAACCCGACTGGCGACGCTTCCCCGGCTGGCGCCACGTCACCCACACCCAGTGGCGCGACGCCCAATGGCAACGCGCCAACTGCGTCAAGAACCCCAAACAGCTGCGCACCCTCATGGGCGACCTGCTCACCGACCGGTTCTACGACGACCTCGCCGCCGACCACCAGCAGTCGGCCACCATGTCCATGCTCGTGCCACCCCAGATGCTCAACACCATGGCACCGAACGCCCCACTCGACCCCGAGGCGTTCACCGAAGCCCTCTACGCCGACCCCGTCCGCCGCTACATGATCCCCGTCCGATCAGACCGCGACCCGGACTGGCCCAGCCACCCCCACTCCAGCCGCGACTCCCTCCACGAAGCCGAGATGTGGGTCGTCGAAGGCCTCACCCACCGCTACCCCACCAAAGTCCTCGCCGAACTCGTCCCCACCTGCCCCCAGTACTGCGGCCACTGCACCCGCATGGACCTCGTCGGCAACTCCACCCCCCAGGTCCAGAAGCACAAGCTCGCGCTCAAACCCGTCGACCGCCAAGACCAGATGATCGACTACCTCAAGCGCACACCCGGCGTCCGCGACGTCGTCGTCTCCGGCGGCGACGTCGCCAACGTCCCCTGGCCCCAACTCGAGTCGTTCCTCATGCGACTGCTCGACATCGACACCGTCCGCGACGTCCGCCTCGCCACCAAAGCCCTCGCCGGACTGCCCCAGCACTGGCTGCAACCCAAGGTCGTCGAAGGACTCGAACGCGTCGCCCGCACCGCCGGCCGCCGCGGCGTCAACCTCGCCATCCACACCCACGTCAACCACGTGCAGTCCGTGACACCGCTCGTCGCCGAAGCCGCCCGCACCGCCCTCGAAGTCGGCGTCCGCGACGTCCGCAACCAAGGCGTGCTCATGAAGGGCGTCAACGCCACCCCGGACGACCTGCTCGACCTGTGCTTCGCCCTCCAAGGCGAAGCCAACATCCTCCCGTACTACTTCTACATGTGCGACATGATCCCCAACGCCGAGCACTGGCGCGTCGCCGTCTGGGAGGCGCAGGAGCTCCAGCACGCGATCATGGGCTACCTCCCCGGCTACGCCACCCCGCGCATCGTCTGCGACGTCCCCTACGTCGGCAAGCGCTGGGTCCACCAGCTCCACGAGTACGACCGCGAGCTCGGCATCTCCTACTGGACCAAGAACTACCGCACCGGCATCGAGCTGGACGACCCCGAAGCCCTCGACCGCCGCTACCCCTACTACGACCCGATCTCCACCCTCGGCGACACCGGCCGCCGCTGGTGGTCCGAACAAGCCTGAACCAGCGAGGAGCCCCCGGCTGCCATGCACTGCCGGGGGCTCCTCGCTGTTTTTTGGCTCTGGTGTTCAGCTGACCCGTCGAGGTTGGTTGATTTTGGTCAACACTGAAGATATCGAGAAGTTCGAACTACGAAGCAGCTGCGGAGCGCAGCGCCGTCGCCAGGTCCTCGACCTGGCGATCACCGGCGACGAGGCCCCGGCCGCGAGGGGCGGTCCGCGGGTTCGTGCAGCCCGACACCAGCTCGACCGGGTAGCAGTTGTCGGGCCGGTTCCCCAGCACGTAGGAGCCGTTGTTCGACACCACCTGCGCGTCCAGGGTGTAGATGCCGCCACCGTTGGGTTCGAGGGGGAAGTACCCCGCCCCCGGGCGACCCGCGGAGTTCTCGGCGACCTTGCTGCCGTCGAGGGTCAGGGTGTCGTAGAAGACACCGATCCCCCCACCGTTGCCGCCACTGCCCGCCCAGCCCGTGAAACCGCCGGGCCCCGGGACGCCGGCGTCGCCGCCCCTGCCCGCCCGGTTGCCCTTGACCAGGGACGACACGATGACCGGGCGCAGCGGACGGCCCTCGTCCGCGGACAGGAACACCCCCGCGCCCAGGCCGCCGCCACCACCGTCCCCGCCTCGGCCGCCCTCTCCCCCGCCCGAGCCGCCCGCCGTGCCGTCGGCGGTGACGTTGCCGGAGATCGTGCTCCCGACGATCCGCACCACCGCGCCGGCGATGCTCTCGACCCCGCCGCCGTACCCGCCCGAACCGCCGCGGCCGCCCTGCGACGCACCCGTGCCGTTGCCGCCCCGGCCACCGGCACCGGTGCTGTTTCCGCTGATCACGCTGTCGGTGATGGTGATCGCCCCGACGGTGGGCAGGTAGGAGGAGATCGCGCCGCCGAACCCGCCGAGCCCACCGCTGCCCGCCGCCGTCGTGGCCGTGGCGTCGGCGCCGGGAGCGCCCGCGCCCGCGCTGTTGCCGGTGAGCACGCTGTCGGTGATCGTCAGCGGGCCGAAGTTCTTGATGCCGCCACCGCCGCCACCGGGCCTGCCCTCCCCCGACGGGTAGGTGCCGACGCCGTCCGGCGCGTGCCCGCCGGCGAGGGTGATCCGGTCGAGGGTCAGGTCGCCCCAGTTGTTGATGAGCCGGAACCGGGGCGCGTCCGGGGCACGGCGGATGGTGGCGCCGTTGCCGTGGACGGTGAGCTTGCCCCTGATGGTCGGCAACCCCTCCTCCCCCGCGTCGACGGCCGGTCTGGTGAGCGTGTAGACGCAGTTCGGCGTCAGCGTCAAGGTGTCTTCGCCCGGCGAGGCGGTGGCCGCGGCCACCGCCTCCACCAACGCGACGGGGTCGCAGGGCACGGTGACGTCGACGGCGTGCGCCGGCGAAGCGGGCAGGATGACCGCCCCCATGGTGGCGAGCACCGTGGCCGCGGGGACGACCGACAACCTGCCGGGCTTCTTGCGCTGCTGCATGAAGAGCCTTTCGAACGCGGAAAAGGTGTATGCGGTAACGGTCTGTGCGGTTGTCACGGACCGAAACCGCATGATCACCACCTCATCACACTCGGCTCGCCGGAGAAGGCGTTTTAGTCAACACTGAAGCTATAGAGCCAGTCATGACAGGACTTGCGGGGCACCGCGCCCGTCGTTGGCGGGCTTGTTGATCTCCGCCCACAATGGCGGCCATGCGCAAGCCGAAGGTGTTCGTCGCGGGGCCCGTGTCGTGGAACCGGCTGGTCATGGTGGACCGGTTGCCGCAACCCCGGCCGCACACCGCGTTCGCGACCGGCCACCGGGAGGTCGTCGGCGGCACGTCGGCGGGCAAGGCGTTGAACCTCGCCTCGCTCGGGGCGGACGTCACGCTGCGGACCGTCGTCGGCGACGACGACGCCGGACGGGCCGTGCTCGACGTGCTGCACCGGGCCGGGGTCGAGGTGATCGCCGAGGTGGTCGACACCGCCACCGAGCAGCACCTCAACCTGATGGACCCGAACGGCGGACGCGTGTCGATCTACCTCGAACTCCCCCGGCTGCACCGGGCCGAGCACGACGAGCGCGCGCTGGCCGCGCTGGCGTCGGCCGACGCCGCGGTGATCGACCTCGCCGACCACGCCCGCCCCCTGCTGGCGGCCGCCCGTGCCGCCGGCGTGCCCGTGTGGTGCGACCTGCACGACTACGACGGCGTCGCCGAGTTCCACCGCGACTTCCTCGAAGCGGCCGACCACGTGTTCCTCAACGACGACGCCTTCGAGACCGGTGACCGGACCGCGTTGACCACGTTCCTCCACTCCCTGGACAAGCACGCCGTGGCCACCCTCGGGGCCGACGGCGCGCTGGCCGTGGTCGACGGTGCCGTCCACCGCGTGCCCGCCGAGCCGGTCGAGGAGATCGTGGACACCAACGGCGCGGGTGACGCCTTCTTCTCCGGCTACCTGGTGGCGCACCTCGCGGGCGCGGACGTGGACTCCGCGATGACCGCCGGTGCCCGGCAGGCGGCCCTCTGCCTCGGTTCAGCGGGCTTGGCGCCGCAACTGTGACCGTCAAGGTCTTGCTGAAAGTGTTTGCAAGGTCTTTCCTTCCTGTGCGCGTGCCGCGAGGGAGGGGACCGACATGGACGGCGTGACCGCCCGGTTGAGCGACATCGCCGCGCAGGCCGGGGTCAGCGAGGCCACGGTCAGCCGGGTCTTCAACGGCAAGTCCGGGGTGTCCACCGCCACCCGCCAGGCGGTGGTGGCCGCGATGGACCTGCTCGGCTACGAACGACCACCCCGCCTGCGGCAGCGCAGCGCCGGGCTCATCGGGCTGATCACCCCCGAGCTGGGCAACCCGATCTTCCCCGCGCTCGCGCAGGTCGTGGAGCAGGTGCTGACCAGCGCGGGATACACCCCGTTGCTGTGCACGCAGACACCGGGCGGGTCCACCGAGGACCAGCTGACCGAGATGCTGGTGGACCGGGGCGTGGCCGGGATCGTGTTCGTCTCCGGCCTGCACGCCGACTCCACCGCCGACATGGGCCGCTACACCAAGCTCGCCGGGCGCGGCATCCCGTTCGTCATGATCAACGGCTACACCGAGAAGGTGTCCGCGCCGTTCATGTCGACCGACGACCGCGCGGCCATGCGGCTGGCCGTGTCGCACTTGGTGGAGCTGGGGCACGAACGCATCGGCCTGGCCGTCGGGCCGCGCCGGTTCGTGCCGGTGCTGCGCAAGATCGAGGGGTTCGTGCAGCACATGCGCACCGCCCTGCCCTACACCGCCGAGCAGGCCGAAGCGCTGGTGCAGCACTCGCTGTTCACCGTGGAGGGCGGGCAGTCCGCGGCGGCGGCACTGCTGGACAAGGGGTGCACGGCCATCGTGTGCGGCAGCGACCTGATGGCGTTCGGCGCGATCCGGGCGGCCCGGCAGCGCGGGTTGAGCGTGCCCCAGGACGTGTCCGTGGTCGGGTTCGACGACTCGCCGCTGATCGTGTTCGCCGACCCGCCGCTGACCACGCTGCGCCAGCCCGTCGAGGCGATGGGCCAGGCCGCGGTCAACGCGCTGCTGGAGGAGATCGGCGGCACGCCCGCGCCGCACGCCGAGTTCGTGTTCCTGCCCGAGCTGGTCGTGCGCGGCTCGACGGGCGCGGGGCCGAGGTGACCGCCGGTCGGGCCCGGGCGTTGCGGATGCGGGCGCAACGCCTGACCACCCCCGCGCTCACGCTGGCCGAACTGCTGCACGACGTGCTGGCCGTGCAGGCGCAGGACGTCACCGCCGCCGGTCTCGCCGTGCGCGCCCGCACCACCGGCCTCTCCCCCGCCGACCTGCGCGCCGCGCTGGACGCCGGCGACGTGGTGCGGACCTGCGCGATGCGCGGCGCCGTGCACCTGCTGCGCCGGGAGGACGTCGGCTGGCTCGTGGGGCTGCTCGGCCCGGTGAACGCCGCCCGGTCCCGGCGCCGGCGGCTGGAGCTCGGGCTCACCGACGAGGTGTGCGACCGCGCCGTGGACGCGCTGCGCGAAGTGCTGACCGAACCGCTGACCAGGCCGCAGGTCGTCGCCCGGCTCGCCGACGTCGGCGTGGCCCTCGACCCGGCCACCCCCGCGCCCGCCTACCTGCTGGCCCACGCCGCCAACCTGGGCGTGGTCGTCGCGGGCGAGTCGACCTACCGCCTGCTCCCCCGCACCGACGACGAGCCGCGCGGCGTGCCCGAGCTGGTCCGGCGCTACCTGCGCGCCTACGGCCCGGCGACGGTCGAGGACTTCACCGCGTGGAGCGGCCTGCCGGAGGCTCAGGTGCGCGCCGCGTTCCCGTTCGACGACCTGGTGGAGGGCAAGCACGGCTGGCAGCTGCCCACCACCGACGCCGCCGACCTGGACGGCACGGTCCGCCTCCTCGGCCCGTTCGACACGTTCCTGCTCGGCTACGCCGACCGCTCCCTGCTGCTGGACCCGCCGCACGCGCCGCTGGTCCGGACCGCCGGTCCGCACGTCGTGGTGGACGGCCACGTGCGCGGCACGTGGCGTCGCCGGGACGGCCGGGTGGTCGTGGAGCAGTTCGGCCACATCCCGGTGTCCGAGCTCGACGTCGAGGTGGAGTCGGTCCTGGCCTGGCGTTGAGCGCGACGCGATCGGTCAGGAGCAGGTCAGCTGGGTCTCTAGTACCGAGCAGGCGCGCGCGTTGCGGTCACTGCTGGTCCGGAACGGGCGGCCGTTGTCGGTGATGGGCAGGACCCCGGTCTGGCCCTGCGAGGCCCAGTGCAAGCCGACCACCCAGTCTCAGTCGCAGCCCTCCGTGCTCGCCTTGATGACGAAGGTCTCGGCGTCCGTGAGCGACACGGTGTAGGGGAACTTGATCGGCTTGCGCTCCCAGTCGGGGGTGAACGGGTACACCTCGTCGAGCCGGTCCGCCGTCGCTACGACCGGGTCGCGGTCGAGGTCCACCGACAGCCAGCGCACCGCACCCTCGCCACCGCACTGCCGGGACAACGCCGTGCCGCGGATCGGCTCACGTCGGGCGACCACCCTCACCTCCAGGTTCATCAGCACGACCTCCGCGTCCGTGCGTCCTTGGACGGTGATCACCACTTGTCCGGGACTGGCCGCCGCGCCGCCTTCGTTCACCTCGTCCCAGTCGGACCAGCCACCGGACGACTTGATCTCCTCCGGGACCGGCAGGCTGATCTGCTCCGGTGCCTTCGGCGTGATCCACGGCCACCCGCAGGTCGGCGTGAGCTTCCGGACGGCGTGCGTGAACGGCAGGGGGCTGGACGGGGGCGGTGACGGCGGGGAGCCTTCCGGCACCGCCCCACCCGTCGCCGGACCGACCAGGCGATGCGCGAGCAGACCGCCGACCCCGGCCATGACCACGACCGCGGCGACTACCAGGACCAGGCCGACCGCCGGGGGGTTGTGGTGCACGACTTGGCGCAGGGTGTGCACGGCGACGTTGCCCGTCCCGTGCGCGGACACGCTCGCACTCCGGGCATCGTCCCCTGGACCGCGGGCGGGCTCGGTGGCGATGAGCGCCACGAATCCGGAGCCGACGGTCAAGGCCAGGACGGCCGACCAAGCGAGCAGGCTGGTCTTCCAGTCGGTGGCGAGGTTGATCGCAATGCCCAGGCCCGCCGTGACGCCTGAGGTCACGAACGCCTGGACCCGTTGGCGGCGTTCCACCCTCGTCGTCCGCATCGTCGACCTCTCCCGCGCGTCGACACCGCCCTCACTGCTCAAGCCCTTCGCCCTGGACATCGCCGCGGTTCCGGGGCCCGTGTCACTCAGTCACCCGGAAGAGTGAGGGCCGGCGGACGCGGTCGTCGGGTTCTCGGCGGAGTTGCCTGGCGTGGCCCAGGTCGACCCGGCCAGGCCCAAGGCCACGAGTAAGGCGGTCAGTCGTCGTCGCATCAGTCACGCTCCATTGCGCAAGACCGTGCAATTGTTTGCAGGCTAGACCCGGGGCTGCGCAGGTGTAAACGGCGTGACGAGGGGCGACGCGAGGCGATCTTTGCAAGGATTTGCACGCTGCTCCGGCCGTGCGTCGCTTCGTGGATCTCACGGTCCGCGCACGGGCGGATGTCGTACGGTGTCCGGATGACCGAGCGGGCAGCGGGAGGCGGTGTGGTGCCGCGGGCGCTGAGTTCGTTCGTCGGCCGCAAGGATCTGCTGGCCGAGCTGCGCCGGCGGATCGGCGTCGCGCCGCTGATCACGCTGACCGGCGTGGGCGGCGGCGGCAAGACCCGGCTGGCGTTGGAGCTCGCGGCCCAGGTGCACCGCGCGTACGACGACGGCGTGCGGGTGGTCGAGCTGGCGTCCGCGCGCGGCGGCGACCCGGAGTTGTTGGCGCAGGTGGTGTTGAGCGCCGTGGGCGTGCCCGACCAGGCCACCACGACGCCGTTGGAGACGTTGGTCGACTACCTGCGGCCCCGGCAGGTGCTGCTGGTGCTGGACAACTGCGAGCACCTGGTCGAGCCGGTCGCGCAGTTGGTGCGCGCGGTGCTCGGCGCCGCGCCCGGTGTGCGGGTGCTGGCCACCAGCCGGGCGCGGCTGCGGGTGCCCGGCGAGGTGCTGGTCATGGTGCCGCCGCTGGACGTCCCCGCCGAGGACGCGCCGATGGACCTCGACTACGAGTCCGTGGCGCTGCTGGTGGACCGGGCCGAGGCGAGCGTGCCGGGTTGGCGGGTGACGCCGGAGAACTGGCCGCACGTGGTGCGCGTGCTGCGGCGTGTGTCGGGCATCCCGCTGGCGATCGAGCAGGCCGTGGTGCGGATGCGGTCCATGCCGGTGGCGCTGCTGGCCGACCGGCTCGACGACGTGATGCGCGTGCTGACCGCCAACGACACCACCGCGGTCGAGCACCACCAGACGATGGCCGCGCTCATCGACTGGAGCCACGCCCACTGCACCCCGGCCGAACGCGTGCTGTGGGCACGCCTGTCGGTGTTCGAGGGCGGCTTCGACCTCACCGCCGCCGAGGACGTGTGCGCGGGCGACGGCCTGCCCTCCGACGAGGTCGCGGACGCCCTGGCCGGTCTGCTGGACAAGTCGATCGCCCTGCCTTCCGCCGACCGCAGCCGCTACCACCTGCTGGAGCCGTTGCGCCAGCACGGCGCGGCCCGCCTGCGCGCCGCCGGCGAGCAGCACGTGCGCCAACGGCACCAGGACCACTTCCGCCGCGAGGCCGCCCGCCTCGCCGAGTCCTTCGCCGGCCACAACGAGGCCGCGCTGCTCGCCGCCGTCGACGCGGACATGGCCAACCACCGGGTCGTGCTCAACGACCTGATCCGCGACCCCGCCACCGCCCACGCGGGCCTGCAGATGAGCGTCGACCTGGCCCGCACCCGCTGGTACACCTACGCCGGCCGATTACCGGAGGAACGCCTGTGGCTGGGTCGCGCCCTGGCCGCCACCCCGCCGACCGCGGACCCGTTGCGGGCCAGCGCCATCGCCCTCGACGCCTGGATCGCGCTGTGCCTGGGCGTGGAACGGGAGCTGGTCGCCCGGCGGGTGGACGAGGCCGACGCCATGGCCCGCGAGGTCGGCGGCCCGGTGCCCGCCGTGACCTTCGTGCGGGGCGCGTACGCCGTGCTGGCACTGGGCGCGATCGAAGGCGTGGAACTGCTCCGCCAAGCCCACGAGGAGTTCGGCGCGCTGGGCCCGGCATTCGCCGTCGACCACCACCTCGCCCACATCCTGCTCACCGTGTCCCTGGTCCTGCTGGGCTCCCGCGACCAAGCCGAACCCGCCGCCGAGGAGTTCTACGCCGAGTGCGAACGCCTCGGTGCCCAGTGGGGCATCAGCTGGGCCCACTGGTGCCGCGGCGTCGTGCAAACCCGCTGGGGCGACCCGGTGGGCGCACTGGACGTCCTCATGGAGGGCCTGCGGGTCCAACGGGAGATCCGCGACAAGTGGGGCCCACTCTGGTCCATCGAAGCCCTGGGCTGGGCCCACTCCCGCGCCGGCGACGGCTCCGCCGCCGCCCGCATGCTCGGCCTGGCCCACGGCCTGCACCGGGTGACCGGCGTCCGGGTCGACGGCCTGGTCCCGTTCGCCTGGGTCACCGCCCAGGCGGTGGCCCGGGCGAAGGCGGTGCTGGGCGACGACGAGTACGCACGCGCCTACGCCAGCCCGGCGGAGTCCGTCGAGCAGGCGCTGGCCGTCGTCCTGGACGAGGTCCCGACCCCCGAGCCGGACCGCCGCCCGGGCGGCCTGACCCCGGCCGAGTGGAACGTGGCCAAGCTGGTGGGCGACGGCCTGTCCAACCCCGAGGTCGCCACGAGGCTGGTCATCTCCCCCGCCACCGTCCACACCCACCTGACCCGCATCTACCGCAAGCTTGACATCACCAACCGCCACCAACTGATCACCCTGCTCGCCAGCATGGCCGACTGACCCACCCCGTCCCGATTCCGATTTCCCTCCCGATTGCCCTACCCGCCACCTCTCCCACTGCCCTGCCCACGCCTCCTCGCCGCCGGGCCGGCCGTTTCATCCGGCTAACGTGAGAAATGCGATTCAGGTTGTCAAAGGTTGCACGATTCCCCCTCCCGAGTGACACCCACATCGGACCCGCCACCCCACCGCAAAGGCCCGATTTGACATGGGTTCGGGTGCTTTAGGCTGGTCGAAGCCGGACAGGCTTGGCGGGCGCTTTATCCGCCATGCCTGCCCGGCTTTGGCCTGCCTGGAGCACCCGTACGGGCCCCATGTCAAATCGAGCCGGACCCAACCCCCGACTACACCCAACCCATCCCTCACAACCTCACCCCTCCAACATCACACCCACCGCCGCGAACGTGTTCGTCACCACCTTGTCCCCGCGCTGCAACTCCCCCGCCTCCACCGCCAACCGCGCCCCCGGCGCGCGCTCCCGCAAAGCCAGCAACGCCGCCCGCGCCTCGATCCGCGCCAAGTGGTGCCCCAAGCAGTAATGCACCCCGTGCCCGAATGTCGCGTGCCCCAACGCCGCGTTGCCACCCACCGGCACCCGCCACGGGTCGAACACGCCCGCCGTCGGCCCGTGCACCTCCGGGTCACGCCCGGCCGTCCCGAGCCCGATCATCACGACCGCTCCCGCCGGGATGGCCCCTTCCGACACCTCGATGTCCTCCTTCGCCCGGTAGTGCGGTGTCACGCGCACCGGCGGGTCCCAGCGGGCGGTTTCCTCCACCGCCGCACCCACCGTCTCCTCGTCCAGCGCTTCCCACGCACCCGGTGTGGACAGCAGCGCCACGGCAGCGTTCCCGATCAACCCGGTCGTCGTCTCGTGCCCCGCGACCACCAGCAGGATCGCCGTGGTGAGCAGCTCCTCCGGGCTCAACCGCTCCCCGTCGACCCGCGCCCGCACCAACCCGCTGAGCAACGCGTCGTCCGGTTGGTCCCGCTTGTACTCGATCAGCCCGGCCAGGTAGCCGACCATCGCGTCCGACGCGGGCACCACGAGTTCCGGCCGTTCGGTCATCATCGCCGTCGTCCAGCGGTGCAGTTGGTGACGGTCTTCGGCGGGCACGCCGAGCAGGTCGCAGATCACCGCCAACGGCAGCGGGAAGGCCAGGCCGTCGATCAGGTCGGCGTCGTCCGGCAGGGCGGCGACCAGTTCCCGCGCGGTCTTCTCCACCGCCTCTTTCAGCGCGTTGACGCGGCGCGGGGTGAACGCCTGTGACACGAGCGCGCGCAGTTTGCGGTGGTGCGGCGGGTCGGTGTTGAGCATGGACGGGCCGATGACGCGCGACAGGTCGGTCGGCCGTCCCTTGCGCGCCAACTGGTCCTGCATCGCGGCGCGCAGCCCGGCCGCGTCCTTGGCCAGCCGGTCGTCGGCGAGCAGGGCGCGGGTCGCCGCCAACCCCATGGTGGTGACGAGGACTTCGAGGCCGTTGGGCAGTTCGGCGTGGTGGACGGGGCCGAGGCGGGCCAGCGCGTCCTCGTGGGCGTGGTGTTGCCAGCCGCGCAGGGGGCCGCCGACGAGGGCCTGTCGGTCCGGGGCGAACTCGGCGGCGAGCGGCACGTGGTCTCCTCGTGGTGTGGGCTGGTGCGATCGGGTGGTGCGGCGTCCACCTTCGTGTGAACGTCGCACGCCGCGCATCCACCGCTCTCCGTAATCCGGGTGACGACGTACGGAGATCGGCGTACGCGGTGACGTCACCGTGGATACGGAGGTGTGTACGGAGGTTTGCCGATGCGGGGTCGCGCGCGGGTGCGGGACGCTGGCGGTGTCCGGCACCCCGACGGCCGGACACTCACCGGGCGGGTCAGGCGGGTAGGCCGCCGTCCGGCGTCCCGGGGGGCGGGGAGGGGCCGCACCCCGCGCGGCCCCTCATCCCATTGCCGGCGGGTCAGGTGTCGTGGGTGATCCGGTCGAGCACCCGGTGGAACACGCGGTCGAGCACGGCCGCCTCTTCGGTCGACAGGCCGTCGAACAGGTATCGCCGCACGGTCGCCACGTGACCGGGCGCGGCGGACTCGATCGCGGCACGTCCGGCGGCGGTGAGCCGCACCATGGAGCCGCGCGCGTCCTCCGCGCACTCCTCTCGCACGACCAGGCCGCGCTTCTCCATCCGCCCGATCTGGTGGGAGAGCCTGCTGCGCTCCCAGCCGACCGTCGCGCCCAGGTCACGCGACCGCACGACGCCGTCCGGGGCTTCCGACAGCGGCACGA
The DNA here is from genome assembly GCF_021390395.1 of Saccharothrix sp. S26. Lineage (GTDB taxonomy): Bacteria > Actinomycetota > Actinomycetes > Mycobacteriales > Pseudonocardiaceae > Actinosynnema. The sequence continues at coordinate 27,388 of NZ_JAJUWT010000028.1, forward strand.
GCAGGGCGTAGTCGGCGTTGGACAGCCCCGAGTCGCGCACGAGCTGCCGCTCCAACGCGCTGTGCAGCTCGCGGTTGACCGCCAGGTAGGCCTGCCACACGCGTGCCTCCCGCTCGTCGAGCCACCGGGGTTCGTCCATGGGGGCCACGCTAGCAATTTGTTGACGTGTCATCAATGCGCGTACTAGATTGTTGACGTGTCCTCAAAGGGAATGCAGCTCGGCGTCTACAGCTTCGGCGACCGGCACCGCGACCCGATCACGGGTGAGCAGGTGTCGGTGGCCGACAAGCTCGCGCAGACGCTGGAGCGGATCAAGCTGGCCGACGAGCTGGGGCTGGGGTTCTACGGGCTGGGCGAGCACCACCTGGCCGACTACTCGATCTCCAACCCCGGCACGGTGCTGGCCGCCGCCGCGAGCGTCACGTCGCGCATCACGTTGAGCAGCGCGGTCACGGTGCTCAGCACCGAGGATCCGGTGCGGGTGTACCAGCAGTTCACCACGCTCGACCAGCTCAGCCGGGGCCGGGCGGAGCTGCTGGCCGGGCGCGGCTCGTTCACCGAGTCGTTCCCGTTGTTCGGCGCGAGCCTGGAGGACTACGACGAGCTGTTCGAGGAGAAGCTCGCGTTGTTGCTGCGACTGGACCGGGAGGACCCGATCACGTGGTCTGGCCGGTTCCGGGCCCCGCTGGACAACGCGCACGTCCACCCGCGACCGTACGGTGAGCGGCTGCGGATCTCCGTGGGCACCGGCGGCAACCCGGAGTCGTCGATCCGCGCGGGGCTGCTGGGGTTGCCGGTGGTGTACGCGGTCATCGGCGGGGAGCCGGAGCGGTTCGCGCCGCTGGTCGACCTGTACCGGCGCGCGGGCGAGGCGGGCGGGCAGGCGCCCGAGGGCCTGAACGTGACGATGAGCGCGATCGGTCTGATCGCACGGCGGTCGCAGGACGCCAAGGAAGCGTTTCACCCGTACTGGCTGGAGACGATGAAGTACGGCGCGCGGGCGCGCGGCTGGCCCGTGCCGTCGCGGGCGGAGTACGACGCGTGGACGCGGGGTGCGCGGTCGATCTTCGCGGGCAGCCCGCAGGAGGTGGCGGAACGCCTGATCTCGGTGGGCGGGCTGGTGAACGCCGACCGCTACGCGATGCAGATGGACTGGTCGGGTGTGCCGCACCACCTCGTCATGGAGGCGATCGAGCTGCTGGGCACCGAGGTGATGCCGTTGGTGGACAAGGAACTCGGCCACTCCACTGTGGACTGATCGGCCAGGAATCGGTGGTGTTACATGATGTGACACCACCCACTCGTGGTCACGTGGCCGCGACGCGCAGGTGAATCCCCGGTAAAGTCGCAGGTCGGCGTTTTTCTTGGAGGACTTCACAGTGCGACTTCGTACCCCCGGTGCCAGTCGGTGACCATCGCCCCCGACACCGCGTTCCCCACGCTGACCGACACGCCGGCGCTGTTCCGCGCCGGCGCCGCCGCGCCCGCCCGCACCCTGGTCGACGTGCTGGCCGACACCGCGCGCCGGCACCCGGACTCCCCCGCCCTGGACGACGGCACGACCTCGTTGACCTATCGCGAGCTCCTCGACGAGGTCGCGGCGCGGTCGCGCGCGCTGGCCGAGGCGGGCATCGGTGTCGGTGACCGGGTCGGGGTCCGCGTGCCGTCCGGCACCGTCGACCTCTACCTCGCGGTGCTGGCCGTGCTCACCGCGGGCGCCGCGTACGTGCCCGTCGACGCCGACGACCCGGACGAGCGCGCCGACCTGGTGTTCACCGAGGCCGGGGTGTGCGCGGTCGTCGGCGACCGGCTGGAGCCGCGTGGCACGCCCCTGGGCCTGGGCGGCGGTCCCGGTCCGGACGACGACGCGTGGATCATCTTCACGTCCGGCTCGACGGGCAAGCCGAAGGGTGTCGCGGTCTCGCACCGGTCCGCCGCCGCGTTCGTGGACGCCGAGGCGCGGCTGTTCCTCCCGGACGACCCGATCGGCCCGGACGACCGGGTGCTGGCGGGCCTGTCGGTGGCGTTCGACGCGTCCTGCGAGGAGATGTGGCTGGCCTGGCGCAACGGCGCGTGCCTGGTCCCCGCGCCGCGGGCGCTGGTGCGCACCGGGTTCGACCTCGGCCCGTGGCTGGTCGAGCGGGAGGTCACGGTCGTGTCCACGGTGCCGACGCTGGCCGCGCTGTGGCCGGTGGACGCGTTGGACGACGTGCGGCTGCTCATCTTCGGCGGTGAGGCGTGCCCGCCGGAGCTGGCCGAGCGGCTCGCGGTCGAGGGCCGCGAGGTGTGGAACACCTACGGCCCGACCGAGGCGACCGTGGTGGCGTGCGCGGCGCGGTTGACCGGCGTCGGCCCGGTGCGGATCGGGTTGCCGCTGGACGGCTGGGAGCTGGCCGTGGTCGACGCGGCCGGCGCACCCGTCCCGATGGGCGGCTCGGGTGAGCTGGTGATCGGCGGGGTCGGGCTGGCCCGCTACCTCGACCCGGTCAAGGACGCCGAGAAGTTCGCGCCGCTGCCCGCGGTGGGCTGGGACCGCGCCTACCGCAGCGGTGACCTGGTCCGTGCCGAGCCCGAGGGCCTGGTGTTCCTGGGCCGGGCGGACGAGCAGGTGAAGCTGGGCGGGCGGCGGATCGAGCTGGGCGAGGTGGACGCGGCGTTGCAGGCGCTGCCCGACGTCGCCGGCGCGGCCGCCGCGGTGCGCACCACCAAGGCGGGCAACCAGGTGCTGGTCGGGTACGTGGTCGTGGGCGGGGGCTTCGACCAGGCCGCCGCGACGGCCCGGCTGCGGGCCGCGCTGCCCGCGGCGCTCGTGCCGCTGCTGGCCACCGTGGACACCCTGCCCACCCGCACGTCCGGCAAGGTGGACCGGGCCGCGCTGCCGTGGCCGCTGCCGTCGCTGGACGCGGCCGAGCCCGTCGACGACCTGACCGGCACCGAGCGGTGGCTGGCCGAGCAGTGGTCGCGGCTGCTGGGCACGCGGGTCGGTGCGCGGGACGCGGACTTCTTCGCCCACGGCGGTGGCAGCCTCGCCGCGGCGCGGCTGGTCACCACGATCCGGACCCGCTACCCCAGCGGTTCGGTCAACGACGTCTACCAGCACCCGACGCTGCGCGCGTTGGCGGCGCGGCTGGACGACCTGGGCGGCCACCACGGCGTCACGCGCGAGGTCGCGCCGACGCCGCGCCGCGCCGGGGTGGCCCAGTCGTTGCTGCTCGTCCCGCTGATGGGGCTGGTCGGCCTGCGGTGGTCGGTGGCGCTGGCCGCGGTCGGCAACGTCGTCGGCTTCACCACGCCCGTGTCGTGGTGGTGGATCGCGGCCGGGTGGCTGGCGTTCGTCAGCCCACCCGGCCGGGTGGCGATCGCGGCGGGTGGCGCGCGGCTGCTGCTGCGCGGCCTGCGTCCCGGCACGTACCCGCGTGGCGGTGGCGTGCATTTGAGGCTGTGGACCGCCGAGCGGCTGGCCGCGTTCAGCGGTGCGACGAACCTGGCCGGGTCGTGGCTCACGCACTACGCCCGCGCGTTGGGCGCGAAGGTCGCCTCCGACGTGGACCTGCACTCCGCGCCGCCGGTGACCGGCATGCTCAAGCTCGGCAAGGGCTGCGCGGTCGAGCCGGAGGTGGACCTGTCCGGGCACTGGGTGGACGGCGACCGGCTGCACGTGGGCCGCATCCGGGTCGGGGCCGGCGCGGTCGTCGGCGCGCGCAGCACCCTGTTCCCCGGTGCGCGGGTCGGCAAGCGGGCGGAGGTGGCGCCCGGGTCGGGCGTGGTCGGCTCGGTGCCGACGGGCCAGCGGTGGGCCGGTGTGCCGGCGCAGCGCGACGGCAAGGCGGGCCGGCCGGGTCCGCGTCCGCCGCGTTCGTGGTGGTGGAAGCTGGTCTACGCGGTGACCACGTCGGCGTTGGGCCTGCTGCCGGTGGCGGCGGCCGTGGCGCCCGTGCTGCTGGTCGTGCGCGAGCCGCTGACCCTCGGGTCGGCGTTGCTGGCCGTGCCGGTGGCGACGGTGGCGTGGCTGGGCTCCTACGCGCTGCTGGTGCTGGTGTCCGTGCGGCTGCTCGGGATCGGGCTGCGGGCCGGGACGTACCCGGTGCACAGCCGGGTGGCGTGGCAGGCGTGGACCACGGAACGGCTGATGGACACCGCCAGGGTGGCGTTGTTCCCGCTGTACGCGAGCCTGTTCACGCCGGTGTGGCTGCGGGCGCTGGGGATGCGGGTCGGTCGCCGGGTCGAGGCCTCGACCGTGCTCGCGCTGCCGAAGATGACCACGATCGGCGACGGCGCGTTCCTGGCCGACGACACCATGGTCGCCTCCTACGAGCTGGGCGGCGGGTGGCTGCGCATCGCCGCGGCCCGGGTCGGCAAGCGCGCGTTCCTGGGCAACTCGGGCATGACCGCGCCGGGCCGCTCGGTGCCGAACCGGGGTCTGGTCGGGGTGCTGTCGGCGACGCCGAAGCGCGCCAAGGCGGGCAGTTCGTACCTGGGCATGCCGCCGATGAGGCTGCCGCGCGCGGCGGAGCGGGGCGACCAGAGCCGCACGTTCGACCCGCCGCGGCGGCTGGTCGTGGCTCGCGCGCTGGTCGAGCTGTGCCGGGTCGTGCCGGTGATGTGCCACGTGGCGCTGGTGGTCGGCGTGCTGTTCGCGATCCGGGCGGTGGGCCCGTGGCTCGCCGGGCCGGTGCTGCTCGCGGCGGGTGTGCTGGCGTGCGCGGTGTCCGCGGCGGCGAAGTGGCTGCTGGTGGGCCGGTTCCGGGCGCGGGAGCACCCGCTGTGGAGCGGGTTCGTGTGGCGCAACGAGCTGGCCGACACGTTCGTCGAGGTGTTGGCCGTGCCGTGGCTGGTCGGCCGGGCGGGCGGGTCGCCGGTGATGGCGGCGTGGCTGCGGTCGCTGGGCGCGCGGATCGGGCGCGGCACGTGGGTCGAGTCGTACTGGTTCCCCGAGTCGGACCTGGTGCGGCTGGGCGACGGGGCGACGGTGAACCGGGGGTGCGTGGTGCAGACCCACCTGTTCCATGATCGGATCCTGCGCATGGACCAGGTGGGGTTGGCGGCCGGGGCGACGCTCGGACCGCACGGGATCGTGCTGCCGGGCGCGACGGTCGGCGCGCACGCGACGGTGGGCCCGGCGTCGTTGGTGATGCGCGGCGAGCACGTGCCCGACGGCACGCGCTGGCTGGGCAACCCGATCTCCGCCTGGCGATGACCGGCCCGTACCTGCCCGACCACGGCGACGGCGGCTATCGGGTCGGGCACTACGACCTGGAGCTGGACTACAAGCCGCACACCACCCGGCTGGCCGGGCGGGCGACGCTGTCCGCCGTGGCCGCCGGGCCGCTGACCCGCGTGGTGCTGGACTTCGGCCCGCTGACCGTGAACCGGGTGCTGGTCGACGGCCGGCCCGCCCGGCACGTCCACGGCGGCGGCAAGCTGCGCGTGCGCCCCGCCCGGCCGGTGGACGGCCCGTTCACCGTCGAGGTGCGGTACTCCGGCGTGGCCCGCCCGGTGCGCTCCCGGCACTGGGGCGAGCTGGGCTGGGACCAGCTGACCGACGGCGCGCTGGTGGCGAGCCAGCCGATCGGCGCGCCGTCCTGGTTCCCGTGCAACGACCTGGTGCGGGACAAGGCGGCCTACCGGATCGCGGTCACCGCGCCGACGCCGTACGCGGTGCTGGCCAACGGGGTGCCGGTCGAGCGGCGCACCGGCGGCAGCAGCACCACGTGGGTCTACGAGCAGGCCGAGCCGATGGCGACCTACCTGGCCTCGGTGCAGGTCGGGCGGTACGAGCGGGTGCCGCTGGCCGCGGGGCAGGACGTGGCCGCGCCCGCGCGGCTGGTGCGCGCGACCCGGTACGACTTCGCCCGCCAGCCGCGGATGATGGAGGTGTTCGAGGAGCTGTTCGGGCCCTACCCGTTCCGGGTCTACCAGGTCGTGGTGACCGACGACGAGCTCGAGGTGCCGGTCGAGGCGCAGGGCATGTCGGTGTTCGGGGCCAACCACGTGGATGGGCGGCGGGGGCACGAGCGGCTGGTCGCGCACGAGCTGGCGCACCAGTGGTTCGGCAACAGCGTCGGCCTCGCCGACTGGCGCGACATCTGGCTGAACGAGGGCTTCGCCTGCTACGCGGAGTGGCTGTGGTCAGAGCGGTCCGGCGGTCCTTCCGCCTCGGCGCACGCCGGACGGGCGCACGCGCGGCTGGCCCGGTCGCCGCAGGACCTGCGGATCGGCGACCCGGGCGTGGCGAACCTGTTCGACGACCGCGTCTACCAGCGGGGCGCGCTGACCCTGCACGGCCTGCGGACGCGCCTGGGCGACGCGGCGTTCTTCGCCGTGCTGCGGGAGTGGACCGACCACCACCGGCACGGCACCGCGACCACCGGCGACTTCGTGGCCCTGGCCCGGCGGCACTGCCCGGAGCCGCTGACCGCGTTCTTCCGCGCCTGGCTCGCCGAACCCGCCCTACCCCCGATGTGATGACACTCCATGAGGTGATTCGATCACGACATAACGGGTAAATGTCCGTTATGCCCGGTCGAGTAGCGGTGTTCGCGCCGTCACCAGAGTTGACGGTCACGGTGGAAGAGCTGGACGGTACGCCCGACATCCACATCCACGCCGGAGGTCAAGGCGTGTGGATCTCGCGCATGATCGAGTCGCTGGGTGCGGAGGTGGTGCTGTGCTCGGCGTTGGGCGGCGAGACCGGCCAGGTGCTGCGGCACCTGATCGGCGTCGAGCTGAAGGCGCGCGACGTCGCCGCCCGCAACGGCGGGTACGTGCACGACCGGCGGGACGGCGGACGTGACCAGCTCGTGCGGATGCCGGCCGACGCGTTGTCCCGCCACGAGCTGGACGACCTGTACGAGCTGACGCTGGTCGAGGCGCTCGCGGCGGGCGTGGCCGTGCTCAGCGGACCCGCCGCCGAGGACGTGCCCGTGCCCGACACCGTCTACGAGCGGCTCGCCAAGGACCTCGGCGGCAACGGCTGCCGCGTGGTCGTGGACCTGTCCGGCGACCGGCTCGCCGCCGCGCTCGCCGGCGGGCCCGAAGTGGTGAAGGTCAGCCACGAGGAGCTGGTGTCCGACGGGCTCGCCGCGTCCGACGCCCTGCCCGACCTGGTCGACGGCTGCCGCAAGATCGCCGAGTGCGGCGCGAGCGCGGTCGTGGTGTCGCGGGCCGCGGAGGAGACGCTGGCCTGGCTCGACGGCACGTTGCACCTGGTGGAGGCGCCCGAGCTGAGCCCGGTCGACACGCGCGGCGGCGGCGACTCCATGACCGCCGGGCTGGCCGCCGGGCTCGCCCTGGGCAAGTCTTTGGAGGAGGCGTTGAAGCTGGGCGCGGCGGCGGGCGCGGTCAACGTGACGCGGCACGGGCTCGGCACCGGCAGCGGTCACGTGGTCCGCGACCTGGTCGACCGGGTGCGGCTGCGGCCATGGGAGGACGCATGAGGGTGCTCGTCACCAACGACGACGGCATCGACTCGCCGGGGCTCACGGCCCTCGCGCGGGCCGCGGTGGCACACGGCTGGACGACCGTGGTCGCCGCGCCCGCGCGCGAGTCCAGCGGCACGAGCGCGGGCCTGACCGCCGCCGAGGACGACCGGCGCGTCGAGGTCGAGCGGCGCGAGCTGCCCGGACTGTCCGATGTGCCCGGCTACGCGGTCGCCGCGCACCCCGCGTTCATCGCGCTCGTCGCGTCCCAGGGCGCGTTCGGCGACCCGCCGGACGTCGTGCTGTCCGGCGTGAACCGGGGCGCGAACGTCGGCCGCGCCGTGCTGCACTCCGGCACCGTCGGCGCGGCCCTCACCGCCGCCATCAACGGCGCCCGCGCCCTGGCGGTGTCCCTGGACGTGGGGCTCGACCCCGCCGTGCCGCACCACTGGGACACCGCCGTCGCGGTCGCCGCGACCCTGTTCGACCGGGTCGCGGCCCTGCCCGCCGGGTCGGTGCTCAACCTGAACGTGCCCAACCTGGCCGAGGTCGGCGAACCGGAACGGGCCGGGCTCGCCGAGTTCGGCCAGGTGCGGACCAGGATCAAGGACAGCGACGACGGCACCATCAGCCTCGCCGCCGTCGTCGTCGAGGAAGGCCTGTCACCCGGCACCGACGCGGCGCTGCTGGCCGAAGGGCTGCCGACCGTCACCCCGCTGCGCCCGGTCACCGAGGACCCGGACCTGGAGTTCTAGTCGTCCTCCCCGCGCTCCGCCGCGGGCTCGGACGGCTCGACGTCGGACCGGCCCAGCGCGTCCTCCGCGCCGGTGACCAGGTCCGGACCACCCCACTGCCGTCCGTCGGACTGGCCCAGTCGGTGCTTGCCCATGGTGTGACCTCCCTCGATCCCCGGACAGGTACCCACCGTTCGGGCGATTCACACCCCGAACGGCCTAATGCCCACCCGGAGTGAGACAGGCCACGGGCCGGGCGACGGCGGCCGGAGAGGGTCAACCGCGACCGCGCCGGCGGGGGCGCTGCACCCGGCGGCTCGACTCGCGCACCACCAGCTCCGGCGCGAACAGCACGTGCCGGTGCTCGTGCTCGGCGGGCGTCATCGTCTCCGCGATCACCAGCTCGGCGGCCGTGCGGCCGATCAACTGGCGGGGCTGGCGCACCGAGGTCAGCGGCACGGCCGCCGCGGCGGCGAAGTCGATGTCGTCGTACCCGACGATGGCGATGTCCTCCGGCACCCGGACACCCGCCCGCACCAGCACCTGCAGCACGCCGAGCGCGAGCAGGTCGTTGGCGCAGAACACCGCGTCCGGGCGGGTCGAGCGCGCCAGCAGCTGCTCGGCCGCGCGCTGCCCGGACGCCACGTTGAGCGCCGGCACCTCCAGCTCCTCCAGCACGCCCTCGTCCCGGCCCGCCTTGCGCACCGCGTCGACCGCGCCGTCGTGCCGCTGGCGGGCCTGGTGGATGCGGGACGGCCCGTTGACCATCACGATCCGCTCGTAGCCCTCGGCCAGCAGGTGCGTCACGGCGAGCTCGCCGCCCGCCCGGTCGTCCACGGCCACCGCGCACAGGTCCGGGTCGGTGGTCGGGTGGTCGAGCAGCACCACGGACATGCCGCGGTCGCGCAGCCTGCGCACCGCGGCCAGGTCCGTGTCCACGGGCGTGATCAGCACGCCGTGCACCCGCTGCTCGGCCAGCAGCTCCACGTGCCGCGCCTCGCGCTGCGACGACTCGTCGCTGTTGCACAGGATCACCGCGTGCCCGGCCTCGCTCGCGGTGTCCTCCACACCGCGGGCGACGTCGGTGAAGAACGGGTTGCCCACGTCCAGCACGACGAGCCCGATCGCGCGCGGCGTGCCCGACCGCAGTTGCCGCGCCGCGTCGTTGCGGACGAAGCCCAGCTCCTCGATCGCGCCCATGACCCGGTCCCGGGTCGCCGGCGCGACGACCTCGGGACGGTTCAGCACGTTGGACACCGTGCCGACGGACACCTTCGCGCGCGTGGCCACGTCGCGGATGCTCACCGGTGCAACCACCGCGCCTCCTCGGCGGACTGAAGGTGTGGAGGAAGGGACTCTATCGGCCGGTACCGCTCCCGATCCGGCACGACACCACCTGCGATCCTAGCCCGCCGAGGCGCGGGTTAAAACGTTTCACCCCCCCGTCGCGGCCGGGCTCACCGCAGGAACGCCGCGGCCACGCCCGCGTCCACGGGGATGTGCGCGCCGGTCGTGTGGGACAACTCCCCGGCCGTGAGGGCGAACACCGCGTTGGCCACGTGCTCGGGCAGCACCTCCCGCTTGAGCAGCGTCCGCTTGGCGTAGAACGCGCCCAGCTCGTCCTCCGGCACCCCGTACACCGCCGCGCGCTGGGCGCCCCACCCTCCGGCGAAGATCCCCGAGCCCCGCACCACGCCGTCGGGGTTGACCCCGTTGACCCGGATGCCGTGCTCGCCCAGTTCGGCGGCCAGCAGCCGGACCTGGTGCGCCTGGTCGGCCTTGGCCGCGCCGTAGGCGACGTTGTTCGGCCCGGCGAAGACGGCGTTCTTCGAGGCGATGTAGACGATGTCGCCGCCCATCCCCTGCTCGATCATCGCCTTCGCGGCCGCCTTCGCCACCAGGAACGACCCGCGCGCCATCACGTCGTGCTGGAGGTCCCAGTCGCGGGTCGTGGTCTGGAGCAGCGGCTTGGAGATCGACAGACCGGCGTTGTTGACCACCAGGTCCACGCCGCCGAACGCCAGGCACGCCTCGTCGACCGCCGCCGCGACCGCGGCCTCGTCGGTCACGTCCGCGATCGCGGCCACCGCCGTGTCCGGGCCGAGCTCGTCGGCCACGGCCCGCGCCGCGTCGGCGTCCACGTCCGCCACGACCACGCACGCGCCCTCGGCGGCCAGCCGCAGCGCGATGGCCCTGCCGATGCCCGAGCCCGCGCCCGTGACCAGGGCGACCCGGGTGGCCAGCGGCCTGGGCGCGGGCATGCGCCGGAGCTTGGCCTCCTCCAGCGCCCAGTACTCGATGCGGAACTTCTCCGCCTCGTCGATCGGCGCGTACCGCGACACCGACTCCGCGCCGCGCATCACGTTGATCGCGTTGACGTAGAACTCGCCCGCCACCCGCGCGGTCTGCTTGTCCTTGCCGTAGGAGAACATGCCCACGCCGGGCACCAGCACGACGGCCGGGTCCGCGCCGCGCATCGGCGGCGAGTCCGGCGACGCGTGCCGCTCGTAGTAGGCGCGGTAGTCCTCGCGGTAGGCCGCGTGCAGCTCGCGCAGCCGGGCCGCCACCTCGTCCAGCGGCGCGGTCGGCGGCAGGTCGAGCACCATCGGGCGGACCTTGGTGCGCAGGAAGTGGTCCGGGCACGACGTGCCCAGCGCGGCCAGCCTCGGGTGCTCGGCGTGGGCCAGGAAGTCCAGCACCACGTCGGCGTCGGTGAAGTGGCCGACCTGGGGCCGGTCGGTCGAGGCCAGGCCGCGCAGCAACGGCGCCAGCGCGGCGGCACGCGCGCGCCGTTCGGCGACCGGCAGCGGGTCGTGCAGCTTCGCCCCGAACGGGTCGGGCCTGCCGCGCGCGGCCAGGAACTCGGTGGCCCGCCGGATGATCTCCCGCGACCGCTCCTGGCACTGCGCCGAGGTGGCGCCCCAGGCGGTGATGCCGTGCCCGCCGAGGATCACGCCGATCGCCCGCGGGTGCTCGCGGGCGATCGCGGCGATGTCCAGGCCCAGCTGGAACCCGGGACGCCGCCACGGCACCCACAGCACCCGGTCGCCGAACACCTCCTTCGTCAACGCCTCACCGTCCGCCGCGGCGGCCAGCGCGATGCCGGCGTCGGGGTGCAGGTGGTCGACGTGCGCGGCCTCCACCAGGCCGTGCATGGCGGTGTCGATCGACGGCGCGGCGCCGCCCTTGCCGTGCAGGCAGTAGTCGAAGGCCGCCACCATCTCGTCCTCCCGGTCCACGCCGGGGTAGACGTCGACCAGGGCGCGCAGCCGGTCCAGCCGCAGCACGGCCAGGCCCCGCTCGGTCAACGTGCCCAGGTCGCCGCCGGAGCCCTTCACCCACAGCAGCTCGACCGGCTCGCCGGTGACCGGATCGGTCCCCACGCCCTTGGCCGAGGTGTTGCCGCCCGCGTAGTTCGTGGTCGCGGGGTCCGCGCCCAGCTCGTGCGAGCGGGCCAACAGTGCCTGCACCTGGTCGTTCACCCGATCGTCTCCTCCGTCGAGGGTCACGCGCCCCATCCCGCCTGCTCGCCGCCCACCCGTTCCGCCACGATCCGCTCGCCGTACCCCGACCGGGCGTAGGCGCCCATCGGGTCCGGGTCCAGCCCCATGCCCTCCCGCACGGACGCCACCAGCGGCCGCACGTCGGTGTTGAAGGCGTCCATCAGCACGGCGTTCGCGCCCAGCACGTCACCGGCCCGCTGCGCGGCGGTCAACGCCTCGCGGTCGACCAGCAGCGCCTTCGCGGTGGCCTCCTGCACGTTCATCACCGACCGGATCTGGCCGGGAATCTTCGGCTCGATGTTGTGGCACTGGTCGAGCATGAACGCCACCCCGGAGTCGGCCGCGAGCGCGCCGCCGTGCACCACCTCGACCATGATCCGGAACAGCTGGAACGGGTCCGCCGAGCCGACCATCAGGTCGTCGTCGGCGTAGAAGCGGGAGTTGAAGTCGAACCCGCCCAGCCTGCCCGCGCGCAGCAGCACCGCGACGATGAACTCGATGTTGGTGCCGGGCGCGTGGTGGCCGGTGTCGACCACGACCTGCGCCTTCTCCCCCAGTTCCAGGCAGTGCGCGTACGCCGTGCCCCAGTCCGGTACGTCGGTGGTGTAGAACGCGGGCTCGAACAGCTTGTACTCCAGCAGGATCCGCTGGTCGGGCCCGAGCCGGTCGTAGGTCTCGCGCAGGGCCTCGGCGAGCCGGTCCTGGCGGGCGCGGATGCTGTCCTGACCGGGGTAGTTCGTGCCGTCGGCGAACCACAGCTTGAGGTCGCGCGACCCCGTGGCGTCCATGATGTCGACGCACTGCAACAGGTGGTCGACCGCCTTGCGCCGCACCGCCGGGTCGGGCGAGCACACGCTGCCCAGCACGTAGGCGTCGTCCTGGAACACGTTGGCGTTGATCGTGCCGATCGACACGCCCTGGTCGCGCGCGAACCCGGCCAGCTCGGCGTAGTCGGGCACCGCGTCCCACGGGATGTGCAGCGCCACCGACGGCGCCACGCCGGTGAACCGGTGCACGGTGGCCGCGTCGGCGACCTTCTCGTGCGGCGTGCGCGGCACACCGCGTTGGGCGAACACCTTGAACCGGGTGCCGGAGTTGCCGAACGCCCACGACGGCAGCTCGATCCGCTGCCCGGCCAGGGCCTCGGCCACGCCACCCGACCCGGGTGCTCCTGTGTTGGTGTCCACTTCGGACTCCTTACCTGCTCAGTCGAGGTGGAAGACCTCGGTCAGCGGCCTCATGGCCTCGTCGGGCTGCCTGCCGTCCAGCGCGGTGAAGAACTCGGCCATCTCGGCCTGCCACCGGTCGTTCACCTCGCGGTCGCGCATGCCCCGCTGGGCGGCGTCCCAGTCCGGGGTCTCGAGGTAGCCCACGAGCAACCCGTCGTCGGCCAGGAACAGGCTGTAGTTGCCCCACCCGGTCTCCCGCAGCGCCTCGCGCATCTGCGGCCACACCTCGCGGTGCCGCTCCCGGTACTCGTCCATCCGCTCCGGGCGGACCCGCAGCAGGAAGCAGACACGTCGCACGCCGACCTCCGGAGAAAATGAAACGTTTCACAGCGAAACTATGGTTGTCCCACAACGCTTGTCAATGGTCTGGACTACCCGCGGCCCTCACGGCGGGCGCACGCCGTCGTAGAACGCCACCCGCACCGCGACCTCCCGCTCCTGCCCCGGCTCGAGCACGAGCGGCTCGTCCCAGGCGAGCGCCGACCCGATCCCCTGGTACCGGCCGACCCGCACGAACCACGGGTCGGTCGGACCGGACACCACGGCCGTCCACGGGCGCGCGGGATCGGCGACCACGACCGCGAGCCAGGGCGCGGTCCGGCCGTTGACCTCCTCCTCGCCCGCGCCGTTGGGGCTGTAGACGCGCACGGACAGCGGGTCGAGCTCGGGCAGCCGCCAGAACCAGCCGCCGTAGCCCGCGCCTTCCCGCCCCTTGCTGCCGGGGCTGTGCAGCACCACGTGGCCCTCGGCGGTGAGCACGCTGCGCCACTCCAGCTCCCAGCCGTCGACGACCATCCGCCGCCGCACGCGCCGGCGTTCCCGCAGCAGCACCTCGCCCGCCGAGTCGCACCAGGCCAGCTCGCCCGGCCCGGTCTCCTCGACGCGGCCCAGCTCACCGGGCACGTACCCCCGGCCGGGCACGTAGTTGCGCCCGCCCCAGAGGTTGACCCCGTTGACGTCGGGCAGGGCCAGGCCGATCCCCCGGTGCCACGGGTGGTCGTCGGGGTGCTCGCCGGTGACCACGACCCCGCCGAGCGTGCGCACCGGGTGCAGCGCCGGCCGCGGCACGACCAGCGGCAGCCGCACGTCGTCCCAGCCGTGCCGGGCCACACCGCCCAGCGGCGACCACGGCACGTCCAGCTCGGCGAACGTGCGCAGGTGCTCGGCCGCCCTGGCCACCACGTGGTCGACGCCGTCGACGTCCACCCGCTTGCCGTTGCGGCGCAGCCACGCGGGGTCGATCGGCGCCGGGTCGGGCGCGGTGCGCACCGCTTCCAGCACCCGGGTGAACGCCCCGGTCGCGGCCAGCGGCGCGTGCAGCGGCACGGCCGGGTCGGCCAGGTGGCACAGCAGGTTGCGCAGCGGCGAGACGTGCCGGTAGCGCTCCTCGACGCCGTCGAGCACCAGCCGGTGCTCGGTGTAGTGGAGCTCGGCGCGCCTGAGGCTGCCGTGCACGACGATGACCGGCTCCCGGACGACCTCGGCGCACAGCGTGACCGCGACCACGACGACCGTGCCGTTGCGGGTGCGCAGCCGCAGGCACGAGGTGTCGTCGGCCTCGATGTCGCGGGCGCGCAGCAGCTCCAGCTCGATGTCGTGCACGTCGTCCACGCCCGTGCTGCCGTCCAGCGCCAACGCGGTCGCCACACCGTGCGCGAACGGGTTGGTCAGCGCGCCGTCGACCACGGGCACGCCGTCGAGCGCGCGGCGGCCGGCCCAGGGCGCGCGGGTGTAGTAGGCGTCGTCGCGCGACCACGTGCCGCGCACGCCGATCCCCCGCACCTCCCCCAGCGCGCCCGAGCGCATCAGCTCGGCCAACCGGTGGGTCGCCGGCGAGCCGAGGCTCTGGAACCCGACCTGGACCACCCGGCCCGCGGACCGGTCGAGCAGCTCGTGCCAGTCGGCCAACGTCGGCGTGGGCGGCTTCTCCAGCAGCAGGTGCGCGCCAGCGTCCAGCACCTGGTGCGCCAACGGCACGTGCGTGTGCAGGGGCGTGGACACGATCCCGATGTCCGCGCCCCGCACCAGCTCGGACAGGTCGGCGGACACCGGCCGGCCGCCGATGAGCCGGCGCGCCTCGCCGTCGAGCGGGTTCACCTCGCACACGCCGGTGAGCCGGACCAGCCCCTCGGCTTCCAGCGCGACCAGCTCGCGCAGGTACAGCCGCCCGTAGCCGGACGCGCCGGCCAGCACGACCCGCGGCGTCACCGGCGCTCCACCGCGACCGCGGCGAACACCAGCAGGCCGGGCACGACCACGGCGAACGCCGGTGCCTGCGCCACCACCAGACCGGCCACCGCCAGCGCGACCACCAGGTACGCGTACCCGGCCCAGTCGCGCGACGGCTCGCCCAGCAGCACGGCCCACCGGTCTCCCGGCGACCACCGCGCGGCCGTGCGCAGCAGCACCAGCACCACCGCGGCCAGCCCAGCCCCGATCACCGGACCCAGCACCGACGCCCCGGGCAGGCCGCCCATCAGCGCCAGCACGTCCAGCGCGCCGACCGCGAGCACCACCGCCGGCAGCACCGCCGCGAGCGGGTCGCGCACCGCCTGGCCGACCAGGGCGACGAACCGCCGGGCGGTCGGCGTGCGGCCGCCGTCCACCAGCTCGCGCAGCAGCACGGCCCCCGCCGCCGCGGCGGGCAGCGCGGTCAGCACCGGCAGCGCCGCCACGGTCACCAGCACCCCGATCAGCAGCACCTCGGCCACCAGCGCCAAGGGTCGCGCCCAGGCGCTCACCCCTTGATCCCGGAGGTCGCCACGCCGTCCACGAGGAAGCGCTGGAAGGCCAGGAAGAACAGGCCGATCGGCAGCAGCGCGAGCACCGACATGGCGAACATCGGGCCGAACGCGGACTGCGTGGCCTGGTCGATGAACAGTTGCAGGGCCAGCGGCAGGGTGAACTTCTCCGGGTCGTTGAGGTAGATCAACTGGCTGAAGAAGTCGTTCCACGTCCAGATGAACGTGAAGATCGCGGTGGTGATGAGCGCGGGCCGCAGCAGCGGCAGGATCACGTGCCGGAACACGCCCACCGGCCCGCAGCCGTCCAGCGTGGCCGCCTCGTCCAGCTCGCGCGGCAGCGACCGGATGAACTGCACCATCAGGAAGACGAAGAACGCGTCCGTGGCCAGGAACTTCGGCAGCACCAGCGGCCAGAAGGTGTTCACCATGTCCATCTGCTGGAAGATGACGTACTGCGGGATCAGCACCACGTGCTGCGGCAGCATGATGGTGATCATCATGAACCCGAACATGGGCCCGCGGCCGCGGAAGTGCAGCCGGCCGAACGCGTAGGCCGCCAGCGAGCAGGACAGCACGTTGCCGATCACCGCGCCCACCGAGATCGCCAGCGAGTTCCAGAAGTAGTGCAGCACGCCGAACTCGCCGACGCCGTCGAACACCTCGGCGTAGTTCTCGCCGGTCGGGTCGCGCGGCAGCAGCGCGAGGGTCGAGATGACCTCCGTCGCGGGCTTGAACGACGTGGACACCAGCCAGATCACCGGGTACAGCAGCACCAGCAGCACGCCGATCACCACGACGTGCCACACCACCCGGCCCGGCGCGATCGGCCTCCTGGCCGCGGTCGACACCGTGCTCATCGGTCCTCGCCCGCGTAGAACACCCAGCGCCGGGCGCTGCGGAACACCAGCGCGGTCAGGATCGCGACCACGGCCAGCAGCACCCAGGCCATGGCCGAGGCGTAACCCATCCGGAAGTCGGTGAACCCGCGCTGGTACAGGTACAGCGGGTAGAGCAGGGTCGAGTCGCTGGGACCGCCGCGGCCGCTGCTCACCACGAACGCGCCGGTGAACGCCTGGAACGCGTGGATGGTCTCCAGCACCAGGTTGAACAGGATCACCGGGGACAGCATCGGCAGCGTGACGCTGAGGAACCGGCGCGCCGGTCCGGCACCGTCGATGGCCGCCGCCTCGTACAGCTCGCGCGGCACCTGCTTCAGCCCGGCCAGGAAGATCACCATCGGCGCGCCAAACTGCCACGCGGCCAGCGCCACCAGGGTGAGCAGCGCGTACTGCGGCTGGTCGACCCAGCCGCCGAGGTCCAGGCCGATCGAGGACAGCACCCGGTCGACCGTGCCGTCCGTGGAGAACATCGCCCGCCACGCCAGCGCCACGCTCACGCTCGCGCCCAGCAGCGACGGCGCGTAGAACGCCGACCGGTACAGGCCCACGCCCTTGCGCGCCCGGTTGAGCAGCATCGCCACCGCGAGCGCGAGGCCGAGCTTGAGCGGCACCGAGATCAGCACGTACTTGGTCGTGGTCCACGCCGCGTGCCAGAACCGCTCGTCACCGGTGAACATGGTGACGTAGTTCTCGACGCCGATCCACGTGGGCGCCTCGAACAGGTCGTAGTCGGTGAACGACAGGTACAGCGACGCCACCATCGGGCCGATGGTCAGCAGCGCCGCGCCGACGATCCACGGCGACAGGAACAGGTACGCCACGCCCTGGCCCCGCCGTCGGCGACCACCGCGGGCGGTCGGCGGCGGCGGCGGGGCGTCGACCTCGGGCCGGCTGAGCACGGACTGGGTCATGCTCAGGACCCCAACGACTGCTCGGCGTCCTGGACCACGCGCTTGGCGGCGTCCGCGACGCTCACCCGGTTGAAGATCACGTCGTCGTAGGTGCGCTGGAAGTCGCGCTTGATGGCCGACGACCCGGTGGGCCAGGCGCCGAACGCCGGGCCGATCTTGTCCCGTTGCGCCACCTCGTAGTCGCAGACGGCCTTGCTGCCGCCCTCGGCCGACGAGCACACCTGCGCGCGGATCTCCTCGTTCGGCGGCACGCCGCGCGACGCGCCGAGCAGCCTGCCCGCCTCGGGGTCGTTGACCAGGAAGTCGAGCAGCTTCACCGCGGCGGCCTTGTGCTTGGACCGCTGCGACACCGCGAACGACACCGGCGGCATGGCGGCCATGCCGCTCTCGGCCACGTCACTGGGCAGGGGCGCGAGCTCGAGGTTGGGCCCGAACGCGCCGAAGTAGCCGGTGACGGCCGAGTCGTAGCCGATCTCGGAGGCGGCCTGCCTGGTCACGATGCCGGAGTTCTGCACCGAGCCGTCCATCTTGGTGGTCACCTCGGCGGGCGAGACGCCCTTGCCGGCCCGCATCGTGCCGATCATCGCCCAGTACTCGGCCAGCTCGTCGGCGGTGAAGCCGAGCTTGCCGTCGGGGGTGTAGAGCGACTTGCCGTGCTGGTGCAGCCACACCTCGAACCAGTCGACGGCCCAGCCGAAGTCCGTGGTGCCCGCGACCTGACCGGCCGCCCCGACCTTGCCCATCGCCTCGGCGAACTGCGCCCACGTCCACTTCTCGCCCGGCGCGGTCGGGACCGTCACGCCCGCGGCCTCGAAGTGCGTCGGGTCGAAGATCAACATCTGGGTGGTCGCGCCGGCCGCCACGGCGTACTGCCTGCCGTCGACCTTGCCGCCCTCCAGCAGGTTCGCCGGGATCTTGTCGAGCTCGAGATCCTTGCCCGTGTGCTCGCCGAGGTCGGCCAGCACCTTGCGGCCCGCGTACTCGCCCACCGTGGCCCGGTCCAGCTGGAGCAGGTCCGGCCCGGCGCCGCCCGCGACCTGCGTGGACAGCTTCTGGAAGTACGCGTCGTAGCCGCTGTACTCCGTCTCCACCTTGATGTCGGGGTTGCGCTTCTGGAACTCCTCGACCGCGGCCCTGGTCGCCTTGGCGCGGTCCTCGTTGCCCCACCAGACGAACCGCAGCGTCACCGGACCGTCGGCCGACTCGGCGCCGCAGCCGGACAGCGCCGCGGTCAGCGACAACAGCCCGACCAGCAGGCCGGCCGCGCCGCGGCGAGACACTCGTCCCATCACCCTCACCCCTCGATTGAATCGGTTCAACCAACGTAGGTGAGCCCCATCACGTCGTCAA
Organism: Saccharothrix sp. S26; assembly: GCF_021390395.1. GTDB lineage: Bacteria > Actinomycetota > Actinomycetes > Mycobacteriales > Pseudonocardiaceae > Actinosynnema. The sequence goes on from NZ_JAJUWT010000028.1 coordinate 46,176, forward strand.
GACTCGCCTTTCGCCGCCGCGACTCCACCACCGTCCACTCTTGCCTTTCGCGTTGAAACGGTTCATCGTGTGGCGTCGTCACGCACCTCGCGCACCGTCGCGCTCCTTGGAGGCAGCCGATGACCCGCGTCCGACCACTGCCCGCCGTCCTGGCGGCACTAGCGCTAGTCCTGAGCACGGCCCCGGCCTCGGCCAAGCCCGACGGCCCGCGGCTGGAGCACCTCGACCGCGGCCTCGTCGCCGCGCGCACCGACAACGGGGTGTTCCTGAGTTGGCGGCTGCTGCGCCACGAGGTCACCGGCCACACCGCCACCGGCCTGGCCGGCCCGGCGTTCGCCGTCTACCGCGACGGCCGCCGCATCGCGACGGTCACCGACAGCACCAACTTCCTCGACCCCGAGGGCGGCTCGGAGTACCGGGTGGCCCCGGTGGTCCGCGGTCGGCAGGGCGAGCAGAGCCGGCCCGTGTCGCCGTGGGCGGGCGGGTCCTACGACCTGCCGCTGCGCAAGCCCGCCGACGGCGTCACGCCGGCCGGCGAGGCGTACACGTACCGGGCCAACGACGTCAGCGTCGGCGACGTGGACGGCGACGGCAGCTACGAGTACGTGGTGAAGTGGGATCCGTCGAACTCCAAGGACGTGTCCCAGGTGGGCTACACCGGCCCGACCTACATCGACACCTACCGGTTCGACGGCACCCTGCTGCACCGCGTCGACCTGGGTGTGAACATCCGCTCCGGCGCGCACTACACGCAGTTCCTGGTCTACGACTTCGACGGCGACGGCCGGTCGGAGATGATGATGAAGACCGCGCCCGGCACCAAGGTGACGACCTACGACCGGCGCGGGAACGCGGTGTCCGAGCGGTACGTGACGATGCCGCGCGAGGACGTGCGGGCGGGGTACTCGCACAGCGACGACTACCGGCTCAGCCCGGCGGGCTACTACGAGCACGTGGTGGAGATGTTCCGGGGCTGGCACGCGCACCCGGAGGTGGTGGCGGGTCGGTGGCCGGCCACGTTGGAGCAGGCGTTCGGCATCGAGCCGCGCTACAGCTACCCGCTGTCCGACGCGGACGCGCGGGCGTTGGCCGACCACTTCGTCGACGTGTACGCGCCGGCTCGCAGCAGCCGCAACGCCCTGCGCGCCTTCGCCGGGTTCATCGTGGACGGTCCGGAGTACCTGACCGTGTTCGACGGCAGGTCCGGTCGCGAGCTGGAGACGGTGCGGTACGAGCCGGGGCGGCACGACGACGGGCTGATGTGGGGCGACTACGCGTACTCGCGGATCGAGCCGGGCAACCGGGTGGACCGGTTCCTGGCCGGTGTGGCGTACCTGGACGGCAAGCGGCCGTCGGCGATCTTCGCCCGCGGCTACTACACCCGCACGACGCTGGCCGCGTACCGGTGGAACGGCCGCAAGCTGGTCAAGGACTGGTTCGTGGACAGCGGCTGGGTGCCGATGAGCAACCCGTTCAACTCCTCGGTGCACGGCAAGGACGGCACGTCGCCGACGCACGGCGGTCTGGCCACGCAGGGCGCGCACTCGTTGAGCGCGGCGGACGTGGACGGCGACGGCAAGCAGGAGATCGTCTACGGCGCGTCGACCCTCGACCACGACGGCTCGGTGCTCTACCACTCGTCGGGGGTGCTGCCGCCGGGCAGCGCGAGCCCCGGCGCGGTGGCGCGGCTCGGGCACGGCGACGCCCTGCACGTGACCGACGTCGACCCGGCCCGGCCGGGCCTGGAGATCTACATGGTGCACGAGGGCGCGACGTCGGCGCCGTACGGCTACGCGCTGCGTGACGCGGCCACGGGCGAGGTGATCTACGGCGGGTACACCGGTCGGGACACCGGGCGCGGCATGGTCGGCGACGTGCTGCCGGACCAGCCGGGGCTGGAGACCTGGGCGTCGCTGCCGGGCGGCACGGACGCCGCGGGCCTGTGGTCGGCGGACGGGCGCCCGCTGTCGACGGCGATCCCGGGCACGAACGCGAGCATCCGGTGGGCGGCCGACCTGACCACGCAGATCGTGGACGGCGCGGTCGACGTGACGCCGACGATCAAGGACTGGCGGCGGGGCACGCTGCTGACCGCCGAGGGCACGCTGACCAACAACCACACCAAGGGCAACCCGTCGCTGGTGGCCGACGTGCTGGGCGACTGGCGCGAGGAGCTGCTGGTGCGCACGGCGGACAGCTCGGCGTTGCGCATCTACCTGAGCACGGAGGTCACCGGCCACAAGCTCTACACGTTGATGCACGACCCGCAGTACCGGGTGGACGTGGCCCGGCAGCAGACGGCCTACAACCAGCCCGCGTACCCGAGCTTCTACCTGGCCTCGGACGTGGACTGGGCGAAGGTGCCGCGTTAGGTCGCGTCCGTTGTGCCCCGGCCCGCGCCGCACCCCCTCGGTCGAGGGGGTGCGGCGCGGGTCGGTGCCCGACGGGTGAAGGGCGCGGGTCGGCGGCGGGTCGTTCGGTGGTGCGGGACTCGGGCGGTGGGAGGATCGTCGCCGCCGGGACCGGGACGCGCCACGGACGGAGGGTCATGACCGACGCCGACCTACCCGCTCTGTTCCACGACGCCGAGAAGGCGTCGCTGCGCGGTCAGCGGCAGGCGCTGGCGTGGAGCCGGATCCGCCTGGTCAGCGCCATCGCGGCGGCCGTGGGCAGTGCGCTGCCCTGGGCGCGGCAGACCGGTGTCCAGCCGTGGGCCCTGCTGGCGATGGTGGCGTTCGCGGTGGCGCTGGTGGTGGAGATCCTGCTGTGGACGCAGCAGCCCGAGCGCGACTGGTACGCCGGGCGCGCGGTGGCGGAGTCGATCAAGACGCTGGCCTGGCGGTACGCGGTGGGCGGTGCGCCGTTCCCGGTCGACGCGGCACGGTCGGGCGAGCTGTACCGCGACCGGGTGGCCGAGGTGGTCGCGCAGGGTGAGCAGCGGTTGGCGATGGAGGGGGACGACCCGTCGCCCACGCGGGCGATGACCGCGTTGCGGGCGTCGTCGTTCGAGCAGCGGCGGAAGGTCTACCTGGACAACCGCGTCCAGGAGCAGAAGGACTGGTACTCGGCGCGGGCCCGGCACAACCGGGAGCGCGCGTTGCGGTGGCGGATCGGGCTGATCGGCGGCGAGGTGGCGGCGATCGTGCTCGCGGGCGGGCAGGCGTTCGCCGGGTGGAACGTCGACCTGTCCGGTGTGCTCGCCGCGTGCGTGGCCAGCGGTGCGGCGTGGCTGGGGACGCGGCGGCACTCCACGCTGGCGACCAGCTACTCGATGGCCGCGCGCGAGCTGGTGCTGGTGCGGGTGAAGCTGCGGGACGCGGACGAGGCGTCGTGGGCGGACGCGGTCGCGGAGGCGGAGAAGTCCATGGGCCGCGAGCACCGGCTGTGGCTGGCGTCGCGGCCGGTCGAGAGCTGACCCGCCGTTCGGCGGCGAGCCGGGCGACCGCGTGCGGCGACCGCGGCGGCCCGGCCCGGCCTCAGCCCGTCAGCGGCTCCACCCGGCTGTCGGCGAACAACTCCCCCACCCGCTCCAGCGGCACGTCCTCGGTGGCCAGCAGCACCGCGATCCGTTCGAACGCGAGCAGGAACCCGCCGATCTCCTCCCTCGCCAGCACCGCGGTGTCGGCCATCAGGACCAGCTGCATCCGGTCGGCGGTGCCGCGGGTGTCCAGGTACAGCACCATGTCCTCGGCGTCGGAGGTGGCGGGCCAGGTCAGCTCCGACTTCGACGTGTCCATCACCGCGGTCGCGGCGCGGGGCTTGGGGATGGTGGACCACATGTCGTTGAACTGGGTGCCGGGTTCGAGCTCGCCGCCCCACGCGCGGACGACCTCCCGTGCCGCGCGGGTGTCGTAGCGGGACCGGGCGCGGGCGTCGGCCATGGTGCGCTCCGCCTGGCGCAGCAGGTCGGCGAACGTGTCCGCGCGCAGGTCGACCACGGTGCGGACGGCCTGGTTGAGGGTCGTGACGCTGCCCATCAGCTCGGGCGTCACGCGGTTGCTCTGCATGACGTCGAGCCGGTGCAGCGGGCCGGGGCAGAAGCAGCGGACCAACGCGGTCGCGATGGCCAGCATCAGCACCGAGGTGGTGGTCCGGCAGCGGCGGGCGGCCAGCCGCACGGCCACCGGCAGCGCCTCCGAGTCGAGGTCGGCCCCGACGTAGCGGGGTGAGGCGGGTTCGGCGCGGGCGGGGGTGGCCGGTGGCATCCGCGCCAGCTCGGCGCGCAGCCCGCGCAGGGCCTCGACGTTGAGCAGTTGGCCCGCCGGTGACCGCTCGGACGCCGCGAGGTCGACCGGTTGCAGCGACGGCCGCACCGGTGGTGGTGGCGAGCCGTCGGCGCGGGCCTGGAGCAGGGCGGCCAGCTCGGTCACGAGCACCTCGGTCCCGGTGTAGTCGGCGGCCATGTGCGACAGGGCGAACACGACCAGGACCGGGATGCCCTCGTGCAGTGCGATCGACAGCCGGATCGGCAGCTCGCGGGAGTGGTCGAACGGCGTGGCCGTGCCGCGCTGCCAGCACGCGGTCACGATGTCGCCGAACTGCACCGGGTCGTCGGCGGGCCGGTCGTGCACCTCGACCCGCAGCACCCCGGACCCGAGCACCTCCTGCGTCACGTCGCCGCTGGCGCTGACGTGGAAGTGCGTGCGCAGCGACTCGTGCCGCCGCATCAGCTCGCCCACCACGTCCAGCACGTCGCCCAGCTCCAGCAGCAACGGCACCGGCAGCCACCGGGTGAGGAAGAAGAACGGCTTGATCTCCGGCAGCCACTGCCGCAAGCCGTCCCACGTGCTCTGTTGGCCCCACGTCAGGTGGCCGGTGCGGGCGCGGCCGCCGTGGAACTCGACCTCGGCGGTGCTCTCGGTGATCACGACGCGACTCCCGCGGGGTGGGCGAACAGGACGCGGCGCAGGCACCACGCGGAGTAGCACAGCCCCGCCGTCCAGCCCGCGACGACCGCCCACATCACCGCCTCGATGCCGAACACGCCGTGCAGCAGGTAGGCGAACGGGATCTGCACCAGCACGAACGCGATCACCGTGCAGACCAGCGGCGCGGTGGTGCGGCGGGCGCCGTTGAGGTGGCCGTGCAGCACCACCATGACCGTGTAGAGCGCGAAGAACGGGTAGATGATCAGGATGTACCGCTCGGTCAGCTCGCGGGTGGCCGGGTCGTCGGTGAACAGCGCGGCGATCGGGCCGCGGGCGAGCAGCACCGCGGCCGACAGCACGGCGGTGAGGCCGACGGTGAGCCCGAGGGTGTGCCACAGGCCGCGCCGGGTGCGCTCCTCGCGGCCCGCGCCGAGGTTCTGCGCGGTGAACGCGGTGACCGCGCCGGAGAAGTCGAGGAACAGGATCGCGGTGAACTGCTCGATCCGCGACACGACGGTGAACGCCGCGAGCACCACCGGGCCGAACGCCTGGATGATCCAGACCAGCACCATGATCCCCACCGCGAGGATGATGTGCTGGCTCGCCAGCGGGAACCCGAGCCGCACCGCGTCCACGAGCTCCCGCCGCACGGCGGGCCGCTCACCCACCCTCGGCACCGGGTGGGTGCGCCCGGCGTGGACGAGACCGGCGACGAGCGCCACCGTGGCGGCCGCGGCCGTGGCCAGGGCCGCGCCGGACAGGCCGAGGTCCAGCACCGCCACGAACAGCAGCACCAGCACGACGTTGACGACGCTGCCCAGCCCCTGCACCCACATCGCGGCCCGGGAGTCGCCCAGGCCGCGCAGGTAGGCGCTCACCGCCGCCGAGCCGAAGATGCCGGGGAACCCGAGCGACAGCGTGCTGATGAACTCGGCGCAGTCGTCGGCCAGCGCGCCCTCGATGCCCATGAGCGCCAGGGTCGGCCGGGCCAGCACGGTGACCAGCAGCACGCACCCCACCGACCACACCACCGTCAGCAGCGCCAACGACAGCACGACGCCGCGCCGTTCGCCGTCCTGCCGCGCGCCGCGCAGGTGCGCCAGCCGGATGGTGAAGGCCGTGCCCAACCCGATGAACATCGCGTTCAGCAGGTAGAACAAGGGCCCGCTCGCGCCGACCGCGGCCAGCCCTTCGACGCCGACGTAGTGCCCGACGACGATGCCGTCGACCAGCAGGTAGCCCTGTTGCAGCAGGTTCGCGGCGGTGAGGGGCAGCGCGAAGCCGACGATGCGCCGCAGCGCCGGCCCCTCGGTCAGGTCCGACACGTGCGCCATCAGGCGACTTCCGCGGCGAAGGCGGCCAGGTCCTCGACGTGGTAGGCGATCTCGGCGATGGTGCGGTCGGCGAGGAGGTCGGCCACGTCGTAGGACACCCCGTGGCAGACCGCGATCGTGCCCGCGACGCCGGCGGCCATGATGGAGTCGCCGCCCAGGTCGAAGAAGTCGGCCTCCACGTCGAGCGTCTCGTAGCCGAACGCCAGCGCCAGGCACCGGGCCACGGACCGCTCGACGTCGCTGTACTCGCCGTCGGGCCTGCCCTCCAGCTCGACCGACACCGCGGCGACGCTCGCCCTGGTCTTCTCCGCGGCCTCGACCAGCCGCTGCTCCAGCGCCTGCATCTCCGCCTCCACCTTGGCCTCGATGTCGGCCGACAGCGTCACGTCGTAGGAGCGCAGCAGGTGGATCAGCTCGCCCCGGTAGTTGAGCTCACCCGCGAACAGCCGCGGCCGCGCGGACCTCAGGCCCGCGTCGAGCACGTCGAGGCCGACCGCCGTGGGCAGCGCCTTGAACATGGTGTCGCCGTTGGTGCCGAAGTCCACGGCCATGCCGATCTCCTTCCACGCGACCCAGTCCAGCGCGATCACGTGGCACGGTCCGCCGGCCTGGGCGCGGGCGAGGTTGTCCAGGTAGTAGTTCGCCGCCGCGTAGTCGGCCTGGCCGGGTGCGGGGAACACCGACGCCACGGACGAGAAGTGGGCGATGAAGTCGGGCCGGTCGTCGCGGGTGAGCTGGTCCAGCACGAACGCGGCGTGCAGCTTGGCCCGCACCACGGCGTCGAAGTCGGCGGAGCGGCGGAACATGATCGTGCTGCCGCCGGGCAGGCCGGCCGCGTGCACGATGCCGTCGATGCGGCCGTGGTCGCGCCGGATCGCCGTGACGGCCTCGGCCAGCGCCCGCGGGTCGCCCGCGTCGGCCGCGACCACGGCCACCGTCGCGCCCGTCGCCTCCAGCGCCCGCACCGCGTCGACGCGCTTGGCCGCGGCCGAGCCGGTGGGCACCGCGATCGGGTCGTCCCACTGCTCGCGCGGCGGCACGCCGGACCGGCTCAGCAGCACCAGGGTGAGGTCGTCCCGGGCGGCGGCGAACCGCTGCGCCACGGCCAGGCCCAGCGCGCCGGTGCCGCCGGTGATCAGGTAGGTGCCGCCGGGCTTGAGGTAGTCCTCCGCGCCGGCGGGCTCGACCTCCGGCACCTCCACGAACACCTCGCGCAGGCGTTGGTCGCCGCGCAGCAGGAACACGCCGTGCTCGTCGGCGAACACCTCGGCCCGCAGCGCCGCCGGCGGCACGGCCGCGTCGACGTCGACGTGCTTGACCTTGATGTAGGGGTACTCGCGGCCGACGACCTTGCCGAAGCCGACCAGCGCGGCGTTCTCCGCCACGACCGGCTCGCCGTCGTGCGCGCACACGGCGGTGCGGGTGAGCACGGCCAGGTCGACCTTCACCCCGGCCGCCATGAGCGCCTTGGTCAGCAGGAACAGGCTGTGCAGGTTCTTGCCGGCGCGCCGTTCGACCTCGGCCACGTCGGCGGCCGGCGCGTCCTCGAACGCCAGGGCGTGCACGAGGTGCGTGACGCCGTCGCCGACCAGCCGGGCGATCTCGTCGTGGGCGGCGGTGTCCTCGGCGGCGAACACCGGGCCCGTGCCGATCGGCTCGCCCAGGCGCAGGAACGTGACGTCGCCCAGCCCGGCGAGGACCGCTTCGGCGTCGGTGTCCGGGTCGACCAGGGCCAGCACCCGGGCGTTCGGCGCGGTCACCGGCCGGGCGGCGGGCGCCTGCTGGAACTCGACGTCGTGCGTCACGGGGTGCCGCTCGTCGGTGGTGTCGAGGTTGAGCTTCTCCCGCCACGTGTCGGGGAAGCTCACCCAGGCGGGTGACTCGTCGAACGCGTAGCCGGGCAGCCGGACGACCCGCGGCGGGCGGTCGCCGAGCAGGGACCGCCAGTCGACCTCGCCGCCGCGGGTGAACACCCGGCCCTGGTCGCCCAGCGGGCCCTCGGGCAGCGGGGTGGGCCGGTCGGCGAGCAGTTCGGCGAGCTGGTGGCGCAGGTCGGCGGCGTCGGTGACGACGAGCGCGACCCGGTGGCGGTGGCCGCCGCGCGAGACCCGGCTGGTGTGGCAGACGTCGGCGATGTCCACGCCGTCGAGCCCGCCGCCGTCGATGAACCGGATGTGCCGCTCCACGATCCGCGTCAACGACTTGATGGTGGCCGCGCTGAGCGTGAACAGGTGCGCGCCGGACGACGCCGGCCGCTCGTCGGGTGCGGCGGTGAACTCCTCCAGCACGACGTGGGCGTTGGTGCCGCCCAGCCCGAACGCGCTGACGCCGCAGCGGCGCGGGCCGTCGGACTCCCACGGTCGCAGGCTCGTCGGCACGTACAGCGGGCCGGAGGCGAAGTCGAGCTTCGGGTTGGGGGTGGTGAAGTTGGCCTGCGGCGGGATCATCCGGTGGCGCAGCACGGCGATCGCCTTGATCAGGCCGATCACGCCGGAGCCCTCGAACAGGTGGCCCACGTTGGCCTTCACCGTGCCGACGGCGCAGAAGCCCCGGTCGGAGGTGTGCTTGGCGAACGCCCGCTTCATGCCCTCGTGCTCGATCGGGTCGCCGACGCGCGTGGCGGTGCCGTGCGCCTCGAAGTAGCCGATGGTGCGCGGGTCGACGTCGGCGTTGCGCCACGCCGACAGCAGCAGGTCGGCCTGCGAGTCGGAGTCGGGGTTGGTGATGCCCTCGGTGTTGCCGTCGTGGTTGACCGCGCTGCCCTTGATCACCGCGTAGACCTGGTCACCGTCGGCGAGCGCCCGGTCCAGCCGCTTGAGCACCACCGCGCCGGAGCCCTCGCCGAACCCGGTGCCGTCGGCGGCCTCGTCGAACGTGCGGGTGACGCCGTCGGACGACTCGATGCCGATGTTGGAGTGCCGGTGCTTGACGGGCGCGAACACGATCCGCGCGCCGCCGACCACGGCCATGTCGCAGTCGTCGAGCAGCAGGGCGTTCTTGGCCTGGTGCACCGCGACGAGGGTGGCCGAGCAGGCGGTGTCCACCACCATGCTGGGGCCGCGCAGGTCCAGGAAGTGCGACAGCCGGTTGGCCAGCATCGCCGGGATGTTGCCGGTGATGGCCTGCTGGCCGACCGACGGGTCGACCCGGCTGATGTAGTCCAGGTAGGTCGAGCCGGGGTTGACCGCGAACCCGACGTAGACGCCCGTGCGGCTGCCGCGCAACCGGTCCAGCGAGTAGCCCGCGTCCTCGAACGCCAGGTACATCGCCCGCAGCACCATCCGGTGGTGCGGGTCGGTCAGCGTGGCCTGCCGCGGGTTCATGCCGAACGCGGCGTGGTCGAAGTGGTCGACGGTGTCGAGGAAGTACCCGTTGTGGTACTCGATGTCCGGGTCGGGCACCGGGTCGATGCTGGTCGCCCGCAGGTAGCGGATGTACTCGGCGAGCTTCTCGCGCCGGTCGGCGGGGAACGGCCTGCTGGTGCTCGTGCCGGTGCTGACCACGTGCCAGAAGGCGTCCAGGTCGCGTGCGCCGGGCACGTCCACCGAGAGTCCCACTACGGCGATGTCGGTGTTCATGGCGGTACCCCTCAGTGGATCTTGTTGACGAGTGAGGTCAAGGTCCGGCCGTTGACCTCGTCGAACTCGGTGACCCCGGCCTCCCGCAGGGTCCGGACCGCGCGCACCCACTCCACCGGCGCGGACAGCTGGCGGGCCAGCAGGTCCGGGCCGGTGAACGGCTCGCCGGTGACGCTGGAGACCACCGGCGTGGTCGCGGGTGCGAACGTGAAGCCCGCCAGCACCTCGCGGAACGCCGTCTCGGCGGGCTCCATCAGCGGGGTGTGGAACGGTCCGCTGACGTTGATCGGCACGACCCTCGCGCCGGGCGGGGCGGCGATCGCCTTGCCCGCCACCGCGACCTCCGCGCGGTCCCCCGCGATGGTGGTCTGGGTGTCGGCGTTGAGGTTGGCCAGGAACACGTTCGGCAGGCCGGTCTCGGCCAACGCGCGCCGCACGAACGCGGTGGGCACGCCCTGCACCGCGGACATGCCGCCGCCGCTGATCGTCGACATCAGCTCGGCCCGCCGCTTGACCAGCCGCAGCGCGTCGCCGAGCCCGAGCACGCCGCCCGCGACCAGCGCGTTGTACTCGCCCAGGCTGTGCCCGGCGAAGAACGCGTACCGGTCGGGGTGCTCGGCCAGCCGGTCCAGCGCCGCCAGCGCGTTGACGAAGAACACGGCGGGCTGGGCGTACCGGGTGTCGCGCAGCCTGCGGTCCGGGTCGCGGACGCAGAGCTCCTCGATCGAGTAGCCGAGGACGTCGTCGGCCAGCGCGGTGGCGTCGGGGTGGCGGGCGAACAGCTCGGCGCCCATGCCCTTGCGCTGGACGCCCTGACCGGGGAAGAGCAGACAGAACACGGCGGATCTCCTATCCGGCTGGGCGGAGGTGGCGGAACGACTCGACGCGCACGGCTCGGTCGCCGGCGCGCAGGCACTCGCGGGTGAACCGGCGGGCCCCCGCGCCGGGCCCGCAGTCGAGGACCTGGGCCGCGGCGGCGTCGGCGACGGCGTGCCGCACGGCCGGCTCCCAGTCAATGGGCCGCACGAACACCTGGGTCAGGTACTCGTCGACCAGGTCGTCGGCGTGCCGCAGGTCGCGCGGGCCGTCACCGGCGTAGACCGGCAGCGCCAGCCGGTCGGGCGTCGGCGCGGGACCGATGAAGTCCAGGTCGGCGCGGACCCGGGCGGGCACGTCGGCCAGGGCGGGGCTGTGGAACGGGATCGTGTTGGGCAGGAACGCCCAGGTGACGCCGGGGCGGTCGAAGGCGTCGGCGTGCCGGGCCCGCAGGGCGAGCAGGTCGGCGGTCGGGCCGCTGACGACGTGCGCGGTGGGCGCGTTGGCCAGGCCCAGCGCCACGTCGGCCGAGTCGGCCAGCAGGGCGGTCAGCTCGTCGCGCCGCATCCCGGTCACCGACGCCATCGGGCCCGGTGCGGCGCCCCGGCCGCGCCGGTAGCCGGCGGCCAGGTCGGGGTCGGTCCCCCGGTCCGGCACGGCCTGGCGCGCCCGGACCAGGCTGACCGCGACGAGCTTCACCGACGTGACGGCCAGCGCCAGGAACTCGTCCAGCCGCCGTGCGCGCACACCGGCCACCACGGCCGCCTGAAGGCCGATGCTGTGCCCCAGCGCCGCGACCACGTCACCGCCCGCGTCCGGCCGCTGGAGCAGGCAGAGCTGGTGGACGTGCACGCACACACCGGCCGCGACCGAGTCCAGCGGCGGCGGTTCGACCCCGCCGAGCCACTTTTCCAACGGCCACCCGGTCGGTGCCGCACCCGGACCCAGATAATCGACCGACTCGTCCAGCGCGCGGTACACGGCGTGGAAGAACGCGGCGTTCTCCGGCCGCGCGCGCAGCTCGCGCAGGCCGGTTATCAGGTGATCGTTGGTCCCACCCAGACCGTCGAACAGCAAAAGAGAGCGCATGACACCTCGACCCGTTTCGGGGCGACCCTGGTACGGCCGGGTGCCGTGCCGGGTCGCGGCACCGGCCACCTGGCCTGACGTGTTAACGATGAGTCGCGAAGAAATTAATTCGAAGCGACGGCGGCGACGACCTGATAGGCCACACCTATGGGACCGTGATCGGCATTCGCCTTTTTTATGGCGGGCCGGTCGGCCCGTCTTCGTGTTCTCCTCGGTCGGTCGTCGTGTTCTCGCGAACGCGGCGTCACGCTAATCGCGAGGACGGTTCACGACAATTGACCGGTCACCCCGCGGGAGCGGTTGCGGACGACGTGGAAAGCACACGTGAGCCGTACTCGGAGTCCCCGACCAGGGCAATCCGGCGAGCCCGGGTCGCCCGGCGCCGCGCGAACGCGCCACGAGGCGGGGTACGGGAGCACGTAGTCCGCGCGGCCGGACGGCCCACACCGCGCGGTACCCGGTCGGACGCGGCCATGCAGCGTCCACTGTGGAGCCCGGGCGGGATCTTCTCCGTCAGCCGACCGATGTCTCCGCATCAATGCGGCCTCATCGTGGTGTCCATCGCACCGACGCCCGCACAACGACGTGTGCGGCCTCACCGGAAGGTGCACCCCGATGATCCTCTCCGTACCCGCCGAGCACGCGGACGAAGCAGGCACCCGGGCCGAGACCATGGCCCGCTTCCTGCGCGACGTACCCGTCCCCTTCACCCGCGTGCTGTCCCTGTGGGTGGGCTACCGCCTGCGCCGCGACCCCCGGCGACCCGACACCCCGCACCGCCTCACCCCCCGACAGGCGCACCTGCTCGGCTTACCCCCGCACGCGGAGGTGACCCGGCGCGAGGGCTGGCTCGTGCCGCACCTCGGCGACGGCGGCCCGCGCCTGGCCGCGATCACCGCGCTGGTGCACCAACGCGGCCTCGAGCTCGACGAGCCGGGGCGCGACGAGCTCGCCCGCGGCTACACCCCGCTCGGCCTGCTGGTCACCGGAGCCCGCCGCGCCACCCACTACGCCACCACCACCCGCCCCACCGACGACCCCGATTTCACCGACCCGCTGCCCGACGACGCCGACGACGTGCCCGCCCTGTGGTGCCAGGCCACCCTGCTCAGCGCGGGCAGACCGGTGGCGCTGGTGCGCGAGACCGTCTACCGGGTCGCGTTCACCGGCCGCCGCCCACCCGACCTGACCGGTCACCTGACCCCGGCGCCGCCCCGCCTGGTGTCGTGATGCGCGCCCGGACCGCCGCGCTCGCCGCGACGACGGTGGCGGCGGGGTCCAGCGGGTACGTGGTCGCGGCGGTGCTCACCGAGGTCGCCGCCGACCACGACGTCACCACCGCCGCCGCGGGCCAGACGATCACCGCGTTCGCCCTGGCCTACGCGGTCGGCTCGCCGGTGCTGGCGCTGCTCACCGCGCGGTTCGAGCGGCGGGCCCTGCTGGTCGCGGCCCTGCTGGTGGCCGCGGCGGGCAACGTCGGCGCGGCGCTCGCGCCGACGCTGGACCTGCTGCTGGCCGCCCGCGTGCTCACCGCGTGCGGCGCGGCGCTGGCCACGCCGGCGGCCACCGCGGTCGCCGCGCAGCTCAACCCCGACCACAAGGCCAAGGCCATGGCGGTGGTGACGGCCGGGTTGACCGCCGCGACGCTGCTGGGCGTGCCCGCCGGGCGGTTCATCGCCGACCACCACGGCTACCGGGCGGCGTTCGTGCTGGTCGCGGCGCTGTGCGTGGTGGCGGCGCTGGTGGTGCGGTCCGCCGTGCCGCCGGTGCGACCGGGCCCGGCGATCGGGTTCCGGGACCGGCTCGCGCCGCTGGCCGACCCGCCCGTGCGCCGGCTGCTGGCCGTGTCGCTGCTGGCGTGCCTGGCCACGTTCAGCGTCTACGGCTACCTGGGCCCGATCACCGGCCGCCCGCCCGACAGCGGCCACCTGCTCGCCTACGGCGTCGGCGGCGTGCTGGGCAACGCGGTCGGCGGTGTGGCCGCGGACCGGCACGGGCCCCGCACACCCCTGCTGGTGGCGCTCGGCGGCTGCGCGGCCGTGCTGGTGCTGCTGCCGACGATGCTGGCCGGGCCGGCGGCGGTCGTCGTGATGGCCGCGTGGGGCGCGTTGTTCTGGGCGTTCAACCCGCCCTTGTTCGCCACCCTGGTCGCGGTGGACCCGAGCCGGGCGAACCTCCTGCTCGCCCTCAACGCCTCCGCCATCTACACCGGCATCGCGGGCGCGGGTGTGCTCGCCGGCGCGGTGCACGCCCCGGCCGTCCCCCTCGTGGGCGCCGCCGTCGCCGTCGCGGCCGCCGCGATCGCCGCCACGAACCGCGAGAGGAGGCTGGTGACGCGCTGATCGACGCGATCCGGGTTAGGTTGCCCGCATGGCCGGAAAGGTGCCTTCGGTGGAGCTGGAGGTCGGGGACCGCGTCGTGCGGATCTCGAACCCGGATCGCGTCTACTTCCCCGCACGCGGGGAGACCAAGCTCGACCTCGCCCACTACTACCTGTCGGTCGGCGACGGGATCGTGCGCGCCCTGCGCGACCGGCCGTGCATGATGCACCGCTTCCCGTCCGGCGTGGCCGGCGAGAAGGTGCACCAGAAGCGGCTGCCCAGCGGCGCGCCGCCGTGGGTGCGCACGGTCCGGGTGCACTTCCCCCGGTACGACCGGCACGCCGACGAGCTGTGCGTGACCGACGTGGCGGACGTGGTGTGGGCAGTGCAGATGTCGACGGTCGAGTTCCACCCGTGGAACTCGCGCCGCGCCGACACCGAGAAGCCGGACGAGTGGCGCATCGACCTGGACCCGATGCCCGACTGCCCGTTCGACCGGGTGCGGCGGGTCGCGCACGTGGCGCACGAGGTGCTGGACGAGCTGGGCGCGGTCGGCTGGCCGAAGACCTCCGGTGGTTCCGGGCTGCACATCTACGTGCGGATCAAGCCGGAGTGGGGTTTCGCCGACGTGCGGCGGGCGGCGCTGGCGTTCGCCCACGAGGTCGAGCGGCGCGTGCCCGACGACGTCACCACGGCGTGGTGGCGGCGCGACCGCGACCCGCGCAGCCTGTTCGTGGACTACAACCAGAACGCGCGCGACCACACGATCGCCAGCGCGTACTCGGTGCGCGGGGTGCCGGAGGCGACGGTGTCCACGCCGGTGCGGTGGGACGAGATCGACTCGCTGGACCCGCGTGACTTCACCATCGCCACCGTGCCCGCGCGGTTCGCCGAGCTGGGCGACCTGCACGCCGGGATCGACGACGCGGTGTTCTCGCTGGAGCCGTTGCTGGAGTGGGCCGACCGCGACGGCGTGGAGGCGCCCGAGCCCTAACGCAGCACGCGTGGCCGGCGTCGGCCCAGCGCGATGCCGTTCTCGACGTGGCGCAGCGCTTCGCGCTCGGTCCAGCCCTCGACGCCGTCGTGCCGCGAGGCGGCGGCCAGCAGCACCGCCAACGCGGTCGTCTCGTCCAGCCAGCCCGCGCCCACCAGCTCGCCGAGGCGGCACGCGGCCGTGAACACGACGTGCGCGCGGGTGCCCGGCCGGGCGTCGCGGACGCGTTCCGCCTCGCCCTCCACGACGGCGGCGCGGTAGGCGTCGACCCGGCGCGGCGCGGGCCGTTGGGCCGGGATCGGCGGATCCCGCGGCGGTGGCGGGGTCAGCACGGCGACCAGCCACTCGGGCGCGGGCGCGACCGGGGCGTCCCGCACCACCCGGTAGCGCCCGTGACCCAGCACGGACCCGGCGGCGACCACGTACCCGCCGACGCCCCGCGTGTCGACGTGCGGCGCGATCCGGCCCGCGCTGTTGCCCAGCGGCACGTCCGGAGCGCGGAAGTAGCGGTGCTCTCCCCCGCTGGGCGTGGCCACCGTGTAGGTGTCGCGCGGGTCCTCCTCGCCGTGCTGCCAGGCGCGCCGGGCGAACGCCTGCCGGCCGTGCGGCACGTCGAGGTCGACCACGAGCAACCCGGCGGGACCGCAGGAGATGCCGACGTTGTAGGCGCGGCGCGACCACCACCGCCTGATCCGGTCGCCGTCCAGCGTCGCCTCGTCGTCCCAACCGCGCAGCGCGGGCACCTTCCCGTGCGGGCGCAACGGCACCACGGGCCAGCCTCGTGCGACGGCGGCCAGCGCCGCCCGGTACCTGGTCATGCTCGTTCCCCCTGATGTCGGGCAACGGGGGAAGCGCCGCCGAGGTTCAGTGTGCCGGGGCCGGGACAACGCGTACAGGGCCACCAGGACGCCGTGCGCGGCAGCCGGCGGTCGTGACCGCGCCCGACCTCCGTGAACGGCACCCGGCCCGCGGGGCGAGGAGTTCGGGGGTCCGCTTCGCGGTCTTCACCGGGCAGCGACCTCAGCAACGCGGTCGAGCGCCTGCGATTCGGTGGCCGCCGCGCCACAGCCCGCGCCTCCGGCAGCGACCCGCGAAGGTGGTCGAGTGCGCGCGATCGAAGGGCCGATGCACCACAGCCCGCGCCTCGCGGTGCTCCCGCCGGGGCAGTGCTCGCCGGCGGGGTCGGGCGCGCCTGCTCCAGCGGCCACCGCGCCGAGCGGTCTTCACCGGGTGCGTCCGATCCGAGGCTGCTCGTCCGACCCGGGTGGCAGGATTTCCCCGTGACCGTTCCCGCCGTGCTGCGCACGCTGGCCCGTCTCAGCGCGTCCGAGCAGCCGCAGCGGGTGCAGCTCGACCTGACCAAGACCGCCGGCCTGGTGTGGTTGGGCGCGGACCAGGCGGCGTGGCGGACCCTCACCGACGAAGGGCAGCCGCCGAGCTGGACGCCGGTGCCGTGGACCGCGCGGCCGGACCAGCGGGCGAGCGTGGACCGCTTGGCGTCGTTCGACGCGCTGCACCAGGAAGACCGGCTGCTGCGCCTGGGCTGGGCGTTCCTGTGCGGGCCGGCGACGGTCAACGGGCAGCGCAGGCGGGTGTGCCTGCCGCTGGTGTCACGGCCGGTCCGGTTGCACCAGGCGGGTCGGCGCGACTACGTCTTCCACGTCGCGGGCGACGTCGGCATGTTCCCGCTGCTGACCGACTGGGCCAAGGCGGCGGAGCTGGAGACGCGGCTGGCCACGGGCGCGGAGTGGATCAACGCGACGTTGGCCGCCAGCGGGTTCGCCGACGTGCCCGTGCTCGGGCCCGAGCCGGCTGGTCGGCGGCGACCGGCTGGTCGTGGTGGCGGGCGCCGGGCTGCACGCGGGCGAGCCCGTGGTCAGCACCGAGCGCGGCGCGGCGCTCTACACGTGGGCGCGGCGATCCGGGGTGGAGGCGACCGCGTTGGCCGGGCTGTACTCGTCGACCGAGGACGCGGCGGTCGAGGGCGACGACGTCGTGCACGGCGCGCTGCCGCTGAGCCCGAGCCAGCGGGCGGCGGTGCTGGCGGCGCGCGTCGCACCGGTGACCGTGGTCGGCGGGCCGCCCGGCAGCGGCAAGACGCACACCTTGGCCGCGATCGCGCTCGACGCGGTCGCCTCGGGCCGCTCGGTGCTGCTGGCCAGCCGGACCCGCAACGCCGCCGACGTGCTCGGTGAGGCGTTGAGGCGCGCGGGCGGCCCGGTGCCGGTCCTGTTCGGCGACTCCGAGCTGCGCCAGGAGATGGCCCGGGAGCTGAGCACGGGCCTGGCCGCCACGACGGCCAAGGGCGAGCTGGAGCGGCTCGACCACGGCAGGCGGGACGCCGTCGCGGCCGTGGCCCGGATCGAACGCGCGGTGGGCGACGCGTTGCGGGACGAGGAGCTGGTCGAGGCGGCGGTGAAGTTCGAGGCGTTGATGCCGGGGCACCGCGCCGTCGCGCCGCTCGCGTTCGGCGAAGGCGTCGGGTTCGACCGGCTGCACGGCCTGCTGCGCCCGCGCCACGGGGTGTTCGGCGGGGTGCGGACGCGGTGGGCGCTGCGGGCCGCCCGGCGGTTGGCGGGCGCGGCGGACGACGTGGGCGCGGCCGACCTGGCGGCGGCGGTGCGGGCGGCCGAGCAGTCCGCCGCGCAGGTGCGGGTCGCCGCGAACGGCGGTACCTCGCTGGAGGCGCTGCGCGGGTTGCTGGCCGAGGCGGACGCGCACGGGCACGCCGCCATCGCCGCATGGCTGGCGACGCTCGCGATGAGCCGCCGCGGCTCCGGGCCGCGGCGCGCGGTGGCGGCGTTGGCGACGGCGTTGCGGTCGGGCCGGGCGGCGCGGCGGCGGGCGTTGGCGGACGTGTCGACGTCGGACCTGGTGCAGGCCCTGCCGTTGTGGGTGGGGACGCTGGCCGACGTGGAGGACATCCTGCCCGCCGTGCCGGGCATGTTCGACCTGGTCGTGATCGATGAGGCCGGCCACGTCGACCAGCCGTTGGCCGCGCCCGCGCTGCTGCGCGGCCGGCGGGCGGTGATCGGCGGCGACCCGCGCCAGCTGCGGCACGTGTCGTTCGTCGGCGAGCAGGCCGTGCGCGAGGCGGTGGCCGCGGAGGGCACGGCGGCGCTGGCGGACCGGCTGGACGTGCCGAAGGTCAGCCTGTTCGACGCGGGCGCGGCGGCGGCCGGGGTGCACTGGCTGACCGAGCACCACCGCTGCGCGCCACACCTCATCGGGTTCGCCGCCACCCGGTTCTACGAGGGCCGGATCGCGCTGCTCACCACGCACCCGTCGATCGCCGACGTCGACTGCATCGACGTCGAGCACGTCGCCGGCACGCGGGACGACAAGGGCGTCAACGCGGCGGAGGTGGACGCGGTGCTCGCGCACCTGCGCCGCCGCATCGCCGCCGGGGTCCGCTCGATCGGCGTGGTGACGCCGTTGCGGGCGCAGGCCGACGCGGTGGAACAGGCCCTGCTCGACCGGCTGAGCCTGGACGAGATCACCACGGGTGGGGTGCGCGTCGGCACCGTGCACGGCGTGCAGGGCTCGGAGTTCGACGAGGTCGTGATCAGCGTGGCGCTGACCGACGACGACCGGCCGGCCACCTGGCGGTTCGCCAACGACCCGAACCTGCTGGCCGTGCTGACCACCCGGGCACGGCGCCTGGTGCACGTGGTCACGTCCGCCGCCCGGCCGGTCGGCCTCCTCGGCGAGTACCTGCGGCACGCGGAGGTGCCGCCGACCGAGACCGAGGGCGTCGCGCCGGCCGACGAGTGGACCCGGCGGCTGGCGGCCGAGCTGACCGCGCTCGGCCTGGCCCCGCGCACCGGCTACCCGGTCGGCCAGTGGCGGGTCGACCTGGTGGTGGGCGACCGGCGGTCGGCCGTGGCCGTGGACACCCGGCCGCACCCGGACGGCGTCGCGGCGCACGTAGCCCGGTGGCGTGCCCTGCGCGGCGCGGGCTGGCGGGTGCACGACGCGTTCCCCAGCCGCTTCGCCCACGACCCGGCGCGGGCCGCGGTCGAGCTGGCGCAGGAACTCGCGGCCGAAACCGCCGGCCGCCCCTGAAGAGGGCTAAGCGCGGGCGCGCAGCCACTCCAAAGCCGACGGGGCTGACGTGACGATGGAGATGTGGCCGTCCTCGGGCGACAGCCGCAGCTCCGCCGCGGGACACCGGCCGGCCAGCCATTCGCCGTGCGAGCCGGGCACCACGCGGTCACGCCCGCCGTGCAGCAGCAGCACCGGGGCGGTCACGTCGCCCGCGGCGAAGCCCCAGGGGGTGACGTAGGCCAGGTCGTCGTCGATCAACGCGGCCGGACCCGCCTGCACCGCCGGGCCGACGACGTCGCCGAACCACGACCAGTCCCCGTTGAGCGCGGCCAGGTCCGCCTCGGTGAACTCCGGGTCGTACACCACGCCCGACGCCTCGAACCGCTCCTTCACCGCACGGCCCGCCTCGGCCGCGCGCAGCGACGCCACCCCGGACGCCGCCATGCCCGCGAACCAGTCGAGCCCGTCGGCGTCCCGCGGCGCGAGCCCGGCCGCGCTGACCACGCCGAGCACCCGGTGCGGCAGCAGCGCGCCGCACGCGAGGGCGTGCGGGCCGCCACCGGAGTGGCCGAACACCGCGAACCGGTCGATGCCCAGCGCGTCGGCGACCGCGGCCGCGTGGGTGGCGGCGGAGGCGACGTCGCGGCCGGGCAGCGGCGTCGAGCCGCCGTAGCCGGGGCGGTCGTAGGACACCCACCGGATGCCGAGGCGGCGCGCCGCGGGGAAGAGCGGGGCCGGGGGCGCGCCGATGTTCGGCGTGCCGTGGTGCCAGAAGACGGCCAGGTCGCCCGCGCCGGAGTCGTACGCGTGCAGCGTGCGGCCGTCGTCCAGGCGGATGTCGATCTCCGTCACCACCGGCGGAGCGTAACAGCGCCGACCACCGCCGGGGTCGATGCGGGGTTGCCGGAAAGTGACCGGATCGGGGTTTGAGCCCTGCCCGGAACGGTTACCTCGTCCGTGCGCCTTGAGCCGACAGGGTGCCGAAGGAGCATGCCGTGAACATGGTGGACCTGCCTGACGACGGGCTCGACCTGGCGGTGGGCGGCGTCCGGACACCCGACGACATCGCGGCCAGGGTGCGGCAGATCGCCTGGGAGGCGGACGACCGGCGCGTCGCCGACCTCGCGCTGATCGCCACCGAGCTGGCGGGCAACGCGCGGCGGCACGCCGAGGGGCCGTGGCGGATGCGGGTGTCCAGGGTCGACGAACGGGACGTCCTGCGGGTCGAGGTGGAGGACCGCAGCCCCAGCGTGCTCCCCGTGCTCGGCAGGTCCGACGACCCCGCCGCGGGCAGCGGGCTGCTGCTGGTCAACCGGCTGTCGGTGCGCTGGGGCTTCGACCACCACGAGGACCGCAAGGTGGTGTGGGCGGAAGTCCCGACCCGGTGACGCCACGGGTTGGACGCGCCGCGGCCTGACGTGCGTGGTGTCGTGACGCCGGAACAAGCCCGGTGGTGGCGGGGCAGTGGGTGCGGACACCGCGTCCGGTACCCGGGTCGCTCCCGCCGGTCCACCGGACGTGATCACCCGATGGCGCAAGTCAAGGCAGGCGCTGTCGGGGAGCCGCCGGCGAGGTAGCCGAAGGTCGTGCTCTCCCCCGGCTTCACGGCCGCGTTCCAGGAGACGTTCTTCGCCGTCACGGTGCCGCCGTCGGTGGTGACGGTCGCGCCCCAGACGTGCCGGATCTCTCCATCGCCGGACGGCCAGCTCACCTGCCAGCCCGCGGACGGCGAGTTCTCCTGGTGCCGCACGGTGACCTCGACGTGGTGCCCGGTGCCCCACTGCGCCACCACGCGCATCGTCGCGGTGCAGTGGCCGGGTGTCTTCTTGAAGTCGGGCAGCTCGTCGAGCGTGACGACGTCGGCGTGCTGGTAGACGCGGTGCACGAAGTCGCGGGGGTTGACCACGCCGTCCTGGATGAAGGAGCCGGACCAGGTGACGAACCACGACCAGCGGGCCTCGTAGGCGCGGACCAGGTCCGGGTCCGGGATGGAGCCGACCTCGCCGAGCGCCACCAGCTTGCGGTCGCCGCCCAGCTCGACCAGCCGCTCGTACGGTCCGATCACCGGGCCGTGGTCGCCCTGCGGCGGGTAGGAGTCCATGCTGACCACGTCGACCACGTCGTCACCGGGGTACCACTCCGGCGCGACGGAGTTCCACACCCAGATCAGGTTGTGCAGGCCGTGGTGGCGGACCAGCCGGTCGTGCAGCAGCCGGTACAGCTGCTTGGCGGGCCCGGGGCCCTTCGCGCCCCACCAGAACCAGCCGCCCTCGGCCTCGTGCAGCGGCCGCCACAGGACGGGGACCTTGGCGTCGGCCAGGCGCTTGAGCTGCACCGCGATGCCGTCCATGTCGCGGATCAGCAACCGGTGGTCGGTCGAGTTCGGGTCGGCCAGCGCGGCGGCGAGGTCGAAGGTCGTGGCGTCGGTGTAGAAGCCGCGCCACCACTCCTTGCCCGGCTGGTCGATCAGCCCGGACGGCGCGTTCCAGTGCCACGCCATGGTCACGATCCCGTCACGCCGGTCGTAGGCCAGGGCGTGGTCGACGTCGCGACCGACGGTGCCGCGCTCGACCCGGCTCGGCGAGTAGTCCATCAGGTCGTAGCCGCCGATGGCCGGGGCCTTGCCGATGTTCTGCTCGACCCAGTCGATGCTCGCCTGGTCCTGCTGACCGGACAGGGTGGTGCGGCCGTAGTTGTCGGCGAGGTAGCGCATGAGGCCCTTGGCCTCGGCGGTCGCCGCCGGGTCGGTGAGCGCCCCGGTGACCTGGTGCGGGCCGCGCGGCGCGCTGGGCGTCACCTTGATCGCGTCGATCAGGTACCAGCCCCAGTTGTTGGTGATGGTGACGGTGTTGTCGCCGCGGCGCAGGAGCACCTTGCCCGCCGGGATGGACGTGAAGGTCGGGTGCTCCGGGAACCGCACGTCGCCCAGGCCCGAGCCGTTGAGCGAGAGCGACGCCGTCTTCGCGCCGTACGGGGTGGCGTAGAAGAGGGTGAGGTCGTGCAGGCCGCCGGGGCTGTCCGGGATGGTGATCGTGACGCTGTCGGTGGGCTGGTCGAACCCGCCGACGTAGCCCCGGCCGGAGAAGCCCGCCACGCTCGACTCGACGACGGTGCCGTCGAGCCGGCCGTCCTCGGCTTCGTGCACGCCCGGCGCGGGAGGCGCGCTGGGGGTCACCTTGATCGCGTCGATCAGGTACCAGCCCCACGCGGTGGTGAAGGTGAGGGTGTTGTCGCCCTCGGCCAGCACGAGCCGCGCGCCGGCGGCCTCGGTGAACGTGGGGCTCTCGGCCAGCGCCAGTTCGCCGATGGACGAGCCGTTGAGCGAGACGGCGGTCTGCTTGGGGCCGTAGGGGGCGGCGTAGCGGACGGTAAGGTCGTGCAGGCCGCCGGGGCTGTCCGGGATGGTGATCGTGAGGTGGTCGCCGGGCTCGTCGAAGCCGGTGACGTAGCCGGTATCGGAGAAGCCCTCGACGGTCGACTCCACGGCGACCCCGGCGAGGGCGCCGGACTCGGCCTCGACCCACTCGGCCGACGCGGCGGCCGAGGCCGGCGGGGCGATGGTGGCGGCCAGGAGGGAGACGAGCAGCAGCAACAACCTCACGTCGTTCGTCCCCTTCACCGTCGTTGGCCCGGGTGCCGGCTTCGCCTCCCCATTTCTGGGAGCGCTCCCAGCGAGCATAGGGCGTACGGCGCGCACAACAAAGGAGTTGTTCGCCGGCGCAGCGGGCTCACGCGGGACGGCGCCGCGTGCTCGCGAGGCCGCACAGGTCGTCGGCGACGGCCCACAGCTCTTCCTCGCGCCGCTCGTCGTAGGACTCGGGAGAGGACGGGATCACCTCTCCCCGACTGATGTACGAGCCGCTGTCGCCGGGGCGCGGGCCCGACATCGTCTCGGCCAACAGGCGGCCCGCGTGGGCGGAGGTCGTCGCGAACGGGAACTTGACCAGCGCCTTGCCGACCAGGCGATACGCGGCGTGGCCGAACCGGCCCGCGTCGCGGGACAGGTCGGTGTCGGGCACCATGCCCGGGTTGTAGGAGTAGACGTCCACCCCTTCGGGCAGTCGGCGCCGCAGCGCGTGCACGAGGTAGATCACGCCGAGCTTGCTGGTGGCGTACGCCCGCCGACCCTCCCTGGCCGTGTCCCGCCCCGGCTTGGCCAGCTCGCGCGGGTCGTCCCAGCGCGGCGGCGGGATCAGGCCCAGGGTGTTGAGGTCGGCGTCGTGCACGTCGCTGCCGACCACCACGACGCGGGCCGGGACGGCGAAGTGCGGCCGGAGCAGGGCGAGCAGCAGGTGGTAGGCCAGCACGTTCACGCCGAAGGTCATCTCGATGCCGTCGGCGGTGAGCCGGCGGGCGGTCGCCATCTGCAGGCCCGCGTTGCCGAGGAAGCCGTCCAGCGGCCCGAGGGTGTCGAGCGCGCTCGCGACCTCGGCGGCGGCCCGCCGGATGTCGGCGAACGAGGCCAGGTCGCAGATCACCTCCGAGACGTTGCGGTTGCCCGTGCTCGCGGCCAGTTCGGCGGCCAGACCCGGCCTGCGGTTGAGCACGAGCAGGTGCCGGTCCGGGTGGCGGCGGAGCAGGTGTTCGGCGGCCACGCGGCCCAGGCCCCTGCTCGCGCCGGTCATCACGGTCGTTCCCGTCGGACTGGGGGTGGTCGAGCCGTCGTCCTGGTTCACAGTCTCTCCTGGTATCTGATTCGAACTGGTATCGAGTACCGTACCGGACTTGGTTCCGGAGCGCTATGCTCTGCGCCATGTCGGAACGAGCGCCGCTGCGCGAGCGCAAACAGCAGAGGGCGCGGGAGCAGATCGTGGCGGCGGCGTTCGAGCTGTTCGCCGAACGCGGCTTCGCGGCCGTGACGGTGACCGACATCGCCGAGCGGGCCGAGGTCGGCCGCACCACCTTCTTCCGGTACTTCGGCGACAAGCAGGAAGTCGTCTTCGCCGACGAGGAAGCGGTCGTGGAGGGGGTGACCGGCAGGCACCGCGAGCTGCCTCCGGTGACGGACCTGGCCGGTGCCGTGGCGCAGATGCGCGTGGTCGCGGTGGAGCTGTGCCGGGAGCTGACGGCCGACGGCGAGCACTTCCGGGCGCACGAGCGGCTGGTGCGCGACAACCCCGAGCTGCGCGACCGGGCGGCGCGCAAGTTCGCCCGGCTCGGGGAGAGGTTGCGGGCGACGTTGCTCGAGCGCGGGGCGTCGGCCGAGGTGGCGGTGCTCGCACCCCAGATCGCGCTCGCGTGTTACGCGGCGGGCAGCGCCCTGGCCGACGGTGACCCCGACGTGCTGGCCGGTGCGGTGGACGCCGCGTTCGGGCGGTTGAGCGAGCTGGGCGGCCAGGTCGGGGGGTGACGCCCACCGGCGTCCTCACCGGACCGGTCGAGTCCGAAGACGTCCGGATTGTCGGGGTGGTTTGTTAGGTTTCACCCGCCATGCGACTCATCGGACGTGATCATCCAGCCGGGGTGCTGCGCGCGGAGGTGGACCGCGCGGTGGGCAGCCACGGTGGGCTGGTGCTGGTCGTCGGCGAGGCGGGGATCGGCAAGACGACCCTGGTGACGGTGGCGGCCGAGCAGGCGCGGCGGTCGGGCGCGGTGGTGCTCGGCGGGTCCTGTTGGGACTCCGACAGCGCGCCGGGGTACTGGCCGTGGGTGCAGGTGATCCGGGCGTTGCGGCGGGCGGCGACGGCCGAGGAGTGGGAGTCGGTCGACCCGGGGCCGTTGGCGGTGCTGTTGGGCGAGGCGCGGTCGGAGCAGACGTCGGAGAGCTTCTCGCTGTTCGACGCGGTGACGACGGCACTGGTGGCCGTGTCGCACCACCGGCCCGTGGTGGTGGTGCTGGAGGACTTGCACTGGGCGGACCCGGCGTCGTTGAAGCTGGTGGAGTTCGCGGCGCAGCACACGTGGTTCGAGCGGGTGCTGGTGATCGGAACCTATCGCGACACCGAGGTCGACGCGGACGGCCACCCGCTGCGGCCGTTGATGACGCCGTTGCTCGGGCGTGCGACCACGGTGGCGTTGACGGGGTTGTCGCCGGCCGAGGTCGGCGAGCTGATGGCGCGCACGGCGGGCCGGGAGCCCGATCCGGAGCTGGTGACCGAAGTGCACGTCAGGACCGGCGGGAACCCGTTCTTCGTGGAGCAGACGGCTCGGCTGTGGCACGGTGGCGCGCCGGTGACGGCGATCGCGCCCGGCGTGCGGGACGCGTTGCGGCGGCGGTTGTCGTTGTTGCCGGCGCAGGTCGGCGAGCTGTTGACCACGGCGTCGGTGTTGGGGCACGAGTTCCACCGCAAGGTGCTGGCGGCCACGGCGTCGTTGCCCGTGCCGGCGGTGGACCGGTTGCTCGACCAGGCGGCGCAGGCCCGGTTGGTGCTGGGGTTGGGCGGTGGCCGGTTCTCGTTCGCGCACGACCTGGTGCGGGAGACGCTGTACGGGTCGTTGTCGGATGTGGACGCACGGCACGCGGCGGTCGTGGACGCGTTGGACGGTGAGCTGGCCGACCAGGTGTTCCCCGCGGACCTGGCGCGGCACGCGCACCTGGCCGGTGCACGGCTGCCCGCCGAGCGGGCGGTGGAGCTGATCGTGGCGGCCGCGCGGGACGCCGGCAGGCGGATGGCGGTCGAGGAGGCGGCCGGCCACTACCGGCGCGCGTTGGAGCGGGCCGAGGGCGCCCGGCGGCGGATCGCGGTGGCGCTGGAGCTGGGCAACGAGCTGTACCACTGCGCCGAGCCGGTGGAGGCGCTGCGGGTGTTCGACGAGGCGACGGAGCTGGCGCGGCGGTTGGACGACCCGGAGCCGTTCGCACGGGTGGCGTTGGCGGTGTACCGGTTCGCCGAGGTGGAGGGCCAGGCCGACGGCGTGGTGCGGGACGCGTACCGCCGGTTGATCGGGCCGCCGCCGGACGTGCCGACGGAGGTGTTGGCGCGGGAGATGAGCCTGCACGCCATCGAGGCCGCGCGGGGTGGCGGTGACGACGCGGCGCTGACCTCCGGCTTGTGGGCGGTGCACGACACGACCGTCGGCATCGGCAACGCCGAGCAGCGGCTGGCGTTGACCGACGAGCTGATCGCCGTGGCGCGGCGCAGCGGGGACCACACGGTCGAGCACTTCGCGACGTCGTTCCGGTGGGTGGCGTTGGTGGAACTGGGCGACCCGCGTTACCTGGAGCAGTTGCACGCGTTCGTGGCGCTGTCGGAGCGGCTGGGGATGACCCGGTTCAACTTCTCGGCCGCGATCGACCAGTCGATCATCGCGGTGCTGCACGGCCGGTTCGCCGAGGCGGAGGCGTTGCTGGCCAGGGCGACCGAGCTGGGCGCCGGCAACCACGCCGGGTTCCGGCTGATGTACCTGCACCTGCGGTGGGCGTGGCTGCTGCCGCAGGGCGAGTTCGCGGCGCTGGACGAGCTGATGCCGGAGGTCATGGCGAGCAGCCACCCGTTCCCCGGTCTGCTGGCCGGGATCGCCGCCCTGGAGCGCGGTGACGTGGCGGGTGCCCGGGTCCACGTCGACCAGACGGCGCGGGACGACCGGTTCCAGCCGGTGTTCGAGCCGTTGTGGTTGCGGTTCCACGCGCAGTTCGCCCACGCGGCCGGTGACCGGGAGCTGGCCGCACGGGTGCGGGAGCGGCTGGCGCCGCACCGGGGCAAGTGGCTGGTGTCGCTGTACGGGTGCGACATCAGCGGGCCGGTGGACCTGTGGCTCGGGGTGGTGGACCTGGCGCTGGGCCGGTGCGACGAGGCGGTCGAGGAGCTGGCGGCGGCGCAGCGGTCGGCCGAGCGGATGCGGGCCGCGCCGTGGGCGGCGCGGGCGAGGGCTTACCTGGCGCGGGCGCGAGGGCTGGAGGAGCCGCCGGCCGCGGAGTTCCGCCGTGACGGCGACGTGTGGGCGTTGTCCTACGCCGGGGTCACGGTGCGGATGCCCGACTCGAAAGGGCTGCGGGACCTGCACGTGCTGCTGGGCAGGCCCGGCGAGCCGGTGGAGGCGGTGACGTTGCTGGCGCCGGAGGCGGTCGCGTCGGCGAGGCTGGGCGGTGACCCGGTGCTCGACGACGAGGCGAAGGCGAGGTACCGGCGGCGGCTGGCGCGGTTGGACGAGGAGATCGACCGGGCGTTCGACGACGACCGGGCCGCCGAGCTGGACCGCGAACGCGCCGCGTTGCTGGAGGAGCTGCGCGCGGCCGCGGGTCTGGCGGGCCGCACGCGCAGGCTGGGTGACGAGGCCGAGCGGGCGCGCAAGGCGGTCACCGCCCGGATCCGGGACACGCTGCGCAAGCTGGACGACCGCCACCCCGGTCTCGCGGCCCACCTGCGGGGGACCGTCTCGACCGGGGCGACGTGCGTCTACTCAGGACCGGAGAGGTTCCGGCTCTAGCGTCACTTCCGGTTGTACAGTCGCATGGTCCACGCGCCGAACACGGCGGTGAAGAACACGCCGTAGCCCAGGGTCCAGATCATGGCGTCGCCGTCGAAGCCGCCCGCCATGAGGGCGCGGACCGAGGCGACCAGCTTGCTGATCGGGTTGACGTCGACGAACGCCTGCAACCAGCCCGGCATGGTCCGCGGGTCGACGTAGACGTTGGACAGGAACGTCAGCGGGAACAGGACCAGCATGCTCACGCCCATCACGGACTTCTCGCTGCGCATCAGCAGGCCGAACATCGTCCACACCCACGAGAACGCGAACGAGAACGCCACCAGCACCGCCACGCCCGCCACCACGCCGACGAACCCGCCGCCGGGCCGGAACCCGAGGACCAGGCCGACGACCATGATCACGGTGGAGGCCAGCACGTACCGCAGCAGGTCGCCCAGGATGTAGCCGACCATCGGCGCGGGCCGCCAGATCGGCAGCGTGCGGAACCGGTCGAACACGCCCTTCTCGATGTCGGTGTTCACCGCGACACCCGTGTACATGGTGATCATGACGACGCTGGTGACCGTGATGCCGGGCAGCAGGTACTGGATGTACTCCCCCGGCGACCCGGCCAGCGCGCCGCCGAACAGGTAGGTGAACATCAGGATCATCATGATCGGGAACGCGGTGACGTCGAACAGCTGCTCGGGCACGTGCTTGATCTTGAGCACGGCCCGCCAGCCGAACGTCAGCGACGCCGACAGCGCGCTCGGCCGGCGCGGCTGCTCGGTCTCCAGCAGCACCGCCGCCAAGTCCTCCGCCTTGGGCGCGGGCAGGAGCTCGACTTCCTTGGTGACGGTCACGCCGCCGCCTCCTTCTTGTCGGTGAGGGCCAGGAACACCTCGTCCAGGCTGGGCTGGCCGAGGGAGAACGTGTCGACGGTGATGCCCTCGCGGGCGAGCTGGGCCAACGCCTCGGCGGCCTGCTCGGTGGCGCGGCCGGACAGCCGCGCGGTCAGCGCGACCGGGTCGGCGTCGAGCTGGACGTCGGCCTCCAGCGCGCGGGCCAGGACCTCCTGCGCCCGGGCGCGCTGGTCGGCGTCACGCAGCCGCAGGTGCACCGCGCCGACGCCCACGGACGCCTTCAGTTCGCCCTTGGTGCCCTCGGCGATGACCTTGCCGTGGTCGATCACCGCGATGCGGGACGCGAGCTGGTCGGCCTCGTCCAGGTACTGCGTGGTCAGCAGCACGGTGGTGCCGTGCCCGACCACGGCGCGGACGATGTCCCACACCTGGTTGCGGCTGCGCGGGTCCAGGCCGGTGGTCGGCTCGTCCAGGAACAGCAGCTTCGGCGTGTTCAGGATGCTGGCCGCGATGTCGAGCCGGCGGCGCATGCCGCCCGAGTAGTGCTTGACCTGCTTGGCGGCGGAGTCGGTGAGCCCGAACGCCTCCAGCAGCTGCGCGGCCCGCGCGCGGGCGTGGGCCCGGCCGTGGCCGAGGAGCCTGGCCAGCAGGACCAGGTTCTCGGTGCCGGTCAGGTCCTCGTCCACGGAGGCGTACTGGCCGGTGAGGCTGACCAGCCGGCGGACCGCGTCGGGATCGGCGCGCACGTCGTGGCCGAACACGCGCGCTTCGCCGTCGTCGGGTCGCAGCAGGGTGGCGAGCATGCGGACCGTCGTCGTCTTGCCCGCGCCGTTCGGGCCGAGCAGGCCGTACACCGTCCCGGCGGGCACGGTCAGGTCGACGCCGTCCACCGCTCGGGTGTCGCCGAAGACCTTGACCAGGCCCGACGTTTCGATGGCGTTCATGGATTTCCTTCCCCTAGGAGACGTACGGGCGTCGGGTGCGGGCATCTTTCAGGGCCGACGCCCACCAGGTGAGCTGGTCGAACATCGCTTCCGCGGCACGGCGGCGGTGCTCGGTGTCGAGCGGTTCGTCGACGAGCAGGTTCACGCCGACGGTCGTCCGCACTGTCATGACGTGCAGCTCGGTGAAAACTGAGCGGAGGTGCTCCACCGCGTGCAGGCCCTCGGACCGGTAGCCGTAGGACGCGAACCCGACGGGCTTGGCGTGCCACTCGTCGTAGGCGTGGTCGATGGCCTGCTTGAGCGAGGCCGGGAAGCTGCGGTTGTACTCGGGCGTGACGACGACGAACCCGTCCGCCGCCGCCACCTGGCCGGTGAACCGCCGGACCTCCGCGGTGGGCTGGGCCGGGTAGCACGGCGGGAAGTCGTAGTCGGCCAGGTCGAGGACCACCGGCTCGACGTCCTCGCGCTCGGCCGCGACCTCGGCGACCCACCGGCCGACGCCGTCGCCGACGCGTCCTTCGCGGGTGCTGCCGATGATCACGGCGATGTGCAGCGGCTGCATGCGGCACCTCCTCTCACCCAGGAGGCGCGAGAAACCCCGCCAGACCGGATCTAGCACCCGCGAGTCCAACGCTCAGAACGCGAGAGTCCTACGTTCGGAACACCCGAGTTCAACGCTCAGAACGCGGAACTCCACGCCTCCGCACACGGTGACGTGCGGAAACGTGGAGTTCGGGTGGGTGGGGCTAGATGCGGCAGGTGTCGAGCGAGCTGACCAGGATCGCGCGGGCGCCCACGCGCCACAGCTCGTCCATGATGAACGGCGCGTCGTCGCGCGGCACGAGCGAGCGCACGGCGACCCAGCCCTCGCGGGCCAGCGGCGAGACGGTCGGCGACTCGATGCCGGGCACCAGCTTGAACGCCTCCTCCTGCGCCTCCACGGGGCAGTCGAAGTCGAGGATCACGTACCGGCGGGCGATCAGCACGCCCTGCAACCTGCGGTGCAGGATCTCGACCGCGCGCACCGCGTCGGGTGCGTCGGCGACGGTGTCACCCTGGATCAGCACGGCCTCGGACTTGAGGATCGGCGAGCCGAACGTCTCCAGGCCCGAGGTCTTCAGCGTGATGCCGGTCTCGACCACGTCGGCGATCGCGTCGGCCACGCCCAGCTCGACCGCGGTCTCCACCGCGCCGTCGAGCCGCACGAGGTGCGCCTTGATGCCGAGGTCGGACAGGTGGTGCTCGACCAGGTTCGGGTAGCTGGTCGCGATCCGCTTGCCCTCCAGGCCCGCGGCGTCGTGGATGCCGCCGGGCTTGGACGCGAAGTAGAACGACGCCCGGCCGAAGCCCAGCGGCAGGATTTCCTTCGCCGACACGGTGGAATCGAGCAGCAGATCACGCCCGGTGATGCCGACGTCCAAAGACCCCTCGCCCACGTACACCGCGATGTCGCGGGGACGCAGGAAAAAGAACTGCACATCATTTGCCGGGTCCGCCACGATCAGCTCACGGCCGGACCTGTTCACCCGGTAACCCGCTTCGGCCAGCATTTGCGCCGCGGGAGCACTCAACGAGCCCTTGTTGGGCAGGGCGAAGCGAAGAGGAGCCATGCCGCGAAGTCTCCCACACCGACGGGGCCACCCCCGTCTCGGGTATGCCCAGGTGTCCCACGGTGTGGAAACCACGGGGTGTCGCCCCGGCGTCACCCGTCCGTGCTTCCCACCACGTGAACACCGAGGGCCCGGCGGAGGCAATCAACGCATTCGAGGTCGATTGTCAAACACATTAGAGAAAGCGCCCGACCTTCGTCCGGGTGGTCAATGGCCAGCCCGCGCCGAAAGACACCGCGACCGCGGTCGCCGCCACCAGGAATGCTTTCACCTCGGCCGGGAACGGCAACGGCCGGGCCGTCACCGCGAGCACGATCAGCACCGGCCCCTGGATGAAGAACGCGGCGAACGCCCCACGCGCGAGCGCCGCCGCGAACGGCCCGTCACGGGTCAGCCGCCGTTGCGCCCAGCCGAGCAGCCACACCGACCCACCGACCACGAGCACCGCTTCCACGACGGCGAACAGCAGCGACTCCCACCGCCGGCCGCCCAGGAACGGCCCCGCCTGACCGGCCAGGTCCGACACGCCCAGGGCGAC
Organism: Saccharothrix sp. S26; assembly: GCF_021390395.1. Classification (GTDB taxonomy): domain Bacteria; phylum Actinomycetota; class Actinomycetes; order Mycobacteriales; family Pseudonocardiaceae; genus Actinosynnema. Next base: position 77,527 of record NZ_JAJUWT010000028.1, read on the forward strand.
CGCGACCACCGGCACGGACAGGATCGTCAGCGCCGCGACCACCCGGCTGCCGCGCCACATCCGCTCCGGCACCCGCTGGGCGAGGCCCGCGCGAGCACCCACGATGCCCAGGCCGAACATGGCGATGAGCTGCGGCCACCACCAGACGTGCAGGTCACCGACCTGCCCGCTGCGCGCCGGGAACCACAGCCGCACCGCGAACGTGCTCACCACGACCCCGGCGGTGACCGCGACGAGGTGCCCGCCGGTCAGCACGACCGGCTCCGGGCGGGGCCTGCCGACCGCCGCGTAGGCGACGGAGAACAGCAGCAGGAAATCCACGAACCACAGCGAGCCGGAGTCCAGCAGCGGGTCGCGGTGGGCGAACACCCACCACGGCGTGACGTCGTGCCCGGCGGCGCGGTAGCCCACCCACGGCGTCAGCGGCCACACCAGCAGGGCGGACAGCACGAACGGGACGCCGAGGCGGACGAGCCGGTCGCGGAGGAACCGGGCGGTCCCCTTGCGCGCCGGGGACTGCGGCGTGAACAGGCCGGACAGCAGGTAGAAGGTGCCCATGAGGAACAGCCCGGACGGGCCGAGCACGGCCGCCGGCACGGCCTCGACGTGAGGCTCGAAGGTGACTTCGTTGACCTCGTCGTACGGCCACCCGCCCACCGCCGAGTACCCGAGGAGCGCGTGCCCGCCGATCACCCAGGCGACGAGCAGCACCTTCAGGTTGTCCACCGCGGCCAGCCGGGACCGCTGCCCCACCTCTGCGGTCATCATCCCGAGGTAACGGCCGCGGGCCGCGATTCACGCGTCAATTCGCGTTGGACCACCAGGTGGCCTGGGTGATGACGGAGAAGCCCAGCGACCGGTACAGCGGCAGGCCAGGTTTGGCTGCGGTGAGGGTCATCGGGACCGGGAACTCGGTGATCATCGCGTGCATGAGCGTCCGGGCGACACCGCGCGAGCGGTGCTCGGGCAGGGTCGTCACCCAGTAGACGCCGACCGCGTCGTCCGCCTCGACGGTCAGGCACGCCCCGGCCACGACGCCGTCACGCCACACCGTGTGCGCCCGGAAGCCCTCGCGGTCCTTCAACGCCAGGGGCAGCGCGTTGCCGGTCGGGAAACCGGGCAGCGGGAAGCCTTCGACCACGACCCGCTCGGCGACGGCCCACTCCTCGGGCGTGCGCACCGACCGCACGTCCAGCGCGGGCGGCGGGACGGGCGCGTGCGGCCGGATCATGACCGGCAGGTGCCGGGCGGTGAGGCCGAGGGCCGCGCCGTCGATCGTGCCGAACGAGTCCTCGACCACCACCCGCGCCTCGGCGCGCTTGGCCAGCAACTGGAGTTCGGCGAAGTCGTCCGGGTCGGGGTCCGGGCGCACCGCGAGCACGCGCAGCAGCGTGGGCCCGTTCATCGCGAGGAACGAGGGCCGGGTGATCAGGTCGTGCCCGCGGGTGCGGGCCAGCCCGGTGGTCAGGACGGCGGCGTTGCGCACCGCGAGCTGCAGCGAGGCGGACATGGGCCGAACCCTATGCGGCACGGTGGCCGGTGGTCAGTCCATTTCCGCCTCGCCGCGGGTGGTCGCTCAGCGCCCGGCGAGCAGCTGGTCGAACGGCACGAACCCGGCGGTGGCGGGCTGGGTGGGCGCGCGGCCGACGAGCAGGTCGGCCAGCTCCCCCGCGGCCCGGTCGACGCGGCCGGGCAGCCCTTCCGCGCCCCAGTCCGACGACGCGGCGTACACGCCGGTCGGCACGACGATCGCCCGCAGGTAGGCGAACAGCGGCCGCAGGGCGTGGTCGAGCACCAGCGAGTGGCGCTCGGTGCCGCCGGTCGCGCCGATCAGCACCGGCTTGCCCGCCAGCGACTCCGGCTCCAGCACGTCCACGAAGGACTTGAACAGCCCGTTGTAGGACGCGTTGAACGTGGGCGTCACGGCGATCAGGGCGTCGGCGCTCACCACCGACTCCACCACCTCGCGCAACCGCGCGCTCGGGAAGCCGGTGACGAGGTTGTCCGCGATGTCCCGGGCGACGTCCCGCAGGTGCGTCGTGCGCACCTGCAGGCCGGGCACGAACCGTTCGGTGGCCTCGGCCAGCCGGGTCGCCAGCAGCTGGGTGGACGAGGGCGACCCGAGCCCGGCCTGCACGACGGCGAGCGTGGTCATCGGACACCTGCCTTGAGCAGCGAAGCGTGGGTGGGGGCGTCGGGCACGTCGGCCGGTCGGCCGACCGCGAACTCGCGGCGCAGCGTCGGCACGATCTCGCCGAGGAAGTCCAGCTGCTCCAGCACGGTCTTCAGCGGCAGGCCCGCGTGGTCCATCAGGAACAGCTGGCGCTGGTAGTCGCCGAAGTGCTCGCGGAAGGTCAGCGTCTTGTCGATGACCTCCTGCGGGCTGCCGACGGTCAGCGGCGTCTGCTCGGTGAACTCCTCCAGCGACGGGCCGTGCCCGTACACCGGGGCGTTGTCGAAGTACGGCCGGAACTCGCGCACGGCGTCCTGCGAGTTGCGGCGCATGAACACCTGGCCGCCGAGGCCGACGATCGCCTGGTGCGCGGCGCCGTGGCCGTAGTGCTCGTAGCGCTCGCGGTAGAACCCGATCAGCCGCTGGAAGTGCTCCTTGGGCCAGAAGATGTGGTTGGCGAAGAAGCCGTCGCCGTAGTAGGCGGCCTGCTCGGCGATCTGCGGGCTGCGGATCGAGCCGTGCCAGACGAACGGCGGCACGTCGTCGAGCGGGCGGGGCGTCGAGGTGAACGACTGCAACGGCGTGCGGTGCTTGCCCTCCCAGTCGACCACGTCCTCGCGCCAGAGCTTGTGCAGCAGGGCGTAGTTCTCGATGGCGAGGTCGATGCCGTCGCGGATGTCCTTGCCGAACCAGGGGTAGACCGGTCCGGTGTTGCCCCGACCCATGATCAGGTCGACCCGGCCGTCGGCCAGGTGCTGGAGCATCGCGTAGTCCTCGGCGATCTTCACCGGGTCGTTGGTGGTGATCAGCGTGGTCGCGGTGGACAGGATCAGCCGCTCGGTGCGCGCCGCGATGTAGCCGAGCATGGTCGTCGGCGAGGACGGCACGAAGGGCGGGTTGTGGTGCTCGCCGGTCGCGAAGACGTCCAGGCCGACCTCTTCGGCCTTGAGCGCGATGGCGACCATGGCCTTGATGCGCTCGGCCTCGGTCGGCGTCCGCCCCGTGGTCGGGTCGGGCGTCACGTCGCCGACGGTGAAGACACCGAACTGCATGGCCACTCCTCAAGTAGTTGCGCTTTCAACTAACCGGCACAACGGTACCGGGTCGCCGGCTATTCCGGTGTTGTCTGGTGGCGCGGAGCACGCCAAGGTGTGTGTCACGGGTCACCGATGGGGGAGGCACGGCACGGTGATGCACGGGTCGGAGCACCACGAGCTGGTGCGGCGCACTGCGGAGATCGTCCCGGTTCTGCGCGCCCACGCCGCCTGGGGTGACGAGCACCGCAGGCTGCACGAGGCCGCGTTGGAGGCGATGGCGGACGCGGGCGTGCTGCGGCTGCGGGTGCCCGCCGAGCACGGCGGCCTGGAGGCCGACCTGGCCACCGTCGTCGAGGTGATCGCTGAGCTCGCCCGCGGCGACGGGTCGGCGGCGTGGACGGCGGCGGTGTGGGCCACCTCCACCTGGGTGGTCGGCCAGTTCCCGGCCGACGTGCGGCGCGAGGTGTTCGCCAAACCGGACGTGCGCGTCACCGGCATCCTCAGCCCCACCGCCACGGCCGAGCCGGTCGGCGGCGGCGTGCTGGTCAACGGGCGGTGGGCGTTCACCACCGGCGCGTCGCAGAGCCACTGGATCACCAACGCCGCGCTGCTGCTGCCGGACCGCGCGCCGGTGGCGCTGGCCATCCCGCTGGTCGACCTGGAGGTCGTGGACGACTGGCACACCACCGGGCTGCGCGCGACCGGCAGCGTGACCACGGTGGCCAAGGACGTGTTCGTGCCCGCGGAACGGGTGCTGCGGCTCGCGCCCGTGCTGGGCGCCCACCCCGACGCGGCCGAGCCGATGTTCCGCGCGCCGTTCATGCCCGCGGCCTGCGCGGCGGTCGGCGCGCCCGCGGTCGGTCTGGCCCGTGCGGCGGTGGACGGGGCTCGCGCGACCGCGTCGGCCGCCGGGCTGCGGGAGGCGACGGTGCTGGCCGACGAGGCGGAGTTCCACGCCCGCCGCACCGCCGCCGTGGTCGACCTCAAGGCCGCGGGCGGCGAGGAGTGGACGCCCGAGGAGCACGCGGGCGTGCGCCGCGACCTCGGCGAGGCGTGCCTGCGGGCCAGGGACGCGGTCGACGTGCTCGGCGGGGACGACCCGACCCTGCACCGCATCCAGCGCGACGTGCACGCGGTGAACCTGCACGCGATCCTGCACCCCAACGCCAACCTGGAGCGCTACAGCTCCGTGTTCCTGGGCCGCCCGCGCGAGTCCTGAGGCCGTGCCCCGGTCACGGTCCCAGAGCGGTCCACTCGGCCGACGACGTGCCGACCAACGCGCCGTCCGGGCCGTAGACCGAGGTCAGGTTGGTGGCGACCCGGCCGACCCGTCGCACCTGCCGCGCGACCACGACGTGCGGCTCGCCCGGCTTCGGCGTGCCGACGAGGTCCGCGGTCATCCGGGTCAGCACCATCGGGTCGTCGCGGGGGTCGGTGGTCCAGCCGCCGGGGCAGTCCAGCACGCCCCACAGCACCTCCGGCGACACCTCCTCCGGCACCCACGTGCACGCGACCGTGTCGGCCCGCCCCGGGACGGGGCCGGGCGCGAGGAACAGGCCGTCGGCCCGCTCGTGCCCGCACACGAAGCAGGTGGGGAACGGGTGGTCCTCCCAGCCCAGGAAACCCTCCATGGCCAGGTCCGCCTCGGCCTGGGACACCGGTGGCACGGCCGGCACGGGCTCGGTGGTGCGGGTGACCGCGGCGACGACCAGCTCACCCAGCACCAGCACGGCCTGGTCGGGCCCGGCCTCCAGTCGCATCGGCCGTTCCAGCGGCGGCGGGAGGAGCAGCGAGACCACGGCGGTGCCCTCGGCGGGCGGCGCGAGACCGGCCAGCATCCCGCACACGTACCCGCCCTGCCCCGACTGCGGCGGCCCGTTGAACCGGGCCGGCACCAGCACTTCGCTCTCGGTGATCACGCCCCGACTCTGCCACGGACGACCGTCGCCCGTCAGCGGCGAACCCCGGGTCGGGTACGGCGGGAACGAGTCCCGCCGCACGTCGGCGTCGAGGACGACCGTCAGTCGCGTTCGACCAGGTGACCCACCACGTCCGGGCCGGGGTGCGCGTGCCCCGAGCCGTCCCGGCGCTCGTCCGGCACGGGCAGCTCCACCGGCGACCCGTTGCGCGCCGCGCCCGCCGGCCGCGGCCCGACCCAGGCCAGCGCCAACGCCGTCTCCCCCTTGAGGAACCGGTGCGCCCGCACACCACCCGTGGCCCGGCCCTTCGCCGGGTACGCCGAGAACGGCGTCACCTTCACGCTCTGCCCGGTCGACGTGACGACCATCGGCTCACCGTGCTCGTCGTCGTCCGTGCGCACCGCCCCGAAGAACACCACCCGCGCGTCCGAACCCACGTTGATGCCGGCCATGCCACCACCGCGCAGGCCCTGCGGCCGCACCAGCGACGCGGAGTACCGCAACAGCGACGCCTCCGACGTGACGAACACCAGCGTCTCGTCCGCGCCGGACAGCCACGTCGCGCCGACCACCTCGTCACCCACCTTGAGGGTGATCACCTCGAACTCGTCCGACCGCACCGGCCACTCCGGCGCGCACACCTTCACCGTGCCCTGCCGCGTGCCCAGCGCGAGCCCCGGCGACTCGGTGTCGGTCAGCGGCGCGATGCCCACGACCCGCTCACCGGCTTCCAGGTCCACCAGCTCCCCGGCGGCCATGCCCCCGCTCAACGACACCGTGCCGCTCTGCTCGGGCAGCACCGGCAACGGCAGCACGTCGGTCTTGAACGCCCGACCCCGGTTGGTCACCAGCAGCACCTGGCCGCGTGCCGTCGTGTGCACGGTCGCCGCCACCGCGTCGTGCTTGGTCCGCCCGTTGCGCCGGCGCGCCTCCGAGGACTCCTCCGACTCCGCCGCCGTCCGCGCCACCAACCCGGTCGCGGACAGGATCACCTGGCACGGGTCGTCGGCGACCTCCAGCGGCCCGGCCGGCTTCGACGCCGCCAGCACCTCCTTCAGGTCGCCGTCCAGCAACGTGGTCCGGCGCTCCTGCTGGAGGTCCTTGGCCACCTTCGCCAGCTCCGTCGACACGACCTTGCGCAGCACGGCCGGGTCATCGAGGATCTTGCTCAGCTCGGCGATCTCGTTGCGCAGCTTCTCCTGCTCCGCCTCCAGCTCCAGCGAGTCGTAGCGGGTCAGCCGGCGCAACGGCGTGTCGAGGATGTAGGTCGCCTGGATCTCGGAGAGCTTGAACTTCGCCATCAAGCCCTCCTTCGCGGCGGCGGCGTTCTCGCTGCCCCGGATGAGCTTGATCACCTTGTCGATGTCCAGCAGGGCCTTGAGCAGGCCCTCGACCAGGTGCAACCGGTCCTCGCGCTTGCGCCTGCGGAACCTCGTGCGCCGGGTGACGACCTCGTAGCGGTGCTTGAGGAACACCTCCAGCAGCGCCTTGAGGCCCAGCGTGCGGGGCTGGCCCTCCACCAGCACCAGGTTGTTGATGCCGAACGACTGCTCCAGCGGCGTGAGCCGGTACAGGTCGGCCAGCAGCGCCTGCGGGTTCACGCCGACCTTGCACTCGATCACCACGCGGGTGCCGTTCTCGCGGTCGGTGAGGTCCTTGACGTCGGAGATCCCGGTCAGCCGCTTGGACTTGGTCACCTCGTCGGTGATCTTCTCGATGATCTTCTCCGGGCCGACGCCGTAGGGCAGCTCGGTGACCGTGATCGCCTGCCTGCCCCGGCTGCCCTCCAGCAACCCGATCTCGACCTTGGCGCGCATCCGCACCACGCCGCGCCCGGTCTCGTAGGCCTTGCGCACCTCGTCCAGCCCGAGCAGCACCCCGCCGGTCGGCAGGTCGGGGCCCGGGATGAACTCCATCAGCTTGTCCAGCGTCGCGTCCGGGTGCGTCACCAGGTGCCGCGCCGCCGCCACGACCTCGCCCAGGTTGTGCGGGATCATGTTCGTCGCCATCCCGACCGCGATCCCGGACGTGCCGTTGACCAGCAGGTTCGGGAACGCCGCGGGCAGCACGGACGGCTCCTGCAACGAGCCGTCGTAGTTCGGCCGGAAGTCGACCGTCTCCTCGTCCAGCTCGCCGACCAGCAACATCGCCGCCGGCGACATCCGTGCTTCGGTGTACCGCGACGCGGCCGGGCCGTCGTCCGGACTGCCGAAGTTGCCGTGCCCGTCGATCAACGGCGTGTTCAGCGAGAAGTCCTGGGCCAGGCGGACCATCGCGTCGTAGATCGCGGTGTCGCCGTGGGGGTGGTACTTGCCCATGCAGTTGTGCACCACGGAACCGCCGACCACGAAGGCGTGCTCGGGGCTGGAGACCCGGATGTCGTAGGTGGTGGCCTGCGCGGCCGGCTCGACCGACACGACGTGCGGCGACGGCGTGTCGCCGGCCCGCCTGGCGGCGCGGATCACCCGCACCAGGCCGTCCTGGCGCGGGCCGACGCCGGTCCAGCGCAGCAGCGCCACGGCCAGCGCCGCCGCGTCACGCCCGGTGACCGTCAGGGTGGTCGCGTCACGGCGGGCGCGGATGCCGGAGTCGGCGAGCAGGGCGTGCTCGGCGTCCCCGCCGGGCAGCACGATGCCGTCGCGGACCTCGCCGGCGGCGACGAACAGGCCGGCGAGGTAGGGCGTCCACGCCGAGCGGTCGCGCAGCACGGCGTCCAGCCGGCCGGTCGCGGCCGCTTCGAGCCCGGCGTGCCGGGCGAACGTCAGCGTGAGCCGGTCGCCGTCCTTGTGCCGGGACGTGGTCACGTCGTGCGCGATGGCCCAGCCGTGCGCGATGTCGATCGCGTCGACGTTCGTCGACTCCAGCCGCACCCGACCGTCGGCCCGCACGTCGCCGGTCGCGGCCACCAGGCCGAGCACGAACCCGGTCGCGTCGCCGTCGGCGAGCAGGTTCGCGTGCCGGTCCGGGCCGAACGCGCCCGTACGCACGCCGGTCAGGTCGCGGGCGGCGGTCCAGTCGGCGTCGGTCCAGCCGTCCCCGGTGTGGAACCGCTGACCCGGCGTGACGAGCATCGAGTGCCCGTCCGACCAGGTCACGCGGACCAGCTCGGACACCGGGTTCTCGTAGACCGCGTCGACCTCGACCGGCTCGCCCCGCCCGTCCAGCACCAGGTCGCCGACCTCGATCTCTTCGATCGGCCGCAGGCCCTCGGGGGTGGACACCAGCGCGCCGCGCACGAAGCAGTCGCCGACCACGCGGGACGACTTCACGTACGCGCTGGTCGGGCGGTAGCCCTGCTCGTTCATCGAGAACAGGATCCGGCGGTGCACCGGCTTGAGGCCGTCCCGCGCGTCGGGCAGGGCCCGCGAGTGGATCACCGAGTAGGCGTACTCCAGGTAGGAGTCCTCGATCTCGGTGGTCAGGGAGTTGTCGAAGACCTGGGCGCCCGCGTTGTCGAAGGCGGACGGGTCGACCCTGGTCGTGGGGGTCTTGCGGCGTGCCATGGTCGGTCGTTCCCTCGTGTGTTCGGGCGTGTCAGACGTCGATCGCGGACTGGTCGACCCGGGCGGCCGACTCGACGAGCCACGCCCGGCGCGGCTCGACCTTCTCCCCCATCAGCAGCTCCAACGCGGCCTCGGCGGCTTCGGCGTCGTGCATGGTGATGCGGCGCACGGAGCGGGTGGCCGGGTTCATCGTGGTCTCCCACAGCTCGTCGGCGTCCATCTCGCCGAGGCCCTTGAACCGGGGCACGGGCTTGACCACCGTCTTGCCGGCCTTCTCCAGCCGGGCGACCTTCTGCTCCATCTCGCGCTGGCTGAACGTGAAGTGGGTCTCGGGGTTGCGCCCCTTGGTCATCACCTTGTGCAGCGGGGGCATCGCGGCGTAGAGCCGCCCGTCCTCGATCACCGGCCGCATGTACTTGGCGAACAGGGTGATCAGCAACGTCCGGATGTGCGAGCCGTCGACGTCGGCGTCGGCCATCAGGATGACCCGGCCGTAGCGCATCGCGCCCAGGTCGAACGTCCGCCCGGTGCCCGCGCCCAGGACCTGGACGATGCTGGCGATCTCGGCGTTGCGCAGGGTGTCGGCGAGGCTGGCCTTCTGCACGTTGAGGATCTTGCCGCGCAACGGCAGCAGCGCCTGGTACTCCGACACCCGGGCCATGCGGGCGCTGTTGTGCACGAAGACACCCGCTTCGAGCGCGAAGTTGTGGTAGCCGTCGACCGTCAGGTCGTAGACGTCCGCGGTCTCGGTGAGCGGTTCGACCGAGGCCACCGCGTGGTTGGCGTGGGCAGCGGCCTCCCGGAGGCGACCGAGGTCGCTGTCGAACGCCTCCAGCAGGCGTTCGAACTTCGAGCCGGTGCGGGCGTTGGCCAGGCGATCCGTCTCGTACGCCGCGGCGATCTCCGCGTCGGTCAACGACAGGAACGGCCGCAGTCGCTTGAGCGCGGCCAGTCGCTTGCCTTCGCGCTGCTTGGCGACACGCTCCGGCCGGGGCACCGACTCCACGTAGCGACGCCGCCCCGCCCGGGCCTTGGCCAGGTGGTCGTTGTCGGGGTCGAGCATCCGCAGCTTCATCCGCAGCGAGTGCCGTTCCCCGAACTCCGGGTGCTCCTCGTGCCATGCGATCACCGCGGCCCGTTGGCGTTCCCGCTCGGCGGGGTCGGAGAACTGTTCGACCGTCTTCCGAGAGCGCCACGCCAGCAGGTCCTCATCGGCCCATTGCCGCTTCGACCTCTCGCTCCACTCCGCCCGGCGACCCGGCTGGGCGAAGAACGACCGCACCCGCTCGGCCGCGGCTTCCCGGTGTTCGGGGTGCGCCCAGTACGCCGCCTGCCGCTCGCGCATCCGCTCGGCGTACTCGGCCCGCTCGTCCGGGTCGAGCTGCGCGTACCAGTCCTGGAACCCCTGCTCGATTCGCCGCCGGAACTCCGGGTCGGCGTTCAGCGCCGCCAACCGCGCCAGGCACGCCTGGCGGAAGTCCGGGTCCTTCCACTGCGCCGACAGCATCGCCGACTTGAACTCCAGGCCGCCCTCGGCCAGCCAAGCCCGGTAACCCGCGTGAACGTGCTCGCCCATCATCGGGGCGTGCAGGGCGGCGTGGTCGTCCCACGTCATCCGCCGGAGGTTGCGCGGGTCGTTGTTGCGCTTGTCGACGTCCACCTGGTGACGGACGGTGCCGTTGTCGGCGCTGTCGAGGCCGTGCCGGAGGTTGTGGGCATCGGCGAGGTAGTGCGTGTAGACCCACTCCTGGCGGTCGTTCATCCAGACCCGCTCGTAGCCCTCGAGCTTGTCACCCGAGCTCTTGGCCGAGACCGACCGGTACAGCGGCATCAAGGAGTCGCCCGGCTGGAGCTGGTCCGCCCGCCGGTACGAGCCGTCGCGCAGCCGGAACAGGTGGTCCGGGGTGCAGCGGACCGATTCGCCGCTGTCCAGGGTGACGCGCACCAGAGGTGCGTCACGTTTGGTCAGCCGGGGCTCCACGAGCGGTGCGACGACGACGCGACCGGCGCGGTTGGTCGTGTAGCCGAAGTGCGTGACGCCGCGTTCCCAGTCGGCGGCGAGTTCGGCGAAGCTCATCGCACGTCCCGAGGCCAATGCCACCAGCGTGTCACCGGTGAAGCACCCGAGGGCGCTGTCGCCCTCCACGAGGAACAGCTCGCTGCGGGAGACGCCGGTGGTGCGGCAGTCGACCAGCTTCGCGGGCATCGCCGCGCCTTCCAGGGCCGTCTTGCGGCGCGCGGCGTCCTTCTGCTGCTTCTGGGTCAGGCGGACGCGGGAGGCGTCGACGACCTTCTGCAGGACGACCTTGGCCTCGGCCTTGGTGCGGCGGTCCTCGGTCCACGCCTTGATGTGCTTCTCCACCACGCCGAGCGTCACCTTGGTGATGCCCGCGGTGGACAGCTCGTCCTTGGTCTGGGAGGTGAACTGCGGTTCGGGGATGCGGACGTGGACGACGGCGGTCATGCCTTCGAGCACGTCGTCCAGCGTCGGCGGGTCCTCCTTGGGCTTGAGCAGGCCCCTGGTCTTGCCGATGGCGTCCTGGACGGCCTTGAGCACGGCGCGGTCGAAGCCGCGGCGGTGGGTGCCGCCGTGCACGTTGCGGATGGTGTTGGTGAAGCACTCGACGATCCGCTCGTAGCCGGTGCCCCAGCGCAGCGCGATCTCGACCTCGGCCTGGCGTTCGACCTTGGACCGCATCACGCCGTTCTCGTCGGCCGCGTTCTCGTGGTAGACGCCGGTGCCCGTGATGAGCAGCGTGCCGGTGACCGGCTTGTCGCTCGACGGGGCGAGGTGGTCGACCATGTCGACCAGGCCGCCCGGGAAGTGGAACGTCTCCTCGTCGATCCCGTCGTCGGTGGCCACCCGCAGCACGTAGGTGACGCCGGGGACGAGGAAGGCGGTGTTGCGCAGCTTCGTGCGGACGGCCTCGACGTCGAGCGCCGCGCCGTTCTCGAAGTAGCGGGCGTCGTGCCAGTAGCGGATGGACGTGCCGGTGCGCTTGGTGCGGCCGGTGACGCGCAGGCCCGACTGGCGGGTGAAGGCGGCGTCGGGGCCGGGGCCGTCGAACACGCCGGGGACGCCGTGCGCGAACGACATCTCGTGCGTCTTGCCCTCGCGGCGCACGACGACGTCGAAGCGGTGCGACAGGGCGTTGACGGCGGACGCGCCGACGCCGTGCAGGCCGCCGGAGGTCTTGTAGCCGGAGCCGCCGAACTTGCCGCCCGCGTGCAGCCGGGTGAGCACGAGCTCGACACCGGACAGGCCGGACTTGGCGTGGACGCCGGTGGGGATGCCGCGGCCGTCGTCGTCGACCTGGACGCTGCCGTCGGCGTGCAGGGTGACGACGACCTTGGTGGCGTGCCCGGCCACGCCCTCGTCGGTGGAGTTGTCGACCACCTCGGTGAACAGGTGGTTGACGCCCCTGCTGTCGGTGGACCCGATGTACATGCCGGGGCGCTTGCGCACCGCCTCCAGACCCTCCAGGTGGGTCAGGTCGTCGGCCCCGTACAGGATCTCAGCGGTCACCGGGTCGTTCTCCCCAGGTCGTGGCGTGTGTCGAGCGGCGTTCACGGTAGCCGAGGCGGGCACGTCGTCGGCGCGGTGCCCGGCGTCCGGATACGGTGTCGGTGGTGCACCCGTGATCTTGTCATACTCTCGAACACAGGTTCGAACATGGAACCACGACGGAGCAAGCGCGCCCCAGGGGGTCTTTCGGGGCGGGATACCCGGCACACGTCCGCACCACCCCTGACGAGGGCGTGGTTGGTCGCTTCGGCGCTCAGCGGCGTGCCGTCGACCGTGCACGCCCTGGTGACCGGTGGTGACGTTCTGCGGTCGACGCGCGCGGCGGCCTCCCTGCTCGGCGGCACGGGCGTGATCCGCGGCGCGGTCGCGCACCTCGGCGTGTCGGCGGGTTGGACCGCGGTGCTGGCGGCGGTGGACCGGCGGTGGCCGTTGGACGCGCGTCGGGGCGCGGTGGCCGGGGCGGTGATCGCCGCGCTGGACCTGGAGGTGGTCGGGCGGTGGTTCCCGGCGGTCCGCGCGTTGCCCCGGGCGGCGCAGTGGGCGGACCACGTGGCGTTCGGCGCGCTGGTCGGAGCGGTGTTGCGGTCCACTGTGGACGACCACGTGGAGTGCCCTACGCCCGATCGGGTGTCACCCGCGTAGAGTGCTGACGTTCCCGCGCTGTCGTGCCTGGAGGTGATCGGGCGCCTTGAAGTTCCGACGTGCCGCACCGAAGGAGCGTGCCCCGCAAGTGGAGCCCGTGGTCGAGCGAGAGCCCGTGGTCCAGACCGCGCCGCCCGCACCCCCGCCGGCACAGTTCTCGGCCTCGTTCGCGGGCGCGACGCTGGTCGTCGGGCCGCCCGGCGGTCCCGGTCCGGCCGCGGTCGCGCTGGCCCGGGGCCTGCCGGTCGACCGGGGCCGCACCGTGGTGGTGGTCGACCCGCCCAACGGCGACGAGGCGTCGTTCTGGCCGGCCGTGGCCGCCGCGCTCCAGGGCAGAGGACCGGTGCGGTTGATGACGCCGCACTCCGGCTCGATGCGGCCGACCGCGCCCGCGCAGTGGCTGGCCGAGCAGTTGCAGGTCGAGGTCGTGGCCCCCGACGGCGCGGTCACCACCGTGCCGGGCGTGGCGTTCGTCGCGAGCAACGGCGGTTACGGCTGCTGGCTGCGGTTCCTGCCGGGCGCGTCGCCGGTGCCGATGGGCAGGCGGTTCCCGGTGCCGAACTGGGAGGCGGTCGACCCGAACACGCCGTGGCCCACGGGCGAGGTGGGCATCTCCGAGCCGATCCCGGCGGGGCTGTGGCTGCGGGCGCAACGCGTGCCGTTCGACCCGCAGGCACCGGACGTGCGGGCGGTGATCGGGCTGCCGTGCCGGGACAACGTGCTGACCGTCGTGGTCGGCGGTCCGGGGCAGCCGCCCATCCCGATCGACGAGGTGTGCCGCCTGCTGGGCGGGCTGCCGTCGGTGGCGCGCTCGCGCGTGCGGCTGGTCTGGTACGGCGGCGAGCACCAGGCGCAGGCGGTGGCCGACCAGCTCGGCGAGCCGATCTCGCTCTACACCGGTCTGCCGGTGGGTGCGTTGCGCAGCGGCGCGGCCGTGGTCGCGGTGAACCCGCGCGGGCAGCAGACCTGGCGGCCGTACGTGACCGAGGTGCGGTACGCGCCGGGCGGCACGCCGGTCGTGTCGGGCTACCGGGTGCCGGTGCCGGGGCTGGTGGAACGGGGTCCGGGCGTCTACGACCTCGGTGGCGGCGTGGTGCTGGAGGTCGTGCCGTCCGGGCTGTGGGTGCGTGAGGCGGAGGACAACGGGCCCGAGGTGCGGTCGCTGCCGGTGGACCCGGAGTGGGCGCGGCTGACCGTCGGCACGCCGGGTCGCACGACGGCGGGCGCGGTCGCGGTGGCGGGCGCGTCGCTGGTGGAACGGCTGGAGCCGGAGGTGCGGCGGCTGCTCAAGGTCGTGTTCTGCGACCCGACGCCCATGCCGCGCCCGCCGGTGGCCGAGGAGGAGCCGCCGCCGGTGTCGGCCGACGAGACCGTGCCGCTGAGCGTGGACGGCCCGCTGGCGGACTCCCCCGCGCCGGAGTGGGGCGAGCGGGTGGGCGACGAGGTCGTGCCGGTCGACCACCGCAGCACCGAGCAGGAGCGCGACGCGGTGCGCCGGATGCTGGGCGAGCGGTACGGCGAGCACGCGGCGGTGGCGTGCCGGCACATCGTGGAGCGCCCGGACGACCCGGAGGCGTTCGAGGCGGTGGTGACCGACCTCGCGGCGGTGTCGGCGTTCCTGCGGCACGACGAGGAGGTGCTGGTCGAGGCGCTGCGCAGCGGGAAGCTGGGCAGGCTGTGGCCGTACGCGGCATCGGTGGTGTCGGGGCTGCGGCGGCTGCCGGCGCACCAGGGCGTGACGGTGTGCTGGGGTGAGGCCCGCCGGTTCCGCACGGGTGACGTGCTGGTGGAGCACGGGCTGCTCAACACGGTGGCGGGTCCGTCGGTGCCGTTCGACGGGCGGGTGGAGTTCCTGCTGTGGTCGGCGACGGGTCGACGGGTGTCGGTGGTGGACTCGTTCGGCGGCGTGGTGCAGGAGCGGGTGCTGTTCCCGCCGGGCACGGCGTTCAAGGTGCTGGCCGTGGTGGAGGCGGAGGAGTCCGCGCCGATGCAGGTCATGGCGCAGGAGGTGGTGGGCCGCCACCACGAGCTGCCGCCGGGCGTGCTGGGCAGCCTGGAACGCGCCGCCGTGGCGCTGCGCAACCACGCCCGCGCCACCGCCTGACGCAGGGGCGCGGTCACGCGGACTCCGGGTGGGCAGGGGTTCCGGTCAGTAGGCCACGGCGCGGTCGGTGAAGTGCGGTGCCGGGGTGAGGCCCGCGGAGGCCGGGTAGGAGATGCGGTCGGGCACGCCGTCGGAGGTGTAGCGCTGCGCGGGCGCGGCGGCCAGTTGGTCCAGCCACACCGCGGAGCCGTAGCGGGCGTCCTCGCCGGTCGGGTCCTGCGAGCGGATGCGCGGTGTGGTCGTCGGGTCGAAGTCGGCCGCGAACGGTGACGGGGCCGGTCCCGCGCCCACCATCAGCACGCACGCGTACTCGTACGACGTGCCGTCGGAGCCACCGCGCAGGGCGAGCGCGCCGTTCGAGGGGATCGCGCCGAACGGCAGCGCCAGGGTCGACACCCGGTAGTCCGGCACGGCCCGCTGGATCTCCCGCTGCCCGGCCGCGATCGCCTCCTGCACGCCCCGCTCGTCGGCCGAGGCCAGGTTGGTGTGGTCGCGCGTGTGGTTGCCGATCTCGAACCCGTGGTCGCGCAGCCAGCGCAGGGCCGCGCCGTCCGGTGACCCGAACGGCCCGGCGTTGACGTACAGGCTGGCCACCGGCCGGAAACCGGGGTGCCGCGCGGCCACGTCCAGCAGGATCGCGATGGCCGTGCCGGGCACGGGCGCACCGTCGGGGCCCAGCGCGAACTGCGTCGCGTCACCGTCGTCGAAGGTGAGCACGACCGGGTGCGCGCCGGCCGGGAGGTCGATCTTCCCGGTCGCGTACTCGGCGGTCGTCACCGGCACGTACCCCTCGGCGGCCAGCCGTTCCAGCTCGGCGCGGAACGCCGCCGGCGTCCGGTCGTAGACCGAGGACGGCCGCTCGACCAGCCGGTGGTACATCAGGATCGGCACCTGGCCGAGCTCGTTCGCGCCCACGGCGGCCGGGTCGGGCGGCGCGGACGACGACGGCGCCGCGTCGGACGGCGGCGCGGACGACCCGGGCGGCGGCAGTTGCGCCGCGGCCTCGTCGGGCGCGGGGTTGGCGGCGCACCCGCAGCACAGGGCCGCGAGCAGCGCCACGACGGTCCGGACGGGCGTGCCTGACGTGGTGTTCACAGTCGGATGGTTCCGCCTCGCCACCGCTCCGACACCGGGTTACACCCCTTCGGATGACCTTGGGTTTGCCGCCGTGCCTCCTGGTCAAGTCGCTGGTAGCCGATGACCTGACCGGATCGCCGATGCCCCACCCAGATCGGAGTCACCCGATGTCGGATTCGCCCCGGAAGCTCAAGCGCGTGCTGATCCCCGTGGTCGGCGTCGTGGTGCTGCTGCTGATCGCGGGAGTCGTCACCACGATCGTGCACGGCCGCGGCGTCGGGCTCGCCGTGGCGGACCTGGGCGACGGCAGCGCTGTCACTCCTTCGGGTGTCGAGCGCGTGTCCATCACCACCGCGGAGGCCGGCGGGCTCGACCGTGTCACCGTGCACGTGGACGGACAGCCGGTGCAGGCGCGACGCGCCGACGGCCGCATGACGTTGACCGGGGTCAAGCTCGCCGAGGGCAGGCACGTGCTGTCGGTGCGGGCGGCCAACCCGCTGCCGTGGATGCCCGACGCGCAGGTCCAGCGCGAGTTCACCGTGGACGCCACACCGCCCGTGCTGAAGGTGGAGTCGGCCGAGGCCGGGTCGCCGCGCGGGCCGGTGACGGTGAAGGGCAGCGTGGAGGGCGCGGACTCGGTGAAGGTCGGCGACCAGCCGGTGCAGGTGCGCGACGGCAGGTTCGAGGCGTCGCTGAAGGAGGTGCCGGCCAGCGTCCGGGTCGAGGCCGGCGACGCGGCGGGCAACGCGCAGCGCCAGGACGTCCCGGTCAAGGTCACCCACCCGGGGATGCGGGGTGTGCACATGAGCGCCGCCGCGTGGGCCACGGCGTCGTTGCGCGACCCGGTGCTGGCGATGGCGCGCGAGGGCCGCATCGACACCGTGCAGCTCGACATCAAGGACGAGAGCGGCGAGATCGGCTACGACTCGCAGGTGCCGCTGGCCCGGCAGATCGGCGCGAACCGCACGTACTACGACGCCCGTGCCGTGGTCGACGAGCTGCACAAGCTCAACCTGCGGGTGGTCGGCAGGTTGGTGGCGTTCCGCGACCCGGTGCTGGGCAAGGCGTCGTGGGAGTCGGGCGCGCGCGACCGCGTGGCGCAGAACTCGTCCGGCGCGCCCTGGTCGGCGCACTACGGCCAGTACGCGTTCACCAACTTCGCCAACCCCGAGGTGCGCGCGTACAACACCGCGATCGCCGAGGAGGCCGCGTCGCTGGGCTTCGACGACGTGCTGTACGACTACGTGCGGCGGCCGGACGGCCCGCTGGGGCAGATGGTGTTCCCGGGCCTGGCCACCAGCCCCGAGCAGTCCATCGTGGACTTCCTGAAGGAGAATCGGGCGGCCGTGCGCAAGCACGGCGCGTACCTGGGCGCGTCGGTGTTCGGCATCGCCGCGCACAGCCCGACGGACGTGGCGCAGGACATCCCGGCCATCGCGGCGCACGTGGACTACGTCTCGCCGATGGTGTACCCGTCGCACTGGGGTCCGGGCGAGTACGGCGTGGGCAACCCGAACGCGCAGCCGTACGAGATCGTGCGGGCGTCGGTCGCGGACTTCGTGCGGATGACCCAGGGCACCGGTTCGACGGTGATCCCGTGGCTCCAGGCGTTCTCGCTGGGTCACGCTTACGGGCCGGCCGAGGTGCAGGCGCAGGTGCGCGCCACGGCGGACGCGGGCGCGCCGTCGTTCCTGCTGTGGAACGCCGCCTGCACGTACGGCTCGGCCGGGTTGGAGCCCGCATGAGGACGGTGCCCCTGCTGCCCTACCTGACCGGGGTGTGCCTCGCGGCGACCGCGGTGCTGGTGCTGGACGTCGGCATCCAGGCGCGGCCGGCCACCGTGGCGTGGCCCGCTTCCGGTGTCGTGCCGAGCACGCCCGCGGCCGTCGACCGGGTCGGGAGCGCGCCACCGGTGGAGGCGTTGCGCTCCGGCGCGGACCTGCCGCCGGGACCGCCGTTCCCGGAGCACGGCTCGGGCACGTGGCACGTCGTGCCGCCGCCGGGGGTCGGCGGGACGTCCGGCATCGCCTACGCCGTGGAGGTGGAGGACGGGGTGGTGCTGCCGCACGGCGACGACTCGTTCGCCGCGGTGGTGGACCACGCGTTGCGGCACCCGCGCGGGTGGGCGGCCCGGCACGCGTTCCGGCGGGTCGGCGAGGGCGTGGATCCGCAGCTGCGGATCCGGTTGACGTCCCAGCGGACGGCGCGGTCGCTGTGCGGGTTCGAGCTGCCCTACGACACGTCGTGCCGGGTCGGGTCGGTCGTGCACCTCAGCACGGCGCGATGGTTCCGGGGCGCGCACACCTACGGCGGTGACCTGCGCGGTTACCGGATCTACGCGGTCAACCACGAGGTGGGGCACTTCCTCGGCCTCGGCCACGAGGTGTGCCCGGCCGACGGCGCGCCGGCGCCGGTGATGATGCAGCAGACGTTGAGCGTGGACAACGACGGCCTGGCGTCGATCACGACCGGGAGCGACCAGGGCGTCGCGGTCACCCCGGACGGGAAGGCGTGCCTGCCCAACCCGTGGCCGTGACGCCGCGGGCGGGCGGGCCCTGGTCGCGTCGGCCCCGCGCCGTCCACCCCGGACGGCGCGGGTGAGCCGATGCCACGGCTGCCGTCGCGCGGACGCGCCTCCGCGCGACGGCAGCCACGCGGGTCACTGCGCCGCGGCCGTCCCGGCCCGCTGCTCGGCGACCAGGTCGCGGTACCAGTGGAAGCTCGCCCGGGGTGTGCGGACCAACGTGTCGTAGTCGACGTGCACGAGGCCGAACCGGTGCTTGTAACCGTGCGCCCACTCGAAGTTGTCCAGGAACGACCACACGAAGTAGCCGCGCAGGTCGACCCCGGCGGTGATCGCGTCACGCGCCGCCGCGAGGTGGGTGCGCAGGTAGTCGATGCGCTCCTGGTCGAGGAACCCGGGGTGGTCCGGGTACACGCACCCGTTCTCGGTAACGTACACCGGCGGCAGGTCGGGGTAGCGCTCCTTGAGCCCGACCAGCGTCTGGGTGAGCCCTTCGGGCTCGACCGGCCAGTTCATCGCGGTGCGCGGCACGTCGGGCAGGCGGGTGGTGTCGATGCCGATGTCGATCGACGTCCGGGTGGCCGGGTCGGGGTCGCGGTGCGGCGCGTCGGCCACGTGCTGGCGGTAGTAGTAGTTGATGCCCACGTAGTCCAGCGGCGTGGAGATCAGCTCCAGGTCGCCGTCGCGGCGGAACGACAGGTCCGTGACGCCGGCGAACGTCTCCTCGTAGTCCTCGGGGTAGCGGCCCGCGAACAGCGGCTCGGTGAACTGGCGGCGCAGCAGCAGGTCGTGCCTGCGTGCCGCGGCGACGTCCGCGTCCGAGGAGGTGACCGGGGTCGACGGCGACTGGTTGAGCACGATGCCGAACTCGTGGCCGGGCGTGCCGCGCATCGCCCGCACCGCGAGGCCGTGCGCGACCAGCAGGTGGTGCGCGGCGGCGAGCGACCCGTGGCCCTCCCGCGCGCCGGGCGCGTGCCTGCCCTCGCCGTAGCCGACGATCGAGGACACGTACGGCTCGTTGAACGTGGTCCACTTGGAGACCCGGTCACCCAACGCGTCGTGCACGACCACCGCGTACTCGGCGAACCGCTCGGCGGTGTCGCGCGACCGCCAGCCGCCCAGCTCCTCCAGCGCCTGCGGCAGGTCCCAGTGGTACAGGGTGAGGAACGGCTCGATGCCCCGCTCCAGCAGCCCGTCGACGAGCCGGCTGTAGAAGTCCAGCCCGCGCGGTTCGACCCGGCCCGCGCCCTCGGGCACGATCCGCGGCCAGGCCACCGAGAACCGGTAGGCGTCCACGCCGAGCTCGCCGAGCAGCGCCAGGTCCTCGGGCATCCGGTGGTAGTGGTCGCAGGCGACCGCTCCGGTGTCGCCGCCGGCGACCGCGCCCGGCACCGCGCCGAACGCGTCCCAGATCGACGGTCCTCTCCCGTCGGCGTCCACGGCCCCTTCGATCTGGTAGGCCGAAGTGGCGACGCCCCAGCGGAATCCTTGGGGGAAGTCGGTCATCCTTTGAGAGCTCCTTGCATGATCCCGCCGACGATCTGCCGGCCGAACAGGAGGAACACCGCGAGCACCGGCACGGTGCCGATCGTCGCCGCGGTGAGCACGAGGGTGTAGTCGGTGGTGTAGCCGCTGGCCAGGGTGTTCAGCGCGGTCTGCACGGTGGGGTTCTCCGGGGTCAGCACGACCAGCGGCCAGAAGAAGTCGTTCCACGCCTGCATGAACGTGAACAGGCCGAGCACGGCGGCGGCCGGGCGGGCGGCGGGCAGCACCACGTGCCAGTACAGGCGCAGCGAGCTGCACCCGTCCATCCGGCCCGCTTCCAGCAGCTCGTCGGGCACGGCGCGTTCGAAGTACTGGCGCATGAAGAACACGCCGAACGCGGTGACCAGGCCGGGCACGATGACCGCGTGCAGCTCCCCGGCCCAGCCGAAGTCGCTCATCATCATGTACAGCGGGATGACGCCGAGCTCGGTGGGCACCGCCTGGGTGGCGACGACCAGCAGCATGAGCGCGGACCGGCCGCGGAACCTCAGCTTGGCGAAGGCGAAGCCGGCGAGGGTGGAGAAGAACACCACCGACAGCGTGATGGTCCCCGACACGATCAGCGAGTTCATCATCGCCAGCGCGAAGTCCGACTGGTCGAACACCCGCGAGATGTTGGCGAACAGGTTGCCGCCGGGCACCAGCACCGGCGGCACGCTGCTGACCGAGTCCGGTGTCTGCGACGACACGACCAGCGACCA
This sequence comes from Saccharothrix sp. S26, assembly GCF_021390395.1. Lineage (GTDB taxonomy): Bacteria > Actinomycetota > Actinomycetes > Mycobacteriales > Pseudonocardiaceae > Actinosynnema. Next base: position 98,278 of record NZ_JAJUWT010000028.1, read on the forward strand.
GTACACCGGGAACGCCGACCCGGCGAGCACCGCGATCAGCGCCGCGTAGGTCCACGGTCCGGGCATCCGCAACGCCCTGCGCCGCCCGGACGGCGCGGGCGCCTGGGGCGCCAGCGGTTCGAGCACGGTGGTCATGGTGTCCTCTCAGTCCGTCCGGATGCGGCGCGCGGCCAGGTAGCTCAACCCGGTGATGGCGACCGTCGCGATGAGCAGCAGCCAGGCGATGGCCGACGCGTAGCCGAAGTCGAACTTCGCGAAGCCCTGCTCGTAGAGGTAGAGCGCGGCGGTCTGGAACTGGCGGTCCGAGCCGCCGGTGGCGGCGCCCGCACCGGGGTTGAACAGCAGCGGCTCGGCCAGCAGCCGCATGTTGCCCGCGGTGGCGATCACGGTGGAGAAGATGATCTGCGGGCGCAGCATCGGCACGGTGATGCGCCAGAACTGCTGCCACGAGGTCGCCCCGTCCAGCCGGGCCGCCTCGTACACGCTGGTCGGGATGGCCTGCATGGAGGCCAGGAAGATCAGCGCGTGGTAGCCGGTCCAGCGCCACACCACCATCGCGGCGATGGCGGTGTGGGAGCTGCCGGTGCCGGCCTGCCAGTCGATCCGGCCCGCGCCGAACAGCTCCAGCACCCAGTTGATCAGACCGAAGTCGCGCCCGAACAGCTGCGCGAAGATGATCGTCACCGCGGCCACGGAGGTGATGTTGGGCAGCAGCACGCCCATCCGGAAGAACGTCCGGCCGCGCAGCCGCCGGTTGAGCAGCTGCGCGATGCCGAGCGCGAACAGGATCTGCGGGACGGTGGTGAGCAGCCACAGGCTCAGCGTGTTGCCCATCGCGTTCCAGAAGTACGGGTCCGCGGTGAGCAGTTGGACGTAGTTGTCCACGCCGATGAACGTGGCCGCGTCGCCGTCGAGCAGGTTGCGGTCCTGCAACGACACCCAGGCGGTGTAGAGCAGGGGGAACAGGCCGAACACCGCGAACAGCAGGAAGTACGGCGCGATGTAGGCGTACGGCGCGTACCGGGTGTCCCACCGGTGGCGGCGTTCGCGCCAGTCCGTCTTCATCAGTCCTCGAGCCTCTTGACGTCGCCCACGAACTGGTTCCAGGACTCGTCCGGGCTCTGCTTGCCCTGCTCGACGCGCTGCATGGCGTTGCCGAGCTCGGTCTGCACGTCGCCGGCCTTGGGGCCCTGGTACTGCGGCTTCAACGCGCGGGCGGCGTCGGTGAAGACCTTGCCGACGGGCGCGTTGTTGAAGAACGGGTCCTGCTTCTTGGCCACCGACTCCTCGCTGTACAGCTTCGGCGTGGACGGCAGCAGGCCCGCGGTGGCGAAGACCTTGGCCTGCTGCTCGGGCGCGGTGAGCCAGGCGGCGAGCGCGACGGCCTTGTCGGTGTTCTTGCCCTGCTTGGGCACGGTCAGGTACGAGCCGCCCCAGTTGCCGCCGCCGCCGGGCACGGCCGCGAGGTCCCACTTGCCCGCGGTGTCGGGCGCCTGGTCCTTGATCTTGGCCATCATCCACGCCGGGCACGCCAGCGTGGCGAACTGGCCCTGCTTGAAGCCGGTGTTCCACTGCGGGGTGCTGTGCAGCAGCCCGGCGGACAGGCCGTCGGCCACGCCCTGGGCGACGAGGTTCCAGCCCTTGCGGATGTCGGCGTTGTCGCCCACGACGATCTTGTCGTTCTTGTCGTAGTAGCCGGTGGGCGCCTGGCCGACGATCGCGTTGAGCACGGTGGGGCCGCCGTCGAAGAACTTCGCGCCGGCCGGGGCCTTGGCCGCGAACTGCTTGCCGGTGGCCATGAACTGCTCCCAGGTCGGCCACAGGGCGGAGACCTGGTCGCGGTCGGACGGCAGGCCGGCGGCCTCGAACAGGTCGCGGCGGTAGCAGATGGCCAGGCCGCCGATGTCGGTGCCGTAGCCGATCTGCTTGCCGTCCTTGGACAGCGAGCCCTCCCACTTCCAGTCCAGCCAGCGGTCCTTGACCTCGGAGCCGAGCTCGACGAACTGGCCGGGGTTGGCCTTGAACTGGTTGATGTAGCCGACGTCGACGGCCTCGATGTCCGCCGCGCCGTTGTTGGTGGCGAGGTGGGCGGCGAGGTTCTTGTGGTGGTCGGAGTAGGAGGCGGTGCGGTCGGTGATGTCGATGTCCGGGTGCGCCTTCTCGTACTCCTCGAACAGCTGCTGGTAGCCGAAGTTGCCGAACAGCCCGATCGTGATCCTGGTCTTGCCGTCGCTCGCGCCGCCGCCGCAGCCGGCGGCGACCAGGGCGGCCGCCAGCAGGGTCGCGCCGACCAGGGTCGGAGTTCGTCTCATAACGCGGTTCTCCCTCTCCATCGCTGAGCGGGCCGTTTTCGGGCACGCCGAACACGCGCAAGGTCGTTCCGGGGGTTTCCGGCGAATTCCGGCCGTGGTCCGCACCCGGCCGGTGTGGTGTACATGACAGCCCCGCGGCCGCGACACCGTCAAGTAACGAACCGATAACCCAGCCGTTCCCCGCCTATGACGTTTCCGCAGGTGATACCGTGTCCACCCTGGTCAGGACACACCGGCTGAACGCGTGAAACCGGTTACAAAGAAAGGGCCGAAGATGACCACCATCCGTGAGATCGCCCAGCTGTGCGGGGTGTCGGTGGCGACCGTTTCGCGCGTTTTCAACCAGCCGCTGACGGTCAGCAAGGAAAAGCGCGAAGTCGTGGAGCGGGTGGCCCGGGAGCTCGACTACCGGCCCAACGAGTCGGCGCGCGCGTTGGCCACCAAGCGGTCCGGGCTGATCGGCCTGGTGTGGGACACCGACCACCGCAGGCCGGGCTGGCGGCACCCGTACCTGCAGGAGCTGCTGATCGGGTTGAAGTCGGCGTTGAGCGCGCACGGCTACCACCTGCTGATGCTCGCCACGAGCGGGTCGGCGGCGCTGCGGGCGGTCGGCGCGTCGCTGGCGGACCCGGTGGCGTACGTGAACATGACCCGGCGGCACCACCTGGGCGGGCTGGTGCTCATCGACAGCGGGTCGGACGCCCCGGCGTTCGCCGCGTTCGCCCAGTCCGGGCTGCCGTGCGTGGCGGTGGACGTGGACGTCGACGGGCCGCGGGCGACGTACGTGACGTCGGACAACGTCGGCGGCGCCGCGATGGCGGTGCGGCACCTGGTCGAGGCCGGACACCGGCGGATCGCCACCATCACCGGGCCGCGCGCCAACCGCCCGGCGGCCGACCGGCTCGACGGGTTCCGCGCCGCGATGGCCGAGGCGGGCCTGGCCGTGCCGCCGGAGTACGTGGTGGAAGGCGACTTCTACCGGCCCAGCGGGCAGTCGGCGACGCGGTCGCTGATCGCGCTGCCCGAGCCACCGACGGCGGTGTTCTGCGCCGGCGACGAGATGGCGGTGGGCGCGCTGCTGGCCGCGCGCCACGCGGGGCTGCGGGTGCCGGACGACCTGGCGGTGGTGGGGTTCGACGACATCGAGCTGGCCGCGCTGGTCGAGCCGCCGTTGACCACGTTGGCGCAGGACAAGGCCGGTATCGGGGTGGCGGCGGCACGGGCGGTGCTGACCATGGTGCACGGCGGGGAGAAGCCGCCGCCCGCGTTCCTGCCGACCAGGCTGGTGGTGCGCTCGTCGAGCCGGTGAGGCTCCTCAGCAGGCCGGCGGCGGGGTGCTGCCCGGCGGGCCGAACTCCAGGCGCAGGGAGTCCGTGCGGGGCACGACGAACGCCGTGCCGGCCGACGAGTGCCACGTCGCGGGCAGGAACACGTACTGGCCGCCGGACTGGAGCAGCAGCTTCAGGCCGTCGTAGCGGTACTTGTAGGCCGTGTCGGGCCCGGCGCACGCCACCTGGCGCACGCCCTCGCCGGACAGGGTGAGGCTCTGCTCGCTGTAGAGCACCACGCCCGGCATGCCCGGCACCCGCGCCTCGACCTCGAAGCCGCGGCGCGTGCCGACCGCGCTCGAGTAGTCGCCGACCGCCCAGAACAGACCGATGCTGACCAGCAGGAACGCCGCCACCGACTCGGCGACGCCGAACGCCGCGCCCTTGCGGCCGCGTCCCGCGGTCAGGCTCCACCGCCGCCACGCGAACGCCAGCAGCACGATGCCGACCGCGAACCCCAGCCCCGGCAGGCCCGGGTAGGCCCGGAACGGCTCGGGGTCGACCGTGATCGGCAGCGTCACCGCCAGCAGGGCCAGGCCGAGCACGGCGGCGACGGGTGTGCAGGCCCGCAGGAACGCCGACCACTGCCGCGCGGACAGCCGAGTGCGCAGGTAGCGGGCGAGGAACGTGACGGCCAGGACGCCGATCGCGATGCCGGCCAGCGGCAGGAACAACCCGTCCGCGCCGCGGGCCAGGATCTCGTCCGGGGTCTGGCTGAGCAGCGTGTAGTGCACCCGGAAGTGGGCGAAGAACACCTGCGTGGCCACCAGGCCGAAGAAGTACAGCAGGGCGGTCAGCAGGGTCGTGTTGGCGACCACCGAGGCCATGATCCGCAACGCTCGCGCGGGCCCGGTCGGCGGCACGACCGGGTCGGGCACGGGCTGCGCCGGGCTCGCGCTCCGGCGGGCGGTCACGGTGGTCACCGCCCGCCGCCCGTCGTCCCGGTGGTCGGCTCGGGCGTGGTTGCGGACGTCGGGTGCACGGGCGTGGTCCCCTCCGACGACGTGGTCGTCTCCCCGGTGGTCTCGCCGAAGCACGGCCTGCCCCGGAAGATCCGCACCGTCCCGCCGGGTTGCACGCTCGCGGGCCCGCCGTCGGGAGGCGCGCCCGGCGAGATCTCGTCGACGCAGTTCCCGCCGGCCCGGGGGGCGATCGTGACGGTCACGCCGCACAGGTCCCGGTCGCACCCCCGGTTGCCGCGGATCCTCTCCTCGATCGTCGACTTCGTCTCCTCCGCGCCGGTGCCGAGCAGCTGGGTGGTGTCGTACTTGATCGGGCTGCCGGGCACGCCGGGCGGGTTGGCGCTGCCCGGCGGGACGCGAGGGCTGGGGATCTGCGGCTGCGAGGGCTCGGGCCGCGTCCCCGATCCGTCCCCGGGCCGCCCCGGCGTCTCGTGCCCGGTGTGCTCCGACGTCGTCGGTTCCGCGGACCGGACCTCGCCCGCCCGTTGCCCGGTCGGCTGCCCCGGCACGGCCGCGCAACCGACCGCCACCGTGCAAGCCAGGATCGTGAACGTTCCTCCGGTCAGCCACCTCATCGGGCCTCACCTGCCCCTGTTGCTCCTTTTGGGTTCACCCATTAGGAGGTTCGGAGCAAGCGTCTGGATACACGCGGCGTGACATCAAGGGCGGAAGACGGCGCGGACGCAGTCGTCCTCCTTGTCCTTGAACAACTGGTAGCCGCGCGCGCCCTCTTCCAGCGGCAGCACGTGCGTGGCCAGGTGGGTGGTGGTCAGCTCGCCCGAGGCCATCCGGTCGAGCAGCATCGGGATGTAGCGCTGCCCGTGCTGCTGCGCGCCGCGCAGGGTCAGGCCCTTGTTCATCACTGCGCCGAGCGGGAACTTGTCGACCACGCCGCTGAACACGCCGAGCACGAACACCGTGCCGCCCTTGCGGCAGTTGTGGATCGCCTCGCGCACCGCGATCGGCCGGTCGGTCTCCAGCTTCAGCTTGCTCTTGACCTGGTCGTAGGCGTACTGCGGGCCGTAGCTGTGCGCTTCGCAGCCCACCGCCTCGATGCACACGTCCGGTCCGCGGCCACCGGTCATCTCCCGCAACGCGGCCCCCACGTCGACGTGCTCGTAGTTGACCGTCTCCAGGCCGAACGCGTTCTCCGCCTGCCGCAGCCGGTAGTCGAAGCGGTCGATCACCACGACGCGTTCCGCGCCGTGCAGCTGGGCCGAGCGCGCCGCCATCTGCCCGACCGCGCCGCTGCCCCACACCGCGACCACGTCCCCGGGCCGCACACCGCCCAGGTCCGCGCCCATCCACCCGGTCGGCGCGGAGTCCGAGGCGAACACCGCGCTCAGGTCGTCCACGGCCTCCGGGATCGCGATGGCGTTGTGGTCGGCGAACGGCACCCGCACGTACTCGGCGTGGCTGCCCTTGAAGCCGCCCATGGCGTGCGAGTAGCCGAAGATCCCGCCGGGGTCCGCGCCCCACAACGCCTGCGTGATGCCGGGGTTGGTGTTGGTGTTGTCGCACAGCGACCACAGGTCGTTGCGGCAGTAGTAGCACTGCCCGCAGCCGATGAACGAGGCCACCACCACCCGGTCACCGGGCTTGTGCCGGGTCACGTCCGGTCCTACCTCGACCACCTCGCCCATGAACTCGTGCCCGATCACGTCACCGGCCTGCATGAACGGGATGTGCCCGGTGAGCAGGTGCAGATCCGAGCCGCACGCGGTGCTCAGCCCGACCTTCAGGATCAGGTCGCCGTCGTTGAGGATCTTCGGGTCGGGCACGTCCTGCACCCGCACGTCGTTGACGCCTTCCCAGCACAAGGCCCTCACAGCCGCCCCTCCCCCGCCGACTTGCCGATCACCGCGCGCAGCACCCGCCCGGCCGGTCCGGGGTGGGTCGTGGACGGCGTGTCGGGTCGGATGACCGTGCCCGTCTCCAGCAGCGACTTCATCTGGCGCAAGGCCACGCGCAGGTCCTCCCTCGACACGTCGTCGTCCTTGGGCACCGCCAGCACCTCGGTGCCCCGGCCGCCGGGGGCGGGGCGGAAGCGCACGTCCACGCGGCCGCGCAGCTCACCCATCGGGCCGGGCAGCCGCGGGGGCCCGGTCACCGCGTCCAGCGGCCGGTCCACGGTCACCGCCAACCAGTGGTCGGACCGGCCGCGGCGCAGTGCGCGCCGGCGTGCCGTCATCCGCCGGCCGACCACCACCGCCGCCCCCACGCCCGTGGCCGCGACGGCTTTCATGGCTGCCTTCATCGCTCCGCCTTTCGTCACCGAACCCGGCGAGTACCCACCAAGCCGCGACTCACTCGGGATGGGCGGCGCTGAACGGTCCGCACCGCCCCGGGCCGCGCCCCTCACCCCGGCAGGGTGAACGTCTCACCGCGGTCGACGCAGGTGACCGCCACCGGCGGCTTGCGGCGCTCGACCGCGGCGACGAAGTCCGACAGCGGCGACTTCATCACGCTGTAGTCGTCGAAGTGCACCGGCACGGCCTGCCGGGGCGCCAGCAGCTCCAGCAGGTCCACGCCCTGCTCGCCGTCCATCGTCAGCAGCACGCCCAGCACCTTGGTGCCCCCCAGGTGCAGCACCGCGACGTCGATCGAGGGGTAGCGCTCCCGGATCTCGCGCAGGTCGTCGTGCACGAGGGTGTCGCCGCTGAGGTACAGGCGCAGCGGCTCGGCCGCGGGCGTGGCCCGGTACTCGACCATGCTGCCCATGACCGGCGGCAGCAACCGCGCCAACCGGCCCCGCGCGTGCCGACCCGGCAACGACGTCACGGTCACGCTCGCGCCGCCCTTCTCCAGCCGCAGGTCCGCCCACGTGGACAGCGCGACCGGCTCCCGGAACCCCCGCCGCGCCAGCCTGCGCGCCGCGTGCGGCGTGGTCAGCACGGGCAGGTCGCGGTCCAGCTCCCGCGCGGCGACCCGGTCGAAGTGGTCGCCGTGGAAGTGCGACAGCACGACCGCGTCCAACGGCGGCAGCTCGCCGATCCCGATGGCCGGGTCGGTCCGCCGCCGCGCCACCACGCCCTGGCCGATGTGCGTCCACTGGCCCCGGTGCAGGAAGTTCGGATCCGTCAGCAGCGTGAAGGGGCCCAACCGCAGCACCGCGGTCGCGTTGCCGACGAAGAACAGCGAGTTCATGGCGGCGGGGTGCCCGCACCCCGCCGGCTCAACCCACCCGTCCCCGATCCGCCTCGCGAGCGGCCCCGGTCAGACGTTGCGCCGGTACTGGCCGCCCACCTCGAAGAACGCCTCGGTGATCTGCCCCAGCGTGCACACCCGCGCCGCGTCCATCAGCACCGCGAACACGTTCTCCCCCGACGCCGCGGCCTCCTTCAACCGCCGCAACGCGGGCTCGGCCTCGGCGGCGTGCGCGGCGGCGAACGCCCGCGTCCGCTCCACCTGCGACCGCTTCTCCTCCTCCGTCGCCCGCGCCAGCTCGATCGTCACCTGCTCGCGCCCGCCGTCCTCCGGCAGGAACGTGTTCACCCCGATCAACGGCAGCGAGCCGTCGTGCTTGCGCTGCTCGTACCGCATCGACTCGTCCTGGATCCGGCCGCGCTGGTAGCCGGTCTCCATCGCGCCCAGCACGCCGCCGCGCTCGGAGAGCCGGTCGAACTCCGCCAGCACCGCCTCCTCGACCAGGTCGGTCAGCTCCTCGATCACGAACGAGCCCTGCAACGGGTTCTCGTTCGCCGACAGGCCCCACTCCTTGTTGATGATGAGCTGGATCGCCATCGCCCGCCGCACCGACGACTCCGTCGGCGTGGTGATCGCCTCGTCGTAGGCGTTGGTGTGCAACGAGTTCGTGTTGTCGTACAACGCGCACAACGCCTGCAACGTGGTGCGGATGTCGTTGAAGTCCATCTCCTGCGCGTGCAGCGACCGGCCCGACGTCTGCACGTGGTACTTGAACTTCTGCGACCGCTCGTTCGCGCCGTACCGCTCGCGCATCGCGATCGCCCAGATCCGCCGCGCCACCCGGCCGATCACGCTGTACTCGGCGTCCATGCCGTTGGAGAAGAAGAACGACAGGTTCGGCGCGAAGTCGTCGACGTCCATGCCCCGCGCCAGGTACGACTCGACGTAGGTGAACCCATTGGCCAGCGTGAACGCCAACTGGCTGATGGGGTTCGCCCCCGCCTCGGCGATGTGGTAGCCCGAGATCGACACCGAGTAGAAGTTGCGCACCTTCTGCTCGATGAACCACTCCTGGATGTCGGCCATCATCCGCAACGAGAACTCGGTGGAGAAGATGCAGGTGTTCTGCCCCTGGTCCTCCTTGAGGATGTCGGCCTGCACGGTGCCGCGCACGGTCGACAGCGCCCGCGACCTCAGCTCCCGCGCCTCCGCCTCGGACGGTTCGCGGCCGTGCTCGGCGCGGAACTTGTCGACCTGCTGGTCGACCACCGTGTTGAGGAAGAACGCCAGGATCGTCGGCGCGGGACCGTTGATCGTCATCGACACCGACGTGCTCGGCGCGGTCAGGTCGAACCCGGCGTAGAGCGCCTTCATGTCGTCCAGCGTCGCGATCGACACACCCGACGTGCCGATCTTGCCGTAGACGTCCGGCGGGGTGTCCGGGTCGCGCCCGTACAGCGTCACCGAGTCGAACGCGGTCGACAGCCGGGTCGCCTCCGAGCCCTGCGACAGGTACTTGAACCGGCGGTTCGTGCGGAACGCGTCACCCTCGCCCGCGAACATCCGCGCCGGGTCCTCGCCGTCGCGCTTGAACGGGAACACCCCCGCCGTGTACGGGAAGTGCCCCGGCAGGTTCTCCTTGCGCAGGAACCGCAACAAGGTGCCGTCGTCCTCGTAGCGCGGCAACGACACCCGCCGCACCTTGTTGCCCGACAACGTCTCCCGGGTCAGCTTGGTGTGGATCTCCCGGTCCCGCACCCGCACGACCATCTCGTCGCCGCTGTAGGACTCCACCACCCCGGGCCACGCCGCCAGCAGCTCCGCGGACTCCGCGTCGACCTGCTTGCGCGCCGACTCCAGCAGCGACGTGATCGCCGCCGTGTCGTGCCCGGCCGACTCCAGCTCCTCCCGCGCCGCGCCCAGGTGCGCCACCCGCCGCACCGCGTCCACGTGCGTCTCGGTGGCCCGGTGGTAGCCCCGCACCGTCTCCGCGATCTCGGCCAGGTACCGCACCCGCGTCGGCGGCACCACGGTCGCCGCCGACGTCGACACCTTGCCCGTCACGGCCGGCAGCGCGCCCTCGGTCACGTCCAGCCCGCGCTGCGCCAGCTCGCCCCGCAGGTGCTGGTACAGCGCGGTCACGCCGTCGTCGTTGAACGTCGCCGCCGACGTGCCGAAGACCGGCATGTCCTCCCACGAGGCGCCGAACGCCTCCCGGTTGCGCACCAACTGCCGCGCCACGTCGCGGCGCGCGTCCTCCGCGCCCCGTCGTTCGAACTTGTTGATCGCCACCGCGTCGGCGAAGTCCAGCATGTCGATCTTCTCCAGCTGCGACGCCGCGCCGAACTCCGGCGTCATCACGTACAGCGAGAGGTCGACGAACGGCACGATCGCCGCGTCGCCCTGGCCGATGCCCGGCGTCTCGACCACGACCAGGTCGAACCCGGCCGCCTTGCAGGCCGCGATGGCGTCGGACAGGCCGTCGGGCACCTCGGAGCCCGCCCGCCGGGTGGCCAGCGAGCGGAAGAACACCCGGTCGCCGTCCAGGCAGTTCATCCGGATCCGGTCGCCGAGCAGCGCGCCGCCGCCCTTGCGCCGCGTGGGGTCCACCGCCAGCACCGCGACCCGCAGCTTGTCCTGCTGGTCCAGCCGGAACCGGCGCACCAGCTCGTCGGTCAACGACGACTTGCCCGAACCACCCGTCCCGGTGATCCCGAGGACGGGCACCGGGCGTTCCGCCGCGGCGCGGTTCACCCGGTCGTGCACCTCCGCCGGCAGCGCGCCGGCCTCGATCAGCGTGATCGCGCGGGCCAGCACGTCCTCGGCGCCGGTGAACAACCCGTCCCACGACGGCGGCGTCCGGTCGGCCAGCGGGTAGTCGCACGCCTCCACCATCGTGTTGATCATCCGGGCGAGGCCGAGGCGCTGGCCGTCGGCCGGCGAGAAGATCCGCGCCACGCCGCGCGAGTGCAGCAACTCGATCTCCTCCGGCACGATCACGCCGCCGCCGCCGCCGAACACCTTGATGTGCCCCGCGCCGCGCTCGGCCAGCAGTTCGACCAGGTAGGTGAAGTACTCGACGTGACCGCCCTGGTAGGCGCTGATCGCGATGCCCTGCACGTCCTCCTGCACGGCCGCGGCGACGACCTCGCGCACCGAGCGGTTGTGGCCGAGGTGCACCACCTCGGCGCCCTGGGACTGCAGGATGCGCCGCATGATGTTGATCGCGGCGTCGTGCCCGTCGAACAGGCTGGCCGCGGTCACGAAGCGGACCGGGTGCGACGGGGTGTGCAGCGGGGCAGCGGTCACGACTGGCTCCTTCGGCAGCGCGGAACTGCGTCCAGATTACTAGGACATCCGTCTATCGGATGTAGGAGCGAGTTGTGCGACGGGTCACGCGCACGCGACCGGACAAATCAGGCAAATGCGAAGCCAAACCCCCGGCGTCGATCGTTTTCGCAACCCTGGTCGCGCCCCTCCGAGACGACGCGTGTACTTTCCGTCCAAACGGGGTAGAGGATCTTCCATGAGCAGCACACCTATCTACGACGAGCTGGCCGCCATCCTGCTCGCCGACCACCCAGGCACCGCTGACGCGGCGGCGGCCGGGGCACCGCAGGCCGAGCCTGCCGAGGAGCCGTCCAAGCAGGTCAGGACAGGCGGCAGGCGGCGCAAGCCCGAGCCGGACGCCTGACCTTTTTCAGTCGACACTGAAGCTATAGAGCACACTGGGGTCGAACGCGTGTTCGACCCCGGGTTATGCTGGGCCCATGCAGGTGTCGCTGTTCGACGACGGCGCCGACGCGCCCGCGCTGGGCCCGCTCACCGGTGTGCGGCGGACCGAGCTGGGCCACGGCGCCTGGGTCGACGTGCTCCCCGGCTGGCTGACCGGAGCCGACGCGCTGTTCCGCCGCCTGGCCGACGAAGTGCCCTGGCGGGCCGAGCGCAGGCAGATGTACGAGCGCGTGGTGGACGTGCCGCGCCTGCTCTGCTTCTACGACGAGCGCACGCCGCTGCCCGACCCGGTGCTGACGCGGGCGCGCGACGAGTTGAGCGCCTGGTACGGCGAGGAGCTGGGCGAGCCGTTCCGCACCGCCGGGCTCTGCTACTACCGCGACGGCCGCGACTCCGTCGCCTGGCACGGTGACACGATCGGGCGGGGTTCGACCGAGGACACGATGGTGGCGATCGTGTCCGTCGGCACGCCGCGTGCGTTGGCGTTGCGCCCGCGCGGGGGCGGCGGCGCGACCGTCCGGTACGCGCTGGGCCACGGCGACCTGATCGTGATGGGCGGCTCGTGCCAGCGGACGTGGGAGCACGCCGTGCCGAAAGCGGGCAAAGCGGTCGGACCGCGCATCAGCATCCAGTTCCGCCCCCGCGGAGTGCGCTGACCACCGGAAATCTCGTCCTTGTGGAGCATGACCGCCGTCACTACTCTCCCTCTGGGAGCGCTCCCAGAACGTTGCGAACATCCTCAAAGGAGAGCGGTATGCGGCAACGGAGATCCATCTTCGGCGCTCTGCTCGCGGCTGCGGTGGCCGTGAGCGGAGTGGTCGTGATGGCGACGGCGGGACAGGTCACGGCGGCCCCGGCCGGTGGTTACCTGCACACCGCGGGCAACAAGATCGTCGACAGCACCGGCGCGACGGTCCGGCTGACCGGCATCAACTGGTTCGGCATGGAGACCGACAACAAGACCTTCCACGGGCTGTGGTCCAGCCGCACGTGGAAGCAGCAGCTCGACCAGATGGCCTCGCTGGGCTACAACACCCTGCGCGTGCCGTTCTCCAATGACGCGCTCAAGCCGGGCGCGACGGCGTCGGGCGTCAACGACTACGTCAACCCCGACCTGGTCGGGCTGTCGCCGTTGCAGATCCTGGACAAGGTCATCGACTACGCGGGCCAGAAGGGGATGCGCATCATCCTCGACCGGCACCGCCCGACCAGCGCCGGGCAGTCCGCGCTCTGGTACACGGCGACCGTGCCGGAGAGCACCTGGATCAACGACTGGAAGATGCTCGCGCAGCGGTACGCGGGCAACACCACGGTCATCGGCGCGGACCTGCACAACGAGCCGCACGCCGAGGGCACCAACCCCAACGCCACCGGCGCGTGCTGGGGCTGCGGCGTGGTGGAGCGCGACTGGCGGCTGGCCGCCGAGCGGGCGGGCAACGCGATCCTGTCCGTGCAGCCGAACTGGCTGATCTTCGTGGAGGGCGTGAGCTGCCCGAGCGGCGGGCTGTCCGACACCTGGGACAACGACCCGTCCAACGACGAGGACTGCGGCTGGTGGGGCGGCAACCTGTCCAAGGCGGGCCAGTACCCGGTGCGGCTGAACGTGCCGAACCGGCTGGTCTACTCGCCGCACGAGTACGCGACGTCGGTGTTCGAGCAGAAGTGGTTCACCGCGCCCGACTTCCCCGCGAACATGCCGGCGATCTGGGACAAGTACTGGGGCTACCTGTACAAGAGCAACACCGCGCCGCTGATGATGGGCGAGTTCGGGTCCACGCTGGCCAACCCGAAGGACAAGGTGTGGCTGGAGAACCTGATGGCCTACACCGGCAAGGGCGTGGACGGGATCTCGTTCACCTACTGGTCGTGGAACCCGAACTCGGGTGACACGGGCGGCATCGTCGGCGACGACTGGACCACGGTGAACCAGGCCAAGCAGTCGATCCTGCAGCCGTACCTGATCCCGCCGACCGGTGGTGGGACGACCACTACCACCACGACGACGACCACGACGTCCGGCGGCAACGGCACGGGCGCGTGCAAGGCGGCGTGGCGTCAGGACAACGCGTGGCAGGGCGGTTTCCAGGGCTCGCTGACCGTGACCAACAGCGCCACGAGCGCCGTGAACCCGTGGAAGGTCGTGTTCACGCTGCCCACGGGCGTGACCATCGGCAGCGGGTGGAACGGGACGTTCAGCCAGAGCGGCACGACGGTCACCGTGACCGCGCCGTCGTACGCGCCGTCGCTGGGCGCGGGCGCCTCGGTCTCGCTCGGCTTCACCGCCAACGGCCCGGCCGGCGCGCCTGCCGGCGTGACGCTGGGCGGAGCCGCCTGCACGGCATGACGCTCGACCGCCCCGCCCGGCCGGCTTGGGGACCGGGCGGGGCAACCCGCACGGCATGAAGATCGGCGGTCCCACCCGGCGCCGGGTGGGACCGGCGCACGAGCGCGGCGGGTGCCAGGGCCGGACTCGCCGGTCGTGGCACCCGCCGCGCTGTGCTCGTGCGTCAGTTCTTGAACGCGTCCTTGACCTTCTCGGCCGCCTGCTTGAGGTTGCCCTTGACCTGCTCGCCCCGGCCCTCGGCCTCGAGGTCGGGGTCGTCGGTCGCGCGACCGGCCGTTTCCTTCGCCTTGCCCTTGAGCTCGTCCGCCTTGGCGTCGAACTTGTCGTCGATACCCATGGTCTGCGGGTACCCCGTCGGGGCCGCCGTTGAACGTCCCGGGGGCTTTCGCCCGACCGTGGACCAGCCCGGAGGTCAGGGGTGGGTCAGGCCGGCCATCAGCAGACCCACGAAGTGCTCCATGTCCGCCAGCAGGCACGGCAACTGTGCGTGCTTGCCCGTGCAGCCCTCGGCCCACCCGCTGCCGTCGCCGTAGTCGACGAACGCGTGCGGGATGCCGGCCGCCACCAGGTGGTCGCGGGTGACGAGGTTGGTCGCCCACGCCCGGTTCTCGACCACGGCCTGCACCGGGTCCACCGTGAGGTCTCCCCCGTTGCCCGTGTACAGCGCCACGCCCATGCCGCGCAGCGACCCGACGTGCTGCGCGGGGCTCTCCCGGTTCCACCCGCCGTCCAGCGGCCAGATCGGCGGGCCGAAGATCGAGTCCACGGGGACCGTCGGCGTGCCGCTGCCGGGCAGTCGGGTGGACGCGACGACCGCCACCCGCTGCTCCTGGCTGAGCAGGTCGAGCCCGCCGGAGAAGCTGCCGACGTAGCCGAACAGGTCGGGCCGGTGCTCGGCGTAGTGCATCGCGCCGAACCCGCCCATCGAGTGCCCCGAGATCGCCCGCCCGTCCCGTCGCGCGATCGTGCGCAGGTTCGCGTCCACGAACGGGATCACCTGGTCCAGGTGGAACGACTCCCAGTTCTGCGGGCCGAGGGCGGAGGGCGGGTTGACCCAGTTCGTGTACCAGCCGCGGCCGGAGCCGTTGGGCGCGACGGTGATCAGCGGGACGCCGACCGTGGTCTGCTCGAACAGCCGCTGGTTCGCGACCGTGTTCGGGCGGTCCGGGTGGCCGTGCAGGTGGTACTGCACCGGGTACCGGGTGGTGGCGGCCTGGTCGTAGCCCTCCGGCAGCGTCACCATGATCGCGTGCTCGCCGGAGACCTGGCCCTCCATCACCGAGTACGCCGGCACGTGGGCGGTGCGGACGGTGAACACGAACGTGCGCTCGTTCCCGTCCACCCACGCGGGCTGGCTCACCACGGTCAGCCCGTGCCCGTCGGCGAACACCGGCGGCGCGCTCGAGGCCGACGTGGTCGCGCCGACACCCGACAGGACGACACCGAGCACGCCCGCCACGGCGGTCAGTCGCCGGATCACGCCGCACCCTCGCACAGCGCCGTGTCCAGCACCTCGATCGAGACCGGCCGGGAGGTGACCACGTTGCCGTTGGTCACCAGCGCCGCGTACCGGCCGTCGTCGGTGGTGAGGGTGATCGAGTAGTGCCCGGTGGGCAGGGCGCCGTTGTGGCCCCACGCCTCGCCGCCGCACGAGAGGTTCACCCGCGACAGCCCGAGGCCGTAGGAGTGGTCCGGGGCGATGGTCCGCCGCATCTCGGCGAGCGCCGCGGCCGAGAGGACCCGGCCGTCCAGCAGCGCCCGGTAGAACGTCGCCAGGTCGACCATGGTGGACGCCATCGCGCCGGCGGTGCTCCAGAACGTCAGCTCGGTGTTCGTGGTGCCGTCGGTCCAGAAGGAGAACGGGCCGAGCCTGCCGCCGACGTAGCCGGGCAGGTACGGGTCGGCCAGCGCCCGCGTGCCCGGCGCGGGGAACGACGTGCCCGTCAAGCCGAGCGGCGTGATGACCCGTTCCGTGATCGCGTCGCGGACCGGGCGGCCGGTGAGCCGTTCGACCAGCAGGCCGAGCACCAGGTAGGCGACGTTGGAGTAGCCCAGGCCCGTGCCGGGCGCGAACTGGGCGGGCTCGTCCATCGCGGACCGGACCAGCTCGGCCAACGAGTAGCTGCCGTCCGGGTTCGGGGCGGCGTCGCGGATGTCCCGGACCATGCCGCTGGTGTGCTGGAGCAGTTGGCGCACGGTGATGACCGCGCCGTCGTAGTTGCCGGTGACCACGCCGGGCAGGTACTGCCCGATCGGGCTGTCCAGCGCGACGCGGCCCTCCTCGACGAGCTGGAGCACCACGACCGCGGTGAACGTCTTGGTCTGGCTGCCGATCCGGAAGTGCTCGGTCGCGGTGATCGGGCGGTTCTGGCCGATCCTGGCCGTGCCGCTGCTCAGCGTCCACGACCCGGTGGCGTCCCCGGCGTGCACGGCCGCGCCCGGTCCGGCCTGCGCCTGGTAGCGGTCGAGCACCGCCCGGGTCGCGGCGTGGCCGTCCTGGGCGGCGACGGCGGCGACCGGTGTGGCGACCGCGGCCGTGACGGCGAGGACGACACCTCCGGCGACGCCGGTGAGTGAGCGGCGGGTCTTGCTCGTCATGCGAATCCCTCCGTAACCGCGGCCACGGGCACGCCCTACCGGCTTGCCCTTCCACGGAGCCGACGCGGCCCATCGTCACGGGATCGAGGAGGCCACGGACAGGTCCTGGAGCGGCCACCTGTGGCCGGTGCCGTTGAACTGCGCGGACACCGCGTGCCGCGGTCAGGTCGGGTCGCGGTGGCCCTCGGCCAGGTGATCTTGCAGGCGGGCGTGGCGGAACTGGTGGACCGCGCCCGCGCGGCGCAGCACGCCCCGGCGGTAGGCGTCGTCGAGGAACGCGTGCACGGCCCACGGCAACCGGCCCGTGAGCGGCAGCCAGAAGCGGGCGAACACCACCCACTGGCCCCACGCGGTCATGCTGATGACGTAGCCGAACCCGCCGCCGAACCCGCCCACGAGCCCCAGCACCACCCCGGCCAACCCGGGCCAGGCGATCACCACCCCGAACGGGCCGCCGCCCGGCAGCGACCTCAGCGCCACGGCGATGAGCCACGTCGTGGCGGCGAAGAACACCGCGAACAGCGGCGCGAAGATCGCGGTCTGCACGAGCACGGTCCTGCGGTTGGAGTCGAGCAGGCCAGCCGGGCTCGCCGCCGAGCGGATGTCCTGCGGCCACTCCCCCGCGGCGACCAGCCCGAAGGCGAGCGCCGAGCCGGAGGCGAACACCGCGGTGAACACGCCCGCGTCCACGAGGACCATCGCCGGGGTGACGACCCGACCGGCCACCAGCCACTTCACCAGGATCATCAGCACGCCGTAGGAGCAGCCGACCAGCGCGCCGAACAGCAGGCCCATCCCGGCCCTGACCCGCACCCGCGGCCACGTCGAGCCCGGACCCGCCCGCAACCGCAGCCGGAACCGGACCGGTTCCAGCGGCTGCACCCGGGCCAGGTGCCCGTGCACCAACCCGAACGACGCCCCGGCGAGCAGGGCGACCACGGCCCCGTAGCCCACGAGCTGCCCGCTCACCTCGCCGATCAGCAGGCTCTCGACCACGACGTCGGTCAGCCAGACGCCGCCGAACACCACCAGCGCGACCACCAGCGCCCTGGCGCGCCGGCTCAGGGAGGAACCGAGCTGCCACCACGCCAGGTCGTGCGTGCCCAGGCGGGTCAGGTGCGCGGCGAGGTGGCCGAGCCAGTGCCGGACGTGGTCGAGGTCGTAGGTGCGGGCGCCGGGCCGCTGCCGGTAGACCGCCGGCACGAAACCGGCGAGCAGGTGCCGTTCGATCGACTCCCGCCCGTCGAACCGGTCGGGGTCCACCAGCTCGGCCGGGTCGTTGCCCGGTGTGTCGCTGTAGATCCGGCGCGCGAGCGCCACCATCAACGGCGTGGTGAGCACGGCCGCGAGCGCGCTGTCCGGGTGTTCGCGGACGTGGTCGAGGACCGGCTGCCAGGGGTTGCGCGCGTGGCCGGTGGTACGCGGCAGGTAGTCGGCGACGTCCGCCGGGGCGAGGTCGACCAGTTCCACCGCGCCGGCGGCCCGCAGCACGCCGGTGGCCGCGACCGCGGCCCGGTACTCGTCCACCCGGCTGGTCACCAGCAACGGCAACGTCGTGGCGTTCAACGCGGCCAGCGCCGCCCGGTGCAGCCCGCCCGCCACCTCGTCGAACCCGTCCAGCACGGGCAGCACGCGGTGCGCGTCCACCAGCGCGGCGGCCAGCGTCGACCCGCCGGGGCCCGGTGCGGCCAGGCCGGGGTGGTCGCGCACCAGCTGGTCGGCCAGCCAGTCCCGCAACTCGGCGCGGGCCGGGTTCCACGAGCCCAGGCCGAAGATGACCGGCACCGGGTCGGTGGGGGCGCGCGTGGCCAGCAGGTCGAGCACGAACCGCGTGGTGAGGATGGTCTTGCCGGCGCCCGCCCGGCCCAGCACGATCAGCCGGGACGACGGGATCCGCCGGTAGACCTCCACGACCTGGTCGAGCCGCCCGGAGAGGTCGAGCGGGCGCGCGGCTTGGCCGGGCCGCGCCGACCGGACGTCGGCCCAGTCGTCCCGCAGCGGTTCGGGCGCCAGTCGCCAGCGCACCGGCAGCGGCACGGGGTCGTGCACCTGCTGCTGCTCCTCTTCCCGCAACCACCGGGCGTGCACGGCGGAGGCGAGCGCGTCCACCGCCTCCGCCAACGGGTCCGCGGCCAGCGCCGGTCCGGGTGACGGTCGGCGAGCGGCGGTGTGCCCCGCCGCCCGCGTGGCCACGTCCTGGTCCGGGTCGGCCGGCTCGGCGTGCCCGGCGGCGGTGAACAGCTCGACGCGCTCGGCCCCGTCCAGCCGCAACGCGTCGGCGAGCAGCCGCACCGTGCGCACCTGCGGGTTGCCCCGCTGCCCGGTCTCCAGGCCGCGGACGGTGCGGACGCCGAGCCCCGCGCGGTCGGCCAACTCGTCCTGGCTCAACCCGGCCCGCTGCCGCCATCGCCGCAGCAGAGCGCCGAACCGGCTCGTCACACCCAACCCCCCGCGTCACGCGCGTTGCGTCGTCCGATGACCGACACGACCGGTCCCTCAAGTTACCCGGTGGTACCGCCACGGCGGACAGCTTGATCGTCGATACGCGGACGGCGGGGTCGTGATGGAGGCGTTCCGAGCCGTGGTGGTGCTGCTCGGGCTGTTCGCCGCGGGCACCGGGTCGCTCTGGAGATCGTGCCGTGGCTCGCGGTCGGTCAGCCGCACCCGCTCATGCCGGTGCCGCCGGGCATCGAGCTCATGTGGCGGCGGCGTTCGACCGCCGGAGCACCGAGCCGGACACGACCTGCTGCTCGCAGCAGTCGCAGACCAGGCACGTGCGGACGGTCCCGCCGCAGCCCGCGTGCTCGGCCACGCTCGGCGGGCCGGTCGGCGCGGGCAGGTGGCGGTCGCCCCACGCCATGAGCGCCAGGACCACCGGCGTCAGCTCACGTCCGCGGGCGGTGAGCCGGTACTCGTGGCGCGGCGGGCGGTCCTGGTAGCGCACGCGCTCCAGCACGCCGTGCTCGACCAGGCCGTTGAGCCGGTCGCTGAGCACGTTGCGGGCGATGGGCATCCGGGCCAGGAACCCGTCGAACCGGGTGACGCCCGACAGCGCGTCCCGCACGATCAACAACGTCCAGCGCTCGCCGACGACCTCGAGGGCCCGGGCGATCGAGCAGAGCTGGCCGTCGTACGTGCGTCGGAGCATCCGCGCATGATAACCAGGGTTTTCGGCGCACAACCCGGTCGTCGACGACCGGTTCGGGCGCACCCGCGCGCTGCGCGTCGCACCGACGTCGGGAAGCCGGACGTCACCGTGCTGGGAACGTTCTCACCGATCCGCGTGCGGCGGCCGGACCGGCTGCGGCTTACCGATGCCGCAACCGGGTCCGGGCACGTCAGGCGCCGTCCGCCGGGCGCGCGTCCGGCACGGCTTCGGGCTCGTCCGGGCGGTCCGGCACGGCGGGCTCGGGCGCGGAGCCCCGGTCGATGACCTCGCCCAGGTACCGCAGCACGACGGCGAGGGCGGCGACGACCGGCACGGCCAGGAACGCGCCCGCGATGCCGTAGAGCGTGCTGCCGGCCGTGACGGCGACCAGCACGACCGCCGCGTGCAGGCGCAGGCTGCGGGACTGGAGCACCGGCTGGAGCACGTTGCCCTCCACCTGCTGCACCACCACGACGACCACCAGCATGATCAACGCGGTCGTCGGGCCGTTGCTGACCAGCGCGACCAGCACGGCCAGCGCGCCCGCGATGAACGCGCCGACGATCGGCACGAAACCGCCGAGGAACGTCAACGCCGCCAACGGCACGGCCAGCGGCACGCCCAGCACCACCAGGCCCAGGCCGATCAGCACCGCGTCCACCAGGCTCACGACCGCCTGCGTGCGGATGAAGTCGCCCAACGTCGTCCAGACCCGCTCCAGCACGACGGTCACGTGCCCGCCGGCGCGCCGGCCGATCACGCCGCGCAGCCACGGCGTGAACCGCGGGCCGTCCTTGACGAACAGGAACGCCAGCAGCAGCGCGACGACACCGGTGACCAAGCCCGAGGTCACCGTGCCGACACCGGTGATCAGGCTGTTCGCGATCGACCCCACGCTGTTGCGCAGCTGGTCGATGCCCTGTTGCAGCAACTGGTCGAGTTGGCCCTCGCGGATGTTCAGCGGCGGGCCCGCCGCCCAGTCCAGCGCCTGTTGCAGGGCGCGGGTCGCGCTGTCGGCGATCTCGGGGACGCCGGACGCGATCGACGTGGAGATCAGCGCCACCACGCCGCCGAGCACGACCAGCCCGGCGAGCAGCACGATCGTCGCGGCCAGCGCGGGCGGCACGCCCCGTGAGCGCAGCCACCGGGCGGGCGGCCACAGCACCGTCGTGATCAGCAGGCCCAGCAGGACCGGCATCACCACCACCCAGAGCCTGCCGATCAGCGTGGACAGCAGCCAGAAGCCGATCGCGACCAGCGCCAGGCGGGCACTCCACCGCGCCAGCCAGGTCACCCCGTGCCCGATCGCCTGACCGCGATCGGTCCAGCGGCGGTCTTCAGCGCTCACGTCGTCCCATCCCTCCACCGCGTCGCGCCCCGCGGCGCGCCCGTGCGGCAGCCTGCCAGAACCGGGTGGACCCATCGCGCCGCCCCGCCGGCGGTCCGCTCGCCTCGCCGGGAGGCCCCCGGCGGGAGTGGGACGTAGGCTCGGGACCGTGAGCGACACCTCGACGGCCGCGGCGGACCTCGGCAACCCCGAGCACCAGCAGGGTGGGAAGTACTCCGTCAAGGGCAAGGAGTACACCCGCGACACGCGCTACATCACGACCCGGATCACGGCGGACGAGCGGGACGGGTTCCCGGTCGAGGCCGGGAGGTACCGGTTGGTGGCGGCCCGGGCCTGCCCGTGGGCCAACCGGTCGATCATCGTGCGGCGGTTGCTGGGGCTGGAGGACGCCCTCTCGCTCGGGCTGCCCGGGCCGACGCACGACGAGCGGTCGTGGACGTTCGACCTCGACCCGGGTGGGCGCGACCCCGTGCTGGGCATCGAGCGGTTGCAGGAGGCGTACTTCAAGCGCGACCCCGAGTACCCGCGCGGGATCACCGTGCCGGCCATCGTCGACACGACGACCGGCGCGGTGGTGACCAACGACTTCGCGCAGATCACGCTGGACCTGTCCACCGAGTGGCGCGACCACCACCGCGACGGCGCGCCCGACCTGCTGCCGCGGGCTCGGCGCGACGAGGTCGAGGCGGTCAACCAGCGGGTCTTCACCGAGGTCAACAACGGCGTGTACCGGTGCGGGTTCGCGGGCACGCAGGAGGCGTACGACGAGGCGTACCGCCGCCTGTGGACGGCGCTGGACTGGTTGGAGGAGCGGCTGAGCGGTCAGCGCTACCTCGTCGGGGACACGATCACCGAGGCCGACGTCCGCCTGTTCACCACGCTGGTGCGCTTCGACCCGGTCTACCACGGCCACTTCAAGTGCAACCGGAACAAGCTGGCCGAGATGCCCGCGCTGTGGGCTTACGCCCGTGACCTGTTCCAGACGCCCGGCTTCGGCGACACGGTCGACTTCACGCAGATCAAGCAGCACTACTACGTGGTGCACAAGGACATCAACCCGAGCGGGATCGTGCCCGCGGGGCCGGACCTGTCCGGTTGGGTGACGCCGCACGGGCGGGAAGCGCTCGGCGGGCGGCCGTTCGGCGAGGGCACACCGCCCGGTCCCGTGCGCGAGGGCGAACGGGTGGACCCGGCGCACACGCCGTTGCGGTGAGCCGGCCGGGGGAACGCGCTCCCCCGGCTTCTCCCCCGACCTGAGCGTTGAATTCGGGTGTCCTGAACGTAGGACACGCGCGTTCTGAACGTAGGACTCTCGCGTTCTGGGGGTAGGACACGCGGGTCAAGGGGTGCGCGGTGGGCAGGTGCTCTCGCGGACGACCAGTTCGGTGGCCAGGTCGATGCGCTCGTTCGGCGGGCGCTCGCCGCGGGCCAGGCTGAACACCATCTGCGCCGCCGTGGTCGCCATCTCCCGCAGCGGTTGCCGCACCGTGGTCAGTTGGGGCCCTATCCACTCGGTGACCGACAGGTCGTCGTAGCCGACGATCGACAGGTCGTCCGGAATGGACAGTCCCAGCTCGCGCGCCGCCCGCATCACGCCCAGCGCCTGGAAGTCGGAGCCCGCGAAGATCGCGGTCGGCCGGTCGGGGCGGCGCAGCAGCTCCATGCCGTGGCTGTACCCGCCTTGCACGTAGAAGTCGCCGTACCGCACGAAATCCGGTTCCACGACGACGTCCGCGTCCTCCAGCGCGCTGCGGTACCCGTCGACCCGGGCACGGCTGCACAGCATGGTCGTGGGCCCCGAGATCACCGCGATCCGGCGGTGCCCGAGCGCGAGCAGGTGCCGGGTCGCGGCCAGCCCGCCGGCCCAGTTCGCCGAACCCACCGTGGGCACGCCGGGCGGCGGCTCGCCGGCGGTGTCCACGAACACGAACGGGATGTTGCGGGTGATGAGCTGACGGCGCTGCTCGGCGTCCAGCCCGGCCAGCACCAGGATCACGCCGAGCGGCCGGCGGGCCAGCAGGTCGTCGAACCACTCGCGCCGCGGCCGGTGCTCGCCGCCCAGCTCGGACAGCACCACGGCGGCGCGCTCGTTGGCCGCGGCCAGCTCGACGCCGCGGATGATCTCGGTCGACCACGCCGAGTGCATCTCGTGGAACACCAGGTCGATCAACGCGGGCCGGGACGACTGCCGCGCTCGTCGTCGTCGGTACCGGTGCTGTTCGATGATGCTCTCCACGCGGGCGCGGGTGTCCGGGGCGACGTCCGGCCGTCCGTTGAGGACTTTGGAGACGGTCGGGATGGACACGCCCGCCTCGGCCGCGATGGACGAGATGGACGCGGCACCCTTCACCGTCTTCTCCGGCAGCGCGCCGGCGGCCTCCCGCTCGGTCGACGAACTCATGCCGCCCCCTGTTCGCGTCGCGGTCCGCACCCCGCACACCGGATCTAAAGTTTCGACGGCCGAGCGTAAAGGTTCGACCTTCCGATCACCAGCATGACCGCTCGGCGCATTAGTTCATTAACGCGATAGGGCCGCCTCTTCCAGGCCTGTTCATACCTGTGAACTGCGAAGACACAGGAAGGACACGGACTGTTGACGTCTTGCGGAGATCCTCCTACGGTCTCCCCACCAGATCGGCATGTCGGAAGTTACTTCGATAGTTTCGGTCTTCACGAGGACGTGAGCGGGGGTACCTGGTCGATGATGAACAGGACGACGGGGGTCGCGACGACGCCGGCGGGCGACGGCGTCCCGACTGCCGCCGACCAGCCGGACGCGGTGTGGCGGGACGTCACCCGGCCCGCCGCCGAACGGGTCGACGCGCTCGTCGCGGAGATGACCCTCGAGGAGAAGCTCGCGCAGCTCGTCGGCGTCTGGGTCGGCGCGGACCCCTCCGGCGCGGGCGTCGCGCCGCACCAGCACGACATGACCAGTGAGCCGGTGGTCTGGGCGGACGTCATCTCCGCCGGCCTGGGCCAGCTCACCCGCCCGTTCGGCACCCGGCCGGTCGACCCGGTGGCCGGGGCCCGTTCCCTGGCCGCGTCGCAGCGGGAGGTGGCCGCCGCCAACCGGTTCGGCATCCCGGCGCTGGTGCACGAGGAGTGCCTCACCGGGTTCGCCGCCTGGCGGGCCACGGCCTACCCCGCGCCGCTGGCCTGGGGCGCGTCGTTCGACCCCGGGCTGGTCGCCGAGATGTCCGGCCTGATCGGCCGCTCGATGCGCGCGGCGGGCGTGCACCAGGGGTTGGCCCCGGTCCTGGACGTCACCCGCGACTACCGCTGGGGCCGCACCGAAGAGACCATCGGCGAAGACCCGTACCTGGTCGGCACGGTCGCCACCGCGTACGTGCGCGGTCTGGAACAGTCGGGCATCGTCGCCACGCTCAAGCACTTCGCCGGTTACTCCGCCTCCCGCGCCGGGCGCAACCTGGCTCCGGTGGCGATCGGGCCGCGCGAGTTCGCCGACGTGGTGCTGCCGCCGTTCGAGATGGCCGTGCGCGACGGCGGCGTGCGGTCGGTCATGCAGTCCTACACCGAGATCGACGGCGTGCCGTCGGCGGCCGACGCGGGCCTGCTGACCACGCTGCTGCGCGACACCTGGGGCTTCGACGGCACGGTGGTCGCCGACTACTTCGCGGTGAAGTTCCTCCAGACCCTGCACGGCGTCGCCGAGGACGAGGCGCACGCCGCCGCCCTGGCCTTGGCGGCGGGCGTGGACGTGGAGCTGCCGACCGTGCGCTGTTACGGCGCGCCGCTGCGCGCAGCGGTCGAGCGCGGTGACGTGGCCGAGGAGCTGGTGGACCGGGCGTTGCGCCGCGTGCTGCGCCAGAAGGTGGAACTGGGTTTGCTCGACCCGGACTGGTCGCCCCTGCCGCCCGACGTCGACGACCTGCGGCTGGACTCGCCGCGCGACCAGGAGGTGGCGCTGCGGCTGGCGCGCGAGTCCGTGGTGCTGCTGGCCAACGACGGCGTGCTGCCGCTGCGGCCGGACGTGCGGCTGGCCGTGGTCGGACCGCTCGCCGACGACCCGATGGCGATGCTGGGCTGCTACTCGTTCCCCGCGCACATCGGCGTGCACCACCCGGACGCCGGGCTGGGCCTGGAGATCCCGACCGTGCTGTCGGCGTTGCGCGATGCCGTAGGCGGCGACATCGCCCACGCGAAGGGCTGCGAGGTCTCCGCCGAGCCCGACGCGGACGACATCGCGGCCGCCGTCGCCGCGGCACGGGACGCGGACGTCGCCGTCGTCGCGGTCGGTGACCTGGCGGGCCTGTTCGGGCGCGGCACGTCGGGCGAGGGGTGCGACGCGACCGACCTGCGGCTGCCCGGAGCGCAGGCCGAACTGGTCCGGGCCGTGCGGGCGACCGGCACGCCGGTCGTGCTGCTGCTGATCACCGGGCGGCCTTACGCGATCGGCGACCTGGCCGACGGCGCGGCCGCGGTCGTGCAGGCGTTCTTCCCCGGCCAGCTCGGCGGCCGGGCCATCGCCGACGTCCTGACCGGCGCGGTGTCCCCGTCGGGCCGGCTGCCGGTCGGCATCCCCGGCGACCCCTCCGGCCAACCGGGCACCTACCTGTCCGCGCCGCTCGGGCGGCGCACGGAGGTGTCCAACGTGGACCCGACGCACGCCTTCCCGTTCGGCCACGGCCTGGGCTACGACACGTTCACCTGGTCGTCCGTGCGCGTGGTGTCCGGCGACACGCCGTGGACCACCGACGGTGAGGTGGAGCTGGAACTGGAGGTGCGCAACCCCGGCGAACGGCCCGGCGCGGACGTGGTGCAGCTGTACCTGCACGACCCCGTCGCCCAGGTGACCCGCCCGGTCGTGCGGCTCATCGGCTACGCGCGGGTCGAGCTGGCCGGCGGCGCGTCGGCCCGCGTCACGTTCCGCGTGCCCGCGGACGTCACGTCGTTCACCGGCCTGGCGGGCAAGCGCGTGGTCGAGCCGGGCGCGGTGCAGTTGCGCGTGTCCCGGTCGAGCGCGGACGTGCACGAAGCGGTGGACCTCGCGCTCGTGGGCCCGCTGCGCGAAGTCGACCACACGCGGCGGTGGCACACCGCGGTGTCGGTCACCCACGAGGAGGTGGAGCGAGCATGACCACCCAGATCAGCGAACCCGCGGCCGGACCCGCGACCGACCGGCCCCGAAAACCACCGAGGACGACCAAGGCACCCCGGTACCGGACCACCTGGCGCAAGGCGTTCAAGCGCGACTGGCAGCTCTACACGCTCGCCATCGTCCCGCTGGTGTTCTTCCTCGTCTTCCGGTACGCGCCGATGCTCGGCAACGTCATCGCGTTCCGCAAGTTCGTGCCCGGCGGCAGCATCTACGGCGAGACGTGGGTCGGCCTGCGCTACGTCAAGATGTTCATCAACGACCCGAACTTCTGGGAGGTCTTCGGCAACACGATGGCGCTCGGCGCGCTGTCGCTCGTGTTCACCTTCCCGCTGCCGATCGTGCTGGCACTGCTGCTCAACGAGGTCCGCTCGCGCTACTTCAAGCGGTTCGTGCAGACCGTGTCCTACCTGCCGCACTTCCTGTCGATCGTGATCGTGGCCGGCATGGTGATGCAGTTGGTGTCGCTGGAGGGCACGGTCAACCAGGTCGTCCGCGCGCTCGGCGGCGAGGCGACCTCGTTCATCCAGGACCCGGGCTGGTTCCGCACGATCTACGTCTCCTCCGAGGTCTGGCAGACCGTCGGCTGGGGCACGATCCTCTACCTCGCCGCGCTGACCACGATCGACGCGCAGCTCTACGAGGCGGCCCGGATCGACGGGGCGAACCGCTGGCAGCAGACCTGGCACGTGACGCTGCCCGGCATCCGGCCGACGATGATCACGCTGCTGATCCTCAACATCGGCACGTTCATGGCGGTCGGGTTCGAGAAGGTCCTGCTGCTGTACAACCCGCTGACCTACCCCACCGCGGACGTCGTCTCGACCTACCTGTACCGGGTCGGCCTGGTGTCCAACAACTTCAGCTACGCCGCCGCGATCGGCCTGTTCGAGTCGGTCATCGGCCTGACGCTGATCCTGTCCGCCAACGCGATCTCGCGCCGCACAGTGGGGACGAGCCTGTGGTGACCACCGACCCGACGCGCGTCATGGAGCGGCTGGACAAGCCCGCCGGGCCCCGCCGCACGTCGCTGGACGACTCCCCCGGCTACCGGGTCTTCCGCGTGGTCAACACGATCGTGCTGCTCGGCGTGGTCGCGGTGACGCTGTACCCGTTCGTCAACATCGTCGCGCAGTCGTTCAGCAGCGAGGTCTACATCCGCACCGGCCAGGTCAACCTGGTGCCGCGCGGGTTCAACCTCGACACCTACAAGCTGGTCGCGTCCGACCCGGCGTTCTGGAACAGCTACCTCAACACCGTCGTCTACACCGTGACCGCCACCGCGATCTCGATCGTGCTCACCACGATCTACGCGTACGTGCTGTCCAAGCACCGGCTCAAGGGCCGCGGCCTGCTGGTCGGCATCGCGGTGTTCACGATGTTCTTCAACGGCGGCCTGATCCCGAACTACGTGCTGGTCAACGGGCTCGGCCTGACCAACACCATCTGGGCGATCGTGCTGCCGAACGCGATCAGCGTGTTCAACCTGCTGGTGATGAAGGCGTTCTTCGAGAGCCTGCCGTCCGAGCTGGAGGAGGCCGCCGCGATCGACGGCCTCAACACCTACGGCATCCTGCTGCGGATCGTGCTGCCGCTGTCGAAGGCCGTGCTCGCCACCATGATCCTGTTCTACGCGGTGGCGAACTGGAACTCGTGGTTCCAGGCGTTCCTCTACCTCGACCGGGCGGACCTGTTCCCGGTCACCGTGTACCTGCGCAACATGATCGCCGGCGCCACCTCGGCGACGTCGGTCGGCGCCGTGGAGGCCAACGCGGTGGCCATCTCCGCGAACATCAAGGCCGTGACGATGGTGCTCACCGTGCTGCCCATCGTGGCCGTCTACCCCTTCATCCAACGCTATTTCGTGTCGGGCGTGATGCTCGGCGCGGTCAAGCAGTAGCGAGTCCGCTTCAGTCGACGACGGTGTCGAACACCTGAGGAGAGAGCACGATGCGAACCAAATGGAAGCGCACGCTTCTGACTGCCGTCGCCGGCAGCCTCGTGGTCAGCCTGGCGGCGTGCAGCGAGGAAGGCGGGGACGCCGGCAGCGGCGTCAACCTCGACGGCAAGAAGACCGCGTCGATGGCCGACTACAAGGCGGGCACGCAGTTCAAGGCGACCGAGCCGCTCGACGTGAGCCTGCTCTTCCTGGACCAGTCGCACTACCCGATGAAGGAGGACTGGCTGCTCTGGAAGGAGATCAGCCAGCGCACCAACATCACGGTCAAGCCGACGGTCGTCCCCTACAGCGACTACGACCAGAAGCGCGGCCTGCTGATCAGCTCGGGTGACGCGCCGACGATCATCTCCAAGACCTACCCGGGACAGGAGGAGCCGTTCGTCTCCTCCGGCGCGATCCTCCCGGTGAGCGACTACGTCGACCTGATGCCGAACTTCAAGGACAAGGTCGAGAAGTGGAAGCTCCAGCCGGAGCTGAACACGCTGCGCCAGGAGGACGGCAAGTTCTACGTGCTGCCCGGCCTGCACGAGAAGGTGCAGCAGGACTACACGCTGGCGTTCCGCACCGACGAGCTGCAGCGCCTCGACCTTCAGGCGCCGAAGAACTGGGACGAGGTCTACACCGTCCTCAAGGCGATCAAGGCCGCCCACCCGGACGTCTACCCGCTGTCGGACCGCTTCGAGGGCAAGTCGATCCTCAACATCGCGGCGCAGACGTTCGGCGCGCAGGCCGGCTGGGGCTACGTCAAGAACTCCATCTGGAACGAGGACAAGCAGCAGTTCGAGTTCGCCGGCGCCACGCCCGAGTACAAGCAGCTGATCGAGTTCTTCGGCAAGCTCGTCAAGGAAGGGCTGATGGACCCGGAGAGCTTCACTCAGAAGGATGACGCGGCGATCCAGAAGTTCGCCAGCGGCAAGTCGTTCGCGATCAGCAGCAACGCGCAGAACATCATCAACGACTACCGGCCGAACGTCTCCAAGATCCCCGGCGCGACCGTGGCCAAGATCCCGGTGCCCGCGGGCCCGAAGGGTGACGTCCTGCGCGGCTCCCGGCTGGAGAACGGCCTGATGGTGTCGGCGAAGCTCGCCCAGAGCGACAAGTTCGTCGCCACCATGCAGTTCATCGACTGGCTCTGGTACGCCGACGAGGCGCAGGAGTTCACCAAGTGGGGCGTGAAGGGCACGACCTACGACAAGGACGCCTCCGGCAAGCGCACCCTCAAGCCCGAGGTCGCCTTCGGCGGCATGAACGTCGGCGCGCCCAAGAACCTCCAGCGCGACTTCGGCTTCCAGGGCGGTGTCTTCAGCTACGGCGGTCCGACCGAGCTGGTGCAGTCGATGTTCACCGAGGAGGAGCTCGCCTTCCAGAAGACGCTGGCGAACAAGAAGCAGCTCCCGTTGGCGCCGCCCGCGCCGCTCAACGAGGAGGAGCGCGAGCGCGCCGGCCTGTGGGAGACCCCGCTCAAGGACCTCGTCACGCAGTCCACGCTCCAGTTCATCCTCGGCCAGCGCGACCTCTCGACGTGGGACGCCTACGTCAAGGAGCTGGAGGCCAAGGGCATGAACGACTACATCGAGCTGGTGAACACCGCGCACAAGCGCTACAAGGAGAAGAACGGCTGACCGGGGGATGCCCGGTCACGGCGTCCCCCGCCGTGACCGGGCCTGTCCACGGCACGTCCGGCGGGTCCAGGAGGGCACTTGAACCGCGTGATCGTCCCCGGCGAGCCGATCGGCCGCCTCTCCGAGTCGTGGCGCCACTGCGTGGGCACCGGACGGCTCAACCTCGCGCTGCGCGCCGACTACCAGGAGTCGCTGGCCCGCGTGCAGCGCGACATCGGCTTCCGTCACATCCGCGGCCACGGGCTGCTGTCCGACGACATGGGCGTGCACCGCGTGTCCGGCGACGGCGTGACCCGGTACTCGTTCACCTACGTGGACCAGGTGTTCGACCGGTTCCTGGAGCTGGGCATCCGACCGTTCGTGGAGCTGGGGTTCATGCCCACCGCGCTCGCCTCGGGCGACGACACCGTGTTCTGGTGGAAGGGCAACATCACCCCGCCGAAGGACTGGGACGAGTGGGCCGCGCTGGTCCGGGCCGTCGTCCGCCACCTGGTCGACCGCTACGGCCTCGACGAGGTGCGCACCTGGCCGATCGAGGTGTGGAACGAGCCCAACCTGGTCAACTTCTGGAAGGACGCGGACCAGGAGGCCTACTTCCGCCTCTACGAGATCACCGCGCGGACGGTCAAGGACGTGGACGCGCGGCTCCAGGTCGGCGGCCCGGCGATCTCGCCCGGCTCGGACCAGTGGTGGGCACCGTTCGCCGAGTTCGTCGCCCGCCGCGACGTGCCCATCGACTTCGTCAGCAGGCACGCCTACTCGTCCGGTCCGGCGCAGCACGTGCCGTTCGGCACCTACCAGACGCTGACCGCGCCCGAGCACCTGCTGGACCAGTTCGACGCGCCGCGCAAGCACCTGGCGGGCACCGCGCTGGCCGGGCTGCCGGTGCACATCACGGAGTACAACAGCTCCTACCGGCCCGACAACCCGATCCACGACACCGCCTACCACGCCGCCTACCTGGCCCCGGTGCTCACCGGCGGCACGGAGCTGGTCGACTCGTACTCCTACTGGACGTTCTGCGACGTCTTCGAGGAGGAGAACGTGCCGACCTCGCTGTTCCACGGCGGTTTCGGCCTGCTCACGCACCGGCAGGTGCCCAAGCCGACCTATCACCTCTACGCGTTCATGGCCCGGATGGGCTCGCGCGTGCTGGCGCGCGGGGCGGACCACCTCGTGTGCGCGACCGACGACGGCCGCGTCACCGTGCTGGCCTGGCAGCCGGTCGGCGGCACGGAGGGTCCGGACGCCCCTGAGCGGCACGACGTGCGGCTGTCGGTGCCGATGACGGGCCCGCGCGCGTTCGTCCGCCGCGAACGGGTCAACGAGCACGACGGCAACGCGTTCGGCGCGTGGCGCGAGCTGGGCCGTCCCCGTTCCCCCGACCGGCGCACGCTGGACGTGCTGCGCGACTGCGCCCGCCCGGCCCTGGAACACCGGTCGGTCGCGGTCGTGGACGGGCGGGTCGACCTCGACCTCGCGCTCGCCCGGCACGAGGTCACGTTCGTCGAGCTGGCCCCCGTGCGGGCCGAGGAGCACGAAGGGCTGGACGACCGGCGGCTGCTCGGCGCGTCCGACGACCGGCTCGTCGCGCCGCACGAGGGGCCGTGACGGTGTCCGCCGAACGACGGGGTGATCCCGCGGCCGAGATCGGCTCGGGCATCCTGTCGCGCATCGCCTCGGTCGTGTACTGGTTCGTGGTCATCGAGGCCATGATCGTGCTGACCACGGCCCCCGGGCTGCTCGCGTTGCTGTTCCTGGACCGCAGCGCGGGCAACGCGCCGCTCATCGGGCTCTGCTTCGCCCCCGTGGGCCCTGCCCTGTCGGCCGCCGTCTACGCCTGGCGGGTGTTCCTGCACGACCGCGACCTCTTCCCCGCCCGGCACTTCCGCCGCGGTTACCGGCTCAACTGGCTCGACGTGCTGCGCTGGTGGCTGCCCGCGCTGGTGGTGCTGTCCGTGATCGGCTTCAGCCTGGCGAACCTGGAGCTGGCGCGCGTGCCCGCGGGGTACGGCCTCGTGCTCGTCGTGATCGCCGTGGCCATCCTCGTCTGGTCGACGCAGGCGCTGGTGCTGTCGTCCACGCTCTCGCTGCGCACGCGTGACACGGCTCGGCTCGCGTCGTACTACCTGGGCGCACGGCCGGCGAGCGCGCTCGGTGCGTTGTCGCTGCTCATCGCCGCCGGCGGGCTCGTCGTGCTCACCTCGGACTGGGTGCTCGCGCTGCTGGCGTCCCCGTTCACCCTGCTGCTCCTGCGCAACGCCGAGCCGGTGCTGCGCGACGCCACCGAGAGGTTCACCGCGTGACACCGCAGATCGGCTACGGCGGCGACTACAACCCCGAGCAGTGGCCCGGTGAGGTCTGGGACGCCGACTACGCCGCGTTCAAGCTCGCCGGCGTCGACACGGTCACGGTGGGCGTGTTCGCGTGGGCGCACCTCCAGCCGGCCGAGGACCGCTACGACTTCTCGACGTTGGACGCGATCGTGGACCGCGCGACGGCCGAGGGCATGCGGATCGTGCTCGCCACCCCCAGCGGCGCGATGCCGCCGTGGCTCGCGCACCGGTACCCCGACGCCTGCCGGGTCGACTTCGAAGGACGGCGGCACGTCTACGGGCAGCGGCACAACGCCTGCCCGTCCTCCCCCGACTTCCGCCGGCTGTCGGTGGCGCTGGCCGGGCGGCTGGCCGAGCGCTACGGCGGCAACCCGGCGATCGTGGCGTGGCACGTCGGCAACGAGTACGGCGGCGCGTGCTGGTGCCCGGCGTGCGGCGAGGCGTTCCGCGAGTGGCTGGCCCGGCGCTACGGCTCCCTCGACCGGCTCAACGCCGCGCGGAACACCGCGTTCTGGTCGCACACGTTCACCGACTGGGCGCAGGTCGTGCCGCCGAACGCGTTGTCCGAGCACTGGCGCGGACCCGACCACACCGCGTTCCAGGGCATCACGTTGGACTACCGGCGGTTCATGTCCGACGCGCTGCTGGGCGGGTTCGTGGCGGAGAAGGCGGCGATCCGGGAGCACTCGCCGCACACGCCCGTGACGACGAACATGATGGGCCTGTACCAGCCGATCGACTACCACCGGTGGGCGCCGCACCTGGACTTCGCGTCGTGGGACAACTACCCGCCCGAGGACCGCTCGGCCGGCCGCACGGCCGCGCGGATGGCGTTGGCGCACCGGCTGATGCGCGGCCTGCGCGGCGGTGACCCGTTCTGGGTCATGGAGCAGACGCCCTCGGTCACCGCCTCCCGTGACGTGAACCCGGTCAAGCGGCCCGGCGTGCTGCGGCTGTGGTCGTGGCAGTCGGTCGCGCACGGGGCGGACGCGGTGCTGTACTTCCAGCTGCGGCAGTCGCGCGGCGCGTGCGAGAAGTACCACGGCGCGGTGCTCGACCACGCCGGCCGCACGGACACCCGGCTGTTCCGCGAGGTCGCCGCCCTCGGTGCCGAGTTCGCCCACGTGGGTGACGCCCTGCTCGGCTCCCGCACCCCCGCCCGGGCCGCGCTGCTGGTCGACTGGGACAGCTGGTGGGCCGTCGAGCTGTCCGACGGCCCCAACCGCAACGTCCGCTACCTGGACGTCCTGACTTCGTACCACCGTGCCCTGTGGCAGGCCAACGTGCCGCTCGACGTCGTGCCCGTGACCGCCGACCTGTCCGGCTACGACCTCGTCGTCGCGCCGTTGCTGCACATGGTGAAGGGCGACCTGGCCGACCGCGTGACGGCGTTCGTGGAACGCGGCGGCACGTTCGTCACCACGGCCCTGTCCGGTCGGGTGGACGAGGACGACAACGCCTTCCTGACCGACGTCCCCGGCCCCTTCGCGTCACTGCTGGGCTTGCGCGTCGAGGAGACCGACGCCCAACGACCCGACGTGGTGAACCCGGTGACCCTCTTCGGCCGCGAGTACGACGCCCGGCACGTGTTCGAGGTGGTCGTGCCGGCCGACGCCGAGGTCATCGGCACCTACGGCACGGACTTCTACGCGGGCACACCGGCCGTGACGCGGGCCAGGCGCGGCCAAGGCCAGGCGTGGTACGTCGCCACCCTGCTGGACGACCCCGGCGTGGCCACCGTCGTCCACCAGGCACTGGCCGACCACGCCCTCCTCGGCCCTCTCGCCGACATCCCGGACGTCGAGGTCACCGAACGCATCACCCCGACGGGCACCCGCCACCTGTTCATCCTGAACCACGGCACCCACCACACCGTCCCCGCCCCGGTCACCGGCACCGACCTGCTGACCAACCGCCACCTGCGCGCGGGCGACGACCTGGACCTGCCCCCGACCACCGTCCTGGTGATCCGCTGCGAGTCCTGAGCGGTGAATTCGGGGGTCCTGAACGCAGGACACTCGCGGCCTGGAGGTAGGACTCACCGGAGCGGCCCGGCCGAGCCGCCTAGTTGTACTGCCCTGGGAGGTTGTGGGCGGTCCGACACGTAGTCGGATGATGTTGGAATGAGGGAGGGCCTCCGGGTTCGGTGTGGATTGCGACGTCTACACCTGACCGACGGAGGCCCTCGTGATCCACGCTAACGCACCCCTGACTCCGGTGGGCAGGCTGCGCCTGGCCCGGTGTGTCGTGGACCGGGGTTGGCCGTTGCGACGCGCGGCGGAGCGGTTCCAGGTCTCGCCCACCACCGCCGCCCGCTGGGCGGAGCGTTACCGGCGGCTGGGAGAGGCGGGCATGGTCGACCGTTCCAGCCGACCGCACCACAGCCCGCGTCGTCTGCCCACCCGCCGCGAACGCCGGATCGTGAAGGTCCGGCTGGCACGCCGATGGGGACCGGCCCGCATCGCCTACCTGCTGGGGCTCAACCCCTCCACGGTGCACCGGGTGCTGCGCCGCTTCGGCCTGGCCCGCCTGGCGCACCTGGACCGGGCCACCGCCGCGCCGGTGCGCCGCTACGAACACGCCGCACCGGGCGATCTGGTGCACGTCGACATCAAGAAGCTGGGCAACATCCCCGACGGCGGCGGCCACAAAGTCCACGGCCGGGCCGCGGGTGGACGCAACAGCTCCGCCCACCGCGACCCCGGCAGGCCCCGCAAGGTCCACGGCCGCCCCAACCTCGGCTACTCCTACCTGCACAACGCCGTGGACGACCACTCCCGCCTGGCCTACACCGAAATCCTGCCCGACGAGACCAAACAGACCGCCGCCGCGTTCTGGACCAGGGCCAACGCGTTCTTCCAGGCCGCTGGCATCACCGTGAAACGGGTACTGACCGACAACGGCTCCTGCTACCGCTCACACCTGTGGCGCGACACCCTCACCCAGGCGGGCATCACCCACAAACGCACCCGCGCCTACCGGCCCCAGACCAACGGCAAGGTCGAACGCTACAACCGCACCCTGCTCGACGAATGGGCCTACGCCCAGGCATACCGCAGCGAAACCGAACGCCGCGAAGCACTGCCGCGGTGGCTACACACCTACAATCACCACCGCGGCCACACCGCACTCGCAGGCCAACCACCCGCCACCCGCGTCCCCAACCTCACAGGACAGAACACCTAGTAGATCCTTCTCCCGCGCGCGTCCGGCACACCCGACTTGCGCCAGAAGTACGTGTTCACCTGATCACGCCACTCGGTGGCGCACCGCAGTTGCTCGGACAGCAACTCCGTCACCCGCTCGTGCACCTCCACCGGAACCAGGCCCGCCAGCCGCGACCACGTCTCCACCATCCGGCACACCTCCTCGCGCCCGGCGAAGTGGGTGTCGTAGATGTGCTGGATCACTGTCTTCCCCGAGCGCAGCACATGCCCATAGGGCACGTGGTGGAAGAACAGCAGCAGCTCGTCCGGGCACGTCTGCACCGACTCGTACACGTCCCGCCACGGTGCCGGGAACTGGCCGGTGAAGCCGGTGCCGGTGGCACGCGTCCGGTCGACGCCCACGCCGTCGCGGTCGGCGAAGTGGTAGGTGCCCCACCTCGAGTACTCGTAGCCGTCCACGTTGGGCCCGTAGTGGTCGGCCGGGTTCACCATGAACCCCACGCCCAACGGGGCCGTGTACCGCTCGTAGGTCAGCCACGACCCGCCCATCACCTCGTGCAACGCCGCACGGACCCCCTCCACGTCCCCGAACGTGAGGCCGATCCACTCGTCCAGCACCGCCTCCGGCACGAGCCGGTCGTCCCACGCGAGCCGGCCGAAGCCGAACAGGTTGGCCTGCGCCAACGGGTGCCCGGTCCAGAACGGGTCGTCGCCCACGTTCGACACGGCCACCACCCCGCCGGCCGGACCGTCCGCACGGCCCGCGGCGATGTCCGCGACCGTCGCCCCGCCCTCGCCCCACGGGAGGAAACCGAGGACCTCGCGCCACTGCGGCACGAGGTGGCACACGTGCTTCTGCTGCCCGGTGTACTCCTGCGTGACCTGGAGCTCGACGGCGAGCCGGGTGCGCGGCATGGCGGCGATCACCGGCGACAGCGGTTCGCGCACCTGGAAGTCCATCGGACCGGCCTTGACCTGCAACACCACGTTGGGCTCGAACGCGCCGTCCAGCGGGGCGAAGTTGTCGTGCGCCGCACGGGCCCGGTCGGTCGAGCGGTCGCGCCAGTCCTGGTGGTGGTCGTAGACGAACGCCCGCCAGAACACCGTGCCGCCGAACGGCGCGAGGGCGCGGGCCAGCACGTTCGCGCCGTCGGCGTGATCACGGCCGTAGTCGAACGGTCCGGGCTGGCCCTCGGAGTCGGCCTTGACGACGTACCCGCCGAAGTCCGGGATCGCCGCGTACACCGCGGCCGTCGTGCGCGCCCACCACTGCCCCACCGCCGGGTCGAGCGGGTCGGCCGTGGGCAGGCCGCCGAGCGTGATCGGCGCGGCGAAGCTCACCGACAGGTGCACCCTGATCCCGTGCGGGCGGAACACGTCGGCCAGCCGCACCACCTCGGGCAGCAGGTCGGTCAGCAGCGTCGCCTCCGTGCGGTGCACGTTGACGTTGTTCAACCCCACCCGGTTGACGCCGATCGAGCCGAGCAGCCGCGCGTAGGCACGGGCCCGGGACAGGTCGGCGCGGACCACGCCGTCGGCGTAGAAGATGGACCCGCCCGCGTACCCGCGTTCGACCTGCCCCATCACCGGGTGGACGTCGACGTTGTCCCAGTGGTCCAGCATCCGCACCGCCTGCCGCGGGGCGTGGCGCCGCGCCGGGAACTCGCCGGTGAACGCCGACTCGCCCTGCCGCACCACGTGGTGCAAGCCGTACAGCAGCCCGACCCCGGCGATCGCGCGGACCACCGTGGTCGCGCCCGCGCGTCCCACCACGAACGCCTCGGGGTCGGTCTCACCGGCGTCCGACGCGACCACCAGCTCCAGGTCGGCCGGTCCGTCGTCGACCAGCGCGCCGCCGTGCCCGGCCGTCGCCGCCGCGACCTCGGCGCGGACCGTGCCGACGACCGGGCCGTCCCCGAGGACGCGGACCCGCCGTGAGCCGATCGGCCGGAACGCGGAGGTGGGGAGCCACGCGGGGTGCACGCCGGTCATTCGCAGGTTCCTCCCGGTGCGACAGCGGTTGCCCCGCCAAACTATGTCGCCTCCGACGCACCGGGCAAGGAAAAACGGCCGTCCACTGTCGACGTTCACGAGTGTGGACGACTACGAAACATTTGCGTGGCAACGGGTGTCGCCGATGCGTCTCATCTGGACGGAGCGAACAGCTCCAGCGGCACGGCGTCGGCCAGCGCCCGGTACCCGGCCGGGGTCAGGTGCAGGTGGTCGCCCTCGTCGTAGGCGGCGAGCAGCCGGCGCGGGTCGTGCGGGTCGCGGACCGCCGCGTCGAAGTCGAGCACGGCGTCGAGCACCCCGGCCGCGCGGATCCACTCGTTGACCGCCTGACGTGCGGCGTCACGGTGCCCGTCCGGGTCGTCGTAGGCCTCGTTGCCGCCCAGCGGCGTGAGCGTCGCCCCGTACACCGCGATGCCGTGCGCGTGGGCGCGCACCACGATCTGCTCGTAGGCCGCGCACAGGTCGTTGACGACCTGCTCCTGCGCGGCGGCCGTCGCGTGCGCGGTGCAGAGGTCGTTGATGCCCTCGAACAGCACCAGCCACGCCACGCCGCTCTGCGCCAGCACGTCGCGGTCGAACCGGGCCAGCGCGCTCGGCCCGATCCCGTCGCTGAGCACCCGGTTGCCGCCGGTGCCCTGGTTGAGCACGGCGACGTCCGCGGTGGCGGGGTGCGCGCGCAGCCGGGCCGACAGGCGGTCCGGCCAGCGGTCGTTGCCGTTGGTGGTGGAGCCGCGCCCGTCGGTCAGGGAGTCGCCCAGCGTGACGACGGCCGAGCCCGCGCGCCGCGACCACACCTCGATGCCGCTGAGGAAGTACCAGTGGTCGGTGGTCGTCGCGCCCGTCAGGTCGTCGGCGTCGACGTGGTCGCCCGCCGCGAGGTGCGAGGTCGTCCGCGAGCCGGGGTGCGAGGTGACCAGGTCGGACGCCTGCCCGTCGGCCAGGTGCGCGGTCACGGTCAGGTTGGCCTCCGGCCCGACCGGGAAGTCCAGCGGGTCCGACACGACCTGCGCCCCGACCGGCACGACCACGCTCGCGCGCCCGTGGAACGTCACCGGGCGGGCCGACCCGGGCTCGATCGCGGCCACCCCCGCCCGGCCGCCGACCGGCCGCGCCACCGTGACGGCCGTGATGGGCAGCACCGCGCCGCCGAACGCGTTGGAGAACCGCAACCGCAGCCGGTCGCCGCCGATGGTGACGCGCGCGGTCTGCCGCAACGTGGCGTCGGCGAGCACCAGGCCGGCGCGGGTGAACGGCGCGGGCGGCAGGTTGTCCGGCTCCGTCAGCTGCGGTGCGGACACCCAGGTGTGCACCCAACGGCCGACGGGTGATGCGCTGGGACTCATGGGTGGGCCGACCTCCCGGGCTCGGTGGCGTGACGGGCCGATTCTGGTACGAGCCGGCCGCCGGTCCGGCGGTGGGCCCACCCCTTCCGCGGTCACCCGCTCGGCCTTGCGCCAACCGGGCGACCCTGGTGTGACGGGCGGCCAAGACGGGAACCGACTCGGTGACGTCGCCGGCGACGTCGGGCGCGGGGAGGCGGGCATGCGGGGGCTGCTGGTCACGTCGGTGCTGGTCACGACCGCGCTCGTGGTCTCCGGCTGCGGCGGGCTCGGCTCGGACGACTCCGGCGCGCTGGTCACCATGGGCTTCGGGCTGCCCGACGAGCACGCGACCGCCCGCGTGGCGGTGTTCCGCGCCGCCAACCCGGGCGTCGACCTGCGGATCAGCGAGGGCGCGTTCGACGAGCAGCAGTTCCTGTCCGCGGTGGCCGCGGGCGACCCACCCGACCTGGTCTACGCCGAGCGGCGCAAGCTCGGCGGTTACGCGGCGCGTGGCGCGGTGCAGAGCCTGGACGCCTGCGTGCGCGAGCACGGCGTCGACCTCGGCCGGTTCCGCGAGGCGGCGTTGCGCCAGGTCACCTACGAGGGCCGGGTGTACGGGCTGCCGGAGTTCTCCAGCGTCCGCCTGATGATCGTCAACAACCCGGTGGTGCGGGCCGCGGGCCTGGACCCGGCGGCGCTGTCCACCTCCGACTGGGCCGGGATGGGCGCGCTGGCCGACCGGCTGAAGAAGGTCGACGACGGGCGGGTCGAGCGCATCGGCTTCGACCCGAAGGTGCCCGAGTTCCTGCCGTTGTGGGCCAAGGCGAACGGGGCCGAGCTGATCGGGCCCGACGCCCGGCTGGACGACCCGCGCGTGGTCGAGGCGGTCCGCCACACCACCGACCTGGTGGCCCGGCAGGGCGGCTGGGCGTCGTTCAAGGCGTCGCGCGACACGTTCGACCAGTTCGGCGCGAACAACCAGTACGTGACCGGTCAGTTGGCCGCGATGCCGATGGACTCCTGGTACATCAACACGCTGGCGACCAACTCCCCCGACGCCGACGTGACGATCATGCCGTTCACCGACCGCGAGGGGAGGGTGCTGACCGAGTCGGGCGGGCAGGCGTGGGCGATCCCGAAGGGTGCCCGGCACCCCGACCTGGCCTGCCGGTTCCTCGTCACGATGACCGACACGCAGACCTGGGTCACGGCCGCGACGGCGCGGCGGGACGCGCTGACCAAGGCCGGGCGGCCCTACGGCGGCACGTTCACCGCGGACCGGGTCGCGGACGAGCGGATCTTCCGGGAGGTGTTCGACCCGAAGGGCAACCCGATCCTGGAGCGGGGCGTGCCGGTGGTGCTGTCGTTGCAGGACGAGGCGTTCGCGCTGCCACCGAGCCCGGCCGCGAGCGAGCTGGTGCGCGCCTGGGAGGGCGCGGTGAACCGGGTGCTGGTCGGGCAGCAGAGCCCGCGGGAGGCGATGGCGCAGGCGCAGCGCGAGGCGGAACGGGCGCTCAAGCGGGTGAGCGGGAGGTAGCGCCGTGGTGGTCGGCGAACGAGGTGGGCGCGCGGAGGGCGCGGTGGTGGTCGGCAGGGCCCGACGGGCTCGACGCGGGGCCGTGACGGTCAGCGGGCGGGAAGCGCGGGCCGGGTGGTTGTTCCTGCTGCCGTGGGTGATCGGGTTCGTGGCGT
The DNA here is from genome assembly GCF_021390395.1 of Saccharothrix sp. S26. GTDB lineage: Bacteria > Actinomycetota > Actinomycetes > Mycobacteriales > Pseudonocardiaceae > Actinosynnema. The sequence goes on from NZ_JAJUWT010000028.1 coordinate 138,428, forward strand.
TCACCGCGGGGCCGATGCTGTTCAGCCTGTGGCTCTCGCTCACCCACTACGACATGCTCAAGCCGCCGACGTTCGTCGGGTTGGACAACTACCGCGAGGCGCTGGTCGACGAACGGGTCGGCACCGCGTTGTGGAACACGGTGTTCTTCACCGTGCTGCACGTGCCCGCGCAGATCGTGCTGGCACTGGGCCTGGCGAGCCTGCTGCGCCGGGCCGGGCGCGGCAGCGGCTTCTTCCGGACCGTGCTGTACCTGCCGGTGATGACGCCGCCGGTGGCGCTGGCGGCGATGTTCCTGCTGCTGCTCAACGGGCAGCACGGCGCGGTGAACGGGTTCCTGGGCTGGTTCGGGTTCCAGGGCCCCAACTGGACCACCGACCCGGTGTGGATCAAGCCGGGGCTGGTGGTGATGAGCCTGTGGACGGTCGGCAGCACGGCGGTGCTGTACCTGGCGGCGCTGACCCGCGTGCCGGTCGAGCGGTACGAGGCGGCGCGGCTGGACGGCGCGAGCCCGTGGCGGCAGTTCTGGCACGTGACGCTGCCCGGCATCAGCGGCACGGTGTACTTCACCGCCGTGGTCAACACGATCGCGTCACTGCAGGTGTTCACCGAGGCGTACGCGATGTTCTTCGGCGCGCGGGCGAAGCAGTCGGCCGAGGGCGACGCGGCGCTGTTCTACGTGATCCACCTGTTCCAGGAGGCGTTCGGGTCGCTGCGGATGGGGTACGCGTCGGCCCTGGCCTGGGGCTTGTTCGTGGTGATCGCGGTGATCACGGCGGTGCAGGTGCGGTTGTCGCGGCGGTACGTGCACTACGAGGGTGAGCGGTCGTGAAGCGGGTCGGGGTGTGGGCGGCGCTGCTGGTCGTGGCGCTGGCGTTCGGCTACCCGTTCTGGTGGCTGGTCAGCGCGTCGTTGAAGGACCGGGCGCACGTGTTCGACAACGCGCTGCTGCCCCGGCCGTTCTCGCCGGGCAACTACGTCGAGGTGTGGCGGGCGGTGCCGCTGCTGACGTGGATCGGCAACAGCGTCGCGGTGGGGTTGGCGGCGGCGGTCGCGGCCACGGCGACGAGCGCCCTGGTGGCGTTCGGGTTCGCGATGTTCCGGTTCCCCGGCCGCAACGCCCTGTTCGGCGTGGTGCTGGCGACCATGATGCTGCCCGCGGCCGTGACCATGGTGCCGGTCTACCTGGAGTGGCACGCGCTGGGCCTGGCCACCACGCAGATCCCGCTGTGGGCGCAGAACCTGTTCGGCTCGGCGTTCTACATCTTCCTGCTGCGCCAGTTCTTCCTGGGCCTGCCGAGCGAGGTGTTCGACGCGGCGAAGGTCGACGGCGCGAGCGCGTGGCGGCTGTTCACCTCGATGGCGCTGCCGCTGGCGAAGCCGGGCCTGGTGGTGGTGTTCGTGTTCGAGCTGAAGGCGGCGTGGACCGACCTGGTCAAGCCGCTGATCTACCTGCGCGAGCCGGAGCTGTACACGCTGCCGCGCGGGTTGAAGGCGGTGCTGGACCGGTTCGGCGAGGGCGGTGAGGAGCAGTGGGAGCTGGTGCTGGCCGCGAGCGCCATCGCGACCGTGCCGATGGTCCTGCTGTTCCTGGTGGCGCAGCGGCACTTCGTGCGCGGCACGGTCACCCAGCACGTCGAGTGACGAGCGGGTTCAGGGCCAGGCCGAGGACGTTCGCCGCGGTGGCGCTGGTCAGCGCGATGCCCCAGCCGACCGGGCCCAGGGGCGTGCAGCCGAAGAACCGGCTGACGCCGGGGGTCTGGATCACCGCGCCGAGCGCGGCGGCCGAGCCGAGGCTCGCGGCGAGCACCGACCGGTCCAGCCCGCCGGTGACCAGGGTCTGGCCGAGCTGGGTGCCGACCAGTGCGGCCAGCGCCACCGTGCTCGCCCGGCGGGCGCGGCCGGTGAGGCGGGCCGCCGTCCACGCCGCCGTGGCGCCGAGCGTGGTGGTGATCGCGCGGGCGGTGATGTCCCTGGTCAGCGCGTCGCCCAGGGACGACGACGGTCCTTCGCGCAGCAGGTCGGGCACGGACTCGCGGGCGGGCCCGCTCAGCGCGATGGCGAGCGCGGGCGCGAGGTCGGTCAGCAGGTTGACCAGCAGCAACTGCCGCGCGGTCAGCGGTGACCGACCCGTCAGCGCGGAGCCGAGCACGCTGAACGCGATCTCGCCGAGGTTGCCGCCCAGCAGGATCGCCAGCGCCTCGCGCACCGACGCCCACATGGCGCGGCCCTCCACCAGCGCCGCGATGATCGTCTCCAGCCGGTCGTCGGTCACCACCAGGTTGGCGGCGGCACGGGCGGCGGGCGTGCCGCGCCCGCCCAGCGCGATGCCGACGTCGGCCAGCCGGATCGCGGGCGCGTCGTTCGCGCCGTCGCCGGTCATCGCGACCACGCGGCCCAGCCGCTGGTAGGCCTCGATGATCCGCACCTTCTGCGCGGGGGTGCAGCGGGCGATCACGTCGACCGTCGGCAGCAGGGCGTCGAGCTCGTCGTCGGCCAGCTCGTCCAGCCGCGACCCGGTCACCACGGTCAGGTCGTCGTCGCCGTTGACCTCGCCGGCGATCGCCTCGCCGGTGGCCGGGTGGTCGCCGGTGATCATCACGATCCGCACACCCGCTTCGCGCAGCTTCGCCGCGGCCGGTGGCGCGCCGTCGCGCACGGGGTCGGCCAGCGCGACGAAACCCAGCAGCGTTAAGTCCTTCACGTGGTCGTCGGTCACGGCGTCGCCGTCGAAGCCGGCGCGTTCGGCGACCGCCAGCACCCGGTGGCCGCGACCGGCCAGCCGCGCCGCCCGCCGCTCCAGCCGCCGCAGCTCCCGGGGATCGGCGTCGCAGCGCGGCAGCACCGTCTCCGGCGCGCCCTTCACGCTCAGCACCAGCCGTTCGCCTACCCTGCCCGCGGTCGCGTGGTAGCCGCGCGACGGTTCGAACGGCAGCGCTTCGACCGGCGTCCAACCCCGCGCGCCGGTCGTCGGGTCGACGCGCGCCCGCCGTGCGCCCTCCAGCACCGCGCGGTCGGTCTGGTGCGCGAGGTCGTCCGGGTCGTCGGCGGCGGGCGTGGCGCGGACGGCGGCGGCCAGGACCCGGCGCAGCGCGTCGTCCAGCTCGTCGAGGTCCGCGCCGCGGCGGCCGTCGTCGACGCGGCTCACGGTCAGCCTGCCCTCGGTCAGCGTGCCGGTCTTGTCGAAGCACAGCACGTCGACCCGGCCCAGCGCCTCGATGGTGCGCGGGTTGCGGACCAGCGCGCCATGCTCGGCCAGCCGCCGTGCCGCGGCCAGCTGCGCCGCGTTGACCAGGAACGGCAGCCCTTCGGGCACGGAGGCGACGGCGAGGTTCACCGCCGCGCCCATGCTCTGCCGCAGCGGCACGCCCCGCAGCAGCCCCGCGCCGGTGACCGCCACCGCCGAGCCGAGCGCGACCGGCAGCGTCTTGCGGGTCAGGTCGGCCAGCCGCGCCTCGACGCCCGTGGTGGGCGTGGTGCGGCGGGCCGCGGCCATGCCGCGGCCGACCTCCGTGGCGTCACCGGTCGCCACCACCACGGCCAGCGCCTCGCCCGCCGCGATCGTGGTGCCCTCGTAGAGCATGGACGACCGGTCGGCCGGGTCGGCGGCCACCACCGGGGCCGGGTCCTTGGGCACGGGCAGGGACTCGCCGGTGACCGACGACTCGTCGGCCTCCAGCCCGTCGCCGTCGAGCAGGCGGCAGTCGGCGGGCACCACGTCGCCCGCGGCCAGGCGCACCACGTCGCCGAGCACCAGCTCGTCCGCCGTCACCTCGCGGTCCCGGCCGTCGCGCACCACCGCGGCGCGCACCGCGGACCGGCCGAGCAGCGTGGCCAGCGCCCGGTCGGTGACGACCTGCTGCACGCTGCCGACCAACGCCGACACGCCGACCACCCCGGCCACCAGCGCCGCGTCGACCGGCGAGCCCACCGCCGCCGACACGGCCGCACCGCCCGCGAGCACGGGCGTGAGCGGGTTGGCCAGCTCGGCCAGGAACGCGCTGCCCAGGCTGGTGCCGACGGCCTGCCGCCCGGTCGACGTGCGCCGCCTGCGCCGCGCCTCCCGTTCGGCCAACCCGTCCCGACCCGAGCCGAGCCGGTCCAGCACCACGTCCGCCGGCATCAGGTGCCACGGCTGCGACGTGGCCGGTGCGACGACGGCACGGCCGCCGGGCAGCCGCTTCGCCCGCCACACGCCGTCCGCGAACGCGATCGCCGACGCCCCGTCGACCGCACGTGCTGCGTTCCGGGCGGGCGCGGGGCCACGCGTGCTCAGCGCGCTGACCGCCCCGATGCCGCTCGCGGCCTGGGCGAGCATGATCGCGTCCCGGGTCACCCGGCGGGCGGCCGGCACCGCCTCCACCAGCAGCACCGCCGCGTCGAGGTCCCGGACGACGACGTGCGCGCCCCACGGCGGCGGCCGGCCGTCGCGGTGCACGCCCACGCCGCAGTCCGCCGAGCCGAGCGCGCGGCGGTGGTCCGACACGAGCATCACCACGTGCCCGTCGCCCTGCAGTTCGCGCACCGCCCCGACCAGGCCGTGGCCGGAGGGGACGACCTGGTCGGCGCACCGGACCGGCGGGTGGTCCCGGTCCGTGGCCACGACCAGGCGCAACCCCGCCTCGCGGGCGGCCGACGCGAGCGCTTCCACCACGGGCGGTGTCTCCACGTCGACCGCCAGCACGGCCTGCAACCTGCGCTTGTCGATCAGGCCGAGCACGGCCGCGTGACCGGCCAGCTCACGCTGTTCGCGCACACCCCTGCGCCCCTGCGGGTCCAGGCGGTCGATGGGGCCGATGGCCCAGTCCCCGTCCCGCCGCACCGCCGTCGGGTCCTCGGGGTCGAACAGCGCGAACGCCCGCTCGGCCGCGTCCGCCGGCGCGGTGCCCGCCAACGGCACGAGGTCGGCGAGCACCGACCGACCCGAGCCGAGCGCGGCCTCGTCGAGCACCAGCACGTCGACCGCGTCCAGGCGGCGCAGCGCGGAGCGCTCCATGACCAGCGCGTTCCTGGTGGCCAGCACGCGGCCGAGCTGGGCGGCGAACGCGGCCCCGCCGACCGCCGGCGCCTTCGGCAGGCTCGCCACGCCCAGCGCGGCGGCCCGGCGCAGCCCGGTGAACGGGATCGCGCCCACCGTCGCCGCCGCGCCCGCCGCCAACGCCCGGCGCGCGTAGCGGTCCGCGGGCCCCTCGGGGAACGGGCGCGGCCGTTCGACCGCGATCGGCTCGGCCTCGGCGTCGTCCGGGCCGTCGATCAGGTCCGCCTCGGCGGCGCACCACGCCCGTTCGTGCGCCTTGACCTCGCGCCACTGCTGCACGCGTTGGGCGATGTCCAGCACCGTGCTGCCACCGCGTGACGCGAGGCCCTGCACGAGCGCGGCGACCACCGACGTGGCCGCGTCGGCGCGTTCGCGGCCCTGGAGCCGTCCGGCGGCCAGTTCCCGCAGCTTCGGGTGCAGGTCCACGGCCGCGATCAGCGCGCCCAGCTCGCCCGGGACCGGCGCCCAGGGCGCGATCTTCGTGATGGCGGCCAGCGCCAGGCCCGCGGCGTCGGCGGCGAGCGTGGGCAGCAGCCGGGTGCCCTCGAGGCCGTCCGCCGGGTGGTGCAGCTCGTCCTCGACCAGGCGCTCGTCCTCGGTGGCGGGCTCGACCTCGGCCCGGCGCACCAGCGCGACCAGGTCCTTCGTGGCCGGCGCGGGGTCGTCCACGGCCACGATCACGCGGGCGGACGGGGCGTTCACCCTGGCCCAGCGCACGCCGGGGTGGCCCTCCAGCGCGCGTTCGACGCGCTCGGCCACCTGCTTGCCGCGCGGGCCGTGCACGCCGTGCGCCTCGATGTGCAGCCGCCCCGGGCACGACCACACCTTGCGGCGGTCGCGGCGCGGCACGGCGGTCTGCTCCAGCGGCGCCAGGGCCAGTTCGACCAGCCCCTTGGCGAGGCCGCCCACCGTGCGCACGGGGTCGATGCCGAGGAGTTCCACCGTGGCTGTCTTCCCGGTGCCGTGACGTCCATGCACCACGATCGGGCGGTGCGGTCAGTCCTCGAAGACCAGCTCGGCCCACACCGTGGTGAACTTCGCCTGCGTCAGCACGCCCCAGCGCGCCGACAGCCCGTCGACCAGCGTCAACCCGGCCGACGACCGCCACGGCACGGGCCGGCGCACCGCCCGGTCGCGCACGCTGACGACCAGCGCCTGCCGCCACCGGTCCAGCACGAGCTCGACCACGTACGGCGGCGAACCGTGCCGGTGGGCGTTGTCGTACAGCTCGCCGACCACGAGGCCGACCAGCAGCACGTCGAACCCGGGCCAGCCCTCCAGGTGTGCGCGCAGCCACCGGGCGACCTCGTCGGGCGAGGTCGCGTCCCCGTCCTGGACGACCAGGACAACCGTGTCGTGGCCGGCCGTCACGCCGACGAGCCTCCCACCACCTCGCCCGTCCGCACCTGACGACTGCCTTGCGATCGCCGAGCGGTTTGCCCCCGCGGGCGTCGGGTAGGCGAAGGGGTGCCATGAGCCGTTACGGGGACGAGGTCGCGGCGCGGGCCGTGCCGTTGCGCGACGCGGGCGACTTCGACGTGCTGCTGGACCGCGTGGGCGACGCGCGGGTGGTGATGCTGGGCGAGGCCAGCCACGGCACCCACGAGTTCTACTCCTGGCGTGCCGCGCTGACCAGGCGGTTGATCACGGAGAAGGGCTTCTCGTTCGTGGCGGTGGAGGGCGACTGGCCCGCGTGCGACCGGGTCGACCGGGCCGTGCGCGGCCTCGGTGAGGATCCGCGGGTCGCGCTGGCCGCGTTCGACCGGTGGCCGACGTGGATGTGGGCGAACGAGGAGGTCGTGGACTTCTGCCGGTGGTTGCGCGCCCACAACGCCGGCCTGGCGCCGCGGGAGCGGGTCGCGTGGCACGGCCTCGACGTCTACTCGCTGTGGGAGTCGTTGCGCGCGGTCCTGACCCACCTGCGCGAGCACGACCCGCGCGAGGTGCCCGCGGCGCTGGCCGCGTACCGGTGCTTCGAGCCGCACGGCGAAGACCCGCGGCAGTACGCGATGTCGACCCGGTTCGTGCCCGAGGGCTGCGAGAACGAGGTGGTCGACCTGCTGGTGCGGCTGCGGCACAGGGCGGCCGGCGGCGCGGGTCGGTTCGGGGCGTGGCAGAACGCCGAGGTCGTCGCCGGCGCCGAGCGCTACTACCGGGCGATGCTGGGCGGGCAGTCGTCGTGGAACGTCCGGGACCGGCACATGGACGAGATCCTGGACCGGCTGCTGGACCACCACGGGCCCGACTCGAAGGCGGTCGTCTGGGCGCACAACACCCACGTCGGCGACGCCCGTGCCACCGACATGGCCGCGTCCGGGCTGGTCAACCTGGGTCAGCTCGCCCGTGAGCGCTTCGGCGACCCCCGGGTGGTGCTGGTCGGCTTCGGCACCCATCGCGGCACCGTGATCGCGGCTGAGGCGTGGGGTTCGGGCACGCGGTCCACGCCGGTGCCGCCGGCCCGTCCCGGTTCGCTGGAAGACGTGCTGCACCGGACCGCGCCCGCCGAGGCGCTGTTCGTGTTCCCGCGCCCCGGCGGGCCGGACCTGCTGACCGCCGTGCTCCCCCACCGCGCCATCGGGGTCGTCTACCACCCCGAGCGGGAGCGCTGGGGGAACTACGTGCCGACGGTCGCGGGTGAGCGTTACGACGCGTTCGTGTGGTGCGACCGGAGTACCGCGCTGCGGCCCCTGCGCGCGGACCGGGTGGACGTGTTCGAACCCGAGACGTATCCGAGCGGTGTCTGAACGTCACCGGGCGACCTGGGGCTGACCTCGAAAAACGAGAGCTTGATAACATCGTGTCACGGCCACCGCGCGCCGTCCGCTCGACAAGGATGGCACCGTGACCAAGGCACAGAGAATCGCAGCGGCGTGGGCGAACCTGCCCGCACCGGAATTGACCGACCAGGTCCGCCTCCTGGTCAAGGCCCGCGACGCCGCCGCGCGCGCCGTCTGGTCGGCCGTGCGCGAGAACCCGGTGATCGCCGCGCGGGTGCGCGGCGCGTTGGCGGGCCTGAAGGCGGAGTACCGCGGTCATCGCGACGAGGCCATGTGGCTGATGTGGATCGGCCAGGTCCAGCAGCAACTGGCCGTGCAGGCCGCCGCGCCGGTCCTGGAGCCCGTGGTCGAGGACGTCGTGCCCGAGCTGGAGCCGGTCGTCGAGCAGTGGACCCCCGTCCAGGAGCCGACCCCGCCGCGCCCGGTGAGCGACGCCCCTCCCGTGCTGTTCCAGGAACCCGCCCCGTCCGCGAAGTAACCCCTCGGGTCTCGCGGCCGGGCCCGCACGGGCGCGATGATGCCGTTGGGACCGGCCGGGCGCGCCGGCGGAAGCGAGGACGGCTGGTGGCGTCGACCGACACCCGGCGGGTGGTGAGCCAGGACCAGGTGCTGCGCGGCGCCTGCCTGTTCTTCCTGCGGCACGGCCGGGTCGAGATGGACGCCCTGGCGGCGAGCCTGGCCATCAGCCGCGCCACGTTGTACCGGATCGTGCACAGCCGCGACGGCCTGCTGGCCGACGTCCTGTGGTCCCTGGCGGACCGCCTCCTCTCCCGCGCCCGTCGGGAACGCACGAACGGCGGCGTCGAAGGCGTCCTCGAGGTGACGCGACGGTTCGTGGCCGAACTGCGCGCCGCGGGCCCGTTCCGCGCCTTCCTGCGCGGTGAACCGGAGACCGCCGCCCGGGTCCTGTTCAACTCGTCCAGCGGCGTCCACCGACGCGCGGTGTCGGCGCAGAAGGAGATCCTGCTGGAGGTCGACTCGGGCCCCTGGTCAACCGCCGCGCTGGACCAGGTGGCATTCCTTTACGTGCGAATCGTGGAGTCCACCCTCTACGCGGAACTGCTCACCGGCGCACCTTTGGACCCCGCCCTGGCCGAAACCGCCGCCCGCACCATCCTTCTCCAGCACGCTGACCCAGGCCCCATCTCCTCTGCACCTCCGTCTCCCTCATCCCCACGCACCTGACGCGCCCCCACCTGACCGCCATGCCTCCTCGCCGCCGGGCCGGCCGTTTTATCCGGCTAACGTGAGAAATGCGGTTCAGGTTGTCAAAGGTTGCACTCTTCCCCCGATCGAGCGTCACCCAACCCGCCCCCATCGGACCCGCCACCCCACCGCAGAGGCCCGATTTGACATGGGTTCGGGTGCTTTAGGCTGGTCGAAGCCGGGCAGGCTTGGCGGGCGCTTTATCCGCCATGCCTGCCCGGCTTTGGCCTGCCTGGAGTGCCCGTAAGGGCCCCATGTCAAATCGAGCCGGACCCAACCCCGGGTTTGACCGAACCGCGCTTCCCGGACTCCCACTCCACCTCTCCCCTCGCTGCGACAGCGGTCTCACGATCGGTTCGCGTCCTGGTGCCCGCTGTCAACGGCCGGCTACCGTCGGCGATGATCCCCATCCCCCATCGCTGTGGGAGCCGGTATGTCCCCTTCGCCCTGGCGCTGTCTCGGCTTGGCCGCAGCCGCGCTCGGTCTGCTCCTCCCGATTTCCATCCCCGCCTTCGCGACACCGACGACCCAGGCCCCAGCACCACGGGTCGTCGGCCCGCTGCCCGGAACCGTCCCGGGCAACCGGCTGGCCGACCGGATCGAGGACACCTACCCCTTCTTCTCCACGCCGGACGACCTCCGCGCCGTCGGCTACGTCGAGGAGGAGTTCCACCTCTCCGGCGCGGCCGACGCCTTCGCCCTCGACGGCACGAAGGTCGCCACCGCCGTCCCCTACACGACCCGCGTCATCGTGCGCCGCCCCGCGCACGCCCGGAACTTCACCGGCACCACGCTGGTCGAGTGGCAGAACGTCACCGCGGGCTACGACCTGGACGCCCTGTGGAACGCCGACTCCGCCGTCCGCGCGGGCCACGCCTGGGTCGGTGTGTCGGCGCAACGGGTCGGGGTCGACCAGCTCAAGACCTGGAGCCCGGCCCGGTACGGCGGCCTCGACGTGACCGGCGGCGGGCGGTTCAGCGCCGACGAGCTGTCCTACGACGTGTTCACGCAGGCCGGTCGCGCGGTCGACTCGGGCGCGGTCATGGGTGGGTTGCGGACCCGGACGTTGCTGGCCATCGGCGCTTCGCAGTCCGCGGCCCGGATGACCGTGCTGTACGACCGCGTCCTGCCGCAGCAGCGGCCGGTGTTCGACGGTTACGGCTTCATCGTCGGCACGGCCCCGACGCGGGTCGGCGCGGAACCGGTGTTCCAGGTGTTGTCGGAGACCGACGTGCGGACCGCGCAACGCCCGGTCGACACCGACCGGTTCCGCCGCTGGGAGGTCGCGGGCGCGGCGCACTCCGGCTACGAGGGCCAGGCGTACCGGGCTCCGATCTCCGAGCGCGACCTCGGCGGCGCGCCCCAGTACGCCTGCGACCGGCCGCCGTTCAGCCACGTCCCGATGCACCACGTCACCGCCGCCTCCTACGACCACCTGCGCCGGTGGGTCGAACGCGGCACGCCGCCGCCGACCGCCCGGCCGTTGGAGTTCGAAGCGGACGGCGTCACGAAGAAGCGCGACGCGCTGGGGCTCGCCGTGGGCGGCATCCGGTTGTCCCAGGTGGCCGCGCCACGGGCGCTCAACACCGGCGACAACTCCGGTGAGACGTTCTGCCGGCTGTTCGGCACGCACGTGCCGTTCGACGCGGCGACGCTGGCGCGGCTCTACCCCGAGCGCGGCGACTACGTGCACCAGGTCGTCACCACTGACCTGGCCAACGTGCACGCCGGCTACCTGCTGCCCGCCGACGCGCGGCAGAACCTGGCGGACGCGATCGGAGCGGGCCGATGAGGATCATCATGGCAGCCTTGACCGTCGCCCTCGCCTCCGCGGTCACGGCCGCACCGACCCACGCCAACGCCGAGTCGCTCACCCCGATCGTCTTCGTGCACGGCCAGCAGGGTTCGGCCCAGCAGTGGCAGTCCAACGCCAAGCGGTTCTCCGGCAACGGCTACCCCGACGCGCTGTTGCACGCCTTCGAGTACGACACGAGCGTCCCGACCAACGACCACGCCATCGCGGGCCTCGAAGCGTTCATCGCCGGCGTCAAGGCCAGAACCGGATCGTCCAAGGTGGACGTGATCGCGCACTCGCGCGGCACGACCGTCCTGCACACCTACCTTTCCGTGCCCGAACGGGCCGCGTCGGTGCGCAGGTACGTCAACGTCGACGGGCGGTCCAGTGCCGCGTTGCCCGGCGGTGTGCCGACGCTCGCGTTGTGGGGCAGTTTGCAGCCCAACGGTTCCATCGGTGGTGCGACGAACGTCTACCTGACCACGCTGGGCCACACCGAGACGACCACGTCGGCCGACGGTTTCGCCCACATGTACCGGTTCCTGCGCGGCAGGCCGGCGTTGACCACCCGGGTGGTGCCGGAGGTGCCCGCGCTGGTCCGGATCGCCGGGCGGGCGACGTACTACCCGCAGAACTCGGGCGTCGAGGGTGTCGTGCAGGTCTGGGAGGTCGACAGCGGCACCGGCGCGCGGGTGGGCGAGCCCCGGCACAGCGTCCGGACCGGTCCGGACGGCGCGTTCGGCCCGTTGTGGGTCAACGGCCGCGAGCACTACGAGCTGGTGGTGCTGCGCGACGGCCAGATCCCCTACCACTCCTACTTCGAGCCGTTCGAGCGCAGTGACCGGTTCGTGCGGTTGCAGGTGTCGCGACCGGGTGGGATCACCGACAACATCGACCGCTGCCCGACGCACAGCGCGCTGACCGTCATCCGCAACCGCGAGTGGTGGTCCGACCAGCCCGACAGCGACAGGTTGGAGCTGAACGGCGTCAACGTGCTCGAACCGGCCGTGTCGCCGCGGCTGCGCCAGGTCCTCGCCGCGTTCGCGTTCGACGACAACTGCGATCGGGCGTCCACGCCGGGTGTCGTGCTGCCGCCGTTCACGACGCTGCCGTTCCTGACCGCGGTCGACGCCTACCTGCCCGCGCGGGCCGATGCCGGCGGCACGATCCGCGTCACGCAGACCGCGCGCGGCGGTGACGGCCGGACCCGCACGATCGCGGTGCCGAACTGGCCGTCGGACACCCACGCGGTCACCGTGCAGTTCAAGGACTACCTCGACAGCTCGACGGGAGGTGTGCGGGCAACGGTGCGGTGAGGCCGTCGCCGCAACGCCGGTCGTGGAGCCCGACGGCTCCACGACCGGTTCAGCCGGCCTCCAGCGCGGTCAGCGCCGCGTGCGCCATGGCCCGCACGCCGACCGGCAGGGCGCGTTCGTCGGCGTGGAACGTCGGCTGGTGCAGGTCGCCCTGCGGTCCTTCGCCGGACCAGGTGCCCAACCGGGCGTACGAGCCCGGCACGTGCTCCAGGTACCAGCCGAAGTCTTCACCGCCGGTGGACTGGGTGGTCGACGTGAGGGCCTGCGGCCCGAGCGCCGCCGTGATCGCCTGCTGCAACAGGGCCGTGCTTGCGGGGTCGTTGTCGACCACCGGCACGGCCCGCAGGTGCTCCAGGTCGAACCGCACACCGGTCGGGCGCAGCAGCGAGCCGACGATCTCCTGCACCAACGCGGGAAGTTGCCCGCCCACCACCGGGTCGCCGGTGCGCAGCGTGCCGCGCAGGACGCCTTCGCGGGGCGTGCCGGCGGGTGTTTCCGGCGCGTCCATCAGGCCCCACGCCAGCACCGTCCCGGATCGGGGGTCGACGCGGCGGGCCAGCATCGCGGGCAGCCCGGTCGCGACCACGCCCAGCGCGTGCACGACGTCGGAGCTCAGCTCGTTGCGCCGGCCGGTGCCGCTGGCGCCCACCCGCAGTTCGAGCATGTCGCACGCGGAGGTCACCGGTCCGACCCTGGTGCCGATCCGCCCGACCAGCACTTTCGGGTCGCAGTGCAGGCCGAAGATCCGTTCCACGCCTTCGACGCCGCCGGCCGCGATCACATCGTGCGCGCCGCCCGGTTCCTCCTCCGCGGGTTGGAACAGCAGCCGCACGCGGCCGGGCAGCGAGGGCGCGCAGGCCAGCGCCGCCGCCGCGCCGAGCAGGATCGCGGTGTGCACGTCGTGGCCGCACGCGTGCGAGCTGCCGGGCACGCGGGAGGCCCACGGTTCGCCGGTCGCCTCCGGCACGGGCAAAGCGTCGATGTCCGCGCGGAGGGCGACGCAGCGCGGTCCGCTGCCGATCTCGCAGATCACGCCGGTCCCGGTCGGCAGCACGCGCGGGTGCAGGCCGAGCGAGCGCAGCACCGCCGCGATCGTGGCCGTGGTGCGGAACTCCGCGCGCCTGAGCTCGGGGTTCGCGTGCAGCGTGCGCCGCCAGGACACCACCCGGGTCAGGTTCGCGGCGAGCCACTCGTCCAGCCATCGCGGACCTCGGCCCGCGGCGGGGTCGGGCACCGGCGGCGGGTCTGCGGCCACCGCGTCGAACGGGAGGACGTCCGGGCCGCCGGTGGCCGGCGGCAGCAGGTTGCCCGCAACAGAAGTCATGGTGGCTCGCCGTTCGTGCCAGGGCGTCACGCCGCCTCGGGGAGCGACACGCGCTCGTGTCGGGCCCATCTTCGCCCACGGAGCGTGCAAGATCCACTGCACGGGGTCGCAATCGCCCGTTCGGGTGCAGCGGCTCCACGACACGCACACCTGTTATCGCTAACACCGACCAGCACTCCACACACTTCCCGCGCACCACAACCGCGACCATCACTCTTGAGTCGAGCCATCGAGCGCTGTTAGCGTTAACAGAAGAGACCCGGGTCACCCTCTCGCGCACCCCGCGCGGACGTCCAAGGAGCGGCGACGATGCCCACTCGACCGCGCTCGTGGCGCTAGACCTGCTCCACCCGGGTCGCACCGGGCCGCACCGGCACGGCGGTGGACTCGCGCAGCACCAGCCGGCACGGGCTGACGTGCCTGCCGGGCGCGGGTTGGCCGTTGATGGCGGCCAGCAGCAGGTCCGCCGCCGTCCGGCCGAGCCCTTCCAGCTCCATGTCGATGCTCGTGAGCGGCGGCTGGCAGGCCAGGGCCATGACGTCCCAGTTGTCGAAGCCGACCAGGGCCACGTCGTCGGGTACCCGCCGCCCGGCCGCGCGCAACGCGTCGGCCACGCCCCGCGCGATCTGGTCGCTGCCGCAGAACACCGCGTCGAACCCCTCGTCCGCGCCGAGCAGGATGCCCGTCGCCTGCCTGCCCCACGCCTCGCTCCACTCGCCGAACAGCGGCGGGCCGACCAGGTCCAGCCCGGACTCGGCCAGCCGCCCCACCGCGGCCGACGCGCGCACGGCCGCCGAGTGGTGGTGCTCGGGTCCGGTGACGTGGGCGATCCGCCGCCGGCCCAGGGCCAGCAGGTGGTCGACGGCCTTGCGCGCGCCGCCCGCCTCGTCGGGCACCACCGAGCAGTCGTCCGGGTCGGTGGAGCTGATGAACGCGTAGACGACCGGCACGGGCAGGTCGACGCCGATGGGCGCGCGGGCCTGCGTGCGGCGGCCGGTGACGATGATGCCGTCGACCCGGCGGCTGAGCAGGGTGCGCAGGTAGTACTGCTCGCGGATCGGGTCGTCGCGCGCGTCGCACAGGAACACCGACATGCGGCCCGCGCCGAGCGAGTCCTCCGCGCCGGTCATCAGCGGGATGCTGAACCGGCCGATGGTGTCGGTGGTGATCATGCCGACGGTGTAGGTGCGCCCGGAGTTGAGCGCGAGCGCGGCCGTGTTCGGCTGGAAGCCCAGCTCGTCGGCGGCGGACCGGACCCGCCGCCGGGTCTCCTCGCGCAGCGACCCGCGGCCGTTGAGCGCCTTGGAGGCGGTGCCGACCGAGACGCCCGCCAACCGGGCGACGTCGCTGATCGTGGCCGGGCGGCCCGGCGACCCGGCGTTTTCCTTCGTTTTCCTCGGCGGCATGGGCGAAGGTTACCCCGTGCTGCCCGAGCTGCTGAGCCTTCTGACGAATTAGCACGTCACAGCCCCGAAACTCAGCCTTGACACGGGTCGACCCCGTCCCTACGTTCTCAAGGCAACCGGTTTCCTAATTTTCCCTCCCACGCCGTCCTGCCCGAGCCGGGCGCGTGGTCGCACGAGGAGAAGCCCAGATGAGTTCACTTCCACCGCTGCGCGCACGCGGGCGGCTCGCCACCGCGGCGGCGGCGCTGCTGCTCCTCACCGCGTGCCAGAGCGGACCGTCCGCCGCGGACGCGGGTGACACCACCGCCGTGGACGACGGCACGACGGTCACCATGTGGACGCGGTCGCCCACGGCCACGTTCAGCCAGACCCTGGTCGACGCCTACAACGCGAGCCACAAGAACAAGGTCGAGCTGACCGTCTTCCCGGCCGACTCCTACCAGCAGAAGGTCGGCACGGCCGCGGGCGCGAAGCAGTTGCCCGACATCCTCGCCGCGGACGTGGTGTACGCGCCCAACTACGCGGCCAAAGGCGTGTACCTCGACCTCACGGCCCGGGTGGACACCCTGGACTTCAAGGGCAAGCTCGCGCCGGCGCACATGGAGGCCGCCACGCACCAGGGCAAGGTCTACGGCGTGCCGCACGACATCGACCTGTCCGCGGTGTTCTACAACAAGGTGCTGTTCAGCCGGGCCGGGCTCGACCCGGAGAACCCGCCGACCACGTTGGAAGGCATCTACGAGGCGGCGAAGAAGATCGACGCCCTGGGTGACGTGGACGGTTACTTCTTCGGCGGCGCGTGCCCGGGCTGCATGTTGTTCACCACCTGGCCGATGATCTGGGCCGCGGGCGGCACCGTCCTGGACGAGCAGGGCACGGCCGCGACGCTGGACAGCGCCACGGCCGCCGACGTCTACGGCACGATGCGCCGGATGTCCGCGGAGGGCATCGTGCCCGCGTCGGCGAAGAACGAGTCCGGTCCCACGTGGACCCAACTGTTCGCCGAGGGCAAGATCGGCATCCAGCCGATGGGCGCGACCGCGTTGCAGGGCATGGAGGAAGGCCCCGGCCTGCAGATCGGCGTCGCGCCGATCCCCGGCCCGAAGGGCGGCCGGTCCTCGTTCGTCGGCGGTGACGTGCTGGGCATCAGCGCCAACTCCACCAAGGCCGCGGCGGCGTGGGACTTCATCTCCTGGACGCTGTCCGAGCAGGCGCAGGTCGAGGTGCTGGCGAAGAACAAGAACATCACCGTGCGCAGCGACCTCGCCGACAACGCCTACGCCAAGCAGGACCACCGGCTGCGGGTGTTCAACCTGCTCGCGAGCGAGGGGCAGACGCCGATCTCGGTGAACTTCGGCAAGACGTTCAACGACACCAACGGCCCGTGGACGGCCGCGGTCACCGACGCGCTGTTCGGCTCGCAGGACGTCGCCGCGACGCTGAAGCAGCACAACGGCACCATCACCGAGTCCCTGGCCGGCAGCTGACGATGGCCACCCTCACGCGGGCCCGACCCCGCACCCCGACCCCGGTCGCACCGCCGGACCGTCGCCGCCGCGCGACCATCGCGGGAGCGCGGCGCAGGCTGGGCATCCTCTACGCCAGTCCCATGGCGTTGCTGGTGGTCGTCCTGTTCGTCATCCCGCTGGTGCTGATGGTGTGGATGTCGTTCAACCACTGGCCGCTGCTGGGCGCGTCGGCCCCGAACGGGGTGGAGAACTACAGCGCGCTCCAGGACCCGTTGTTCCTGCGGGCGATCGGGTTCACGCTGAAGTACACGGCCGTGACGACCGTCGTGCTCGGTCTCGTCGCGTTCGGCCTCGCGCTGCTGGTGCAGGAGGCGAGGCCGGGCGTCGGCGCCTACCGGACGGCGTTGTTCCTGCCCAGCGTGGTCGGGCTCGCGTCGACCAGCCTGCTGTTCTACGGGCTGTTCAACACCGAGGCGTCGCCGTTGAACGGGCTGGTCGACTTCCTCGGGCTCGGCCCGGTCGACTGGCTCGGCTCCACCGACAACGCGCTGGCGTCCACCGTCGGCATGATCACCTGGCGGTTCGCGGGCTTCTACATGCTGATCCTGATGACCGGGCTGCAGAGCATCGACCCGGTGCTCTACGAGGCGGCGCGGGCCGACGGCGCGAACCGGTGGCAGATCCTGTGGCGCGTCACGCTGCCGCTGCTGCGGCCGACGCTCGCGCTGACCATGGTGCTGTCGCTGACCGGGTCGCTGCTGGCGTTCGACCAGTTCTTCATCCTCACCGGCGGCAGGCACGAGACGGCCACCGTGGTGATCAGCGTCTACCGCGAGGCTTTCCTGTCCCAGGACCTCGGCCGGGCCGCGGCGGTGTCCGTGGCGATCCTCGCCGTCCTCATCGTCGTCAACGGCGCGCAGCTGCGGCTGCTGCGCCGTGGCCGGTGACCGTTCCCACCGCAAGGAGGTTGGGCGCCATGTCACGCGCGCGCACCGCCGGTTTCCACGTCACGGGCTCGGCGCTGGCCGTGCTGTTCCTGCTGCCGATGCTGTGGACGCTGTACTCGTCGGTCAACAGCAGGCGGGCCGCCGACGGGGAGCCGGGCTGGGGCCTGGACAACTACGAGCGGCTGGCCGACTACGGCAGCGGGCTGGGCACCTACCTGGTCAACACGCTGGTGGTGGCGGTCGTCGCGGTCGCGGTCACCGTGGTCGCGACGACGCTCGGCGGGTACGCGCTGGCCCGGCTGCGGTTCCCCGGCCACAACCTGCTGTTCATCGTCACGCTGGCGATCCTGATGGTGCCTTACACCACGATCCTGGTCCCGCTGTACATCCTGCTCGGCTGGATCGGCCTCCAGGACTCGCTGATCGGGCTGGGGCTGGTGCTGGCGATGTTCCAGCTGCCGTTCGGGCTGTTCATGATGCGCAGCTCGTTCGAGGCGCTGCCGCGCGAGCTGGAGGAGGCGGCGTTGATCGACGGCTGCACGCCCGGCAGTGCGTTGTGGCGGGTGCTGCTGCGCGGTGTGCTGCCGGGCGTGGTCACGGTCGGCCTGTTCTCGTTCCTGGCCGCCTGGAACGAGTTCGTCGCGCCGCTGATCTTCCTCACCGACGGCGCGAAGTTCACGCTGCCGGTCGCGCTGTTCAACCTGCAGTCCGGCAGCCTCGGGTCGGTCGACTTCGAGGCGCTGCAAGCGGGCGTGGTCACGTCGGCGCTGCCGTGCGTCGTGGTCTTCCTGCTGCTGCAACGGCATTACGTACGCGGTTTCACCTCGGGCGCCCTCAAGGGCTGACCTGTCACGGGCTCGGAAGGAACACCCATGACTGCGCACCAAGGTCCCGTCCAGCCGACACCGGCCGCCACCTCCGCGTTGCGCCCGGTCGCGCTCGACGGCGTCGCCTTCGCCGCCGACGGCTTCTTCGGCCGCTGGCAGCGCCGCAACGCCACCGGCACGCTGCCGCACTGCGTCGAGCAGCTGGAGGTCTCCGGCGCGCTGGACAACCTGCGGCTGGTCACCGGCGAGGTGACCGGCGAGTTCCGCAACATGTGGTTCGCGGACTCCGACGTGCACAAGACCCTGGAAGCCGCCGCGTGGCAGCTCACCTCGGACCCGGGCGACGAGCGGCTGCGGGCGTTCGTCGACACCGCGGCCGAGCTGCTGGCCAAGGCGCAGGGCGACGACGGCTACCTGAACTCGCACTACACCGTCGTGAAGCCCGAACGGCGGTGGCAGGAGCTGCACTACAGCCACGAGCTGTACGTCGGCGGGCACCTGATCCAGGCCGCCGTCGCCGCCGCACGGGCCGGTGTGGGCGCGGAGCTGGTCGCGGTCGCGCGGCGGTTCGCCGACCTGCTGGTCGACTGCTTCGGCGGCCCGGACGCGCCGCCCGGCATCGACGGGCACCCCGGCGTCGAGACGGCGCTGGTCGAGCTGTTCCGGGTGACGGGCCACCGGCCGTACCTGGACCTGGCCCGCCGGATGCTCGACCTGCGCGGCCAGGGCCTGCTCGACGGCGAGCGGTTCGGCTCGGCCTACCTGCAGGACCACGTCCCGGTGCGGCGGGCCGAGGAGGTGGCCGGTCACGTCGTGCGGCAGCTGTACCTGCTGGCGGGCGTGGTGGACGTCGCCGTCGAGACCGGTGACGAGGAGTTGCTGGACGCGGCGCGCCGGCTGTGGGACGACGCGTTCGGCAGCAAGACCTACCTCACCGGCGCGCAGGGCTCGCGGCACCGCGACGAGGCGTTCGGCGACCCGTACGAGCTGCCCGCCGACCGGGCGTACGGCGAGACGTGCGCGGCGATCGCCAGCGTGCAGTGGAACTGGCGGATGCTGCTGGCCACCGGCGAGTCCCGGTACGCCGACGAGCTGGAACGCGCGCTGTACAACGCGGTGGCGGGCTCCACGTCGGCGGACGGCACGCGCTTCTTCTACTCCAACCCGCTGCACCTGCGCACCGGGCACGACGGCTCGCACGAGGACGCGCCGTCGCAGCGCCTGCCGTGGTACTCGTGCGCGTGCTGCCCGCCGAACCTGGCGCGGCTGGTCGCGTCGCTGCACGGCTACACCGCCACGACCGACGACACCGGCGTCCAGGTGCACCTGTACTCGGCGGGGACCGTGCGCACCGAGGCGGCCGAGATCGTCACGCGCACGAACTACCCGTGGGACGGCCGCGTGGAGCTGGACGTGACCGGCTCGGGCCCGTTCACGCTGGCGTTGCGCGTCCCCGGCTGGTGCGCGGAGGCGTCGGCGCTGGTGGACGGCGTGCCGGTCGACGTCGTGCCCGAGGGCGGCTACCTGCGGTTGCGCCGGGACTGGTCGGGCGGCGCCACCGTCACGCTCGACCTGGCCATGCCGGTCCGCGTGGTCACCGCGCACCCGCGCGTGGACGCCGTGCGCGGCTGCGTGGCGCTGGCCCGCGGCCCGCTCGTCTACTGCGTCGAGCAGGCCGACCTGCCCGCCGGCGTGGTGCTGGAGGACGTGCGGATCGATCCGGCCGCCGCCGTCGAACCGACCGACCTGCCCGACGTCCCCGTCGCGCTGACCACGCGAGGTGCGGTCGTGCCGCCCGGCGACGACGCGCTGTACCGGACCGGTACGCCCGACTCCGCCGCCGCCCCGCTCCGCCTCACCGCCGTCCCCTACTTCCTGTGGGGCAACCGGTCGCCCGGTCCGATGCGCGTCTGGATCCCGACCACGACCACGGGATGACCCACCCTCCCCCAACCCCCGAACGAGGTGCACGGTGCCAAAGCCGACACTGCGGACCGCGATAGCGGTCTCCGCCCTCGCCGCCACCACCCTGGTGGCACTACCCCTGCACTCCGCCCAGGCGGCGGGCAGCACGCTGGTCGTCGACGCGGGCGTGCCGTTCCGGCCCGTCACGCGGGTGGCCGCCGGCGGCCTGTACGCGTTGGCCGAGAACAACCGGCCGCCGGACTCGATGCTGCTGCCGATCAAGCCGCACACCCTCACCCAGCCGCCGCCGCGGGTCGGCCAGGCACCCAACGGCCAGCCGCCGGGCGGAGACGCCCTCCTGGTCGCGCCGCAGGCCGACCGGGTCGGAGCCGCGCAGGTGATCCGCATGCCCGACATCTACCGCGACTTCCCCTACCGGTGGGTCGGCTGGGACGACTGGCTCGCCAAGGTCGACCAGATGGTCAACGACCGGCTGGCCGCGACGAGCGTCAGCAACATCACCGCCTGGGAGATCTGGAACGAGCCCGACTGGACCTGGAACACCGCGGCGGCGGGCGACTTCAACACCGGCTGGACCCGCACCGTGCAGCGCATCCGCGCCCGCGACACCGTCACCCCGGTCGCCGGGCCCGGTGACTCCTACTGGAACCCGACCCGGATGAGGGACTTCCTCACCAACGCCCGCACCACCAACACCCTGCCCGACCTGGTCGTCTGGCACGAGCTGTCCGGCAGCTCCGGCATCGCCGCGCACGTCGCCGAGTACCGCTCGATCGAGTCGTCGCTCGGGATCAGCCCGCGCCGCATCTTCATCAACGAGTACGCCACCACCGCCGAGATCGACGTGCCCGGCCGCGTCACCAACTACATCGCCAAGCTCGAACGCGCCGGGGTGTGGGCCGCCGACCGGGCGTTCTGGTACGAGTACGGCACCGTCAACGGCCTGACGTACAACAGCCGGCCGACCGCTTCCTGGTGGCTGTACAAGTGGTACGGCGACATGGCGGGCAACATGGTGCGCACCACCCCGCGCGCCCAGACCGGGCTGGACGGCTTCGCCTCCTACGACAGCACGCGCAAGCGGGTCGACGTCGTGTTCGGCGACGAGTCCGGCACGAACAACGTCCGCGTCACCGGGCTGGGCGGTCTCGGCGGCACCGTCCGCGTCCGGCTGGAGTCCACGCCCGGATCCGGCCGCTTCACCAACGTGTCCGCACCGACCACGATCGCCAACACCACCTACCCGGTGACCAACGGCGAGATCACCGTGCCGGTGGCGAACATGTCGGACACCGCGTCGTACCACCTCGTGGTCGAGCCGACCAGCGGCGTGCCGTCCTACCAGCAGCGGTACGAGGCGGAGAACGCGTCGGTGTTCCGCGCCGAGCGCCTGTCCGCGTCCTCCGCGTCCAACGGCGGGTACGTCGGCCGCATCGACAACACCGGCGACCCGCGCAATGCCGGCTATGTCGACTTCGTCGTCAACGTGCCCACCGCGCGCAACTACACGATGACCATCGGGTACGCCAACGGCACCGGCGCGACCGCCACGCAGGGCCTGGCCTACAACGGCAGCGCCTGGTCGACGGTGAGCTACCCGCCGACGGCCGGGTGGGGCCAGTTCGGCTCCACCGTGAGCACCGCGGTCGCCCTGCGGGCCGGCTACAACGTGATCCGCCTGGCGAAGGGCTCGCCCCACTTCGCCGGCGGCACCGGGTACGCGGAGCTGGACTACATCCAGCTGACCTGACCCGCCGCGGGGGGCCGCGCCCCCCCGCCCCCCCCACCCCCCGCCCCCCCCCCCACCCCCCCAACCCGCGAGGCC